>NZ_JBVOQE010000135.1:0-1003 GCF_055668065.1 Streptomyces sp. NPDC097129 | reverse complement strand
GGACGGTGTTGCCTCAGCCGTTCCGCAGGCAGAGTTCCTCGGAGTCTCGGAGGGCACGGCCCTCTTTGCCGTCGCCTACAGCCCGGACGGACGGCTCCTTGCGACCGGTGGTGCCGGCGGCGCTGCACTCTGGGATGTGTCGGACCCGAAGAATCCGGTCCGTGGAACACTTCCCGTCGACGGTGAACGCGTAGTCCAGGACATGGAGTTCAGCCCAGACGGAACCAAGCTGGTCGCCGGTACCTCGACGCCCGACGTCCTGCGATGGAACATCGACAGCTCCACGAATGCCGTTGCCTTGCCTGCTCTTCCGCATCCAGCTGACGGCATCGTCACCGCGACGTTCAGCCCCGACGGACGCTTCCTCGTGGCGGGCGGGCGTCAAGCGACAATGCGCGTGTGGGACGTCGCGAAGTGGGGTGAGGAATCGGCGCCGATCTTCGCGACCGAGCCCAACGGCACCACCGTCCACTACCTCGGCGTAGCAATCAGCCCGGACGGACTGCTGCTCGCGGCGGGAACCACTGGCAGGGAGGTGGTTCGGTGGGACATGAGCGATCCGGCGCGCCCCTCTCCCCTGCAGGCACTGACGGGATTTTCCAGCTACGTCAACGAACTGAACTACGGCAAAGACGGCACACGTCTTGCCGCAGGAAGTTCCGACAACTCCGTGCGCGTGTGGGACCCCCGAACCGGGGTATGGATCGAAACACTTCCGGACAGTGGGGCGGTGACCACCGTCGACTACAGCGATGACGGCCGCAATCTGGTCACCGGGGGACTCAACGGTGTGACTCGCGTGTGGGCTCTTCCGGGTCCGGTCTGGGCGGGAGCTCGGGACACGATCTTCACCAGTCCCTTTGCCGCGGACGGCTCGCGTCTGGTGGCCGGCGTCGGTGCCAGGGGTGGCGCGATGTTGGCGTGGAACACCGAGGATCTCGATCGCCCCGCGGTGATGCCGGAGTTGAAACCGCAAGGGGCCGACTCTTTCAGCGGTGCGTCG
>NZ_JBVOQE010000134.1:0-1003 GCF_055668065.1 Streptomyces sp. NPDC097129 | reverse complement strand
ATAGACTATTTTCCCAGCAAGAATTAATTTTGGAGTTAAGTACGCCAGTAATTACATTAAATAATAAAGTAGCATTGCTACCATTAGTAGGAGAAATTGATACTGCTAGGGCTAAAATTTTACTTGAAAGAACATTAGAAGAATGTAGTCGATTAAGAACAGAACATTTACTTTTAGATTTTTCTGGCGTTGTAGTTATTGATACAATGGTCGCACACCAAATCTTCCAATTATTAGATGCGCTATCACTAATTGGAGTGAAAACTCACCTTTCAGGTATAAGACCTGAAGTGGCCCAAACTGCCATTCAACTTGGTTTAAAGTTTAAAGATATCTCTATCACTTCTTCTCTTGCTCATGCTATTAATAGACTTGAATATATTGATTAAAGAATGTTTTCTATGGAATTATGACTAAGAGTAAAATCTGATTCACAAATTTTATAGCATTTTGAACGATAAGCTGACCTGGAGAGACCCAGATAATTGAGACAAGGAATAAACAACCTGAATCGGATTAATACATGATTTTAGGAGGGGGGTTCTATGGGCACGAGAGTTATCCAGAAGAAGTAAGATAGGAAGCTGGTAGACTAAAGCAGCTGGTTTGCAAAAATAAATCACTACATGAAATACTATAACAACTATCAATACCAGTGGAATTTAAAAAAGATGGTTCTTATACAGTATAGGAACCATCTTAAAGCTGCTTAATTTCTTTTTTTATTGTGTCATTACATAGGGGCTAGTTTAGGACAAAAATTCATTTTCCTTTTTTACAGCAACCTATAGTTGAATCGCTATATTAAATTTTTGGTAAACAAGATTATGTAAAACGGAGACAATCTCCCAAAATATGTTTTAATGGTAGTTGACACACTTATATGCTTCCATATACAAACTGAATACATACAATCATGGTATTACATAGGATTTCCAACAATTCGACCTTCGCTGTACATAAGAAACTTTTTATATGAAAATCGTTACGAACTTAATCTATT
>NZ_JBVOQE010000133.1:0-1008 GCF_055668065.1 Streptomyces sp. NPDC097129 | reverse complement strand
TTGTTTCTTCCTATACAGTAGTACATTTTAAGCCATAGAAAACTTCCTCTAATGAATCAGCACAGGCGAACGAATCGAAACACAAGTTTCAGCAGACAGTCGTCAAAAAAGTAGTCGTCAGTGATTTAACATAAGTTAAAGTCAAAAATAAATGGCATTACGTATACGTATGTATCTTGTGGATTTCTTTAATCGTGAGATCATGGGCTTTAGCAGCAGGAAATGCGGACCCTGTCGCACGAGTTTTTTCTTCCATTCTAATTGATCTGCTGGATTATCAGCTCCTCCACACAAACCATGACAATCTATAAAACCAACTCATCGACAAAACCGGTTGCGTCCTTCCAGAATTGGATACTCTTTAAGCAGGAAGGCTGTCCGTGTGATAACGCCGTGGCGAAAGCAACGTTTAAAATCATAAAAAAGGGTTTATTAGCCAAATAAAATTTGATAGTTTATAACATCTAACGCTTGGATTCAGTGACTATGTTGAGCTGCGATTTCATGGCACACTAGGTTACGTAAGACCAATTTACTAAAACGATTATCCCTTAAAAAAGCTGTTTGATTAAATGTTGACAAGCAATACTCCTCTCTTTATGGAAAAAAGCCTTCCCAAAGTTTTATGAGAAGGCAAAATAAAACAAGCTTAAAAGGGGAAGATTACATTAATATTATATGCAGGCTTTAAAAATTAGTACTATCTATGTACATACTTAAATAATAAAACAGAGACAACTCCGTCCAAATTGTCTCTGTTAAACCCCTCCCCTCACTTATTGAAAAAAGGGAAAAGTTGTCTATATATATTATGGTTATTTTATTAGTTATGCTACATAAAATTACAAGCAAATTTTAAACATAGAAAAACCCATCTCAATGAGGTTAGGTTTTCTTGTAAATCAATATCAGTTTGGACAACCTTTATAAGGCTTGTTTCCTTGGATTTAATGATGTAAAGTTTACTTAGGTATCGGAATTCGAATCAAATATATTAAGCCAATGAAC
>NZ_JBVOQE010000132.1:0-1010 GCF_055668065.1 Streptomyces sp. NPDC097129 | reverse complement strand
ATGCGCGCCTTCTCGTCGTCTTCCATCAACAAGGCGTCGCAGATCCTCACGATGACCGGAGCCGAAACACCAACGGACGTACCCTGTTCCAGCCGCTGATAGTGATTGAAACTGATGTCGGCAATCTGCGCGACATCGCGCCGACTGAGGCCGTGCATTCGGCGAGCACCCTCGCAGCGCATGCCGACCTTTTCGGGCGCAAGACTGTTTCGTTTTTCGACGAGCATCTGGCTCATCAACTGACGTGCGCTCGACCCGTTCACGTCGCCACCTTTTCCATCCCTGAAATATGCTTTCACCTAACATGTTTCAGAATATGGGATGGGACGGACCCGGCGGTATCTCCGAGATGACAGATAATCACGCGATACCGCCAACCCTGTGCCCGTCCAGGCCGCGACGATGAGGCTCAAGATCAGGCTATGAACCTGCCGATCGTCGGATTCGACTGGCAGATGGGACTACTGCCCCAGTTGATCGAACCGAACGCCGTCGCAACGACATTGCCGACGCCGGTGTTCACCGTCGCGGACAGGTACGGATAAGTACCGACCAGGTCGACGATTCCAGACTTGCCCGTGTCGGTGTTGACACACGCAACAGTCACCTGACCCGCCGCCGGGATGGGTGCAGCGGCCGGGAACGAATCGAAGCGAATGTCACCCTTGGCGATGGGCGGATTGGATTCTGGCCCGGACTGGCCGGTGAGTCCGGTCAACGAGGCCAGCGACCCCTGATTCGGACACCCGATAGTGACGGCGGCGCCGCCGAAAGGGTGGGGCGGATCAGCCGAGGCGACTCCGGCGAACATGACGCTCGCGGCAATCGGTAGTCCGATGGCCGCAAAAACCCCGGCCGTGCGTGTGACGCTCATAGCTGCTCCTCGGGTCGACAACACTTTCCGGATACCCCTGGTACAACGCCCGAAACGAAGGAAAGACGACTATTCACACCCCCTAGACAACGCGTGTTGTCAGAACTACAGTCGGTGGTGCAGCTCACACCTATCT
>NZ_JBVOQE010000131.1:0-1010 GCF_055668065.1 Streptomyces sp. NPDC097129 | reverse complement strand
TGGGCACCCATATTTTCTGTTGGTGCGTTTTGTGATTTCTGTTTGGTACTCGTGACCGCCGGCACATCGCCACCAAGCTTTCCAGTTGCTTTTTGCTGTAAAGCCGGTAGGCGTCCGGTCGCCGTTGAAGGTGGGGTGCCATTGGGACGCGATTTCGGGATGAGTCGTAGGTAAGTCGGTTTCATTGGGAATTGGGCGGATCAGTGTGCAGTAGGGGCATCCTGGACCGATTTTGGCAGTGCGGTCGGCGACGCAGGCCTGATAGGAATGCTTCTTTCCGCATCGCCACCACGCCCGGATGCTGCTTTTCGGCGTGATATCGGTCGGTTGCCGTTTGTTTCTCTCTGCATCCCACTCTGCGGCGAGATCTGGTCGCAGAGTGGCGAGATCGGTAAGTCCAGGTATGGCGCGCACGGGCATGGACGGAATCCTTGTGTAGGGGTACGACAGTGAACGGATCAGTCTGTGGGCGGAATGTCTACTCGCCCTTCGGTCTCAGTCGCTCTGCGGTCTTGGCGTTGGTTGTCGCTTCCAGTCGTCGTGCGACGTCGTGGATGTCGTCGAAGCAGCGGAATGCGTCGTATCCGGAACGGAAGGCGAAGAGACTGTGTTTGCGGATGACGCGGAGATAGGAGCGTTCGTCGACGTCGTAGATTTTGAGCGCATCGCGGGGTGCTGGGATGGCGTTGTGGTAGGCGAACGCGATTTGGTAAGCGACTTTGAGGATGTTTGAGATGTGTTGTGCGGTCAGGGCTGCGGTGTGGATGTCTTGTGGGAGGTTGTAGCGGCCGAGTGCGTCGAGATTGTCGGCAAGGTCGACGAGGGAGTCGCAGGCGCGCTGCGCGTGGGCATGGACATTTGTTGCCGTGGATGTCATGAGGTCCTCTGTCTGCGATGCGGTCAGCGTGACTGGAGCTGTCGCGGATTGTGAAGCACGAAGGAAAGAACTCTATGTGACATTCAGGATGCCTCATGCATGTCACATTGGCAAGTGTGAGAAGGACATTTGG
>NZ_JBVOQE010000130.1:0-1012 GCF_055668065.1 Streptomyces sp. NPDC097129 | reverse complement strand
CGAATCAGCGGCAAGGGGAACCGCAAGGTGAAGTGGTCAATCCACGCGGCCCAGACAGACAAAGCCGCCACCGTGAGCCATGCCGGCAAGATCGCGTCGCCGCCGGCGATCATCACGGCCCCGAACCACAATCCTGCTGTTGCTACTGCCGGGCCGATCGAGCGACTGGTCGGCGTCACGGGAATCTGCACGAGTGCACACAAACTTGCCATCATCGGACGCACCGCCACGCTCACCGCCGCCCCAGCCAGAGCAGCGAACGACGCGACCGACCACAGGCCAGCCTGCTCGTGACGACCGAACGCCCAGCGAGCAGCGATCCACACCGCCACACTCACAGCAATGACACCCAGGATCGGCAGATACGTCGAGAGAGGGGGTTTCCGCCTTCCTGCGTCGGCGGCGGTGACAAGCCCCGGTCGTTGACCACGGCCAGGCGTTGTGGACTCGACTTCCTCAGCGGAGAGAGAAGTCGAAGCACCGTCGGCAGTATTTCCCGACTCCACATTCGATTCGGCCATCTCGGAAAGCTCCTTCAGCGCGTCCATCACCCGTGGTCACAGGCAGAACCCGACCCTAACCGCTCTACCGGACAGCGCGGGCTTCCGAACTCATCGTTTGGCCGCTGGGGCGTGCGCTGTCCATGCCATGGACTATCACTGACCGCACATCTCAGATGCCTGAAAATCCGCTCGTGCTGCTCTCGAACGACGATGTTCCCGCATCGTGACCGGACTCGCCGCCACCAAAACCACTCGAAAACTCACCAGTAGAGGCAACATCACCCTATGAACGCCCCAATCGGAAAAGCTGACCGCCGCCGCGCACGACTCCACCCGGCACGTTCCTCCCGTCCAGCATTGATCGTTCACACCTTCAGCGAATACACCCACCACATCCGCGGCGGCGCCAAACGACTGATCATCGACGCCGACCCTGACCTGTGGTTCGACCTCGGGCATGTCCCGCACGGAGTCGACGTGAAGATCATCGGTCAATCGTGTGCCGGAAT
>NZ_JBVOQE010000129.1:0-1013 GCF_055668065.1 Streptomyces sp. NPDC097129 | reverse complement strand
AGCGACTGTTGGACGCCAGTGCGGAAAGTGGGCTGGCGGGCGTACTGGCGTTATCTCCAGAGAATTTCGCGTATCTGGCTGGTTTTGCTGTCCCCTCACAGGAACCGCTCCGGTGGCGCCACGCGGCCGTGGCAGTCAACACCGACGGCCGAGCAGCAGTGCTGTGTGTCGACATAGAAGAAACCACTGTGCGTCACAGGCTTCCCGACGTCGATGCTTACGTGTGGCAGGAGTTCGAACAGAACGCGGTGGCCGTGATGGCTCAGATGCTTCGTGAGCTGGGTATGGAGAGCGGGAGCATTGGGGTCGAAACGGACTACATTCCCGCTAGAGATTACGAAGAGCTGACTGCCGCGCTTCCGCATGCCCAGCTACGGAGCGCGGAAAGAATGTTTGCGCTCCTGCGAATGCGGAAGAGTCGCCGGGAAGTGGAGTTGATCCGTGAACTGAGTCGCACAATAGATGCGGCCCTGGCCACCGCATTTGCGTCGGTGCACGAAGGGAGCTCGGAACTCGATCTCGCCGGAGCTGCCGTGGCGGCGCTTTCGCCGGCGGAGTCGACCGCGAACGCGGGATGGTCACCGCCAGCGGTGCCCGCAGCCATTTCCCGAACGTCCGCGCAACAGAACGACAATTAGTAAACGGAGATGTTGTTCGACTCGAACTGTTCGGGGTGAGCGGGCCGCCTCGACGAGGCCGTCGAGTTGTTTCGGTTCCGGATGATGCCCTACATGCTGTACCTGGCGCGCGGACGAGACCAGTTCAAGCCTGCGTGCTCAGTCCTGCTCGACAGCGACGGTGCTGGTCAGGAAGCTCGACGACAGATCCTCAAGGGTGGAGCCAAGGGCCGTCCGACCGTGACAAAAGATTTGAATGATGACCTTCTCTTGCTGCGCCCCGAAGCCGGAGTCGTGCCGTGGCGCCGTCCGTCCATCCCAGGTAGGACCGAAACTGATACGGGAGACCTTGAGGAGTCAGATCTTGGTTGGGTGGCCTAGTTTTGGACCGGGTGG
>NZ_JBVOQE010000128.1:0-1016 GCF_055668065.1 Streptomyces sp. NPDC097129 | reverse complement strand
GCACGGATGCGCAGCACGGCTCGCGGCGGATCTCGATGCGGAAGACACTCCGGAGCGCGATGACGAAAGACTTGCCGCACTGGATGAATTTCATGCTCTTCAAGCAGCCACCGGAATCACCGTCAATGTTCACCGGATGCCTACTTCTCCGGAAGGGATCAAGGTTCTGACGGAGTTGGTACGACGAGCTCACAGCGGCGACAAGACGCCGGCGCATGTCGAGAATGTGAGTGAGGTCGGTAGATTCGGTGCACTTCTCGACTGCCCTGTCCCTGATCGCGAGCTTCGCGGGCTGGTCGAACACTTCGAACGTTTGGCGAACGAGGCGTCCGGTCCTATCGGTTCTCGGATGCCGGTGGTGCGTGCTCGAACATTGGTGACATTCTTCGATCAGTATGCGGCCAGACTGATCGGCACAGGTTCGAATACGTTGGCAGCGCCGCATGTCCTCGAACACGCAACGGTGTGTGAGTTGTCCGAGCGCGCACGCTGGCATCTCGATCGAGTAAGAAGCATCCGACGCTAGGGGTTGAACACTTCAGGATTGTTTCGGAACACGAATGCTTCTCGGACGGGGAAGTGGAGGAGAGGATTGCAGCATGGACGAGCGAGCGAGGGACGCGAAGTCAGATGTCGTGCAGACTGAACTTCCGTGCGAGTTCTGCGCCGAGCACCCGCAGTACTTTGCCGGTGACCCTGTCGGTTTCGTGCGCGCAGCGAGGTGGGCAGCGGTGGTCAAAGACTGTTGTCATGGCAACGCCCCCGTGGACTATCTACTGTGCGACGAACATTGGGCCATGATCCGTTTTCAGCAGTTGCCCGGCCAGTGCCGACGATGTGGGCGTATCGCCTACTCGGTAGCCGATATTGTCAGCACCGAGATTCCACTCGGCCGGACTGCTGAAGGCGCATGGCCGTTGGTGGGGCGTGACATCCCTGTTCCTCGATTCGCTGAATAGGTCCCGCGACAGACTTTGTGAAGGGTGAACAGCAGCGTGTTGATCATGGCGCTCGGA
>NZ_JBVOQE010000127.1:0-1017 GCF_055668065.1 Streptomyces sp. NPDC097129 | reverse complement strand
ACGTAAGGCCTTATTTTATACTTCCGGGTCTCAGACTCGGGAAAAGCTGTGCACCGCGTGTACTCGACGCAAGGGCAGGAAGCGTTCCTCGAAGGCCATATCGCCGCGTTCGAGGAAATCGGCGGTGTCCCCACCCGTCACATCCGCTACGACAATTTGACCAGTGCTGTGCAGAAAGTGATCTACGGCTCCTCCCGAGCGCGGGTGGAGAACCAGCGATGGGTACTGTTCCGCTCGCACTTCGGGTTCGACCCGTTTTACTGCCAGCCTGGTATCTCGGGGGCGCACGAGAAGGGCGGCGTGGAGGGCGAGGTGGGCCGGTTCCGCCGAAACAGGTTGTCCCCGATGCCCGTTGTCAACTCACTCGATGAGCTCAACGAGAAGATCCGCGCTTGGGACACGGCAGATAACGGCCGCCGAATCAATGACCGGATACGCACTGTCGGGCAGGATTTCGCCGTCGAAGCACCGCTCCTGCTACCTGTTCCAAGCGAGGGCTTCGACCCGGGATTGTCGCTGGAACCACGAGTCGATCGGTCAGCGTTGATCACGGTGCGAATGGCGAAATACTCTGTCCCAGCACGTTTCATCGGCAGACAAGTGCGAGTCTCGTTGCGGGCGTCGGAAGTGGTGGTCTTCGACGGCCGGGCGGTGATCGCTCGCCATCAACGGGTCATCGCCCGGGGCGGTCAGAGCCTCGATCTCGACCACTACCTCGAAGTGTTGCGCACCAAACCCGGCGCCCTGCCAGGGGCGAGCGCTTTGGCCGCTGCCCGCAGGAACGGAACATTTACCTCGAGTCATGACGCATTCTGGGCCGCGGCCAGAAAAACTGACGGTGATGCCGGCGGAACCCGCCAACTCATCGATGTCCTGCTCCTGCACCGCACCATCGATAGCGATGACGTGATCGCCGGCATTGAAGAAGCTCTGACCGTCGGCGCAGTCACCGCTGATGTCGTCGCGGTCGAAGCCCGCCGCCACGCATCATTGGAGGTCGATGCGGCTGGGTCTGAT
>NZ_JBVOQE010000126.1:0-1018 GCF_055668065.1 Streptomyces sp. NPDC097129 | reverse complement strand
AGACTTGGGCTCTAATGAATTTTCGAAAAGGGAAGTGTAGTTAGATGCTATAAACAAATCTACATATTCCTTGAATTTAACGTTAGACAATTCACGCGCACTTTGCCATTCATAATAATTTATATTACATAAGAAGTTATAAAAAATCGGATTTCTTAAAAAGTTAATTACAAGCTCATTCCTCATCAATTCACCTTTACTTAATGAACCTTTTTTATTCTGTATGATGGTTCTTACAAAACCCATTAATAAATCAACAATTTCTACACCTATTTCTTGTTTTTTGGGGGTTAGCTGGCAGTCTATTACTTTATACTGTTCGCCCCTATACATAGATTGAGTGTTAAGTTGCTCTACTAAAAGTCGATCTAGCTGAAGTTTAGTGTAGGTCGAGGAATTTTCAATAAATAAATTAGCTTTTATATTAACATCCTTACCATAATTACGTAACAAACCGTATAGAATTCTTTCTGGTAATTTAGTATAAATCATTCTTTGTGATAAGTTAATATCATCATAGAAACTTCTACGTTCTCGTAGCGATGTTTCATCGTAATTGATGATATTCATTTTACAAAGGGGAGAGTATTTTGAGAAAATGTTTATTACACTCATTATATCTCTTCTTAAAGGATAATATCCTGAATACTCAGCCCAATGAAGAGGCATATATTCATTGTTTTGTAGTTTTCTATTAATTTCTCTAAAATCATCTGCTTGGTATATTGATTCTGGGATTAAAAGTCCAGCCATTAAAGTTGGTCTTTGCTTAACATTATTGCTGCCACTTTCATCAAAAAAGATATGTACCTTTTCTGTATTTAAAGTCTCTTGCTTCATTAAAACCATCCTATCATGATTATAGGTTTATTTGACATTTTCTAAAGGGTGTTATATTATGATTATACAATAAATACGCGCTCATGTGAGCGGCCGAAAATATTGATGGATTAATTAGTACGCACTCACGTGAGTGTCCGAAAATTAACCTTCAAAAAGAAGCATTCCTTTAGGGATG
>NZ_JBVOQE010000125.1:0-1023 GCF_055668065.1 Streptomyces sp. NPDC097129 | reverse complement strand
CGCTGTGGGCGGTCGAAAAGTTTGGTATTAACACCCTATATACCTCGGCCTAACCCTCGCCTGGGACATCTGGCTCGCGCGGGTACCTAATTTGCTCGACCCATGATGATGCACCACTACCGGGATCGCCTCCTCCTGTAAGAGAGGTACTGGGCACATCCCACCTCCACGTTTGAGGGTGCCTGTCGACAGAGTTCAGTGCAGCTGGGCAACCTGCCGGGAGGCCCCGCGGAGAGTGTTTATCTCCGAATGTCGCATTCACTCTGGAAGGCTTGAAACATGCTGGTACGTCGAATTGCTCGTCCACTGCTTTCCACGATCTTCATCGCCGGGGGAATCGATGCTTTGCGCAACCCTGCTCAGCGAGCAGCCAAAGCGTCACCGCTGATCGACAAATCCGTCGAGACGCTGCCAGGAGCAGTGACGCAGAAGGTGCCTGCTGATCCGGAAACACTCGTCAAGATCAACGCCGCCGTCCAGATCGGCGGCGGTGCCCTGCTGGCCACCGGCAAGGCGCCGCGCCTCGCGTCGTTGGTGCTCGCGGGGAGCCTGGTACCGACCACGCTTGCCGGTCACGACTTCTGGAACGAAACCGATCCGTCACTGCGAGCGATGCAGCGCACAAACTTCATCAAGAACGTCAGCTTGCTCGGCGGACTGATGATCGCCTCCGTCGACACCGAGGGCAAGCCGTCGCTCGGCTGGCGCGGCCGTCGCGCCGCGAAGAAAGCCCAGGCGTCTATCGCCGCAGCACTTCCATTGGTCGCATCGCAGACCGATCACACGAGCGATCGCGTCGAGCATGCTCTGTCGGTGGCGTCCGAACGCGGTTCCGAGCTTGCCGAAACCGCGAAGGCACACGGCACGGATTGGCTCGAACTTGCCAAGGAGCGCAGCTCCGAGTTCGCGGAGATCGCGAGCAAGCGAGCCGCGGAATTCGGAGAGGTCGCCAAAGAACGCGGCCCGGACATCCTCGAAGTAGCGCAGAAGCGCGGCTCCGAACTGGCCGAGACCGCACGTGAG
>NZ_JBVOQE010000124.1:0-1029 GCF_055668065.1 Streptomyces sp. NPDC097129 | reverse complement strand
CTTCGATTTCAGGGTCAGCGCCAGAGCGTGGCTTGCTTGCGGTTGCGCGCCGGACGCGCGGAACAACTCCCATTGACGACGTTGCGGCGCAGACAGACCCATCGTCTCGGGACGTTTCACCGCCGGCGCCAGGATCGGACGCCCACCTTCCGAACGCGCGACGACGGCCGCCAACTCCGCAACACTCGGCGCGTCGAATACGTCTCGAATACTGACGTCCACGCCGAACGCTTCCCGAATGCGACCGACCAGTTTCATCGAAGCCATCGAATGGCCGCCGAGTTCGAAGAAACTGTCGTGGACTCCGACACTCGGGAGTTGCAGGATTTCCGCGAACGCAGCCGCAACCGTGGACTCCACTGCCGTGCGAGGAGCAACATCACCCGCCAGCTCCGACCAGTCCGGAGTGGGCAACGACTTGCGGTCGAGCTTTCCGTTGGGCGTCAACGGCAGCGGACCGTCAAGGGCGACAACCATGGTCGGAACCATGTAGTCGGGCAACGACAGTGCCGCGAGGTTCCGCACTGCCGTCGTGTCGACGACGACACCGGGTTCCGGTGACACGTAACCGACCAGGCGCGTGATTTCGCCCTGCCGATCCGCGACGACCGTTGCCTGCTTCACCGAAGGATGGGCACTGAGAGCTCCGATGATTTCGCCCAACTCGATTCGGAAACCGCGGATCTTGACCTGATCGTCGACGCGGCCGAGGAAGTCGATGTTCCCGTCAGTGCGCCACCGCGCGCGGTCCCCGGTGCGATACATGCGATCGCCCGCGGTGAAGGGATCGGCGATGAATCTCTGCGCCGTCAGATCGAATCGGCCCAGATAGCCTCTCGCCAGGCCGCGTCCCGCGATGTACAGCTCGCCGGATACTCCCGGCGGAACCGGACGCAGTTGATCGTCGAGCACGTACGCCTGTTCGTTGGGGTCAGGGATTCCGATGGGCACGGGACCGTTCCAACCGGGTTCTGCCTGCCACAGTGTGTTGTTCACCGTGGCTTCGGTGAGTCCGTACGCGGCAAGCAA
>NZ_JBVOQE010000123.1:0-1037 GCF_055668065.1 Streptomyces sp. NPDC097129 | reverse complement strand
CTTGGCGTGGAGGCGGTCGGCATTGACGACAGCTTCTTCGACCTGGGCGGCCACTCCCTGCTCGCCACCCGCGTCGTCAGCCGCATCCGTACCACCCTCGGCGTCGAGATTCCGCTGCGGGCACTGTTCGAGGCGCCCGCTGTGGCCGACCTTGCGACGTACGTCGGGCGGGTGGATGGTGCCCGTTCGGCGCTTGTGGCGGTGGAGCGGCCGGCGGTGGTGCCGTTGTCGTTTGCGCAGCGTCGGATGTGGTTCCTGAACCGGTTCGAGGGTGCCTCGGCATCGCTGTACAACATGCCGGTCGTGCTGCGGTTGGACGGTGTGCCGGACCAGGGCGCGCTGGAGGCGGCCTTGGGGGATGTCGTCGGGCGGCATGAGTCGTTGCGGACGGTGTTTCCGGAGGGGGCGGAAGGTGTTCCGTTCCAGGAGATCCGTCCGGCTGGCGCTGGACTGGTGAGCGTGGAGGTGCGGTCGGCGACGGAGGAGTCGCTGGCTGGTCTGGTGGCCGAGTTCGCGAGTCGCGGGTTCGATCTGACCTGCGAGCTGCCTCTGCGTCTGGCGCTTTTCGAGCTGGCTGAGGACAGCCATGTTCTCGTCATGGTCCTGCACCACATTGTGGGTGACGGCTGGTCGATGGTGCCGTTGGCGCGGGATGTGGCTACCGCTTATGAGGCGCGGGTTGCCGGTGGTGTTCCCGGGTGGGAGCCGTTGCCGGTGCAGTATGCGGACTATGCGTTGTGGCAGCGGGAGCTGTTGGGCGAGGAGTCCGACCCGGAAAGTGTGCTGAGCCATCAGGTCGCCTACTGGACGGCGGCGCTCGCTGGTGTGCCGGAGCAGCTGGAGCTGCCGACGGACCGTCCGAGGCCCGTGGCGGCCACATTCGGTGGTGACAGCGTTCCGGTGGAGATCGGAGCGGAACTGCACGCGTCGCTGGCCCAGCTCGCCCGGGAGTCGGGCGCGAGTGTGTTCATGGTGCTCCAGGCTGCGTTCGCCACTCTCCTGTCGCGGTTGGGTGCGGGGACGGACATTCCGATCGG
>NZ_JBVOQE010000122.1:0-1041 GCF_055668065.1 Streptomyces sp. NPDC097129 | reverse complement strand
AGACCTGTGTGCACCTCCAGGAGTGGGAGCTGCAACCGCGGCGCCCACCAATCTGGACGCGGCAGCGGGTGCGGGCGCCGAAGACCGCTACACCACGGCCACCGTCACCCCGGTCGATCAGATCGACACCTCGAAGCTGAATCTGATCAAACCCGGGGTCATCACGGTCGGCACGCTCGGTGACGCGCCCCCGAGCATCTGCGTCAACTCCGAGAATCAGTACACCGGATACGACAACGAGCTGCTGAAGGCCGTCGCGGACAAGCTGGGCCTGAAGGTCGAGTTCGTCGGCACCGAGTTCGCCGGTCTCCTCGCCCAGGTTGCCGGCCGACGCTTCGACGTCGGCTCGTCGTCCATCACCACCACGGACGACCGTCGCAACACCGTCGGCTTCACCAACGGTTACGACTTCGGATACTTCTCCCTCGTCGTGCCTAACGGCAGCCCGATCACCGGCTTCGGAGACCTGGATGCCTCCAAGCGCATCGGCGTCGTGCAGGGAACCGTGCAGGACGACTACGTCGTGAACACGCTCAAGCTCGATCCCGTGAAGTTTCCCGACTACGCCACGGCGTACGCGAACCTCAAGTCCGGACAGATCGACGCCTGGGTAGCTCCGTCTCAGCAGGCCGAAGGTGCAATCGCTCCCGGTGATCCGACCTCGATCATCCAGAACACCTTCTCGGTCAACAACTTCGTCGGCTGGGCGGTGAACAAGGAAAACCAGCCGCTGATCGACGCCCTCAACTCCGGCCTCGACGCAGTCATCGACGACGGAACCTGGTCTCAGCTGTACTCCGATTGGGTACCGCGCCAACTCCCTGAAGGCTGGAAGCCCGGATCCAAGGCCGCGGCCACTCCGGAACTGCCCGACTTCGCAGCCATTGCCGCGGAAAACGCAGCGAACGGCGACGGTGGCGATACCGCGTCGTACCAACCGAAGTCGACGCTCGAACAGCTCAAGGACACGTTCTTCGACTGGGATCTGTACAAGAAGGCATTCCCCGATCTCCTCAAGACCGGTCTTCCTAACACACTTAT
>NZ_JBVOQE010000121.1:0-1047 GCF_055668065.1 Streptomyces sp. NPDC097129 | reverse complement strand
TAAATATAAAGTAGTATGAACAAACCTTACAAAAAAAAATGTATATTATTCTCTGAAAAAATGTTTAATGCAAAATTATAGTGTAAAGTGTAGCAAAGAATCATTACAGAAAGTTGCAAGCAAAAATACACAGTGATTTACCCACGATTTCACATGGAGAGGCGCTTGTGTTATAGCCTATCTTGGCAGATCCAGATACTTGTTATATCTGGCTTTTGAGGCTCTTGGACTTGGCCCTAGAGGCTCCATGTCAAATCCTTTATAGCTTTGCACTTTTCATTGCAATAGTCTGTATTATAAACTTGCAAACTTATGTATTTTATTTTTGCAAAAAACAAATGACATAAAAAAACACCCTGCTTATAGAATTAGCATGGTGTTTTTCAACAGATATTGTTAATATGATTATTTATTACTCATCATATTTTTACTTTTTTTACTAATTTCATTATAAATCTCTTCTTGTCGCAACTCCCAAATCATTGTTGCTTCTTCTTCGGAAACATATTTACTGAAGAAATTAATAGCAGGCTGTCTTAACATATATATTGGCAAATGCTCAACTCGTTTTACTTTCTTCTTAGGTACATTTTCGTTTATAAATTGACGCACTGCTTCTTCTACAGGATCAAGTAAAATTTTATCTGAACATTCCTTTTCAGTGGACAGAGCATAATCTAATTGAATTGCCTTTACAGTGTAACCAGCTTTTCTACTAATTCCCTTTCGAGCTTGGACATAATCAATATTTCTTCTAATTTGATCTTCTGGAAATTCACTAATTAACCAATTTATCTTCTCAACTGTTACTCCTAAATTAGATAACTGTGTCTGCAAATCATCAAATAATAGTAATTGTTCTTCCTCTTCCAAGTCAACGTCATCAGGAACTGCTTCCTCTATATGATGGATATTACTTCTAATGATAAATTCAATACTGGTTACTTTTCGCCCGGTTTTAATCTCATTAAACTCAAAATTAATATCGGTATTATTATTAACCTCCTTTTGAGCCACTAATAAAACATTACTCTTTAAATGTCCATA
>NZ_JBVOQE010000120.1:0-1056 GCF_055668065.1 Streptomyces sp. NPDC097129 | reverse complement strand
GAGCTTCGGCATTCCGCGAGGTCCGGTGCCGGATCCTTAGTACTTTTGGCCCGCGCGTCAACCGCCGTGCGCGGTGTCAGGTGCCTCAGCCGCATTTTGATCAACAATGCGATGGCTTCGTGGGGTTCCAGTTTCGTCACTGGCGAGTTCGGGTGGGGGGCCACCAGGCGCGGCGTCAACATCGCATAGCGGTAACGATCAGTCGACAACACATCTGCACTACCCCACGCAGTCCCTTCCCATTGTGAGTGGATTCGGCCTTTGGTCGCGATTTCCAGGAGGTCTCCTATGTGGTGTTTGTCGACAGTTGAATCAACGCGGACCAGAATCTTGGCACCTTTGCCGGTACTTTTAACTGAATCCTGTGTCACATGAACCCAATACGATTTTTCGGTGGACTCCTCATGCAGGAACAGGATGAACGGCACAGAGTATTCGAGCCAATACTTCAAATGCTCACTGTTGGTATCACGGAACCACCATCCAACAAGTTTTCCGTCCGCATCGAATTCCGGATAATCGAACCACGTGTCCCCGTTCTTCACCTGACCAGCGATGAGTGCACCAGAATCAATGCCTGTTGCCGTCCGCGGCTGCAGAAAGACATCTGTACCGACTTCGCCGGCAGGGTTGGGGGCTACGTGCCAATTCAATTTCGTGAACTGGTAGCCGATGGCTAATTCCCCAATGTTTCCGGTTTGGACGGTACTACTGGCTTTTATCATTGTTTCGCCTCATCTGCCGCGTTCCCTGATGGTTCCTGTCTATAGACAATCACAACCTGCGTGTATGTCCCCGGCACCGGGTGCGGCGGGGACATACACGCAGGTGAATGCATGTTTTTGTCGGATATCGAGGGTAGGTTTGGAGGTGTCCAATTGCTGACGGGCGGACTGACTACCTGCCCCACTGTTAGGTCGGAGATTCGAAGTGACGTTGACGATTTCGCACACTGCCGCGGATGGAACGCTAATTGACGGGACCTCTCGCGGTGATGGTTCCGGAGATGTATTGGCGGCGCACGGGTGGAGGTGGTTTCGCAGTATCGGTTTCTGG
>NZ_JBVOQE010000119.1:0-1057 GCF_055668065.1 Streptomyces sp. NPDC097129 | reverse complement strand
CGGAGACGGACAGTGAAGGTGTCGTTGCGGCCGGTGAAAGGATGGCCCGCTCGAAGGACGTCACGTGAGTGTGCTCCTGTACCTGAGGGGTGCAGGCTGCTCCTGGTGAGAGCCACGGTCGCACACCCGCATAGCCTGACAAACCGTTCAACTGCCCAGCCGTTTTCAACTACGCAGTGGATCGGCGGTCAAACATCGAGCTTAACGCTGTTGACGGTTCTGCAACAGGACTCGATCGAAGTGAGCGTATAGCGCCGGGGAATGGAAATCCCCAGCAACCCGTACGAGGAGCCACGATCTATAGCGGTGCGGCTTCCTGGCTATGAATACCGCCCGTTTCGAATCCTGCACATCCGCCAGTCGACCTCCCCGGACGACACTGACCACCGGAAACGAAGGGCAATTGGCACCACATCAGAAGCATCAATCTTGCATCTGATGCAACCCGTCTCCCTGGCCCAGATATGACTAAGCCGCCGGCACCGAAGGTGTCCAGTGGCTTTTCAGGATCGGTGCCCGTCTTGCGCTTATCGGCAAGCGGCCGCTCGAAGCGGCATTTCTTTCGGTGATACCCCGGCAGAACCGAACACCGACAGGTCAGGCGATCACCGCTGCCGGCACCGGATGCGCCGCAGCAATCGACGCCGAACGCTGGCTGGCCGACCGCGGCGACATCACCGCCAACACGCTCGACGCAGCCGGCCACACCGTAGACGCCGTCTGACTCCCACACCCAGCGAAAGGAACTTCGATGAGCAAGCCTTCAGTGCTGTTCGTGTGCGTCAAGAACGGCGGCAAATCCCAGATGGCCGCCGGCCTCATGCGCAAAGCCGCCGGCGACCAGGTGGACGTGTACTCGGCCGGCACCAAACCCGGCGACGCGGTCAACGCCCTGTCCGCCGAAACGCTCCTCGAGGTCGGGGTGGACATCTCCGGTGAGACCCCGACGTTGATCGATCCGCAACTGGTGCGCAATGTCGACCTCGTCGTCACCCTGGGCAGCGAAGCGAAGGTCGATCCCGTCGCCGGTACCGACTTCGAGAACTGGGACACCGAC
>NZ_JBVOQE010000118.1:0-1058 GCF_055668065.1 Streptomyces sp. NPDC097129 | reverse complement strand
AAGCGGTTCCCGAGGGTGCGTTTGTCGCTCGATTCGGTGGCGACGAGTTCACAGTGCTCCTGCAGGGCACGATCGACGACGCCGTCGTCGTGGCTCGCCGGATCGTCGACGCGCTCAGGTCCGATCAGACTGCAGACACATCGGTGTCGGTGGGTGCGAGCGTTGGTGTCGCGCATTTCGAGTCCGCGCAGTTCGAGTTCGGGGACGAACCGCTCAGCGCGCACACTCTTCTTCGCCAGGCCGATGCGGCGATGTACGAGGCGAAGAGACGTGGGAAGGGAGCGGTCGTTGTCTACGGCGACCGTCGCAAATGGTTATCGCCGTAGTAGTGCGAAAATCGTTGCCGGTGAACCCGATCCGGCCTTGTTGATCGCACCACCGACAAGGATGCTAGCCCCGGTGGTTGGCAGGGCGGCAAGATTGTTCAAGTTCTCCAGGCTGATTCGATGCTTGTCGTACAGGATTGTCGAGACGGGGTAGGTTTCGTCGTTTCCGAGGTCGGGACCGAACGTGTCGGTTCCCAATGCTCCGCGGGTGCCCAAACGGCCGGTGTCTATCAGCCACCGCGCCGCGTCCACCGAGAAGCCGGGCTGGTGGGTGACGCCCTCGGCATCGGAGTTGGCATATTCTTCGCTACCCCAGCGCGATTCCCATCCGGTCCAGAGAACTACGGCCGCTCCATCGGGGATCTTGCCGTTGCGCGTTTCCCATTCCTGCAGGTCCGCGACCGTGAGCGCATAGTCCGAATCGGCGGCAGCCTTGTCCCGGATGTCGATCTTCACTGCGGGGAGGAAGAGGTCGGCCGGATCGAGTTGGTCGGCGGTGAGTCCACCTTCCTGAAAGTGCGCGGGCGCGCCCCAATGCGTACCCGTGTGTTCACCTTCCTTGACGTACTGGAGGTAGTAGCCGTCGTCGGCAATGGTTGCCGCCGTGTCGAGAGTGAACTCGGGATCGCCGGGAAAAATCGGCGTCGACGCTGGGTCGTTCACGTGTGAGAGCGAAACAACCGACAAGAGCTCGTTCAACGGGGTTGTTGCGTCTTGACTGCTTCCGGAACT
>NZ_JBVOQE010000117.1:0-1059 GCF_055668065.1 Streptomyces sp. NPDC097129 | reverse complement strand
TCGGCGGAGACCACTTCTCGCTACGCCGGATCGTCGGCGACATCGTGTTGGGCAACGACTCGGACACGCTCTCGGCCTACCGAATCGACACCGGGGAACAGTTGTGGTCGACCAAGATCGGCGACTACTTCTCTTACTCGGTCTCGGACGGTGAGCGAATTCTCGTCCATCCTAACGACGGCAGGGTACTCGCCGTCGAACTCGACGACGGCTCTGTCAGTTGGTCCCTCGATTCCCACACCAACCACTGGTCTTGGTCGAAGGCCCAAGACGGACTCGCCTCGATCTCCAATGACAGATTCCTCTACTACCCACCGACCGGCGGACCGTCAGGAGCACCGGGCAGGCTGCCCGCTGTCCCTGAATTCGACGGAGGCAACGAGTACGTCACGAAATGCGGCCGGACACCGACCCTGACGCCGGTTGAATACCGCACGCAGGCAGAGGGTCTCGTCGTTCTAATGGAAATGAAAGCATCATGTCCCGGCGGAGACATCGTCTCCACCGACGCGCTTCGTGTATCGATCACCGACACCGGCCAGAGCGTTGCATCGGCGGTGTTCGACTTCTCCGATGCGCCGATCTATCTTCCCCGAACCGATGGGACGAACACGACGAACTCGATCCAGCGCGAGTTCCTGTACGACCTCGGTAGCTTCTGGAGGCTGCCGAACACTCTCGGTGAGTCTTCGAGTCTGACCAATTCGAGAGCGTCAGGTGCTCAACTCGTCGAATGCGAGGACGAGGGGACGAGTGATACCAGCCTGACATCCGGGCCGGCATCGCGAAGTGACACCAATACGCCGATCCGGCCCACACGTAGCGCGCAGCCGACAACGGGCGACGTCGAATCTGCGAGTCTCGACGCCCTCCGAGCTCAAGCCGACGCCGATCGTCCGTTTGTGACCGGTGACCTCGCAAACAGGTGGGTGGCTCAGATCTCCTCCAAGCGGGTTGGGCTCGATGCGGCGGATATCAATGGCGCTCAGGTGCATTGGACTGCTGCCCAGATCCTGCGACAGCATCTCGAACTTCGTCTCATGTATCCGGAGGTGCGTC
>NZ_JBVOQE010000116.1:0-1065 GCF_055668065.1 Streptomyces sp. NPDC097129 | reverse complement strand
GGTCGCGCTGAGAAATCAGTGCGACCCGCAAATTTCGGCTTTCGAGCTAGCGTGGACCGCGCAGACGAAGATGCACCATCAACCGGAAGCGGACGTTGGGGTCGTCGAGATCCAACGCGGCCATACCCTTGAGCTTACTGAGCCGATACCGAAAGGTATTGGGGTGCACGTGCAATGACGCTGCAGCGTCACCGACATCGCCGAAGGCATTGAGCCACGCATCGAGAGTGTCGACGAACGAGGTCGCATGAGCAGCATCGTGGCTGGCGATCGCCTCGATGGGCCCCAGGTCCGAAAAGCCTTCGGCTGCGGCTTCAGACGCACTCTACAGCAGAATGGCGTCGACGTGGACGCTGCTGAAAGTGGCGACGCTGCCCGACGCTCGTCCCGCCAACAACACTTCGAGGGCATGTTCGGCGTCGCGCTTCGATCGGCTCAGCTGCGCCGGTCTGGTCACGACCCGGCCGATCCCGATGATCGTGTCGCCGGACGCTCCGGTACGGTCCAGGAAGTCCGAGGCCACACGGAACGCCTGCAGTTCGGCTTCGGCCGGGGAATGCCCGCGAACGGACAGCACTGCGTAGCCGGTCCCGTTGACCAAGGCAGCCGCCGACTGTGAGTGGACGGCGCCGAGGTGCATGGCCAGAGCGTCGGTCAGTCGCACCACGTGGGCGGCATCGTCCGGCTTCGACGATCCCTCGAAAGACCTACGACCCAAAGCCATCACGAGTGCGGGGCCGGTCCCGAGACCGAGGCGATTCATCGCGTCGACCGCACCTGACCCACCGTCGAGAAGGGTTGCGATCAGGTCTGCGCGCAGTCGGCGCTCGGCGTCGGCGCCGCCGCGCAACCGCAACATCTGCAGCGCGATCAACCCGGCAGAATCGCGCAGAGCACGCATCCGGTCGTCGGACATCGGCTCACCGGTTGCCACCCACATGGAGCCGAGGAACTCGTCGCCGGCTCTGATGGACACGGCGATACGACCCATTTTGGTACCGAGGGTCTCGGCCGAGACCCACACCGGATCGTCGCTGCGATAGAGCCGGTCGAAGACCCCGGCCT
>NZ_JBVOQE010000115.1:0-1065 GCF_055668065.1 Streptomyces sp. NPDC097129 | reverse complement strand
AATCTTCGCTGGGCGCGCGCATGAGGTCCGGCCAGTTCCAGCGGGTCACCGAACCTTCGAGATCGGTAATATTCAACGCCCACGTAGATCGATCGACCTGAGGTGTCGGCCCTGTAGACAACACCGGGAAGTCGTGCGTCTCGTGTTGCCCCGGCGGGAGGCGCCCGCCGCCACCGTTGCTGTGCCCGGCGCCGAACCCCCTGCTGATCACGCTCATATCCGCTCCTCGGATCTCGTTTGCTTGGTGGATCGTGGGAGAACCTCTCCGAGCTGGTCGAGCAACTCTCAGAGGAAACCTCGTACAGACCACATGACGAAACGTGACTCAATCTGCGTAACCTCCTCCCGCAAGGCGCGACCATATTCGATTGTGGAGAGTCGAAGATTACTGCACTTTGGACCCCTGAGTCCATTCCTTGAGGGTCGCGTTGGGGGTGGCCACCGGCAATCTGAGGGAGGACCGCTCGAAATTGCATCCGCGAGAGCGTCTTACGTCGTTGCCGGCCACGTCTACGGTTTCTGGGAATGCTGCCGTTGCTTCGGGTGCCTGGACGGTGATGGTCCGTGCGGTGTAGGTATCATCACTGATCAATCCTCAGAGCTATCCACGACAGCCCGCCATCCCCATTGTACCGGTTGGTACGCAGCTGGGCTCGCTTTTTACCCGATTCGCTGCATCCGGCTCCTGTTACCGCAAGCTGCCGCTGTTGATCGACTCGTCCATTTGAAACCGCTGGCTACATGCCACGACTACGTAACGCCCGGCAAGGAGGCCCTCCCTATGTCCCACCACTTCGACACCCCCACTGCCCGAGAAGACCCCCGCCTCGACCTGTGTGACTTCTACCTTTTCGCCGGCACCGAGGACACGACGGTGATGGCGATGACCATCAATCCCACTGCCGACGCGGACACGGTCGCACCGTTTCGAGACGAAGCTCTCTATGTCTTCCGAATCGACACCGATGGCGATCGACGCGAGGACGTCGCGATCAAATTTCGCGCCGGCGAAGTCGTCCACGTCTCCACCGATAAGGGTGAGGCTCACGCACAGCGCATCGAAGT
>NZ_JBVOQE010000114.1:0-1073 GCF_055668065.1 Streptomyces sp. NPDC097129 | reverse complement strand
AGCTATTATAAGTTAATTATAGTATTCTTACTCTCCAACTCTTAGTTTCTGGGAGGAAAAAAGCAGGTGTTTATTAGTGAAAGTTAATAAAAATGTGAGAAAGTTAAATACTCGAAAAAAACGTGTTTTAAATGTTAATGAATTAAATGCTTATAAAGTGGCATACGGAAAGCCCTTAAAAACAAAAGATTTTGTTTCCTATGTTGGAATGCCAGCTTTACTATTTGCTGGTTTTACATTCTTGTTACTTTATTATTGGTGGCTTTCTATCTTTATGGCTATTACAGGTGCCTTATATGGAATGAAAGTACTTTTACCTAAAAGTGTGGAAAAGGTTTATCAGTATCAATCCTTCGCTCAGAGAAATAAATTTATTAACAACATAACGCAGATATTAACGGATGATGGTAAAACAGTGACGATGGCTTTGGAAATAACTAATACCAGAGCAGAAGGGGAATTTCAAAAGGATATTAATGAACTTCAAGCTAGGTTAATTGGTGCAGATAATACCATGATTAATAAGGCTTTTACGTCAATGGAAAATAAATATCAAGATGATGTTATCTTTGCTCAATTTTTAGAGCAATTAGAAACAGCGATGCTAGAAGGACGAACAAATATAGATACGTTAAAAGATATCAAAACATACCATAACGATATGAAAAAGAAACAGAGTGAATATCAAAACAAGAAAAACGGGCATCTAACAGATGTGAAGATGCTGGGAGTTGTTGTTGTCATATTCCTTTTAGCTGTTTCTTATTCTTTTGGGATTAGTACGTATATTAATGACTTCGCACGACAACCAATAGGTTGGGTCACTTGTGGAGTATATATGCTTTTAATGGGACAGTTCTTTCGTAAGTTTTCTTTCTTCCTTTTTGATGACTCTGTTTTGGAGGTATCTCTATGAGAATAATAAAACAAACAACTAAAAGGAAGAAGTTTTATAGAGCATTGGCTGAAAAGGATCTATATCCCATGCTATTAGAGATGGGGAATAGCAAAAGGAATATTGATGCATTTCAGCCAATGCTCTATAAAACTTACGAAAGAAAACTTACGAAAGA
>NZ_JBVOQE010000113.1:0-1074 GCF_055668065.1 Streptomyces sp. NPDC097129 | reverse complement strand
CAAGTCCGAGTATGGGCGCGGGAGACCCTGGCGCCGGTAAGGAAACTCGATCAAAGCTCGAAAGTAGATTTCACTCGAACGCTTCGTGTCTACCTTGCGAAAAACGGGCAAGCCGACGCTTCGGCCGGGATGTTAGGGATTCATCGGCATACACTGCGCTACAGAATGAGTCGAGTTGCCAACGCACTCGGATGTGATCTGGATGATCCAAAGGTTCGAGCTGAACTCTGGTTCGCACTTCA
The DNA here is from genome assembly GCF_055668065.1 of Streptomyces sp. NPDC097129. Classification (NCBI taxonomy): domain Bacteria; kingdom Bacillati; phylum Actinomycetota; class Actinomycetes; order Kitasatosporales; family Streptomycetaceae; genus Streptomyces; species Streptomyces sp. NPDC097129. Next base: position 832 of record NZ_JBVOQE010000113.1, on the reverse strand, counting down.
ACTGTATCCAGATGACAGTTCAGACATTGAAATACTTTGCTTCCGGGTGGTGCAGGACAAAAGCGTCCGTGGACTGCTCGGGATGCAGCTGCAGCTCCTCGGACAATTCGACGCCGATTCGTTCGGGTTCGAGCAACGCAACCAACTTGGCTCGATCCTCGAGATCCGGGCACGCGCCGTATCCGAACGAATAGCGAGCGCCGCGGTACTCGAGATCGAAGTAACCGGCAACCTCGGTGGGATCCTGCTCCGCGACGGTGTGACCCTCGGGAAGCACTAGCTCTTCACGGACGCGTCGATGCCAGTACTCGGCCAGAGACTCCGTGAGCTGGACACCGATTCCGTGAACCTCGAGGTAATCGCGGTACGAGTTCGACGCGAACAACTCGTTGGCGAAGTCCGCGATCGGCTGACCCATCGTCACCAACTGGAACGGGAGTACGTCGACCTGCCCGGTGGCCTCGGCGTCCTTGCGCGAGCGAACGAAGTCCGCGATGCACAGGAAGCGGTCGCGGTGCTGGCGCGGGTAGGTGAATCGGAACCTTTCGGGTGCATCCGGTTTCGGCTCGGTGAGCACGATGACGTCGTCGCCCTCCGAGATCGCCGGGAAGTACCCGTACACGACCGCGGCATGCGCGAGGATGCCCTCGGACGTCAACCGATCGAGCCAGTACCGAAGTCGCGGACGGCCTTCCGACTCGACCAGTTCCTCGAACGTCGCACAGTCGCCCAAGCGCTGACCCCGCAGGACCCACACGCCGAGGAAACGACCGCGAGCCTCGAGCACCCGCGAGACAGCGCACCGCGAGTTACACTGGCCCAACAGCTCGAC
>NZ_JBVOQE010000112.1:0-1074 GCF_055668065.1 Streptomyces sp. NPDC097129 | reverse complement strand
AATTGTCTTCGATCGCGACGCACGAACCTACGCCGTGACGGTATCGGTCTCGGTACGCCCCGCCAACGATGCCTCCGCAACAATCGTTCGGCGCTACTTCCAAGTTCCTGTTGTTGTGACCGAATCCGGTGCGCGCGCCGCCACACTTCCTTCCGAAGTTGCGCAGCCGTCGACAGCTGTAGACCTTCAACTCGGATATAAGTTCCGCGTCGCGAATCACCCGATCGGAACGTCGGCCAACCAGTTCCTCGCCGCACTTCTGACAGGCAACGGCGAGGGTGCTCGCTACCTGACGCCGGGGGTTTCCATCGCGCCGATCGTCCCGGCGCCGTACCGCAGCATCGCACTCACCGATGTGCTCTCCTCGGTCGATCTCAGTGCGTCGAACTCGGCGGCACCGCGTTCAGATGGCGACGTTGTGCGCTTGTTGATCACTGCATCTTTGAAGATCACCGACGCCGAATCTGTCAACGGTCAGTACGCGCTGACGATGACTTCCCGCGGCGGTCGCTGGGAAGTCAGCGCCATCGATTCAACGCCGCTCTTTGCCGCTACTGCTCCTCGCAGCGGAGTCAATTCGTCGACCACGAGCGCCCCGTCCCCGTCGACTCCGAAGAGCGCTCCGTCGACTTCCGCATCGACATCCGTAGCGCCGGCTCAGGCTCCCGCGCCAAGCCAAACACCCGGATCGTCGCTTCCAGCTGTCGGCGAAGTCCCACTGTTTTCCCCTTCAGGAAATTGACTCCTCGAACCGAAAGGTGACCCATCATGTTCATCGCACTCGCCGCCGCTGACCCCAACACCGCGATCGTCGCCGCCGGTGTCTTCGACAAGATCGGAGAGCTGACCAACAACGGAAAGGTCGCCCTCCAATCTGCAGCCAGCTGCCTGGTCCTGTACTTCCTTCTCCGGAACTTGATGCAGTCCTTCACGATCGCCCGGCTGGTCGTCTCCGCCCTCATCGGTGCTGCAGCGCTCTGGGTTGTCTTCAACATGGACTCCCTCAAGGACCGAACCGGAGAGGACCTGGCCATCTCTGTCGTGCAGGTCGTAGAAGCGCCGGACCCGAGTCTG
>NZ_JBVOQE010000111.1:0-1074 GCF_055668065.1 Streptomyces sp. NPDC097129 | reverse complement strand
TATCGGCACACGGACAGGATGCCGGCCGCGAGCGCTCAGCCGGCGAGGGTTCCGTCGCAGAGGAGAGCGACGTCGGTGTCGGGCAGAGCCGTGAGGCCAGCGCATCGCGCGACCACCAGAACCGAACCGCCCCTGCCCTGCGTTTCCGCAGGTCAGGGGCTGTTCGCCGGAGCCGCCTGTCGGAATCGAACCGACGACCTAATCACATCGGCTTTGCGTCTATCGCTTGATGCGCCCACTGGGCGAACGAGCCACTGACCTGCGCAAACGCCGAGCGTGGGGGACGCCGCCATCCGGTGGTGACCGACGTCGACCGACCAGTACCGACCGTTTCACCGGAGCTTGCGGCGGCGTCGAAGCCGAGCAAGCTCCATTCCTTTAGCTCACCGCGCCCTCCTCCTCGCCGGTCCCGTCGTCGTCGAAGACGTTTCAGGGGTCTTCCCAGATGAGGGTGTAGGTCGGCCGGGCGCGTCGGTCCGCAGGTAGACGTCGAGGTCTCCCGACGATGGAGGTTCCTACGCCATCCATCCGAAAGACCTCGACGTGACCGACGCTACCCCGCCGGCCGGCTTCGGCCGCCCTGACCTGACCGCCTTCGCGTCTCATCCCAATCGACCCTGATCGAGTCTGCTGACCCCCTCGACGAGAACGCAGCGACATCACAGCCACCCAACCCCGACCGTCCGGGAAGCCGGGACACGTCACATGGCCTGTGCTGCGGGCGTGTCGAGTGGGTCGTCCAGGGGCGACGCAGGAGCGTCGACGCGACGTGCTGAGAGGTGGTTCCAACCGAGCACTAGGACACCGGCTACAGGCATGGCGATAGGTCAGGAACGGCGTCGCTCCCTACGCAGGAGGGAGCGCAGAGTCTCGGCGTTCGCGTAGCCGACCCGTAGCGCGATCTCGGCGGAGGTGAGGTCCGTGGTTGCTGAGAGGTGCCGAGCTCGTTCGATGCGAAGCCGTTGGACGAAGCCGAGCGGAGTGAGGTTGAGCGCCGCACGGACTCGTCGTTCGAGGGTGCGCCGGCTGGTGCCGAGCGACTGCGCGACGAAGGCGACGTTGAACGGTTCGTCC
>NZ_JBVOQE010000110.1:0-1075 GCF_055668065.1 Streptomyces sp. NPDC097129 | reverse complement strand
AGGGCGGTGCCCGCGGCCAGCGCCAAACCGAGGCCGAGAATCTTGCCCGCGTCGATGGGTACGGCTTCACCGAGTTCGTAGCGTCCGCCGGCGAGGTACCGAAGTACCAGCGCCAGGCCCGCCGTCAGGCCTCCGGCGAAACCGCCACCGGGGGCATTGTGACCGGAGAAGAAGAAGTAGATCGACAACACCATGATGGTCGGGAAGATCAACCTCGTGGTGACCTCGAGAACCAGCGAACGGTGTCGAGGATCGATGAGGTCTCCGCCGCGCAACCACGTCGTGTCCGAGTTGGCCGCTGCCTTGTCGACGATGACGGAGGGGGCGTCCGCGACGCGCGGCGCGATACCGAACCGGCGGTTGCGGAAGACGAGGCTGGCGACGCCAGTTGCCGCGACCAGCAGCACCGAGATCTCACCGAGGGTGTCCCATGCGCGGATGTCGACGAGTAGGACATTGACGACGTTCTTGCCGTTGCCCAGGTCGTAGGCCGCGTCGGGAAGCAGCTCGTAGATCGGACGAGTGTTTCGGGCATTGGTCGCGAAGGCCGCGATGGTGGTGACGGTGATACCGACGGCGACGGCGAGTGCGGCACGCGGCCACTTGAAGCCGATCGCCTTGCTCTCGTCGACTTCGGCGGGGAACTTCCGGAGCACGAGCACGAAGATCACCAGTGTCAGTGTCTCGACGAGGAACTGGGTCAGCGCGAGGTCGGGTGCGCCGTGCAGCGCGAACAACACGCCGCAGCCGTAGCCGGTGAGTCCGACGAGGATGACGCTGGCGAGTCGGTTGCGCATCAGCGTCGCGGCGATGGCGGCCGAGATCATCATCAGCGCGATAGTGAACTGGATGGGTGAATCCCACATCCGAAGGTCGACTCCGCCGCCATCGGTGTCGATGATCAGCAGGAACAGCGGCACAACGACCAGCGTCGCGAGAATCGTCGACTGTGTGCGAGGGAGCGAACCACGCTGAGTGGCACCGGTCAGGCGCATCGAGATCGTGTCCATGCCGCGCAGGGTCGCGTCGTAGATACGGTCGGCGTTGACGAGCGGCGGGTGCTCGAAGTGCAGTC
>NZ_JBVOQE010000109.1:0-1078 GCF_055668065.1 Streptomyces sp. NPDC097129 | reverse complement strand
CGAGAGCGGCGGTTCGCGCCAGCGTGAGGTCCGAGCAGAACGCAAGTGCGGCGGCGTGCATCCCGTGATCGCTCGATACTTCACCTGCGATGCGAATCCACATGCGGCGGTCCCTGCCACCGCCGTGGTCGGCAGCGTCGTCGTCGGCCGAATCTCCGCTGATCGGGCGCACCTGCACTGCCTGGCGAATGGCCGAGGACGTGATGCCCGACCAGAATCGATCAACGGATTCGCTCTGTGCCGGAATTGATTCCGGTGTGGGAACGTGGGGCATCGCAATATGGCGATCGGGTCCGAGTTCCTCCTTCTTGAAGGATGCGGTCAGTGAGAGCAGCGCATTGCCGCCCTGGAAGGCGGTCACCTCTCGTAGTGCATAGGTGCCACCGTCTCGGAGGATTCGCACTCGGTACTGCACCTCGGCGCCCGGTCGGCCCATGGACAGGAAGTACGCGTGAAGCGAGTTCACGTACCGTACAGGGTCGACGGTGCGGTGCGCAGCGAGCAGGGCCTGCGCGACGACATGGCCGCCGTAGGCGCGATCTGGGCCACCGGCACAGCAGGTTCCGCGAAATTCGGGTGCCCCGCCGTATGCAGTGCCTGCGTGAGTGAGCTGCAACAGTTCGTCCATCGGGGCTCCTATCGGCTCAGGGATTTCGCGATGATCGTTTTCATGACTTCGCTGGTGCCGCCGTAGATTCGCGACACTCTCGTGTCCGCGTACAACCGTGCGATCGGGTATTCGAGGATGTACCCGTAGCCGCCGTGCAGTTGTAGACACTTGTCGATCACGCGGCCTGCCATCTCGGTACAGAAGAGCTTGCAGATCGCAGCGTCGACGGCACTCAATTCGCCGGCGTCTTCGAGTGCGACGGCGTGATCGACCATTGTCTGACCTGCGGCGAGATCCGTAGCGCATTCGGCAAGAACGAATTTGGTGTTCTGGAAGTCTGCGACCGGTTTTCCGAAGACTCGTCGGTCGCTGGTGTAGGAAACCGCGTGGGCGATGGCAGCGGCTGCGGTGGCGCACCCTCCGGCCGCCATGGCGAGGCGTTCGCGGGGCAGGTTCTGTCCGAGGTAG
>NZ_JBVOQE010000108.1:0-1084 GCF_055668065.1 Streptomyces sp. NPDC097129 | reverse complement strand
AATTGTCTCCCGGGCCGTACAGGTTGGTGGGCATAGCTGAGATCCAGGGGCGACCATGCTGCCGCCTGGCAGCTTGAACATGGAGTATTCCCGCGATCTTTGCTATTGCATAGGCGTCGTTGGTCGGCTCGAGATGCCCGGTGAGCAGGTATTCCTCCTTGATCGGTTGCGGTGCCAATTTCGGGTAGATGCACGATGATCCGAGGAACAGGAGACGCTCGACGCCGTGTGCGAGGGCAGCGTCGAGCACGTTCACCTGGATGCGCAGATTCTCCGACAGGAAGTCGACGAGGAAAGTGCTGTTCGCCGCAATCCCCCCAACTTTTGCTGCTGCGAGGATCACGTTGGTCGGCTTTTCGCGGGCGAAGAAATCGAAAGCAGCTTCCCGGTCACGTAGATCGAGTTCGGCCGACGTCTTTCCGAGCAACCTGGTGAAGCCCGCAGATTCCAGGTGTCGCCACACCGAAGAGCCGACCAGACCTCGGTGGCCGGCCACGTAGAACGGTGCGCCTCGATCGAGTGGTCGCGCTGCGAATGAATCACTCATCGCGTCGCCGACCAGTCGGGAAGTGCCGGAGTGTCGATCCACGGTCGCCCTTCGTGTTCGAGCGCTTCGATGTCTGCCTCGACCATGATCCGGGCCAGTTCGGGGGTGTGCACTCCGGCCTTCCACCCGAGTTTGCGCTCGGCATGACTCGGATCCCCGATCAAGGCGTCGACCTCAGTCGGACGAAGGTACCGCTCGTCGAATCGCACGTGATCTTCCCAGTTCAGACCCGCATGTTCGAAAGCGACTGTCAGGAAGTCGCGCACCGAATAGTTGCCACCGGTGGCGAGCACAAAATCCTCAGGCTCGTCGACCTGCAACATGCGCCACATTCCCTCCACGTACTCCGGCGCATATCCCCAGTCGCGAATCGCATCGAGATTGCCCATGTACAAATGGCTTTCCAGACCGGCCTTGATCCGTGCCACCGCTCGCGTGATCTTACGAGTGACGAATGTTTCGCCTCGCCGGGGAGATTCGTGGTTGAACAGAATTCCGTTCACGGCAAAGATCCCGTACGCCTCGCGGTAGTTCTTG
>NZ_JBVOQE010000107.1:0-1088 GCF_055668065.1 Streptomyces sp. NPDC097129 | reverse complement strand
CGAAGCTGCGATGCGGGCACTCGGGCTTCCCTACCAGTGGGGCGGCGGTTTGTTGACCGGTCCGTCGATGGGTGATGGAACGGGCGGCCCGATCGCCGGTTACGACTGCTCCGGACTGAGCCGCTTCGCGTACTTCATCGGAAGCGGCGGAACCAAGGTGCTGCCTCGGACGTCGCAGGAGCAGTTCCGCGCCGGACACCAGATTCCGATGAGCCAGGCACAGCCGGGTGACCTGCTGTTCGGGAATTGGCAGGCTGACGGCGCCAATCATGTCGCGATCTATCTCGGCGAGGGCAAGATGATCGAGGCACCTCAGACCGGTCAATTGGTGCAGATCAGCGCAGTCCGTTCGGACATGATCCCGGCCAGGTTCCTCTGATGACGGACCTATCTTCCACTGTGAGTAACTGCCGGGCCGAGCGGCCAGGTCGCAGTGTTTCGACGCTCAGTGGTGTCGGGGCCGCCGCCCTGATCCCGGCGGCGCTGACGACGCTATTGATTCAGTGGGGGCCTGCAGCGGCGTCTGCGCTCACTCACAGTGGGAGGGGATGACAGTGACGGACGGCGCACCCGACAGCACAGCCGCAGGCCACTACGATTTGCGTAACGACAGCGGAGAACCTCAACAGAGCACCGCTGAGATTGATGCGAGCACAACCTCGAGTGAAGGAGATACCACTGCCATGACCGCGACAACGCCGTCAAGCCACAAGAAGGCGCTGGAGACAGCACGCAAGGCCGCAGAATCGTTGGCGCAGGAGGCGATTGCAACGAGAGTCGCTCTCGTCGGTGCCATCGGCGAGGCGGAAGCTGAGCTTGCTGCCATCGACGCGGCACGGGTTGAGGCAGAGGACACGATCCGCCTCGCCCATGAACGCGCGCTCGCGGGCGGGTGGACCGTCAAGGAACTCGCCGCTATGGGATACAGCGCACCGAAAAAGAAGAAGGCCGCAGCGTCGAGTAAGCGATCCTCGTCGGCGCCGGCAGAAAACACGGCCGCCGCGAATGCACCCCAAACGTCCGAACAGAATCCCGCGCACGACAGCTCGGCCTAAAAAACGCACACCACGTGTACCCCCGGGTCCGTC
>NZ_JBVOQE010000106.1:0-1091 GCF_055668065.1 Streptomyces sp. NPDC097129 | reverse complement strand
GGGCAGGGCGCGGCGGTCGATCTTGCGGTTGACCGTGAGGGGGAAGGCGTCCAGGACCATCACCGCGGCCGGGACCATGAACTCCGGCAGGCTCTCACCGGCGTAGCGGCGCAGTGCGGCCGGGTCCGGCTGTTCGGCGCCGTTCGACGGGACGACGTAGGCGATCAGGCGCTTGTCACCGAGCCGGTCTTCCCGCACCAGTACCGCGGCCTGAGCGACCTGCGGATGGCCGGTCAGGACCGCCTCGATCTCACCCAGCTCGATGCGGAAGCCCCGCAGCTTCACCTGATCATCCGCACGCCCGACGTACTCCAGATTGCCGTCCGCACGCCAACGCGCCACATCCCCCGTGCGGTACATCCGCTCACCCGGCATCCCGTGCGGGTCGGCGACGAACCGCTCCGCGGTCAGGCCGGGGCGATTCAGATACCCACGAGCAAGCTGGACACCCGCGAGATAGAGCTCTCCCGTCACACCGGCCGGGACGGGCTGAAGGTTCCGGTCCAGGACGTAGGCGCGGGTGTTCCACAACGGCCGCCCGATCGGCGGCACCGCCACCACACCCCCCGCCAACGGATCACTCGCCGTCGAGGCAACCGTCGCCTCCGTCGGACCATACACATTCAACATGCGCCGGCCCTGGGCCCAGCGCGCGGCGACATCCGGCGGGCACGCCTCACCCGCCACGATCAACGTCACCGACTCCGGCAGACCACCCTCAGCCTCCAGCACCGGCAGCACCGCCGGCGGCAACGTCGCATGCGTCACCCCCGACCGCACGATCAGATCCGCCAACGCCGGACCCGGCACCAGCTCCTCAGCCGACGCCACCACCAACGCCGCACCCGCCAACCACGCCGGCCAAATGTCCGCCACCGCCGCATCAAAACTCGGCGACGCAAACTGCAACAGACGACTCCCACCCGTCACACCCAGACGAGCAATATGATCCGCCGCCAAATTCGGCACACCCCGATGCGAAACCACCACACCCTTAGGACGCCCCGTCGAACCCGACGTATAAATCACATACGCCGCACCATCCACACCCAACACCGACAACCGCTCACCATCAGAGAGATCACCGGAAG
>NZ_JBVOQE010000105.1:0-1096 GCF_055668065.1 Streptomyces sp. NPDC097129 | reverse complement strand
GGGGCGACGGAGCCGCGCAACGAGTCAGCCTGATCAGCGTCGACAATCACGAACCCGACGCCTACTTCCCCGAACCGAAGCCGTCGATGGCGTCCAACGGTAGCAATACCCTCGCCGTTCTACTGCGTGGTGAAACCTCGACCGAAGACACCGAATCCGAGTACAAGGACCTGGACATGCTCGAAGCACTCGCTCGACTACTCGTGGAGGCTCAGACGTGGTGAACGAAAACCGAAGCCAGTCCAACAGTGTCGTGGTCAGCGGTGACCCGGATACAGCGGAGTACCGCGAGGCCGCCCTGCACGATGCAGTGAACGGTCTACGCGAGCGCCATCCGATCTCATCCGCCTCCGTGGCCTTCTATCCGTGGCAGCGAAATACGTTGTTGGCGGGCTTTGCGCTGGTCGTCGTCAGCCTCGTGTTCTTCCTCGTCCCGACTCTCATCGCGCTGACATTGATCTGCACCATTGGATACATCTGGGCGATGGTCGACCGTCTGATCTTGTTCACGAGGGGTCTCGATGCGTCCTCGATCATGACGATCAGTGACGAAGAGGCACTTGCTCTTTCATACGACGACCTTCCCACCTATACCATTCTGGTCCCCGCATACAACGAGCCGGAGGTCGTCGGCGACCTCATCGCAGCCATGCGAGCGATCGATTATCCGGCAGACAAGATGCAAGTCCTGCTCCTACTCGAGGAGGATGATGCCATCACGATCGAAGCGGCGCTTGCCGCCGGTGTGGACGAGGTCGTCAGCATTCTGAAGGTGCCCGCGGCCGATCCACGAACCAAACCGAAAGCATGCAACTACGGTCTGCATTTCTCGACGGGCGAGATCGTGACGATCTACGACGCCGAGGATTCCCCCGACCCACTCCAATTACGTCGAGTAGTCGCAACTTTCGCGAAACTTCCCGAGAACACTGCTTGTGTTCAGGCCAAACTTGCATTCCACAACGGAACTCAGAACCTGTTGACCGCGTGGTTCACCGCCGATTACGCGCTGTGGTTCAGCTTCATCCTTCCTGGATTGATGCGGAGCAATTCACCGATTCCTCTCGGCGGCACTTCGAATCACCTACGCCGTAGC
>NZ_JBVOQE010000104.1:0-1097 GCF_055668065.1 Streptomyces sp. NPDC097129 | reverse complement strand
ACTCATCAGCGAGCGTCCCGAAGAAGCCGACGACCGTGCGATCCCCGGGCACCACGAAGGTGATCTCATCATCGGCACGGACAGGTCCGCGATCGGCACCATCGTCGAGCGCACAACCGGATACACCACCCTCGTGCACCTGCCACGGGAGCGTGGGTGGCGACAGCAACCGATCACCAAGAACGGGCCGGCACTGTCGGGATACGGAGCGGTGTCGATGAACAGAGCGTTGGCACAGGCACTGGCGTCGATGCCCACCGAACTCAAACGCTCGCTGACCTGGGACCGAGGAAAGGAAATGTCCGCACACGCCCAGTTCACCATCGACACCGGGCTGAAGGTGTACTTCGCCGATCCACACAGCCCATGGCAACGAGGTACCAACGAGAATGCGAATGGACTACTGCGCCAATACTTTCCGAAGGGAACTGATCTCTCGCGATGGAACCCAGACGATCTCGCGGCAGTCGCCCACGCTCTCAACACGCGACCACGGAAACGACTCCAATGGCGAACCCCCGCTGAAGCTTGGGACGAACACCTACGATCAATTCAACAGCAACGTGTTGCTTCGACCAGTTGAATGCGCCTTGCGATCCTCTGTCGGTGTGGACCACGCAGCCTGCGACGAAATCTCGGCGGGCGACGGCGTTGTCGAGCGCATCGACCGCGAGCCGGGACTTCATCCGATCGCTGATGGAGTAGCCAACGATCCGGTTGGAGAATACGTCTTTGAACGCGCACAGGTAGAGCTTGCCTTCGCTCGTCCAATGCTCTGTGATGTCGCCCAGCCACAGCTGATTCGCAGCATCGGCGGTGAAGTTGCGTTGGACGTGGTCGTCGTGGACCGCAGGCCCCGGGCGCTTGGCTTTTCCGCGTTTCTTGCCGAACACACTCCACCAGCCGTTGTTCGAGCAGATCCGCCACGCTGTGCGCTCGGCCATCACCTGGCCGGCGTCGCGAGCCTCGTAGAACAGGAACCGGTAGCCGAACTCCGGGTCGTCCTTATGGGCCCTGAACAGAGCGTTCGCCCGGTAGGCCTCCGCGAGGTCGGCATCGGTCACCGGGTCAGCCAGCCACCGGTAGTAGGGCTGGCG
>NZ_JBVOQE010000103.1:744-1100 GCF_055668065.1 Streptomyces sp. NPDC097129 | reverse complement strand
GGTGGGATAAGTACCGGTCAGGGCGGTGACTCCGTCGACGATCGCCAGCGGGAGTCCTTCGGAGCCTGAGATTTTGAGGAATGCTGCGACGGTGTCGTTTCCGGCGAAGGCAAGGGGGTCGTTGGCGAGGTTGTGACGGGTGATGGTGCCGCCGTTGCTCGCGACCCAGTCGAGGTCGGCGGTGAAGGTGATCAGCGCTTGGTCGACGTCGTCGCCGCAGACGCCGGTGTTGCAGCACAGGGCGGGTTCGAATACTTCGATGGTGCTCATGATGTGTCCTCTGTTTTGTTTCGGATGTTGCTCAGATGGCCGGGACTGTGAAGAGGTCGTCGTCGAGTGCGGTGATGGCGTCGCGG
>NZ_JBVOQE010000103.1:0-734 GCF_055668065.1 Streptomyces sp. NPDC097129 | reverse complement strand
GATCAGGGTGGCCGATGCGGGACCGGTCCAGTCGCCGTATCCGAGGAAAATCAATCCGGGTTCACCGGCGACGTGCGCTCCGTCGAGTTCGATGCGTCCGGTGTCGCCGTCTCGGAGTCCAAGGGGCTGAAGGTGCCGTAGCGCGGGGCGGAATCCGGTGCACCAGATAATGGCGTCCACCTGTTCGACGTGATCGCCGAATCCCAATCCGGTGGCGGTGAGGCGGTCGAACATCGGGTGCGCCACCATCACGCCGCGCTCGCGGGCGGCTTGGACCGGGGGCACCATCACGATGTCGCCGAGGCCGGCGATGCCACCGGAATCGGTTTCACCTGAAGCGATTTCACGGGCATGTTCACGGGCGACGTCGAAAAGGATCCGGCCGTCGACGTCGTCGGGCAGGAACCGCGGTTCCCGGCTCGTCAGCCAGAGTGTCTCGGCGACGGTGGAGACTTCGGCGACGATCTGCGCGGCAGAGTTTCCGCCGCCGACCACGGCGACCTTGCTACCGGCGAACGGGGTCGGCGAACGGTAGCTGGTGGTATGGATTTGGGTGCCGGTGAACTCGCGGATACCGGGGTAGATCGGCCAGAATGGTTGCCGCCACGTCCCGGTGGTGTTGACGACGGCCCGCGCGGACCAGCTGCCGTGATCGGATTCGACGAGATACCCGTCACCGGAGCGGGTCACGGACGTGACGCGGACCGGGCGGCGGACCGGTAGGTCGTATCGGG
>NZ_JBVOQE010000102.1:0-1105 GCF_055668065.1 Streptomyces sp. NPDC097129 | reverse complement strand
TGACGTAGGCACTCGCGCACACCGAACCCGAGACCAGGAACCAACTACTCAGGCTCTCCCCTGAACTGTGATACCGCACGGTCACGTCGTTTCCCGCGGTGATGGGAGAGCGATATTCGAGAATCGCTCGGTAGGGGAGTGGATTTCGGGGTCCGGCCCAATCTCTGATCAGGTCTTCGACAGGCTGCCAATACGTGGCGTTGTTGACGTGGTTGAACGGATCGATATCGCTCGATCGTAAGACGAATGTCGTTTCCTCCCCATCGCCCGGATGAGCGGTGTGCCAGGGTTTCCACTTCAATCGGTGATCGTTGGCGGTCGAACCGAGTCCGGCCATGAAACTCTCTTCGATCCTGGAAGGCATCCCGTTGACCGGATTGAGATTTATCCAGAATCCTTCGGTCTCGATCAAGCCGCCGCCGTCGGATTCGATGCGGACACGCATCGTGCACCACCTGCTCGACAACCCCGAGCACCATCTGCGCATGCGCACACGAGCCGGCCAGCTGACCGGACGAATGACATCGATGACTGTGCGGCGCACGACCCACACCGGGTGGGCAGCCGCTGCGCCGCTCGCATCGAGATCGTCGAAACCGATGTCCTGCAGATAACGTGCAACGCCATCGAGTCGCACCGTCCCGGAGACGTCGATATCTCCCGTCCGTACCGGCCGAGAGGTTTCGAACACCGCGCCATTGGTCGGCAAATCCACCAGGCGGTGGTTGCGCATCGCGTCAGCTTCCATTTTGCAGATCCCTTAGATGTGATTGTTCGCTTCGATACTTTGCACACCCTTGCTGCAACGTAGTGCGATCCCTACGCCCAGTCCCGCATCAGCCGCCGGGTCTGCCGCAGTCGTACCCAGTAGTCCGTGCCCGGTCTCCGAACATGGTGAACAAGGAGCCTATCCAGTCTCGCAAACTACTACACTGTCCGCGCGATTGCCGGTTGACGTTCGATGTCCTTTCCAGGTCCTTCTTGAGTGTGCCCAAGATCGTTGCGGCACCATGGAATTCCCATATTCCTCGGCTCGGCCTCGAAGCGCCTCGTCTCGCCGCAGTGCCCACCCGCGCGTTCGCGCTCGACCTCTACCTACTATCCC
>NZ_JBVOQE010000101.1:0-1113 GCF_055668065.1 Streptomyces sp. NPDC097129 | reverse complement strand
AGCGGACTGGCTGGTCGATATCGGTCCCGGTGCCGGCGAGAACGGTGGACGCGTGCTCTACAGTGCAACACCCGCCGGGCTGGCCGACGTACCGGACTCGGTCCCCGCACGCTATCTCTTCGACACGTCGGAGCAGGTGCGCCGCCAGCGGCGTACCCCCCGCGGGTGGCTTCGCGTCGAAGGCGTCGAGCGCAACAGTCTCCGCGACCTCACCGTGTCTTTCCCTCTCGGGGTCTTGACCGCGGTCACCGGAGTCTCCGGTTCGGGGAAATCGAGCCTCGTCAGCCAGGCTCTACCAGCGTTGATCAACGCTGAACTGGGCCGGCCCGCCGCGCCCGATGCCAACGTCGAACCGCGCGACGACACCGATCTGCTGCTCACCGGAGATCAGGGCGCGGTCCGCGGCCGCATCGAGGGCACCTTGGGAGGGCTCCGTCGGGTGGTCGCCATCGATCAGCGCCCTATCGGGCGCACACCCCGATCCAATGTTGCAACCTACACCGGCATGTTCGACCACATCCGCAAGCTGTTCGCCGCAACACCTGCGGCCAAGAAACGGAACTACAAACCGGGGCGGTTCTCCTTCAATGTCGCCGGTGGCCGCTGTCCGACCTGCGAAGGTGAAGGCTTCGTGATGGTCGAGCTGCTTTTCCTGCCCAGCGTCTACAGTCCGTGCCCGGACTGCAACGGCACTCGTTACACGCAGAGCACACTCGAAATCACCTGGCGGGACCGCAACATCGCCGACGTTCTCGCGATGAGCATCGACGAAGCCCACGCCTTCTTCACCAGTGAGAACGACGTTCTTCGCTCGCTCACCGTCCTACGCGAGGTCGGGTTGGGTTACCTGCGACTCGGACAACCCGCCACCGAGCTGTCCGGCGGCGAAGCTCAGCGTGTCAAGCTGGCATCCGAACTCCAGCGTGCTCAACGCGGCGACACGCTCTACATCCTCGACGAGCCCACTGCTGGGCTCCACCCGTCCGACAGCGACAGACTGCTCGCTCACGCGCAGGGGCTCGTCGACGCCGACAACACCGTCGTCATGGTCGAACTCGACATGCGCGTCGTCGCCCAGGCCGACCACGTCATCGACCTCGGACCGGGAGCGGG
>NZ_JBVOQE010000100.1:0-1114 GCF_055668065.1 Streptomyces sp. NPDC097129 | reverse complement strand
AGATACGCTGTCGAGATTCGGCAGCCGCGTGCGAGAAGGCCTTGAGCCACAGCGACGTTCGTCAGGCGCCGATCGGAGCCGGAGAAGAGCTCGTTCAAGCGGAGTTGAAAGACGTTCTCGTCCGTCACACGGCCTACCATCGCGCCGCCACCTCAATTCTCTCGTTCCTATCCTGTGCTTGCCGAAGCGGTGCAGGCTTAGCAGATGAGCCAGTGGCCACTGGTCGAGGTCAACGACACGACCTTGCCGATCGAGGTCTCCGGAGCGTCATCCAGATGTCCGCGTACGGTCGCTGTGGCTGCAGATCCTTGGAGGGTGAGATACTCGACTGCATCGAGCGTGATTGCCGGCAGCACCTTTCCAGTGGTCGTGGTTGATACCTGCTTCTCGGCGCAGACGGTGGCAGCAACACCCTCGGACGAACCGGTACGGAGGGCATCGAGGTGAGATCGGATCACCGTGGTGATCTGCTCGGAGTCGGTGGGCATCTTCGACGACTGCCTGCCCTCGGTAGTGGGATCTGCTGAACCGATCGTGCATCCCGAGAGCAGCAGTGCTGCAAGGGCTCCGCCGAGGAGGATCGATTCCACCGATCGCCGGCGGTAGTGGTTTATGGGTGGATTCACCGAAACTCCTTCATTCGTGAACATGTTGCGCCCGGAAAGTCATCCAGCCGTCGGTCAGAAGACAAACGCGGCGGACAGCAGAGCAAGGCTGAGGACCGCGGTGGCATTGGCGGCGCGAACAAAGGCGTACTGCTCCGCATCCTCGGCGCCGAGACACAGCGGGGTCAGCTGCAAGGCCAGAGACAACATCCCGGTGTCGTGTGCACCGAGAGCGAACAATTGTCGAGCATCCATCAGCGGTATCCAATCCCGTTGCAGTCCAAAGGAACAACGAGCTGGTCACATGCGCGAACGTAGACTCGGCGAGAGTTCTCCGTACCAGCGGCCGAACTCCTGAACCGAGGATGCAGTCGAGAAGCTGCAGGGGGAGATTTCAGCATCTGGTGAGGACTCCCCGGCAAAATGCGACACAAAACGTCGCTACTTCAGGTGGTTGGGCCGAATCGCAATCCGCGGAGCAGTCGGCGGTAGGAGAAGCGGTCGTCCCA
>NZ_JBVOQE010000099.1:0-1117 GCF_055668065.1 Streptomyces sp. NPDC097129 | reverse complement strand
CTGCCGTGGCCAACGACACGAAGACGCGGAAAAACGTTCGCAAAGCACGAGTCTCGATCATCGGGGTCACTCTCTTCGGCAGCGGAACCTTTCGAACGGTACCGGCCGAAAGAGACAAACCCGACGTGATCGGAAAAACTCGATCCGGTCGACCTAGTTCCGGTCGACGACGAAAGGCTCACGCACCGAGTGCGTGAGCCTTTCTCGTCAGACGACGCTTACTTGGGCGTAACCGTGCCGCCGCTGAGCGTGGTCAGTGCGTCGACGAGACGCTGACCGAGGTTGTTGACGCTTCCGATGGCTTCACCGAGAGATCCCATGAGTTTCCTCCTGCAGTTTGTCGAAATTGAAGTAACTACACCCGGAGCGGGCGTGGCAATGTCGCGCTGAATTAGGGGGTGGGGTCCTTGGAGATGGTCTCTACCGATCCCATGAAGGTCTTGAGCAGACCGTCAGCGCTGAACAGTGATCCCAGGCCCTGAACAACAGCGCCGAGAATTCCTTCCATTGAACCCATGTGAATCTCCTTGAGAGGTCAGAGGTCAGCTGCCAAAAGCACCCGACAGTGCTGTGACAGCTGCGTCACATCTGTAATGTATCCGTGACGTGGGTAACAGTAATCATACGAACGACCAGTTGGCAAAGGATTCCGACAATGGGGTCATTATTTCGACTAATAAGGTCTGCTACTGAAAAAATTCCGGACAATCGGTCGAATTTGACCAATTCTGTCGCCGCATTGATCAACCGCCCCAAATCCTGCGGTTACCCACCAGTAAACTGAAATCATGTCTAGCGCAACCTCACTCACGCAGGTAGCTAATTTCCGGTGGCACCGCCATCAACTCGACCGAGCGGTTGTCGGTGACGCCGATCACAGCGATTGCAGCATTCTCGATCTCGGGATTCAGAACACCGGACCTGACGGAGCCGCCTGGGCCCTGCGGATCCGCGGCGTCCGCGTCGACGCCACTGAGCTCGCTCTTGCCTGGACGTTGCGCGGAGCCCCCCACTATTACCGTCGGGGCGACCTGCCTGCCGTCGCCGCCGCCACGTCCCCGTTCAGCGAAGCCGATGCAGCCAAGCGCATTTACGACGCCAATCGGCCCCTGAAGGC
>NZ_JBVOQE010000098.1:0-1130 GCF_055668065.1 Streptomyces sp. NPDC097129 | reverse complement strand
ATTGGGACGAAGTCGTAACAAGGTAGCCGTACCGGAAGGTGCGGCTGGATCACCTCCTTTCTAAGGAGCATTCTCCAACACAACGTCCACACAGGTGGATGGTTGGTTGGCAGAGCCTGTTTCGGATCCACTTGTGGTCCGGCAGGAGCTCATGGGTGGACGCTGACAAACTTCCTCGCATCACGGCAGATCACATGATCTGCCGGCGAGTGCAATATATCGGCATACTGTTGGGTCCTGAGAGAACACGCGAGTGTTTCCTCGAAGGAAGTAACGACAACACTGGAATGTGGGTCATACCGCGGAGTTGCATTGATTTCGGTCAGTGTTTTTTCGGCTGGTGCTCACGGGAGTTCTGGGGTTGTGTGTTGTTTGAGAACTGCACAGTGGACGCGAGCATCTTTGTTGTAAGTAATGAAGAGCGTACGGTGGATGCCTTGGCACCAGGAGCCGATGAAGGACGTAGGAGGCTGCGATAAGCCTCGGGGAGCTGTCAACCGAGCTGTGATCCGAGGATGTCCGAATGGGGAAACCCAGCACGAGTGATGTCGTGTTACCCGCGCCTGAATATATAGGGCGTGTGGAGGGAACGTGGGGAAGTGAAACATCTCAGTACCCACAGGAAGAGAAAACAACCGTGATTCCGTGAGTAGTGGCGAGCGAAAGCGGAAGAGGCTAAACCATGGGTGTGTGATAGCCGGCAGGTGTTGCATTCGTGGGGTTGTGGGGTTCATTTTGTCAATACTGCCGTGTTGGCCAACAGTAAGAAATCACAGGGTTAGTGGAAGTGGTCTGGAACGGCCTGTCGTAGAGGGTGAGAATCCCGTACACGAAAACTTTGTGACTGTTGTAATGGAAACCCAAGTAGCACCGGGCCCGTGAAATCTGGTGTGAATCTGTCGGGACCACCCGATAAGCCTGAATACTCCCTGGTGACCGATAGCGGACTAGTACCGTGAGGGAAAGGTGAAAAGTACCCCGGGAGGGGAGTGAAATAGTACCTGAAACCGTGCGCTTACAATCCGTCAGAGCCTTCGAGCAGTTTACTGCTGGGGGTGATGGCGTGCCTTTTGAAGAATGAGCCTGCGAGTTAGTGGCATGTCGCGAGGTTAACCCGTGTGGGGTAGCCG
>NZ_JBVOQE010000097.1:0-1135 GCF_055668065.1 Streptomyces sp. NPDC097129 | reverse complement strand
CGACATGTCGTGTGCCATCGCAGCAGCGATGAACCTTCGTCTCAGCACTGTGGCACCGACGTCGCAGATCGTCTCGGCCGTGATCTTCTCGCTGGTGTCCGTGACCTCGGTCGCGGTACCTGTTGCCCTCCTGCTGATCAAGAAGGACGAGGCAACCGAACCGCTGCTGAAGATCCGCACCTGGATAGCCACCAACACGCACTTGCTGAACGTCGGGCTCCTCGTCCTGATCGCGGCGATGCAGATCAGTAAAGGGGTGCAAGGACTATGAGTGCTCCGCACACGCGGACCTGGTGGGTCTTCGGATCGTTGTCCGACTATCAACGCGCTTGGCTTCGCCCCGACATCATTGCGGGCCTTACGGTGTGGGCTGTCCTTGTTCCGGAAGCGCTCGCGTACGCCACCATCGCCGGAGTTCCGCCGGTGGTCGGGCTTTATGCTGCGGTTCCGTCATTGATTCTGTACGCAGCAGCCGGCAGTTCGCGCCATCTGATCGTCGGGCCGATGTCGGCGACCGCAGCGTTGTCCGCGGCGATGATTGCGCCATTGGCTTCAGGAAACGACGGCCGATTCATCGCGCTGTCGGCGGCATTGGCGATCGTGACCGGGCTCGTCGGATTGCTCGCAGGATTCATGCGCCTCGGATTCATCGCGTCCTTCATCTCCGAGCCGGTTCTCAAGGGATTCATCGTCGGTCTGGCGCTCACGATCATCATCGGTCAAGTACCCAAACTCCTGGGCGTGGACAAGGGTGAGGGAAACTTCTTCGTCCAGACGTGGACAGTGGTGAAGGAACTGGGTGAGGTCGACCTACCGACCGTGATCATCGGATTGCTCAGCCTGGCAATGGTCCTGGGCGTCAAGCGATGGCTTCCGCTCGTACCGGGTTCGCTCCTCGTCGTGCTGCTGGGCATTACCGCAGTAGCGTTGTTCGGCCTCGACGATCGTGGCATCGACATTGTCGGACACATCGACTCGGGCCTGCCGTCGATGGGCCTGCCGAACGGTGTGGGAGCTGAGGACTACCTCGACCTGGTCGGACCGGCGGTCGGCGTTCTGCTCATCGGTTTCGCCGAAGGTCTTGGCGCTGCAAAGACATACGCGGCCAAGGCCGGCTACACCATCGACGCCAATC
>NZ_JBVOQE010000096.1:0-1139 GCF_055668065.1 Streptomyces sp. NPDC097129 | reverse complement strand
CGACACTGTCGTGTAGGTGATCGTGTCACCTATCTTCGGGGACGCATTGTCCACGGTGCGAGTAAATGTGTAGGCACCAGAAGTTGCGGTCTCGGCAGTCGCGACTCCCGCGCCCAACGCGCTTGCACCCACGGCCAGAGCGATCACCCCCAAACCAGCTCCGACGGTGGACAGACCACGATTCCTCGATCCAAGCTTTGCCACGAATAATCTCCACTCTTAGAGGTTCCAGGACAACCGAATTCATTGATTACTGGAACTTGTTGCAACCCGACTCTCGAAGTACGATACAGTCGACCTGGACATTCGCCCAGCTTTTCGCCGAAATAGTCGACAATCAGTTAACGGCAGGCAATCAACATCGAAAAAGTCCTCTCAATTCGGACTTTTCCGTAAATTCTGCCGAACTGATACATAGGCAAGCGTCCGATAGGTTTCAATGGTTACCGCGGCGCAACCTTTGAAGAGTCATCCCATCGCCGTCAGCGTGAACCCCTCGAACGGAGAATTTCATGTCACGTTTTTCAATGCGCAAAACACTCACCGGAATCGCAATCGCTGCACTTGCCACCAGCGGACTCGTGATGACCGCAGGCACCGCGAGCGCCGATGCCACCCACCCGTCCGCGGCAACGGTCAACTCCTCCAACGTCCGAATCACCAAGAGCATCGTGGGCGACGGCGAAGTTGCACCCGGCGGCAAAGTCACCGTGCGCACGGTCATCTCCACAACAGGCCACCCCGAGCGTTACGTCGACCAGTTCGTCGACCGCTACCCCGCCACGTTCAAGTACATCCAGGGCACGGCAACGGTCAACGCGTGGCACTTGATCGGCGGTCAGAAGACCGAATCCGTCACGCCTTCGGTTGACACTGCCGCCCGAACCGTGAATGTGCCCAGCACCGGCTGGCTGATCTCACCCACCGGAAGCAAGACCGTGACGATCGAGGCGCAGTACCTCGTCGCCGACGATGCACCGATCGGCTCGTACCAGGAAATGTCGAGCTCGATCGGTATCTCGACGTTCAATACCGAACAGAACATCAGCGGCGTCTACGCCAAGATCCGCGCCAAGAACCCCGGCGAGGCGGCCGCATCGGGCTCGGCAGATCTGGGCTTCGGCTCTTCTGACGGCGAG
>NZ_JBVOQE010000095.1:0-1139 GCF_055668065.1 Streptomyces sp. NPDC097129 | reverse complement strand
GAAAATTCTGGTTTAAGTTGGAATCTAATTAAGGAAAATACAGCTGACTTGGTGTATGTTGCAGAAAATGGTTTCGACTTAATAGAAAATGATGCAGAAGGAACGGAAAAAAATGCTTTAAAACCTAGTATTTTTAAACGCGTTGATATGGCCGAGATTATTACACCAGATTCAATAAGCGATATAGAAGCAGAAGATATGGACGAATTAGAAGCTTTAAAATACACGCTTACTTCAGATGCTTCAGGGGAATATCAGGCATTGGAAATTGATGATGGTTGGTTATCTTTCTTCTCGGATAACTTTGATACCGGATATTTTAGATTTCCGGCTAAATTCCTTCCAATGTTTGTAGGATTGACTGCTTTAGGATTTGCTTATTTCTTCACCATATTTATTTTTGCCACAACGATAATTGAAATTGGAATTAAACGAATTGTAGCCTTATTTGTATTCGCGACTGATTTAGAGTCAGGACAGCGAACTAAACAAGTAGTAATGGATATATGTAACGCCTTTATGCTTATTGGTTTTACCGGTTTAATGTTCCGTTTTTATACGATATTTTTAACTTTCTTAGGATCTTCAGATGTAAATATCTTTATTTATCTAGTATCCATTGTTTCGGCTACATTCATCTTAATTAAAGGATCTAATACGATTATGAAATACTTCGGCATAGATGTTGGATTAAAAGATGGATTTGTACAAATGGCAGGCGCTCTTGGTGTAGCTGCAGGCGCTGCATCCCTAGCAAAAAAAGCAGGTGGGTCAGTTTCTAATATGGCAAGTAAAAAACAAGATAACAATAGCACAAAAGATAAATTAGCAGATGAAGCAAATGAAGATGGTAAATCTGTAAATGATGATTTAAAAGGTCAAAATGGTCCTAAGAAATTAGGCGGTCTTAAAGGTAGTGTTAATAGTGCAGGAAAAGCACTTGGTTACATGAATGAACGTGGCTTAGGTGGAATGGCAGAAGATGCCCTTAAAGGTACTGGTTCAGGTATTTCAGGCGCCGTTAAACAGGGAACTAAGGTCGTTTCTAATGGTGTTCAAGGGGTTAAAGATAGCTTCAGTGAAGGGGCTGTAAGTGGTGCTTTACAAGCGCAAGATAACAAGGATAGATGGAATGGTAG
>NZ_JBVOQE010000094.1:0-1140 GCF_055668065.1 Streptomyces sp. NPDC097129 | reverse complement strand
GCTTCACTCATTTTCCCGAGCAGCAGTGCGGCGAGCGCCGGCTCGTGGACCGCATTCATCAGACGATCTATCAACTGTTGGGACACTCGCAATTCATTGGTGGCGAAGGCCACTGCGTCTTCGTTCCGGCCCAACTCGACCATCGTGATGATCGTGTGAAGACGATTTGCACTCTCGTGGGCTTGCGATCGAAGCGACTCGGCAAAACTCCGTACCGAATCCAATTCCCCGAGTACGTTCTGCAATTCGGTGTGATCGCGAATTGTCAGCACGGTGCCAATTCTGTTGCCCTCCCACTCAACCGGGTGTTGGTTGACCCCCAGCACACGCTTGTCGGTGAGGTGCACTTGATCCTTCGCGGGAGAGGCGTCGTCGACTCGCATGGTCTCGGGGATGGACGAAAGTGGCACGGGCCCGTCCGGTAGATCGAGGAGGCGACGCGCTTCGTCGTTGACGATATCCACTCGCGCATCTCTGCTTCGGCCTCGCCCGATCACCACCAGACCCTCACCGATGCTGTGCAGGACGGCGTCGTGGTGTTCGTACATGGTGCGCAGTTCATCCGGCGCCATCCCCAGGGTCTGTCGCCGGATACGCCGACTCACCAGAAGTGAACTCAGGAGGGCGGCAAGAAGACCGCCGCCGGCAACGAACAGGATGACCGGAACACTTTGGGCGAACTGCTTGCTGATCTGCTCGCGGGTGACACCGGCAGAAACCAGACCGACCAGGGTTCCGCCGGAATCGTAAACAGGCGTGACTGCGCGGATCGACGGCCCCAGCGACCCGGCGTACGTCTCTGTGAAGGTCACGCCGGCAAGTGCGCGGTCGATGTTCCCGGTGAAGAGTTGACCGATCAGCTCCGGGCTCGTGTGGGTGAACCGAGTGCGATCAGGCGCCATCACCACGATGAAATCGACGCCGGTTGCCTGTCGGATCTTCTCGGTCTGTGGTTGCAGAATCGCGGTCGGGTCCGGACTCGTCAGGGCTGCCGCCGTCGAATCCGACAGGGCGAGAGTCTGCGCTATCGAGCTCACCTGCCTGCGGATCGCGTCGTCGCTGTCTCGGCGTTCGTCGACAACTGCGAGCGCGGCCCCCACACCGATGACCAGCGCCAACAACGCCAATTGCAGGAGCAGG
>NZ_JBVOQE010000093.1:0-1148 GCF_055668065.1 Streptomyces sp. NPDC097129 | reverse complement strand
AAGACCAATTCGATGCCGGTGACCTCACTTTCGAGCACGCAGCACTGATCGTGGCGTTCTGCGAATCCCCACCCAAGGCAATGCCCGACGCCGCACTACCGTACTGCCGCGACACACTCCTCGCCGCAGCATCCGGAACCGAAGCAACCACCGTCAAACTGCGCTACGCCATCAGCGTCCTCGAGCACATGTTCGAATCCGACGACCCACCACCAAGCGAAGACACCGACCGCAACGAACTTCGCATCTCCCCCACCCTCAACGGAAGAGTCGCCGTCCGAGGCGATTTCGACGGAGTGACCGGCGAAATGCTTCTCTCCGCCCTCTCCAACCTCTCCATGCCCACCCCCGCCGAAGACGGCACACCCGACAAACGACCCGCCGCCACACGCAACGCAGACGCCATGGCAGAACTCATCCGACGCTACCTCGACAACGCTGCCACCGGCATCGACGGCGGCCAACGCCAACACCTGAACGTGCACATCAACGCCAAAGACCTGGCCTACCACCGTGAATGCGCCACAACGAGTGATGGCTCAACACCTGCCCCGTCCGAGGACGACGATCCCGGCATGCTCGATCTCGACTTTCACGATCTCGACAAACAAGATCTCGATGTCGGCCACATGCCCTGGATGGGACCACTGAGCGTCGGCCGCACCCGCATGATCGCCTGCGACTGCATGCTCTCCAGCGTCCTCCTCGACGAAAACGGTGCCCCACTCGACGTCACCCCACTCAAAAGGCTTGTCACCGCAGCACAACGAACCGCACTGATCGCCCGCGACAAAGGCTGCGCCTTCCCCGGCTGCGACTGCGTCCCCGCCTGGACCGACGCCCACCACATCAAACACTGGGCCAAAGGAGGACCAACCGTCATGGACAACCTGGTCCTACTCTGCCGAACCCACTACACCCTGATGCACCGAAAACCCGGATTCACCGGCAAATGGGAAATCCGAATGGGCACCGATCACCTGCCCTGGTTCATCCCACCACCGGGCATCGACCCCGACCGGAAACCCCGCCGCTCCACCACACGACTCTGAACCCGGAGGTCACCGAGCACACGCCTCGGTGACCCATTCCGGCGTGCTTCGATAGCCGGAAAGGGCGGCACGGTATCCCCTATTGCTAGCGTTGAG
>NZ_JBVOQE010000092.1:0-1152 GCF_055668065.1 Streptomyces sp. NPDC097129 | reverse complement strand
GGTTTTCTTCGTGAGTTTTCCCAGGCAGGAGTTCGAGTGTTATGACCGCCACTTCGGAATCTCGTTCGACGACCATCTGGCCGACACTGCGCTACCTCGACGCCCGCGCGGCAATCCACTTTCTGGTGAGCACCTTCGGTTTCGTGGAGAAGGCCGTCTACGGAGAGGGAGACGTGGTCGACCACGCCCAACTCGACTGGCCGGGCGGTGGCGGCATCATGTTGGGTTCGCCGCGCACCGATTCTGCGATCGCCGGCCTGCCGCCTGGAATCGGTTCGGTGTACATCGTCGTGGACGACGCGGACGCCGCCGATGCACTCCACGAACGCGCTGTCGCGGCGGGCGCCACGATCACGCAGGGATTGCGCGACGAGGACTACGGTTCGCGGGGGTTCACCTGCCGTGATCCCGAAGGTGTGTACTGGAGTTTCGGCACGTACGCAGGGGAGTAGCCCCCCGCGACCTACCTGGTGGCCCAGTGCTCTGCCGGAACCACTTCCGACGGGATGGGCGGATGAGGTGGTGTGCCGTCCCCGAACGGTCGGCCACCCAATTGTTCGCGGCCGTGCGGTTCGAGCCAGTGTGTCAATTCCGGTCCCTTGGGCACGATTCCGGAGGGATTGATCTCGGAATGCACGATGTAGTAGTGCGCTTTGATCTGTGTGAAGTCGATGGTGTCACCGAATCCGGGGGTTTGGAACAGATCGCGCGCGTAGTCCCACAGCACCGGCATCTCGCTGAGTTTGCTTCTGTTGCACTTGAAGTGGCCGTGATAGACGGGATCGAACCGCGCCAGCGTGGTGAACAGGCGCACATCGGCTTCGGTGATGGTGTCGCCCACCAGGAAACGTTGCCGGGCAAGACGTTCGGTGAGCCAGTCGAGGCGAGCGAACAGCGTGTCGTATGCCTCGTCGTACGCCTGCTGTGAACCGGCGAAACCGCAGCGGTAGACGCCGTTGTTGACGTCGCGAAAAACGTACTCGGCCACTTCGTCGATTTCGTTTCGCAGAGGCTCCGGGTACAGATCCGGTGCGCCTTCGCGGTGGTACTTCTTCCAGTGCGTCGAGAAGTCGAGGGTGATCTGTGGGTAGTCGTTCGTGATCACCTTGCCCGTGGCGATCTCCACCATGGCGGGCACCGTGATTCCCCTGG
>NZ_JBVOQE010000091.1:0-1155 GCF_055668065.1 Streptomyces sp. NPDC097129 | reverse complement strand
AGAATCGTTCCTCGGGGCCATCTTGCTGAATCGTTCGGACGCGCGGATCGGCCCCGTCGAACTCCGGACCGTGGAACGGGCAGCTCAGGTCACTGCCATCCTCGTGTTGCAACACTCGGCGGCAGCAGCAGCGGACCGACGCGCACGTGACGAACTGGTCGCCGACTTGCTGAGCACTGCCCCCGAGCGCAGGCGCGATCTCGAACGTAGGACCCGAAACCTCGGCATCTCACTCGGCGAACTGGACACCGTCCTCGTGGTGTCGGTCGCTCCGGAACTCCGCACCGCCGCGCTCCGCGCAATCGGGCAGTCTCTGCCGGTAGCGGGGTTGGCGGCGCAGCATGCCGGATTGATCGCGGTGGTCTCGCGCTCGGGAAACCCGGCAGCCGCGGCGACGGTCATTCACCGTCAGATCACCGGTTCGGTAGGACCGCACGCAGTAGTCATTGCGCCGGCGACGGCGGAACGCCCCGAAGAGCTCCCGGCGCGCTTCACCTCGGCGCTGCGCACGGCCCGCCTACTCACGGCATTGGGCAAGACCGACGGCGCGGTCACGACGGCGTCATATCTGCCGTACACCGTTCTGTTCGGCGAAAATCCGGAATCACTTCATCAGTTCATCGACGAAGTAATCGGCCCGGTACTCGCGTACGACCGCGACAAGGACACCGATCTCACCGCGACCCTTCGTGCCCTGGTACGCAACGACGGGAGCCCGACCAAGGCTGCCCGCGCACTCAACTATCACCCCAACACCGTCGTTCAGCGTCTCGACCGCATCCGTACGCTCCTCGGTCAATCGTGGCGGGAAGACGAGAACTTTTTCCGGGTGTCCATGGCGACGAGGCTCGACGAACTTCGGGACGTGGGAACCGAAGAGGCCGGAAGCGGCATCACCGACAGCGCCGATGGTGCATGACACTACAATTTCGACCGATCGATGTGTCGTGAGCACGTGGCCTGGCAAGCATCGACCTCCCTACTGTGAAGCGGAGCACAGAACCACTTCAGGAGGACGACCCCCCGTGTCATCAACCAGCAGCCGATCAACCAACAGCCGCATCGCCGATTTCCGGTCCTACGACGTCGCCGCACGGCGCGCCGAGATCGTTCGCCAGACCGACCTGACCGAAGCAGACATCGCGGTCTACGACG
>NZ_JBVOQE010000090.1:0-1155 GCF_055668065.1 Streptomyces sp. NPDC097129 | reverse complement strand
AGTACTTCACCTTCGAGGCGGTTACCCCCGGTCACAAGAAAGTGCTCACTCACGGTTCACAGCCTAGAGCCACAACCTCGTCGGCACCGCGCCGGTACCGTAGCCCTATGTCTGTTCACCTGACGAAGATCTACACCCGGACCGGCGACGACGGGACCACGGGCCTCAGCGATTTTTCCCGCGTGTCCAAGAACGATCCGCGTCTGATCGCCTACGCGGATTGCGACGAGACCAATGCAGCGATCGGTGTGGCCGTTGCCCTCGGCACTCCCCCGGAGAATCTCCTCGCAATGCTGCGCCAGATCCAGAACGACCTTTTCGACGCAGGGGCCGACTTGTCCACCCCCGTGGTCGAGAACCCGAAGTACCCGCCGCTACGAGTGACTCAGTCCTACATCGATCGACTCGAAGGATGGTGCGATGAGCTCAATGAGCAACTGGCACCGTTGAATTCGTTCATTCTGCCGGGCGGAACCGCCTTGGGAGCCCTGCTTCACGTAGCAAGAACCGTCTCGCGGCGTGCGGAGCGTGCGGCTTGGTCCGCCATCAATGCGAACCCGGAGGACACGAGCGTGCTCCCCGCGAAATACCTCAACAGATTGTCGGATCTGCTCTTCATCATGGGAAGAGTGGCAAATCCTGAAGGCGATGTGCTCTGGAAGCCCGGCGCCGGGGCTTGAGCGGGACCGGTCAGGCGGTGCGTCGCCTACGGGCGCGCCCGTCCGGCCGAGATTCCACCCAGGACAGGAACGCTGTCAATGCTCCACTGTCCAAAGCGATTTCGTAGGCCGACGAGCCGTCATTGACCTTGACCACGACGATGTCGTCGCTCATGATGTCGAATTCGGTACCCGAGGGAGAACGACGGCTCTCGACCTCGATACCTTGACGATCGATCCTGGAGTCCGGGCCCGGCCGCAGACTCGACAGTTTGAAAAAGACAAAGGTGCTTTCGCCGTAGCGAATGATTCCGTGACGCCACCCGCTGTCCCCCGGAGATGGCAGAACACGAAGCAGTGCAGCGGTACCGCCGCGACGCAGAACCAGCAGACGATACAGAAAAGCCGCGACGAGAACCGCGAGCAGCACAACCAGAATGATCAACACAGTCATTCCGAATGTCACTGTTCGTCGGCTCCCGTCGCGGCTTTACTC
>NZ_JBVOQE010000089.1:0-1166 GCF_055668065.1 Streptomyces sp. NPDC097129 | reverse complement strand
CACTAGGTTTTATTTCATCAGTACCTCTTCTCAACCTATCAATTATAAGCGTTGCAGTCATAAAATCATCTTCAATTAAACCAATCTTATACATTAAATAATATACCTTCCCCTCTTTTTCTGAGTGGAAATTTAAAATATAATTGAAACCCATTTTCACTATCTAATACTTTTACTTCACCTTTATATTCTTCAACAATAGTTTTTACTATCCACAATCCCAATCCGGTTCCACCATCTGAATTAGTTGTAAATAATGGCTCAAATATATCATTTTTATCATTTATTTCTTTAGATAATCCTGGGCCAGAATCCTGATAAGTAAATTCGAAACTTTCCTCATTATCTAAATAATTTAAAATAAAGTTTATATTTCTTACTCCTTTATGTTCCTTTTTTTGAAATGCAATCATAGAGTTAATTATAAGATTATTTAATATGCTCTCAACATCTATGATATAAGCTCTCCATTCAATAATAATGTCCTTCGGATTAACAATTTCGACGGAAATTTTTTTCTCCAAAAGTGGAGGTTCCCACGTTTTCAGTACCTTTTCTAAGATGTCATTTAGTCTAATTTTATTCCTTCTCCGTTTATCTTTAGATACTACATTTAATGCTACATCTAGCCAGCCTTTTAAAACTCTGTCTTTTTCACTCATTAAGTCTATAAACTTAATCACTTCTTTTATCCTGTCTAAATTTACATCGAGAGTACCAATTAAGGACTTTAAAAAGTCATTCCGTGTAACTAAAGGATTGCTTACTGTTTTTATTTCGTGAGCTAATGAAGTAAGAGCTATACCAGTACCAGCTAATGCTCTCAATAATTTATTTTCATTTTCCTTTTCTTCAATAGACTCCTCTATTATTTTATGGGATTGAGCTAGTAGTAATTTTTCTTGTTGAAGCTTCTCTATTCTCTTTCGAGCTTCTTCAGTATTTTTAGGAGCTTTGATCTCTTGAGTAACATCCCAAGACTTTAAAACCTCTTTTGCTAAATTTTTTCCTTTGTCTTTAATATTTTCTTTATGATTCTTTTTGTCATGATGATCCTTGATAGCCCTCATAACTTTTATCCTATCTTTTTCAAAGACCTCAATAATTTTTTGTATTAATTCTTGGAAGTGTTCAAATATTATTGTTTCTTGCAATCCTTCACGACT
>NZ_JBVOQE010000088.1:0-1170 GCF_055668065.1 Streptomyces sp. NPDC097129 | reverse complement strand
TAGAAATTGGGAAATATGCCAAAAGTGGTGCTGATATAATGATAAAGTACAATTGGCTTGAACAACCACCTGGGACTAAAAACAGGAAAAAATTAGCTCAAAAGAAAGAAGATTAAAAATTAATTCTCTGATTTTCTAACTTAATAAACACCTATGAAAAAAGTTCTCATATTGAGAACTTTTTTGCGTTTTTTTTATAAATTAGAAGACATTATTAATTTAAAGTCTACTCTTCCTGCTGACAAATATTATTAAAAGATTTTTTATTAATATCCCTATTACCAATCCCGGTATAACAGCTAATATTGGCAGCCACACTGGACCAAATAATATTCCAAACAAACGAAACTTTGAAGAATAAATACAACCAATCGTCACAAAATAAACAACAAACACTAAGGGGAGAAATGAATATTTATTATTTCTTCCTCCCCCATCAATCCAAGCATCCCACATCGAAAAAAAATACAAACACGGGTAAAACATTAACCATTGGTAGTCTGCTTGTAAAGTCGCTTTTTCTATATCTCCCTGAAAACTAAGCATAATTACTTCATTGAAATGAGAATTAACATTAATGAGTATTTCTAATATAATTATACCAATACCCTTAAACAGCTTTCCATTCAATAACTGTCCAAATCCTGGTAGGGCTATGCTCCATAATAATAATTCTTTTCTACTTACCCACATTTGGTTAACCCCTTGCCAAATTTTGTTGGTCAAGTGCTGAAGGCGGCTACTAACCAACCATTAACAATCATTTTATTAGCTCCCTCTCCAGCAATCTCTGCTGCCTCAGCTCATAAACGCGTATAGGTTGTGTCAAAATCCTTTAGTGCTACACTACCCAACTCGATCCGTTATAAGCTATTCCTCTATTCCTATATTATCTTCGATACGAAACATCAATAATTCATCATTAAAAACCGAATCTTTTGACTTAGATGTAACAAATCTTCACTCATGGAAGCATTTAATATTAATCTTACTATCACCAGGAATTTTCTAAAAATAGCACAATGATGTCTAGCAATTTTCGAACCACGTAATATAATCTGGCGGACTTCATGTGATTGTGCGAGTTGGGAAAAAAACATTAGTAAAGCACTAGTAACAGAATTACGATACAGATTATCAAACAAACAAATCTTAATCGCTGTTAGAGAC
>NZ_JBVOQE010000087.1:0-1173 GCF_055668065.1 Streptomyces sp. NPDC097129 | reverse complement strand
ACCGAGGGTCATCCCGACAAGATCGCTGACCAGATCAGCGACACCATTCTCGATGCGCTCCTGCGTGAGGACCCGTCGTCCCGGGTCGCCGTGGAGACGCTGATCACCACCGGCCTGGTGCACGTGGCCGGCGAGGTCACCACCAAGGCGTACGCGGACATCGCCACGCTCGTCCGCGGCAAGATCCTCGAGATCGGCTACGACTCCTCCAAGAAGGGCTTCGACGGCGCCTCCTGTGGTGTGTCGGTGTCCATCGGCGCCCAGTCCCCGGACATCGCGCAGGGCGTGGACACGGCCTGGGAGAACCGGGTCGAGGGCGACGACGACGAGCTGGACCGGCAGGGCGCGGGCGATCAGGGCCTGATGTTCGGTTACGCCTCCGACGAGACGCCGACCCTCATGCCGCTGCCGATCTTCCTGGCGCACCGCCTGTCCAAGCGTCTGTCCGACGTGCGCAAGAACGGCACGATCCCCTACCTGCGCCCGGACGGCAAGACGCAGGTCACCATCGAGTACGACGGCGACAAGGCGGTCCGCCTGGACACCGTCGTGGTTTCCTCCCAGCATGCCTCCGACATCGACCTGGAGTCGCTGCTCGCGCCCGACATCCGCGAGTTCGTCGTGGAGCCGGAGCTGAAGGCCCTGCTCGATGAGGGCATCAAGCTGGACGCCGAGGGTTACCGTCTGCTGGTCAACCCCACCGGCCGCTTCGAGATCGGCGGTCCGATGGGTGACGCCGGCCTGACCGGCCGCAAGATCATCATCGACACCTACGGCGGCATGGCCCGCCACGGCGGTGGCGCCTTCTCGGGCAAGGACCCGTCCAAGGTGGACCGCTCGGCGGCGTACGCGATGCGCTGGGTCGCGAAGAACGTCGTCGCCGCCGGTCTCGCCTCGCGTTGCGAGGTGCAGGTGGCGTACGCGATCGGCAAGGCCGAGCCGGTGGGCCTGTTCGTGGAGACGTTCGGTACCGAGAAGGCCGCGATCGAGAAGATCGAGCAGGCCATCGACGAGGTCTTCGACCTGCGTCCGGCCGCGATCATCCGTGACCTGGACCTGCTGCGCCCGATCTACGCCCAGACGGCCGCCTACGGTCACTTCGGCCGCGAGCTGTCCGACTTCACCTGGGAGCGCACCGACCGCGTCGACGCGCTGCGCAAGGCCGCCGGCCTG
>NZ_JBVOQE010000086.1:0-1174 GCF_055668065.1 Streptomyces sp. NPDC097129 | reverse complement strand
GACAGCAGGAGCTGACGTGATGCGCGCCAACAAGCGTGCGCTCGAAATCCTCAAAGAACAGTACGAGCAGCGGGAAGGCGAGCTGGCAGGTGGACAGGGCGCCCTTGATATCGCAGCCTCTGCACTGACCGAGTACAGCTCGCTTCTCGAAACCAACCGTGACGAGGTCGAAGTCGCCTGGACAGCGCTTTTCGCCGTAGGCGCGTCGACCGAAGAGCAGGCCCTCGCTGATGCCCAAACAGTGAAGAAGTCCTTTGAACATCAGGACTACAAGCTGGTCGCGCCGCTCGGTTTTCAAGAGGACCTGTGGTGGGCAATGATTCCCGGCGTTCCGACGTCGAAGATCGTGCGCGAATTCGGGCACATCACCACCTCGACACATTTCGCGGCCTACATGCCGTTCACTCGCAACGATCTGGGCGACAGTTCCGGACCCCTGCTGGCACTCAACATCACGGCAGCCCGGATCGGTGCGGTTTTCAACGACATACTCGGTAAGTCCCTCCGGGACCAGTCCTCTTCGTGGGCTGTCACCGGGGAGCTCGGATCCGGAAAGTCCGTCACCATGAAGGTGATCGCCGGTCACGTCGTCGACTGCGGCGGCCAGGTCATCGGCATCGATCAAAGTGACCTCGGCGAATACGCCAACTGGGCTCGGGCGGTCACTGATGCGGTCATCGTCGATCTGGTCGAACCCGATTACAGCACCGACCCACTGCGGATCTTCCCGCCCAACATCGCGGCGGAGATGACGCAATCGGTGATGCTGGCCTTGCTGCGAATCCAGCCGACATCAACACACGGCAAGGCGCTGGCCAAGGTGCTCGAACAGTCCTATCGCACCAGTCACCCCTACGCAGGGCTGGGCGAGCTCACCGAGCACCTCCTCTCCGACGACTGCCTGATCGCCGGCGCCCACGACCTCGGCGAAGAGATGAACGTCTACGCCCGATTGAGCTATGCCGCAGCGCTCTTCGCGAAGGATCTGCCGGCGTTGCCGATCACCGCACCCGCGATCATCTTCCGAACCCACCGCGTCGAGCTCCCCACCCAGCTGCAGACAGAGAAGCAGCACCTGTACGACAATCTGCCGCTCGAGAAACGATTCGGTCACGCCGTCTACACACTCATCGCGAAGATCGCCCGCGGGCAGTGCTTCGCCGACTCCGATCAG
>NZ_JBVOQE010000085.1:0-1190 GCF_055668065.1 Streptomyces sp. NPDC097129 | reverse complement strand
GATGGAAACCCGCTGGTTGCACGCGTTTGTCGCGGTTGCGGAAGAACTTCACTTCGGGCGGGCCGCATCACGGCTCCAGATGGCCCAGTCGCCTCTCAGCCAGATGATCCGAAAGCTCGAAAAGGACATCGGCGTCAAGTTGTTCGAACGAAGCACTCGCAGCGTCGCACTCACATCCGGCGGACATGCCTTTCTCCCCCACGCCTATCGCGTCATCGAGAACATGGAGACGGCACGACACGCTACGCGCGCGTCGTCGGGAGGCGTCTACGGACGAGTCACAATCGGGTTCACCGGAGTGCTCAACTATCAAGCACTTCCGCCACTGACACGCGCGTTGCGTCAGCGTTATCCGGAAGTCGAACTGACACTCCTCGGCCGGATCATGACGCGCGACGCGGTCATCCAACTCGAGAGCGGCGCCCTCGATCTCGCCTTCGTCGGGCTACCCGTGGAATCCGCATCACTGTCTACCCGACTCATCCGACGGGAGGCATTCGGCGCTGTGCTTCCGATCGACCATCCCCTCGCAGAGAGAGACGCGATCGACCTCCGCGAATTGGCCGACGACGGATTCGTGACCACCCCGCTCTCGGCCGGCTCGGCCCTCCAGGAAACCGCGATGCGCGCCTGCATGAACGCAGACTTCAGGCCTCGCGTGGTTCAGGAGATCACCGATCCGTACATGATCCTGATGCTCGTTGCCGCCGGCGTCGGTGTAGCGCTGATGACGTCCGGTATGGCTGCTATCACCCCACCTGGCAGTGTGTTCGTCCCACTCACCGGCGAGCCGACGTTCATGAATCACGGAATTGCCTGGTCACCGCGGCACATGACCGATGCGCTCGCCGTCGCATTGGAGACATCCGAGGAAATTCTGCCGACGCCGGAGATTGAGACCAAAAACGTCATTATCTGAGACTCATTTAGTGTTGGACGCGCCATAGTCCTTCGTGGCACTGTCGTCTCAGCCGCCGAAAGGTGAGGGACGTCACCGATGCGTGGTGCATCACCAAACGTGCCGCCACGGCCGGCCCATCGGGACGAAAGGACTTCACATGGCACCACCGATCACCTCCACCGGTTCCACGCACTCCACCGAAGAACATCCGAATTCGAACGCGCGCCGCGCCGCCGTTTCAGGCTTCCTCGGCAGCACCCTCGAGTACTACGACTTCTTCATCTACGGC
>NZ_JBVOQE010000084.1:0-1190 GCF_055668065.1 Streptomyces sp. NPDC097129 | reverse complement strand
AGTAGTTAACCGCAGCTGGCTTTTCAGAAATACGTGAACGGAGGAAGTTTTGAACCAAATTCAAGTTTTCGGCCCGCGCCTCGTCACCATAGAAGATGGGTCGCGGCCCAGGGATCGGAGCATCAACCCAACCTCTTCCGTCCGGTTCCATTCGGTTTCCTGCTTTGTAATCCCAGCATTGGTAGGTCAGCTCCGCTAGCTTCGCCCGATCGAAACCTACGGCGAAACCATCACCACCTGCATATCCACGCCACTGCCCGAGCGAGTCACGTTCGGTAGTAAAGCAAGTGACATACCCGTTCGCCCATTTCCAATCGTATGGCATCTGCGGCTGTGACTCGTCTACGAGAGCCGCAAGCGACCAGGCGGCGGCTCGAAGTGCATGTTTCTTTGGTCCAAGGTACGACGGATCTCGATGGTCGGGCCCCTCGGTCGTGAAGAAGTCACCACACTCCCTCCGCTCTTCCTCTGTAAGGTCAGGTAGTTCCTGAGCCAAGGAGTGAAAGATCTCGGCCATCAACCCGGCACTGTATTTGAGTTCCTGAGCATCATTTAGATACTTTATATCGGTTCCCCAGAGCTTTTGACTTTTGATGATGCCGGAGAATCCTCCGAAGTTTGTGTAGTGATAGAGGATGTCATTCTCGTCGGTCACGATTTTGATAGTACTGCAGTCACCTGACAACTTTTTGCAGGAGGATCCCACTAACACTCACGCCCCCTCGTTCCAATCCAGTCAACAGGCTTGCAAAAAAAGCCGCCCTGAGCAGCGCGGAACTTAGCATCGACGGGCCTTGACCCCGCGGGTTGGACACGCTTGATCCTGGTCTCAGACCAGGGAAAGCGAGAAGATCTAACCCGATGGCAAAGAAAAATTACTCCGAAGAGTTCCGCCGCGACGCAGTCGAGCTGTACCGCGACACCGGCGGCGCGACCGTAGCCGGGATCGCCGCCGATCTCGGCGTATCCCACGGCTCCCTGACCACATGGCTGAGAAATGCGGGTATCCCGATCCGCAGACCCGCCGCCACCGCTCCGGGGCCCGGCACCGGCGAGACACCCGAGCAGGAAGCCGCCAGGCTCCGCGCCGAGGTCGCACACCTACGCGCGGAGAAAACCAAGCTCGAAACTGAGCGAGACATCCTGCGGTCGGCGGCAAAATATTTCGCCGGAGAGACGAACTGGTGAAC
>NZ_JBVOQE010000083.1:0-1194 GCF_055668065.1 Streptomyces sp. NPDC097129 | reverse complement strand
ACGACGTACGTGTCCATCACAGGAGATCGATATATGAGTTCCACCCACGGCAGCGATGCCCTACGCAAATTTCGGTTTGCGGCCGGTGGCGAGGGCAACGCCGAAGAGGGTGGTGCGCGACGCTTCGTCAAGCTCGCGCAGAAGGCCGAGGAACTCGGCTACGACTCGTTCATGATTCCGGATCACCTGGGTAATCAGGTCGGCCCGATCGCCGCTCTCGGAGCGCTCGCGGTGGCCACCGACAAGATTCGTCTCGGCACCGCCGTGTTGGCCAACGGCTTCCGTCATCCTGCTGTGCTCGCGAAGGACGCGGCGACTATCGACGTGCTGTCCGGTGGTCGACTCGAACTCGGTATCGGTGCGGGCTGGATGAAGGAAGAGTTCGACAAGGGCGGCATCGCCTACGAAAGTCCGGGCGTTCGCATCGAGAAGCTCGAGGAGTCTCTGCAGATTCTCGACGTTCTGCTGCGCGGGCAGGAATGCACTTTCGAAGGCAAGCACTATCAGGTGCGCGGCCTCAAGGGCAGCCCGCGACCGCGGCAGGGCCCGCGGCCACCGATCATCGTGGGCGGCGGAGGCCCGAAGATGCTTGCTCTCGCGGCGAAGTACGCGGACATCATCTCGGTCGCCACACCGACCAACCGTGACGGGCGGCTTCTGCTCTCCGGAATCACGATGGAAAAGACCATCGAACGTGTCGAGCGGATCCGCGAAGCTGCCGGCGAGCGTTTCGATGAGATCGAACTCAACTGGACCATCACCATGATCATGATCACCGATGATCGAGAGCAGGCCGCCGAAATGGCAATCGCCGCTCTGGACCAAGGTTTTCCGCCGAACATCGAAGTGGATCGTAAGCTGAGCGTGGAGGAGCTGTTGAACTCTCCATACCTGGCTGTGGGCACTTTCGAGGAGATCGCAGACCAGATTCGACTGGTCCGCGAGAAGACGTCGATGTCGTACGTCGTGGTCTTCCCGACGCAGATGGAAGCGTTCGCCCCGATCATCCCGTTACTGGCGGGCGAGTAGGCCGGAGAATACGGACGATGCGAATCTGTAACATATCGATGGTTTGGGATCGATGAAGTGATTCAGGTGAGTTGCGCACAAAGTGCGATTCGATTGATCGAAGATGGACCCGAGAGAGCGAAGGAAGTCTGGGGCGCAGGCATGAAGGACAGTGCTTGTGTGATC
>NZ_JBVOQE010000082.1:0-1196 GCF_055668065.1 Streptomyces sp. NPDC097129 | reverse complement strand
TTCCAGGTCAAGATTCGGGGATATCTGATCGAACTCGGTGAAATTAACGCGGCACTGGAAAAGCACTCTCTCGTGGCGCAAGCCGTAACTCTCGGTAAAGAGTTGCAATCAGGGGTGACAGCGTTGGTGTCCTATGTGGTGCCGGCGTCGGGTGCGGTGGTTGATACTGCGGCACTGGTGGATTCGTTGGGTGTGGTGTTGCCGTCGTATATGGTGCCGTCGCAGATCATGGTGTTGGATGCGTTTCCGCTCAATGCTTCGGGGAAGTTGGATCGGAAGTTGTTGCCGGAGCCGGTGTTCGAGGTTGCGGTGTTTAGGGCTCCGGTGACGGCGGTGGAGGAGATCGTTGCGTCGGTGTTTGCCGAGGTGTTGGGTGTCGAGCGCGTCGGGTTGGATGACGATTTCTTTGCGCTGGGTGGTAATTCGTTGATTGCGACTCGGGTGGCGGCTCGGTTGGGGCAGGCGCTCGATGCGCAGGTTCCGGTGCGGGTGTTGTTCGAGGCGTCGTCGGTGGAGTTGTTGGCTGCGCGGGTGGAGTCGGAGATCGGTTCGGGTGCGCGGGCGGCGTTGACTGCTCGGGTGCGTCCGGAGCGGGTGCCGTTGTCGTTGGCGCAGCAGCGGATGTGGTTCTTGAACCGTTTCGATACGTTGTCGTCGGCGAACAATATTCCGGTGGCGATTCGGTTGTCGGGGTTGTTGGATGTGGCGGCTCTGCAGGCTGCTGTGTCGGATGTTGTTGTGCGGCATGAGATTTTGCGGACGGTGTATCCGGAGGTCGACGGTGTCGGGTTCCAGGAGGTGTTGTCTGCGGATCGGGTGCGGTTGGATGTGTCGCCGGTTGTGGTGTCGGAGTCCGATGTCGTTGGTGCGGTGACGGAGTTCTTGTCGGCTGGTTTCGATGTGGCGGTGGAGGTTCCGGTTCGGGCGCGGTTGTTCGCGGTGTCGGAGTCGGAGTTCGTGTTGGCGTTGGTGGTTCATCACATCAGTGGTGATGGTGTGTCGATGGGGCCGTTGACGCGTGATGTGATGGTGGCGTACGAGGCTCGTTCTCGGGGTGAGGTGCCGGGGTGGGCGCCGTTGGCGGTGCAGTATGCGGATTACGCGTTGTGGCAGCGTGAGGTGTTGGGGTCCGAGGATGATGCGGGGTCGTTGATTTCGCGTCAGGTCGGGTTCTGGGAGTCGGCGTTGGCGGGGTT
>NZ_JBVOQE010000081.1:0-1200 GCF_055668065.1 Streptomyces sp. NPDC097129 | reverse complement strand
ACTCCTTCGCGGAACCGACACGATCGACACGGCCAAAACGCTACTGGCGCAGCTCTCCCCCACCGAAGCGAAAGCTGTGCGTGCCGGAATCAGCACCCCTCACCGCCTTCTCGACGCACCCCGCGCACTCGTCCAGGCCCGCGCCGCGGCCAACCTCACGACGGCTACGGCGCGTATTCTCGAGTTCGACGCTCTGAGTGGTTCGACGATTCTGGCATCCGAGTCTGCCCGTGAGGCACTGATCGCAATGGCTGCGGACACCATCCCGGTGTTGACGGAACACGACCAGGCACACGGAACCGCACTGGCCGCGTCTTTGCGCGCCTATCTCGAGGCAAACGGCCAATGGGAATCGGCCGCAGCCGAACTCGGTGTTCATCGGCACACCCTCCGAGGTCGCATCGCACGCATCGAGGAACTGCTGCAATGCGACCTCGGGCAGGCCAGGGTCAGAGCCGAACTGCTGCTATCGCTACTCGCCTGGGAGGGCCGCTGAACCCTCCGCGGCGTCTACCGAAGCGAAACTGGACGCACCGCGAACGAGTAGTTCGAGTTCGGCGTCGACCGTGCAGAGACGGGCGGTGTCCAGCGCTCCACTGCGGCTCACACTCGACATCAAAGCCGTGAACCGGCGCACCGCTTGCGGATTGGCGGCGGTCCACAGCTCGACGACCTCCGGAATACCTTCTCCGAGCGCTCCGGACACGAGGTCTGCGAAACGCGCCGTCAACCTGGCGTGGACGGCAGCGCTGCCCATGACCTCCCAATGCGAGGCACCGACGGCGACGTCGACGCCGCCGAGAACATCGCCCAGGTCGAGAGCGTCGGAGAGTTCCCGATAGATCGCGGCTGCGGCCGCGGCCGTCGTATTCTCCTGCAGTGCAATGTCTGCCAGGGCGAGTGCTCCGAAAGACGCCTCGATGCGCTCGCTTGCCGACAAACCGTCGGTGAGTTCCCGCACCGGGGCTGCCCATCGATCGATGTCGGCGCGCGGGTTCACGGTGAAGCGTCCGGCAGCGCCCGGGCGGCGCAACACCCAGCTCATCTCGGATTCCAACAGCTGCTGCAAGCGATCGAGAGCCTTCAGCTGTTCGGTGGCACTGAGATCGGAGTTCAGGATTTCACGTCGAAGGTCCTCCGTTCCAAGCACTTCGCTGACTACGGCGTAGGCCAGAGCCGCTTCCGGACTGCGAACTCCGA
>NZ_JBVOQE010000080.1:0-1215 GCF_055668065.1 Streptomyces sp. NPDC097129 | reverse complement strand
TGCTCCTACCATGCTCCAATCTGCGCCCATTCCGCAACATTGTGAGAAGAAACCGCAGGGACGAGAACGGCTGTTCCCAGCCAAGACCCCTCTGCGGATCTGCAATGTTGTGCCAGAATCCGCACATGGCCACTGCACAGACGCCACCGCCGGTTCTCAGGCGGCGACTTGGGGGCTTGCTGCGGCACTACCGGCGGGCATCCGGCATGACCCTCGCGCAGGCCGCGGGCATCCTCAACTGGGAGAACACGCGCCTGAGCCGTGTAGAAACCGGCCAGTACCAGATCAAGCCCGACGAAGTCTCAACGCTCCTGCAGTCGTTCGGCATCGACGATGCCGAGACCATCACCGAAGTGACCCGCGTCATCAATTCCGGGCACCGCGCCTGGTGGGCCGCCTACGCCGACATCCTGCCGAAGACCTACGCGGACAGCATCGCCCTGGAGTCCGAGGCCGTGACGATCCGCTGCTACTTTCCGCAGCTCATTCCGGCCTTGCTGCAGACACCGGCCTACGCACACGCCATCATCTCCAGCTCGCCCCGGGCCGCGACCCAGAAGACCGCGACCGCGCTCGTCCAGGTGCGGCAGGCCCGCAAGGAGATCCTGACCCGTCCAGCCGGCCCCATCGAACTGCGTACGGTGATTGACGAATCCGCCCTGTATCCGCGGGCGGGCGCTGCCTCGGACCTGATGCGCGACCAACTCCTCAGCCTGCTGGACATGTTGGAGCGAGACAACATTTCCCTTCACGTCATGCCGCTGGACGCACCCCTTCACTCGGGCCTGACCAGCAACATGACGATCATGGACTTCCGACGCCCCTGGCCCTCGCTGGTCACCGTTGACCACACCCGAGGCGGGGTCTTTCTTGAGGAGCCGGAAGACGTGACCGCTTTTGCAGAGGTGTTCGACGCTGTCTGTGAAGCGGCTTTGCCCACTGACGAATCACGCGATGTGATCAAGAAGTACATGAAGGGAACACCACATGCCTGAAACGGCCGTGGTCCGCGCTACCGACCTGCCAGGAGCGGCCTGGTTCAAGTCTTCATACAGCGGCTCCGACCAGTCACAATGCGTTGAGGTCGCAGACGTCCGGTCGGCCCTTGGCCGGATCGCCGTCCGGGACTCGAAGAACCCCCAGGGCCCCGCGCTCCTCTTCTCACCCGGCCACTTCGCCGCGTTCACGGCCGGCCTCCACACCAACGCCTAAACG
>NZ_JBVOQE010000079.1:0-1218 GCF_055668065.1 Streptomyces sp. NPDC097129 | reverse complement strand
GTAAATATGCCGGCTCAACCGGTATACAAGGAATCCGAACAGCCTGAAGTAATGGCAAATACACGTAAAACAAAAAACCCATTACTAATCACTGGTATAGTAGGAGCACTTCTCTTATGTGGGGGTCTGTTCTTAGGGCAGGCAATAAGCGAATTAAATAGTAATCATGTAGTAAAAGCTAAAGCAACAACAAGTACTAATATAGAGCAGGAACCATCAGCTGAAGTCCAAAAACAAGAAGCAATAATAACTTTAGAAGAGCTATTACAAGAAAAAAATTATGATAAAGCAATGGCACTATATAAAGATGATGATAGCCTAGTAACTATTGAAGAAACCCTTTTTCAAAACAAGGATTTAGCTTCCTTAATGACGTTCAATAAAGCATTTGATGGGGATACAGTATACGGAAAAATTGATGAAGCGATTCTCTCCAAGAATGATCAAAAGGTAACAGATTTATATATAAAGATGTCCAAGCAAGAAAAAAGGAATTTAAGCAAGGAGAGAAAAGCTGACATAGCACTATCCCTTTATCAAAGGGAAGAGAATAAACTTGCAACAGAATTACTTAGCAAATAAAAGTAGTGTTTTTTTACAGTTAAAGAAACATTGTTTCATCGCAAGAAAAGGTGGGAAAGCATTATGGCTATAAAGAAAAGAAAGTACTTATCCCATAGCTATAACTATAAAGTGGATGGGGAGGAACTTCCCGAAAAAAACAGCAAAATAAATATAAAGACGTTGCTGGTTTCTATATCAGTAGCGCTTATTGCGTTTTTATTCCTTAATTTCGTTGTAGTAAGCTTTTCTAATGTAATGCAGAGTATAGCAAGCGTGGATAAGGAATCATCAACCACTTTCGATATATTTCAGATAGGGATAGAGGATGATATTCACTTAATGAATGCCTTCAGTACTCCATTGGATTGGAAAGTAAATTTTATGATATTGGCCGTGGATCTCCTTTTAGGAACTTTCGTTTATTCAAAAGTTAATTATAAGAGTGAAAAAGAAATTGCCTATGGACAAAAAGGGGATTCCAGATTTACGAAAACTATTGAGATTGAAGAACAATACAAAGGCATTCCAGAAAAGGAAAAAGAATTTGAAGGGATAGGTGGTATCCCTATATCCCATTATAAAGACAACTATTTTATTGATACGGATACAGTTAATACTTGTATTTTAGGGGTTTCTCGTTCGGGTCAAGGGGAA
>NZ_JBVOQE010000078.1:0-1227 GCF_055668065.1 Streptomyces sp. NPDC097129 | reverse complement strand
CATTGCCCGTCGACGCACTCGTCGAAGCCATCCTGTCGGAGAAGGATGCCAACGTGGCGGGTGCGTTGCAGTGGGCGTTGGCGAGGAGCGAAGGTGCGGGCCTTGCAGGTCTCACGAAGGGGCTCGAATCGGAGGACGTCGAGGTTCGACGCCGCGCGACGTCGGCCATATCCGGGATCCACGCCGAGGAAGCAACTCGGTCACTGAAGCGAGCTCTCGATGATTCGGACGCGATAGTCCGCGCTGATGCCGCTCTCACCCTCGGATCTCGCGGAGAGGCCGTCTCGATGCCCGCTCTCCTCGAGATGGTCGCCGACGGGCGACGCGACGTCGAGGCCGGAGAGGTGCTCGGTCTTCTCGCGGAGCACTCACCGACAAGCGGTGAGGTCGTCGATGCCGTGCAGGCAAGACTCGACGGCACTGACAACGCCCCGACGAGGTTGCGAATCACGCAGGCACTCGCTGAGATTCCCGGCGCGGCGGCCCGGGAAGCGCTCGCCCGGCTGACACGCGACGACGACAAGACGGTCGCGTCCACGGCAGCGGCGATCCTCGAGATGCGGGACCGTGGACCACGCCGGCGCGAACGACCGCGTATCGGGAACTGAAATCGGAGAACTAGGGCACCTCTGACAAATGCGGGCCCGGGTGGTCAGCGCCGCAACGATTTTGCCGCGGCGTTGCCCTTCAACGCTGCACAGAGCAGGACAAGGAGCACCGCTAGAAACACGACTGTTGAGGCGACAGCCGACACCACAGATCCGAAACCTGTCACGACACCGATGGCGACCTGCATGCACAGTCCCACTACGGCTGTCCACACCGTCCGGCGTAGAAGGGGCCACGCAATCCGATGGGCCAATTGCCACGCCTCGGGGCTCGAGATCGTCGCCTTCGTGCGTATGCCGACAACGGGATTCGGTTCATCACCGACGACTCGCGGCATGAGCCCAGCAACGAACGCGAGGATAAGCGTCGACGACGCAAGTGAGGCCGTCAGGCCTAGTAAGTCAGGCGATTCCATCCGTCCAGCCCCCAATCGGCAGATTTGACTCAGCGGACGGTGCCGCCGGGACACGTCCGACTGTATGCGAACGAAGGCATGTACAGCTGTTCGGGTGACGCGATTTCGGGCCTTGCCGGATGAGTAGGGGCCACGTTCTCGGACCGTTGTCAAACAAGCCCTAGTGCGGATCACCTACGCAGAAAAGGTTTCCCGCCGGATCC
>NZ_JBVOQE010000077.1:0-1231 GCF_055668065.1 Streptomyces sp. NPDC097129 | reverse complement strand
ATAACTGGCGTCACCGCTTCACAGTCTCCCACCTATCCTACACAAACCGAACCGAACACCAATACCAAGCTGTAGTGAAGGTCCCGGGGTCTTTTCGTCCTGCCGCGCGTAACGAGCATCTTTACTCGTAATGCAATTTCGCCGAGTCTACGGTTGAGACAGCTGAGAAGTCGTTACGCCATTCGTGCAGGTCGGAACTTACCCGACAAGGAATTTCGCTACCTTAGGATGGTTATAGTTACCACCGCCGTTTACTGGGGCTTAAATTCTCAGCTTCGCTCCCGAAGGAACTAACCGGTCCTCTTAACCTTCCAGCACCGGGCAGGCGTCAGTCCGTATACATCGTCTTACGACTTCGCACGGACCTGTGTTTTTAGTAAACAGTCGCTTCTCACTGGTCTCTGCGGCCCCACCCAGCTCAGACAGTAAATGTCGTCACCAGACAGGGCCCCCCTTCTCCCGAAGTTACGGGGGCATTTTGCCGAGTTCCTTAACCATAGTTATCTCGATCGCCTTAGTATTCTCTACCTGACCACCTGTGTCGGTTTGGGGTACGGGCCGTGTGAAAGCTCGCTAGAGGCTTTTCTCGGCAGCATAGGATCACTGAATTCGCCTCAATCGGCTACGCATCACGTCTCAGGCTATGTGCGACCCGGATTTGCCTAGGTCACGCCCTACACGCTTACACCAGTATTACCACTGACTGGCTCAGCTACCTTCCTGCGTCACCCCATCGCTTGGCTACTACCAGATCAGGTCCCATGCATCCACCAACTCGAGACCCGAAGGTCTTCTCGTGGCTTCAGGATGGTTAGTATCACTGATTCACCATGGGCGCGTTCACACGGGTACGGGAATATCAACCCGTTGTCCATCGGCTACGCCTGTCGGCCTCGTCTTAGGTCCCGACTCACCCTGGGCGGATTAACCTGGCCCAGGAACCCTTGGTCATTCGGCGGACGAGTTTCTCACTCGTCTTTCGCTACTCATGCCTGCATTCTCACTCGTGTGGCCTCCACGGCTAGGTCACCCTGCCGCTTCCATGGCCACACGACGCTCCCCTACCCATCCACACACCTGCCAGAAAATCCTTGGATCAACTGGGGGCTATTGCGTGAATGCCGCAGCTTCGGTGGTGTACTTGAGCCCCGCTACATTGTCGGCGCAGGATCACTTGACCAGTGAGCTATTACGCACTCTTTCAAGGGTGGCTGCTTCTAAGCCAACCTCC
>NZ_JBVOQE010000076.1:0-1233 GCF_055668065.1 Streptomyces sp. NPDC097129 | reverse complement strand
GATGGCGCCGAATGCGGCGATCTTGGTCGCCGTCGCCATGAAACTGGTGATCGGCGTCGGCGCCCCTTGATAGACATCGGGAATCCACGAATGGAACGGCACGGCACCGACTTTGAACAGTAATCCCACGGCCACGAGTGCTGTCCCGAGCCACAGGAAGGCATCGGTACCCGACCCGCTGCGTGCTGCGTCGGCGATACCGGAGAGCGTGACCGTCCCGGCATAGCCGTACAGCAATGCGATTCCGAAAACGAAGAACGCCGACGAAAATGCCCCGAGCAGAAAGTACTTGAGTGCAGCTTCCTGGGAGAGTAGGCGACGTCGACGTGCCAGCCCGCACAGGAGGTAGAGAGGCAGTGAGAACACCTCGAGCGCAACGAACATCGTCAGCAGATCGTTCGACGCGGGAAAAAGGAGCATGCCGCCGACCGCGAAGAGGGTGAGCGGAAAGACCTCGGTCTGGGCGATACCGACCTTGACCGCTTCTTGTTCCGCAACACTTCCGGGGACGCTCGACGCTTGAGGGGTGAAACCGCCGAGCGCGTCGTGTTGCGCGATCACCTCGGCGGTGTTGCCCGAGCCTCGCTCGGCGATCAGCAGTACTGCGGGGATCGACACGAGAAGGATCGTGGCCTGCAGGAAAAGGGTCGGACCGTCGACCGCTACAGAACCCATCATCGCCGTCGACCGCGTGCCGGCGAGCAGAAGCACTGCCACGAATGCGGCCGCCAAGCCTGCGACACCGAGGACGAGTTGCACGGGGTATCGAAAACGCCGGGGTGCGAATGCCTCGATGAGTACGCCCACAACCGCAACACCGAACACGATCAACATTGGCGAGAGCAAGCTGTATTCGACACTGGGTGACGCCGTGCCGGCTGAGCCGAGGATGGTCACGTCGTTGAAGGAACTCATTTGTGGGCACCTCCTTCGTGGTCGGCGACGAGCGGGGTCGGAGCCTCGTCGACGACCGTATGGCTCACTGCAGGAGTGATGACGTCCAAGGCAGGCTTGGGGTAGATGCCGAGAAGCAACAAGAGTGCGATCAGAGGGGCGACCACCACGAGTTCGCGTCGAGCGAGGTCGCGGATCGTTCCCTGCTCTTCCTTCACAGGTCCGCCCATCATGCGCTGGTAGAGCCAGAGTATGTAGATCGCGGACAGGACAAGCGCGGCAGTCGCCGCGATAGCGGCCACGTGGTATCGCGAGTACGTCCCGATCAGCACCAGGAAC
>NZ_JBVOQE010000075.1:0-1243 GCF_055668065.1 Streptomyces sp. NPDC097129 | reverse complement strand
CGTTCGCGTCCGGCTCCCAGTTTCCAGGCCGCGATGCCCACCGCCATGGCGTCGAGTCGGGTCAGTACGCCGTCTCGGTCCGCGGTGACGACGTCGCTGTGCCGAGCTGTCGGCAGCGTCGCGTGTGGGTCCCCACCTTGGGCGGCGATCATCGCGCGCCACCGGTCCATGGCCGTGCCGTCGGCCAGTTTGTCTGCTGGGTCGATCCCGTCGATCCCAGCCGCGGACAGCATCTCCCGAGCCAGGACCAGGGTCAGCTCGACGACGTCCGAGGGCCCGCCTCCTGCCAGCACCTCGACGGATTCACGTCCCTCGAGGGCGTTGCCCGCCGTCAATCCGAGCGGGGTGTCCATCCCGGTGATGAGAGCGCTTGTACGCACGCCGGCGTCGTTGCCAAGCTCGACCATCGTGCGTGCCAACTCTCGCGCGTCGCCGAGGTCTTTCATGAACGCTCCGGAACCGACTTTGACGTCGAGCACCAGGGCGCCGGTTCCCTCGGCAATCTTCTTGCTCATGATCGAACTTGCGATCAGCGGAATGGATTCCACCGTTCCGGTCACGTCGCGCAGCGCGTAGAGCTTCTTGTCCGCGGGGGCCAGATTCGCTCCGGCAGCGCAGATCACCGCGCCGATTTTCGGGTCCGAGAGAATGTCGACCATCTCCGTCGCCGTGAGCTCGGCTCGCCAACCTGGAATGGCCTCGAGCTTGTCGAGAGTTCCACCGGTGTGGCCGAGTCCGCGGCCCGACAACTGCGGGACTGCAAGACCACACGCAGCGACGAGGGGCGCGAGCGGAAGGGTGATCTTGTCCCCCACGCCACCGGTCGAATGCTTGTCGACGGTGGGCAGCGGCAAGTCCGAAAAGTCCATCCTCCCGCCGGATTCGATCATCGCCTCGGTCCATCGGCCGGTCTCTGCTCGCGACATTCCTCGGAAATAGATCGCCATCGCGAGCGCCGACATCTGTTCGTCGCCGACGACCCCCTGTGTGAACGCCTGAACTATCCAGTCGATCTCGGTTCCCGACAGCTCGCGGCCGTCACGCTTGGCGCCGATGATGGAAACTGCGTCAAACATGGCGGAGCCCCTCTGCTTGTTCCGGCCCGAAAGCATCAGGCAACAGCTCGCTCAGCGGCTTGAACCCACTGCTCGTGTCGACAAGCATCTCACCCCCGCCGTGCTCGAGGAGAAGCTGTCTGCACCGGCCGCACGGCATCAGAATCGAGCCCTTCGCGTCACAGCAC
>NZ_JBVOQE010000074.1:0-1252 GCF_055668065.1 Streptomyces sp. NPDC097129 | reverse complement strand
GACAATCGCCAGAAGAGCCTGCAGTACGAACAGGGTCAGTACCAGTCGGCGGACGACCCGGTGCCGGAGCAGTTCATCAGCACGGTGGAAGAACGCGTTGCGGCCACGAGTGATCTTCGATTCGATACCGCCGGTCGGCGGAGTCTGTGAATGCAGGCCGGCTTTGATCGAATCGACGAGGTCGGTGAGGCTGCGGTCTTCGACGCCGTCGAGTACGCGGAGGGCGTGGTTGTACTGGATCTCGTCGAGCTGACCGAGAGCGAGGTCCGA
This sequence comes from Streptomyces sp. NPDC097129, assembly GCF_055668065.1. Lineage (NCBI taxonomy): Bacteria > Bacillati > Actinomycetota > Actinomycetes > Kitasatosporales > Streptomycetaceae > Streptomyces > Streptomyces sp. NPDC097129. The sequence continues at coordinate 982 of NZ_JBVOQE010000074.1, read as the reverse complement.
GAGCGCTCGCGCCCCGATGGCGAGCCGATGACGATCATTCATTCCGCGCCGAATCACCACCTCGCGCGCGGCAAGATAGAAGAGAACGAAGACGACGTACATGATCGCGATGGCAGGCTGGTAGAAGTAATCGACGTCGGCGGTGACGAATTTTCCGACCTCGTCGATGAAGAGACCGAACCCGATTCCGCCGACCAGCGTGGCCAGGTCACGCGTGCGAGAGCCTTCGGTGATGGCGGTCGCCACGATGGCTACGGCCATCAGCAATCCGCCCCAGAGAACGTGTGCGATGTGGAGGGCGCCGCCCCCGATCTGGGGATAGCCCGTTGCCGCCAGATATGCGCGGGTGATCAGCACGGTGGCGATGCCCGCGAACAGGAACAATTCGAAACGAGCGAGTGCCGCGCGGTCGTAACTGTGCGGCAGCGTCAGCGCATTCCGGTCCTTCGTCGTCATTGCGGAACTCCCAGGTTTCGATAGCGCGCGATACGGGAGGACTGGCGATCGGTGTCCGACTCTTCGGCAAGCACGAAGAGTTCGTGCGCTATCGCAGCCCCTACCCTCTTGGAGAATTCCACGGGTTCGTCGGCCGCGTCAGGCGTTTCGGGAATGATCGCGTCGATCACGCCGTCTCGAAGCAGATCCAACGAACGAATGCCCTGCGCTGCCGCCATCTCCGGTGCGTGACTGATGTCGCGATGGACGATCGCGCTTGCGCCTTCCGGCGGCAGGGGAGCGAGCCACCCGTTCTGTGCCGCGAGTACCCGATCGGCGGGCAGCAGCGCGAGCGCCCCGCCGCCTGTTCCCTGGCCGAGCAACACCGACACTGTCGGGGTCTTCAGCGTCACGAGGTCGGCGATGCAACGGGCGATCTCAGGGGCCAGTCCACGTTCTTCAGCTTCTTTGGACAGCGACGCGCCCAAAGTGTCGATCACGAGGACAAGCGGGAGTTGTAGTTCTTCGGCAAGTTTCATGCCCCGTC
>NZ_JBVOQE010000073.1:0-1252 GCF_055668065.1 Streptomyces sp. NPDC097129 | reverse complement strand
ATCCTGGGGCTGGAGTAGGTCCCAAGGGTTGGGCTGTTCGCCCATTAAAGCGGCACGCGAGCTGGGTTTAGAACGTCGTGAGACAGTTCGGTCTCTATCCGCCGCGCGCGTTAGAAACTTGAGGAAGGCTGTCCCTAGTACGAGAGGACCGGGACGGACGAACCTCTGGTGTGCCAGTTGTTCCGCCAGGAGCACCGCTGGTTAGCTACGTTCGGAAGGGATAACCGCTGAAAGCATCTAAGCGGGAAGCCTGTTCCAAGATGAGGTTTCTCACCCCCTCGAGGGGGTAAGGCCCCCGGCAGACCACCGGGTTGATAGGCCAGAACTGGAAGTGCAGTAATGCATGCAGGTGACTGGTACTAATAGGCCGAGGACTTACCACAAAGAAGCTACGCGTCCACTGTGCGGTATCTGAAACAACACACAGATACTGATGAGAAACCCTGTTTTCTCCGTCATCCATCCACCCCGTAACGGGTTCGGGTTGATGCACGGTGAAACCAGGTGATCAGAAGAAGGTTACTGTGACAGTTTCATAGAGTTACGGCGGTCATAGCGAAGGGGAAACGCCCGGTCCCATTCCGAACCCGGAAGCTAAGCCCTTCAGCGCCGATGGTACTGCACTCGACAGGGTGTGGGAGAGTAGGACACCGCCGAACACACATTAGAGAAGCCCCCCAACCAGTACTGGTTGGGGGGCTTTCTCGTACCCAAAACACCCCGAAACATCCCGTCGCCGGCACCCTCTGATCGAGTGAACGGCACGTTCGTCGCCTCAGATCGACCGAACGTACCGTTCACACCATCAGGGGCGGGAGCACAGCCGACTCACCACCCCGTCCGGGATCGATTGAACGACACTCTCACCCTCCTCAACGAGGGGAACGGTACGTTCACACCATCACTGAAAAGCGTGCGCGCACCACAGGTCTCGTCAGTCGAAGGTCAATCTCGACACCAACCTGCCACGGAACCCGTCGAGCGTGGCTAGGCTCGGAAGAGGTGCCCCGTGTGATCGGGCCCACCTCACCTGTGCACGCGTGATGACTACGGAGGCTTCTATGACCGATATTCTCGACCGCACCAAAATCTATGTTGATGGCGCCTGGATCGAATCCACTGGCAGCGGTCGGATCGACGTTCTCAATCCGGCTACCGAAGAGCTGATAGGAACTGTCGCCGAAGGCACTGTCGAAGATGTCGATGCGGCCGCGAAGGCAGCACGAAAGGCTTTCCCCGCTTGGTCTGCACT
>NZ_JBVOQE010000072.1:0-1262 GCF_055668065.1 Streptomyces sp. NPDC097129 | reverse complement strand
CCCCACTGGCCGAGGAAAAGAGCGCGCTCGTCGAGCAGCCACGAGTACTCGGACAGCGAGATTCCCTTGACGATGCGCGAGCCCCAGAAGGGAGGTGTCGGCACCGCGATGTCGGCTGCGACATCGGAACGCTCCGGCAGGACCACGGGAACCGCTGCAGCCTTACGCTTTTCGGCGATGCGCTTGGAACGCTCGTGACGAGCCTTACGCTCGGCAGCCTTCTCGCGAGCAGCGATGGCCTCCGGGCTGTCCGGCGCCGGGCCGCCACCACGCTTGGTCGTCATGATCTGGTCCATCAAGTTCAGACCCTCGAAAGCGTCGCGGGCATAGCTGACGTCGCCCTCGTACACCTCCTGCAGATCGTTCTCGACGTACGAACGCGTCAGCGCGGCACCACCCAGCAAAACCGGGAACTGTTCCGAGACACCGCGAGAGTTCAGTTCCTTGAGGTTGTCCTTCATGACCACTGTCGACTTCACGAGCAGTCCGGACATGCCGATGACATCGGCCTTGTGCTCGATCGCAGCATCGAGAATGGTCGCGATGGGCTGCTTGATGCCGAGGTTCACGACGTCGTAACCGTTGTTACTCAAGATGATGTCGACAAGGTTCTTGCCGATATCGTGGACGTCGCCCTTGACCGTCGCAATGACGAGGCGACCCTTGCCGTCGTCGTCCGTCGCTTCCATGTGCGGCTCGAGGAACGCAACTGCTGCCTTCATGACCTCGGCGGACTGCAGAACGAACGGCAACTGCATCTGTCCGGAGCCGAACAGCTCGCCGACGGTCTTCATGCCCGAGAGCAAGGTCTCGTTGATGATGGCCAGCGGAGGCTTGATCGTCATCGCCTCGGTGAGGTCGTCGTCGAGGCCGTTGCGCTCGCCGTCGACGATGCGGCGTTCGAGCCGGTCGAACAACGGAAGTCCCGCGAGTTCCTGCGCACGGGACTCGCGCGCCGACGCAGCCGAGACACCCTCGAACAGAGCCATCAGCTTCTGCAGCGGGTCGTAGCCCTCGCTACGACGGTCGTAGACCAGGTCGAGTGCGGTTTCACGCTGCTCGTCCGGAATTCGCGCCATCGGCAGAATCTTGGACGCGTGAACGATCGCCGTGTCCAGACCGGCCTCGGTGCACTCGTGCAGGAACACCGAGTTGAGGACCTGCCGTGCCGCCGGGTTCAAACCGAACGAAATGTTCGAGATACCCAGGGTGAAGTGCAGTTCCGGGTACGCAGCCTTGAGCTGACGGATCGCTTCGATGGT
>NZ_JBVOQE010000071.1:0-1263 GCF_055668065.1 Streptomyces sp. NPDC097129 | reverse complement strand
CGACGCTCTCGATGCCGTGGGCGGCACCGGAATCGGAGGATACGACCGGTACGTCGATTCGGCCGATCGACAGCCGCTGTCGACTGCGATCGACCGGTGGGGTCACACCCCGTTGACTGCGACCCCGCTCACGTCGCGTGCGGTCGCCGGCATCGTGCGAGCGCACCTGGACGGACGTGCGCCCACCCGCCTGCAGCCCACTGCGCGGTCACAACAGCCGGAGCGGATCGCGGCATCGGATCCAGTACCGCGGGTCGTGCTCGACCCCGGCTACTACGAACGCGGAACGCTTGCGCGTAGACACGCCCACGGTCTTCTCGATGACGTGGACTCTGTCCTCGCTGATGTCGAAATCCGCGCGGACAGCCTGTTGGAAGCACTCGTCGACTTTCTCGAATCGGAGACCACACGCGTGCCGGCCGACACCGTCGAGTGACAAGTGGTTCGTACTCGAGTTTGCACAAACTCTTCGTTCTCACGGCGGCGACGTCTCCGAACTCTCCGCGATGAAGATCGATCAGTCCGCGGACGAACGGAGGCATCGATCTCGACCCCGCGTTCTGTGGGATCTACGTCGAATCCGCGTCGTCCGAGAGTGGCGGGTTTCGGAAATCTTTCGGAGAGCGTCCGGTCCAGCGTTTGAAGGCGTGAGAGAAGTTGGCGAGGTCGCTGTATCCGAGTTCAGTAGCGATCTCGCTGACCGAAACCGATCGGTCGAGGAGCCGTAGCATCGCGTGCTCGTACAGCAGCGATTGGCGCACCTTGCTGTAGGTGGTTCCTTCTTCGGCAAGCCGCCGTTTCAACGTGCTGCTCGACATCGACAATGCCTGTGCAACACCATGGTTGGTTCGCTGTCCGAGGTCCTTCTCCAACAGTTGCCTCACCTTCTCCGTAGATGACATGGACCCACTTCGCTGGGCGAGTGTTCGCTGCAGATCAGCGATAGCGAGTCGATATGCGAGAGCGTCCGAGAACCGACAAGCATTGTTGAGGGTGTCCTCGGGTACGTGGACGAAGGAAATCGGAGCGTCGAAGAATCGGCGATTCGACCCCGGACCTTCGTCGTGGCTCACCACCTCGGCCGGCTCCGGCCAGCTCAGATGGAGTGTCACCGGCGATATGTCACCGGCGAGCATGTCCAGCAGTCGTAGTAACGCCGACCCACCGTAGGTGATGACCAAGCAGTCCAGTGCGGAATCGCCTGTATGCGCAGTGAGCCCGACGATCAGACCGTAGTCGCCAGTATGGAACTGCGACTTCAAC
>NZ_JBVOQE010000070.1:0-1285 GCF_055668065.1 Streptomyces sp. NPDC097129 | reverse complement strand
GGCGACTCGATGATCGTCAGCCGGCCCTCTCCCGGATGCAGGACGCTCTGACGGGCTGTATCGGCTGCGGGTGTCTGTCACTGAAAACATGCAACCTGCTCAACCCTGGAGACGAACTGGGCCGGGAGGGACCCGGCGCCAGGCGTCTCTGAAACTACTGTCGGTCAAACTCTTTCGCGTGGCCGCGACTGGGCATTCCACCGACCACCACGACGCTCGATCTCGATGGGATGCGAGAAGCACTCGCTGATGTTCTGGGTGGTGATCACGTCCTCGGCGAGGCCGCTGGCGGTCACGACGCCGTCCTTGATCAGAAGAGCATGTGTGGTGGTGCTGGGGATCTCCTCGATGTGGTGCGTCACGAGGATGCTGGCAAGTGACGGGTTCTGATTGCGGAGGTCGTCCAGTGCCGTCAAGAGTTGTTCGCGTGCAGCAAGATCGAGCCCGGTCGCCGGTTCGTCGAGCAGAAGCAGGCGCGGTTCGACCATGAGTGCGCGGGCGATCAGGGCTCGTCCCCGTTCGCCTTGGGACAAGTTGGGCCACAGTGCGTCCGAACGCGGACTCATTCCGAGTAGATCGATCAGTGCGTCGGCGTGAGCCTCTTGCTCCGGCGTCGGTGACCTCCGGGTCATCTCCTCGGTTGTGTTGGTGAGGCCGGTGATCACGACGTTGCGGACGGTGATCGGAATTCCGATCGTGTGACGAGGGTTCACGTGCCCGATGTCCATCCGCAGTTCCCTCATGTCGACGCGGCCCAACTTGTGGCCGAGGACGTAAACGGAACCGCGAGTCGGGTGGGCGGTTGCTCCGAGCAGGCTCAGAAGCGTGCTCTTGCCCGCGCCGTTCGCGCCGAGGAGGACCCAGTGTTGTCCGGGTTCGATCGAAATGTTGATGTCTTTCAACAAGTATCGGCCGTCGCGGACGAGATCCACGTGTTCGGTCGACAGAACTGTGCCGGTGGGGTGTTGCACGAGAACTAACCTCTCTTAGGCGTCGAGCACACGCAGTCGTCGTAGGACGGTGTCGATGTTTGCTCGAGTTGCCGCTACCGCGGCTTCTGGGTCGGCGTCTTGAAGGGCCTCGACCAACTGATCATGGGCATGTGAGGTGTCGGGGACGCCGGCCTCGTGGGCCATCATCTCGACGAGGGATTCACGAAGGAGTGGACGCACCGACGTGAAAAGCGAGAGCAGAACTGCGTTTCCTGACAGTCGAACGACTTCGGTGTGGAAGTCGAGGTCGACGTCGACGAACTTCTCGACATCACCCTCGAAATGACTGTGTC
>NZ_JBVOQE010000069.1:0-1293 GCF_055668065.1 Streptomyces sp. NPDC097129 | reverse complement strand
GCGGATTTTTAAGATTATAGAAATGTACTAATGAGGAATGAGTATTATGATATCGCCAACGAGTTGACGATGTCCCTAAGCGGTTAAAAATACATATGTCAAAAAACATTCCAACTGTTAGAAAAGTAAAGAAGAGTAAACTTGAAGAATTCAAGGATTATATCGATAAGAGGATGCTGTAAGATTGGGGATTTAATGAAGAGAAACTGCTGTTCGAGATCAAGGCAATTGCTTACCAAGGAGGCAAAACAATATTAAAGGTTTAGATGTAGCCTTATCGGAAACAGGGAAACAGGAAATATACTGAACATTATAAAACCCTTCCGGGTAAACAGGATGCTGCTGAATGGAAGGAGGACGGAGCAGTAATTTTGAACGAAAAAAAAGGAATCTCTCCATGTTTGTTGCCATCTTAGGATATTCGAAATATTCGAGAATAAAGTACGCTCTGTTTACTTTATCCTAGGAACATGTCATGCATTGGCATTAAAAAGTTTTAAGTATCTGGTTGGTACCTTCTACTATCTTGTTTGATAAATAAGAACTGTCACAGATGGACATGATCAGGGAGTCATTAAGTGTAATTAAAGATTCGCTGAAGTTCGCCTATTCCTAAGTTCTTCCACCCATACAGAGCCATAACGAAGGGAAAAGTTGAAAGGGATATTCAGTACATTATGTTTTTACGTGGGGACAAAGTTTTATAGTGTGAAAGATTTGAGACAACTTCTAATGAGATGGCTCAATTGCGTTGGCAATTGAAAGAGGAATGAAACGGCTATTCACCACAAGAAAAATGGACAGAGGAAAAGCTATCCCATCCAATAAATGAGAAGAAAGAATATGATACAAGTTATAAAAGTTCATTGGGACAGAAGCTTCAGCTTCTCCTATTAAAGAGAAAAGTTAGATTCTTTCTTCTAGGTATGTTAGTAAAGAGTTTTTGGTAAAAGAATCTCTAGAGGGATCAATTATGATTTTTTATCAGGGAGAAGAAATCAGTAAGCAACAGCGACGGAAAAAAATATCCTAAAAATAAAAAGGAAACTGTCGTGGTTGGCGCCTTACTGCCTGTTTCCTTGGAAGTAGCTACACGTCCTATATCAGTCTATGATGATTTTACTAGGGGGAATCATCATGCAAAGAGAGATAAAGGAATATAACCAAAAATGAAACTTGTCCGCTATTGCGAATCGGTGGTAAACTGGCCGAACAAGCGACTAATGATAATATACCATATTTTCAGTTTTTCTTCAGTCTTCTGAAGCTGAAAATCACTGATAAACAGGAAAT
>NZ_JBVOQE010000068.1:0-1295 GCF_055668065.1 Streptomyces sp. NPDC097129 | reverse complement strand
CGCTGGGCACCGGCATCAAGCCCGATCGCACCCAGATCTTGGCGGACTTCCCCTTCTTTTCGCTCCCAATGCCCAGCCAGTAGTAGATACGGATCCACTCACGTCGGTGTACCGCATGGCTATTCGCAGGTGATTCGGAGGTGCAAAAGCCAGTTGGGGTCCCTTCACGTCTCGCCGACGAGGGGATGCCGACTGCCGTTGCGCCGCTGACGGATCAGCGGCAACCCGCACGGATTCGAAATGCTTGTCGATCCGCGCCATTCTTGATGTTACGTGTGGGGCCAGATACGTATTCAGCCGCAAAATGGAGAGTCCGTCGTTCAGGGAAATGGATCACATCTGTAAGGATCGGCGGCTTCGAGAGGAGGGCTTGGCTTCGAGAGAGTTGGCCAGCCTCCGAGACCGTGACCCACCCCAAAGAAGTTTCCCGGGTTCGGTGAAAAACTGCTGGGCATGTATTGGCAACGACGAACCGGACACGTTGCCGGTGACGGCGTTGCTAGAAGTAGCGCTTGAGATCCTGTAGTCGGTCGAAAATGGCTGGTGGGTAGTTGCCGTGTGGTTGGCCACACTGGTTGCATACCGCAAGGGTCAGGCCATCGGAGGTGTCAAGATCTGTGTAAGGGAAAACGCTGTAGAGAAGTACGTGCTTGACAAGTGCTGCGTAAAAATCCTTGTTTATAGGATCGATATCGGAGCTCGCAATCTTGACGAATGCTTGCTTCGCGATCTCTAAAACGCCGAGTATTTCCCTGACGCCATCCTGCTGGAGAAGCCGTTCCGAGTCGTGGAGGTCGATATTCATGCTTTCAATGTCATCAATGAACTGCCGAATAGCTCGACGTCCATGTAACTGCTCAGAGCTCAACTCTTGGGTACTAATTTTCTGGTAGTTGAACTGCTTAATATTTTCGTCCATGAATGCATAGAGTTGATGTAAGTGTGTCGCGACACGTTGCCTTACCTCTTTTTCGGCATCGGCGTCCACCTGTTTTTGCGTAAGTGCGTTGGCGCGCAATTGCGCAGTCAAAGCAAGGAATAACAGAATGATTCCTGCCAATCCTGTAATGGGATTCGAAATTCCACCGATCGTGTCGCCAACCGTTCCGTATTCCTTCAAGTATTCGAAAGGAAGTACTGGGAGGAGTGACAGGGGGACGACGATCGCAAGTAGTGCTCCGATCGTCACGACGACGACGGTCGTCCGCCAGTTTCGTTGGTGGTTATTCATTAGTTCCGTCCAGTCTAGATGGATGTCGTTTTTACGGCTGCACAGACTCCCAAATCGGGTTGGA
>NZ_JBVOQE010000067.1:0-1295 GCF_055668065.1 Streptomyces sp. NPDC097129 | reverse complement strand
TCCGTGCCCTACTCAGCGAGCACCCCGACGTACTGGTCGGCACCGCCAACTCGCTGCAAGGCCTCGAGCGCCCTGCCGTCGTGGTGCTGCACCCGTTGGCGGGATACCGGACCGCCGAACCTTTCAACCTCGACGCGGGCCGCACCTGCGTGATGCTCTCGCGTCACCGCGCCCACATGTCCGTCGTCATCGATGACACGACCGCGAGCGTCCTTGCACACGGTGCGCCGTCGCCCGCGCTCGAGGTCCAGACCGCCCTGTTGGCCGCGCTGCACAGCACCCCCGCTGTGTAGCTCACCCGCAAGGGAAAGGGACACAACACATGTCCGAAACAACGAAGCCCGAATACCGTGCACGCGCCTGGGAAGGAATAGACACATTCGACGCAGTCGCGGCATCGACAGCAGGCGGCAGCAAGCACGATGACTTCCGCTACGAGCAAGACCCCGAGTCGCAGATCCACGACAACGGCGTCCGCGCTGTGCGGGCAGCAGACGGAATGATCGCGTATGCCCGCCGCTGCGGAACCGGCACCGGGACTGTTTCGTAATCGGTGTTTTGGCCCGAGACGCTGAGTGAATGCTCGGCGAGGAGGTGCCGAGATGACGACACTGGAGAATGTGACGAAGAAGAGGGCCGAGCCCTCCGCGGAAGCTGCGGCGGCCGCGGAGTTGGTGCGCCTGGCCAAGGAGCAGGGCCTGTCGCTGACCGGGCCGGACGGTTTGCTCAAGCAGTTCACCAAAACCGTTCTGGAAACCGCACTGAACGAGGAGATGACCGAGCACCTCGGGCACGACAAGAACCAAGCTCCGGCCGATCGGGAGTCTACGAATATTCGCAACGGGACTCGGTCGAAAACGGTGTTGACCGAGGCCAGTGGGCATGTCCCGATCGAGGTCCCTCGTGATCGGGAAGGGACGTTCGAGCCGCAGATCGTCAAGAAACGCCAACGTCGATTGAACGGGGTCGATGAGATCGTGTTGTCGTTGTACGCCAAAGGATTAACGACTGGTGAAATCAGTTCGCATTTCGCTGAAATCTACGGGGCCTCGGTCTCGAAGGAGACCATCTCGCGGATCACCGACAAGGTCCTCGAGGAGATGCAGGACTGGTCTGCCCGTCCGCTCGACGAGGTGTACGCGGCAGTTTTCGTCGATGCGATCGTCGTCAAAGTTCGAGACGGGCAGGTCGCAAACCGGCCGATCTACGCGGCGATCGGCGTCAGTCTCGACGGACGGCGCGACGTGCTCGGATTGTGGGCCGGCACCGGCGGTGAGGGCGCCAAATTCTGGATG
>NZ_JBVOQE010000066.1:0-1315 GCF_055668065.1 Streptomyces sp. NPDC097129 | reverse complement strand
ACCTCGATGTCGGCTTGTAGGAGCAGGAGCCATCTGGCGATGGACTCGTAGCTCTCGGCTCCCGCGTGCACGATCGTGGTCCGAGTTGTCTCCTGTTCGATAGCTCCCCATGCCGGCGCAACCCAGCGCTGCACCGTATCCACTGTTGCGTGCACGCGGACGGTGGCGGTCACCTGCTGCCACCCCGCGCTGAGCTGCCGAGTCACCCATTCATCGACGCTCGGGCCGGGAAACGTATGCGATCGGATCGGCATCTGGCTGACGGCGACGTCGGAGATGCGATCGACACGGTACGTCTGCCAATCGTCGGTGTCGACGTCGAAGGCGACGAGGTACCACCGCCGCACTGTGTTGACCATCGCAAGGGGATCAACCCGTCGGTCCTTCGTCGCTCCGTTTCGCTGCGAGTGCTTGAACTCCACTCGACGGCCGAGCAGACATGCTCTTGCCAGCTCACCGAGAACCCCGATGTTGACGACCGGGGAGTCTATTGGTTCGAGACCGTCCACTGGCGCATCGATCGTGACTTTCGCTACCGCATCGATGACCCACCGCACATGAGTGGGCAGTGATGCGAGGAGCTTGCCGAGAGAACTGGCGGTCAGGGTTGGATCAGAGCTTTCCTTCCACCTTCGAAGCGCGAGAGCACATGCCAGCGCCTCATCTGTGGAAAGAAAGATCGGCGGCAGGACCGCCCCAGGTTCGAGAGAGTATCCGCCGTCGACACCGAGACGTGTGTCAACGGGGTACCCCAGATGGCTTTGTCGGCCAATGTTGACGTCGCTTGTTGATAGATCCTGACCTCACTTCGGATCTGGGGGTCCTGCCGCGATTGCATATCGGTGAATGCCAGCGTCACTCACAGCCCGCGGGGAAGGGTCGACGGCATGGCTCGCACTCCTTTCGCAGACCTTTCCTCAGGGCCCAGCTCGCGCGCAAGCGTTCGGCTTATGGGGCGCGGCATCCGGCAGCGGTGGCGCTCTCGGAGTACTTGGCGGTGGAGTCATCGTCGAAACCCTAGGATGGCGGTGGACTCTGCTGGTGAACGTCCCGATCGGGCTCGCACTTCTGGCGTTGCTCATCTTCGGTAACCGGACGCCGCACCCCACCGCACGGCCCCATCTCGACCTGGCCGGCAGCACCGCGTTCCTAGTAGCTACGGCATCACTTGTACTGGCAGTCATGTCGGTTTCGAACTCTTTCACCGCTGCCGGGTGGGCCTTCCTTGGACTGGTCAGTGTCGTCACATTCGTGCTCATCGAGAAGCGCGCGGCATCACCTCTGATCCCTTTTGTAGCGCTCGGTCGAACCGGCG
>NZ_JBVOQE010000065.1:0-1363 GCF_055668065.1 Streptomyces sp. NPDC097129 | reverse complement strand
AGTGCCGTCGATGACAACCTCGCCGACGACACCGACGACCGCACCGTCCTCACGGCAAGCGATGTCCCGCCCCGCGCGAATCACCTGCTCGATCACCGACGCACGGTCGAACCCTGCACCGCCGCGGTAGCGGTGGACACCGGTTTCCTCGTCCCGCACCGACACGAACCAGTCCACCTGCATCGCCCTCACATTCCTCCCCTGCACCCCTCACCTACTTCTACCGCGTGGGGAGCGTATCCACCACCTCGGCCGCGAGCACCGTCAGCCGAATACTGCATTGCCGAGACTGCTCGACGAACACCTCGAACACCTCAAACACCTCAAACACCTCGATCCTCACTGATACCGTGCAGCACCATCAGCATTCCCTCGGCATGCTCGAAGCCTTGCGCGTACCGCCATCCCAGCCTGCACACCCCCGACCTCCGCAGGACCCGCACTCCGCCGCCGGAAGAGGTTGGTATGCCAATGGGCACTGCTCACACACCCGCTACTTATCGACGATCATCCACTCAAGAGTCGTCCGGTCGACACAGGCCTCCACTTTCCCGCCCCAGGGACCCATCGGCCGCCGCAGCGGACTCGCCGCGATACGGAGGTCCGACGAAACGTTCCGACCGACTCATGCTGACTTGCAACAGCTCTCGAATCGGATGGATGGTTTGGCACGAACAAGGCAGCTGCGGCGATTTCAACGACCGCACACCCCCAGGACCCCGGCCCTGCACGTCGAGCCGGGGCGGTGGGATGCCATCTGCGTTGAGCACACAACCCAGACAGCCCTTTTCGTGCGCGGTCAATATCCGTGCGGCCTCGCACTTCCCACCATAAACCGCATTACCGGTATGCACCTGGTCGGATTCCCGGTCGATACCAACTAGCAACCCGGGCGCGTGCGGACAGTCCGGGAGCAGCACTCCCCCACACCTACCAACCCGATCTCATCGGCCGGCTACCACCGCCACGTCGCGAGAACTCCGAAACGTTTTCTGGAGTGGCGATGACACTCGGCGACCTCACGAAGCAGGTCAAACAGATCAGCGGAAAGCCAGATTGACACCGAATCGGCTGTCGAAGGGGTGCAACCAGGTTCGATCCACGGTTCCATACCGCCCCACCCCGACACTCGACAAAGCTGACGGGCAATCATCACCGAGTAGTCGACCGGCACCGATCATGTGTGCTCTCGCCAGATTTGTGAAAGTCCGCTACCACCAGAGGAAGTCAACGCGCTCTGCTGATCGAAGATCTGCCGACACCCCGCATGGAGGCGATAGCGTCGAGACTCTTGCCTTGCTCACAGAGGGAGCGGGCCCGTTCGGTACGTTCGGGTGTCATGACGGTTGGGCGGGCACCGTGT
>NZ_JBVOQE010000064.1:0-1425 GCF_055668065.1 Streptomyces sp. NPDC097129 | reverse complement strand
TCGCTGCAGGCGAACAACGCGAACTTCTTCACCAGCACCGAATTCGTCACCAGCGATGCATCGAATCTGCGTTTCGGTATCCGTGACCTACTGACGGTCACCGTGCTCAGTTCGGTGTTCGCTCTGGCGATTGCGGTGCCGATCGCACTGGGTATCGCTGTGTTCTTGACGCAGTACGCGCCAGCGCGTCTCTCCCACGCTTTCGGCTCGATCGTCGATCTCCTCGCCGCAGTGCCCTCGATCGTGTTCGGTCTCTGGGGAATTTTCATCCTCGCCCCCAAGCTCAGCCCGGTCGCGGAGTTCCTCAACGACAACCTCGGCTGGTTCTTCCTCTTCAGCGAAGGCAACGTCTCCTTGACCGGCGGCGGAACCATCTTCACCGCAGGAATTGTTCTCGCGGTGATGATCTTGCCGATCATCACCTCCGTCACCCGAGAGGTCTTCCGCCAGACACCGCGCTCGCAGATCGAAGCGGCACAGGCCCTCGGCGCCACCAAATGGGAAGTCGTGCGTATGACCGTGCTGCCTTTCGGGCGCAGCGGCATCATCGCCGCGTCGATGCTCGGTCTGGGTCGCGCTCTCGGTGAAACCGTGGCCGTGCTGATCATCTTGCGTTCGGCTGCCAATGCCTCGACCTGGTCGCTCTTCGACGGCGGTTACACCTTCGCCTCGAAGATCGCCTCTGCAGCGGCAGAGTTCAGTGCTCCCCTTCCGACCGGCGCGTACATCGCCGCTGGTTTCGTCCTCTTCGCATTGACCTTCGTCGTCAACGCACTCGCTCGCATGGTCGCGAAAGGCAAGGTCAACGGATGAGCGCCGATCTCCTCGATGCGCCGGCCAAGGCGCCGACGTTCCAAAGCATCAGCACCAGCCGCAAAGCCAAGAACGGTATCGCCACCGTACTGTTCTACGCTGCCTTCGGTATCGCGCTGATTCCTATGGTGTGGGTGCTGTTCACCGTCATCGAAAAGGGATGGCGCGCCATCACCTCCTCCGGTTGGTGGACGAATTCTCTGCAGGGTGTGCTTCCGGAACAGTTCGCCGGCGGCATCTACCACGCGCTGTACGGCACCTTGATCCAAGCAGCGATCGCAGCGCTCATCTCCGTCCCGCTCGGCATCATGGCCGCGATCTACCTGGTCGAATACGGGCGCGGAGCCTTCGCTCGCACAGTGACCTTCATGGTCGACGTTCTCGCAGGTGTGCCCTCGATCGTTGCGGCGTTGTTCGTTTTCAGCCTGTGGATCGCCACCCTCGGATTAGAACAGAGCGCTTTTGCCGTCTCGCTGGCGCTGGTGCTGCTGATGCTGCCGGTCGTCGTACGCAACACCGAGGAAATGCTCAAGCTCGTCCCGGACGAGCTTCGGGAAGCCTCCTACGCACTGGGCGTCCCGAAGTGGAAGACGATCATGCGCATCGTCATCC
>NZ_JBVOQE010000063.1:0-1430 GCF_055668065.1 Streptomyces sp. NPDC097129 | reverse complement strand
ATTATCAGAGCCCACTCGACCAGGCACTGCTGCAATGGACCTGTTCGAGGGCGCCGGCCCTGGCAGCGAACTCGCTGTCTCCGTCGAGCCGGAAGGCATTCTCGTTGCCGGGGACCCGGAGGTCGTAGCCGGCTACCTCGCGCGCCTGACCGATCTCGCCGGCGAGGCACTCGATGTTTCCGGCGTCAGCACAACCTCGATGGCCAATGTCGCCGCCGCTGCCGTCGGAGCGAAATCTATTGCCGCCCAGGCCGGTCAGTTCGTGCGACTGTCACCGGACAGCGTCCAGGCATTGAAGACGTACAAAGCGTTGCCGGGTGACAGCGGGTTCTTCCGAATGACCGTCGTCGACCAAGCAGGGAAGTTCCGCCAGCAACTGCAATGGCAGAAAGTATCCCTCGGCCCCACCCAAGCACTGTCCTTCCAACTCATCGCGGTGCAGGTCGCCCTCTCGGTGGCCATCGCGTCGGTGAACGAATCGATCGCCCGCGTCGACGGTAAAGTCGAACAACTCCTCGCCCTCGCCCAAGCGTCCCGAGTCGGTGACGTGGTCGGTCATTTCACAACCTTGGATCGGCTCGTCACCACCCTCGACGAACACGGAACACTGCCGACCGCAGACTGGGAATCTGTTGCCGGACTCCGGCCCACCCTGAATGTGACCATCGAACGCCTCCGAGAACACGTCAAACGCACCTTGGCCGGGTTCGATGCCACTCGCCCGGTCCAGGATCGCGACGACTATCTCCCCCGAGCAATCGAAGAGAACCGGCTCGGCGAATCCCTGCACCTGTTGGTGGTCGGTGAGCAGTCGCTCTATCTGTGGCAGCGGTTGCGGATCGCGCGCGTGCAGGCCACCGAGCCGCAGCATCTGCAGGTGGTGCTCGACGACGCACGCACAGTGCTGGCAGAGCATTTCGAACGCGACGGCGAACTGTTGCTGCACGCGCGGTCGGAACTGTCGAACTTTGCAAAAATGCACCGACTCGACGGATTCCGGTGGGGCGCCGCCCACAATCTCAAACACGACATCGTCAAACTCAAGAACGACCTCGACGACTTCGCGCAGGCACGTGGCAGCCAGGTCATGGGATGGACCGACCACGAGAGTCCCAGCGTCGTCGACGCCCTGGCGGAAGTCGGCAGTCGGGCAGCGTCCGCAGGCAGTGCTGTCGCCGGCGCGGCCGGCAAAGCGATCGGTGCCGGTGTCTCAGGAGTCGGATCCGGGCTCGGGTGGGTGGGCCGCGGGATCGGAAACCTCGTGGGCTCGGGAAACCAACACGCAGACAAAGTCGAGATACCGACACCTACAACGGAACATCGTCTCGCGGGTGCAGCCACCGCAACCGCACAACCTGACGAGGCGAATCCGAACTCGTGCGACGGCGACGATTCGACATCCGAATCCTCCATGCTCACACACCAACCCG
>NZ_JBVOQE010000062.1:0-1434 GCF_055668065.1 Streptomyces sp. NPDC097129 | reverse complement strand
CCTCAAACTGACGACGCCCAGATCCATCTCGTTGGCCCGGGTCAGGTGCTTCCGCGCTACGGGCTCAAACGTCAGGGCGACGACGACCGAAACGAGCACCGTCGTAGCGAAGAGAATTCGTTTCGTGCGATGGGGGGATTTGTCGTTCGTGGTCACCTCGTTGGTACTCACCACGGAAGCTCCTGGCAACGCCCGTCACCCGCGGCGGGTTCTACCTGCAGGGTCGCGTGTACGAGATTGAACTGGGTGGCCAATAGATCCTGGGCAGCAGCGAGAACCTTGGTCGGATCGGACTCCTCGTCGATCGTCAAATGCGCCGACGCAACTTCCATGCCCGATGTGAGCGTCCAGATGTGAAGGTCGTGAGCGTCCTTGACTCCGGGGATCCCCTGCAAGGCTTGCGTCACCTCGGTGATGCTCACGCCGGCGGGGGCGTGCTGGAGCAGGATCCGCAGGGCATGGCGGCCGAGATTGTATGCACGCGGTAGGACGAACAAGCCGATCGCAACACCGATCACCGGATCCGCATACCGCCATCCGAAGATCAGTGTGACCAATCCGCTGATCAGGACTCCAACGGACCCGAGCATGTCAGCCATGACCTCGAGATAGGCGCCCCGGACGTTGATGCTTTCCTTCGCCCCGCTGCGAAGCAGCAAGAATGCCGCGATGTTCATCACGAGGCCGACGACAGCGACGATGCTCACCGGGAGTCCAGGGACCTCAGGCGGATCGGAAAGTCGACCGAGAGCTTCGTAGAGAACCAATCCGGCGACACCGAACAGGAGTAGAGCATTGAACAAGGCAGCGAACACCTCCGCCCGGTACATACCGAACGTGCGATCCGGGCGCGATCGCGCTCTTTGCGCAAGCAAGATAGCGGTCAATGCCATGAGGATGCCGAACACATCGGTGAAGACGTGTGCGGAGTCGGAGAGCAGGGCGAGTGATGACGTGGACAACCCCACGATGACTTGCGTGACGAACGTGACCAGACCGAGCCCGACGGCTATCCATAATTTGCGGACATGTTTACCCGATGCACTCGCAGCTTGTTCCGCAACGCCGTGCCCATGGCCGTGACCCATCTCGATATGCCCTTCTCGCCGATGACTGGAGCGTCGTATTCTCATATGCGCATATTTGCCAACGAGAGAGTTTCAGTAAACCCTGGCTGAAGCACCCATGCAACTATCCGTCATAGTATTTTGGTCCGGAGCACCGATCGCGCGGGCGAGATCCACAATGCTGAGAGGTCCACCCGCAAATGATCGAAACCGAACCGTCCGGCGCCGATACCCTCGTCGTCGGACGACCCATACGGAAAGTATTGGGATGGGGTGTCATAGCTGCAATCACTGCGGCGGCATTGGCGCGCGCATCAACTTCCGAGGCGCTGCGATTGCTCGGACTTCCAGATCCGGGGCCCTTGAC
>NZ_JBVOQE010000061.1:0-1445 GCF_055668065.1 Streptomyces sp. NPDC097129 | reverse complement strand
CGACGTATCTGAGACAGATAAGGGCGGGAGAGGCGTGAGCCACTCGCGGCGAGACCGTCCGCCACCACAGCTTGCGTGACCGGACGACCGAATCGCGGCGAATCCTCGAACAACATATTCAACCGATCAGCGAACATACGATCCTCACGTCGAAAAACCTAGACAGTATCGATTTCAGAACGATGATCACATGTCGCCGCCGGTAAGAGGAGCGCTCGGACTCAGCAGCTCGTATCCTTCCCGCGCATGCAGCGGTTCCCTCGCCGCTATCGCGGTTAACCCTGCCGTTTTCTGCTTCCGACTCCCGTGCGCCCCTGTCAAGCAACGTTGAAAATAAGGACACATTGCAGCACAACACCATTACCGCCAATAGTTCGCTGTCGTGCCGACAAAACGGAAACATTGTCGCAGGCTCGGCACAGAAATTTCCAGCGGCAGCCCCGGCCGAAGCATTGAAAGTCGCCCACATCAACCACGACGACAACGAAACTGAGGCCGGTCTGTCGCTACTATCGACCCTCGACATTATCACCGCAGACGCCCACGTCTTCCTCGTTCCCGCCCCTCGGCCTGCTCCTGCGCATTGCGCGGCACCTCGACGCCGCCGCAGCATCCTTCTTGCGTGGCGCGAACCTCTCCGACGGACTCGACAAATCCAACCGCCACTTCGCCCACATCCTCGCCCAGGACGCCAACGGAATCCGCATTCTCGCACAATGACACATTCAACGAAAAATGTATCTGCTTGCAGCCCAACATGTTCAAAATGACATGGCTGATCCACGGCGAGCCCTGGAGAATGCAAACAAGCGCCATCCAGCGTGGTCGAGGAGTTAAGGATGCGTCAGCGAGTTCTCGGGAATACCGTCCAGTACTGACACCGCGGACTCGATCGGTCGAGATACGTTAGATCCAGTCTTCCGGTGATGCCGCCAGGAGGCGATCCATCATCTCCGCGGAGAATGTGGCCGCAGGAACGGAAGGCGCCTTTCGTGGTCTACGGGAATGGTCCGATTCGGGGTACAACGATCGAGAAATTTCACGGACCGCGTGGACGACCAAGGGGCGAGGCGTTCTAGCTGAACGGATTTGTTGTTGCCGCACAGGGCGATGCTGCCGACGGGTTCTTCGTATCCGCGAACCGCAGCAGCGATGCAGGCCACACCATGAGCTGACTCTCCTCGCTCGAAGGCCACACCGCGGCGCCGGCGGATGCGACTCAGTTCCTGGTGCAAAACATTGATGTCTGTGATGGTGTTTTCCGTACTGCGAGAAAGGACTGAGCCGAAAAGAGCGTCGACGCGTTCGGGGGCGATCCACGCCAGGATCGCTTTTCCGCCGGCGGTGCAGTGGGCGGGGGCGTGACCCCCGACACGCGACGGGATTGCAGCGGCGAAACGTCCGCCGACTTTGTCGAGATCGACGACGTCGGGGCCGTCGAGGAC
>NZ_JBVOQE010000060.1:0-1471 GCF_055668065.1 Streptomyces sp. NPDC097129 | reverse complement strand
GAAAGACTATCGTCTTCGGGTCAACGAACCGCTGCGTACCGA
Source organism: Streptomyces sp. NPDC097129 (assembly GCF_055668065.1). Classification (NCBI taxonomy): domain Bacteria; kingdom Bacillati; phylum Actinomycetota; class Actinomycetes; order Kitasatosporales; family Streptomycetaceae; genus Streptomyces; species Streptomyces sp. NPDC097129. The sequence continues at coordinate 1,429 of NZ_JBVOQE010000060.1, read as the reverse complement.
CGGTGCCCGTGTTTATCTGACCGGCCATGGGTACGCGCCGCAGTTCACCGTCACTTTTCCCGACGGACAGTCCCGTACCGAGACGATGCAGTTTCAACCGGACGATGCGGTCACGTTCCTGAGCAGTGGGGCGTTGCGGTTCGATCCGCCAGGTGGATCGTTTCCGAATCCGGACGAGCGCCGGAAGAATCAGATCGCCATCGAGGGACTCTTCGCGCCGACCGCTTCCTTCAGCGGGACGCTTCTGACTTCGTCGTTTCCCGATGCGCGTGACCCTGCGGTCGCGATCGACATCTACAAGGGCGATACGGGTCTGGACACCGGCATCCCGCAATCGATCTTCTCGTTGAACAAGGAAATGATCAACCAAGGAAGGCTGGTCAAACAAGATCGTGTGAACCTCCGCCCTGGAGAGACGCGGACTCTCACCGATGGAACACAGGTTCGGTTCGACGGCGCAAAGGAATTCGCCAATTTGCAGGTGTCGTACGACCCTGTGCAACAGTGGGTTCTCGTTTTTGCGGTCACGATGATGCTCGGACTTCTGATCTCGCTCGTGATCAGGAGGCGACGGATGTGGGTCCGTCTACGCCCGGGGGCGGGACCAGAGCAGGTTGATCTCGAACTCGGCGGATTGGCGAGGACCGATCATGCCGGGTGGGGCGGCGAATTCGACGACCTTCGCGAGAAGTTGGTGGCAGATCAGCGAAGTTCTCCGCCGATGAGAGTGAGCATGTGAAGGTCCCTTCCCTCGAATGTGCACTTGTCAGCGACGGTCACACTGATTCAGGCCCCAAAGATGTCCGGCCCGCGCGGCGCAGCGGCGGAATTGCTCTGCGTTTCGCGTTTTCGGTGGGCGCTGGATGGCTGCTGTTTCTCAGCTTCCCGCCGCGCACGCTGTGGTTTCTCGCACCTGTCGCCATCGCCCTGCTGACGGTTGTTCTCCGGGGGCGAAGTCTCCGGGCAGGTTTCGGATTCGGCTATGCGGCGGGGCTGGGCTTCTTCATGCCCTTGCTTCCGTGGGTCGGGGCGTACGTGGGTCCGATCCCGTGGTTGGCGTTGGCGTCGATAGAAGCGGTCGCATTCGGAGTGGTCGGCGTCCTGGCAGTGGCGGTCGGTCGCGCTCCGCTCTACCCGGTGTGGATTGCGGGCGCATGGGTAACCACAGAAGCGCTTCGTAGTCGAGTTCCGTTCGGCGGTTTCCCTTGGGGGCGTTTAGCTTTCGGGCAAGCAGACAGTCCGTTGCTACCGTTGACGGCGATAGCCGGGGCACCAGGGTTGTCCTTTGTGACCGCGCTGACCGGAACTCTCCTTGCCTGGTCCCTGGCCGGAACCTCCCGTGTTCGATGGCAGGCATTGATGAAGGGTGGAACGGCCATCGTCCTCGTGTTCGTGAGTGCCTTCGTGGTGAGTTCTCCTGAAGTAACCC
>NZ_JBVOQE010000059.1:0-1495 GCF_055668065.1 Streptomyces sp. NPDC097129 | reverse complement strand
CTTGCATGGCTCATGGCAGGCCTGGCGCCGCTGTCGACTCAGGACTGTTCCTGATCTTATCTCGGATTGGCAACGACGACTGCTCTCGCGGGCATTGCCGTGATCGTTCTTCAGCACCACATCGCTTGGCCGTCTGTTTGAATGTGGCCTGCACGGGTAGTTGATGTCATAGACCGCGGCGCTGGGGACAGTGTCCGCTGTTCTCGAAGTATGTGGTTCAGCTCGAAGATAGATACAGGACTGGGCTGCCCGACCGCTCGACGAGGTATACGCTGCGATTTTCGTCGATGCGATCGTCGTCAAAGTCCGCCGGCGGTCAGGTCGCAAACCGGCCGATCTATGCCGCGATCGGCGTTAGCCTCGACGGACACCGCGACGTGCTCGGATTGTGGGCCGGCCCCGGCGGTGAGGGCGCCAATTTCTTCGATGAGCGTGCTGACAGACATCCGACATCGCGGCACCCGGGACGTATTCTTCCTGGTCTGCGACGGGCTCAAAGGCCTACCGGACGAAGCATCACAACACGAGTCACAGTCGACCCAGGTTCGGCCAACTCCCACACCAGTCGCTCCGGAGCGCGAACTTGCTGACCTCGACACCACCAAGTTCCATACCCACTGGAGCCCCGAGGTCGACCACCAACTCATGAACAGCCGCACCATCCCACAACACAGCAGCAGACCAGAAGGACCGAGACTGTGAGCATCATCGGATACGCCCGCGTCTCCACCCTCGAACAAAACCCCGAGCTGCAGCAGCACGCACTCCGCCAAGCCGGCGCGATCCGCATCTTCACCGACTACGAATCCGGCTCGACAACGCAGCGCCCCCAGCTCACCGAATGCCTGAACTACCTACGCGATCACGACGGTGATGTCCTTGTCGTCTGGAAACTTGATCGCCTCGGACGATCCGTCCGCCACGTCATCGACACAGTCCACAACCTCGGCGAACGTGGTATCGCATTCCGTTCCCTCACCGAAGGATTCGACACAACCACCGCAGGCGGCGAATTCTTATTCCACATCATGGCAGCCCTCGCCCAAATGGAACGCCGCATGATCGTCGAACGCACCCACGCCGGCCTCGAAGCCGCTCGACGCCAAGGTCGACACGGCGGCCGGCCCACCGTCATGACCCCCGAACGCACCGAACTCGCCCGCACGATGCGTGAACAGGGCAAAAGCCTCGACACGATAGCTTCGACACTCCGTGTCGGCAGATCCTCCGTCAGTCGTGCCCTCGCACCCGAGAAGGCCGGCGGGCAGCAGTAATCCTCACACGAACCAAGCACGAGCCGAACCGTCAAAACCGACGCGGTACCGCCCTGTGTCCGCAGCCTGTCCCTCCATTCGAGCCAACCCATCGGCAGGGTCCCGATGCGCCGCCGTTCCTTTGGCCGTGGGATCGGCGGCGAGAGCGCTCAAATACAACAGAATTGGCTCGGAAACCCCCGTGGGTCAACACATAATCATCAGCCATGTCTTCTGCCCGC
>NZ_JBVOQE010000058.1:0-1558 GCF_055668065.1 Streptomyces sp. NPDC097129 | reverse complement strand
CAGGATCAGCAACAACACCCACCAGCAAACGACGCAGATACACCACAAACGACTCAACCGTCGAACGATCAAACAAATCCGTCGCAAACTCGAAGACACCGCTCAGCCCCACAGGAGAGCCGTCTGCGGTGACGCTCTCCCGCATTCCGAGAGAGAGGTCGAACTTTGCCGTCTGGGAGTTCGTCGACTCGCCTGCCAGGGTCAGCCCCGGCAAGGTCAGTTCGGCCTGAGGGTTGTTCTGAAGGACCAGGGACACCTGAAAGAGCGGATGACGGGACATTGAGCGCGCCGGATTCAGGACCTCGACGAGGTGCTCGAAGGGCACGTCCTGGTGGGCGTAAGCCGCCAGGTCCGTCTCCCGGACGCGCTCGATCAGTTCACGGAAAGTCGGACCACCGGAAAGATCCGTGCGCAGGACAAGCGTGTTGACGAAGAACCCGACCAGATCGTCCAGCGCCTCGTCGGTACGACCGGCGATCGGCGAGCCGATCGGGATGTCCGTACCCGCACCCAGCCGGGACAGCAGCGTCGCCAGCGCTGCCTGCAGCACCATGAACACACTCGCACCCGACTGACGTGCCAATGTCACAATTCCAGCATGGAGTTCCGCGTCCCACTCGAAGGAAACCAAGCCGCCCCGGTAGGAGGAGATGGCCGGACGCGAGCGGTCCCACGGGAGTTCAAGCTGCTCCGGCAGGGCGGCCAGTGTCCGCGTCCAGTACGTCACCTGCCGGGTCAGCGCACTGTCCGGGTCGAATTCATGGCCTAGCACGGCCTGCTGCCAGAGCGTGTAGTCGGCGTACTGGACCGGCAGCGGCTCCCAGTCTGGGCCACGGCCCTCAACTCGTGCCTCGTACGCGGTCGCAATGTCCCGCGCGAGGGGCGCCATCGACCAGCCGTCGCCCGCGATGTGGTGCAGCACCACGACGAGGACATGCGAGGTGGCATCGACAGCGAGCAAGCACGTCCGTATCGGAGCCTCGGCACTCAGGTCGAAGCCCCGCCCAGTCATGTCTCCGACAAGGATCTCCACCTCTTCTTCGGCGGCGTCCACGACGTCCAGACCGGACCACGACTCGTCGGCCCCGAGGACCTTCTGGTAGGGAGTGCCGTCGGCGCTCTCAGGATAGGTCGTTCGCAGGGATTCGTGCCTCTCGACGACATCGCGGAATGCGGCCTCAAGCGCTGCACGGTCGAGGATGCCTGTGAGGCGGAGGGCAATGGGCAGGTTGTACGTCGATGTCTCTGCGCCTTCAAGGCGGTTGAGGAACCAGAGACGACGTTGGGCGTACGACAGCGGAATCTCCGCCGGCCTCTGCGCCACGATGAGCGTCGCGCGTGCGGTGCCTGCCTTGCCTATGTGGTCGGCGAGTTGGGCGACGGTCGGCGTCTCGAACAGGGCCCGAAGCGGAAGCTCGACATCGAGGGTGGTGCGGATGCGGCTGGCGATGCGGGTGGCGAGGAGGGAGTGGCCGCCCAGGTCGAAGAAACTGTCGTCGATGCCGACCTTGTCCAGACCGAGGACTTCAGCGAAGACCGCACACAGGACTTCCTCGCG
>NZ_JBVOQE010000057.1:0-1601 GCF_055668065.1 Streptomyces sp. NPDC097129 | reverse complement strand
AAGGACACACCACCGGTCGAGTTGCTGTCAGCCGTCCGCGCCGCTGCGAGCGGGGACAGCGTTCTCTCCCCCGCCATCGCGTCGAAGCTCATGACTCGGGTACGCAAACCCGAAACCAGCCTCAGCCCAAGGGAAATCGAAGTTCTGAAGTTGGTGGCGGCGGGTCGCTCCAACCGAGAGATCGGCAAAGAACTGTTCCTGAGTGAGACCACGGTCAAGTCGCACCTGGTTCACATCTTCGGCAAGTTGGGAGTGAAGTCGCGGACGTCGGCGGTAGCTCGTGCGCGGGAGCTGGGTTCGATCTGACATTTGCCCGAATTGTCGAAAGTAGCTGGACAGCAGCAATTTTCGCTCAAAATTCTCTTGTGTTCGAAACTTTGTTCGATTAGACTTTGGGCATGGACAGTCGGGAAGCGTGGCAACTGGATGGGGAGGGCCTCAAGGGTGAGGTTCTGGATCTGGTGCGCGCCCGACACGAGTTGCAGTCGCGGATGGTGTTGCTGATCGTGGAGATGTTTTCCCGGGAGGTTCTCGGCGGGAAGGGTTTTCGGGCGATCGCGCAGTGGTTGCATGGTTCGACGAATCTGGAGATCGGTGAGTGCAGTCTGCTGGTCGGGTTGGCGCGGTTGTTGATGCTCGAACCCGTGGTGGCGGATGCGTTTCATCGCGGTGACGTGGATGCGTTGAAAGCCCGTCAGGTGGCGTCGTTTTGTCAGCATCCGCCGAAGAACATGACCCTGGCGGATGTGGACAAGGCTCGCGGGATTCTGTTGGGGTTGGCGTCGAAGAACATTGCGGATTGTGATGCGGTGCGGGCGGCGATCCGGCGGATCGAGAAGCAGTACGGCAAGCGTGAGGACGGGGTTCCGGTGGGTGAGGATTCGGAGCGTAACGAGTTCTACGCCTCGAAAGGCTTGTACGGGCGGGTCACGGTGAAGGGTGATCTGGATGCGGTGAACGGGGCCCGGTTGATCACGTTGTTGTCGAGTCTGTCTGCGCCGACGCCGGAGAAGGACGGCGTCAAGGACACGCGTACTCCGGCGCTGCGGCGGGCGGATGGGTTTTGCGAGTTGTTGCGCCGGTACGAGCGGGCGGGGTTGGGTCCGGTCGAGGGCGGGGTGAAACCGCACATCACGGTCACCGCCAGCGCAAAAGACATGACAGACCTCAAGGCGTTGAAAGACCTCTTGCCGTCCACTGAGGAGTTGGGTTTCGCGTGGGCGGATTGGGTGGGCCCGATCAGTATCGATACCGCGCGGATGTTGGCGTGCGACTGCACGGTCACGCGGATTTTGTTGGATGAGAATGGTGTTCCGCTCGACTGCGGTAAGGAAGCGCGAACAGCGACGGTTCCGCAGCGGCGGGCGTTGGCGGTTCGTGATGGTGGGTGTGCGTTTCCGGGGTGCGGGACTCCGTCGGGGTGGTGCGATGCCCATCATATTGTTCACTGGAACGATGGTGGCCCAACAGATCTCGACAACCTGATCTTGTTGTGCGGTCATCACCACCGGACGCTGCACCACACCGAATGGCGGGTCGAGATCGGCCCCGACCGAAAAACCGTGTTCTATCCACCGATGTCGATTGATCCGTATCAACAG
>NZ_JBVOQE010000056.1:0-1610 GCF_055668065.1 Streptomyces sp. NPDC097129 | reverse complement strand
CTTTATTACTCATTACCATCTATTTTTTCACAATAAATAGGAAGCGATTAAACTATTCAAACTGTAAATTGTGGAAAGCTCCAAAAACTATAAACAGAAATGAACTTTTGAGGAGAGAATCTTAATGGTTAATGAAAAGAAAATTTCAAGTGGCTTCATTTATTTTTTTGGGGCATTTGCGGGAATTCTATTTGGTTATGATATTGGGGTTATGACCGGTGCCCTACCTTTTCTTCAACAAGATTGGAGTCTTGAGAACAATGCAGGTACAATTGGCTGGATTACTTCTTCGGTGATGCTTGGAGCGATTTTTGGAGGTGCATTGGCCGGACAACTTTCTGATCGTCTAGGTCGGCGCAGAATGATTTTAATATCTGCTTTAATTTTTATTGTTGGATCTATTTTATCAGGAATAGCTCCTCATAATGGTGTCATTTTTTTAATCATTGCTCGGATATTATTAGGCTTGGCTGTAGGGGCTTCCTCTGCTTTAGTTCCAGCCTATATGTCGGAAATGGCGCCTGCACGTATGCGTGGTCGTTTGTCAGGAATTAATCAAACAATGATCGTTTCTGGTATGTTGCTATCTTACATTGTTGACTTTATATTGAAAGATTTGTCGGGAACACTGGCATGGAGATTAATGCTTGGTATGGCTGCCATACCTGCTATAATCTTATATGTTGGTATGTTAAAATTACCTGAATCTCCACGTTTTTTAATAAAGAACAATAAACTTGATGAAGCTCGTAAGGTCTTAGGCTATATTCGCTCTGACAAAGGAGAAATTGATTCGGAAATCAAACAAATATTTGAAGCCGCCAGAGAGGAAAGGAAGCTAAACCAAAAAACATCATGGGGAACACTCTTAAGTAATAAATACCGTTATTTATTAATTGCCGGTGTGGGTGTTGCAGCTTTCCAACAATTTCAGGGCGCTAATGCCATTTTTTATTACATCCCTTTAATTGTAGAAAATGCAACAGGACATGCAGCTAGTTCAGCGTTAATGTGGCCAATTATTCAGGGAATTATTCTTGTGGTAGGTTCATTAATATTCCTAATGATTGCTGATAAATTTAATCGACGTACTTTATTAACAATTGGTGGAACAGTTATGGGACTCTCCTTTATTTTACCTGCAATAATGAATGTATTAATTCCTAATGCAAATCCAATGATGATGGTTGTTTTCTTAAGTATCTATGTAGCACTTTACTCATTCACTTGGGCTCCTTTAACTTGGGTTATCGTTGGGGAAGTTTTTCCGTTAACAATTCGTGGACGTGCGTCTGGATTAGCTTCATCCTTTAACTGGATTGGTTCATTCTTAGTTGGATTGCTATTTCCAATTATGACCGATTCCATGCCTCAAGAAGCAGTTTTTGCAATCTTTGGTGTTATTTGTTTACTTGGAGTTATCTTTATCCGGATAAGAGTTCCAGAAACTCGTGGCTGCAGTTTAGAGGAAATTGAAAAAATTGGAGAAAATAAACAAAGCGCTTGAACTGGGATGGCTAGCAGGGGTAGGCTCAACTTAGTTCTAGTTTTTACAGATATTTGAATGATATAAAGAATAGTGCTTTATTAAATTAATTGTATGGCTTTTA
>NZ_JBVOQE010000055.1:0-1714 GCF_055668065.1 Streptomyces sp. NPDC097129 | reverse complement strand
AGCCTTGAGCTGACGGATGGCTTCGATGGTCTCGATGCCGTCGCGTCGCACCTCTTCCTGACCGGTGGAGATGGGGAAGGTCAAGGCGTCGACGATGATGTCGGACTCGGCGAGTCCCCAGTTTCCCTTGATGTCCTCGATCAGACGCTTGGCGATGGCGACCTTGGTCTCGGCTGTGCGAGCCTGGCCCTCTTCGTCGATGGTCAGGGCGACGACTGCCGCGCCGTGCTCCTTGACCAACGTCATGATCTTGTGAAAACGCGATTCGGGGCCGGCGCCGTCCTCGTAGTTGACGGAGTTGACAGCGCAGCGGCCACCGAGGTGTTCGAGACCGGCCTGCAACACGGCAGGCTCGGTGGAGTCGAGCATGATCGGCAGCGTCGAGGACGTCGCCAGACGGCTGGCCAGTTCCGACATGTCGGCGGCACCGTCGCGGCCCACGTAGTCGACGTTGAGGTCGAGCATGTGTGCGCCGTCGCGGGTCTGGTCCTTGGCGATGTCCAGGCACTTCTGGTAGTCCGCGGAGAGCATTGCCTCGCGGAAAGCCTTGGAGCCGTTGGAGTTCGTGCGTTCACCGATCATCAGGATGCTGGCGTCCTGCTCGAACGGCACCGCCGAGTACAGCGAAGAGGTGCTCGGCTCGTGGATCGGCGTGCGCTGGGCCTTCTCGACCTGACGGACCGCGTCGGCGACCGCGCTGATGTGCTCGGGTGTCGTACCGCAGCAGCCACCGACGAGGCCGAGTCCGAACTCGGAGACGAAACCACTGAGCGCTTCGGCCAATTCGTCGGCGGTCAGCGGGTACTCGGCGCCCTTGGGGCCGAGCTGCGGCAGACCGGCATTGGGCATGACCGACACCGGCAGCGTCGAGTACTTGGACAGATGTCGGAGATGTTCGCTCATCTCGGCCGGCCCGGTGGCACAGTTCAGGCCGATCATGTCGATACCGAGTGGCTCGAGTGCCGTCAATGCTGCACCGATCTCACTGCCCAGGAGCATCGTTCCGGTTGTCTCGACCGTCACGTGCGTGATGATCGGCAACCGCAGTCCGAGTTGCTCCATCGCACGCTGGCTGCCGAGGATTGCAGCTTTCACCTGAAGCAGGTCCTGGCAGGTTTCGACGAGGATGGCGTCGGCGCCACCGTCGATCATGCCGAGCGCAGCTTCGGTGTACGCGTCACGCAGGACTGCGTACGGTGCGTGTCCCAGGCTGGGGAGCTTGGTTCCCGGTCCCATCGAGCCGAGTACGAATCGGGCCATGCCGTCGCGGCCTGGTCCCATCTCGTCCGCTACTTCACGGGCGAGAGCAGTGCCTTTTTCCGCGAGTTCGCGGATCCGGTGAGAGATGTCGTAGTCGGCGAGGTTGGGCAGGTTGCAACCGAAGGTGTTGGTCTCGACGGCATCGGCACCAGCGGCGAAGTACGCACGGTGGATGTCTTTGAGCACGTCGGGACGGGTGTCGTTGAGGATCTCATTGCACCCCTCGAGGCCGAGGAAGTCGTCCAGGGTGAGGTCCGCGGCTTGCAACATGGTGCCCATCGCTCCGTCGCCGATGACAACGCGCTGTTTCAGCGCATCAAGCAGGGCAGAGTTAAATGGGGCAGACAAGCCGCCTGCCGTGGCCTTCGAGGAAACAGCGGCGATGGGATTTCTGGCCTCGAATCGGTTCAATGCACTTACCTCACGGGTTGGTTGTCGTCGACACGAGATAGTG
>NZ_JBVOQE010000054.1:0-1796 GCF_055668065.1 Streptomyces sp. NPDC097129 | reverse complement strand
AAAGTAATGGTGGTTACATTACACGCACTAAAACAAACTATCATTTTGCAACCAGGATTCTTTTATAAAATTTCAGGAGTTGATAGAAAAGTAATAACCGGCTGCGGCGAATTTAGTGGTACAATTCTAGTAGATTTAGGATTTATATTTCCGTTTAAATCTGATAGAAAAATAGGTTAATATTTAATCGCTATTTCTGTTTCTTACTTAACTTGATTATAGCGATTAATAAGCAGAAAAATTTAGACAAGGAAGAGAGGTATTTTATAATTGAGGTATCGTCACAAACTAATAAAAAGTGGCGGTGTATGGGAATTATTGAGCTACGAGAAAGAGGTAGCAACAGGTAAAGATGCAGTTCGTGAAAATGCTGGTAGGAAAAAACAGTCTGATCATGATTGGATAAATGATGCTGAAACAAAGATGAAGAACAGGTCTGATGTGTTATATCGTGCAAGGAAGCAAGTGTTTAACCAAGCAAATGCCAATGCAAATGCGTGGAACGAGCAACCGAAATTTTTCACACTTACATATGCTGAAAACATGCAGGACATAAAACAATCTAACTATAACTTCAAAAAGTTTATCCAAAGGCTGAATTACACTTTAAAAATAAAACTAAAATACACTGCTGTAATTGAGTTTCAGAAACGAGGGGCTATACATTATCACCTATTGGTCTATAACCTTCCTTACACGCCTGTAGACGTTCTATCGGACATCTGGGGTCATGGGTTTGTTAAAATAAATAAAATAGACCACGTGGACAATGTAGGGGCTTATATAACGAAATATATGATAAAGGATAATATTGACGAAAGATTACTTGGAGAGAAGTCTTATTTTTCGAGTAGAGGGTTAAAGAAGCCTGAAGAGTATATTTTGACGGAAAAAGAAAAAGAGACTCTGCTAAAGTCTCATGACGAATATATAACATATTCCAAAAACTATGAAAATGAATATCTAGGCAATATTCATAAGATACAAATTAACTTAAATCGCAAAAGTTAACAGCGCTATTTTAACACATAGAAAATAAAAATACTATGACTTTACCGTTTTCTAATAGCGGGTAAAGTGTTCAAACTTTGACAATGGGACTCCTATAATGGGGTCCTTATTTAATTTCCTTGAAAATATAAAATCCGCCCTTTTGCGTGTGGGTGGGGTGACTCCAGTTGGGGCCCCCGACACCGCAAGGCGGATTTATTTTATTTATAAAAGACCGAGAGAAATAACACTAACCATTATGGTATTGACATGATACCACTTTGATACTATAATGATACCATAAGGAGGTGAAGTTATTGGGAAAAGCGGTTTTTTCTCTAAGGCTTACTGAAGACCTACACGAATGGTTAAAAAAAGAAGCTGAAAAGAGAGGTATGTCGGTCAACGCTTTGATTTCATACATACTGAGCGAATATAAAGACGATAAAGAGTTTTAACGGAGTAGTTCTACGTAGTGAAAGCGTAGCGGTTCCTTTACTTGGAAAGGCGACTCTGATAACCTAGTTCGGTTTGCCACATTAAAGATTTCTAGAAGGTGGCGACGGTGGCAAGTAATCTGGGTCGCAAAGGTTCCGAGTCAAGGATTCATGGAGTAGATCTACGCAGTGGTGATGGTGAAGCGCAACTAAAAAAACAAGAAAAGAGGACGAGCACATGTTTAATATTTCTTATTACAAAACCGAAGACACAAAAGTAATGGTGGTTACATTACACGCACTAAAACAAACTATCATTTTGCAACCAGGATTCTTTTATAAAATTTCAGGAGTTGATAGAAAAGTAAT
>NZ_JBVOQE010000053.1:0-1802 GCF_055668065.1 Streptomyces sp. NPDC097129 | reverse complement strand
CTCACCCTCGGTATCGGCATCACCATCGGCGTCATCGTGCAGGCAGCCAGCCTGATCCCCGCGCTTCGCCGCGAGAAGATCTCGCTCAAGCCGCTGTGGGGTCTCGACGACCGCCTGCGCCAGTTCGGCGGCATGGCCGTCGCCATCGTCTTGTACGTCCTGATCAGCCAGATGGGCATGATCTTCGCGACCAAGATCTCCTCCCACGCCGACGAAGCCGGCCCTGCCATCTACAGCCAGGCCTGGTTGCTCCTGCAGCTCCCGTACGGCGTGCTCGGAGTGACGGTTCTGACGGCGATCATGCCGCGCCTGAGCCGCAACGCTGCTGCCGACGACACCCCGGCCGTCGTGGACGATCTGTCGGTCGCAACGCGTCTGACCATGATCACGCTGGTTCCGATCATCATGTTCCTGACCTTCATGGGTCCGCAGGTCGGTGAAGCGCTCTACGGTTACGGCCGCTTCGGACCCGAACAGGCCGAACGACTCGGCACCGCTGTGAGCTGGTCGGCATTCACGTTGATTCCGTACGCGCTGGTCCTGATCCAACTTCGTGTGTTCTACGCCCGCGAACAAGCCTGGACGCCGACGTGGATCGTTCTCGGCATCACTGCAGTGAAAATCGCTTTCTCGGCGCTCGCTCCGGTCTTCGCATCCAACAGCGATCAGGTCGTGATCCTGCTCGGTGCGGCCAACGGTCTCGGATACATCACCGGCGCCGTCATCGGCGGGTACCTCCTGCACCGCAGCCTCGGAAACCTGCAGATGGCCAACGTGGGCAAGACAGTCTGGTCCGTCGTACTCGCCTCGCTGGCCGGTTCGCTGACCATGCTCGCGGTCGACCGCGTCCTCGGATTCGATCAACTCACCGAGCGTTTCGGCGGACCCGGCTCGATGGTACGCGTCGCCGTCGGCGGCATCCTGATGCTCGCGATCACCTTCACGATTCTCTACTTCAAGAAGGTTCCGGAAGTTCTGTCGGTAACGGTTGCGGTCTCCCGCAAGATTCGTTCACTGACAGGTCGCGCCGAACCGGACACACGTAACAACACCGACGACGACGTCACCGAGCTGATTCCTGCAATCAGAACGGAATCAAACGAGCAAGAACGACCGGGTGCGCTCCCGTACCCTGGTCATGGGCGTACAGGATCGCAACCCGCGCGTATTCGGGGACGGGCTATCGATGGAGAAGGAGCGAGGGTGAGCGACGACAACGTTTCCGGCAACAAGAGTGCCGGGACTTCTGCCGTGAAAGCGTCCGAACAGAAGTCAACGGCATCGTCGGGCACACCTGCATCCACGAGTTCCTCCGCATCTGCCGGCCAGAAGCCACAGCAGGGTCAGAAGCCACAGCAGCCCGCACAGCGACCGCAGCAGGGCCAAAGCCCGCAGGGTCAGAAGCCGCAGCCGCCGGTGCAGAAGGCCGCTCCGCCGGTGCCTCCGGTCAGTGTGTCGAAGACACCTTCAGCTCCCGTGTCGAAGACACCCGTGTCGAAGACACCTGCTCCGGACAAGAAGGCACCCGAATCTCAGAAGACGGCTGCCGCTCAGACACCACCGCCCGCTGCACCTCGCACACCTTCCGCCGGATCCGCATCACGACCGGCCCAGCGACCGATGCCCCGTGGACCCAAGCTCATCCCGGGCGCCTCAGTCGCCGGCGGACGCTACCGTCTGCTCGCGCCGCACGGCGGAACCCGCGGACTGCAGTTCTGGGAAGCTCTCGACGTCAAGCTCGACCGTGAAGTAGCCCTGACGTTCGTCGACGCCGATCAGCGTGGTGACGACGACAGCCAGTC
>NZ_JBVOQE010000052.1:0-1815 GCF_055668065.1 Streptomyces sp. NPDC097129 | reverse complement strand
CAAACAACACAGGCAACGGAGCCACCACCACATCAGACCCCACCCCCTGCCACCCCGACAAAAGATCCCGCCGCTCCCCCACATCAAGGATGTCCGCGTCCGCGATGGCCCGGCCAGGGTAGGTCACCAAAGCCGCGAGCAGTCGTGCAAAGCGCTCTGCCAGCATGCGAGCGGTCGAGGCGTCGAACAGGTCCGAGGCGAACTCCAGCAGACCGATGAGCCCGGCCTGTCCGCCGTCAGAGTCGTACTGCTCGCGCAGCGCCAGGGACAGGTCGAACTTCGCCACTGTTGAAGGAGCCGACTCGCCGGTCAATGTCAGCCCCGGAAGCCGCAGTGCGGCCTGGGTGTTGTTCTGCAGCACGAGCATGACCTGGAATAGCGGGTGCCTCGACATCGACCGCGCCGGGTTCAGCACCTCCACCAGGTGCTCGAAGGGCACGTCCTGGTGGGCGTAGGCCGCCAGGTCCGTCTCCCGGACGCGCGCGATCAGCTCACGGAAGGTCGGATCACCGGAGAGATCCGTGCGCAGGACGAGCGTGTTGACGAAGAACCCGACCAGGTCGTCGAGGGCTTCGTCGGTACGGCCAGCGATCGGCGAGCCGATGGGAACGTCCGTGCCGGCGCCCAGACGCGACAACAGCGCCGCGAATGCTGCCTGCACCACCATGAAGACGCTCGCGCCTGACTCACCTGCAAGTGCGGCGATACGAGCATGCAGTTCCGCATCGATCTCCACCGGAACGCTGTCGCCCTGGTACGAGGCCACCGCGGGCCTGGGACGGTCCGTCGGCAGCTCCAACTGCTCCGGGAGGTCAGCGAGTTCCTCTGTCCAGTGGGCGAGTTGGGAACTCAGCACACTGCCCGGGTCGGACTCCTCCCCCAGCAGCTCCCGTTGCCACAAGGCATAGTCCGCGTACTGGACCTGCAACGGCACCCATCCGGGAGTCCGCCCCGCCACCCGGGCCTCGTACGCCGCCGCGACATCGCGCGCCAGCGGCACCATCGACCAGCCGTCGCCCGCGATGTGGTGCAGCACCACCACCAGGACGTGCGACGCCTCGCCCAGCACCAGCAGGCAGGCACGCATGGGCACTTCGGCCGAAAGGTCGTAACCTCGATTCGTGAAGTCCGCTACTGCGTCGTCGACTTCACGCTCCGACACCTGCCGCGTCGGCAGCAGAAGCCTCGCGTCATCCGTGTGGAGGACGTGCTGGTAGGGCTCTCCGGCGGAGTTCTCCGGGAAGACGGTGCGGAGACTCTCGTGACGTCCGACCACGTCATGGAAGGCGGCCCGGAGGGCAGCCTGGTCGAGGTCGCCGGTCAGGCGCAGGACGACCGGCATGTTGTACGTCGCTGCCTCCGCGCCTTCGAGACGGTTGAGGAACCAAAGACGCCGCTGAGCGAACGACAACGGGACCTCTGCCGGCCGTTCTCCGGCGACCAACGCGGCCCGAGCGCTTGCAACCCCGTCTATCTGCTCGGCGAGTTGAGCAACGGTCGGCGTTTCGAACAGTGCCCGAACGGGCAGTTCCACACCTAGTGCACTACGAACCTTGCTCACGACGCGGGTGGCGAGGAGAGAGTGGCCGCCCAGGTCGAAGAAGCTGTCGTCGATTCCGACCCGCTCCAGGCCGAGGACCTCGGCGAACACTACGCACAGTGCCACTTCCCGCGCGTTGCGCGCAGCGCGTGAAGCAGCACTTGCCCCGTACTCGGGGGTGGGCAGGGCGCGGCGGTCGATCTTGCGGTTGACCGTGAGGGGGAAGGCGTCCAGGACCATCACCGCGGCCGGGACCATGAACTCCGGCAGGCTCT
>NZ_JBVOQE010000050.1:0-1836 GCF_055668065.1 Streptomyces sp. NPDC097129 | reverse complement strand
ACGGGAAAGTCGAACGCTACAACCGCATCCTCGCCGAAGAACTGCTGTACTCCCGCGAGTACACCAGCGAAGCTGAGCGGCGCACTGCCGTCGAAGTCTGGAATGTTCACTACAATTACCACCGACCGCATTCAGCACGCGGAGGACGACCGCCCGCCGCTTACCGCCGGCACCGCGTCACCAACGTCCGTTCCTCCTACAACTAGCCTCGATCGGCCAGCTAGTGCCCCGAGTTTGAAGTTGTTTTACGGTCAGCTTTCACCAGGATCTGCTCGGCGGTTTTCGTCCACACGAACGGCTGCGCCCGCGGATTCCACCCGTTGATGAACTCTCGGATCTTCGCCGTCAGTTCGCGGACACTGCGGAAAGTTCCGCGGTGAATCGCTTGGCGTTCGATGATCCCGAACCACACCTCGACGAGGTTCATCCACGACGCCGACGTCGGGGTGAAATGAACATGGATCCGCGGATTCGCAGCCAGCCACTCGCGGACCTCGGCCTTCTTGTGGGTGGCGTAGTTGTCCATCACCAAGTGCAGTTCCTGCTTCGGATACGCGCGTGCGACATGTTTGAGGAACACCAGAAACTCCTGGTGACGGTGTCGCGGCCGGCAGATCCCGGTCACCTTTCCGGTCGCGATCTCCAACGCCGCGAACAAGGTGGTGGTGCCGTTGCGGATGTAGTCGTGGGTTTGCTTCTCGGGCATTCCGATCTGCATCGGCAACGTCGGAGCGGTCCGATCCAATGCCTGGATCTGCGATTTCTCGTCCACGCAGAGCACGATCGCGTTCTCGGGCGGATCGAGATACAACCCGACGATGTCGGTGACCTTCGCGACCAGTTCCGGATCGGTGGAAAACTTGAATGTCTCACTGCGCCAAGGCTGCACACCGTACTCGCGCCAGATCCGTGCGACCGTGCCGTACCCGATCCCCAAATGTTTCGCGAGCAGGCGCGAACTCCAGTGTGTGACACCGTATTTCTTCGGCGGCGGCATCAAGGTCGCGGAGACGATCTCCCGGCGATCGAGGCTACGCGGCCGCCCCGAACGCGCATCGTCTTCGAGGCCGGCCAAGCCGTCTACGTCGTAGCGGGCGCGCCAGGAGATCACCGTCGGCCGCGACACCCCGACCAGTTCCGCGATCGACGAATTCGACTCACCTTGAGATGCGAGCAAAACAATCCTCGCTCGCTGCGCCGCACCGGAGGAGATCGACCTCGACCGCAGTCGTCGGGCCAACTCGAGATCGTCGCCGTCTCGCAAGAGTAGGGGCTTAATCCGCATGCTTGAAGTATCTCAAATCGCACTGTCAAAGAATTTTAGGCGCGCGGCACTAGCAGCGAATCTCAAGTCGACGCTGCCCGGCAAACGAGAATGAGGACGAATGACCGTAGAAGCTCCGATGTGGAAATCTCAATCGACCATCACCATTCCGTGGAAGGGCAATGCCGAGGTAACCGTCACGGAATTGCTGTCAACGACGCTTGATGTCGCTCGTTCCGTCCTCATCGACGTCGCGAAAAGCGGTAAGAAGATCACGTACGTGGAGCTCGCAAAGCGTTCAGGAACCGGATATCCAGCGCAGTCGATGGGCAAAGTGTTGGACGTGCCCAGCCTGGACTGCAGCGACAGAGGTGAGCCGTCACTGGCACCCATCGTGGTGAGAGCAGCGACAATGAAGTCGCGGACGGATATGTCGGGTCTCCAGAAAACGATCGTGCCGCTCTATACCAGTGGTGGGTCACGCATTGACTTAGCCGGCAGGCAACCATGATCGACCCTCAGTGGCCGAAGCGATCAGAGTGACCAGTGGCGGCCGAGTATCACGTCCGGCG
>NZ_JBVOQE010000049.1:691-1895 GCF_055668065.1 Streptomyces sp. NPDC097129 | reverse complement strand
AGAACATACTAGTAATGTATCGAAAAACACACCTAACCCTTGAATAAATCCTTGTTTGGCTGGATGAGAAACGGATGCTGTTGCAGCAGGAATTGGATCGCCGCCTATTCCAGCTCCATTGAAGAAAAGTCCTCTTTTTACTTCGTTAATAATAGCTGCAGTAATACCACCGCCAACTACTTACTCGATACCAAAGGCACTCTTAAAAATTAATGACAAAACATGTGAAATCTCTGTAATGTTAGTAATCACAGTAATCACTACAAAGACAGCGAGAAGAATATAGCCAAAAGCCATAAAAAGAGCATTAACAGAAGAAATATCAGCAATTCTTTTTATACCGCCAAAAACTACTAAGCTAGTAAGAAGAACTAAAATAGTACCAGAAATAAAAAGAATAACTCCAAAAGAATTTTCTAAAGCAACAGTAATGGTATTACTTTGAACTGGAACTGCATTAAAGGTGGTACCATATGACAGAATCATCATACCAGCAATGTTGACACTCAACCATTTTCTACTAAGCTGTTTTTCATATAGTAGGCAGGTCCGCCTTTGAAACGTCCATTATCTATTGGTGTTTTCTGGTGCTTTTTCTTTAATCTTCAGTAATCTGAACATCTCCTTAAGATATCTGGCTTGTGCAAATCTCGAACTATTGGTGAAATAAACATCTAATTTTAACAAGACTGCTATAAGCACATAACCCCAAAGTAATGTGTTCCCTCCAGATATTAATTTTTCAAAAAATACATGCAACCCCTCCCAAAAATTTATGCTTCCGATTATCTCGAAAGTTATTATATCTGCCAAATGAAATTCTAATTAAAAAACCCGTAAAACCTGCCCGTGTGTATTTTTGTGCATGCTTATAATCTCTTCCCTTACAAAGGATTATCGTCTTGTTAATTGCTTTTCATAAAATTTTTATTTCTTTAAAAAATTAGGAGTGAGATTAGTTCGGTTATGGAGAAGCATCTCATGAATTTTAATATAGGTTGGGAATCTATAGCTTAATTTGGGAATATGTGCATTATCAATTGATGATTAATAACTTTTTCTCCTATCTGTGTCATCTTCATTTAAGTAAGTATATTTTTTTAAGTACATAACAAGCATTTATTTTTATTTCACCAGAAATATTAAGTTTTTAGTAAGGTTATTTATAGCATGTTATGAGGATAAAACAGACTATAAACTCGTA
>NZ_JBVOQE010000049.1:0-681 GCF_055668065.1 Streptomyces sp. NPDC097129 | reverse complement strand
TTAAATTCATTGTATATTTGGGTTTGCTTTTTCTTTTAACTGGGTGTTGGGACCGAACTGAGCTATCAAATGTTTCAATTGTTACAGGTATGGCTGTAGATAAAGGCGAGTCGTTCAAATATAGGTTAACAATTGAGACTACAGAAGCAAGAGAAATGAGTTATCAAACCGCGGTAGGATTAGCCCCGTCAACAGTTTCTTCGATTGAAGGGAATAATATTGGAGAGCTAACCCAAAAGTTTAATATTATAAATGCTACTCGTCCTATCTATTCTCATACAAGGGTGTTGGTACTGAGTGAAGAAATAGTAAGGGAGGGGTTGTTAGAATTCATGGACTTTTTTGATCGAAATAGAGAAATAAGGGGTGACTTTGCTATTGTCATTGCAAGAGGTTCAAATGCTGGTGACATCTTGAAAGTGAACAACATGTATAAAAAAAGTCCATCATTAAAACTATTCACTCAAGTCAATACTATGCAAAAAGATTGGGGAGGAGCTCCTGATGTTAATTTAAATGATTATACCCGAATTACTAACTCATATGGACAAGCACCAGTATTGCCAGCTGTAAAATTAGTTGGTGATCCTAAAAAGGGAGGGAATACAGAAAATATGAAGAGCATCGACCCAGAAAGTGAAATAGTAATTGATTCCATGGGGGTTATTAAGCTTGGAAAAC
>NZ_JBVOQE010000048.1:0-1930 GCF_055668065.1 Streptomyces sp. NPDC097129 | reverse complement strand
CTTCTCGATTACCAATACCTAATGGAGATACAACGACTTTCGTTTTTCACTTGCAAAAGATGGAACTACTTCAAGCATATACTAATGAAAAATTGATTCTTGACCAGTTTATGTAATCTTTCATAAAATCATTTGATTGGTTATGGCTCATACTTTCAGTAAGCGATCGAGTACTGCAGTTTCTAATGCCTTTCCCATGCGAAGTTATTTCATTGTTTCATAGCACTTGGACAGCAAAACTAGGAGCTGTTTCGGTCAATGTAAATTTTTTAAGTTAAATGAAAAGCCCAATAGTCAACTCACTATTATTAAGGAAGCGCTATATATTAAATTCCTTAGCTTCCTTGGATTTTTATAATCTTTTCCCAATCTTCCTGGCTGTATGTCCCATAATCAAATTCATACAGGTCTGCATATTCTGGAAAGAAGTCTATAATATCTTCGTCTTTAACAGTATTCACTTATCCAACCTAAGTCACCATTATAGTAGCCAAGTCCATTTTCCAACCAAATTGAATTTGTGCTCCCATTTTATCCCCTCAGACTCACCAAAATTAAACATGTTATTACCAAAACGAGCAACCATGATATTGAGGATTTCGTTATATAGCTGAAATTTTCATCCACTCTATAATTTGTTTGTGTACTGCAGGACGCTCTCGATTTCCTATATTATTTTCTTTTTTTTTTACAACTGGGCAATGGTAAAACCATATTCACGGTCATCACTAGCGGAATGATTCAGGTTCATAGAAGTCCATATCAATTCTTGAACAAGGGGTAAATCCCTTAAATTGTGTGTCTCTAAATGATACAATAGTTTAATAAATTTATTTTCCAAATCCACATTTTAAAAGATGAGAATGTATCATAAAAGTGATGATACTAGCTATTTCGTCAAGATAGGTTACCTCTATCCTGATGCTTTTAACTCTATCTGCACTTATAGCTAAATCTTGCGATACTTGCGGGTAAGTTAGATAACCGCTTTCATTTTTGGTATCTGTCATACCTTGAACGTTTGCTTTAATTTCCATTAAAGCTTATTCACTATAAAGATACTTTGAACCTACGACAAACCAAAATACTATTTTCCTGTTCTATCTTAGTAACCTCTTTTCATTCGTTTAATAATTTTATAGTTTACCAGCTAAGCGAAATAGACACTGATTGGTTCCGCTTCCATTTTTTAATTCATCAATTGAATAATTTACTCGTTACAACCTCTTGACCTATTGCCTGAAAAATTCAAAAATCCTAGAAAGAGAAAAAATGTGTTAGAGCGGTTGTTCGCAGGAAACAGAAATTCCGTTTGGTGTTATTACCAGATCAATTTAAGGATATGCAGATGAAAGTTCCTTCTCTAACATTTCCAACTTAGCTTTTTGAGGACAAAAAGGAACTCTGATTTTTGTTGTTCCTATTCTAATCCTAGTGATATTGTTTTTATTATAAATTGCTTATTTCAGGTCTAATTGGTTGTTTTCAAATAAATCCTCCTCTGTCTGCTATTAAAAAATCTTGTAAAAAAAAGGTACCTCCAACTCTTTTTGAGATTATTAACAATTTAAGTATATTATTCATACGTACATACGTCAACATCACTCAACATTTGTACTAACAAGTTAAAAGGATTTTTCCTTCCAAATATCTGTTTCACTCGACATTTCTATCCTCGAAAAAATAAAACAAACGCTAATCAAATAGGATATTCAAAAAACGAGGATTTTTTCACCTTCTATTCTCATCTGTGATGAAATTCATCCGTACAAATATAACAAATTAGAAATTGAACAACTTTGAAAAAAGTAAAAAAAAGAATGCCAGAGAGTAAATTCTTTCTGGCGATACAAGATAGGAGAACATCCCCCACCGGGAACTAAGATACAAATTAAGTATAATGAAGCTCTTAAACTGTTCGAAAGGCTTT
>NZ_JBVOQE010000047.1:0-2031 GCF_055668065.1 Streptomyces sp. NPDC097129 | reverse complement strand
CCGGCCTCGAAGCCGTCCGGCGCCAAAGCCGACACGGTGCCCGCCCAACCGTCATGACACCCGAACGTACCGAACGGGCCCGCTCCGGGAGTGTTTCTTAAACGGTGTTTCGGCCCGACACGCTGGGTGAATGCCCGGCGAGAAGGGTGCCGTGATGACGACACTGGATGATGTGACGAAGAAGAAGTCGACACCACCGTCGGCCGAGGAGGCGGCGGCAGCGGAGCTCGTGCGCTTGGCGAGAGAGCAGGGCCTGTCGCTGACGGGCCCGGATGGGCTGCTCAAGCAGTTCACCAAGACGGTCCTGGAAACGGCATTGAACGAGGAGATGACCGAGCATCTCGGGCACGACAAGAACCAGGCCAACCCGGATCGGGCATCAACAAATATCCGCAACGGCACTCGGTCGAAGACGGTACTGACCGAGTCGACCGGGCAGGTCCCGATCGAAGTCCCCCGAGACCGCGAAGGGACGTTCGAACCGCAGATCGTCAAGAAGCGGCAGCGTCGGCTCAACGGCGTTGATGAGATCGTTTTATCGTTGTACGCCAAAGGGTTAACGACTGGGGAGATCAGCGCGCACTTCGCTGAAATCTACGGTGCATCGGTCTCGAAGGAGACGATTTCTCGGATCACCGACAAGGTGATCGAGGAGATGCAGGATTGGTCTGCACGTCCGCTCGATGAGGTGTACGCCGCGATCTTCATCGATGCCATCGTGGTCAAGATCCGCGACGGCCAGGTCGCGAACAGGCCGATCTACGCGGCCATCGGGGTGAGCCTGGACGGGCGCCGCGACGTGCTTGGTTTGTGGGCCGGCACGGGCGGCGAGGGCGCCAAGTTCTGGATGAGCGTGCTCACTGACATCCGTAACCGTGGCACCAAAGACGTTTTCTTTCTCGTCTGCGACGGTCTCAAGGGCCTGCCGGAGGTTGTCGAGCATGTGTGGCCGGCCACCACGGTCCAGACCTGTGTGGTGCACCTGATCCGCAACACCTTTCGGCTCTCGGGACGTCAACACTGGGACGCACTCAAACACGATCTCAGACCGATCTACACGGCACCGACCGAGGCTGCCGCTCACGCGGGGCTGGACGATCTCGCCGAGCACTGGGGTGAGAGGTATCCGGCGATCATCCGATTGTGGACCAACGCTTGGCAGGAGTTCATTCCGTTCCTCGATTACGACACAGAGATACGGCGAGTGCTCTGCTCTACCAACGCGATTGAGTCCCTCAATGCCCGCTATCGGAGGGCGGTGAAAGCTCGTGGCCATTTCCCTACCGAGGCGGCTGCGCTGAAGTGTCTGTATTTGGTGACACGTTCGCTCGACCCGACAGGCAAGGGCCAGGCACGATGGATAACGAGGTGGAAGCCCGCTCTGAACGCGTTTGCGATCACGTTCGCCGATCGTTGGCCAGGATCTGAAACTTACTGATGGAAATCCGCCGAAACACCGTTAAAGAGATAGACCCCCGGCACCGAAGAATTGCCCACCGTGTTCGCGGATTTCCTCTCCGATGCGCACCACCTGGCCGACGCGTTGGGCGTCGATTGGGAAGAAGCCACATGCAATGGGGAGGGGCATTACACCGCCGAGTTGTACGGCGCCGAGTAATCGGGGCACTGACGGTCGGACAATCCACGGACGTTCGGCCGGCAGTCCCCGGCACCGGGAGTCTCAGGGGCGGTGGTTGCAAGGAGATGAATGGATGTGGGACTGGTACCGGTTTACATCCCAATTCGGTATCATGATGGTTATGAGTACGCAGATCGCGGTACGGCTACCCGAGGACATCGTGGCGTTTCTCGACAGTGAGGTCAGCGGTGGGCGTGCGAAAAGCCGTGCTCAAGTCGTGCTTCGAGCGTTGGAGCGTGAGCAGCGTCGACAGTTGGCGGTCCGCGACGTGGAGATCCTGTCTGACGGCGCGGGTAGCGATGTGAATATCGCTGCCGCGCACGGGAAGAAGAACTGAGTGCGCCCGATCCACGAGGCGCAACTCGGAGATCTTTGTCCGGTGGTGGTCCTGA
>NZ_JBVOQE010000046.1:0-2034 GCF_055668065.1 Streptomyces sp. NPDC097129 | reverse complement strand
CAAACAACACAGGCAACGGAGCCACCACCACATCAGACCCCACCCCCTGCCACCCCGACAAAAGATCCCGCCGCTCCCCCACATCAAGGATGTCCACCGACCCCACCAACACATCAGGATCAGCAACAACACCCACCAGCAAACGACGCAGATACACCACAAACGACTCAACCGTCGAACGATCAAACAAATCCGTCGCAAACTCGAAGGCACCCGTTAGACCGGCTGGCATGCCCTGCTCGGTGAACTGCTCCGAAATGCCGAGGGACAGGTCGAACTTGGCGGTGTCCGCGGCAAAGTCCACGACGCTCAAGGTGAGTCCCTTGAGCCGGAGTTCCGCGTGCGCGTTGTTCTGGAAGGCGAGCGCGACCTGGAAGAGCGGGTGGCGGGACATGGAACGCGCCGGGTTCAGAACCTCCACCAGGTACTCGAACGGGACCTCCTGGTGCTCGTGCGCGGAGAGGACAGACGTGCGCACCTGTGCGAGGAGTCCGCGGAAGGTGGGGTTACCGGAAAGGTCCGTGCGCAGAACAAGCGTGTTGACGAAGAACCCGACCAGGTCGTCCAGCGCCTCGTCCGTGCGGCCCGCGATGGGCGCGCCGATCGGGATGTCCGTGCCCCCGCCCAAGCGCGACAACAGCGCGGCGAAGGCCGCCTGGACGACCATGAACATGCTCGCGCCTGATTCGCGCGCCAACGCCGCGAGTTCGACGTGCAGTTCGGCGTCGATCTCCACGGGCACACGGTCACCTGTGTACGAGACCGTGGCAGGCCGCGCTCGGTCCGTCGGCAGCTCGAGCTGCCCCGGGAGGCCCGCGAGCGCCTCGCTCCAGTAGGCGACCTGGCGGCTTAGTACGCTTTCCGGGTCGGACTCCTCCCCCAGCAGTTCCATTTGCCACATTGCGTAGTCGGCGTACTGGACCGGCAGCGGCTCCCAGTCCGGGACACGGCCCTCAGCCCGCGCCTCGTACGCAGTCGCGACATCCCGCGCTAGCGGCGCCATGGACCAACCGTCACCCGCGATGTGGTGCAGCACCACCACCAGGACGTGCAAGTCACTGCTCAGGGAGAACAGGCGGGCGCGGACCGGCACGTCGACGGTCACGTCGAACCCGACCTGCCGGAAGGACAGGATGAGTTCGTCCAACTCGCTCTCGGACGTGGAGATCACGTCCAGCCCCGTCCATGCCCGCTCCGCGTCAAGGATCCTCTGGAACGGCGTGCCATCCCCTCCCTCGGGGAAGACGGTGCGCAGGCTTTCGTGCCGCTCTACTACGTCGTGCAGAGCAGCGGCCAGCGCCTCGCGTTCGAGTTCACCGCTTAGGCGGAGGGCGATGGGGAGGTTGTAAGTCGAATCGTCTGCTCCCTCAAAGCGGTTGAGGAACCAGAGGCGACGCTGCGAAAAAGAAAGAGGAATCATCACTTCTCCTGGGGGCGCGGCATCCGCCGCAGTGCGGGTCGGCGGGACTTCTCCGCTGCCCCCAACCGTTCACTGAGGCTGGCAACATCGGGAGCTTCGAACAGGGTCCGAAGCGGAACTTCTACGTTTAGTTCGGTGCGGATGCGGCTGGCGATGCGGGTGGCGAGCAGGGAGTGGCCGCCCAGGTCGAAGAAACTGTCGTCGATGCCGACCTTGTCCAGACCGAGGACTTCAGCGAAGACCGCACACAGGACTTCCTCGCGCGGATTGCGCGGAGCCCGCGAGGCGGCCGCGGAAGCGTACTCGGGCGCGGGAAGCGCACGACGGTCCAGCTTCCCATTCGCCGTCACCGGGAACGACTCCACCACCATCACCGCAGCCGGAACCATAAACTCCGGCAGACCCTCCCCAACAAACCGCCGCAGCCCAGACGGGTCCAGATCCCCGCCATCTGCCTTCGGAACAACGTAGGCGACCAGGCGCTTGTCTCCCGGCCGATCCTCACGCGCCACCACAGCCACCTGAGCGACCTGCGGATGCGCGGCCAGCACCGCCTCCACCTCACCCAGCTCGACACGGAACCCACGGATCTTCACCTGGAAGTCCGCACGCCC
>NZ_JBVOQE010000045.1:0-2087 GCF_055668065.1 Streptomyces sp. NPDC097129 | reverse complement strand
ATCTAGAAGCCAATCTGTACCTTAAATAGTTAAATAAAATCTCTCTGCTATAACTCGAATAAAAAAAACAATTAATTAAACTTACCATTCTAGAAACAGTGGTACCAGCAGATTTAATTTGATTGAATTTTTTCAGCGAATTATTATATTTCTCTTTATGAAAACTTGACTCATAATTATTAATGTGTAAATAATGATCTAAATTCTTCTTTGAAAAATCATCTATATTATTACTTAAACGCCTTTGTTTATATAACTTTTTAATATATTTTGCAATTAAAAATTGCTTAAAAGCTTTAGCAGTAGTAATACTATTCTTTCTAACCCTGTAATTTATAAGTTTATCATCAATTAATAACATTTGATAATTATTGCTAATTGCTCTAAGTAAGAAATCATAATCTTGACTGCATTCAAAATCTCTATAACCATTTAGATTCTCAAACAATTCTCTCCTCATAAGCCATGAAGGATGTACCATAAAGTTTGTATATTTAATTGAATTTTTTATTTGATTAAAATCTCTTGTTCCTATGGAAGACTGCTCTTTAAGCAAATCTCCCTCTTCATTTATTTTAATGCTAGTTGATGAAAGTAAAGCTATTTCTGGTTTATTTTTTAATAACTCAACTTGTTTTTCAATTCTATCTAATTTAGAAATATCATCTGCGTCCATTCTTGCAATGTATTTACCATTTGCATACTTAAATGCCTCATTCAAACTCATAGCTAGACCTATATTGGTTTTATTTATGATAACTTTTAAATTATCATGGTTACCTTGTATTTCTCTTATAACTTCAACAAGCGTTTTATTTTTAGGATTATCCACAACTATTATTAGTTCGATATCCTTATAAGATTGCTCTAATATAGATTCTACAGACAATCTCAACCAATCTTCTTTTTCGTTATAGGCCGTCATTATAACTGATACTAATTCTTTCATTATAATTCTCCCTCGATCTTTTATGACTAACTTTTTTAAAGATATAAACAATAATAAGGATAGGATATAGGCAAACAGAGTAAAAACTACTATAGAAAACAAAATTTAAGACTTGAAGTAACAAAAAACAATAGACTAATCTAAAATACTGATTATTGATAGACTTCCTATAATAATGAAATAGCAATCCATAGAAGATAATTTCAAATATTAATATACCTACTATTCCAAAATCTATTAAGTAGTAATAATAGGCTGTCGGAACTACCGCAGCGCCGTTAACACTAATAATTCTAGAGTTAAACTCATATTGGGTTGGATAATTATCAAAAAAGTAAGTTAATAATCCATTAAGATTTGCCAATCCATTGAAATACACCTTATTTTCTTCCCAGTTTATTAAGGAAGAATTAAAGTTATAAAAAGACAATGAATAATAACCATAATACCAGGAGAATATATCATGAACCGGATTACTAGCCTCAAAAGTCTGAGATACACCTATTTCATATGCATAACTTTTAGATGTATATGTACCTCTTCTCTCATTACCAATACTTATAGCCACAATTAAAATGCCAATACATAATACTGCAAGGAGAATGGCTTTTTTTAACTTTATCTTCCTAAAATTAAAAGCAGCAATCATTAAAATTGCGTTAATAATCGCACTTCTTGAACCTCTTGATAGTGGTACAAAAATAGTTAATATAAGCATAAATAAATATTTTTTTTCTGAAGTTTTTTTATAAAGATAAAAGTTTAAAAGTGGTAAAACAAATCTTAATACAGTATTAATTTCTCTTAAAATAGGTATATTTTCTAAATGAATATCACCTACTTCATCCATACTTGACAAGGGAAGATATAAACCGGTTATCATTTTATTTTCCATTAAGTAACTAACTACATAAATTATATTTAAAAGAAAGATAACTAAAAAGGTATTCTTCCTCAATGATAAATCTAGTTTTGAAGTTTCTGAATTCCCTCTTCTCTCTTCAATTGGTTTTATTAACATCGCATGGATCAATATTATTGCTGATGATGAAAGAAGAATTAAGTAAACATATGGGCTATAATCTATTTTTTGATAGACTGAAAGCTTGAATGTGGATAGGCAAAAAGGAATAAAAAT
>NZ_JBVOQE010000044.1:0-2122 GCF_055668065.1 Streptomyces sp. NPDC097129 | reverse complement strand
GATTCAGAGCTCGGTACAGGCCGAATCCGGTCGGTCCGGCCTCGTAGACGGCTTTCACCGGACCCGGCAACGAACGCAACCAGGCGAGGATCTCACCGGAGTCCGGACATAATCGTTGTTTCCATACTTCACCGGTTTGACCGTCGATCGCACATGCCACTACAGACAGTGCGTGCACGTCCAATCCGACACTCGTACGCTGATACATCACCGGGGCCTCCTGCAAATGTAGGCACTACCGATCCAGGCTTCGCCTACTCGGCAACCCACGGCAACTTGCAAGCGAGTCCCCGGCCCGAAACGGGCCGACCCTCATACCGGGAGTGTCCGATTAACGGTGGATCCGACCTTGATGTCGGTTAGTTACCGTTCAGGGTGATGCGTCCTTCGAAGGTGATCGCAAACGCATTGAGCGCGGGCTTCCACCTCATTGCCCATCGTGCCTTACCTTTCCCTGTCGGGTCCAGAGCACGCGTGGCCAAGTACAAGCATTTGAGCGCCGCCTGCTCAGTCGGGAAGTGCCCACGCGCCCGTACTGCGCGCCTGTAGCGAGCGTTGACAGACTCGATCGCGTTCGTCGAGCAGATGACGCGCCTGATCTCGACGTCGTAGTCCAGGAACGGAACGAACTCACTCCACGCGTTGTCCCACATCTTGATAATCGCTGGATACTGCTGCCCCCATTTCTGCGTGAACTCAGCGAATCGTTCCCTGGCCGCAAACTCCGACGGAGCGGTGTAGACAGGTTTGAGATCACGCGCCATCGCATCCCAATATTTACGAGAGGCAAAGCGAAAAGTGTTGCGTATCAGATGAATAATGCACGTCTGCACCACAGCGAGTTCCCAGACGGTGTTGATCGCTTCAGGCAATCCTTTGAGTCCGTCGCACACAACGATGCAGACGTCCGCCACACCACGGTTCTTGATCTCGGTCAGGACCGAGAGCCAGAACTTTGCGCCCTCTCCGCCCTCGCCGGCCCAGATCCCGAGGATGTCGCGTTCGCCATTGACGGTGACGCCGATCGCGACATACATCGGCCGGTTGGTGACCTGCCCATCGCGAACCTTCACGTGCACCGCATCGATGAACATCACCGGATACACCCGATCAAGTGGCCGGTTCTGCCACTCCGTCATTTCCCCGACGACCTTGTCGGTGATCCGCGAGATCGTGTCCTTCGACACCGACGCTCCGTAAATATCTTGAAAGTGCGCGGATATCTCGCCGGTCGTCAAACCCTTTGCCGTCAATGACAATACGATCTCATCGATACCCGTCAAGCGTCGCTGACGCTTCTTAACAATCTGCGGGTCGAACGAAGAATCGACGTCGCGTGGCACTTCGATCTCCACCGGCCCGATCTCAGTGAGCACCGTCTTCGAACGGGTACCGTTCCTCGAGTTGCCGCTGCCGCGGCCGGCGGCATCGTGCTTCTCGTAGCCCAGGTGCTCGGTCATCTCCGCGTCTAACGCGGTCTCTAGGACGTTTTTGGTGAGTTGATTGAGGAGTCCGTTCGGGCCCATCAACTCCACGCCCTGCTCCTTGGCCTGAGCCAGGAGCTGCTCGGCCAACTGCTTCTGATCCACCTCAGTCTCTGCCATGGGATCAAGTGTTTCGGTCATCGTCGATCCTTCCCGCCAAGCTCAGCTCGGCGTGTTGAATCAAGGACCGGATCCACCGTTATTCAGACAGTCCCGCATTGCCCCTGTAGTGAGTCTTGATCCGAGTCCGAAGAGTCTGCTTGCTCGGAGCTTTCCCATTAACGAGAAGTGCTGATGGGCTGATCCCCGGATACAGCAAGGTCAGCCCGTCCTTCTTCGCACACCCTGACGTGTTGATCTCAGCGGGCAACTCTCGGAACCACCAGCCGTAGGAACCTGGAGTGGCCGGCACGGGGCACGGAGTTGTTAGAACCTGAGCGCGAGTGTGGGGGGACGCTGCCAGGTAAAGGGTGCTTTCCTCCATGGCAGCGCCAGTGGTGGGGTCAGGTTCATAGCGAGGATGTTCGCATAGTTGTCTGACAGTGAAGGACGATCGGTCGGATCTGCTTAAATCAGCGGGTGACCCTTGAGAACGTCGACAAAGACCCCGACTTGCGGAAGTCGAATGACCTCGAACC
>NZ_JBVOQE010000043.1:0-2230 GCF_055668065.1 Streptomyces sp. NPDC097129 | reverse complement strand
CCGAATAATAAAAGAGATGACATCTAGTGTCTTTGTCGGTATTTGTTGAATTAGAATGATTGTTAATTGCTTTTCTTTCCTTGATAATTAAAAGTAAAAATAAGGATGTGTTCTTATGAATATAGACTTTGTTTCAGAAATGGCTAGGTTAAGTAAATTAGATTCGAGTATAAGAATGGAATTATTAGCAACTATCAAAAGAATTCAAAGTAACCCGAGAGATATTGTTCTAAAAGAAGTTTTAATTCACTTGAATAAAGAACTGAAAGAGATTAATGATTCTCAAAAAGAACATTGGTATGCCTACAAGAAAATGTTAGAAGAAAAAAGTGCTAATTATTAAAATTTTTTATGTGATATTTATTTTAAAAGTAATAAATTTCCATAAAAACAAAAAATATACTTATGTATAAATCAGGAAAGGTTAGCGAAAGTAGGATTGATTAAGTAGAACCATTACACCTAAAAATATCACTTAATCCTATAAATGAGTGATTTTTGTCTAACTAAAAAAATGGAGTTTGTAGTAGGATCTATTATTTCTAATAATCCATTTGCATGATTAAAGAAACAAAAGTGTATTTTACTGTTATAAATAACTTTTTGACCGAACGAGATATTAATAAAATGGTCTAAATTTTTAGCTGTTGACATTATATTTTCTTAGCCTCCTTCACGGTATAAAGGGAAGGTGACTAAGAAAAGTCTAATAGGACCCAATATATTATGTGATTTATTAAAACGGTAACATAATATTTGGACATAAGTAAATCCTGTTATCCTTATCAACTGATCAGAATTAAACTTAAAATAATGCGAGTATTCGAATTAAGATATCTCAATAATAAATTCTAATGGAGAAAACATGGTACTAGGGCTAAAATGAATGAACTACTAGTTATGGTGAGGGGGTTCGTAAAGTAAAGTGACAGATATACACTTTCTTAATAAGAAATTCGAAGGGGATTATTGTCAGTTAAGAGGTAGCCGCCCCTTAAAGAATTGGAAAAAGACAAAAATGAATTGGTATTGTGAAGAACACTTTCTTGAATATATTGCATTAAGAAAACAAAAGTTAAGTGCTTTTATTGAAAAAATAGAGATTCTGAACAAAGGGCAAGTCTTAATGTAGATGACTTAAAATTATACAAACATTTCACGAAAGAAAATCCTCAAGCCAATTAATATAATTGGCTTGAGGATTAATGACACACCATTCCGATACTAACAGGGCAGAATTCCTGTAATAAATGAAAACTAGCTTATGGTAGAAACGGGCAAGCAAGTTAGTCAAAGAAGGATTAAGTAAAACCATCAATGCTAATTATTGATGGTTTTACTTATATTTTTCTTCCTCCACTTTATTCATCAACTTCATAAACCATCCCATAATTTCATGAAGTACAGTCAAATTCAATGAATATTTGACATACTTTCCTTCTTTACTGGATTCAATTAACCCACTGTTTTTTAAAATAGAGAGATGATGAGATATACTTGGCTGCGATATGTTAAAATACCCCGTAATTTCATTTACAGTCATATCCCGTTCCTTCAGAAGTTCTAGAATTTTTCTTCTAGTAGTATCTGAAAGTGCTTTATAAGCATCAATCACACTATCCAACTCCCTTCACAATAACAAATAGTTATTTAACTATATGTTATTGTGAATACAATTAAAAGTAAATGTGGCTAAAAAATAAATAGAAATTGCTGCAATAAGGGCAATTCTTGAGAATTTTTACTTGAATGCGAGATTTATGTCTAATCATTAATAGTCATAACTTAAGGATTACTACACTATGTTATGTTACAAATATGGAAGCATTCTGATAAACGAAGAATTAGCTTATGTATGAAACTGGCAGTATAGTTTAAGTTCATTCGCTCACAAAGTTTCCCGAAATTGATATTTAAAAGAACCATATATGATAACTCGTTCTTTTACTCTTACTCTGGATACTTTAATTCAAAATTCCTATAGACTTTCCAGAGATTGAAGTAGGTTAGTTTCATTAATTCCTATAAGGTGCCAATAAAAAAACCGTCAAAGACGGCATTATTTTATTCGAATAATTATTTCCTCATATTTAATTAAGATTATCGCTTTAGTTCTTGGATTTTGGACTTCTAATAAGCCGTTTTCATAGTCAAAAAAAACAAAGTGGATTCTGCTCCTATATATAACTTTCTGACCGAATACAATATGGCATCATCCTAAATGGTATTC
>NZ_JBVOQE010000042.1:0-2244 GCF_055668065.1 Streptomyces sp. NPDC097129 | reverse complement strand
ATTTATTTTTATAGATTTTTTTGTTTTTCTATTAATTGTTGAAGTGTTCGTTTTTCTTTTATGGAGAGATTGTCCAGTTTATTTAAAAGTAATTTTTTTGCGTAATCATAAACTTCTATATCCATTTCGTTATATTTTTCAATGAGCCTTAAGGTTTCTTCAGGTAATACTTCTTTTGTTAATCTAGATTTAGTCATATTCATTTTTCTATATTGTATATTGTGCCATTTGAAAGTTTTTTTAAACAAATATAGTGACTCATTAAACAATTCTGTTATTCCGACCATATCAAATGACATTATTCTTTCTTTTGCTATATTCACATCTGGATTTATGGGGTATCCACACAGAAGAGTAGTTTGATTATTTTGTGCTTCAGGAGTTGCTTCTACAAATTCTTCCAGAGTCATTTCCTTCATCCATTCGTATCCAGGATAGTCGTTCTCCTTTAAATAATAATAAAGAGACAGAACACGGTCGACAGGATGACGAAGCATTGTAAAATAACGATAGGGCTTATTGAAATGTTCATGTATACCATAAAAATGATGTCCAGAAATGGCATTAATTCTTTTTTTATGCTCCTTATCTAATTCGGATAAAGGAATGATCTTCCGATCAAATAAATCATGATTATGGAATTCTTTTACTGTATATTGACGAGTAAATACTGAATTAAGTGTTGTACCTCCAGTTTTGGGTATATGGAGAAAAATTGTTAGGTTCTGTTTCTTTTGGCTCATACTGTCCCTACTTTTTCAATTAAATTTATCTGAAATTAATGTTATACCTTGAAAAATACGCTCCCATAGTAAATCATTACCCTCCCAAATTTCCTCATTTGGCATTTCGATTGCGCATACATTTTTGATTTTCCAATCTAGTTCTACTATTTCTGTTACTTTAGAATGGTTAACAATAAGAATACAAAAGTTATATTTTACTAATTGGGATAATATATTTTCTAATTCTAAAGTATCTTTTATATTAGCTTCTGTTCGTATAAATAATAAACGTTCTGAATTGGATTGTGTTTCAATAAAATGATTAATACGCTTTTCATACTTTGCTTGTACTTGTGGTAAGCTTGGAAGGTGGTTCAGTGTATTCTCATGAGTTTTAAAATCATGATTAAACGATATGTGATTAACGGTATCAACTACAAGAAGATCTTCATCAGATGCATACTGTGGAACTATTAAATGGTCGGAGATGAGAAAATTTGAAAAGTTTGTTCTTAATAGGTTAGTTACCTTTGGTAGATTTGGAGAACCAACCCAATCTAAAGGACCTGCAAATTCCCGCAAGTTAAACTTTCTTAGTTTTAAAGCGGGTATACAATTTTCTCCGAGACTATATATCGCATTGTATGCACCTTTAATTTCATTTATTTTCATAAAATTTCCCCTTGAATCTATATTTGGAGTCCAACTACAGAGAAGTTGGACTCAAGGAATTTTACATGAAGCTTACTATATTTAATGATTTTCAACGAAAAGTGTACATGATAAGAGTTTACTTTTTTCAATTATGGACAATAAAAATAATTATAAGTTATAACGGTCACATCCTTCCATGAATTGCAATGTAAGAACATACTAAGTTGTTTCACGCCTGTAGCATTTCTAAAAAATTTTGAAGAAATGTACTTGAAGTAAATAAGTTTCCTCAATTAATGGGTAAACAATTACTTGTTAGTATCTTATACGACGAGGATCTACGTTCTAATACTTTAATATGTAAAAAAATAAATAAAGATCAACAAGAAGAAATAAAAAGTACTTGGAGTTAGTGTAGTTTCATGGACACAATCGACGAACTCATTTTAAAGGTATCGACCTTTTCTAAGAAATTTTTGATGATAACGTTCTTCAAGCCACGAATCATAAGATGGCCGGTGGAAATGTTCTTCTCACAGACTCTACCCACTTGGAAGCCAAGCGCCAATAAACATAAATTTACTCGTCAAGAAGTAGAAGTGGAAACTAGAGAATATGTAGATGAACTCAACCGAACAATTGAAAAAGACCGAAAGTCACATGGGAAAAAGCTTTAAAAGATAGAGAGGAGGTAACAGAAAACTAGGCAAATTTGTAAAAGTACCACAGACCCTAATTTTGGCATTATGTCTAGAGATAACAAACAGGAAACTTTCTGTTATCTCGATTATTGCACGACGGCAATGAAATACAATAGTTTTACAGATGCCTTTGTCATGCCTTGAAAATACTTCATTTGAAAGCT
>NZ_JBVOQE010000041.1:0-2369 GCF_055668065.1 Streptomyces sp. NPDC097129 | reverse complement strand
TAAAGCAGAGAGTATTATTGAATAAAGATAAAAATTTTTACCTTTATTAGAACAATATTGATATAAAAGCATAAAACAAACAGGTAGTAAGACAGCAGTAACAGTAATACCCATAGGAAGAAAATGTGTGAATCCATGGGGATGAATTAAGTAATTGTTTTGGGATAATAAGCTGTCAATATTGGACCAAGTAACATGAACTATTAACCCGAAAAAACAGAATTCAAATAAACGGTTTCTATCTATTTTAAAGTAAAGAATAGATAGGGGAATTAAAATTGACATGATATTAAACCAAAAATACCAAGTCTTCCAATTAGAATATTTCATCCAGTGATCAACGCGTAGTTCGCTAATTCTCTCTTTATATTCAAAAATAGAGAGAAGAATTTCTTGTTCGTTCAATAAAATCACTCCATATATAAATCATAATTTAATAATTATATTTTCCTGAAAGAGTCTTGCTTATGTGATAAACAGACCAAGATAGATCAATAAGGATTTGTTAAGACTATTTTTACCTAAATAAGAATTTTTACCGAATAGATGAATAAGTCTGAGTTGTAAGGGGATTTAATAATAAAAAAGGGTATAATATGATTTTTAATAGTATGTGTATTGCCATGGCTGCTTGGATACTTCCATCTTAATAATAATTCCGCTAGTTGGACCTTTTTTTTCAGTCATAGCATAAACTGTAAATGAAACGGTAAGATAATTAACGGCGAAGAGTCGAGTATTATCATCACCTTTTTTCTATATTTTTCCGTATGATTTAGTTTATAGATCTTAAAAAGCTAGCTATTTTTAAATATTCTATGGGGCAGGAAAGATTATTTTTAATGTAAGCAGTTTAAATCGAATATATTCTTTTAATTTAATTCTCTTAAATACTTAAGGATATTAATCCAAGTACGATTAATGCGCTTGTTTCTTTGTGTCTTCAGAATCGTGCAAAATTCCTTTTAAAAAAGTCCTATTACTAAATTTTGTGAAGGAATGCACTTAAACTTTAGGGGCAGCATTCCTGTAATAACCACTCTTATGTCACAATCGGGGCAGTTTAGCTATATAGTATTTGTAAAAAACGAAACCCTCACTTAGATAGTGAGGGTTTAACGTGGAAAGGAATAAATCCAATCAAACCTATTATAACTTTCCCCACATGCTCAGAATTATTCTTTTTTCAATGGAATTAATAATAATACATACTGTGGTAGTTAAGTTTTATTAAAACAGTTGTTACAGCAAAGAAAAAAAAACAATGTCCCTAAAAAAAGCCGTATAACGTCTTTTTAATAGAAATATAAATTTTCATCGTCTGTTTCTAATTGCACGTCAGTGTCACCTATATAAATATGGCCATTCGTATGGAATTAACAACCTTTTGGAAAGTTTTCTTCAAAATTTACTTGAATCTGTTTCGAAATTCTGTATATTCTTAGCCAACTTTGTAGTTTGTTCTATCGAAACAACCTTCATATCTTGTCGTCTCATAAACACAGTATAACGAATTTCAGGCTCAGCTGCTGTTTCCATTTCTTCTTCTGTTGCTTCTCCAATAATAGTCCCTGGTGTAGGCATCATTGTGTAGATGGTTTCGTCTTCTTGAGACTCTGTTCCTGAATTATTTACTGATTTTGTACGATTAAACAAACTTAAACATGAATTCAACCCCTATATATATTTTGATATTAGCATAATTATCCCTATCTAACTATGTATAGAATATAGCGTTTGGAAATTTTTTGCGTAATAATTCCTTGGCTTATTCTAAGAGGTTTTTTGTTATAATTAAATGATATTTGTATCTAAAATAAAAAAATGAGGCGAGAAAAGGATGCATACATTAGAAATTTTAATGCAAGATATTGGTGTTGTTGTTAAAAGGAATAAAGAATTATTGATTAAACAAAAAAGTGATTTAGATTACAACCTCTATTCAAAGGAAGTTAACAAAGAACTTCAAACTTGGAGAGAGGAGCTTATTGATATCTTTATCAATTCCATATCTATTGACTTAGAAAGTCCCTATAACCACTTAACTCTTTGGGGAAATAAAGGGGTAAACTTATTGATTGAATTAAATCTATCCCTTGAAACGGGTATTGAAGAAGTTAGATTCTATCGTAATTCAATAGGTGATATAATAAAAACAGAATCTATCAGAAATAATGTATCTATCTCTGATTTCTACGAAATAATATCGAAATTCGATTCTATTGTTGATCAAGCTGTACACTTACTTAGCTTAAATTACTCTAAAATAAATTACGCTCGTATTAGTGCTGCCGAGATAACTGCGATGGAGTTATCCATACCAGTTATTCAAATTACTGAAAAAATGGGAGTCCTCCCATTAGTAGGAG
>NZ_JBVOQE010000040.1:0-2401 GCF_055668065.1 Streptomyces sp. NPDC097129 | reverse complement strand
TGACCATGAGGTTGGCGTGGGCGACGAGATGCCACTTGTCGACTGCGATCCGCGCGTCCGGCAGGGCGGTGCGGATCCCGGATCGACAGGTACAACAGCGCCCGCCCGCACACCCGCCTCGGCAACGCCCCACCCGCCGAGTACGAGGCAGCGCACTGCGCTGAGCCCACCAAGTCATCGCGACCGGCAATGACACCTGCATAGACGTGGCATCAACGCGTAGATGTTTCAGTTTCTTCTGTGCTGGGGCTGTGTCAGGTGCTGGACCGGGTGTAGGCAGCGGCGCGCACCACATCGTCGTCCTCCAGTCCAGCTCCTAGTGCTCCGCCCACGGTGGCCAGGCTGGCGGTGAGCCAGCTGATCTTCGCGTAGTCCAAAGCGTTCACTGGGTGACCGGCGACACCGGCCAGTACCGGCTCGTCGATGAGCAGCAGCGCGCCGACCCAGGACAGGATGAATAAGCCGAGGTAGAACACCACAACCCCGATGGCCACGGTCGCGGTGGTGGCCAAATTGAACAGGATCACATGCTCACGTTGGGCTCGCCGCCGTGGGCGCTCCCACAAGTCTGCTCCCAGGATCAGGGTGGCACTCACCGCCCCGATCGCCATCACCGCCAGCAGGACCAGGCGCACCGGCCCGTAGGCCATGGCCAGTACCCATAGGTCCGAGGCCACCAATGTCAGCATGCCGGTGGCCGCTGCCACGACCATCGCCCGGGAGAGCCGGGCCACGAAGGCCCAAGGCTGGTTGGCGCGGATCATGCCCAGCAGCAACCGCACGTTGCCGCTCAGCACTCGGGCCGTGAACTGCACGACGTTGTCGTCCGGGCGTTCGTCGAGATCGGTGGACAGCTGGTGGGCTCTTCGAGCAAGATCCCGCTGGGCGTTGAGGTCTTCGGCGTCGTAGCCCAGGAGCTGCCCGACCACGTGCACGGTGGTCTCTTGCACCTTCTGCCGCACGTGCACGGCTCCCAGGGTTGGGACGGAGACCAGTCCTACCCCGTGCACGGGGCTGAGCTGGGTGAGCACCGGACGTCGGCCGGTCTTCAGGGGGATCTCGGTGAGCACCACGGCCAAATCCCAGTTCTCCTCCAGCACGCGGTTTCGGGCCGCCTCCAGCAGGTCCAAGGTCTCGGTGGGTGGATCGACCAGCCGGTCTTCGGCCATCTTCAGTTGCCAGCGCACTCCCGGATACCGCTGCACCAAAATCTTGCGCACCGAGGTGGTGACCTCGGGGCCGAGCATCGCACTCAGGGATGGTGAGACCACCAGGCCGATGAGCAGCTCGGCATCGGAAAGGGGTTCGGCAGGATCGGGGGTGGATCGGCAACGCTTAGCAGTCATCGCTCCATGGTGAGGCAACCACGGGCCGATTGCCACTGGCTCGATGGAGCCCCGAAGGTTTCGTGCAGCACCGCGGGCCGGATTCGGTGGTCGCCTCGATCCCGGAGAGAGCGGTGCTGCTCACTGCGAAATCCTCTCCCCGCCGACGCCGCCAGCGCGAAGACATCACAGCCAGCGGGCCCGGGACCTGCCGGTGTCGAGGACGGCTTCTCGATGATGCTGCAGTGACGGATCGGTTGAAGTGCTTCGGCGGTGTGGGAGCAGTGATCAGCGTGGGGGCGGTCGATTCCGTTCGGACAGGTGATGCATCGACTGCCCAGCGGCAGGTGCGGTACTGATGCGTGGGTACCCGGTGCAGGGGTGTCAAGGCCCAGCTCCGAAGACGGCAAGCCGGGCACGTGAAAGGCGAATTATGGCCCGCCGCAACCCGAGCGGGAAGGCATGTGTGGCACGAGGCGCCGAAGACGGGCCGGGCGTTTACTGCAGAGATAAATGGCTCTCCGCATTTGAGCGGGGCGTGTGCTGATTTCATGCTGCTGGTCTCTGCCCTCGGGTGAGGGCGATGTGGACCATGATGCGCCTTCGGTAGTTGTCCATGTTGGTGAAGCCGCATCCGACACGCTTGGTTTGCTTGATGATCCGGTTGAAGCCCTCGGTGCGGGCGTTGGTCACGTCCTCGGTGAGCGCGACGAGCACCGCTGGCCACCAGGTGTCGATCGTGGTCGCCAGGCGGCTGGTTTCCTCCATGTCGGCGCGGGCGGCGGCGTCGTAGAAGTCGTACAGCCTGCGCCGGATCTGGTGCGGCTGGTGTTCGGCCAGCAGCAGGCGCAGGCGTTCCTTGACGGCATGCGCGGCGGCGATCTCGTTGGTCGGATCCTCGGCGGCGAGGGCGGCGTTGAACCGGGCCTTTTGCTTCACGGTGAGGTGCTCGTAGCCGGTGAGCAGCAGTTGCCGGCTGGCCCAGACTTTGTCGGTGGCGGTGCCGCGGCGGCCGTGCAGTTGCCGGTTGTAAGCAGTTGCCGGCTGGCACAGACTTAGTCTGTGGCGGTGCCGCG
>NZ_JBVOQE010000039.1:0-2475 GCF_055668065.1 Streptomyces sp. NPDC097129 | reverse complement strand
AATTAGATAAATTATAATAATCTAGGGATATATAGAAAAACAGTTTATTTGTCTATTATATATAAACTATTATAACTTTTATATTTAATTATAATGTTAATAATAACGTAAAAAATAATATATTTATATAAAAATAAAAAGACAGCAGGTAATCTGCTGTCCAGTAACTTATAAAATTATTTCTTCTGCGTTTTGAAAAACATCCATATCCTTTTCTTCTTGGTACCTTTTAGCATTTATTTCATTGATAAAGTGTATGGTTGTCTGAAAGGTTTTTTTTGTTGGTGTAGGTTCAGTTTCTAACATGTATTTATCATTATCTAATATATTAACACCAATAACTTTAAAATCGAAGTAGCCAATCAAGCTGAAAAGCTCGATTTCACAACCAAATAATTCTTTTTTGCTATTCCTTATAAATTGGAATGATAAGCTTTGATCTATTAATTCCTTAGGGTTAACTCCACGTACTCCATTAAGGGTTAAATCATTTAATTTAATATATTCCTTAAATGGCTTGTTTTCATATAAGGAGCGATAAAGTTCCTCGACTAATAAAACATCGTTGTGTTTTATTTCTGACGTAGGTATAAAATTTACCCCTAATAAGCTTTGGAGTTTCAAAACCTTTACCCAGAAATTAATATTTTCATCGATTGAAGTTAATTCAGTTTTACTATCTGTTGCTTGAGGTAGTGGTTGTTTATTTATTTTTATGTGTCCATTCATACAAGCTTTATATATTTTTAATGCTTCTATCAACTGTTTGATGTCCTTCGTTTTATCAATATCTAATGTAAAGTTAAATTTAATTTGATTATTTATTTCATCGATTAAATAAGAAATTTCTAATACACTATTATCAATACTTTTGAATAGACTTTTATGCATGTGTGGATATGGTTGTCTTTTCATTAAAAACTCCCGCTTAACTTCATCACTTTCTAGGATAACTTTGAAGGGATTTTGAAATGGTTTAGGCACCATATAGAATTCAGAATCTCTTACTTCCAAATCAGAAAAAGGGAGCTTTAGTAATTCATCTATATCAAATTCTTTATTGTTAATTTTTATAATATTATTTTTAGATATAAGTTTAATTTTTGTTTGCGTTCTATACATATATTCTATTAATTCAAAGAAAGTTGATGGTTTTAAATCATCAGGGAGATCAGCTGGCAATTGAACACTAAAACCTGAAAGCTGGAAGTCGCCTCCGGTATTAGGTAAGAGTCCGGCAGCTCCTTCTCCTAAGTCTGTATAAACAAACCCCTCTGGTAATTTTTCATTTAAAGATTGCATTACTTCGGCAGGGATTTTTTGATCTATTTCATTTTGCTTAAAAAATGCTTTTTCAAAATTTGTAAACATAATCACCAATCCTCTTTTAATTCATTAAAAACTAAAATCTTTGAAATTAGGGTGTACTTTTCTATTTCGCTTATTTTACAGTTATGGACAATGTATGAAATCAATTCACTTCTATCTGCTTGATCATTCACTATAATATATTTAATGGCATCATATTCAAAATCCAGCCACAACTCCGGCTTATGGCGTAATCCATCTGAATA
This sequence comes from Streptomyces sp. NPDC097129, assembly GCF_055668065.1. Taxonomy (NCBI): domain Bacteria; kingdom Bacillati; phylum Actinomycetota; class Actinomycetes; order Kitasatosporales; family Streptomycetaceae; genus Streptomyces; species Streptomyces sp. NPDC097129. The sequence goes on along the minus strand of NZ_JBVOQE010000039.1, from coordinate 901 downwards.
AGTATTATAACTTTTGGGATTTAAATGGTCTTGACTAATAACCAGGGGAAGATCTGTATCTATTCCATTTATATTAGGTATAAATCTCCATTCTTTTTCATCGTGGAAATTTCTTTTTTCGTACTTACTTTTGTTCTGAACTGAATATCTCATTTCTCCTTCGATTGGTTTCATATAAAATAATTGATGTAAAATTAGATTGTTATAAACTGTATAGGTACTTCTTTCTTCTTCCGTTTGTGCAGAAAGAGTTTTATTAATAACTTCTTTGAAATCTGATAGTAAATTAGAATGTTGATTAACGTAATGTATCGGTTGAATTCCTCTTTTAATTCCCCATTCTTTACTCAATCCTATCCCGTATAATCCGTAATTTTCCATGTGAGGAGCAAGTTTATTTAAATGGATATCACAAAAACAACTCATGGGAATTGCGATTTTTTCTAGGCTATCAAGTTGTAAATAATCTAGTTTCTCTTCGTAGTATCTTGGAATTATTGCCTTTTTTAAAATAATATCTTCTAGGAATTCTAATTTGTTCATAAATCTAAACAAAACGTTGGCACTTTGTTTAGATGGGATATAAATTTGCTCACTATTAAGACTTGGGTTGTTTTGAAGATTAATTACCTGTATTTTTTCTTTATCTAAGATAGTCATTTGATAATCCTTTCACTGATAATAGTATAACTAGTTACATATATTATACTTTATAAGAGGGTTTTAGATGAATTATTCAAAATTTCTATTTGAAAATACTTAGCTATTGAAGTAAAATAATATTGTATATATTTTATATTTTACTTTTTCTTGCAATCTACTTAGATTAGCAGTCTCAACTAATAAACTCAGCAGCCTTTGGGCTAACATACTCTTATTTACGTTTGTATTTAAAGAGGTG
>NZ_JBVOQE010000038.1:0-2652 GCF_055668065.1 Streptomyces sp. NPDC097129 | reverse complement strand
ATGACACCCGGCGACGCCGTGATGTGTCTTGCTGCCGGAACAGTCGAGCTCGCTCTCGATGACGCACCGGAATCGATGCGCTGGCAATGGTTCGCGGACCTCCTCGACTCGCAGTGGGGGCTGACCGGCAGACTCGGCCCGATCCTGACCGAGCAGATCATCTCCGAACTGGAGCAGGTTGCCCGCATGTGCCGCGCCTCCGCTCAGCATCCGTTAGACCCCCAGGGTTGGATATCGGCATACCAATCCACTGCAGTGCTGGTAGAAGACCCGGCGGTGGTCTCAGCGGACGCGCTGCACCTCGCACTTTCTGCCGTCAACGACATCGCGCTGGAAGCGACGGACACTTCGCACCCCGATTTCTCTGTCGCCGTCACGCTGGCATTCGAGGCACTGACATCGGCAGTGGACGTCGACCGCGAGGTGTCCAAAAGTTGGATTTTGACTGCAATCGGAGAATGGGTTACGAGGACAGAGTCAGCTCAGGCGGGCCTCCGATCGGCACAATCGTGCACCAATGCTGACAATAGGCAGATTGCCAACGCCTCCGTTGTTTCTGCAGGATGCAGCGAGAAGCCACTGCTGAAAGTGAGAGGGAATGCGTGAAACCATCGTCCAATCAGAGCCGTTGAGTCCAGGTCATATTCATTCGCCCAGCCCGTCCGACGTCGGGCGCGCGGGCAAAGGAAAGCTACGGCAAAAACGGTCGGAGATTACTCGCGAGAAAATCGTCGACGCTGCTGCCCGCCAATTCGATGCTTGCGGATTCGCCGCGGCAAGCATCAACGCCATCATTGAAAACGGGAACGTCACCAAAGGTGCACTATACTTTCACTTTCCCTCCAAAGAAGAACTGGCACAACAGGTTATCGAACGATGGTCCGCTATGGTGGATGAGGAGTATGCGGCTCTCGGAGAACCTGGCGATGGTTCCCCCTGCCGCCAGTTGGTGCGGTTCTGCAGCGAGGTGGCGCACCGCATCGATGCCGACCCTGGTCTGCGTGCTGGGTTGCTTCTCACTGTAGAACCCTCCCTCGCTGAGGGGAAGAGCGCATACCGGAAGTGGCGTAACAGTATTGATGAATTGGTTGTCCGCTCCATCGAGGCTGGCGAGATAAGGGCCGGCGGCGCAAGCCACCGATTGTCCGATCAGGTGTGCGCGACGTTCATCGGCGGCGCCCAAATCCAGTCGATTGACGTCAGCTCCCCGAATTTGCAAACACGGGTAGCGGACGTGTTTGAAGGACTGCCCGGCAACCCGGACTAGCCGAACTGCATCACCTACGAAAGACGTTCCAATGCAACGTATTTCTAGGGTACGCATCAGGAACTCAAGGAACTGTCGTATCCACGTTCGCACATGAGCAGGATCGAATCCGCGGTCACAATCCGCCTTGCGGAACACCAGGAAGCGTCAGGTATTGAAATGGCACATTCGGACTCGTCAGCATCGTTCCACGACAGGGAAGTCCAAGATCTCGGCTTCGTCGGCCCCGATCGCTACGATTTGGTGCGCATTCTCAGCGGCGGAGGCCCTTCAAGCGATCGCGATTCCTACTTACTCGAGGAATACGAGCGCCGCGACGCTTTAGCCCAGAAGTGGTATTACGAAGATAAGGCTGCGGGCATGAGACGCAATCTCACGGCTCTCGTCGTCCTCGGAGCCTTCCTGATCGTGGCGTCGTTCCTGCTTCCCTATCTCTTCTAAACAGCCGCCCCGCACCCGTGGTGCACGAGGTCATTCAAGGTACAGCCCGTCTCTCGCTGGTCGGGTTCCCCATCGGGACGCCGCACCGGGCCGGTCGCATGAGGCGGGCGTGTCCCTTTCAGTTCGCTCAGCGTCCTCGCCCTCGGCCACTGGTGGCGAAGGAATGCGTCACCCCTAGTATCAGGTTCGTGCCGAACGTGAGAACGCCCGACGCCGATATTTATTACACCGACAGTGGGGGAGCGGGTCCCGTTCTGCTGCTCGGTCATGGATTCTTCATGGATTCGTCGATGTTCGCCCCGCAGATCGATGCCCTCGCAGGCAAGGTCAGGGTGGTGGCCTGGGACTCTCGCAGGCACGGCCGTACAACCGATCCCGGTGCCGCATTCACGTACTGGGATTTGGCTCGCGACTCCCTCGCGGTCCTCGACGACCTCGGAGTCGAGACAGCAATCGTCGGCGGAATGTCGCAGGGCGGCTACACCGCGCTGCGGACTGCTTTGCTTGCTCCGGAGAGAGTCCAAGCGCTGCTGCTGCTCGATACCGAAGCATCTGCCTGCACCGATGACGAAAAGGCTGGATACAGGGCCATGTTCGATCAGTGGTGCAGCGATGCGCCGATCGAACCGCTTGTCGAAGCTCTGGCGCCGCAATTGATCGGTGGAGACTCACGAGAGTCGTGGGCGCCGTGGATCGAGAAGTGGACGTCGAGCGATCGTCGAGCGATTCGGCCGGCCGCGGAGTGCTTGATCGAACGCGACGATGTCGTCGACCGGCTGAGTGCCATCGCGGTGCCGGCCTTGATTGTCCGCGGTGAACACGACATGTCCGCGCCTGCGGCCAAAGCGAAACAGTTGTACGACCATTTGCCGCTCGCAGTTCCAGTCCTCACCATTCCCGGCGCAGGTCACGCGGCCAATTGGACTCACCCGCAGCCCGTGAAC
>NZ_JBVOQE010000037.1:0-2697 GCF_055668065.1 Streptomyces sp. NPDC097129 | reverse complement strand
GGCCTGTACCGAGCTCTGAATCAAGCGGGTGTGGAGTGCGTGGTGGTTGCGCCGTCGAAATTGCAGAGACCTGCTGGTGACCGCGTCAAGACCGATGCTCGCGACGCGCTGCATCTGGCGCGGTTGCTCCGACTGGACGAGATCGTCGAGGTCACGGTCCCTTCGGTAGAACAAGAGGCAGCCCGAGATCTGGTCCGTGCCCGTGAGGATGCTCGCGGGGATCTGATGCGATGCCGACATCGCTTGTCGAAACTTCTTCTGCGGCAGGGCATTGTCTATTCTGGTGGTGCGGCGTGGACTGGTGCGCATGATGTGTGGCTACGAAGTCAGAGGTTCGAGCAGTCGGCGTTGCAGGCCACGTTCGACTCGAACTATGAAGCGATGCTGCTCACCCGAAGCCGCCGTGACCGACTGGATACGGCGATCGAGGAGATGGCGGAGAACAGTCCCTACACGCCGATGGTGCACCGTTTGGGATGTTTACGCGGAATCTCTACTTTGACCGGGTTCGGGTTGGCGGTCGAGATCGGCGACTGGCAGCGATTTACGGGGAGCACCATCGGTTCCTATGTCGGCCTGGTGCCGAGTGAATACTCTTCGGGGACATCACGATCACAGGGTTCGATCACCAAGACCGGCAACGGTCATGCACGTCGGTTGTTGGTCGAGGCAGCATGGCATCACCGCAAGATCTACCGCAACCCTGGACAGGTCATGCGCACTCGATGGGCGAAAGCCAGCCCCGCTGCGCGTGCTCGTGGGCATGCCGGCAACCACCGCCTGCATCATCGGTGGGAGCAGTTCACCGCCCGTAAGAAGCGTCCGGTGATCGCCAATGTCGCCGTAGCCAGAGAACTTGCGGGATGGTGTTGGTCGCTGGCGGTCGTCGACGACCAGCCCTGAGCTTGTCCTTCCCCTAGATTTCGGTCGATAGACAATCGCAAAGGGCGTGATGGCAGCGTGAGGAACGATCTGCGAAAACAACTATGGGCAGCAACAGGTTCCGAAATTGGAACCGATTGCGACGCCCGACCCTAGAGCAGCAGCACCGTTCCTGCCGAACAGTCGTCCTGCGGTAGCCAACCCGCGTATATCAGTCTGACCACGAGTCGTGAATATCGACATGTCACCCGCCGTTCTTCATGTCCGTCGACCGAAACGGAAACGGCCTCGGGAACTGCCGTTCCCGAGGCCGTTTCCACCTGTCCCTTGACAAATTTCTCTACATATCAGTTGTACGAGGCACGGACGTTAGTTACGCGATGCCGGCGGTAAGCGGCGGGCGGTCGTCCTCCGCGTGTTGAATGCGGTCGGTGGTAATTGTAGTGAACATTCCAGATTTCGACGGCAGTGCGCCGCTCAGCTTCGCTGGTGTACTCGCGGGAGTACAGCAGTTCTTCGGCGAGGATACGGTTGTAGCGTTCGACCTTCCCGTTATGTTTCGGGGTGTACGGCTTGATCCGGTAGTGCCGCGCTTCGCGTAATGAAACGGTGAAATCTGCTGCCCGGTAGCATGATCCGTTGTCGGTGATCACGCGCTCGATACGGGTGATGCCGTGGGCGGCGAAGAAGACGCGGGCGTTGTTCATGAAATCGATGGCTGTTGCGGCGGTTTCGTTGTCGCGTGCCTCGGTGTACGCCAGGCGGGTGTTCCCGTCGATCGCGGAATGCAAATAGGTGTACCCGACCCGGGCTTGCTTGTTCTTCGTTTTCCGACGCTGCGATCGTTTGGCCTGCTCGGAGCCGCGGCCGTGGGCACGCCACCCGCCGCCGTCCGGGATCTTCCCGACTTTCTTGACGTCGACGTGGACCATCTGACCAGGTCGCTTGGCGGCGATGACCTGGGGTTTTCGGTTGGTTTCGCCGTTCGGGTCGATGAACCGGCGGCGGTGCAATCCCAGGTTCCGCAGGATTTTCGTGACAGACCGGCGAGCAATGACCGTTCCATCCATTCGGAGTTCGAACGTGATTCGTGAAGCCGACCATTTCCGGCTCCGGCGCATCGACTCGATGTCGGCCACGACCTCCGCGGCTGTGGCGGTGGGTTGGTGTTTCGGTGCGCTGGAGCGGTCCTGTAGTCCCAGGTCACCATATTTGCGGTGACGGTTGACCCACGTGGAGGCGCATTGTCGTGAGATACCCATTTCGGCGGCGACGTGGGCGATCGGACGACTCTGGCAGCGCTCGATCAGGCGTCGTCTTCCCTCCACGGTGAGTGGAGCATTACGGTGTGTCACAGGGCTGGTCCTTCTTGGTCGAGAACGGTTGTGTCGCAACTCCCATTCTTACGCCGAGGACCAGCCCGTCTACTTCACTCCCGCATCAGCAATGTTCGTACCCGCAACAACTGCCACAATACATAGACCATGAAATATTTGACCGATCGGAATAATCGTGTTGAAATGAGACTATTTCGCCGGGCTAAGTAGCGATAAGAATCGTGTCACCAGTTAGCCTGACGCAATACTGTGCAGGTGCCGAAAAAACGTGGCGCGCCATGTCTCTATGGGTCATAGTAATCCTGCTCATCATCGACACACTCGTAATCGCCGGGTTGTTCACCATCGTCTGGAAACAGAGAAACGATCCGTGGTGAACCAGAAGTATGAATGAAGTCACATGCCTCACATTAACCAGTCGCGGCATTTAAATATTCCGAACAAATTCACTGTGACACGATGTAAAATCGCTTTTTCC
>NZ_JBVOQE010000036.1:0-2829 GCF_055668065.1 Streptomyces sp. NPDC097129 | reverse complement strand
ACATTATAATTGGTAAGAATAATACTGGAAAGTCATCTTTAATTGATTTACTAACAATCATTACTGATAGCATGAGGTTCCACAATGTAAGTAAAGAATTTAATGAAATAATTGTAGGGTGTGAAATTGATGAAGATATTATAAAAGAGGTCTATCTTGACAGTCATTATTCACAAATTGATGGTGGGCAGAAGATTAGTGATCTTGGATATGCACAAACTTTTGTAGGGAAGACACTGTATACAAAAATTATCCAAGATAGCTCTTACAGTCAAGGCAGAATAACTGGAAAATTTGCTGTGGAATTAGCTGATGAAGATTTCCCTGCTTCTGCAGAGTTGTTTTGGAGTAGATTATCAGCAAAACAAGTTAGTAAATTAAGTGAATTCCAAGTAGTAAGATTAGGAGCTGAAAGAAATATAGTTCCAGAAAAAGAAAAAAATGACAATATTAAATTTAGTGAATTAAAGGAGACTGGGGTAAATGCTACTAATATAATTCATAAATTTATCAACCACAATGAATTAGATAGTAAATTAGTTGAAAAGGAGTTACTTTCTAGTTTAAACGACATTTTGCACCCTGATACTTTTTTTACTGATATTGTCGTGCAACAAATTCAAGTAGGTCAGTTGGCTACAGACTTATATTGGGAAATTTATTTAGAGGAAAAGGAAAAAGGCAGGATTGCGTTGTCTAAGTCAGGTAGTGGGTTAAAAACAATAATATTAGTACTAATTGAATTTTTACTAATGCCTGTAATAAAAAATAAAGACACAGAGAAATTGATTTTTGCTCTAGAGGAAATCGAGAATAACATCCATCCTGCTTTACAAAAAAGTCTTTTTAGATTTATTGATACTTGGTCAAGAGAAAATAATACAACTGTTTTTCTTACTACGCATTCACATATACCAATAAATATGTTTTCAGGTTCAGATGATGCTCAAATTATTCATGTTAGGAAACAGGAAGGGAAAATTATCCCGAAAAGAACTTTGAACTTTCAGGACAGTTCAGATATATTATTTGACTTGGATGTTAAAGCCAGTGATATATTACAATCAAACGGCATCATTTGGGTGGAAGGCCCTTCTGATAAGATTTACATAAACAAATGGATAGACTTGTATAGTGATGGGGTTTTAAAAGAAGGTCTACATTACCAAGTTGTTTATTATGGAGGAAAACTACTATCTCACTATAGTTATGACGAAAGTTTTTCACAAGAAGATTTTATAAACTTATTATTAACAAACAGAAACTGCGCAATCCTTATGGATAGTGATATGAAGTCTGAAGGCGAAACTGTAGGTGATACAAAACAACGTATTATTGAGGAATTCGAAAGGAACGATGCCTTTGCTTGGGTAACGGAAGGTAGAGAAATTGAAAATTACATTCCAGTATCAGTTCTCCGCGAACTACACCCTAACACCCTACCTTTTGGCTTATACCAAGATATTAAGGATTACCTAAATGAAATAGAAGAAGGACTAGGAAAAAAATTCGAGAAAAATAAAGGTCCCTTTGCAAGAAGAATTATACCAAAATTAACAAAGGAAAATTTAGATGAAACACTAAATATTAAGGAAAATGTAAATAAATTAATTGAACAAATTCAAAAATGGAATGGATAAAAATATTTTTCCAGTTGCTCCATTAATCACCTAACCAAGCAGGCTGCCTATCCGTGCTATAATTGATGGCGAGGTGTTATATCGATGTTTATTTCGCCAATGTTATTACACAAGTCGGATGAGCCGTTCGATTCGGCCGATTATTTGACCGAGCTGAAACTCGACGGCATCCGTTTTATATATTCTGTTGATGATGCGGGCAAAGTCCGCTTATATACGCGTCACAAGAACGAAGTCACCGCACGTTTTCCCGAATTAACCGCGCTTGATGTTCCGCCTGGCACCGTACTGGACGGTGAACTGATCGTAACTGATAACGAAGGCAAACCGGACTTCGAGGCGGTCATGAGCAGTTTTATGAGTTCGCGTGCCGACACACCTATTTCGCTCGTTGTGTTCGACGTGCTGAAAGCCGGCGGTAAAAGCGTTACTAATCTACCGTTGCTAGAACGTAAGGGAATACTCGCCGATGTCGTGCCGAATGATACCGAGCTGCTTTCGAAAGTCCAGTTCGTCGAAGGCCATGGCGCCAATTATTTCGATGCAGTTAAGGCGCAATCGCTCGAAGGCATCGTGTTAAAGCGCAAGGATTCGCGTTATGACGTCGGCAAGCGATCGCATAACTGGCTGAAAGTGATTAATTATCAATACGCCGATATATTCGTAACTGGCTTTCGCAAAAAGGAATTCGGTTGGTTACTCGCTGATGCTGACGGTCGTTATCTGGGCGTAATGGAGCACGGCGTTCCTCCGGTCGAGAAGCAGCGTGTGTACCGAGCGCCTCTTGCGAAGGAGACCGACGACTTTTCATACCTTGTTTCGCCAATTAAATGCCACGTAAAGTTCCGCGATTATACTAAGGAAGGAAAGCTCAGAATACCATCCTTTGTTGAATATATTTCTTAAAACGTCTACTTAATTAGTAAACGTTTTTTAATTATTAATTGGAGATTTTTGTCGATAAATGACGAATTTTAAGGATTGTTCTAATAGTCCCGTTTATTCATAATTGAATGTGGGGAAAGGAGAGAAAGAATTATGGACATCTATAATAATATAACTAAATATATGGGAATTTCTTTAATAATAATATCAATTCTTAATTTTGCTAATCTGATTGAAATGAATCCTGTATATCTAATGGGCTTTTCTTTAGCTGCTTTGTTGTTTTCTTTTACAGATTGGTTAG
>NZ_JBVOQE010000035.1:0-3797 GCF_055668065.1 Streptomyces sp. NPDC097129 | reverse complement strand
TTGGCGGCCTTGAGGACCTTGTCGATGTCGAGGTAGCTGGTCGCCGGGGTGTCACCGCCCAGGGCGAACGCCTCGTCCGCGGCGCGGACGTGCAGGGCGTCCCGGTCCGGGTCCGCGTAGACGGCCACGCTCGCGATCCCCGCGTCCCGGCAGGCCCGGGCCACGCGGACAGCGATTTCGCCACGGTTGGCGATGAGCACCTTGCGCACGATTGAGGCTCCCTCCTTGAAACAAGCCGAGTTTAGGGACTGCCGACACGGCACTTCGACCCGTCCCCAATGGTGAGCTTGCCCACACGGAGCGTGATTCGAGGCTCGCTCGACCCGCAAAATCCCTTGTCCCACCGCTATACGCAGGACTCCTCCGGGAAACCCTAGCCCTCCGATGTGGTCAAGGTCTCTGTGAGAGCGTGCTGCGCCACACTCCGATTCTTTGTGGAGTCCCTACGAATGGCCCAATGATTCGTTGGCATGCGCAGGACCCTTGTCCCTGGGTTTACCGGTTAGTAGCGTTCGCGATGTATCGCACATACTCGGGGTAACAGTGGCGTGGCCGGGTCGAGCCGCGCTCGAAGGTGGGTGGGCGACCGTGGTGCGCAGACCGGTGGCATGGGTGGTGGCACTCGTGCTCTTCGTCGAGGCTTTCGGGGTGGCGGGGTTCAACTGGTTCCTCGCCCATGTCGTCGACAGGCAGCACATGTCGCTGGCCGGTCTGGACCCGGACGTCATGGCGACGTCCTCGAAGATCGGCGGCGTCGTCTTCGGGCTCTACTTCCTGCTGTGCGGGCTGGTCGCCCTGCTCGTCGCCGTACGCAACCGGGCCCCCGCCGGGCTCGGCCGGGTCGTACTGGTCAGCGCGGCCGTGGTGCACGGGCTGCTCGGCGCGTTCGTGTGGGGGCTGGTGGGCTTCGGCGCGTTCGCGTTCATGATGGTCGTGCTCGGCCTGATCGTGCTGCTCCTCGTCACCTACGACGCCGAGCCGGCCCCCGCCGAGGGGGCCGGCGACAGCGGCGACGCGCCGGTCACGCCTCCTGCGGCGCCCACAACTCCGTGATGCCGACGCCCAGTTCCGCCAGCAGGCGGCGCACCAGGGGCAGGCTGATGCCGATGACGTTGCCGTGGTCGCCCTCGATGCCGTCGATGAACGGCGCGGAACGCCCGTCCAGGGTGAAGGCGCCGGCGACGTAGAGGGGCTCGCCGGAGGCGACGTACGCGGCGATCTCCTCGTCCGTCGGCTCACCGAAGCGGACGACGGTGGAGGCGGTCGCGGAGACGTACCGCTCGGCCCGCGTGTCCCAGACGCAGTGGCCCGTCTGGAGAGTTCCGGCCCGGCCGCGCATCGCCTTCCAGCGGGCCGTGGCCTCCCCGGCGTCCGCGGGCTTGCCCAGGGCCTGGCCGTCCAGCTCCAGCACCGAGTCGCAGCCGATCACCAGCGCGCCCCGCACCTCGGGCCGGGCCGCGACCACGGACGCCTTGGCCTCGGCGAGGGCGAGGGCCAGCTCGGCGGGGGTCGGGGCGGTCACGGCGTCCTCGTCGACGCCGCTGACGATCACCTCGGGAGCGAGTCCGGCCTGCCGGAGCAGCCCGAGCCGGGCGGGTGACTGGGAGGCGAGCACGAGTCGGCGGCGCGGCTGATCTGTCATGCGATCAGCGTAGCCGCGCCCGTCTCGCGGGTGCGCGCCGCCGAGATGCCCCACCGGTGCGGCGCCTCACCTCACCCCGATCACGATCATCGCGAGCACCATGGCCAGCGCCATGAGAACGCCCAGCCGCCGCAGCTTCTCCTGCATCTCCCGCAGTTCTTCCGGCGGCTCGTTCTCGGGGTCGGACCACAGCATGCCTTCCATCGTCCGGCGACGTCCTCGCGGGTCGCCTGAGTACGCATACTCATCTTCGCTTAACGGTGCTACAGTCCCGTTTGTAAAAGGGATTGCAGTTCCATTTGGAGGGGTCATGTTCACCGCTGCCTGGACCGCGTCACCCCAGCCGCCCACCGAGGGCTTCACTCCGAACTGGTCGCGCGAGGGCTTCTGGCGCCAGTCGCTGCGCCAGGTCGTCCGCCTCACCGCGGGCGGCGGCCGGGTCCGTGTCCGGCTCTCGCACACCTACGGCACCTCCCCGCTGCGGATCGCGGGCGCGTCCGTGGCCCGCGCGGCGCACGGGGCGTCGGTCGAGCCGGGTTCGCTGCGCCGGCTCACCTTCGGCGGGGCGCCGGCCGTCGAGATCCCGGCGCGCGGCCAGGTGGTCAGCGATCCGGCCGAGCTGGCCCTCGCCGCGGGCGAGCCGCTCACCGTCACCCTTCATTTCGACGCGGCGACCGGCCCGGCGACCTTCCACGCGCAGGCCTTCACGCCCAGCTACCGGGGCCCGGGCGACCTGCTCACGGCGGCCGACGGCACCGCGTTCCCCGAGGCCACCGAGTCCTGGTACGTGCTGTCCGCCGTCGAGACCGACGCCGGCCGCACCGACGGCATCGCCCTGCTCGGCGACTCGATCACCGACGGTTTCGGCTCCACACCCGGCGCCGACCGCCGCTGGCCGGACGCGCTCGCCGCGCGCACCGGACGGCCCGTCCTGAACGCGGGCATCGGCGGCAACCTGCTGCTCAACGACTCCGCCTGGTACGGCGAGAGGGCCGCCCACCGCCTGACCCGGGACGTCCTCGACCACCCGGGAGTGGACACACTCGTCGTCCTGCTCGGCCTGAACGACATCGGCTTCAGCGAGACCGGCGAGCAGCCCACCTACAAGCCGGCGCCGGTCGTCACGGCCGCCGAACTGATCGAAGGCCACCGCCGGTTGATCCACCGGGCACGCGAGGGCGGGCTGCGGCGGGTGATCGGCGCGACCCTGCTGCCCTTCGCCGGCTCCGACCACTGGGGCGAACGCGCGGCCAAGACGAGCCACGAGCTGGGCGAATGGATCCGCACCTCGGGGGAGTACGACACGGTCGTCGACCTCCACCGCGCCCTGGCCGACCCCCGCGACGGGGACCGGCTGCACCCGTCGTACGACTTCGGCGACCACCTGCACCCGAACGACGCGGGATACGCGGTGATGGCCGAAGCCGTCGCGGACGTGCTCTGAGGACGAAGGGTCAGGCCGGCCAGTAGGTGCGCGACCACGACGCCGGGCCGGGCTGGGGCACCCGCCGGCCGGCGATGCGGGCCGGGTCGGCCCAGGAGTCACGCGGTGCGGGCGCGCCGGGCGGCATGGCGGCCGCCGCCGCGGCGCGGGCGCGGACCACCGCCAGTGCGGCGGCCAGCTCCTCCGGGGTCGGGTTTCCCCGTACGACCTTGATGTTCATGACGGCTCCCAGCGGGCCTAGAGGGGGATGTTGCCGTGCTTCTTCGGGGGCAGGGATTCCCGCTTGGTGCGCAGTTGACGCAGGCCGCGGACGATGTGGCGGCGGGTGTCGGAGGGTTTGATCACGGCGTCGATGTAGCCGCGTTCGGCGGCGATGTAGGGGTTGAGGAGGGCGTCCTCGTATTCCTGGATGAGGCGGGCGCGGGTGGCGTCGAGGTCGTCGCCGTTGCTCACGGCGTCGGCGAGGGTGCGGCGGTGGAGGATGTTGACGGCGCCCTGGGCGCCCATGACGGCGATCTGGGCGGTGGGCCAGGCGAGGTTGAGGTCGGCGCCGAGGTGTTTGGAGCCCATGACGTCGTAGGCGCCGCCGAAGGCCTTGCGGGTGATGACGGTGATCAGGGGGACGGTGGCCTCGGCGTAGGCGTAGATGAGTTTGGCGCCGCGGCGGATGATGCCGTCGTGTTCCTGGTCGACGCCGGGCAGGAAGCCGGG
>NZ_JBVOQE010000034.1:0-4223 GCF_055668065.1 Streptomyces sp. NPDC097129 | reverse complement strand
GGACAAAGCTTTTCATTCTGGTTTGGGTGTTGTGTATTACAAAACAGGTTTTCTTGAAGAACGAATTATTTTTATCGTAAGTACGTTGCTTTTGGTTGCCCAAGTAAGAGCGCTCAACTTTGAAAGCCTATTTAATTTAAACATTGTACAAGCAATTTCAAATGTGATCAAGAACGCGACTTCATTTATTGGATCTTAACTATTAGGAGGAATTTTATATGCCGGCTTTTACAAAAGAACAAATTAAACATGCGGAAGCAATTGATATTATAGATTATTGTGAGCAAAACGGAATCGATGTAAAGAGTGATAACGAACGTTATTACCGGCTAGTAGAACATGATAGTTGTGTGATAGACAGAAGAAAAAACGCATTTTATTGGAACAGCAGAGGAAAAGGCGGTAATGTGATTAACTTTGTTCAAGAAATCGAACAAACTAACTTTATGGGGGCTATGAACAGCCTATTAAATAAGGAGTATGAATATCAAAATAATAAAAACGTTAAGTTTATTAGTGAACCTTATGAGTATTCAGCAGAAAATGAAGTTGATACGTTTGATAAAGCAAGAGATTATCTTGTTAAAGAAAGAAAAATTGACAGTGCTATAGTGGAGTATCTTTACAATCAGGGAACCATTAAACAGGACAAAAAAAATAATGTTCTTTTTTTGTGGAAAGATTATGGAAATGTGATGGGATGCAGCGAACAAGGAACGGTCCACTATGATAAATTTAAAAGAGGGTCTTGGAAGTCTATACAGAAAAACTCAACGGCCAATTATGGATTTAACTTCCTTAATGGAGAACCAAAAAACTTAAAAATGTTTGAGTCTTCTGTAGATGCTTTGAGTTATGCGACTTTAAATAAAGGAAAAATTCAAGATACCTGGTTAATAAGTATGGAGGGCCTAAAATATAATACCGTACTTAATTACGTTATAAAGGCAAAGGAAAGGCTTGGAGATGCGCCTGATAATGTTTCTCTATGTGTAGATAATGATGCTGGTGGAAAAGCCTTTATAGAAAAATTAAGCATGATTCAGATTAAGCGAAAAGATGGCAGCATGTACGATTTTGACCATGAACTTCCTAATAATGAATCCGGTAAAGACTGGAATGAACAGTTAAAATTTGAGGTAAAACACCGAGAGCAAGAAAGACAGAAACAACAACATTTTTTTAATCAACAAAGAACTTAATTAATGCTCCAAATTAATAAAAAATAAAACGACAAAAAGCCAAACGGGGCTTACTCGTTCAGCTAAAATTTTATTTAATATTAGATTTGCAATGTATATCCATCCACCAATGTTTATTATAATCCTTATTTTATTCATGTATCATCCATAATTTCTATTATGACGTTTTAATATCTTGATAGCCCTCTGTATGCTGCTGGATAATTTGATCCTGTATTGTTAGGAGTAACTGTTAATTTGACACCTCTTATTTTCTTACGAAGAATTTGAATTGCCGACTCTTTCCACCAGGATTCTTTTTTATAACAGCAACAGCTATTACTGCATCAGTCAAGGGATTAGACGCGTACTTTAGCTAGCTTTTTGAATTATCCAAGTGGTCAACTACTTGTAGCACTTCTTTCTCTTTGAAGTATCTTATATAAGGTTTCAAACCAACAGTTGTTACAGCAGCTGTTGAATAGGAAGACTTGGTAACAGCTGATACATTTATGCTATTAGTTTTATTATACTCTAAAGACTTTTGAATTTCGGCAGTTCTAAAGTAATCGTTTTCTAATTTGGCAAGGTATTATTGTTCATGTGACTTAGGAACTTCAGTAAGGATATTTTGTTCATCATCTTATCCTAAATCACTTCGGTTTTATTTTGATAGTCCTATAATTCAGTCAACTTATGAAAATGTATTTGGAAAAGAGAGACAAAAAGTTATAGTTATACAAATAACCCCCTCCAATATGGAGGGGAAAACCAAATTTTAATTTCCGAATATTGGTTTTTAGAAAACATCATTCTTGATTTTATGGCTTAATTTTAATGGTTGCTTATTTATTTGTAATGTCTTATTTTATGGAATTGATAATATATCAGTATAGAAATCGAATGCATGAAACATTTTTACTTTTAATCCTTTTATTTTTGCAAACCTTGGGTTAATGGTTTCATTACTCCTCTTTTTCGTCCTCTCTCCTTAAAAATAATAGCTTAACCCAGGACCACTTTTCCACTTTTCCACTTTCACTCCTCTTGATGGACCTCTTTTTTCTTAGATTAAAACAATTTGTATTATATTGAACATTAAAAAAGGGGGTCAATATCAATAAAATGATCTTATTAACTTGAGGTTTAACAGGATAAATTAAATATTGTAGAATAATTTAAAGAACCTACAAAATAATAGACCTTGAAAATAGTGGATATGAAGTAATTGGAAAATCAATGGAGTTACCAAAAGAAGAGTGAGAAGGTGTTGCATACAGAATACCTAAAAATAGGGACCTTTGTTGAGGATAATATGAATTCCTAATTGGAAAAGTTGGATACGGAGTAGGACTATACATTTTAATGAGATTTTAAGAAGAGATGTTGTTTAAATTATCTTTTGAAATTTATAGATGTATCACCAACAGAAAAGAAAATACAGGTGGAATGTTAACTTTTACAAATTTAAGAATGGAAAGAAAAAAAGCTATACTTTTTTATTTTAAAGTATAACTACAGCTTTACATTTATTTTGAGCTTTAATGACGTCTTTGCCAAATTCTAACACTCGATGCAAATAGATACCCAGGTCCCATTGCTAACTCCCCAACAACATCTTTACTCTTATTACAAAAAGAGCAACTATCAATCAGTACAGTATTACCATAGGATGTATTGTTATTATCAGATGGCTATGAATTCTTTTCCAATGCATTATATAGTTCATCAATGACTTTTGTATCAATGTAGTCAAAATCACTTTTAAGCTTTATAGCAACTGTTGTATAGGCAATAGCCATACCTTCGTAAAAACGTTGGCTTTCTAATAAAGTACAACTTTTTGACTTTTCTTCACATAACGAGCTAAGTTGTTCTAATTCTAATATTATCTCTTCCAACTTAGCACCGGTAATAAATTCTTCTTGAGAATCTTCACTCATTTTTTTCACCACCTTTTATTAAGACATTTGTATACAATAATTATTCAATTTATTCTATAATAATGTGCCATTGGATTATTTCCTTCCTTTATCAGGTTCCTCTTTTTAGCTCCCCCTCGTACCTTTGTGCCGATGCTAGTTGAATTAAAGTTGACTAGTGGAAATTAATTTTAATGGACAATTCAGTACAGCTTAATTATGCCTACTAAGAAGTTCGGAGAATACTAGGTAATGTTGACAATCCATAATGCCTCCAGCAAGTGAAAGGGAAATATCAATTGTTGAGGAGAAGATGAAGGTTAAATTACCCAATTCCTATAAGGATTTACTGAGAGATAATAATGGTCTGTCTGTTGATGGTAGAATATTAATCTATGGCACACAAGATATAATGGAGAGAAATGAAACTTGGGAAACACAAGAAAATGCACAGGGTTATATTGCTATTGGTGACGATGTAGGTGGGAAAGTTTTTCTTATGCACCAAGGTGATAATGAGACCATGGTTTTAATGGTGATGGCGGGGATATGGTTCCCAAACATGCCCATTTGCTTACTTCAGATTTTACTCAATGGGTTCAAAAAGGATTCTTAATTAATTCAGATGAAACGGAAGATGTGTCAACTGGTCTAAAAATTGCGAAGTCGTTTTAATAGACACTCTTGATGGTGGATTAAAGGATTTAATAAAAATGAAAAGATACTTAAGGCTATATAGTGCAGCAGCCGATTTACTAAAGGATTCAAAGAAGCTCCATTTTATAATAGTAAAGGAGTTTCCATATGGATTAGCAAAGAAATTAGTTGGGAAAGTGGAGAATATTAAAATAAATCTTAGGGTTATGAAATAAAACTCCTTATTCATTATGAACTTATTAATACTATAGCTGAAAGCTCTGAACTAACAAAAAAAGAGTCAACTAAAGTAGTTGACTCTGAAATGGAAACAATCAAAACAGGAATGAAAAATGGTGAAAAAGTAAAAATCTTAGGGTTTAGTGCTTTTTCTGTCAGTGAACGTGTGTCTAGAAAGGGACGAAACCCTCAAACAAGTGAGGAAATTGAAATTGCAGCAAGTAAAGCACCTTTTAAAGCAGGA
>NZ_JBVOQE010000033.1:1723-4664 GCF_055668065.1 Streptomyces sp. NPDC097129 | reverse complement strand
TTTTAGTTAAGTCCTCGATCTATTAGTATTTGTCAGCTCCACGTGTCACCACGCTTCCACCTCAAACCTATCAACCTGATCATCTTTCAGGGATCTTACTAGCTTACGCTATGGGAAATCTCATCTCGAGGGGGGCTTCATGCTTAGATGCTTTCAGCACTTATCCCTTCCGCACATAGCTACCCAGCTATGCCTTTGGCAAGACAACTGGTACACCAGCGGTGCGTCCATCCCGGTCCTCTCGTACTAAGGACAGCTCCTCTCAAATTTCCTACGCCCACGACGGATAGGGACCGAACTGTCTCACGACGTTCTGAACCCAGCTCGCGTACCGCTTTAATGGGCGAACAGCCCAACCCTTGGGACCGACTACAGCCCCAGGATGCGATGAGCCGACATCGAGGTGCCAAACCTCCCCGTCGATGTGGACTCTTGGGGGAGATAAGCCTGTTATCCCCGGGGTAGCTTTTATCCGTTGAGCGATGGCCCTTCCATGCGGAACCACCGGATCACTAAGCCCGACTTTCGTCCCTGCTCGACTTGTAGGTCTCGCAGTCAAGCTCCCTTGTGCCTTTACACTCTACGAATGATTTCCAACCATTCTGAGGGAACCTTTGGGCGCCTCCGTTACTTTTTAGGAGGCGACCGCCCCAGTCAAACTGCCCACCTGACACTGTCTCCCACCCCGATAAGGGGTGCGGGTTAGAATGTCAATACAGCCAGGGTAGTATCCCACCAATGCCTCCACCGAAGCTGGCGCTCCGGCTTCCAAGGCTCCTACCTATCCTGTACAAGCTGTACCAAAATTCAATATCAGGCTACAGTAAAGCTCCACGGGGTCTTTCCGTCCTGTCGCGGGTAACCTGCATCTTCACAGGTACTATAATTTCACCGAGTCTCTCGTTGAGACAGTGCCCAGATCGTTACACCTTTCGTGCGGGTCGGAACTTACCCGACAAGGAATTTCGCTACCTTAGGACCGTTATAGTTACGGCCGCCGTTTACTGGGGCTTCAATTCAGAGCTTCGCGCGAACGCTAACCCCTCCTCTTAACCTTCCAGCACCGGGCAGGTGTCAGCCCCTATACTTCGCCTTACGGCTTCGCAGAGACCTGTGTTTTTGCTAAACAGTCGCCTGGGCCTATTCACTGCGGCTCTCTCGGGCTTGCACCCAAAAGAGCACCCCTTCTCCCGAAGTTACGGGGTCATTTTGCCGAGTTCCTTAACGAGAGTTCTCTCGCTCACCTTAGGATTCTCTCCTCGCCTACCTGTGTCGGTTTGCGGTACGGGCACCTTGAATCTCGCTAGAGGCTTTTCTTGGCAGTGTGGAATCAGGAACTTCGGTACTATATTTCCCTCGCCGTCACAGCTCCGCCTTCACGGTAATGGGATTTGCCTCATTACCAGCCTAACTGCTTGGACGTGCTAATCCAACAGCACGCTTACCCTATCCTCCTGCGTCCCCCCATCGCTCAAACGATTCATAAGGTGGTACAGGAATATCAACCTGTTGTCCATCGCCTACGCTCTTCAGCCTCGGCTTAGGTCCCGACTAACCCTGAGTGGACGAGCCTTCCTCAGGAAACCTTAGGCATTCGGTGGATGAGATTCTCACTCATCTTTCGCTACTCATACCGGCATTCTCACTTCTAAGCGCTCCACCAGTCCTTACGGTCTAGCTTCAACGCCCTTAGAACGCTCTCCTACCACTGACATCATAGATGTCAATCCACAGCTTCGGTGATACGTTTAGCCCCGGTACATTTTCGGCGCAGAGTCACTCGACCAGTGAGCTATTACGCACTCTTTAAATGGTGGCTGCTTCTAAGCCAACATCCTGGTTGTCTAAGCAACTCCACATCCTTTTCCACTTAACGTATACTTTGGGACCTTAGCTGGTGGTCTGGGCTGTTTCCCTCTTGACTACGGATCTTATCACTCGCAGTCTGACTCCCAAGGATAAGTATTTGGCATTCGGAGTTTGTCTGAATTCGGTAACCCGATGGGGGCCCCTAGTCCAAACAGTGCTCTACCTCCAATACTCTTACCTTGAGGCTAGCCCTAAAGCTATTTCGGAGAGAACCAGCTATCTCCAAGTTCGATTGGAATTTCTCCGCTACCCACACCTCATCCCCGCACTTTTCAACGTGCGTGGGTTCGGGCCTCCATCCAGTGTTACCTGGACTTCACCCTGGACATGGGTAGATCACCTGGTTTCGGGTCTACGACCACATACTCTATCGCCCTATTCAGACTCGCTTTCGCTGCGGCTCCGTCTCTTCAACTTAACCTTGCATGTAATCGTAACTCGCCGGTTCATTCTACAAAAGGCACGCTATCACCCATTAATGGGCTCTAACTACTTGTAGGCACACGGTTTCAGGATCTATTTCACTCCCCTTCCGGGGTGCTTTTCACCTTTCCCTCACGGTACTGGTTCACTATCGGTCACTAGGGAGTATTTAGCCTTGGGAGATGGTCCTCCCTGCTTCCGACGGGATTTCTCGTGTCCCGCCGTACTCAGGATCCACTCAGGAGGGAACGAAGTTTCGACTACAGGGTTTTTACCTTCTGTGACTGGCCTTTCCAGACCTATTCATCTACCCCGTTCCTTTGTAACTCCATGTAGAGTGTCCTACAACCCCAAGAGGCAAGCCTCTTGGTTTGGGCTAATCCCGTTTCGCTCGCCGCTACTAAGGGAATCGCGTTTGCTTTCTCTTCCTCCGGGTACTTAGATGTTTCAGTTCCCCGGGTCTGCCTTCAGTTACTCTATGTATTCAAGTAACGATACTATCCCATTACGGATAGTGGGTTTCCCCATTCGGAAATCTCCGGATCAAAGCTTACTTACAGCTCCCCGAAGCATATCGGTGTTAGTCCCGTCCTTCATCGGCTCCTAGTGCCAAGGCATCCACCGTGCGCCCTTTCTAACTTAACTTGTT
>NZ_JBVOQE010000032.1:0-5221 GCF_055668065.1 Streptomyces sp. NPDC097129 | reverse complement strand
TATAATCACCCCAATGAACAAAGTGAAGAAGGGCGCACTTATACAAACTTCGTTTGTGTGCGGTTTGCGTTGCAAACAAAGAGCATATTCGCTTGTTGCGAATATAAAAATTAAAATCCTTCATTCGCTGATGTGCGAATGAGTATCCGTCTTGTGACGAATACAAAAACTCATCGTAAGAGATTAATTATTTCTCATTGGCAAAATGCCATTTCGTCTAATTAATTTCTTACGATTCCATAATAAAAATTCTCCCACCTTACGGTACGATCATTTTTATTACGGCTACTACAAAATCTTTTGAAAAGGAGGTTCAAGCATATGGCAATCTATCACTTCTCAGCACAAATGATTTCCAGAGGAAAAGGACAATCAGCAATTGCGTCAGCTGCCTATCGTTCTGGTCAGCGTTTAGTTGATGAACAAACTAATGAAAGTAAATTTTACAAAAGAGAAGTGAAGCCGGAAACCCATATTCTTGCTCCTGAAAATTCCCCTGTTTGGGTTAAAAATCGTGAGATTCTTTGGAATGAAATTGAACGTTCTGAGAAAAGAAAGAACTCTCAATTAGCCAGAGAAATAAATATTGCTTTACCTAAAGAACTTTCCAATCAACAACAAACTGAATTAATCAAAGGCTACATCCAAGACCAATTTGTAGATAAAGGCATGGTTGCTGATATCGCTATTCATAGAGATGACTCCAACAATCCTCACGCTCACATAATGTTAACAACACGAGAAATTTCAGAAGAAGGCTTTACTACAAAGAATCGTGATTGGAACAAAAAAGAACTGCTGGAGCAGTGGAGAGAACAATGGTCAGAATACGCAAATAAAGCATTAGAACAATCAAACATCAAAGAACGAATTACACATAAATCTCACGCTGAACGTGGACTTGAAATCTTACCTACGGTTCATATGGGGCATGTCGCTTCTGATATGGAGAAAAAGGGGATGAAAACTGAGCGAGGTAATATTAATCGTGAAGTACAAAAGCATAATGCTATTGTTTATGACTTACAAAGATACCGCCAAGAGAAGCAACAAATAGAAGCAGAGTTAAAACAACAGGAGCAAAAGAAGTCTGTAGAATTAACTACTGAAGAACAAAAAAATGTGGAGGCAGCCAAACAAATTATTGGCGAAATTCCAACGGTAGCAACAATTGCCAACTATAGAAAATCATTAGAAGTACAGACCGAACAACAAAGAAAAGCACTAGAATCTTTAAAGACAAAAAATCACATAGTTTCTATTGCAGAACAAGCAGAAAAACAGCTTTCTCATTATGAAAAAACATTAGAAGAATTAAAGGGAAAACTTGATAAAGTAGGATTTTTCCAACGTAAGGAAAAAGAAAATTTGCGTGCTAGTATCAACACTTTACAAGATAAAATCATCAGCCAGCATGACCACTTAAATACATGTTTAAAAGAAGCTGGTTTATCTGCACGTGAAGAGATCCAGTTAGCTAAAAAGCAATTAAGTAAACAAATTGATACGTCTACTCGAACTTTAAACGGGAGCATCTTAAAATCTGTAGACCAAAAACAAATACTAAACCAGACAGAAGAAATACTAAAGCAAAAGCTAATTCGTAAAGTAGCTATCCAATATCCTGAATTGAAAACAGCAGGACAATATTTGGATTACAAGACAGCATCTAAATTGAACCGACTAAATGAGAAACAAGGAAAAACTATATCGCTCGACAACATAAAACATACTTTAGAACAAAGACAGCATAAAATTGAATTAAATCGAGAAGGTATTCAAAACTATAATCTGGCTGTTCGGAATGCTCAAAATGCAGAAAGTTATTTTAATCATCTTACTGAACTAGAAAAACGAATTGAACGAATCGAATCGAATCCTTACTTAAAAGGAAAAATTCTGTTTTCCAAGGAAGAACAACAAGCTTATCAGAAAGATTTACAAAAACGAGAACAGTTAACTCAAGCTATTCGAACCATCGGTTATGAAGATCGGGAGCATTTGGAACAACATAAAAGAGAAATAGAGAAAGTTGCTCCAGCACTTGAAAAAGTTCAACAAGAAACGCAAAGCCTAAGCCAAAGCAATGACTTTCTTTCAGCCATCCTAGAAGGGGTAGAACAAGCCCAAAAGCAGGAACACAAAGTAAATGCTAAGCAAAAACCAAAGCAACGCTTAAAAGGGCAAAACATTGGGTTAGAAAGGTAATCATGCTATATTCAAAAAAGCTACAGATGTGACAGCATCTGTAGCTAGCCTACTCTTTTAAGAATTGGCTCTATATTTTATAGATCAGTGAAATGACCTCCAAACAGCGCCAAGCCGTAGGGAGGTCATTTTTTATTTCTTATAGAGATTTGTTTATAAAAACAGATAATCAATCAAATAATACAAAAAAGGAGTTGAATACAAAATGAAGAAAATGATTACTGCAATGATATTATTAGTTGTTTTAGTAATGGGAATAAGCACAAATTCAATTCAAGCTAAGGAACCAGCAAAAGAATCATGGAGCAAATATCCTGATAACTCTAGTGAAAAGTTTGCTAGTCCAAATTCTTTTTATAGCTCAATAGACCAAAAACAATATACTGAATACAAGAACGCTAAAATTAACATTAGAGAAAAAGTCTCTTTTAAAGATGTGAACAAGGTGTTGTCAAAAGTAGATGAGTTTATTGGTGAAAATCGAGTTTCAGGTGATGGTTTTCATCCTAATAGACAAGTATATGTTTATTTAACAGTATCTGAAAATGGTAAAGATATAAAAAATATAATTGTTGATGCTGAAACAAAAAAAGTTCTTTTTAAATCCGAACCTTTAATAAAACGATAAAAAGGTTGCCTTTGGGTAGCCTTTTATTTCATTTTCCACTGCATTTCATACTTTGCAAAGACCTGGATTAGATCATCCACTAGTTTTTCATTTTCCTCCCCAGACAAAGGCTTTTTTGCGTAATCCCTTTTGTATTCAAATCCTACATACCAAGTGCGGTTCATATCAAATTCCCCATTTATGATTTTTTTTGAATCATCAAATTCCATAACTATCAACTCCCCCTTTAAAGTGTATACAAAGCCCGTAGAAGGCCGTTATCCATTTAACACCTTTAAATGCGTTATTTTAAAAAAGGGCTCAATATAACCCCTTTAAAACGTTCTCAATGCTATTAGTAAGGAGTATCATCATCATTATCTTTATTTTTCTTATCTAATGTTCTTTCAATTAATCTTTGAGATATAATTTTTTGTGTTTCAGACTTGGATTTAATATTAAATACAACTTCGAAAACACTTCTTCCCTTTTTAATCGTATCGTATGTAATCGTAATGTCAGTTAATTTATTGATTTCTTTAATAGCTTGTTCTATCACAAAACGCTTGAAATCAACCCATCTAGGTAATGTATCATCATCTAGATTTAGGACTTTCCTTAATTCATCCACTTCATAAATAATCCCTTGGACATTTTCGTAAGACTTTAATATTTCATAGAGCCTAATACTATATTGGCTTTTCATAGTCATTACATATAAGTAATTATATTTAGTGAAAAATTGCTTCAACTGCAACAAATGAGGCTTTAAATCTTTATCCAATTTAATATCAATTATGTCTTTCTTATGGTCTATAACTACTTTGTCGATCCACCTCATTAACACTTCCGTACCATCTTCTTGTTCCATCCAAAAACTTTTGTCGCTTATCTTTTTCAGGGAACTTTTAATAATCGAATAGTTTTTCCCACTTCTATCGCTGATTTGGCAAATTTTACAGTAATCCTTAATTGAAAAACGATACGTTTTAAAATCATCATCTTTTGGCTCAATCATTTGGATTACGTGCAATATCAATTTTTGTTCAACCAATGTTAAATCAAAACGAGTTTTTTGAATTAGATGATTAGATTTAACAACGGGGAAATTACGTGTTTCCATTTCTTTTAATTTTGGTACTCTATCAGATAATTTTTCTAATCTCCTTGCCATTTCTTTATTCCTTTCATAACTCTTGATATAACTATCATATTTAAAAGTGAGTTAAAAAACAAGTTTTTCTAAAAAACTCACTTTAAGTGCACCAAAACTCACTTTAAGTGCACCAAAACTCACTTTTAAGTGCACCAAAACTCACTTTAAGTGCACCAAAACTCACTTTTAAATTTTTGAGACTTACAGCCCCAAGGGTTTCAAGCTCCTATAAATAAGTAAAAAGGTTTTAAAAATCTTTAAAAAATAACTATATTATTAAAAGTTAAAATTATGTCCCTTAATTTTTTATATCAATCCGAATATTTCTTCAAATTAATAACATATATAATAAAAAATGGAAAAACAAAGAATGTTTAGGGAGGTATATATTGTGCAGGAGGAAGTAAAAGCTATTTTAATAGGTTTTGTTGCTCTGATCTCTGCTTATTTGACTGTATTTTCTTTATGGTTTTGTTTAGTTGCAATAATATTAGGAGTTATAGGATATAAACAAGCAAAAAAAATTAAAGAGAGAAAAAACAATTATATTTTTATGGGGAAAATCTTAAATAGTATAGGCATTTTGTCTTCTATATTATTATTTATGTATTATGTAACTGGTCCCATTTAATTTCGATTTTAAAGAAGAAAATACATCCTTTTATAAATAGAGTTAGATAAAGATACCGATTTTGATAAATTTCAAAATCGGTATCTTTTATCTAACCTAGAGTAGAAACACAATAAAATATGGATTAAGATTCTTTTGAACTCTGGACTTGAATCCCTAGTATATTTCTAGCTTGATTAATGTCCATGGCATTTACTCTATCTTTATTTTCCAAAATAGATTTTTGGAAAGAAGCAATCAACTTAATAGTTTCTTCTTCTCCTGTTATTCCTAAATGTTTTTCTAATAATCCACCCATTCTAATTAGCTTTTGTGTTCTTGCCTTTCTTTCCTTTTGTTTTAATTGGTTAGCAAGCCTTTGCTTCTCGGCTTGCATCTTCTTAATTTTTTCATCCATCTCTAATAGTCTTTCTTCTTCTGTCTTTCGAGCCAAAGCTCTCACTCCCCTACCGCCTTGTTTTTCTCTATTATAATCAAACTATCGCAGAAACACTAGAATTACATAATAGTATCTTCACTCTGCCTGTGGTATAATCACCCCAATGAACAAAGTGAAGAAGGGCGCACTTATACAAACTTCGTTTGTGTGCGGTTTGCGTTGCAAACAAAGAGCATATTC
>NZ_JBVOQE010000031.1:0-9943 GCF_055668065.1 Streptomyces sp. NPDC097129 | reverse complement strand
CTTGCGTTTCCGACTCTATCAGATCTTTCCGATCCGATTTCCTCGGTGCTTTCCAGGTTTCCGCTCTCGCGTTTCCCTTTCCGGCGGTTCCGACTCTATCAGATCCTTTCGGCGTCTGATCCCCGGTCAGCGGGGTTTGTCTTCCCGGCTGTTGGGCCGTTCCGACGTCTCAAACCTTAGCGGATCCTTCCGGCGTTTCCCAATCGGGCCGCCGAGTCCCTATTCGAATTGAATTCGGGCACGCCGAAATCAATCCCGTTGGGAGATCGTGCTG
Source organism: Streptomyces sp. NPDC097129 (assembly GCF_055668065.1). Taxonomy (NCBI): domain Bacteria; kingdom Bacillati; phylum Actinomycetota; class Actinomycetes; order Kitasatosporales; family Streptomycetaceae; genus Streptomyces; species Streptomyces sp. NPDC097129. Next base: position 9,669 of record NZ_JBVOQE010000031.1, on the reverse strand, counting down.
TGGTGTGAGGTGCCGCTCGAGGCGGCGGGAGGTGCCGTCGCAGAACCGTTACGGCCCCGCGGCAACCCGAAGAACTTTACGGATCGGGGAGGGGGATGTCAAGCATCCCCTGTCAACCTCTTTAGTCGAGGTCGGTGAGCCGGCCGCCGGCGTCCGGCTGGGCGTGCTCCACGCGGCGCAGCAGGCGGGTCAGCACCTCGTCGAGGACTGTCCGCTCCACGGGCGTGAGGTCCTGGAGGAGCTCCTCCTCGAACACCGTCGCGAGGCGCATCGCCTCGAGCCACTTCCCCCGGCCCTCAGGAGTCAGCTCCACGATCACCCGGACGCGGTTGGACTCGTCGCGCTCCCGGGTGACCAGACCCTCGGCGACCATGCGGTCGATGCGGTGGGTCATGGCGGCCGGGGTGAGGCCGAGGCGCTTGGCGAGGTCGCCGGGGCCCATCCGGTAGGGGGCGCCGGAGAGGACGAGGGCCTTGAGGACCTCCCACTCGGCATTGCTGATGCCGAGCTCGGCGGTCTGCCGCCCGTAGGCGACGTTCATACGGCGGTTGAGCCGGGAGAGCGCCGAGACGATCTTCTCGACCTGGGGGTCGAGGTCCTGGAACTCGCGCTGGTAGGCCGCGATCTGCTCTTCGATGGTCGGCTCGGCGCCGAGCGTGCCGGAGGTGTCGCCCATGGCCGCAGTATGGCACGCCTGCCCTTTGCCTTGAAGTCCTTCACCATGTACTCTTTAGCTTCGAAGTTTACTTTCGAAGTCTTCACTCCTAACTACTGAGAGAGGTGAACGTGACCAGGGAGAAGGGCGCAGCGATGCGCCGGATCCACGTGGGCAACGCACTCAGCGCGTTCGGGCTCGGCTTCACGGTCCCCTACCTGTACGTCTACGTGGCGCAGGTGCGGGGCCTCGGTGCCGTCACGGCGGGGATGGTTCTCGCCGTGTTCGCCGTGGCCGCGTTGATCGTGCTGCCGTTCGCCGGTCGGGCGATCGTGCGGCGCGGCCCGCTGCCGGTTCTGCTCGCCGCCCTGGTCACCGCCGCGCTGGGCGCGCTGAGCCTCGGGCTGGCGAGCACGTCGGCCGCCGTACTGCTGTCGGCGGCGGCGCTGGGGGCCGGGCAGGCCGTGATGCAGCCGGCGCTGGCGACGATGATCGTGGACTGCTCCACCACGGAGACCCGGTCGCGGGCGTTCGCGATGCAGTTCTTCCTGCAGAACCTGGGGCTCGGCGTCGGCGGGCTCATCGGCGGGCATCTGGTGGACACCTCGCGCGTGTCGTCGTTCACGCTGCTCTTCGCGATCGAGGCGGCGGTGTTCCTGCTGCTGGTCGTGGTGATGGCGACGGTGCGGGCGCCGCACGCGCCGAAGGTCGAGGACGCGCCCGCGTCGGTCAAGGGCAGCTGGAAGCAGCTGCTGGGCAACCGGGCCATGGTGCAGCTGTGCGTGCTGGGCTTCGTGCTGTTCTTCGCCTGTTACGGACAGTTCGAGTCCGGCCTGAGCGCTTACGGCGTCGAGGCCGCCGGGATATCGACGTCGGCGCTGGGGACGGCGCTGGCCGCGAACACCGCGATGATCGTGGTGGCGCAGTTCGCCGTGCTGAAGTTCGTCGAGCGTCGCCGGCGCTCCCGGGTCATCGCGGCCGTGGGGCTGATCTGGGCCGTGGCGTGGGTCGCGGCCGGGTACGCGGGGCTGGGGCACGGCAGCCAGGAGATGGCGACGGCCGCTTTCGTCTCGACGTACGCGCTGTTCGGGCTGGGTGAGGCGATGCTGTCGCCGACCGTGGCGCCGCTGGTCGCCGATCTGGCGCCGAGCGGGCTGGCCGGGCAGTACAACTCCGCGTTCGCCCTGGTCAAGCAGCTCGCCCTGGCCGTCGGTCCGGCGGTGGGCGGTCCCCTGGGGGCCGCGCTGCACGCGCCGTACATCGTGACCTTCCTGCTGTTCTCGCTGGCGATCAGCGTGCTGGCGATACGGCTGGGGCGCCGGCTCACCGAGGTGCAGGACCAGCCGTGGCGTGCCCGCAGCCGGGTGGTGCAGCGCGGTGGCGCACCGGCGGACGCGGTGACCGCGGACGCGTAGGCGCGAAGGACCGGTCCCGCCGGTCTACGCCTTGCGCAGGGCGAACTCGCACCACACGGCCTTGCCTCCGCCGGGGGTGCGTCTGCATCCCCAGTTGGAGGCGATGGTCGCGATGATCGCGATGCCCCGGCCGGACTCGTCGGCCGGTTCGGCGCGGCGGCGCCGGGGCAGGTGGTCGTCGCCGTCGGTGACCTCGACGATCAGCCGGCGGTCGGTGCGGCGCAGGCGCAGCCGCATGGGTGGCGTGCCGTGCTGGAGGGAGTTCGCGACGAGTTCGCTGGCGGCCAGGACACCGAGGTCGTGCAGCTCGGGCGGGAAGCGCCAGCTGGTGAGGACACCGGAGGCGAAGGCACGCGCGCGGGGTGCGGCCTCGATGCCGCCGAGGAGTTCCAGGGCGGCGTTGCGGAACAGTTCGCTGTCGGGGCCGGTGCGCGCGGGGTGCTGCAGGACCAGGACGGCGACGTCGTCGGCGTGGTCGGCGGTGACGCCGGCGGAGCGCACCAGGCGGTCGCAGACGACCTGGGGGGTGCCGGTCGCGCCGGCCAGGGCGCGCTCCAGGGCGGCGATGCCCTCGTCGAGGTCCTCGTCGCGGCGTTCGACGAGGCCGTCGGTGTAGAGGACGGCGGTGGAGCCGGGGCCGAGCGGCATCGAGCCGGAGGTGTGCATCCAGCCGCCGGTGCCGAGCGGGGGGCCGGTGGGTTCGTCGGCGCGGTGCACGGTGCCGCTTTCGTCGCGCACGAGGATCGGCAGATGGCCGGCGGAGGCGTACATCAGCCGGCCCTCGTTCGGGTCGTGGACGGCGTAGACGCAGGTGGCGATCTGGTTGGCGTCGATCTCGGTGGCCAGGCCGTCGAGGAGCTGGAGCACCTCGTGCGGGGGCAGGTCGAGGCGGGCGTAGGCGCGGACGGCGGTGCGCAGCTGGCCCATGACGGCGGCGGCGCGCACGCCGCGGCCCATGACGTCGCCGATGACGAGGGCGGTGCGGCCGCCGCCGAGGGTGATCACGTCGTACCAGTCGCCGCCGACGGCGGCCTCGGTGCCGCCGGGGTGGTAGGTGGCGGCGACGCGCAGGTCGTCGGGTTCCTCGAGTTCCTGCGGGAGCAGGGAGCGCTGGAGGGTGACGGCGGTTTCGCGCTGGCGGCGTTCGCTGGTGCGCAGGCGTTCGGCGGCCTCGGCGTGGTCGGTGACGTCGGTGGCGAAGACGAGGACCCCGGGGCCGCCTCCGTCGCCCTCGGTGACCGGGGTGCAGGTGAAGGTGTAGGAGCGGCCGTCGGGGGCCTTGCGGGACTTCAGGGTGCGGGGCCGGCCGCTGCGCAGGACCTGGTCGAGAAGCGGCAGCAGGCCGAGTTCCTTCAGCTCGGGCAGGGCGTCGGCGGCGGGGGCGCCGGCGGTGCGGGGTCCGAAGGCGGCGGTGTAGGCGTCGTTGACGTGGGCGAGGCGGTGGTCGGTGCCGTGGACGAGGGCGACCAGGGCCGGGACGCGGTCGAGGACCGCGCGCACGGACAGGTCGTCGACGGCCGGGACGCCGGCGGTGGCCGGCGTGCCGTCGGTCCCCTGCTCGGCGCGGGCGGCGGGGACGGAGCCGTCGCCCCGCCGGTCCGCGGTGGTCGTGGCGTCGGTCCGCGCGGCGGCGCGGCGCTGCGTTCCGGGGAGCCGGGCGCTCCAGCGCGTGAAGTTCACGAATCCTTGCCTCGTGTAGTCGTCGTCGGCCGGCTCCGGGGCCCGGCCTGGGCTCTGCGGGCCGGGCGGCGGTGGCCGCACATTGTTGCAGCACCCGGGACATGCAGCACGTGGGGACAGCCTCGCTTGAGTTCGCGGACGGTGGCGGCCCGACCGGGCTCGGTGATCAGTCTTGCAGGGTGGCCGTCCGGGCCGGCATCCGTCAGACGCCCCGGCGGCCGGTGGAGTTCCTGGGTCCGGCTAGTTGGACCCCTTCGGGTCGTTCTTCGGATGGTCGGAAGGCTTTCCACCGGCGGCCAGTTCGAACTCCGCGCGGGGATGTTCGAGTGAGCCGAGGGAGACGATCTCCCGTTTGAACAGTCCGGACAGCGTCCATTCGGCGAGCACGCGCGCCTTGCGGTTGAAGGTGGGGACGCGGCTGAGGTGGTAGGCGCGGTGCATGAACCAGGCGGGGTAGCCCTTGAGTTTGCGCCCGTAGACGTGTGCGACGCCTTTGTGGAAGCCGAGGGAGGCGACCGAGCCGACGTATTTGTGCTCGTACGTCTGGAGGGGTTCGCCGCGCAGGGAGCGGACGATGTTGTCGGCGAGCACCCTGGCCTGGCGGACGGCGTGCTGGGCGTTGGGCGCGGTCTCGGCGCCTGTCTCCTGGGCGGTGACGTCGGGGACGGCGGCGGCGTCGCCGGCGCTCCACGCGTGCGTGGCGCCGTCGACGGTCAGCTCGGCGGTGCACTTGAGCCGGCCGCGCGCGGTCAGCGGCAGGTCGGTGGCGGCGAGCACCGGGTGGGGTTTGACGCCGGCCGTCCACACGACCGTACGGGTCGGGAAACGGGCGCCGTCGCTGAGGTGGGCGACACGGTCCACGCAGGAGTCCAGGCGGGTGTTCAGGCGGACGTCGATGTTGCGGCGGCGCAGCTCGGTGACGGCGTAGCGGCCCATCTCGGCGCCGACCTCGGGCAGGATCCGGTCGGAGGCCTCGACGAGGATCCACTTCATGTCCTCGGCGCGCACGTTGTGGTAGTAGCGCGCGGCGTAGCGGGCCATGTCCTCCAGTTCGCCGAGCGCCTCCACTCCGGCGAAGCCGCCGCCGACGAAGACGAAGGTGAGGGCGGCGTCGCGGATCGCCGGGTCGCGGGTGGAGGAGGCGATGTCCATCTGCTCGATGACATGGTTGCGCAGGCCGATGGCTTCCTCGACGGTCTTGAAGCCGATGCCGTGCTCGGCGAGACCGGGGACGGGCAGGGTGCGCGAGACGGAGCCGGGGGCGAGGACGAGTTCGTCGTACTCCAGATGCTCCGGGGGCGTGCCCTTTTCCTCGGTGGCGAGGGTGGCGACCGTGGCGGTGCGCGCGGCGTGGTCGACGGCGGTGACCTCGCCGATGACGATCCGGCAGTCGGGCAGGAAGCGGCGCAGCGGCACGACGACGTGGCGCGGGGAGATCGCTCCGGCCGCGGCCTCGGGCAGGAACGGCTGATACGTCATATAGGGGTCGGGCGTGACGATCGTGATCTCGACCGCGCCGCGTCGCAGCTCCCCTCTGAGCTGCTTCTGCAGGCGCAGGGCCGTGTACATCCCGACATAGCCGCCGCCGACAACGAGAATGCGCGCACGTTCCTTCACGATCCCATGACGCACCCGGCGCTGCCGTTTGTCCACAGCCCCGGCGATTTGTGTGACCGGGAGCCGGGGATGCCCAGGCATGGCCGAAACGTCCGAGTCGGGGGCAGTCGCGCAGGTCAGGGTGTGTGCGCCGGGGTGCGCCGGGGGGTGTTTTCGGGACGTATGCGGCCCGTACTCCGATCGGGGGGCGCTCCGTGCGGAACGTGCCCCTTCTGAATTGACTCCCTCTCAACTATGTTCGTGTCACGACGGGGTGTCTGGGGGAGACGCTCATCGGGCCCGAGAGATATCGCACGGCCGGGCCCGGGCACGCGATGCTTGTCCGCGCGCCCCGGCGCGTATCTAGGGGAGTCTCCGGGGGGAGACGTCATTACCGGGGGATCATTCATGCACATTCAGGACTCTCACTGGTCGTCCGCATCCGCTCTGGCCGCCGGCGGGGCGGTGAGCGCGGCGGGGGGCAACGGGCGCGGGGACTCGGCGCGGACCACGCCGCTGCGCGTGGACGCCCAGCGCAATCTGGAACACGTACTGCGGGCGGCGCGCGAGGTCTTCGGCGAGCTGGGGTACGGCGCGCCGATGGAGGACGTGGCGCGGCGGGCCCGGGTCGGCGTCGGCACGGTCTACCGGCGCTTTCCGAGCAAGGACGTGCTGGTGCGGCGGATCGCCGCGGAGGAGACGGCCCGGCTGACCGAGCAGGCGCGCACGGCGCTCGGCCAGGAGGACGAGCCGTGGTCGGCGCTGTCGCGTTTCCTGCGCACGTCGGTCGCCTCGGGCGCCGGACGGCTGCTGCCGCCGCAGGTGCTGCGGGTCGGGGTCGCCGAGGAACAGGCGCTTGCCGCGGGTGCGACGGGCGTGGGCGTGACGGGCGCGGGTGCGGTGCTCGACGAGGCGCGCGTGCCGCAGCAGCGGTCGCAGCCGGGCGCCGGTGAACTGCGGCTGGTGCCGGAGCACGGCATGGAGGACGACGGCGCCTCGGTGCTGCTGGAGGTCGTGGGCCGGCTCGTGGAACGGGCGCGTGCGGCAGGCCAGTTGCGGCCGGACGTGTCCGTGTCGGACGTGCTGCTGGTGATCGCCACGGCGGCGCCCTCGCTGCCGGACCCGGCGCAGCAGGCGGCGGCCTCGGCACGGCTGCTGGACATCCTGCTGGAGGGTCTGCGCTCGCGCCCCGCGTGAGCCGTGGGGAGGGCGCGTCGATCCACCTGGCGCGCCCTTACCGCACAACCCCTCTGTCAACGCGATCCGTTGAGCCTTCCCCGAACGAGTGACATTCAGTACCGCCGGGCGCCAAGTCCGCCCGGACGAGTGGTTGCCGCTGAGGCCGGGCCATGTCCGAAAGCCGGTGTGGCACTCTGACCCGGTGTTCAGGACGGGTCGGGCAGGCGGCGGGGGCTTTCCGCGATGAGCGTTGACGGGCGGGACGAGTCACTCGACGACGGGGACGCGTACACCGGCGGCCCGGCCTCACCGCAGGTACCGCCCCAGGGCAAGCGGATTCCGGTGCCGCCCAGCGGCCCCGCCGACCCCGCCGACGGGGGCGTCCCGACCCAGCGGGAGTGGCACGAGGACAGCGTGCTCCCGCCGCCGCGGCCCATGCCCGCGTCCGACGCCGACCTCATCGAGCGGATGCGCTCCGGCGACGACTCCGCCTACGAGGAGCTGTACCGCCGGCATGCCGGCGCCGTCCGCCGCTACGCCCGCACCTGCTGCCGCGACGCCCACACCGCCGACGACCTCACCGCGGAGGTCTTCGCCCGCATGCTGCAGGCCGTACGCGGCGGCTCCGGCCCCGAACACGCCGTCCGCCCCTATCTGCTCACCTCGGTGCGCCGCGTCGCCGCGCACTGGATCCAGTCGGCCAAGCGGGAACAACTCGTCGACGACTTCGCCGTCTTCGCCCAGCAGGCCTCCCGTTCCTCGGAGGTCACCGACGACACTGCGCCCGACGGCTCCTTCGGAGCGGGCCTCGACCTCGGCGCCGATGTGCGCGCCATGCACGAGGCCGAGCAGTCCATGGCCATGCAGGCGTTCCGCTCCCTGCCCGAGCGCTGGCAGGCCGTGCTGTGGCACACCGAGATCGAGGACGAGTCGCCGAGCGAGGTCGCCGTCCTGTTCGGCCTGGACGCCAACGGCACGCGCGTGCTGGCCAGCCGCGCCCGGGAGGGACTGAAGCAGGCCTACCTCCAGGCCCACGTCTCCACCGCCCTGGCCGACGACGAGGAGTGCGCCCGCTACGCCGACCAGCTCGGCAGTTACGCCCGCCGCAAACTGCGCACGCGTGCCGAACGGGGTCTGCGCAAGCACCTGGAGGAGTGCGCTAGGTGCCGGCTGGCCGCCAGCCAGATCGAGGAAGTCGCCAGCAGCATCCCCGCCGTGGTCCCGGTCGCCGTCATCGGCTGGTTCGGCGCCGCCGGCTACGCCAAGGCGCTCGGACTTGTCGCCGGGGGCGCCGGAGCGGGTGCGGCGGGCGCCGCGGGCGCGGCCGCGGCGGCGAGCGGCGGCTCCTCCGGGTCGGCCGGCGGCGCGGCGGCCTCCGAGGGACTGGGTGCGCCGGTGAAGGCCGGTATCGCCGCCGGTGTGGTGGCGGTCGCCGCCGCGGCGGTGGCACTCGCCCTCGTCGGCAACGACAGCCCCGCCCGGAAACCCGCCGCGGCGCCGCCCCTGTCCGCACCCGTCGTACGGCCGCAGCCGCCCACCCCGGCCCCGCCTCCCCCGCCCAGGCCCGCCCCGAAACCGGCGATCGCCGAACCGGCCCCCACGCCGACACCGGCCCCCACCCCGCCACCGACACCCAAGCCGAAGCCGAAGCCCACGCCGCGGCCCAGGCCGACCCCGACGCCGACCCCCACCCCGACACCGGCCCCGCCTCCCCCACCGGCCCCGGTCCCGGCCGTCTACGAGTGGAACGAGCTGTCGTACGACATCGCCGGTGACGGCACCGCGCCCGAGATGCGGCTCGCCGCGAGCAGCTGGGTGTGGCAGCGCCAGGACCTGTCGATCGGCGGCAAGCGGTACGACCGCGGGGTGAGCGTGCACGGCGACTCCTCCGTCACCATCGACCTCAACCGCCCCTGCACCGCCTACGACGCCCTCGTCGGCGTCGACGACATGACCCTGAAGCTCGGCAAGGTCTCCTTCTCCGTCTACGCCGACGGGGTGCGGCTGTGGCGGTCCGGCAGGATCAAGGGCGGCGAGCCCGCCGTACCCGTGCACGTGGACCTGACCGGCCGCAGCACCGTGACCCTGGTCGTCGAACCGCACAGCCCCTTCGACAGCCTGGCGGTCGCGGACTGGGCCGAGTCGAAGTTCAGCTGCGGGTAGAGCGGGCCCCCGCCGGCTGGTCGCCGACGGCGGCCTCCAGCTCCTCCAGTGCGCCGCCGACGGTGAGGGCGCGGACGGCCGTCGCGCCAGCGTCGGAGGCGGCCAGCAGCCGCACGGCACGCGGCAGGTCGTCCAGCCGCTCCAGCAGATCGGCGGCCATGTCGACCAGCGACGACGTGACCCCCTCCGAACAGCGCGTCGCCACGGCCTCCCACAGTGCCTCCGCGAGCATCGGCAGGCCGTGCTCCGGGCCGGACTCGCCGGCCGTGATCAGGGCGCCGACCGCTCGCAGCATGGCGAGGAACTGCGGAGGCGGCATGCCCTGGCCGATCTCCGTAGGCGCCGCCCGCCACAGCTCACGGGCACGGCGGACGACCCCGTCGTCGCGACGGCGTCCTTGCGGAGGGCGCGGCGCAGACGCCCGACAAGGGCCTGCAGGGCGGCGGGGCGTCCGCCCAGACCTCATCGACCAGGGTGCCGGGTGCGGTGACGAGGGAGGGGCAGAGGGCGATCCCGGTGAGCAGCGCACGCACCCGGTGCCCGCCGGGGGTCACTGACCGTCCGCGGATTCTGTACCGCACGGTCCCCTTGTGTCGGCGCCACGCCGGACGTTGAGGTGCCCGAGGCGGCCCTGCACCCGGCATTAGGGCGCCCGCGATGGGCCTGCGCCCGGCATTCGGTGTCGGGGTTCCGCCTGCGCGCCCGGCGATGACGACAGCCCGGCGTCGTAGCTGGCCGGGGGTGGCTGCGCAGCCCGGCGCTGACGGGGCGCCTCCCCCAAGCTCTTCGAGCAGGGGGTACCCCCAGCGCCCACCCGTGCCGCCCCAGCGGCACGACTGCCCGCAGCTAGGCAGGACGGCGGCCCGCGCTCACGCGCACGCGGCTAAGACGTCATCTCATTTGGCTGAGTAGGCTGCCGGTTGTGGTGGGGATCGTTGAACGGCTGGTGCCGGACGAGTTGTGGGAACTGTTCCAGCGGGT
>NZ_JBVOQE010000030.1:0-11005 GCF_055668065.1 Streptomyces sp. NPDC097129 | reverse complement strand
GGCCCCGGTGGAATCCCTGATGCCGCTGCGCCTCGCCCGCTACGGCGTCCCCCTCTCGGAGACCGCCCCGGCCGGCCTCGCGGCAGCGGGCATCGAGCCGGCGCTGATACCGGCGGCCCCGAAGCCGGAGCTCGGCGCGGCGCCCGCGGCCGAGCCCACGCCGGTGGCGGCGGGCAGTCGTACCGCCGCGGCGGCGTCCGTCCCGCCGAAGGCGGCTCAGCACAGTGAGCAGCGCTCCGAGCCGGCCGGCGACGACGCAGCCGGCGACGACGCCGGGCAGCACGCCGACGAAGCCGACCAGAGCCCCTGGTTCCGCAATCCTCGCGAGATCGAGTACCAGGGCGGCTACGACCCCGACTACGACCCGGCCGAGCAGTACGCCCAGTGGTACGCCGAGCAGCAGGAGGCCGAGCAGTACCAGGACCAGTACCAGGAGGAGCCCCCCGCCGACGCTTCCTCCGCGGAGGAGACCGGCAGCTTCCCCATCCCGGTCGGCCCGAACCGCACCCGCGAGCTGGGCGAGGGCGGCGGCAGCCCGGAGCCGGAGCCGACCGAGGAGGACTTCTACCTGGTCTTCCGCAAGTCGATCGACGGCAGCTACCCGACGGCCGCCCAGTTCCGGGGGGACGTGGAGGCGACGTTCGGCAGGACGCTCCCCAAGGGCGAGGCCGAACGGATGGTCCACCGCTTCGCCGGCCGGCACTCGGCGGAACTCCAGGACGAGCACATCGCGTAGGCGGCGGGAAGCAGCGTGAGAACGGGCAAGGGGCCCTCCATGTGGAGGGCCCCTTCTCCGTACCGCTTGCCGCTACCCCTTACTCCTCACTGCTCACTGCTCAGCGCTCACGCGCCGAGCAGGCGCCGTACCCGCTCCTGGCCCACCGCGAGCAGCAGCGTGGGCAGACGCGGGCCCGTGTCACGGCCCACGAGCAGGTGGTAGAGCAGCGCGAAGAACGACCGCTGGGCGGTCTTGATCTCCGGCGGCAGCTCCTTGGGCGTGGCGTCCGCGGAGAACCCGGCCTGGACCTTGGGCACGCCGTAGACGAGGTGGGTCAGTCCGTCGAGCGACCAGTGCTCGGCGAGTCCGTCGAGCAGCAGCCGCAGGGACTCGCGGCCGGCGTCGTCGAGGGACTTCAGCAGCTCGGTGTCGGGCTCGTCGCGCACGATGGTGCGCTGGTCGGCGGGGACGTGGGTGTTGATCCACGCCTCGGCCTTGTCGTACCGGGGCCGCGCCTCGTCCAGGGAGGCCAGCGGGCTGGAGGGGTCCAGCTCGCTGAGGATGCGCAGCGCCTGGTCCTCGTGGCCGGCGGTGATGTCGGCGACGGAGGCCAGCGTGCGGTACGGCAGCGGGCGGGCCGTCCTGGGCAGCTCACCGGCGGCGGTGCGCACGGCGCGGGAGTGCGCGGCGATGTCGGCCGGGAGGGCCGAGCCGTCGGCGACCTTGGCGTCGAGGCGGTCCCACTCGTCGTAGAGCCGCTGGATCTCCTGGTCGAAGGCGATCTTGAAGGACTGGTTGGGCCGGCGGCGGGCGTACAGCCAGCGCAGGAGCTGCGGCTCCATGATCTTCAGCGCGTCCGCCGGAGTGGGCACGCCACCGCGCGAGGACGACATCTTCGCCATGCCGGAGATGCCGACGAAGGCGTACATGGGGCCGATGGGCTGCTTGCCGCCGAAGATCCCGACGATCTGCCCGCCGACCTGGAACGACGAGCCGGGCGAGGAGTGGTCGACGCCGCTCGGCTCGAAGATCACGCCTTCGTAGGCCCAGCGCATCGGCCAGTCGACCTTCCAGACCAGCTTGCCGCGGTTGAACTCGCTGAGCCGGACGGTCTCGGAGAAGGCGCACGCCGTGCAGGAGTACGTCAGCTCGGTGGAGTCGTCGTCGTAGGCGGTGACGGTGGTGAGGTCCTTCTCGCAGTTGCCGCAGTACGGCTTGTACGGGAAGTACCCGGCGGAGCCGGAGGAGCCGTCGTCCTCCTCGGCGGCGCCGGAGCCCTCCGCGGCCTCCAGCTCGGCCTCGTCGAGGGGCTTCTGCTGCGCCTGCTGCTTCTTCTGGTCGGCCGGCTTGGGCTTGGTGCGGTACTGGGCGAGGACCGCGTCGATGTCCTGCCGGTGCTTCATGGCGTGCAGGATCTGCTCGCGGTACACGCCGGTCGTGTACTGCTGGGTCTGGCTGATCCCGTCGAACTCGACGCCGAGCTCGGCCAGCGACTCGATCATGGCCGCCTTGAAGTGCTCGGCCCAGTTCGGGTGCGGCGAGCCCTTCGGGGCGGGCACGGAGGTCAGCGGCTTGCCGATGTGCTCGGCCCACGACTCGTCGATGCCGTCGATGCCGGCGGGCACCTTGCGGTAGCGGTCGTAGTCGTCCCAGGAGATCAGGTGGCGCACCTGGTACCCGCGGCGGCGGATCTCGTCGGCGACCAGGTGCGGGGTCATGACCTCGCGCAGGTTGCCCAGGTGGATGGGTCCGGAGGGGGAGAGGCCGGAGGCGACGACGACCGGTTTGCCCGGGGCCCGACGCTCCGACTCCTCGATGACCTCATCCGCGAAACGGGAGACCCAGTCGGTGGTCTCGGTGCTCTGAGCCACGATCGGCACGTCCTCTTTTTCTGGAGTTCTCAGACTTCTCTGAAGTTCTCGGACGGAGTTCTCAAGCCGGCGGCCGGTACGGTCGCACGGCCGCGCGCCCCCATTGTCCCAGGCGCGGCCCCAACCCGGAAAACGACTTCTCCCATCCTTGGCACAACCGTTCCCGGCACCGGATGGTCCAACTGCTCGGCGTACCGGCCTGCGCCCTCGCCGTCGCCGTCGCCGTCGCCCTCGCCGTCGCCCTCGCCCTCGGTGAAGCCGACCCCGCGGCCGACGCCCACCTCCTCAGCGCCGGCTCCCGCCACCGGTACGGCCACCGACGTGACCCCGCAGGGGGGCGGCGGACAGCTCGCCGCGACCGGCGCCGGCGATCTCACCGCCGTCGGGGCCACGGCCGCGGCGCTCGCCGTGGCGGGCGGCACGCTCGCGACGGCCCGGCGGACCCGCCGTAGGGACGGCTGAACCGATGCAGCGGAGGTGGGGTGCGTACGCGGCCGCGCCGGCACTGCTGGCCGCAACGGCAACCGGGGGCGCAGGCGGCGCTCGCTCCCAGTCCCATGGCGCCCACGGTGAGGGCGGCGCCGCCGCGCCCGGCCGGCCCGCGCCATGACCCGCGCGTTCGGAAAACGGTTTTACCCCCCATGGGATACTGGCCGTGTCCACGAACCCCACGAGGAGAACGGCACCCATTCCTATGGCCTCGGTCACGTCCCTCACCGCTTCCGTCCACCAGCGCCTCGCGTCCGCGCTGTCGGCTGCCCTTCCCGAGGCCGCCGGCGCGGACCCGCTGCTGCGACGAAGCGACCGGGCGGACTACCAGGCCAACGGCATCCTCGCGCTGGCGAAGAAGGCCAAGGCCAACCCGCGGGAGCTGGCCACGCAGGTCGTCGCGCAGGTGACCACCGGTGACCTGATCCAGGACATCGAGGTCTCCGGCCCCGGCTTCCTCAACGTCACGATCACCGACCGGGCGATCACCGAGAACCTGGCCGCGCGCGCCGCGGACACCGACGGCCGGCTGGGCGTGCCGCGCGCGGAGCAGCCGGGCACCACGGTCGTCGACTACGCGCAGCCGAACGTGGCGAAGGAGATGCACGTCGGTCACCTGCGTTCCGCGGTGATCGGTGACTCGGTGGTGCAGCTGCTGGAGTTCACCGGCGAGAACGTGGTGCGCCGGCACCACATCGGCGACTGGGGCACCCAGTTCGGCATGCTCATCCAGTACCTGGACGAGCACCCGCACGAGCTGGACCACTCCGGCGCCGAGGTGTCCGGCGAGGAGGCGATGTCCAACCTGGACCGCCTGTACAAGGCCGCGCGCCGCAAGTTCGACTCCGACGAGGAGTTCAAGACGCGCGCCCGCCGCCGGGTGGTGGACCTGCAGGCCGGTGACCCGCACACGCTCGCCATGTGGCAGAAGTTCGTGGACGAGTCGAAGATCTACTTCTTCTCCGTCTTCGAGAAGCTGGACATGGAGGTCCGCGACCCCGACATCGTCGGCGAGTCCGGCTACAACGACATGCTCGCGGAGACCTGCCGCCTCCTGGAGGAGTCCGGCGTGGCGGTCCGCAGCGAGGGCGCCCTGTGCGTCTTCTTCGACGACATCAAGGGCCCGGACGGCAACCCGGTCCCGCTGATCGTGCAGAAGTCGGACGGCGGCTACGGCTACGCGGCCACCGACCTCTCCGCGATCCGCGACCGCGTCTTCAACCTGAAGGCGAACACGCTCCTCTACGTCGTCGACGCCCGCCAGTCCCTGCACTTCAAGATGGTCTTCGAGACCGCGCGCAGGGCCGGCTGGCTCAACGACGACGTGAAGGCGCACCAGCTGGCCTTCGGGACGGTGCTCGGCAAGGACGGCAAGCCGTTCAAGACGCGTGAGGGCGAGACGGTCCGCCTGGTCGACCTCCTCGACGAGGCGATCGACCGCGCGTCGGCGGTCGTCCGGGAGAAGGCGCAGGACCTGTCCGAGGAGGAGATCGCCGAGCGGGGCGCCCAGGTGGGCATCGGCGCGGTGAAGTACGCGGACCTGTCGACGTCGGCGAACCGTGACTACAAGTTCGACCTGGACCAGATGGTCTCGCTGAACGGCGACACCAGCGTCTACCTCCAGTACGCCTACGCCCGTATCCAGTCCATCCTGCGCAAGGCCGGCGAGGTCCGCCCGGCGGCCCACCCGGAGCTGGGCCTGCACGAGGCGGAGCGCGCGCTGGGCCTGCACGTGGACGCGTTCGCGGAGGTCGTCGCGGAGGCGGCGAGCGAGTACGCCCCGCACAAGATGACGGCGTACCTGTACCAGCTGGCGTCGCTGTACACGACGTTCTACGACAAATGCCCGGTCCTGAAGGCCGAGACGCCGGAGCAGGTTCAGAACCGCCTGTTCCTGTGCGACGTGACGGCGAAGACCCTGCACCAGGGGATGGCCCTGCTGGGGATCGGGACGCCTGAGCGGCTCTGAGATCTGCGGAACCCGCACAACAAGCCCCGCCAGACAGTGTCTGGCGGGGCTTGCTGCTGCGGCAGAACGTTGAACAGCCAGGTCTTCAGGAGCTGATGGAATCAAGCCACCGCCGGGCCGCCGCCCTCTCATGCTGCGGCGTTCCTGCCCAGCCTGCCTTCCAGTCACCGAGGTCGCGCAGGCCGGTGAGGTTTCTGAAGCCGCTCACCAGGACAGTGCCGATCGATGCCTCGTCCGCCGTGCCGCAGACGATGGTGTCCCCGGCCGTTGACAGCATGACGAATTCCGGCATACCGGCTCCGCGGCCGAGTGCGGCGGCGGAGCCCGCGCCCATGATGTCCCAGGATGCGGCCAGTCTGACGCGCGCCCACCACCAGTCGTTCTCGCCCTCGTGGACCTCGGCGGCGACCAGGAATTCCTGGTCGTCGTCGAACAGTCCTCCGTCCCGGGAGAGGGTGAACCAACTCTCGTTGGCCGTGCTGATGAAGTGTGGCGTTGCCCTGTCGACGACCGCCCTCGGCCATGTGCCGGACGCCGGCGGATATCCCGGAGCAAGCGTGGCGAGCGTCGGCGGGATGAGGGGCCGGTCCGCGGGAACCAGCCCCAGGAAGAGGAGTCCGCCGAGGGCGAGTCGCTCAGCCTGGTCCATCACTTCAGCCTTTCTGGAAGAAGTACTGCGCGGCACCCCCCGCGAGGGGTGCCGCGCAGTACTCCATTTTTGAACCGCTACCAAATGTAGAGACTCGGCGATCCGTAGTTGTGGACGCCCTGCCTCGTCAGGGGGAAGTGGGCGATCTCGCCAGTTGTCTGGTTGATCATGATGCGGATCTGGCTTCCCGGCCGACCGTTCCAGTAGATCGGGGAGCCGATCCAGGAACCCCAGAACCTTCTGGCCGGTCCGCTGAGGTTATTCCCCTCGAACCGGTCGACGCTGCCGTCCGGCTTGAGCCGCGGGGACATGTTGGGGTTGGCGTCCACCATGTTCACGAGCTCGTGGGTGTCCGGATGGACCGAGTAGTAGGCCTCGTTCGCGTCGCTGCGCGCCTGGACCTGCTGCGGCGAGTAGTTCTCGTCGGGCGTCCAGTTGCCGCCGCCGTCGTCGTCGCCACTGCGCTTCGGGCAGGAGTCGTTGTGGACGAGGAGCGCCGCCGGTCCGGCCACCACGTAGTACGTGTGGATGTCACCGATGGTGAGGTTGTGGACGGTGGCCCCGAGGGCCGTCCGGCGCTCCACCGCGGTGATCTGTACGTACGTGCCCGCGCTGGTCTGGAGCCACTGGCCGGCGTGCAGGTCGGTGGCCTTGATCCAGGCGTGCAGTTCGGGGATCCAGAAGGGGTGGCCGTCGGTCGCGGTGACCTGGGCCGTCTTGCCGCCCTTCTTCCCGTCGACGTCGACCGTGACCTTGACCAGGTGCTTCAGGCCCTCGCCCTTGATCTCGGCCGTGACCGTCTCGATCCGGGTCTCGCCGGTCTTCGGGTCGGTCGAAGCGACCTTGTCGCCGGTCTTGACCTTTTCGATGGACTTGGTGGAGCCGTCGGCCATCAGAACCTTGGTGCCGGGGATGAAGCTGTTGCAGCCGGGGCTGCTGCCGCCTCCGTCGGCCTTGCCCGAGCCGCCGCTGCCGCTGGACCCTCCATTGCTCTTGGAGGAACCGCCCGACTTGCCGCCGGGCTTGGAGCTGCCTCCGCCGCCGCCCTTGTGGCCACCGCTGCCACCTCCGCCACCGCCGCGGGTGTGGGAGGACACCTTGGGGGCTGCCTTGGCCTGGGCTCGCTTCTGGACGCGGTTACCCGTTTTCTTGGCCGCATCCGCCGCCTTGTCGGCGGTTCTCTTGGCTGCTTCGGCCGCTCTCTTCTTCGCTCGTTGCGCAGCGAGCTTCTTGGCTCGCTCGATCGCCAGTTTCTTCGCTCTCAGCGCCGCGGCTTCTGCGGCCTTGGCCGCCTTGAGGACGATCTCGGCCGCCTTCTTGGCCGCCTTGAAGGACTCGACGGCCTTGATGGTGCGCTTGACGGCCTTGATGACGGACGGGATCTTGCCGAGCTTGGACCACGGGATGGCGTCGACCGCGATGCTGATGCAGGACCACATGTCACCGCCGAAGCACGCCATGGCGTCGTTGATGCCGATGAAGTCCTTCAGCGTCTCCCACGCCACGGCCAGGATGACCGAGGTGAGGGACTTGCCCTGCATCGCCTGCGCCTGCGCGACCTGCGCCGCGGACAGGCCCGCGCCCGCGAGGGCCGCGGCCCGCTCGGAGGCGGTCAGCACGATGGACTCGCCCGTGGGGTCGGAGAACGTGACCGGGTTGTTGTGCGCGTACTCGTACCCGTTGGACTGCAGGACATCGTTCAGGTCCAGCACCGGATCGGCGGACAGGAAGCGTCCCACCACCGGGTCGTACAGACGCGCGCCCAGCTGGACGAAACCGGATCCGTCGTCCACCGGCCCACCGAGGAACCCGGTGTGCGTCTGCTGATTGACGCCGGCGGTATCGGCGCCGCGCTGGTTGCCGAACGGGTCCTGCTTGCGGATCCGTACCGACATGCCGCCGTCGAGGGCGACCTCGGCATAGGTGCTGCCCTGGTGGTCGGCGGTGACGGCGACCAGCTTGTCTCCGCCGGTGCCGTAGGCGTAGCGCATGACCGCGCCCCCTGGGGCGTCATACGTGCGCTGTGTCTGAACCAGGATCCCGCCCTTCTGGACGGTGACCTCCCCCTCACCCAGAGTCAGGGTGGCCTGCTTGCCCTTGATGGTCAGCAAACGCGAGCCGTCGGGTCCGTAGATGTAGCGGGTGTCGTTCTGCGGCGCCCACAGCTGCTCGGCCTTGGTGCTGTCGCAGGTGGCGAGCACGATGGGGGTCGAGTTCGCCGAGTTGGCGCCCTGGACCGACAGGCAGAGCCCGGATGCGACGTGGGTGAGCTGGCCGGAGGCGTTGCGCTTGAGCTCCTGGCCGGCCGAGCCGTCACACTTCTGCAGCTGAACAGCCGATCCGGCGGTGTTGCCGACGGGCTGGACGCACCACTTGTCATAAGCGTTCAGCGTGCCCTGGTCAGGGTTGGTCCCACCCGGGGTGGGGCTGAAGCGCCAGCTCTGCGCGATCGTGGCGTTGCAGCCGTACAGCTGGATCGCCGTACCGGCGACCGCGAGACCGCTCCTGAGGTCCAGGCACTTGTCGGCGAGGCCCACGTAGGGGGTCTTGCCGCCGGAGCCCGCACCGGTGATCCGGTCGATCTTGCCGTCGTACGTCCACGACAGGGACTGCTTGTCGCCGTTCTGGAGCGAGGTGACGGTCTTGGTCTCGCCGGTGAGCTCGTACAGACGCTCCGCCTCGGCCTTGACCTGCGCACCCTGCGGGGTGGTGTAGGTCTTGGACACCTTGGTCAGCGTGTGCGGCTGGGTGCCGTCGGCCTTGCCATAGGCGTACGTGCTGGTGGCGTCCTTGGCGGTGTTGCCGGTGAGGTCCTTCTCGGTGAGCTTGGTGCGGTTGCCGAGCAGGTCGTACTCGTACTCCTGCCAGTAGCCGGAGTTGTCCTTGCCGGCCGCGACGTTCAGCGTGCCGTCGGTGTTCTTCGGAGCCGTGCAGGTGGACTGGTCCTTGGACGTCCAGGCTGTCTTCAGCTCGCCGAGCGGGTTGTAGGCGAAGCACTGGCGCTCGTCGATGCCGGTGGCCCCCTCCTGGATGGAGGTGACGTTGCCGGACGGGTCGTAGGTGTACGACCGCTTGGAGACGAGGTTGCCGGGCACCACGGACTGGTCACCGGTCTGCTCGCGGTAGATCTGCTGGTCCTTGAGCTCACCGCTGGACTCGTCGTACGTCGACTGCGTCCACACCCGGTAGGGCTGGGCGCCGAGCGTGGAGCGCAGCACCTGGCCGTAGGGGTCGTAGACGGTCTCGGCGCCGTACCAGTCCTTGCCGGAGATCGAGAGTGGCTTGCCGTCCTCGTTGTAGCGGACGACCAGCTTCTCCGAGTCGAACTTGCCGATCTTGGGAAGGGTGGACTCCTCGAGCATGCCGTTGTCGGCGTACTTGTAGGAGTAGGTGTAGGCGGAGTCCAGGCCCCAGGTGGAAGCCAGGGTGGTGGGAAGGGTCAGCGTGGTCGAGGTCGGCTGGTAGTCCTTGGTGTAGCCGTTGACCTGCTGGGTGTAGGCCTCACCGTCGGTGTAGCGGGTGGCGGTGTAGGGCATGCCCTTACCGCCCGGCGCCAGGTCGTAGGTGAGGTTGGCGAGCAGGGTACCGGAGGCGTTGTTCAGGCGCTGTTCGGTCGGCCGGGACAGCTGGTCGTAGCCGTTCCAGATCGTGACGCCGCGGACGTTGGTGGTGGTGAGTACGCGGTCGTGGTTGTCGTAGGTGTTCCGCGTAGTGCCCGTGTCGGGGTCGGTGGCGGTCTCCTGACGGCCGCGGTGGTCGTACGTCCACGTCCACGGGTGCGTCGGATCGGCGGAGTTGGTCGCCTTCACCGCCTGGCCGCGGGTGTCGTACTCGTAGCGCATCGACGTGAAGCCGCCGGGCGCGTCCGGGTTGAAGGTGTCCACCCGCTGGGTCCGGCCGAGGGCGTCGGTGTAGACGCGGTAGTCGGAGGTGCCCTGCGGGTTGTCGACCTTGGACCAGTCCAGGCCGTACTCGTACTTGGTGGCCCGTTCCGGGACCTCCTTGGAGACGGTCTCGTTGGTCAGCGGATCCGCGACCTTGAGGACCGGGGTTTCCTGGAGCACGCGGCCGGAGCCGTCGTAGGTGTAGCGGGTGATGTTGGGGACCTGCGTGTCGGCTTCCGGGGAGAAGAGCTCGCCGGGCGTGGACTCGTAGGTCAGGTAGGCGTTGTTGGTCTGCCAGACCTCACCGGAGCTGTTGTACAGCGTGTCGGTGATCAGCCAGCCGCCGCCGTCCGCCTGCTCCTGCTGCTGCCGCTCGCGACCGAGACCGTCGTAGAGCGTGACGGAGGTGTCGATCTTGTCGTTGTAGCCGCGCGTGTAGGTGGTGACGTAGGACGGCTTGCGGTCCTCGCCCTCCTTGTACTCGGGGACGGTGTAGACGGCGCGGAAGTCCGGCACCGCGGCGTCGGAGGGGGCGCGGTCCGCGGCCCAGGCCTTTTCGAGCCGGCCCAGCGGGTCGAACTCGGCCTGAGTGACATGGCCGTTGGCGTCGGTCGTCTTCGTCGTGGTGCCGCGGCCCGGTTCGATCTCACGGCTCTCGGAGTGACCGACGGCGTTGGTCTCGGTCACCTTGAACACCTGGCCGGTGGCCGGCTCATAGGTGATCAGGCCCGAGGTCTTGTGGTCCTCGTCCGTGGTACGGGTGACGCGGCCAATG
Organism: Streptomyces sp. NPDC097129; assembly: GCF_055668065.1. Classification (NCBI taxonomy): domain Bacteria; kingdom Bacillati; phylum Actinomycetota; class Actinomycetes; order Kitasatosporales; family Streptomycetaceae; genus Streptomyces; species Streptomyces sp. NPDC097129. The sequence continues at coordinate 650 of NZ_JBVOQE010000030.1, read as the reverse complement.
GCGTCGAACTCGGTGGTGCCGTCCGACTGCCAGCCGGTGCCGTCACCGTTGATCGACCAGGACTCGGACGCCTCACCCTTGGTGGTGTCCGCGAGCGCGACGCCGTAGCCCTGGCCGTCGTAAGCCGTGCGAGTACCACTGAGTGTCGACAGATCCGTGAAGTCGGCTGCCGCACAAGTCGTCGGGGAGACCAGCACCTGCTTGGTCAGCCCGATGATGTTCTTGGCGGTGTTGTGGATGTACTCGGACTTGGTGCAGGACTCGTCGCCGGTCTTGCCGGTGTCACCCAGCGATTCCACCTGAATGGGCAGGCCGTAGGTCGGCTCGTAGGTGGTATGGGTCTTGACGATCCGCTCGGTGCGGGTGTCGTCGCTGTTGCTGCCCGACGACTTCGTGTAGGCGATCTCGTCCGGCTCGGTGACACGCCAGGCGCGCAGCGGGTCGAGGCCGTCGTCGCGGTCGCGGTGGGCCAGTTCGGTGGCCTCGGGGACGGTGATCGAACGTGACACCCAGGCGGTGTCCGCGTCGTCCGCGTTGTCGTAGTCCAGTTCTTCCGCGATGCGGCCGGCGAACGCGTCGCGGTCCTTGGCGATCTCCGCGCCGGTGATGTCCTTCACGGACACGGTGTCACCCATGCCCCGGAAGAAGCG
>NZ_JBVOQE010000029.1:0-14000 GCF_055668065.1 Streptomyces sp. NPDC097129 | reverse complement strand
GAGGAATACCCAAGTCCGGCTGAAGGGATCGGTCTTGAAAACCGACAGGCGGGTCAAACCGCGCAGGGGTTCGAATCCCCTTTCCTCCTCCATTTAACTCAATTTAAATATTATTATCGCGGGGTGGAGCAGTCTGGTAGCTCGTCGGGCTCATAACCCGAAGGTCGCAGGTTCAAATCCTGTCCCCGCAATCTGGTCCGGTAGTTCAGCTGGTTAGAATGCCTGCCTGTCACGCAGGAGGTCGCGGGTTCGAGTCCCGTCCGGACCGCCATTTTTTACAAAAAAATAACAGTATGTTTCATTTTATGTCGGAGGGGTAGCGAAGTGGCTAAACGCGGCGGACTGTAAATCCGCTCCTTCGGGTTCGGCGGTTCGAATCCGTCCCCCTCCACCATTACATTTATAACCTTGGCGGTTGTGGCGAAGTGGTTAACGCATCGGATTGTGGCTCCGACATTCGTGGGTTCGATTCCCATCAGTCGCCCCATATTTTTTCATTGGGCTATAGCCAAGCGGTAAGGCAACGGACTTTGACTCCGTCACTCGTTGGTTCGAATCCAGCTAGCCCAGTCATAGAGGGAAGACTGGTATATATCAAAAATCCCTCTCTAAATAACGCGGGTGTAGTTTAATGGTAAAACCTCAGCCTTCCAAGCTGATGTCGTGAGTTCGATTCTCATCACCCGCTCCAAAATAATATGGGCCTATAGCTCAGCTGGTTAGAGCGCACGCCTGATAAGCGTGAGGTCGATGGTTCGAGTCCATTTAGGCCCACCATATTATTGTTCCGCAGTAGCTCAGTGGTAGAGCACTCGGCTGTTAACCGAGCGGTCGTAGGTTCGAATCCTACCTGCGGAGCCATAATTACTTAATTAATACATAACTGAAAAAAATCATGCGCCTTTAGCTCAGCTGGATAGAGCATACGCCTTCTAAGCGTACGGTCAGAGGTTCGAATCCTCTAAGGCGCGTACTTAAAAACGTTGTTAAAGCGTTGAGAAATACGCCTTCTTATTCGTTAAGTTGTATCGGTCAATGAATCGGTCAACTTGCGAATTAGGAGGCGTATTTTTTTTATGGTGAAAAAGAAAGCATCGTTAAATGTAGAAACCGATTTATCCGGTTTATTCTCCGAAATGAAATCCCGCAACAATATACCTATTGACGGATTATTAATCGACAAGGCTCTCGCTGTTATTTTGCGCCAAATGAAGGCGGTAGGATTAAGGCAGCGAACCTTGTCTGACTACGAATTACACGTTAATCACTTCTGCAAAATTACCAATGCAAGATATATCGAAGAAATAAATACCGAAAGAATATTCGAATGGTTATCATCCATGAACGTTAGTAATCAAACGAAACTAATACGTTTAAAATGTTTTAAAGCATTTCTTGGCCGGTGTTTTAATAACGGTTGGATTGAAACGAAATTCTGGACGGATATAAAAATAAAAGTAGATAGCCGAGTGAAAGAAGGGGCTACAGACAAGGAGATTAAGGTATTACTTTCTTTACTAGATCTTTCTAAATTTATTGAACTCCGAGATGCAACAGCAATTTACTGCATGTATATTACCGGAATACGTATTGGGACACTATCTCAATTAGAAACGAAACATATAGATTTTGAAAATAATTTATTGAAAATAGATGGTGGAATTATTAAAAATCATGAATCGTTGTATTTACCTTTTGATGATGTATTGGCCACATTATTTACTGCACTTGTTAAACAAAACGATATGATTCGTAAAGAAAAAAAGGTGAATAATAGTTACCTATTTATATCAATCAATGGGGGACAAGTATCAACAAGCCCAACAAACAATAATATCACTAAACGTCTGTGTATGTACGCAAAAGAATATGGGTTAAAAAACATAAATGCGCATGCACTAAGAAGGGGATTTGCTACAAAATTATTAAAGAATGGAGCTAATATCGGATTAATATCTAAGGCTCTTGGTCATAGCAGTTTAGACGTGACAACGCGATATATCCATTTAGACAAAGAAGAAGTTGTAAATGGTTTAAGAAATTACCTATAAAAATAAAAAAAGAGCGCCAGCCGCGGCAACGGCTAACACCCTCTGAATTCGTTAATTACATACTACCAAAAAAAAGCGTGATAATCAACGCTTATTTACCTGTGCTCTAATTTCACAAAGTATGTTGGGTTTTGCGCTCTCTTAACGGGGAGAGAAGGAAATGAAGGAAAATAGGTTTAAGTCAATCGAAGATCTAAACGCAACTGTACGTGCGCATAGGCACCGCAATGTACTCAGCAGATCAGAACGCGCAGTGCTCGATTTATTATCGCAATACTCTTGCAAGACTATCGGAGAGTCTTTTCTTGCGAAGTCAACTATTGCTGAGTTAATCGGCAAGTCTCGTCGCACTATTATTCGTATATGCAACCGCCTGGAATCGCTTGGAATTATCCGCCAATATAAACGAATGAGAGAAACGGGGGATCGCAGACAAACGAGCAATTTAATCATTATATTGCCGGTAGAAATTGCCGATGTCACACCGGAATGTCACAGCGAAGAAGCTCCTCAATTAAACTCAAAATCTATTAATAATACTAAAGAACGTACGGCCAAGCCGGCGTGGATTCCGCAAACATTCTTCGACTTAGTTTCTGCACATCATAGTGACTTAAAGACAATCGAGGAGTACTGGCGAGCTGCATACGCTACTACGTACGCATATAATTTTACGGCTGCAACTAAGGCGGAATTAGCAATCGAAGCATTCTACGCAATGAAGTCTAAACGCAAGAAACTACGTAATCCATTAGCGTTCTTTGTGGGCGTAATAAAACGCCAGGCTAAAAAGCGCTATGTGACTGAAATGTTTAACGATTACTTCAGTGAAATCATAATTTAGGTTTTATCTGTAATAAGCAGATTTAAATAATAATTTAAGGGTTGTGATGGGTGATGAATGAAAACAATCAGGTTGAATTTAGTTCGATTGAAGTAGCGAAAAAGACGAAATTTTTAAATGGGGTAGGAAGATTCTTTGCGTTTTGTATTGGAGGATTTGGAATTTTGACGGGTGTTTTGTTATGTATAACCGTTATTGGAGTAATACCTGGATTTTTTGTGGTAGTGGGTTCGCTGGGATTTTTAGCTTTAGCTATGGGTAAGCAAAAAGTAAGTTGTCCGCACTGTAAAAAACAAACAATAGTTTTTCAAAACGTTGAAGAATTTCATTGTGTTCGTTGCAAAAACACAACAATAATAACTTGGAAATAACCTAACCTAATTCTTTCTTTATTCTTTGTAATACCTTAGCTGTTTGTCCGTTGATTTGTGAGCCGCTAAATCTAATAACCTTCCATCCGTTTTTTCGAAGATATCGATCTTTTTTACGATCGTGAGCTTTTTGGGAAGGGGTTGAATGCCATTGTTTACCGTCACACTCAATTGCTAATCTATGGGATATAAGTGCAAGATCAATTCGATATGCACCGCAACGGACTTGAGGTGTTACATCATACCCGTTAAATCTTAAAGAATCGTATAATCTTCTCTCTATAGGGCTTTCGCATTTATCTCTTGGTAAAACAATAGGGGGTTTCTCTGGCTTATGCAAAATAAATGCTAAGAAGGAAATCCCCAAGAGCCCGAAAAATATTATATATTCGTACAAATGATACACCGTCCCATTAAAATACTAAGGATATATTAAGAAGGCGCGAATTTATTACGGACTTTCTTTTCTTTATATATCATATAACCTAATTCATCCCTATCAATCAAACGAACTTTGTTTGCTTTGGCTAAGTTTTCGGCAGCTGGGGTAAAGTAACTATTTGTTATAACCATAGCACCATTAGCTTTATAATAACCCATCGCTGCAACAATTTCTTGAACCGCAGACACTCCGATACTATTACTGTATCTTTTGGCTTGCACAACATACTTTTTCTGTTTTTTACGTAAAATTAGGTCGGCTCCGTAATCACCTGATCCCTTAGTGACTTCAGTTCTATAACCTATTTTCTCAAACAATGGGACAAGGAAGTGTTCAAATTCTAATCCTCCCATTTTATCGACATCACTTAGATCATAATTAGGTTGGAATAATGCCTTCTTTCTTTTCAAAAAGCGATATAGCAAGTACAGCAGTAATGTAAATATGAGTAGGTTTACAGCATATCCTATTATTAGCTGTCCTTCTTCTGAACTTACAAATGCAACTAGTATAGAGAATCCTACAATGAGGTTGGCCGGTTGTTTCCACCACGTTTTGTTCTTCTTCTTTGACCTTCTCTTCTTCATTTAATCACCTATTGTTTGTTTTAAATATAACTTGTCCCAAAATAGGTGAAGATATCCTCAAACATCAAAATAATCATCTACTTTAGCTCCAGGATCTAACTTTCGAATGGCCTTCATTAGCTTTTTCATTACATTCGGCGAGGGTACGTACTCTGGATCATTACATGCCTTACTTACAGTATTCCTACTTACGCCAGACTCCTCCCTTAATTCTTCTTGAGAATACCCGTTTCGATCTATCATTCTTCCAAGTTTGCTACGCTTTTTTCCTCCAAATCCAAATAACGAAAACACAAAATAACCTCCTAAAAGGATAATAGTACTAGCATTCTCGTCCAACTTTCCCAAAATTATACGAAAGTTTCTCAAACTTTTGAGAATAACGGACAATCAGCAGTAAATATCCTATACCATTAACAGTTCCTTTCGCTGTTCCTTTTAAAATTCTAGCCTAGCATCCGCCCTGGAACGGTTTAAATCCACTAATCGCAACTCTTTCAAACTATTTTATTCTTCCTTTCTTCCGGGACTATATTTCATATATAAGGGGTGGTGATCGCCTATGTTATTCGAAATTCTTTCGTCAGTAGTAGTCGGTGGTCTTGTAGGTTGTTCGTATTTATATCAGCAAGGATTAGGCGGCAATGATTCTCGCAATATATCTCGTATCGCCTCGAACGCTGGACTTGTCGCAAAGGATGGAACCAAAATGAGGATACTTCGCCGTCGAGCGCATAAGGACCACGTAGAATATGTGTTTCAACTCCCGCATGGCTTATCTGCGAAACAGTTTCGTGAGAAAATTGACCGGTTCCAGGACGGTCTGAACGCGAAGAAAAGAGTGTTGGATATATCCGCGGCAGATATACGCAATATTAACTGGAAAAAAGACTTCGTGTGCCAATTGCAGGAACTCGTGACGAAGAAACGAAATTTGCGCAAAGAAATTGAAATTGAATTTGATGGCACATTGAAGTTTCGCGTTTACACGGAGGAATTAACAAGCCGGTTCGATTACGACTTAACTCTTTTAGAATCAACGAAAGGGTGGAAAGTTCCCATCGGTATATCGCGAAAAGGACTCGTTTTCCATGATTTTGAAAAGGAATATAACCTAATCGTCGCAGGATCACCAGGATACGGCAAAACGGTGTTTCTGAAGAATGCAATAACAACCTTTGTTGCGAAACAAACACGAAACGTAAATTTCTTTCTAATCGATTTAAAAGGGGGCTTGGCATTCAACCGGTTTAAAGGGTTGGATCAAGTGCGAGGACTAGCGAAGAATCCATTAGAAGCGCTAATGATACTTACTGAAGCACAAAAGAAGATGAACGAGCGAATTGAATACTTACTACAAAACGGCTTTGAGGACGTAACGGAATCCGGATTCCCTGAACGTTACTTCGTAGTTATCGATGAAGCTGCCGACATTGTTCACGTAAGAGAATGCCAAGAGATCATCGAAGATATTGCAAGGCGTGGTCGTGGTGCTGGCTTTCGTCTTGTTTATTGCACGCAATACCCATCAAACCAAGCGATAAGTTCACAAGTGCGCCAAACAGTAAATGCACAGTTATGCTTCCGATTAAGAACGGAAGCAGCAAGTCGATCAGTTTTAGACGAAGGCGGTGCCGAACAATTACCGCGAATACAAGGGCGTGCCATCTATTGGTCAGATGAAAGGCAAATCGTACAAACGCCGTACATCTCAAACGATTTTATCAACGATACGATACATCCGAATATCACTTTCAAAGCGCGTAAGGAGGATAACAATGCAGAAAAGCAGCATGAAGCAACTACGTCAGGAAAATATACTCTTGAGCTTGAAGAAACTCCACTATCTTAGTCGTAGTCAACTACAACGGATACATCGGCTTGGGGGCGTAAGAAACGCGAATAAAGTTTTAAGTGAGATGGCGGAATACCTTCATACTGCCCGCCTGCAGGAAAACGTTTATTACTTAAATGCAAACGGAAGAGACCGAGTAGGATCCACGAAGGTTCTGAAGAAAACGAATCAAATCGAACATTATTTAATGCGCAATGAGTTATACATCGCAAAAGGGTGTCCTTCAAGCTGGAAGCAAGAAATTAAATTAACGATAAAGGGTCGCCTAACCATCGTTGCAGATGCATTGTTTATTCGCGACAAAACCTATTACCTATGCGAAGTAGATAACACGCAGAAGATGAGCGTTAATCGAGAAAAGGCAAAAAAATACCGCCGATTAGTCGAAATAGCTAATTTCGAAAAGCCGCCGAAGTTTATCTGGATAACAACAACCGAGTATCGCCGCAAGCAATTACTGGCTTTGTTTGAAGGTATGCAAATCGAAGTTTATTTAACGGATGAACTTAAATAGGGAGGCGTTTTGAAATGGCGAAGAAAATACAACGAGTATGTACAATCAGCGAATTTATGAACGGAGACTTTAAAAAGAAAAAGGAAATCGACTTGAAGCCTGTAATAAAAGTTGGCGTTGTGTTAGGCGTGACGGCTCTTTCGCTTACATTTGGCGATGTTTCATTTGCGGCTGCTGGTGCGGTTAGTGGTGTAGTTACGGATAAAGTAGTCAGTGCCTTTTCGCCACTAATCGAATTAGTGCAGGCGTTAAGTTATCCGATAGGCCTTGTGATGATGCTTGGCGGCGGGTTATTCATAATGATTGGAAACAGCGAGAAAGGTTTCGGTATGATTCAAAAAGCAGGATTAGGTTACGTTGTTGTTCAGTTATTGCCGACTATTCTCGATTTGTTAGTCGAGATTACAAAAGCTTTATAAACGAAAAAGACCTCCAATTAATTTTCGGAGGTTTCTTCGTTTTTATCAGGCACTATTTCGAGAAGGTCTTCAATTTTGCAATTTAAAACTAGACACAACTTTTCCAAAGTATCAAAGGTAATACCTTTCGTATCCTCGTTATATAGCTTTGCTAATCCATTCCGATGTAATCCAGTTAACTTAGATACATCTGCAATGTTCAAACGTTGCTCACCCATAATCTTAGATAAATGCACTTTAATCATCCGAACTCCTCCTTGATATTTAAATTATATATTGTAGTGTTAAAAATATCAATATAAGTGTTGACAATGCATACTGTAGTGTTTATTATAAAAGTAAGACATGCATACTAAAGTGTTTAAAATATATACCGTAGTATTCGAAGGAGGTGGCGAAATTTTTTACTTAATGAAAATCACTGGCTATGGAAAGTAATGTATTGGATAGTACCTGCTAGTATATTTACATTAATTTTAACGGGAGTGATAAGCGGATGAAAGAAATCAATGCAGTATTTATTGATTCGGAAGATGCTTGGTTTGAGGGTGATGAATCTAAAGTAAAGATAATGGCACCAAACACTGTGTTATCTTGGAAAGATGACGGGATGTGGGCCTTTAGGGTCTTAGACGAAGAAATTAGCGACCAACAAGAGGAATTAGTAATTGACCTCACTAGATGTGCAAGTGTTTTCGTGGGATTAGAGAGTACGGAAATAGTTGAAATAACAGCAGAGTTTCTTGCTAATGCAAGTTTCATTGAAGTACTACAAAAATTGGCAAACAAAAAGCCCGGCGACGCGGGAACGTCAACGAGCAAATGAAAAAACAATGCATAGAAATTATAGCAAATATTGGTACGCAAAGTAAAGATTGACTATAGAAGGGAACTGGCGACCTCATAAGAATATAAAGGGATAGGGGAGAAAATTAAAATGATTAAAGTAAATGTTGATTTCAAGTATGAAGGAACTATTTATTCTTCGGACAGGCAAGAGGCGATTTTGTTTCCTAATGGCAAAGTATTTTCGTTCGTAGACGGTGAATTTGAAGTATATAACGCAGTAATGACAGACGAACCAGGCGTTATGTTAGTCGATTTAGACGACGATAACTGCAGCGAAAACTTAATTGAAAATCCTTCGTTATTAATGGACATGTTCGCGGTTGTTTAATTGAAATAAAAGGGATACGGCAATATCCTGCGCCTGGCAAGCGCGTAACACCGCTCGGCGATCGTACGGCAATTCGATCTTTAGGCAGCCGAGCAATTAAATAAACGGTGGCATCCGGTGGAGACTAAACTGGCGATTAGTTTGTACCGGGTATCATCGCCAACTGATTCAGCGCAACTAGGCGGGCGTGAGAATTTTGTAGGAAAAAAGCTCATCTAATATTAAGATGAGCTTTTTGCTTAGTTATTTTTTGTCATTGCCAGTATTCTTTGTAAAGTTTTCATTAATTATTGTTCCTGGGGGTCTACCAGTTACAGGTGGTGTTTGACTACTATTAGTTGGGTTAATGTTGTTGTTATTACTCACAACTTATCATCTCCTTATTTTGTTAATTGTTATAGTACCAAGCATTAGGTATATTTGTAATTTGGACTCTTGTAATATCTGAGCCATTTGATTTTCCGAAAATAAAAACAGGAATACACAATAATCCTACGATCAATGCAGCAACTATCCAATAATAAACAATTCTTAAGTAAAATACTTTAGATAAATTAGATTTCCTGTTAAGGGAGGCATAATTTGCAAATTCCGTGGATAGGAAGTCACCCATTTCTGCATCAATGATGCTCTCGTCATATTTTCCTTCTAATGATTTTCTATAGTCATATATTTCTTTTGGTGTAGCCGTGTAGCCGTACTTATGATTATAAAGAGTCCGAAAGATATAATACAGAGCGAAAAATAAAGCTAGAGTAAACAATATAACTAAAATAGTTCCCCACACAAACCATGAGTCATCTAAATCCTTAATATTATTTATAAGAAAAATATCTGCCCCAGCTAACAATGGCAATATCCCCGCAGGAATTGAAACACGTCCATTAATGCTATCTTTATGCACAAACTCATGATAGTAACTTTCTTTGTAATATTCTAACATTTGCTGTTTATCCAATACCAAGTCCACCTTGCATTTTATTTAAGTATTATAACAAAAAGTAACAAAACTGTGTACATTTATTTACAGATTTAAATTCATTACAAGCTAGAATGCTACATTATTTAAATAAACGTCCACCTTTGCTATTTGATGCATTATATCCATTATACAAATCAATTTTCTTGTGCGGAATAACGTCCACTTAGGAAGGCAGCTGCGTTATATCCAATATATAGGGGGGTAAAAGTAAATTAAAATGGTATACAGCTTTTATCCGTGAGACGCGTAATCTCGAAATATGAGTGCGAAATAACACTTAAAAATGTATCTCCTATTAGAAGGTGCAAATAACATCAAAAATTCACTCTATATGTACAGATTACCACGCAGTAGATATAGTACAGTAAATTTGCAATAAAGTTGCGCTTTTAGGATTTGGGCCGGGTATTATTGTGTGACACCTAAAATGTCACAAAACAATCACAAAAAAGTGGAGTGAAGTTGGGATGAATTCGGAGTTGGTAAGGTTTTTAAGGACATCGAATAATCTTTCGAAAAGTCAGTTTGCAAAAAAGTTAAACGTTAGCCATTCGCTTATATCACGAATCGAAGGAGGTGATCGTCGTGTAACAAAAAGACTTGAAAGAATAATAATGACCGAGTTCGATTTAGATGATGAGAAATTAATAGTTATAAAACTGCTAATCAATCAAATAAAAAGTTAAATTATGGAGGAGAAAAAATGGAGCAAATTCAAAAGTTATTTAATTACAACGAAAATCCTATTCGTACGATTATTTTTGAGGGTGAAGTACTTTTTGTTGCAAAGGATGTTGCTGATGTTTTAGGTTTTAGCGAAACCTCGGCTATGACTCGGGGGTTGGATGACGATGAAAAAACCAACCTGCAGATTATGCAGGGTGGTTCTAATTATAAAACTAACATTACTGCAATTACCGAAAGTGGATTGTATTCCGCAATATTAAGGAGCCGCAGAGCCGAAGCTAAGGAGTTTAGGCGATGGATAACAAGCGATGTACTACCATCCATTCGAAAACATGGCTCATATATGACAGATAACGTACTTGAGCAAGCAATTAGTGATCCGGATTTTATGATTGGTTTATTAGCGAATCTAAAGGACGAAAAGGGAAAAAGAAAGGAATTGGAACAAAGAATCGAAGAAGACAAACCAAAGCTAATAGCTTATCAATATATGGTAGATGCAGATGGGCTAATAGGTATTAATGAATTTGCGAAACATTTTGGAATTGGCCCCCGAAAGATATACGAAGTCTTTCGCGGATTAAATCTTATCTATGATAGAAGAGATGGGATTTTACCAAGAGAAGGAACTTACCGGGATTGTTTTAAATCTATTCGAAAACAAGTAAGACCGGGGAAGACTGTATCTGTCACATTAATCGTATCTGAAAAAATCGATAAACTGGTAAGTAAACTTGTGAAAGAAGGGGTAATTGAACCTTCAGCTTGAAAGCTTGATGCGCCAACATCACGCTAGTTAATTAATTCGCTATTTTGGGAATGAGAATATTTTAATCCAATTTTATTATACTCCATTCCCTTTGATTTTTCAATATAAACATTATGAATGGGGAGATTTTATGGGATCAGGTTCAGATATACACAGCAGAAATAATGTTTTAGAGGATGATTATTTATCAGACACTCACGGAGTAGAACGGCTTTTAGCCTCGATATTTGAGATTACAGAACGTAGCAAATATAAATTTGACCAGTCCGCCACAACGTTAATAACAGATCTCAACTTAGCGTTAGACAGCGATATATTTACTGATTTAGAGAGGAAAACTATTTCTTTAGTTTACTACGCCCAGTTAGAGTACCAAAAAGTAGCTAAATTGCTTGAAGTAAAAGTGCATGAAGTAATAAGTAATCTAGCAGAAAGCCTTGAAAAGATATCCGCGGTGTTTCTTGGTTACAAAGTTACAAAATTACCAAAATATAAGCCTAGAGATTACTCGCTAACTGAATGGCTAGAAGCTGTTGGTAAAGGGGAGGCAGCAGTTTATGAGATTCCTCCCCGAATTAACACGGATATTTTAAATTGGTTAGCGAAACAAGGTGACGTTCAAGCACAAGAAACGTTACGACAACGTAAAGAAGGACCTCCGTATGAAGAATATCAAGAGTATAGCATTGAACAATATCCGTTTTACACTGAGGAACAACACCGACGTATGGATCAAAAATTGAGCGTATCTTACCTACCAAAGGAGAAACTTGAAAGACATGCACTAGGGAGAACCGTGATTGGTGGCCGTAAGACTTCGTTCCATGAAGACGAGTTTGACTTTGATACAAATAAAGGTAAGTTTGGCCCACGTGTGGTTAATGCGAAAGTATATAAGTAGGAGGAATACGTATGCCTAAATCGCCTGCTGTAAAGGTTATTATCGAACTTGATGCAGAGGATCAGCGCCGTTTCTACGCTGACCTCACGGCTTCCTTTTATTTAATATTCGGCTGCCAGTTTAGCAGAGTAGAAGACTTTAGAATGCTATTTCAGGATCTGCGAAGGGATTTAAATGATTATCGGGCGACACTAGACGCAATCTTATCGAATATTGCTCCGGATTATGGCTTAACATGGCGCGATTTTACATGGATTAGAGAAAACCGGTGGAAAAAGTGTGCGGTTTGCGATCGTATTTACCTAGATTATTCAAACGGAAAATCAAAAACATGTTATCTCGATGAGTACCTCCGTTTTTCGCTTCAGTCCAGAGAGTTTATTAACAACATAGATTACCGTGGGAAATCAAAATCATTGTGCAGTGCGAAATATACTGCTTGGAAAAAAAGAGGACGCACAGGCCCAATGAATTTTATTATGTTTAGAAAGGGAGAGTTTATCTAAGAACGTACGTTTCATGTGGAATAGCGTCATCTATAAGGGAAGGGGAAAATGAAACCTCTCATCTTGAATTCTGCAACGAAAAAAAGTTGACAATTAGAGTCGTAATGCACAATTTGCAGATTGGTTTCAACCCGTTCCTTAGCAATTGATTTTAAGTATAACGGCATGACTAAAGCGATATCTCAATAGAACCGGCCACGCGGAAATATGCGGACCAGGGTCGGTCATTTACCTTTAGAATGGATCAGTTATATCTGGCTGATAGCAAACTAACTGGTTTATCGCTATAATCTCACGGCCATCGGCTAATCAATAACGAGACATTGCGGTAGGCTGGTTTTTATTTTTAATTTGACGGAGGTTTTTACATGAACAATTATTTTTATTGCTATTCGCCGAAACTTAAAGCGCATCTAATTGACGCAGGCGAACGCTTTGTTTGCGTAGGACTACACGAAACTACACACCGTAAATTTTGGCTGTTTCAGCAATCCGACCGACTTAGCGAATTACTAGCGCAATGGGCTGCGAATAAACCCACTTAAACAAGACGGTATTTTAAATTAACGACAGTATAAACGGAGGACGATACTATGGATCTATCGAAGGAACAACTCGAATCTATACGCCAGAAAGAGCGTGTGTTGCAAGGCGGTTATGCACCGATACCGCACTTTATTTACCGAGAACTATTGCCGGAACTAAAAGCGAAATATGACGGCCAGAAAGCTCGTGATTGCCTTACGCTGTATATGTACGTTCATGCATACGTAAATGGACAAAGCGAGCAACAAGCGTATTTATGGGCGTTTCCTAACGTAACACAAATCGCTGAAGATACCGGCATTCATAAGGACCGTATAAAAGGCCTTTTCGATATACTCGTTAGTGAAGGCGTGATGATTACACGTAAGATTCCGTGGTATGGGCATACGAAGAAAATGTATATGCCGTTATTTGAACGCAAAGATGGAGCGTAAATTAGACCGATTCCTACCAGTGGGATTCATTCGATTCCTATGAATGGGAATTAATCGATTCCTACGAGCGGGAATATAATAAGAACAAATTAACAAGAACAAATTAATAATAATAAAGATTGCGCCATTTACTTACGTAAATAGTCGCTGCCAGTATTTATTACTTATATCTTATTGCAAAGAAAAGAGCGTTAGCGATAAATAAGAATAAAATAAGGCCCGATTCCTACTAATGGGAATTAGGCGGTACTTAGGAAAGGAGCACGAAGTTATGGTGAAAAAGCTAAGCGAATTACAAATATCAGCTATCCAATATTTAGCGCTACCCAAACGCGGTGGTCTTACGTACGAACAGATTGCAACAGAACTCGGTATCACAGATAAGACGTTACGAGCCTGGCGAAAGGATGACACATTTAACGAAGAGCTTAAACGCCAGATAATGCGCAGCACAATCGACAGGTTACCGGAAGTAATGGAGTCCATACCCGATCATATCATTAAGGACGGAAATGCAGCGATGTTTAGAACGCTATTACAAGCGCATGGCTTACTTACGGATAAGGTCGAGGTTAGTACGCAGGGTAACAACGCAACAGATATTGACGAAATGAAGGCACGCATTGAGGAATTACGTGCAGGTCGGAAAGAAAATATATAATAGTAGAAACTCGGATTGCCAGTCCGAAATGTTCCGTTTTACCAGCAACGGCGCTCTGGCGCGTGGGTCCTGAAACACTTTGTAACTCATCATTATAGATAACCGTATTCATAACTTTTAAGTATTGACACCGATTGGTCGACGTAGTAATATCAGGGTTGTAAATTTTGGTTTTATTTTTCACTTATTTTAATAGTTATTTTTCATTAAATACAAAAAGCTATCCATAATAAAGGATAGCTTTTTTACTATTA
>NZ_JBVOQE010000028.1:0-19746 GCF_055668065.1 Streptomyces sp. NPDC097129 | reverse complement strand
TCCGGGACTCGAAGAACCCCCAGGGCCCCGCGCTCCTCTTCTCACCCGGCCACTTCGCCGCGTTCACGGCCGGCCTCCACACCAACGCCTAAACGTTGGCTGACCTGCATACCGTCAAGATCAGAATCGCAACTGCTCCGCCTCAGCACCGCTTGAGGCGGAGCAGTTGCATACGTACATGCTGGTTCGCGCACCCACCTGGGCGCCGCAGCGTCGTACGCCAACCGGTGCGGCGATACGGCACTGGCCGGGGGGGGGGCCTACGTAGCGCAGAGCATGGTGGTCCGCCACACCGGCACGTGACCCCAGCCCTCTGTACGCCGAGCGCGGCGCGGCCGCGGCCCCCGTCGGCCCGGTCCGTGCGCAGTTCCACGTCTGGGCGCTTCTGCCCACCCACGCCCAGCAGGGCGGCGACCGGGAGGCGGCCGACCCTCGACGTCGCACTGACCGAACTCGCCCTGCACCAGGCCGAAGCGCACCTCACGTTGGGCCGCGCCGAACAGGCCCGCGCCCGCGCCGTGGCCTCCGCGGCCACCTGCACCACCGGCACCCGGGGGGTGGGCCGCCACCCTCGTCCTCGCCCAGGCATAGGCCTCCGACCAGCCGTCCGACGCCGCTCAGCGCGCCCTGGACGTCCTCGACTGGGTGCCGCTGAGCCGCCTGCGCGCCACCGCACGCACCCGGGACTGATCAGCCCCAGTTCTTCAGCGCATCGGCGACCTGGCGCACGTCGCGGAGTCCCTCGGCCGCGTCGATGACCAACGCGATCGCCTCCTGGCTGCCGACCTTGACCTGGATGCCGCTGGCGTGGAGGTAGGCGTAGGCGACCTGCGCGGCGAACAGCTCGTTCGAGTGCTCGAGGGCAGGAATCCGTGCGAGGGCGTGCAGGAGGGCGGCGGCCCGGTGGTGCGCGGCCGGGTAGACCAGGGTGCCCATGACCTCGTGTCGGTGGCGGGCGACGGCGGCAGCCAGCGCGCCGTAGTCGGTGACGTCGGGGTCGCCGGGCACGAGGTTCTGTGCGGTGTCAAGCAGCCATCGCTCGTCAATGAGCACAACGGGCGGCATCAGGCGGCGTGACTGCTCGGGCCGGTCCCGAAGCGGTCAGCGAAGGCCTGCCCGTGCTCCTCGACGAAGGCCCTCGCGCCCTCAAGGAACCGGGTGCGCGCAAGGTCGTCGGTCAGCCGCCGGCTCGCGTACTGATCTGGGTCCTCGTGACCATCTGCGGCGCGACGCTGCAGTTCCTCATACGTCTCGTCGTCGACCTTGATGCGGATCTCCTTCGCCATGCCCCCACGGTAGCCGCGCCGGGCGCCGCGTGGGAGTGGATGGCGGAGATCCCGAGACCGCTCGGAGCCGGTCACTGCACCAGACTGATACTCGGCCTTCGCGCGCCGGATCGCCGCTCTGTCGGACTCGATCACCGCCTGTGAGCGGAGCTCGGGTCGTTGGCGGTCCGGTGGGCGCCTCGGCTCCGGTCCCGGTTCCGGCGTTCGCTGGTGGTCCTCGATCTTGGGGAATGAGCCGGAAGGGGAGGAGTCCCGCACAGGGCGGGGCTATGAGTGGATGGTGGTGCGGTGTCCGGCTGTTGAGGGCAGTCCCGGGCGCGCCCTACTTGTTCCTGCTCGTTGGGCTGACGGCGGGTTGGGGGCGGCCTGAGGGCCCGTTGGATGGGCGGGATGGGGCATGGCGGCCCACCTGCGCTGTGACGACGTCCTGCTCCACGAGATCGATGTGGCCGCCGACACCGAGATGATCGACTGGTGCGGCGGCGGCCCGCAGGTGTGGGGCTGGGCGCAGCTCTCCCCGACCAGACATGATTCCCGATTGTCCGGGTCTGGGCCAGGTTGGTCACATCGGCGGTGATCCAGCCGTCCGGCTGCGTCGAGACACGCTGCCGCTGAAGGCCAAGGGCCTGAAGGTGAAGCAGCTTCGTCACCTACAACTACCGGCCGCGCACGGGCACCGACCAGCAGGCCGGCCCAGAAGGGAGTGAATCCGGCGGACAGTGCCGACAACGACACCGTCCAGGACGACGACCTTCCATGGTGGAAGAAGGATGCCAGGGCACTCGCCAACGCCACCAACTGGCTGAGTATCGGCACCGGCTTCGCCGCCGCTGGACTCGGCGTCGCGGGGCTCGGCATCGGTCTGATCTTCCCGCCCGCCGTACCGTTCATAGAAGGAGCCGCGGCCTTCTTCGGCTACGCCTCGCTGGCCTTCTCGGGCCTGAACGTGCTCTTCACCGGAATCGGCTGGGGACTGGACAGCCCCCAATTCGCGAGTTCCGTGGCGAGCGCCGCACTGGGCGTTCTCACCTTCGGACAGTCGAAGTGGATCGGAGCCCTCGGCGGCACAAAGGTAGCCACCAAGATCACACAGTTCGGGCACGATCTCATATCGCCCGTCACCGGCCTGCTCGGGGAACTATTCTGAGCAGCTGAGCCGACAGTACTTCAGGGGCCGACGGGCCGTCCGTCGGCCCCTGACCACCGATGGGACCAACCATGCTTGCCCGACTCCCCTGGGCCTACCTGCTCATCATGGCGGCCTTCTCCACCTTCCTGCTCTGCTTCGCCGTGCACAGATGGATGAAGGTACGCGCGGCGACGCTGGTGTTCCTCGGTGTCTCCGTCGCGTGCTGCGCCGGAATGGTCGCATTCGGCGAGGCCCAGGCGCAGCACTGGGACGCCCGTCAGATGCTGGTGCTGTACTCGTTTACATGGACCGGTCTGGCGATCGGGTTTCTCCCCTACAGGAAGCTTTTGCTGCAGTACGGCGAAGAGTGGCGAAACGGGACAAAAAGGGCGGAATACGAATATCCTCGGAAATACCAGGCTTTCACGGGGTTTACCGTGATCACCATGATGTTGCTTGCGTTCTTCCTTGCCACATAACAGCAGCCCAACGTAGGCAGATCCCTGCCGGACCGACCGATGCTCAGGGCAGGACCGCTGAGATCCCGGCGTACTTCGGCAAGCAATCGCCGACACAGACATCAACACCTCCGCTGGCCGCAACACGAAGAGGTTCAGGAAGCGCTGACGAGGGCCGAACCGGCACCGGTGTGGTGGCCGCGGCCCCTGCCGAAGGACGCCCGGAACCCTCCGACTTCCAGCCGGAGGAACGACACGTATGAGCTGTCGTCGGAGGCCACCAACGGAGCCGCTGCTTGCGCAGTTCCTGCTTCTTCACCGCCTTCGCCTTCGGCGTCCGGGGCCGCTTCCAGATCGGCTGCCATCCCCGGCGCTCATCAGGCTCGGGTTCCTGGCTCTCGTCGAACACGGCGGTCCAGCGCCGTGTCCCAGAGCAGCGCCCCGAAGTCAGCAGGACGGCGCCACTACGGGTAGACGCAGCACCGCAGCAAGCACATGCTCGCGGCCATGATGGTGACCGGTGGGCTGGACGCGCCGGGCCGCCCGACGTACGGTCGGTGATCAGCCTGGGGAGGCTTGCCGGCCCTGCGGCCTCCTCGCCTCCTGAGGCCGCAGGGCCGCGTACTGTCAGCAGCCGGAGCGAGCAGCAGCCGCTTCCCCAACGCACCCTGCCGCGTAGCGTTGTCCAGCCGGCGCGTGTCCATGTAAGGCAGGTGCCCACGCTCCCGCAGTCGCCTGCGCCCATCGCAGGCGCTGCGCAATTTCGACGATGTGCTCTACCCACGTCAGGTCCTCGAGGACGAGCTCCTGCTCCTGGTCGACGTCGTCGACGGCCGGGACGGGCGCGGCTGCGCAACGCGCTCGACGCGCGGCTCGTCGCCCGCCAGCAGCGCCGCGGCCGCACCACCGAGTGGTACATCGACAGGCAGATTCCCCTCAGCGCCAAGGCCCGCGGTGACATCGCCCAGGCCCAAGAGCGCGCCGGCCGCGGCGGTGGTGTGGCCATCCCACGCGGGAAGGTCATCGCGGAGCTGAGCTTCGGCTTCTGGCGCTTCCTGCTGGCCCGCCAGTACAAGACCAACCTGTGGCCCGACCTCGCAGGCGCCTTCCCCTACGCCCCAACCCTGCCCTGAACACAGTGGAAGAACCGGTCAAGCGGCTGCACAAGTTCCGCAACCGCATCGCGCACCACGAGGGAATCTGGCACCTGCCGCTCGAAGGCCGCCGCGACGACAGCCACACCGTGCTCGGCTTCATAGCGCCCGCCGCCGCGACCTGGGTCACCCACGCCTCCCGCATCGACGACATCCTCGCCAGCCGCCCGTGATCCGGCAGGCGACGTCTGAGCCGGCGCTGCGCTCAGTCAGAGGTGCGGTGTTCGTGGTCCAGGTGGGCCATGGCGTAGTCGTATTCGTCGGGATAGCGGGCGAGACGGGCCATCACCCACGCGGTCTTCGCGTCCATCCCCTCACCGAAGTCGGCGGCCAGGCGCCGTGCCTGCCACGTCGTACGCGGGGCGAGCACCCAGCGCACTAGTACTGCAACGCACGGAGGTCTTCGTGTCCCACCGTAATGCCCGGCTGACCGTTCACGGCAGGCTGCTGCTCGTCGAGCGTGTCCTTTCCGGCCGTCCGGTCGCGCATGTCGCGGCCGAGATGGGCATCTCGCGGCCCACCGCCCACAAGTGGCTGCGGCGGTGGCGTGCAGAGGGCAAGGCCGGCCTGCACGACCGTTCCAGCCGGTCCCACAGGACACCGCACCGCACTCCGGCAGAGATGGAAGACCGGGTCTGCCGCCTGCGGCAAGAGCGCAAACTGGGCCCGGCCCGCATCGGCCCGATCCTGGGCCTGCCCGCCTCGACCGTCCATCGGGTCCTGGTCCGGCACGGCCTGAACCGCCTGGCCTTCCTCGACCGGCCCACCGGCCAGGTCATCCGCCGTTACGAACGCAGCCGGCCCGGCGAGCTGATCCACGTGGACGTCAAGAAACTCGGCCGCATCCCCGACGGCGGAGGCTGGCGCGTCCACGGCCGTGCCGCCTGCCCCGACCGCCGCCGCACCACCGGCTTCGACTACATCCACTCCGCCGTCGATGACCACAGCCGCCTGGCCTACAGCGAGGTCCATCCGGACGAGAAGGCCGCCACCTGCGCGGCCTTCCTGACCCGGGCCGCAGCCTTCTTCGCCACCTGCGGCATCGACCGCATCGAACGGGTCCTGACGGACAACGCCTGGCCCTACCGCAAGAGCTTCGCCTGGCGGCAGGCCCTTGCCGACCTCGACGCGACCGGCAAGCTCACACGCATCTACCGGCCGCAGACCAACGGCAAGGTCGAACGCTTCAACCGCACCCTTCTCGACGAATGGGCCTACCTACGGCCCTACACCAGCAACGACGAGCGCACCGCAGCCCTGGCAGACTTCCTGCACACCTACAACCACCACCGCTGCCACACCGCCCTCGGAGGCCAGCCACCGATCAGCCGCGTTAACAACGCTTCAGGTCAATACAACTAGGGCCTGTCCGATGAGTCAGGAACAGGGGCGCCCACCCCGATTGCCATGAGGCGCTTTAATGCCAAGGTGGTGAACTGGACGCAGATGCACGACTGCTACGGGGATGTCGATCGCGTCCCCGCGCTTCTGGAACAGGTGGAGCTCGAGGACAATGCCGAAGCATGGGAGGAGCTGGGATACCGGCTGGTCCTGGAACACGACCTCGTCTTCCCCGCCAGCTTTGCCGCCCTGCCGCGCCTGATGTGTCTTGCCTCCAGGAGCGCACCAGCGCGTGAACTGGCGGGAACGATCCTGCGACGCGCGGCAGGACACCACGGCTGCGATGATCTGCTGGCGAACTGCGCCGACGCGATCGCTGAGTTCCGCCAGCTGTTGGACCGGCACCTGCAATCGCGGCAGGTCGACTACCTCGCGGCGTTCCTCGATTCGCTCGCGGCCAGGGAGGAGTACCACTGGAGTGCCGTGCTGGGGGACTTCACGGATGACTTCTACCACCTGGCCTGCCCCAGCTGCGCCGTGGAAGTGACGATCGCCATCGGTGACCACGGGCGCTATTCAGCGATCCGGGACTGGAACCTGGGCGACATGGACCGCCGCGGCCTACGTCCGGCGTCCTTCGACGAACTCTCCGGCACCGGCCGGTGGATGCACGAGACTGCCGTCCGCGACGGGCACGAGGCCCTCGCCGAGGGAATCGCCCACCTCTTCGGCAAGGCCGAATGCCCACACTGCGCGAGCGTGTTCAGTATCGCGGACGAGTACACATCCGCCAACCGCCCCGTGCTGCGGTAGGCCAGGGCGGATCGGGAGTACGCGAGCAGGCTCAGGAGCGGAGCCAGAGACGGATCGCGGTGACGGTGACCGTTCCGTGGAAGACGTAAGCCCGTTTGTCGAATCGAGTGGCCACGGCGCGGAAGCCCTTGAGGGCGTTGATCGTGCGCTCGACCTCGTTCCTGCGGACATACAGGGCCCGGTCGAAGCCGGCGGGCCGCCCGCCCTTGCTGCCGCGGTTTTGCCGATGGGCTTGCTGGTCGCGGCGCTCGGGGATGGTGTGTCTGATCTGCCGGCGTCGCAGATAGCCGCGATTGCGGCGGGAGCTGTACGCCTTGTCGGCGCTGAGGTGCTCCGGCCGAGTGCGAGGACGCCCGCCAGCCGGGCGCGGCACGCGGACGCGCTCCAGCACCGGGATCATCTGCGGTCCGTCGCCCGCCTGCCCCGGATGATCAGCACGGCCAGCGGACGCCGCCCGCCTTCACCCACCAGATGAATCTTCGTGGTCAGCCCTCCCCGGGAGCGGCCCAGCCCTTCGTCGTTCCTATGATGAGCGGGCCGACTACGCCGACCGGGGACCCGCGGAGGCTGCTTTCGTGCACCGGCCGCGTGCTGATGCGCCCGGCTGACCGTCGAGTCCACCCCCGCCATCGTCCAGTCGAGACGGCCCTCGATATCGGCGTCGGCCTGGACGGCCCGCAAGATTCTGTCCCACGTGCCGTCCGCCGACCACCTGCGATGCCTGTCATGCACCGTCTTCCACTTGCCGAACCGCACAGGCAAGTCCCGCCACGGGATGCCGGTCCGTTGCCGGAAGAGAATGCCGTTGATTACCACACGGTGGCTTTTCCACCGCCCGCCTCGGCCTGCGCTCCTCGGCGGGTGCGGTTCCAGCCGGGCCCACTCCGCATCTGTCAGATCACCCCGCCCCACAACGGACGGAACGATTCATCAGCCAGCCTGTCACGTGACCCCTCGGACAGGTCCTAGGTCACTGGCTCCAGCCGATCAGGCGGAACTTGGCTCCCTCATCCTCCAGCTCCTGTTTGGACTGTGCCTGCTCACTCACCCAGCGCAGACGCAAGATGTCGTCGCCGTCGTACTCGCCATACAGGAAACCGCGCTCATCGAGGTACACGGCGTAGTGGTCGCGGGTGGGCCGTTCGGCGGGTGGTGCGATGCCGGTCTCGACCGCGGCGCGCAGCCAGGTGGCGGCCTCTTCGATCAGGAGCTGCTGTTCATCCGGCTTGAGGTTGTTCCAGTTCGCGGTGGAACCGTAGGTCTCGTGCGCGATGCGCTGGCGGTTTTGGGCGAGGACCAGAGCGCGCGGATCGGTAGCCGCAGAGCGAGGGTTCATGGTTCACCTTTCTCGATCATGGTTCGTGGTGAGCAGCACAGGCTCTCGGTCAGACTGCGACGGGCGTGCGCCGGCTGACCGTTTCGTCGACGGAGAGGCGGATGCGGCCGGTCTGGCCTCGGTCGTCGAGGTAGTCGATCTCCAC
Source organism: Streptomyces sp. NPDC097129 (assembly GCF_055668065.1). Classification (NCBI taxonomy): domain Bacteria; kingdom Bacillati; phylum Actinomycetota; class Actinomycetes; order Kitasatosporales; family Streptomycetaceae; genus Streptomyces; species Streptomyces sp. NPDC097129. Next base: position 12,084 of record NZ_JBVOQE010000028.1, on the reverse strand, counting down.
TCGACACTGCCTTCGTCGTCTTCGTCCTCGCCGTAGTGGAGGTCCTGGATCTCGACGAGTTTTTCGCCGCCGTGCCGGCCCAGGCGCCGGCGTTCTCGCCGGTATGCCGGCGAGGCCTCGGCGCGCCCGGCTGGGAGGTCGGATGTTGACTGGTGGGGCACGAGCACCCGCATGCTGCTACCGGAGCTCTACGGAGTAGGAGGCGCCGGGTCCCACCCGTCGGTGCCTTCGCCGATGTCCGCCACGATGATGTCGTCGATGAAGTGGTCCTCGAAGTCGTCGTCGGTGAGCTCGCCAGTCAGCCAGAGTTCCTCGATCTCATCCCAGTTGCCCCTGCTGGCGTCGATGCGCAGCGGGGCTGCCCTCCGGTTGCCGCGCTCGCGCTCGTCGTCGCCCGTCTTGGCGGTGCCGCTGATCTCGAACTGGCCCGTCTTGACGTGGTCGGGGATTGGGTCGGCGGGGACGATGGCGGCGTTCTCGTAGGCGGTGTGGATGATGTCTCGGTAGCTGCGGCGGATGTTGTACTCGGGGTCGGACAGCCAGTTGATCAGGGTTTTGGTGGTCACATGGAGGCCGGCGTCCTCCAAGGCCTGGTAGCCGCGGTGGGTGGCGGTGAGCTGGCTGAGCTGAGCGTGCCAGTGCTTGGCGAGAACGGCCAGCACGGGCGAGGCTCCCATAGCCTGCGATGACCTGAAGCGGTAGGGCTCGTTGAGCTGAGCATGAAACGCACCAAACGAATTCTTGTCGGGCTGGCCGGCGCGGTGGCGACCCTGAGTCTGACACCGGTCTTCCCGGCGCAGGCCGTCGACGGGTATGACCGATGCCCTGTTGGGTACTACTGCATGTTCTCGGGGCTCGACGGAACCGGCGACATGATCACGCTGCGGAGCAGCACGCCCGACCTCGCCGCGCTCGGCATGAACGACCGAGCCAAGTCGGACTGGAACCGGACGCCTTCGACCATCTACCTGTGGTCCGACGCGAATTACTCCGGCTGCACGTCTGTCACCTCCGCTGGCCCGACCGGCAAGGGCAATTTCTTCCCCGCCTACCAGGACTTCTTCAGCTCAGTGCGGTTCGACGGTCCGGGCGGCCCGAGCTGCGGATTGGCCTGACGTTGGCCCCGTGCCCCGCTGTCGCACTCTTGAGTTCTAATCAACGTCGCAACACCCGACCTCCGGGTAGGCGATGAAAGACACGAGCAGCACTGCTGGGGGGGCGCCCGAACGGCAAACGGGTGCCCTCCGAGGTGAAGCAGAGGTTCCTCGAACTGATAAACGAGGGCGTGAGCATCAAGGGAGCCAGCCGAGCCGTCGGCATCAACCGCAGCCGCAGTGCGTTGGGAGCGCGTCAGAAGATCGGCGGTCTCCCGGCGCGGGTGAGCCGGGCCACCGTTCCCCAGCGCATCGGGGCCCGCGTCGCGTAGCCGCCGCGTAGCCCTTCCCGGAAGCCGTTGAATGAGGCCTTCAGGGCGGTGCGGTCACGGACACGCCAGAAGGTGAGGGCGAGCCATGCGGCCAGGTTGATCGGGATGAGCGGGGCGGGGAGGTTGCGGCGCGCGAGCCAGACCCGGTTGCGGGCGTTGAGGCGGTAGAAGGTGGCGTGCCGGGCCGGGTCGGTCGCCGGGTGGTGGACGGTGATGTCGGGACGGTACAGGCCCTTGCCGCCGTGGTCCCACAGCCGCCAGGCGAGGTCGACGCCCTCGTGGAACAGGAAGAAGTGGCCCGGCCAGCCGTCGGCGGCGTCGAATGCTGTCCGGCGGATCATGACGACGCCCTCAGCCATGACGGTCACGATGCCGGGCCGGGCCGGGTCGCCGGCCCGCAGTCGGGGCACCCAGCGGCGCTGGGTCACGCCGGTGTCCGGGTCGCTGATGCGGGGCTGGACGTAGGCCAGGTTCCCATCTTGCTGGAGCGCGGCGGCGAGCCGGGCGAGCACATCGGTGTCCGGGAGGTGGGCGTCGTTGTCGAAGAAGAACAGGTAGTCGCCCTTGACGTCCTTGGCGCCGACGTTGCGGCCCTCGGGGATGCCGACGTTCTCGGCCAGCTCGACCGTTCGCACACCGGGCGGGACCTGCTCGGGGACGCAGCCGTTGCCGACCACGACGACGTCCAGCTCGACGCCCTGCTGGGCCAGGAGCGAGGCCATGGCCCGAGGGAACTCCTCGGGCCGGTCGTTCATGGTCAGGACCACGGCCCCGACGGCCGGCCGGGATGCGCCACTGCTCACGAGGGTGGGAGTCCTTTGCTACCGACGCGGGCGTGTGGGCCCCGTCGCCTTCCGGTCACCTTGCGGACGCCTCACCTTAGCCGGACGGCCCGGTCCTGGGCGGCGGCATTGAGAGCGCTCAGGGCCGCTTCCATGGCCGTGTGCAGAGCTGCACGGGTCTCCGGCTGCTTTTGCCGTGGTCGGCGGTCCACGAGGGAGTCAGCGACCGCGAAGACGGCGGCCGCGTCGATGCCCCGGTGCTCGGCGACCGCGAAGACGGCGGCGGCCTCCATGTCAGCGGTCAGGACACCGAGCCTGCCGTAGCGGCGGACCTCCTCACCGGTCTCCCGGTACGGAGCATCCGTGGTCCAGCCCGAACCGCGCCGCGCCACCACGCCCCGCCGGCGCACACTCTCGGCGAGGTGCTCGGTGAGCTCCCGGGAGGGCTTGATGTGCGATCCCGGCGGAAGGTAGTGGTGGGACACCCCCTCGTCCCGCAGCGCGTTGTCGCACACCACGAGCTGGCCCGGCGACAGATCGGGATGGAGCGCGGCCGCGGTACCGACAGTGACCGCGCGGCGGACACCGAGGGCGATCAGCTGTTCGATGACCAGGGCCGACGCCGGAGCGCCGAGGCCGAAGCCGCCGCAGACGGCGACCTGACGGCCTTGGCGCTCCAGCATGAACAGCTCACCGCGGACCCAGTTCAGGCGGCGGCTGGGGTAGCTGGCCTTCGCCCCTTCCAGCACGGGCCGCTGGTACAGCAGGACCGCTCCGTCGATCTTGGCGAGCGTTGCCTGCGGGTACCGGCCGCGCACGTACTCGGCGTGCTCGGCCGGGTCGGTCACCGCGGGCAGGGCGTGCTTGCCGGGGTGCAGCGGGAACTGCCTGGTCATGCTCGTGCTTCCCGCTCGGCGAGCGCGGCCGCGAACTCTCGCTCGGCACCGGTGTGCACATGGTTGACGACGTGCCAGGGCAGCACCGGCTCATCGATGTGCCGAAGGTGCCGGTCGTAGTCGAGGTCGTGCTTGGCCATCGCCTGGACGAGCTGATCCTTTGTGAGGTTGTGCAGGTCGATCCCGGCGTCGTAGAGGTCTTCCAGCATGTGGCCGACTCGCCGGTCCCCGCGGGAACACACGACCTCGAGGTGCATCCGGCTCGCGCCGAACTGCTCCACCCGGTAGTGCTGCTCGAACTCCTCTTCCCCGACCTGCTCCCGCAGCCGGGCGGCGACCTGGTCGCCGTACTCCTGGACGAGGTCCGGGTCCGTCATGGCGAGCCGCTGGCTGAGCGTGCCGGGCTTGGGCATGAACTGGTGGAGCTTGACGATCACGGTTCCGTCGCGGTGGCCGAGCCGGCGGCGGACGTCGCGCGCGTAGTCGGCGATGGCCAGCCGGTCCTCCGGCCGTTCGCCGGGTGCCCCGATGATGAAGTACAGCATCACGGCGTTGACGTGCTCGCTCTCCCGGCACAGGTCGATGGCCTTGTTCACCCGCTCGCGCTTTTGTGTCTTGCCGTACAGGGCGACGAGATCAGGTGCGGCCCACTCGGGTGCGATGGTGATGATGCCCCGCGCTTGTGACAGCTTCAGCTCGGTGAACAGGTGACCGAAGTCGCCGAGTTCGGTGACGGCCCGCAGGTAGTCGGCGCTGATCTCGTCGGCCCGGATGGAGCCGATGATCGTGGTGACCTTCTCGCCCTGAGCCTGCGCGCGGTTGGCGTATGCGCGAATGTGCTCCAGCAGCTCGCTCCGGTGCTTGTACTGGGTGAAGGTGGGCGCGCTGATGATGATCTTGCGGACCTTGTGGGCTTCGAGCCGGTCCACGTAGTCGGTGAGCATCTTCAGCGGGGCCTGGCGGAAGTCCGGCAGGCCCAGGTTGCAGAAGCCGCAGGTGTGCAGGCAGCCCAGGACCGGGTGCAGGCCGGCGGCGGTGCCGTCGGTGATCGGGTAGCAGAAGTGGGCGGGGTGCAGGTCCTTGACGGTGAGGTACTGGGCGTGGACGCCGGCGGGGACGGTGATCCGCTTGGGCCGGATGTCCCGGACGCCGCCGCCGGGCAGGAAGTCGCACTCGTACAGGGAGGGCACGTACAGGCCAGGCACCCGGGCGATCTGCTCGTGCAGCGACGTGCCATCGGGGTGCGCGCGGTGGGCGTGGACGATGCGGAGAAGCGCGGGCAGGGACTGTTCGGCCTCACCGATGGCGATCACATCGAAGTAGTCGGCCAGCGGCTCGGGGTCGGCCAGGCCGCTGTTGCCGCCCACGACGAGCGGGTGGACGCCGGGAGTACGGTCAGCGCTGCGCCGGGGGACGCCGGCGAGGTCGAGAAGGCGGAAGACGCTGTGCATGTCGCCGCTGTTGATGACGGAGATGCCGAGGACGTCAGCCTGGCCGACGGGCAATGGGGATTCGATGCTGCGGTACGGCTCGCCGTCGGGGGTGGTGAGCCGGTTGCCGTCGCGGACGAGGCAGTCGTACTGGATGGCCCTCTCGGCGACGGCCGGGACGTCGTCGCTGCGGTTGATCAGGTCGCACAGGCTCATCGGCCCGTTGCACATCAGGCTGTAGGCGTGGCCGAAGGGGATGAGGAAGACCATACGGAGCAGCCCGTCCGGGTCCTTGGGCTGGTGGGGGTCGGCGAGGTAGATCTCCCGGCGGCGGATGTCGTCGATCTCCCGCTGGAGCTGTGACATACAGATCGAACCTCTCAGTCGGTGTGGCGGATACGGGCGAGGTCGGCCGTGGCCTGCCGGATGGCGTGGCAGATGGCGGCCTCGTCGCCGGGGCTGATGCGGGGGTGGAGGATCGGGCACAGCAGACGTGCGGCGAGCTGTTCGGCGCGCGGGCAGTGCTGGCCCGTCGTGTGCTCGAGGATCAGGCCGTGTCCGAGGTAGGTCACCGGGTCGCTGATGATGCTGCCGACGCCGTACCGGTCGGCGAGGTGGTTCATCAGCTCATGCCGGCCGGCGCCCGCCCACTTCTCGGGCACGAGCAGGTTGTGCCGGTAGTAGAGGTGCTGCCCCTCATCGAGCGTGGGCGGCAGCGTCAGCTCCTCGATGTCCGCCAGAGCGAGGGTGCGTGAGTGGGCGCGGTGGACGCGGGCGCTGTTCATCTCGTCCAGGCGTGAGAGTTGGACCAGGCCGACCGCGGCCTGGGCCTTGGACAGCATCTGGTTGGTGCCCCAGTGGTCGCGGCCTCCGTAGGCGCGCAGCCAGCGCAGCCGTTCGGCCAGCTCCGGGTCGCTGGTGGTGACCATGCCGCCCTGGCCCAGGGTCGTCATGAGCTTCTTCGACTCGAAGCTGAAGACGGTGGCCCAGCCCTCTGCGCCGACTCTCGCGCCGGACGGCGTACGGCCACCGCAGGCGCGTGCCGCGTCCACGATGACGACCGGCGGGCCATGCACGGGATGCGGGTGGGCGGCGGCCAGGTCGAGGAAGGGCCGCAGGTCGGTGACCGCCCCGTTCCAGTGGGTGATCAGGATCGCCCGCGTGTGCTGGGACATGACCCGCTCGGTGTCGGCCGGGTCGAGGTTGAGAGTGACCGGGTCGGGTTCGGCGAGGACCAGGCGGCCGCCCTGCCCGATGACCGCGATGTGCGGTCCGACGAAGTTGAGGGCGCAGGAGATCACCTCGTCCTCCGGCGCGAGCTGCAGGTGTCGCAGGACCATCTCCATGGCCGTGCCGCCGCTGTTGAAGGACACGGCGTGCTCGGCGCCCGTGTGGGCGGCGAACGCGTCCTCGAAGGCCCCGCAGTAGGCGGACTGCTTCCAGCCGGTCCGCCAGTCGTCGGACTCAGTCCACACCTTGAGCAGGGCTTGGTGCTCGGCGTCGGTGTACCAGCCGCCCTGGGCGGGCTCGACGGGCCAGCGCAGGCCCTCGGTGTGCTGCGGCACCGTGTTCGGGTTCATGGGCATCAGGCCCGCCCTCCGGAGATGAGGACAGGCAGGTGCTGCCGCTCGAAGTCGCTGATCGCCCGGACCTTCACGGCGGCGGACGATCCGGGGTCGAAGCGGTAGGTGAGCCATTCGTTGGTCAGGCGGCGGGCCAGGGCGAGGCCGATGATGCCCTGACCGAAGGTAAGCACCTGGGCGTTGTTGGAGCACACTGCCGCCCGCACGGACAGCGGGTCGAGTGCGGTGACGGCCCTGATGCCCCGCACCTTGTTGGCGGCGATGGCAACGCCGAGGCCGGTGTGGCAGACCAGCAGGGCACGGTCGGCCTGGCCATCTGCGATGAGCCGGCCTGCGGCGAAGGCGATCTCCGGGTAGGTGGCCTGACTGTGCTCGTCGACGCCGATGTCCAGGACCTCGGCCACCATCGCGTTCTCCCGCAGTTCGTCGGCGAGCGCGTCCTTGTAGGTGCGGCCCGCCAGGTCGGAACCGACGACGATGCGGAGCCTGGAGTCTTGCGTGCTCATGCACGTCCTCCTCGAGTAAGGGGGTGAGTGGAACCGGCGGCCGGGCGGAAGGGGAGGGTGGAGCCATCGCCCGGCCGCCGGGGCCTGCCCGGAGGGCAGAGGGCGGAAGGAGGCCGCTACAGGGCGGTTCGGGGACCGCACCGGCACGGGTGTGTTTCGTCGGTGTGCGGCGTCAGGTCCGGCCGCGACTCCGGCGCTGCAGCGCTGGAGTCGTGAGCGTCGGCGAACTGCGGGGTGAGGATGACCAACGGCGGCATCAGTCCGAGCAGGCCGAGCAGCATGACGGCCCGGCCAGGCCGAGACGGCGGTGCCGGCAAGGCGTGCTTGCCGCTGACGGGACGTCCCAGGAGGGCAGAGGTGCGCACAGCACCGTCGCGGATCGGGCCATCGTCGGCATGGGCGGTAGGCGTACGCACGGCGGTCATCACCTGTTTCCGGTCAATGTCGGGACTGAGCGGGTGGTGATAGTGAACGGCTGGGTGCGGACAGTGAGGAGGTGCCAGGCTGTAGGCCCGCGTAGGCCCGTGTAGGCCAGCCCAGGACGGCCGTCATGGCTCCTGGTGACGCAGAAGGGGGCGAGGTGGCCAAAACACCCACGATCGGCGAACTGATGCGGGCGGCGTGCGAAGCACGCGGCTGGGGTCCGACGAAACTCGCCCGGGAGTTAGGGATCGCAGAAGGCCGGGGGCCAGACGCTCTCGACCGTCAGTCCGTACGGCGATGGGTCGTCGGTAAACGGGCCCCGAAGTACTGGTTGCCGTACATCGTGCAAGTCCTGGATCTGGACGCACACTTGGTTGAGGCCGCTCAATCCTCTGACTGCGAACCGGCTGCGACGGATACCGTGGCGTCTGTCATCGAGTTGGGGAGGAGCGACGTGCTACGCCGGAACTTCCTCGGGGCATCGAGCGCCTACGCGCTGAGCGCCTTGGGCCTGCCCGACCCTCAGGCCGTTCAGCGCCGCGTCACCCGTGCTGGCGGGGTACGCGTCGGCAGCGGCGAGGTCACCGCCATCCGCCAGATGATCAAGGCGCTGGGTGACACCGCGGCCGAGGTCGGCGGTGGGCACGCGCGGCACCTCGCGGTTCGCTACCTCACCGAGGACGTCGAGCGCTGGCTCAACGGCCGATACACGGAGGCCACCGGACGGAACCTCTTCGCGGCGACCTCTGAACTCGTTCATCTGTGCGGCTGGATGGCACAGGACGAGGGCAACCAGGGCATGGCGCAGCGGTACTACGCGCACGCTTACGCTCTCGCCTCCGAGGCCGGCGACCCAGAGCTGTCTGCAACCGCGCTGCGAGGGCTGGCGGTGCAGGCCATCGACCTCGGACCCAAGTTCGCGGCAGCCGCTCTACGCCTGTCCGAACGCTGCGTGGAGGAGGCCAAGCCCCTGGACGATCCACGGGCGGTCTCGTACTACCAGACGACACTCGCCGACGCGGCAGCGCTCGACGGTGACCTGCCGCTGGCGACCCGGGCGCTCAAGGCCTCCGAGACGGCAATCGAGAGGTTCCCCGACGCCCCGCCCGGCGAGTCGTGGGCCTCACACTTCAGCATCGGCCGGTGGGCGCACCACTCCGGCATGATCCTCGCCCGCCTCGGCGACCTCGACGGCGCCACCCAGCACCTGCACCAGGCGCTGGAGATCCACGGCCTCGACCGGCGCCGCAGCCGCGCCATCGTGCTCGCCGACCTAGGCCGAGTCCATCTCAGACAAGGCGACCTCGATACCGCGCTCGCCACCTGGACGGCGTTCCTGGACTGCGCGGAGGGCGTCCGCTCGGTGAAGATCTCGGAGGCGGCCAACGACATGCATGTCCGCCTGGACCGGTACCGGCACGCACCCGAGGTGGAAGAACTGCGGCAGCGAGCGGAACCGCTCCTGACCGCGTAGAGACCCCTGAGCCGCTCGGCGGGGTCCTTTGAGGCGCATGCACCGTCACTCGGAAGTCGTGCCGGCACAGGGCCCGCAGTGAATCGTCGATGGTGTCCTTCGTCAGCCACCGCTCTTCGTGGGAGTCCCGCAAGCTGCGCTACTGGGCCGAGTGCAGCGGGCAGTACCGCCGCGCCGGCTTCGAACGAGCCATCCGGCGGCCGCCGCATCGCCGGCGCAGGCACGGCTGTCGTGGCCGTCGGTCCCGACGCCTGGCCCAACTGGCTCCCCGGCGCGGACGGCGGGGTATCCCACTGGGGCCCGCGAGTACGGTGCCGCCCCTCCGAGAGGCGATCAGAACCACTATGGAACGATCCCGCCGACACTTCCTGACCGTGGTCTCCAGCACCGCACTGATCACCCTCGCCGGTTCCTGGGCGGCTGCCAACCGCGGAACTTCCGCCGCATTCCTGGCCCAAACTTCAGAGCAGAGCGACGGCAAGTGGGTCGACGAAGACCTGGTCGTTCTCCTGGAAGAGACCAGCACACAGCTGGCCGCCGTCCCTCCGGAACAGCGTCAGCACACAGCTCCCCTGCTCGATGCTCACCTGACGACCGTCACCGGCCTGCTCGAACACGGCCGCTACGAAGAGCCGGTCAAGCTGCGTCTGCACGCGCTGGCAGCACGGCTGGCCCAGACAGTGGCCTGGCATCACTTTGACCTGGGCCTGCACCCAGAAGCCAGCAAGTACTGGATCGCCGGACTGCACAGCGCTCACGAGGGCAGCGATCCAGACATGGCAGCAGCCCTCCTCAGTGATCTCGCATACCAAGCTTCCTGGTGCAGCAACCCGGGCACAGCGGCCGGCATCCTGGAACGAGCTCTCCCCGCGACGCGGCACCCGGTTGCCCGCTCCCTTCTCCAACTCCGGCTCGCGCGAGCCCTGGCAGCACAAGGCGATCGGCGCGGAACGCTCCGAGCCCTCACCGCAGCCGAGCATCTCCTCGACGCATCGTCAGGAGAGCCAGTGCCTACGTGGTGCGCCTGGATGTCCACCGCCGACCTGGCCGGCGACTCAGGCCAAGCCCTGCTCGACCTCGGAGACACCCGCCGCGCCCACCAGCTCATCCGCGAGGCCCAGGAACTGCTGCCGCCCAGCCGCGACAAGACCCGCGGCGTCTTCCTCACCTACCAGGCCCGCGGCCACCTCGAACTAGGAGAACCCGAACACGCAGCCGCAGCCGCCATCGAGGCGCTGCAAGCGGCCCGCCGCATCGGTGCCCCGCGCTGCGTCAGCCTCGTACGCGATCTCCTCCCCTCCTTCAAGGGCTACCCCGATGCCCAAGGTGTCGGCGAGCTGCTGAACGAAGCTGCCGCGTAACCCGCTGTTCTGTTCAGGGAGACCCGCGCGGCCCGTTGCGGCCGCCCCAGCCGATCGCCGCGGTGGCCGCTTTCGATGGTTGGCGGGCTCACCGCTACACCGGGCGCATGCACGTACCGGTCCTGCCCGCTACGCCCGCAGCCAGAAAAGCACGAAAAATGGCCAACCGATTACCGCAGGGTGAACTGGCACATGTGCTTGCCATCGGCGCCACCCGAGTCCTTGACGACCTTCTTCCCATCGACGGTGATCGAACAAGGAGCATCGGCAGTGGCGAACTGACCGTTGGGTAGCATCACCGGCCCCGGCACGACAGACACGGTGATCCCGACCTTGCGTTCGGTGCCGTTCAAGGTAATTTTGTCGGATTTCTTCCACGGTAGCGTGACTTGCTCGGAGCGGTTCGTGTCGAGGTTGTAGTAGACGTTGGACTTGCCCTTGCCGCCGACTTCGAAGGTGACCTGGTACGTCCTGTCCTGGCCATCGGAGGCTGGCTTCGGCGACGATGTGGACGTGCCCTTAGCGGCGCCCTCCGTCTTGCCGCCGCCGCTACCGCACGCGGTCATCAGCCCAGCTGCCGCGATGAGCGCCGTTATGGTCGTTGCCTTGCGCATGTGTGTGTGCTCCCCCCGTCGTCCCCATTGACCTGCTGCGTTGAATGATCCCATCATGACTGCGCCTTCGGTCGGCGGGTTCCCGTGCCAGGAATCGGCGCTCGCTGTGGGAAATCCGCTACGACTCCGGGGGCTCGCCTGATGCTTCTCTTAAACCCGAGATAACGCACGCCGACGGTCCGGACGACCTCACCCGGGTGGACACCTGCGGCAGGGCGACGAGGAACAGTAGCGAGCCCGCTCGGCGGGCCAAAGCGTCATGCGCAGCGGCGGCGTGATGTCGCCGGCCCGGCTCGTGTCGTAGTGCAGGTCGTGCTCCGCGAGCCGGCTGGCCACACACGAGACGTCGGTGCGCAGCTCATCGGCTTGGGCCGGCCCTTCGGGCTTCTCCTGGTAGGGCAGCCTGGCGGGCCGGACCAGGCGAGCACGTGCAGGACGTCCGCTGTCTCCAGCAGGTCGTTGCAGGCACTCCATCGCCCCAGTCGGTGGCGAGGGCCGGGGACGAGCAGCAGCCCGCGGCCGCTTTCCTCGTCCCGCTCCGTTTGACGTACCTGCGCAGCACGGGGATGGCCGTCGTCGACCAGGACCAGGAGCAGGCCGGACGGGAGGATGAACCGGAGGGCGATGTCCGGCCCGGAGCCGTACCGCGGCGCGTTGGTCGCGGGTTCGTTGATCATCGGGGGTTGCGGCGGGGCGCCGGCTAAGCGCGGCTGCCCGCCGCCTGGCCGCCCAGTGCTCATCCGTCGCCGCCCACGTGCACCTCAGCCCAGCAGCTCTTGCCCCACGGGCCCCGCGTCGGATGGGAGCCCAGCAGGTCGCAACCCCAGCGGTCAGCGAGGGCGTCCACCAGGAGCAGGCCTCGGCCGGTCTCGGCCTCAGCATCCACGGGGCGCAACTCGGGCAGACGGCCAGGTGCCTTGTCGACGACCGCCAGCCGCACCCAGTTGGGCGCGGGCCGAGCGACGATGACCCGGACCCTGCGACTACTGGTGTGAGTGATGGCGTTCGTGAAGAACTCGGAGATCAGCAATGCAGCCGTCTCCGCCTGCTCGCCCAGGCCCCATGCGCACATCGCCTGCCGCGCGAGCCGCCGCACCTCTTCCACGACTTCCGGAGTGGCGTCCTTGGTGACGTTGTAGCCGGGATGGCCGATCGCGGCCGGTCGTACGGCGGTCATCATCACGCCGCACCCCCGAGCTCGCTGTAGATCCGCAGCTTCTCGCCGTCCCAGTCGGCCGGGTCGCCGTTCGGCGCGGCGAAGGCACGGGCCTGCGGGCTTATCGGCCTCGTGCGGACGACGGCCGGGGTGCGCTTGCTCGTGGTGGTGCTCGTTGTGCTGTGGTGTTCCTGGCGGAAGGCATGTGTGGTCATCGCGGCGCCTCTGCTCGCGGACAGTGGTTTTAGAGGCGGGCGGGTCCCCCACGGGGAGGGGACGCCGCCCGCACACGACCGTGCGTGATCAACAGACCGTCACCTGATGAACACTCAGCCGCCTGCTCCTACCATGCTCCAATCTGCGCCCATTCCGCAACATTGTGAGAAGAAACCGCAGGGACGAGAACGGCTGTTCCCAGCCAAGACCCCTCTGC
>NZ_JBVOQE010000027.1:0-28785 GCF_055668065.1 Streptomyces sp. NPDC097129 | reverse complement strand
GCATACGCGTCGACCCCACCAAAGCATGCGAGAAAAACGACAGATGGAATCCGCACCCTCTGTCATGACCCCCACACCCTTCAACATCGATTCGCGAAGGTTCCCGCACTCGAAGTGATCTGCGTCACCGGACGAGAGTTGACCGATCGTCACCTTCATGGATAAGTCGACAAGATCATGATGTCTCGCCCCTATGCCCCCACTTCAGGTGATCAAAAGCCGCACTTGAGGCAAGGTCAAGGCGGAGTCACGCACTGCTCAACCGATCGTCACAACTTCATAAATACTTCATACATGGACTGGCTGTGCCGAACATGTGATCGTGTGCGCGACCTTGCCCCGCGGCCTGCCGACCGGGGCCGTTCGTGCTGTCCGTATCCGCTTGGTCCACACGGGAGTAGATCGCCGCCGTGTCCGCGCCGCATCGTTTTCTCAGCCCCTTCGTGCGCACGCGCACCAGGCTGGCTGTCACCCTCGGCCTTGTCCTGGCCGCCCTGACCGCAGCCCTGTTGCCCTGGTGGCAACCCGACGAAGCCCCGCCACCACAAGCCAGCAAGGCCACCGACGCGCGGCCGGCCTCGACCGGGCCGCGTGACGAGAAGGCCGCCCAGGCCGAGGCCAAGCGCACCCGCAAGCAGGTCCTGATCGACACCGCGACCACCGCGACCTCGCAGACGTGGGCCCTCCCCGACGGCAAGCTGCGCACCCGGATGACCGCCACGCCCACCCGGGCGAAGACGGCGTCGGGCACATGGGCGCCGATCGACAACCGTTTGCGCCGGGTGAAGAACGCGCCGCGCAACCTGGGTGTCCAGCCCGTCAACGCCGCCCAGCCGATCCGCTTCTCCAGCGGCACCAAGGCCGCCCACGCGGACCGCTCCTTCGCCCGCGCGCCGCTGGCCGAAGCGCAGGACACCGTGCTGGCCGAGGTCGACATCGCCGGCCACACCGTCGCCTACACCTGGCCCGGCGCCCTGCCCGAGCCCGTCCTCGACGGCCCCCGCGCCCTGTACTCCGAAGTCCTGCCCGGCGTCGACCTGCTCCTGGTCGCCCGCGAAGAGGGCGGCTTCGCCCAGCTGCTGATCGTCAAGAACAAGGAAGCCGCCCAGTCCAAGGCCCTCGCGACCGTCGCCTACGGCCTGCGCTCGGACACCGCCGTCTTCCACCACGACACCGCCACCGGCCGCATCCTCGTCCAGGACAAGTCCGGCAAGGAACTCGGCTCCGTCCCCACCCCGTTCGCCTGGGACTCCAACGGCCGCGACCCCGAACTCGACGAGGGCAAGGGCACCCCGCACACCTCGACCGCCACCCCCGCCGACGTACTCAAGCTGTCCGGCCTGAGCGGCATCGAGCCCGGCGCCCACAGCGCCCCCATGCCTGTCGACCTCAAGGGCGACGGCACCGGCACGACCGGGCTCGACCTGAACGCCACCCGAACGGGCCTGTTCACGAAGGCGGACACGCACTACCCGGTCTTCGTCGACCCCACCCTGAACAGCGGCTGGCTGGCCTGGACCGTCGCCTACAAGCCGTATCCCAACTCCAGCTTCTGGAACGGCACCAACTTCTCCTCCGGCACCTCCGACGCCCGCGTCGGCTACGAGAGTGAGACGGGTGGCACCGCCCGCTCCTTCTGGCGGATGAACTACAGCACCAGTCTCAAGGGCGCGACGATCTCCTCGGCGAGCTTCAAGGTGCTCAACAACCACTCCTGGTCCTGCACCACGCGTGAGTTCCAGTTCGCCATCACCGGGGCCATCTCCTCCGGCACGACGTGGAACAAGCAGCCGAGCTGGTCCACCGTGCAGGAGAAGAAGTCGTTCGCGCACGGCTGGTCCTCGACCTCCTGCCCCGACGACTACGAGTCCTTCAACGTCAAGGACGCCGCCCAGAAGGGCGCCGACGGCGGCTGGTCGAACATCACCTTCGGCATCCGCGCCACCAGCGAGTCCGACGTGCAGACCTGGCGCAAGTTCAAGGCCACCTCGGCCACCATGGAGGTCGTCTACAACCGGCCGCCCTCCGAGCCCACCGGCGGCAAGACCACGCCCGGCGGCACCTGCTCCGTCGGCGGCTCCGGCCCCACGGTCGGCAAGACCAACATCGTGCTGTCGGCCAACGCCAAGGACCCTGACGGCAACCTGAGCAAGCTGCGCTTCCGCTTCTGGAAGACCGGCGGCACGGTCCCGTCCGGCACCCTGGTCACCCCGAACTCCTCCGGCACCGCCACCCTGACCATCCCGGCGACCTTCCCGCTGGAGGACAAGGCCACCTACTCGTGGGACGTGCGCGCGGAGGACTCCGGCGGCCTGGTCTCGTCGTACTTCCCGCCGGGCACCGACCCGTGCCGGCTCAACGTCGACGCCAGCGCCCCGCCGCAGCCCACCGTCGACAGCACCGTCTTCCCCGAGGCCACCCCGGACGGACAGACCTGGTCCACGGTCAAGTTCGGCGGCACCGGCGCGGTCACCTTCACCTCCCCCGGCGCGGCCAAGTTCCGCTGGTCCATCGAGGGCAACAACCCCGTCGACGTGACCGCCGCCAACGACACCGCCACCGTCAGCGCGCTGGCACCCGCCCACGCGGGCCCCAACACGCTCCAGGTGTACGCGTACGACGCCTCCGGCAACGCCAGCAAGCGCACCGACTACTCGTTCTTCGTGCCGCCCCGGGACAAGGCCGACGGCCCGATGGACGCCACCGGTGACGCCCTGCCCGACCTGATCATCGTCAACGCCGACGGCAACCTGCGCAACTGCGTCGGCGGCCCGGACGGCGACCTCTACAACTGCCTCATCGGCTCCTACGACGCCGACAAGAAGCCCGACCCGGCCGGCCACTGGTTCGACCCCGCCACCGGCAAGGCCGCCCTGATCACCCACTACCAGGACACCTACCCCGGCGACGGCTCCACCGACCTGTTCTCCGTCTCCCCCGACGGCCACTTCTGGCTCTACCCCGGCGACGGCTACGGCAGCTTCGACGTCACCCAGCGCCTCGAAGTCCGCCTCCCCGCCAACGCCCCGGCGCCCTCCACCTGGACACAGATCAAGGCCGTCGGCGACATCACCGGCGACAAGCTGCCCGACCTGGTGCTGCGCGCCGGAGCCGAGTTCTGGACGCTGTCCGGCTACACCGGCGCCACCTTCCAGACCGCCACCCAGATGAACGCCGACGCCTGGGCCCGCCGCGAGATCGTCAACGTCGCCGACATCAACGGCGACAACACCCCCGACCTGCTGTGGCGCAACCTCGACACCGGCAGCATGTACGACCGCCAGGGCAAACCCGGCACGATCGCCGGCAGCGTCGACCTGGAATCCCTCAAACTGGCCGCCAACTCCCTCACCGGCAAGGACGAGACCTACGGCGCCAACTGGAGCGAAGCCAACGTGCCCACCGCCATCGGCATCCCCGACGTCAACAACGACGGCATCCCCGACATCTGGGCCCGCTTCACCTCCGACGGCTACACCCGGATCTACCACCCCTCCCGCACCGACACGGGCGCAGCCGTACGCATAGTGCTGACCGTCAACTGGAACACGGTCAAGGCCTTCGGCTGATCCACGCGCACCAACCCCCGGGCCCCGGCCACCCCCTCAACGGGCGGCCGGGGCCCGGCCTTTCCCGGCTCATCGATCCGCGAGCCCGACCGCCAGCCTGCGCAGTCCCTCCCCTGTCTCCTCGGGCGTCTGCGTCACGAAACACAGCCGCAGCGTCCGCGGGTCCGGTGCGGCCGCGAAGAAGGGCGCGCCGGGCACATAGGCCACGTCGTGCCGCACGACCTGCCGCAGCAGCGCCGTCGTGTCGTACGACTGCGGCAGCCGCGCCCACAGGAACATCCCGCCCTCGGGCCGGGTCCACGTCGAGCCGGACGGCAGCGCGTCCGGCAGTCCGGCGAGCATCGCGTCCCGGCGCTCCCGGTAGACGTCCCGCACCGTGGCCACATGCGCGTCGAGCACGTCGAGATAGCGGGCCGCGGCGAGCTGGTTGACGGTCGGGGTGTGCAGGTCGGCGGCCTGCTTGGCGACCACGCAGGCGCGGCGCAGCTCCTGCGGTGCGCGCAGCCAGCCCAGCCGCAGCCCCGGCGCCATCACCTTGGAGAAGGAACCGAGCAGCACCGTCCGGTCCCGTGCACCGGCGTGCGCGGCGATCCAGGGCACGGGCTCTCCGTCGTAGCGCAGCTCCCCGTACGGGTCGTCCTCGACGATCCACAGGCCGCTCCGCGCGGCGACGGCGGCGAGCGCGGACCGGCGGCCGGCGGGCATGGTGCGGCCGGTGGGATTCTGGAAGGTGGGCACGGTGTAGAGCAGCTTCGGCCGCTCCCGGCGCACCAGTTCCTCCAGCGCCAGCGGATCGGGGCCGTGTTCGTCGCCGGGGACGGCGACGACGCGGGCGCCGGCCAGTCCGAAGACCTGGAGGGCGGCGAGGTAACAGGGGTTCTCCACCAGCACGGTGTCCCCCGGGTCGACCAGCGCGGTGGCCAGCAGGGACAGTGCCTGCTGGGAGCCGGTGGTGATCAGCAGGTCGTCGGCGTCCGTCGCCAGTCCACGCCCGGTGATCCGCGTGGCCAGCGCCTCGCGCAGCACCGGCTCGCCCTCGGTCGTGGCGTACTGAAGGGCCCGCGCCGGGCTGTCCTCGAGCACCGAGCGGAAGGCGGCCGCGATGCCGGCACGGTCGAACAGCTCCGGGGCCGGCAGCCCGCCCGCGAAGTTGATCACCTCGGGACGGCCGGTCACGGCGAGGATGTCGCGTACCGGCGAGCCGCCGATCGCCGACGTACGCAGGGCGAGCGGGGGAACGGGCGCGGTCGGGGCGGGGGCTTCGACGGTCATGACACGGCTCCTTCGGGCTGCGGTTGCCTCATGGGGTCGCAGCGTAGAGAGATGTGTGCCGTCTACACCGGCCCTTTCGCCATACGGACGCTCAGCCCTCCTCGACCCGCTCCCAGCCCCGGCCGCCCAACGGGTAGACGTAGTACGGCCGCTGTGACCCGCTCGTGCGGAACGGCCTGCCGTGGTTGTCGACCCGCACCGTGCCGTGCCGGGTGCCGCTGGACCACTCCAGCTCCAGGTACCAGCTGACGTCGTGCCCGCTGGTGTGCGCGTTGACGTAGAAGACCTCGGGGTCGGACTCGCTCACCTTGTACGGGAAGTTCCGCTGCCCGGCGACCGGCATCGCGAGCGGGTTGGGCAGGTCCAGCGACACATCGAAGGACTTGGTCTCCACGCCCCCTCCGCAGCCGTTGCCCATCGCGTACTTGTTCCAGGTCAGCGGTGCCTCACTGCGCACCACGCGCACATGCAGCGCCTGCAGCACGACCGTCCGCGCGCCGGTGCCCTGCACGGTCAGTGTGACGGTCTGGTGGTCGGCGGCCACCGCGCCGAGGGCCACGGACCACCCCTCCGCGTCCTGCTGTGAGGGCGGTTGCAGCACGTTGCCCGGACTGCGGTCCACCAGGAAGTCCTGCTCGCAGGGCACGTCCCAGTAGTACGGCGTGGTGGCGACGGTGACGGCCGCCGGACCGGTGTCCGCCGGAGCGCCGCCGGGAGGTGTCGCGGTGCGGTTCGGGGACGGGGAGCCGGTGCGCGGGGACGGGGACGCCGAGGAGGAGGGGGAAGCGGAGGCGCTGCGGCTCGGTGCGGCGGAACGGGCCGACGCCGTCGGCGACTTGACGCCGGACACACTTGCACCGGCCGCCCGCTCCCCGGTGGCCGGCTGCCCGTCGGGCTGCCCGGGCACCAGGCTCACCGCGACGGCCACCGCGGCGGCGACACCGGCGACACCGGCCCCCGCGAGGACGGCGGTACGGCGCCGGCGGGGCCGGGCGGGCGGTGGTTCGGCAGCGGGACTGTCCGCGGAGGCGGCCTCGGTGGGCGACGGCTCGACGGGCTCCTCGGCCTGCTCCTGCGCCTGCGCGGCCTTCACCCCGCGCAGCGCGTCCGCGCGGACCCAGCGGCGGTGCAGTTCCAGCAGTTCCTCGGGGGTGGCCCGGCAGACGCGGGCCAGGCGTTCCACGGGCGCGTAGTCCACCGGCACGACGTCCCCGTTGACGTACCGGTGCAGCGTGGACGTGCTCATGTGCAGCCGCTTGGCGAGCGCCCCGTAACTGAGCCCCGACCGCTCCTTCAGCTCCCGCAGCAAGTCCGCGAAGTCGCCCCCCGCCACTGTCTCTCCCCCTCCGGCGTCCCGGAACGGCGTTCCAGACGGACGACGTTCCCCCAGGTCAGAACCGTTCAGTCATCCCATTGTTCCGTATCCCCCGTGGCTGTTGGCGACTGGGACGGGCGCCGCCGCAAGCTGTCGGTCATCCAAGCACGCCGCCGATGACGACACCCGGCGGCGCGCTTTCCTCGCCTTTCACGCTCGATTCTGACCGGGAGTCACCCATGCCCCATCGCAGCAACCGCACCCGTCTCATCGCCGCCACCACGCTCGCGCTGGCCGCTCTCACGCTGACGGCGTGCGAGGGCGGAACGTCGGACACCGGCGCCGAGCGCCCCGCCCCGTCCGCGTCGGGCGCCCCGGCCACGACGGCCTCCACCGGTACCGGCGGCGCCGGCGACTCCACGAGCCCGGCGGCCCCGACCGGCTCCGGCGGCTCCACGGACTCGGGCGGCTCGACGAACGCGGGCGGCACGCACGGCTCGGGCGGCGCGTCCGGCGGCGGCGCGAAGACGAGCGGCGGCGCGCAGGCGTCCGGCGCCTCGAAGGGTTCCGGCGGCTCAAAGGGTTCCGGCGGCTCGAAGGGCACTGGCGGTTCCGCGGGCGCCGGGTCCGGGCAGGACTCCGGCCGTCCCGGCAAGTGCTCCGCCACCAGCGTCCGGATCACCGCCACCGAGGTGACCCGCCCCGTCAACCATCTGCTGCTGACCGCGAAGAACACCGGCAGGAAGACCTGCCTGCTGCCCCCGTACCCGCCGGCCCGCTTCGGCGAGGCGCAGTCCGTGCCGCCGGTCGCGGAGGAGACGAAGCCGCAGTCGCTGACCGGTCTGGCCCCGGGCGAGTCCGGCTACGCGGGCGCGCGGCTGTCCGCCGGCGACGGCAGCGCCGAGCACGGCCACACCGTGCACACCCTGACGGTCCCCTTCGACGACGGTTCGATCGCCACGGTGTCCCTGCCCGCCAAGGGCGTGTACGTCGACGACAGCCTGACCGTGACGTACTGGCAGGCGGCCCTGGACACGGCCCTCGACTGGTGACAGCGCGTCCCGGACCGCGTCCCACTGGGATGACGTATCCGCAGCCCAGAGCCGGTTCGGCCGTCCCGGCGTCCCACGTTCGCGGGTGGCTGTGGCGTGCGGGACGGGCGAGCGGTGAGGGTGACGTCATGCCCGTACGACACCGGACCCGCACCCTGCCCGCACGCCGGCGACGGCTCGCCGCCGCCGCGGCCCTCGCGGTCCTCGCGGCCGGCGCCCTGGCGGGCTGCCGGGACGGCGAGGGCCTGCGCGACGAGGGGCCGTCGTCCCGCGCGCTGGGGGCGCCGTCCGCCGCGCCGGGGTTGCCGGCCCCGTCGCCGGGAGTGGTTCAGCGCAGCTTCTGCGCGACCTCGGTGGCCCAGTAGGTGAGGATGTTCCGCGCGCCCGCCCGCTTGATCCCGGTGAGGGTCTCGAAGATCGCCCGGTCCCTGTCGATCCAGCCCTTCTCGGCGGCGGCCTCGACCATCGCGTACTCACCGGAGATCTGGTACGCGGCGACCGGCACGTCCACGGCGTCCGCGACCCGGGCCACGATGTCCAGGTACGGTCCGGCCGGCTTGACCATCACCATGTCGGCGCCCTCTTCGACGTCGAGGGCGAGTTCGCGCAGTGACTCGCGCCAGTTGGCGGGGTCCTGCTGGTAGGTCTTGCGGTCGCCCTGCAGCGAGGAGGCGACGGCCTCGCGGAAGGGGCCGTAGAAGGCGGAGGAGTACTTGGCGGTGTAGGCGAGGATCGCGACGTCCTCGCGGCCGATCTGGTCGAGCGCGTCGCGGACGACGCCGATCTGCCCGTCCATCATCCCGCTCGGGCCGACGACATGGGCGCCGGCGTCCGCCTGCACCTGGGCCATCTCGGCGTACCGCTCCAGGGTGGCGTCGTTGTCGACGCGGCCCTGCTCGTCGAGCACGCCGCAGTGTCCGTGGTCGGTGAACTCGTCGAGACACAGGTCTGACATGACGAGCAGCTCGTCGCCGACCTCGGCCCGCACGTCGCGCAGGGCGACCTGCAGAATGCCGTCCGGGTCGGTGCCCGCGCTGCCGACGGCGTCCTTGTTCTCGTCCTGCGGCACACCGAAGAGCATGATCCCGGACACTCCGGCCTCCACGGCCTCCGCGGCGGCCTTCTTCAGGCTGTCCCGGGTGTGCTGCACGACCCCCGGCATCGCCCCGATCGCCACCGGCTCGCTCACGCCCTCCCGCACGAACGCGGGCAGGATCAGATCAGCGGGGTGCAGCCGCGTCTCGGCGACCATCCGCCGCATGACGGGCGTACTGCGAAGCCGCCGGGGCCGAGAACCGGGAAAAGATCCGTACTTCGACATACCGCCTACGCTACGCCCGCCCGGGCGATGCCTTTGCCGACGCCCAGTCGGCCACTCAGGCACCCGCCGGCCGCCCCGAACGGTGTCGGCGGTGCCGCGCGGGGCACACGCAACGCTGGGCCGCCCGCACACGCACGAGGACGCGGGTCCCCCGGGGACATCGGTACGGGCGGGAGGCGCGCGAGCGTGTTCGAGGGCTTCGAGACCAGGCACGTGCGGACCGACGAGGGGTCCGCCTTCGTCCGGTACGGCGGCGAGGGCCCGCCGGTGGTGCTCCTGCACGGACACCCCCGCACCTCCGCGACATGGCACCGGGTCGCCCCGCTGCTGGTGGCGCGCGGCTTCACCGTCGTCTGCCCCGACCTGCGGGGCTACGGCCGCTCCCGTGGTCCGGCCCCGACGCCGGATCACGAGGGCCACTCCAAGCGGGTCGTGGCGTCGGACGTGGTCGCGGTGATGCGCGCGCTGGGCCACGAGCGGTTCGCGCTGGCCGGGCACGACCGCGGGGCCGCAGTCGCGTTCCGTCTGGTGCTGGACCACCCGCGGGCGGTGGAGCGGGTGGCGCTGATCGACTGCCTGCCGATCAGCGAGCATCTGGCGCGCATCACACCGGAGTTCGCCACCCAGTGGTGGCACTGGTTCTTCTTCGCCCAGCCGGACACCCCGGAACGGGTCATCAACGCCGACCCGGACAGCTGGTACCGGGGCGATCCGCAGGTGATGGGGCAGGAGAACCACGACGAGTTCCGGGAGGCCACCCGCAACCCGGAGGTGGTGCGCGCGATGCTGGAGGACTACCGGGCCGGCCTCACCGTCGACCGCCGCCACGAGGAGGAGGACCGCGCCGCCGGCACCCGCGTCCGCTGCCCCGCACTGATCCTGTGGTCCCTCCGCGACGACCTGGAGCAGCTGTACGGCGACCCGCTGCGGATCTGGCGCCAGTGGGCGACGGACGTCCGCGGCCACGGCATCGACTCCGGCCACCACATGGCCGAACAGGCCCCGGCGGACCTGGCGGCCGCGCTGGGGGACTTCCTCACCGCCTGACGCGACGCCGACCCGCCAGCACATGCGCCCCGCACGGCGCACGCACATGCTGGGAGATAGAGAAGGACCCGGCGGCCCCGCCCCGGCCGCCGCCGTCCCTCCGTCCCGCAGCCGCGCGGAGGACGCGATGACCACCACCCACCCCACCCCCGACCTGACAGGTCTGCGCGGACCGGTGCTCCGCCCCGGCGACCCGGACTACGCCGAAGAGGTCACCGGCTTCAACCTGGCCGCCCGCCACACCCCCGACGTCGTCGTCGGCGCCGCGGACCCCGGCGACATCGCCACGGCCCTGCGCTGGGCGTCCGCCACCGGCACCCCCGTCGCCGTGCAGGCCACGGGCCACGGCGCCAACTTCTCCGTACCCGACGGCCTGTTGATCACCACACGGCGGATGACGGAGGTGGCCGTCGACCCGGCCACCCGCACCGCGAAGGTCGCCGCCGGAGCCAAGTGGCGGGACCTGCTTCAGGCCGCCGCCCCGCACGGGCTGGCCGCACTGAGCGGCTCCTCCACGGACGTCGGCGTCGTCGGCTTCGTCCTGGGCGGCGGCCTGCCCATCCTCGGCCGCCCCTACGGTTTCGCCAGCGACCTGGTGCGCTCCTTCGACGTCGTCACCCCGGACGGCGTCCCGCACACCGCCGATGCCGAGCACGACACCGACCTGTTCTGGGCGCTGCGCGGCGGCAAGGGCAACGTCGGAGTGGTGACGTCCCTGACGAGCGAGCTGATCCCCGTCGCCCGCCTGCTCGGCGGCGGCATCTACTGCTCCGGCGAGGACACCGAGCCCCTGCTGCGCACCTGGGCCGAGTGGACCCGCTCCGCGCCGCCGGAGATGTGCACGGCGTTCAGCCTGCTGCGCCTGCCGCCGCTGCCGTTCGTCCCGGAGCCGATGCGCGGCGGCTTCTTCGCCCGCGTCGCCGTGGTGTACAGCGGAGCCCCGGAGGACGGCGAGAAGCTTCTCGCACCGCTGCGCGCGGCCGCACCGGTCCTGTTCGACACGGTGGAGGAGAT
Organism: Streptomyces sp. NPDC097129; assembly: GCF_055668065.1. Lineage (NCBI taxonomy): Bacteria > Bacillati > Actinomycetota > Actinomycetes > Kitasatosporales > Streptomycetaceae > Streptomyces > Streptomyces sp. NPDC097129. Next base: position 18,195 of record NZ_JBVOQE010000027.1, on the reverse strand, counting down.
GCCGTACACGGAACTGGACCGTATCTACGAGGACCCGCGCGACCCGCTGCCGGCCCGCGAGAGCTGCGCGCTGCTGAGGGACCTGCCGCCGGACGCGGTGAGCGCGCTGGTGGACGTGGCGGGCCCCGCCCACCGCGACTTCCCGCTCCTGATGATCGAGATCCGGCACATGGGCGGCGCGCTGTCCCGTCCCGCCCCGGTCGAGGACGCGGTGTGCGCCCGGGACGCCGGTTTCCTGCTGGAGTCGGTCGGTGTCCCGGCCGACGCGGAGCTCGCCGCGGCGGTCGAGTCGGCCACCGTCGCCCTGTACGCCGCCCTGGCCCCGCACGGCACCGGCCGCACCATGGTCAACCTGCACGGCGCCCCGGGCGACGACACCGACCGCGCCCGCGCCTGGAGCCCGGACACCTACGACCGCCTGCGCCGCGCCAAGCAGACCCACGACCCGGCGAATCTCCTGCGCTTCGGACACGCGGTGACACCCCGGGCCGCCTGACCCGCCGCTCCCGCGAACGCCGCAGGGCGCCCCCGAAGGGACGCCCTGCCACTCACCTCATGTCACCTCACGTCGCCGCGCGGCGCCTGCGCGCACCCGGACGCCGTTCGCTCGGCCGGGTGACCGGGTCGCCGGCCTCCAGCGCCGCCAGCCGGCGCTTGGTGCCGAAGTCGGCCAGCGCCTCCGCCAGCTTGTGCACGGACGGCTCGGGAGCCATGACGTCGACCCGCAGCCCGTGTTCCTCGGCCGTCTTCGCCGTCGCCGGCCCGATGCAGGCGATCACCGTCACGTTGTGCGGCTTGCCCGCGATGCCGACCAGGTTCCGCACCGTCGACGAGGACGTGAACAGGACCGCGTCGAAGCCGCCGCCCTTGATCGCCTCGCGGGTGTCCGCCGGCGGCGGCGAGGCGCGGACCGTGCGGTAGGCGGTGACGTCGTCGACCTCCCAGCCCAGCTCGATCAGCCCGGCCACCAGGGTCTCGGTGGCGATGTCGGCGCGGGGCAGGAAGACACGGTCGATCGGGTCGAAGACCGGGTCGTAGGGGGGCCAGTCCTCCAGCAGACCGGCCGCGGACTGCTCGCCCGAGGGCACCAGGTCCGGCTTCACACCGAAGGCGATGAGGGCCTTCGCCGTCTGCTCGCCCACCGCAGCCACCTTGATACCCGCAAAAGCCCGAGCGTCAAGGCCGTACTCCTCGAACTTCTCCCGCACGGCCCGCACCGCGTTGACCGACGTGAAGGCGATCCACTCGTAGCGGCCCGTCACCAGGCCCTTGACGGCACGTTCCATCTGCTGCGGGGTGCGCGGCGGCTCCACCGCGATGGTCGGCACCTCGTGCGGGACGGCGCCGTAGGAGCGCAGCTGGTCGGAGAGCGAGGCCGCCTGCTCCTTCGTGCGCGGCACGAGCACCTTCCAGCCGAACAGCGGCTTGGACTCGAACCACGCCAGCTGGTCGCGCTGGGCGGGGGCGCTGCGGTCTCCGACCACGGCTATCACCGGTCGGCCGCCGTCCGGCGAGGGCAGCACCTTCGCCTGCTTCAGCGTCTGCGCGATCGTGCCGAGCGTCGCCGACCAGGTGCGCTGCCGCGTCGTCGTCCCCGCGACGGTGACCGTCATCGGGGTGTCCGGCTTGCGGCCCGCCGACACCAGCTCGCCCGCGGCCGCGGCCACCGAGTCGAGCGTGGTGGAGACGACCACCGTGCCGTCGGAGGCGCCCACCTCGGTCCAGCACCGGTCGGAGGCGGTACGGGCGTCCACGAACCGCACGTCGGCGCCCTCGGCGTCACGCAGCGGCACACCGGCGTACGCGGGCACGCCGACCGCGGTCGCGACGCCCGGGACCACCTCGAAGGAGACGCCGGCCTTGGCGCAGGCGAGCATCTCCTCGGCGGCGTAGTTGTCCAGGCCGGGATCGCCGGACACCGCACGCACGACCCGCCTGCCGCCCCGCGCGGCCTCCATGACAAGATGTGCGGCATCCCGCAGTGCGGGAATTCCAGCGGTTGTTGACGCCCCGTCAACGACCGCCGGCCGGGGCGTGCCCGTGCCCGGATTCAGGTCCGAGAAGGGACCCGTGTCCGTCGGCACGACGCTGACGCCCTGCCGGGCGTGCGTGCGCACGACGTCGAGCACCTCGTGCTCGGCGACGAGGACGTCCGCGTTGGCCAGCGCCTCGACGGCGCGCAGAGTCAGCAGTCCCGGATCTCCGGGTCCGGCACCCAGGAAGGTGACGTGCCCGTGTTCAGGACCGGCGGGAAGAGTGGTGGGGCTCACTGTGCTCGCTCCCCCATCAGACCGGCCGCACCCTGGGCGAGCATCTCGGCGGCGAGTTCACGGCCGAGCGCCGCGGCGCCCTCGTCCGTCTCGGGCACGGGACCGGTGGTGGACAGCTGCACCATGCGGGTGCCGTCGGTGGTGCCGACGACGCCGCGCAGGCGCATTTCCTTGACAATCTGCCCGTCGGCCAGGAGGTCGGCCAACGCGCCCACCGGGGCGCTGCAACCGGCCTCCAGGGCGGCGAGCAGTGAGCGCTCGGCCGACACGGCGGCCCGCGTGAACGGGTCGTCGAGTTCGGCGAGCGCGGCGATCAGCGACGCGTTGTCCGCGGCGCATTCGATCGCCAGTGCCCCCTGGCCGGGGGCGGGCAAAACCGTGTCGACCGACAGGAAGTCGGTCACCTCGTCGCTGCGGCCGAGCCGGTTCAGTCCGGCGGCGGCCAGCACGACGGCGTCCAGCTCGCCGTCCCGGACGTACCCGATGCGGGTGTCGACGTTCCCGCGTATCGGGACCGTCTCGATGTCCAGGGCGTGGCTGCGCGCGTACGCGTTCAGCTGCGCCATGCGGCGCGGCGAACCCGTGCCGATGCGCGCCCCCCGGGGGAGGTCCGTGAACTTCAGCGCGTCCCGGGCGACGATCACGTCACGCGGGTCCTCGCGCACCGGTACGGCGGCCAGGACCAGCTCCTCGGGCTGCGCGGTGGGCAGGTCCTTCAGCGAATGAACCGCGAAGTCGACCTCCCCGCCGATCAGCGCGTCGCGCAGCGCGGTGACGAACACGCCCGTGCCGCCGATCTGCGCCAGGTGCGCGCGGGAGACGTCACCGTAGGTCGTGATCTCCACCAGCTCCACCGGCCGCCCGGTCACCTGGCGCACGGCCTCCGCCACCTGCCCGGACTGGGCCATGGCGAGTCTGCTGCGCCTGGTGCCCAGTCTCAAAGCCTTCGTACTCATGCCGGCCCTCGGTTCTTGGCGTTCTTCTCGGTGCTGTCCTCGGCGCGGGAGACGGCGGCGACCGCCTCGGGGTCGAGGTCGAACAGGGTGCGCAACGCGTCCGCGTACCCGGCGCCGCCGGGTTCGGCCGCGAGCTGCTTGACCCGCACCGTCGGCGCGTGCAGCAGCTTGTCGACCACTCGCTTGACGGTCTGCGTGATCTCGGCGCGGTGCTTGTCGTCCAGGCCGGGCAGCCGGCCCTCCAGCCGCGTCATCTCGTTCGCCACCACGTCGGCGGCCATGGTGCGCAGCGCGACCACGGTCGGCGTGATGTGCGCGGCCCGCTGGGCGGCGCCGAACGCGGCGACCTCGTCGGAGACGATCCGGCGCACCTGGTCGACGTCCGCCGCCATGGGGGCGTCCGCGGACGCCTCGGCCAGGGACTCGATGTCCACCAGCCGCACACCGGCCAGCCGGTGCACGGCCGCGTCGATGTCACGGGGCATCGCCAGGTCGAGCAGGAACAGCGAGGGCCGCGGCCGCGGGATCTCCGCGACCGGCTCCGGCCTGCGCCGCTCCGGGATCCGGCCGACGGTCTTCGCGGTGGCGGCCAGCGCGCCGATCAGCTCGGCGTCGGCCTCGGGGCTGCGGCGGGCGTCCTCGCGGCGCTCGACGACCGTGCCCTTGTCGACCCAGGCCGCGTGCTGCTCCAGCGTCGCCGCGTCCATCCCGGCCACGGCCGCGTCCCCGGCGACGGAGAAGCCCGGCTGCACGGCGGACAGGTCCAGCGGGCAGCCGTCCTCGGTCCCGGCCGAGGTGGCCGGCAGCGCGCGGGGCGCGGTCTCGGTGACGGCGACGGGGGCGCCCGTACGGTCCTCCAGCGCCGCCGTGACCGACTCCGCCGTCAGGACGAGCCCCGTCGCCCCGGTACACGAGACGGCGATGTCGGCACGTGTCAGCTCGGCCGGTACGGCGTCCATCCGTACCGCGCGGGCCGCCACGTCCGTGTCGTCGCCGTCGGTGAGGATCTCGGCGAGGCGCTCGGCGCGCTCGAAGGTGCGGTTGGCGACGACGATCTCGGCGACCCCGGCCCGCGCGAGCGTCGCCGCGGCCAGCGACGACATCGAGCCCGCGCCGATCACCAGCGCCCTGCGGCCCGCGGCCCACGCGGCGACGTCCGCGCCCTGCGCCAGCTGCTCCAGGCCGAAGGTGACCAGCGACTGCCCGGCCCGGTCGATGCCGGTCTCGGAGTGGGCGCGCTTGCCGACCCGGAGGGCCTGCTGGAACAGGTCGTTCAGCAGCTTGCCCGCGGTGTGCAGCTCCTGCGCCCGGGCGAGCGCGTCCTTGATCTGGCCGAGGATCTGGCCCTCGCCGACGACCATCGAGTCCAGGCCGCAGGCCACCGAGAACAGGTGGTGGACCGCCCGGTCCTCGTAGTGCACATACAGATAGGGAGTGAGCTCGTCCAGGCCGACCCCGCTGTGCTGGGCCAGCAGCGTGGACAGCTCGGCGACACCGGCGTGGAACTTGTCCACGTCGGCGTACAGCTCGATGCGGTTGCAGGTGGCCAGCAGGGCGGCCTCGGTGGCCGGTTCGGCGGCGACCGTGTCCTGCAGCAGCTTGTTCTGGTCGTCCGCGTTCAGCGCGGCCCGCTCCAGCACGCTGACCGGGGCGCTGCGGTGACTCAGCCCGACGACGAGGAGACTCATGCCGGCATCACGGCGGGCACGTCCCCGTCGGGTCCCTGGTCGGCGGAGCCGGCGCGGCGGGCCGCTGCGCGCGTCGCCTTGGCGGCGGGCGCGGCGCTCGTGTTGGCGGGGGCGCCCACGTCCTTCGTCGTGGCGGGCACCGCGTCCGAGGTGGTGGTGGGCACGGCGGCCTCGGCCGCGGCCTCCTCACCGGCCTTGCGCTGCTCGTGGAAGGCGAGGATCTGCAGCTCGATGGAGAGGTCGACCTTGCGCACGTCGACGCCGTCCGGGACGCTCAGCACGGTCGGCGCGAAGTTCAGGATCGACGTCACCCCGGCGGCCACCAGCCGCTCGCAGACCTGCTGGGCGGCGCCGGCGGGGGTCGCGATCACGCCGATGGAGACGCCGTTGTCCTGGATGATCTTCTCCAGGTCGTCGGTGTGCTGCACCGGGATGCCGGCGACGGGCTTGCCGGCCATCGCGGGGTCGGCGTCGATGAGCGCCGCGACCCGGAAGCCGCGGGAGGCGAAACCGCCGTAGTTGGCGAGGGCGGCGCCGAGGTTACCGATACCGACGATGACCACGGGCCAGTCCTGGGTCAGGCCCAGCTCGCGGGAGATCTGGTACACGAGGTACTCGACGTCGTACCCGACTCCCCTGGTGCCGTAGGAACCCAGGTAGGAGAAGTCCTTGCGCAGCTTCGCGGAGTTGACCCCGGCGGCGGCCGCCAGTTCCTCGGATGAAACCGTGGGGACCGAGCGCTCCGACAGTGCGGTCAGCGCCCGGAGGTACAGCGGAAGCCTGGCGACGGTGGCCTCGGGAATCCCTCGGCTGCGGGTCGCCGGTCGGTGAGTTCGGCCAGTTGCCACGATGCTCCTGCGGGTAGAGCGGGGCTGTGGGCGGTCGTACGTCCCCAGACCGCCCCGTCGACAGCAGGCTATGTCTTTGTGAACGCGTGCACAAAGATGGTGTCCGATTTGCCCGGCCAACGTGACCGGGCTCACGCGGGTTTTATGTCGCGTGCTACGTGGGGGCAAAACCGGCTCACTCCTCGTGAATCCCGCCCCCGAGACCAAACCGCATCGATCCTAAGCGACGTTCGGTACGGTCTTGAACTACTCGGTCAGTGCGGTACGCAGCCGCTGCTCGTTCACGCGCCAGAACGTGTGCTGCTCGCCGTCGACGAGGACGACGGGGATCTGCTCCCAGTACCGGTCGTGCAGGTCCTGGTCCTGCGTGATGTCCTTCTGCTCCCAGGGGACGCCGAGCTCGCCGCAGACCTTCTCGATCACCTGCTGCGCGTCGTCGCACAGATGGCAGCCGGGCTTGCGGACGAGCGTGACGAGACGGCCCTCGGGGGCGCGGTGGGGGCGGCGGCGGAAGAGGGGGCTCATGCCCGCCATTGTCGCGCGGCGCTGGGTTTAACGGCCTGGCCCCGCAGAGTTCACAGGGTTCCAACCCTTCGGCTCCGAAAACCGCCGGACCGACTCGTTATGCTCACGCCATGGCCGCTCTCGGATGGCTCACTCCCCGTAGGCGCTCCGCCACGGCGCGGAGCGTGTTGGCAGGCGAGGCCTCGGCGGAGGCCGCGCGCAAGTCCGCGCCGGAGGCTCCGCTGCAAGAGCCGGTGTCCCCGCCGGCGTCCCAGCCGGCGTTTCCCGTGCTCGGCGACGAGTACGCCGCCGCGTTCTTCGACCTGGACAACACGGTGATGCAGGGCGCGGCACTGTTCCACTTCGGGCGGGGGCTGTACAAGCGGAAGTTCTTCGAGACGCGCGACCTCGCCCGGTTCGCCTGGCAGCAGGCGTGGTTCCGGCTGGCCGGGGTCGAGGACCCCGAGCACATGCAGGACGCGCGCGACTCGGCGCTGTCCATCGTCAAGGGCCACCGGGTCTCCGAGCTGAAGTCCATCGGCGAGGAGATCTACGACGAGTACATGGCCGAGCGGATCTGGCCGGGTACGCGGGCGCTGGCGCAGGCCCACCTGGACGCCGGGCAGAAGGTGTGGCTGGTGACGGCGGCACCGGTGGAGATCGCGCAGGTGATCGCCCGGCGGCTCGGGCTGACCGGTGCGCTGGGCACGGTCGCGGAGTCGGTGGACGGCGTCTACACCGGCAAGCTGGTGGGCGAGCCGCTGCACGGGCCGGCGAAGGCGGAGGCGGTACGGGCGCTGGCCGCGGCGGAAGGGCTGGACCTCACGCGATGCGCGGCGTACAGCGACTCGCACAACGACATCCCGATGCTGTCGCTGGTGGGGCATCCGTACGCGATCAACCCGGACGCGAAGCTGCGGCGTCACGCACGTGAGCACGACTGGCGACTGCGGGACTACCGCACGGGGCGCAAGGCGGCGAAGGTCGGCATCCCGGCGGCGGCGGGAGTGGGAGCGGTCGCGGGCGGCACGGCGGCGGCGATCGCACTGCACCGGCGGCGCCGGTAGCCGTTCGCCTGCGGGTGAGTGGTGGCTGGTCGCGCCCACGCGGCGGAGCCGCACATCGACACAGCCCCGCGCCCCTTTGGTGCCGTACGCGGGTGCGACAACGTCGTGGCGGGTACCTCGGCCTCTCCGCTGCGGGCGGGCAGTCCGGTCCCGCCAAGGCGAAACGCCGGGGACGCGGCCAAGCTCGGGCGGCTTGCGTCACGGCGGGTCAGATTCGGGCATTCCGGAGGGCCTACCCAACCCGCGGAGCGAACAGTCACCGTTTTGGCGTGCGAGCACAACACGCCCCGCACTCACCCGGAATGCGAACCGAATCGATCAACAACTGTTCAGACGGCAGTCCGCGATCAGTCGTCAAACGGCTACAGAAGCGACGCAATCGATGATTTGAGCAACTCGGTGTAGCAGTGCCTGCACGAAGCGTTATTCTCCTCAGACGCAATCCGGTACCCCTCCGTCGCTACGACGGGTGAAAGGTCCCGCACTGCACGTGATGGAAGCTCTGCCTCTGGGAGTCCCGTGTACCCACACGTCGGGGTTGACGCCTCGGGCCTGGCTACGCTGCGCGCAACGGTGCAAAACCTCCTGCGCGGCCTCGTCCCCGCCGCGCACGCCGTCCCCGCATTCGCCACCGCCACCCCCGTCGGCCCGTGCTATGCACTGGCCGAGGGCGGGGCCGCGGTGGGCAGAAGGGCGCGCGCGGCCGGCGCCACCACCGCTCGCCGTCCCGCGGCGGACAGTGACAGCGCCCGGATGATGGACCTCGTGGAGCGCGCCCAGGCCGGCGAGGCCGAAGCGTTCGGCCGCCTCTACGACCAGTACAGCGACACCGTCTATCGGTACATCTACTACCGGGTGGGAGGGAAGGCCACCGCCGAGGACCTGACGAGCGAGACCTTTCTGCGGGCGCTCCGCAGGATCGGCACGTTCACCTGGCAGGGCCGTGACTTCGGCGCCTGGCTCGTGACCATCGCCCGCAATCTCGTCGCCGACCACTTCAAGTCCAGCCGCTTCCGGCTGGAGGTCACCACCGGCGAGATGCTCGACGCCAACGAGGTCGAGCGCTCCCCGGAGGACTCCGTGCTGGAGTCGCTGTCCAACGCCGCCCTGCTCGACGCCGTACGGCGGCTCAACCCGCAGCAGCAGGAGTGCGTGACCCTGCGCTTCCTGCAGGGTCTGTCCGTCGCCGAGACCGCGCGGGTCATGGGCAAGAACGAGGGTGCGATCAAGACCCTCCAGTACCGAGCCGTGCGGACCCTCGCCCGGCTCCTGCCCGACGACGCCCGCTGATCAGAACACGCACAGCGACGCTCAAGTCACGTTACGTTCGCGTCCGTTGACTTCCCGATCCGATCATCCGCCGTCCGTAACCCAAGTGCCACGCCGCTCGTTGTGCGGGATGCAGGCTCCCTGTGGTCACGCCCAGGCCAACGCTGATCACACGATCGTGTGGAAGCGGCCGGGGCGTGCAACCCTCAGGACCCCCTGGGGAGTCGACCGTCATGACGAGAGGAGGTGCCGCCAGTGATCGCGAACGTATCGGCGCACCGGCGGGCGAACGCCTTCGCCCAGGCCCTGGAGGAGCAGTCCGGGCAGGGCACGGCGGCCGAGCAGTCCGAAGGATCGGCACCGGCCCCAGCCGCCGAGGAGCAGACCGAGCAGGGACGCCTTGTCGCCCTCGCCTCGGGTCTCGGCACGCTGCCCAAGCCGGAGCTCGACCCGGAGGTCAAGGTCGTCCAGCGAGCCCAGCTCGTGGCCGCGTTCGAGGCCATGCTGCAAGAGGGCGCCGCGGGGGGCGAGGCGGCGGGCCCTTCCGTGCCCGAGCAGCGCAATCACCGGGCCAGGGGCGCTCACCGCGCCCCACTCGGGAAGCTACGTCCCCGCTCGCGGCTGGCCAAGGGGCTCACCGCGGGCGGGCTCAGCGTCGGTGTTGCGGCCGGCGCTTTCGGCGGAGTCGCCGCTGCCAGCTCGGACGCCCTGCCCGGTGACGGGCTCTACGGGCTCAAGCGCGGCATCGAGGACTTCAAGCTCAACTACCTGGCGGAAGGGGACGACCAGCGCGGCCGTTCCTATCTGGACCAGGCCTCCACCCGGCTGAGCGAGGCGCGGCGGCTGCTCGAGCGCGGTCGCGGCGGGCATCTCGACCACGAGTCGCTCGGGGAGATCCGGCGCACCCTGTCCGGGATGACCCACGACGCCTCCGAAGGCCACCGCCTGCTGCACGAGGCGTATGAGCGCGACCCCGACTCCCTGGGCCCCATCCAGGCGCTGTCGGCCTTCTCCGCCTCGCACCGCCAGGTGTGGGGTGCGCTGCGCGACCGGCTGCCCGTGCAGCTCGGGGACGTCAGCGAGCAGGTGTCGTCGGTGTTCGACGCCATAGACGAAGAAGTCGCCCCGCTGCAGTCCCTGCTGCCGCAGCCCCCGGCCACCCGCGGCGGCGGTGACAGCAGCCGGCCGGGCGGCGGACCGGCCTCCCCCGGGTCCTCCGGCGCCCGCCGGTCCCACGGCCCCAGCAGCGGTACGAGCGGGGAACCCCACTCCGGCGACCACACCGGCACCGGCAGCCCCAGCAAGTCCGCACCCGGCGTCGGCGGCACCGACGACGGCCTCCTCGGTGGCAACACCGGCGGCCTTCTCGACCCGCCGAAGGAAACCGGCAGCGCCTCGCCGTCACAGAGCAAGCCGTCCATCCCCGAGCCGGACGTCACGCTCCCGCCGCTCCTCCCGGGCCTCCTGCCCGGCCTCGGCATCGACGGCGACGACGCCGGCTAGGCCCCGGACGACGGTGGGGGCGCCCCTTTCACGAGGGGCGCCCCCACCGTCGTATGGCGGAACGTTTCAGAAGAACACCGACCTGCGCTGGACGAGCAGCTTGTACAGGGTGTGCTGGATCTGTTCGCGGACCTGGTCGGTCAGGTTGAACATCAGCATCGGGTCCTCCGCCGCCTCCGGCGGATAGCCGTCCGTCAGGATCGGCTCGCCGAACTGGATCGTCCACTTCGTGGGCAGCGGGACCGCGCCCAGCGGGCCCAGCCACGGGAAGGTCGGCGTCAGCGGGAAGTACGGGAAGCCGAGGAGACGCGCGAGGGTCTTCGCGTTGCCGATCATCGGGTAGATCTCCTCCGCCCCGACGATCGAGCACGGGACGATCGGCGCACCCTGCCGCAGCGCCGTGGAGACGAAACCGCCCCGCCCGAACCGCTGGAGCTTGTAGCGCTCGCTGAACGGCTTCCCGATGCCCTTGAACCCCTCCGGCATCACCCCGACCAGCTCGCCCTGGCCCAGCAGCCGTTCGGCGTCCTCCGCGCACGCCAGCGTGTGCCCCAGCTTGCGCGCCAGCTCGTTCACCACCGGCAGTACGAACACCAGGTCGGCGGCCAGGAGACGCAGATGGCGGCCGGCCGGGTGGTGGTCGTGCACCGCGACCTGCATCATCAGGCCGTCCAGCGGCAGCGTGCCGGAGTGGTTGGCGACGATCAGCGCGCCGCCCTTTGCCGGGATGTTCTCCAGGCCCTTCACCTCGACCCGGAAGTACTTCTCGTACACCGGCCGCAGCAGCGACATCAGGACCTGGTCGGTGAGTTCCTCGTCGTAGCCGAAGTCGTCGACCTCGTAGTCCCCGGTGAGGCGGCGGCGCAGGAAGGACAGACCGGCCGCGATGCGGCGCTCCAGGCCGCCGTCGGAGTGCTGCGGCTCGTCCGCGCGGGGCTCGGGGCTCACGGGGGCCTCCTCCTGCGCGGCGGGCGTACCGGGCGCGGACCGGCTGCCGCGGGCGCCGCGCGTGTCGCGGATCTCGCGCACCGGCACCGGCTCGCCGCTCCCCCGCCGGCTGCCCGCGCCGCGGCGCCGCGCGGGACGCTGCGCGGCGCTCCCCCGGGACCGGTCGTCGTCGAACGGAATGACCTTGGCGTCCGCCATCGTTGCTGCGCTCCTCAGTTGGCGCTCTGCGTCGGGGGGTGGCCGCCACCCGCGAGGGGCAGCGCGGCGATCCGGTCGACGGCCCCCGCAAGGGCCTCGGGGGGCAACAGGCCCGGCCCCCTGCTGCGTACGAAGTCCGCGAACGTCTCCGCGGTCGTGTACGTCGGCTCGAAGCCCAGCGTTTCGCGCATCTGCGTGGTGTCCACGACCCGGCCGTGGGTGAGCAGCCGGATCTGCTCGGGAGAGAAGTCCGTCATGCCCAGCGTACGCACCAGGGAGCCCGCCCACGTGACGGCGGGCAGCAGCAACGGCACCGTGGGACGGCCCAGCCGCCGCGCGCACTGCGAGAGCAGGACGACGCCGTCACCGGCGATGTTGAAGGTGCCGCTGTTCAGCGTGGCGCGGCGCGGCTCGTGCGAGGCCAGGCGCAGCACCTCGATCACGTCGTCCTCGTGCGCGAACTGCAGCCGCGGGTCGTAGCCGAACACCGTCGGCAGGACGGGCAGCGAGAAGTACGCGGTGAGCGGGGTCTCGGCGGTGGGCCCGAGGATGTTGGCGAACCGCAGCACGCACACGGCGACGTCGGGCCGGCGGCGGGCGAAGCCGCGCACGTACCCCTCGACCTCGACGGTGTCCTTCGCGAAGCCGCCGCTGGGCAGCGACTTCGGCGGGGTCGACTCGATGAACACGGCCGGATCGCGCGGCGCCGAGCCGTAGACGTTCGTGGAGGACTTCACCACCAGCCGTTTGACCGTCGGCGACTTCTGGCAGGCACCGAGCAGCTGCATGGTGCCGATGACGTTGGTCTCCTTCACCGTGGCCCGGCTGCCGCCGCCGAGCGCCATGCCGGTGACGTCCATGTGGACGACCGTGTCGGCGCCGGTCTCGGCGAGCACCCGCGCGATGGTGGGCTGGCGGATGTCGGCGCGGATGAAGTCGGCGCCGCCCAGATGGTGCTCGGGCTGCACCGCGTCCACCGCGACGACCCGGTCGACCTGCGGGTCACGCTGGATCCGTCGTACGAAGCGGCCGCCCAGCTGACGGGCCGCTCCGGTCACGAGCACGACCTTTCCCAAGATCAGCGCCTTCCTTCCAGACGTCCTGTCACGCCGCGTTCCCCGCCTGCCGCCAACTTAGCGGTTCGGTGTTGCGCTGTGATGGCCACCCGATGCAGGAAGTGACGACAAACGGCCGGGCGGAGCACAGTGACGCGGGCCTGAAGGGGCCCTCCGGGTGGTGCGGAGATGGCTGTAGCCCCCCATCGAGTGCGATGGGGGGCCACAGACACACGCTCTACGCGGCGTTGCTCGCGTCGCTCACTTCTTGTTGCGACGCTGGACGCGCGTGCGCTTCAGCAGCTTGCGGTGCTTCTTCTTGGCCATCCGCTTGCGCCGCTTCTTGATAACAGAGCCCACGACTATCCTCGCTCACTTCTCATCACTCGGTGTTTGGGCGCCATGGGCCCACACGACCTACGAGGGGCTAGCCTACCCGCCCGAGCGCTGAGGTCGTAATCGAGGGTGCGGGGAGACCGGAAGTGCCCGGTACCGATCGCTGATCTCCCTCTTCGCCCGCCGTCAGGCCGTCTCCACCCCCACATAACTCTCGCGGAGGTACTCGTGAACCGCGTTCTCGGGGACGCGGAAGGACCGCCCCACCCTGATCGCGGGCAGATGACCGCTGTGCACCAGCCGGTACACGGTCATCTTCGACACTCGCATCACCGCAGCGACTTCCGCCACGGTAAGGAACTGAACCTCGCTCAGAGGCCTCTGCTCAGCAGCCATGACACACCTGAACCTTCCGCACTCGACGGTCACCGGCTTCCCCTTCCGGTGACTCTTCGTCGCTGCGTGCTCACTCCCCAGACTAGGGGCGGGTGATGCAAGTGGGGAAGAGGTGCACCCAACAGCGTCCTACTGTGACAGACACGCTCGATTGAGTACGTAGCGGGTCAGCGGGCGGTAGTGAGCGGCCCGCACCCCGTCGTCAAGCGGAACGACGACGGCCACGGAGCCCTCGGCCTCCCCCACGAACAGCGCCGGATCGTCCGTGTCGGCGAGCCCGATGGCCTCGAACCCCAGCTGACCTGCCCCGCAGACCCAGCCGTGATCACCGACCACCAGGTCCGGCAGCGGCCCGCCGGCCTCGGCCGCCGCGGCCAGCGCGAGACGAACCGGGAGAGGCGAGTGCGTGTGCGCGCCGGGCGCACGACCGGGGCGTTCGGCGCCCCCGTCGCGGATCAACGCGACTCCTCGCGCGTAGTCGAGGTGGTGCGTGCGTAGACCGAACTGGGTCAATATGTCGACACGGCGACCCTGCGCCGGGGTGAGGACAGCACATCCCACCGCCGACAGGGCGTCCGCCAGGGCGGCGTAGAAACCGAGCAGCCGGTGCGGGTGCCCGGTGCCGAACAGCACGCTCCCCCGGTGCCGGGCGACGACCGCGAGCCGTTCCGCGAAGGCGTCCAGCGCGGCCAGCGTGCGCTCCGGATCGATCACATCCTGCCCGGAAGTGTGCAGCGGGTCGGCCGAAACACCGCACCTGTCCGACATCAGCTCGATCACGTCCCGCGACGTCCACGGTCGCTGCGGATCAATTCCGATCAGCACCCGGGGGTCCCGAGCCGCGAACAACCGGTAACTCCGCAGACTCACCTCCCGGGAGGTGGCCACGGTCCCGGCCAGCCGCGCCGCCAGCAGATGGGCACGCAGCTCCCCAACGGACACCACGCCAGCGATGGTGACGGACGGGGGCCGGACAGGGCGGCGAAACGGCAGAAGAGCCCACGGTTGGCCTAACGGCCGCTACGGTGGCGGCGCTTCGGCCTTCCAGCGCCCGGGCACGCGGCTCAGCGGCCAGGAAGCCTGGAAGCCTCCCCTACGCCAGCAACCCCCGCAGCGGGAACACCGCCCGCCGCGTGGCCAGTACCGCCTGATCCAGCCGGTCCGCGGGGTCGTACCCGGCGTCCCACGCGGCGAACGACACCGGCCACCGCCCGTCCGTCATCCGCCCCGGCCCCAACTGCCGTGTCCGAGCGAACACTTCCTGCCGCCACGACTCCGGGATCACGGACGTCGGCTCCACCGGCCGCCCCGCCGCGATCCCCACCAGATGCGTCCACGACCGCGGCACGACGTCCACCACGGCGTACCCCCCGCCCCCCAGCGCGACCCACTTCCCGTCCGCGTACTCGTGCGCCAGGTCGTGGCACGCCACCTGCACCGCCCGCTGCGCGTCCAGCGACACGGCCAGATGCGCCAGCGGGTCCTCGAAGTGCGTGTCGGCCCCGTGCTGCGACACCACCACCTGCGGCCGGAACTCCGCGAGCAGCTCCGGCACCACCGCGTGGAACGCCCGCAGCCATCCCGCGTCCCCGGTCCCCGCCGGCAGCGCCAGGTTCACCGCCGACCCCTCCGCCGAGTCCGCCCCTGTCTCCTGCGGCCACCCGGTCTGCGGGAACAGCGTCCGCGGATGCTCGTGCACCGAGATCGTCAGCACCCGCGGGTCCTCCCAGAACGCCGCCTGCACCCCGTCCCCGTGATGCACGTCGACATCGACGTACGCGACCCGCTCCGCCCCCAGCTCCAGCAGCCGCGCGATCGCCAGCGCGGCGTCGTTGTAGATGCAGAACCCGGACGCCCCGGCCGGCATCGCATGGTGCAGCCCGCCCGTGAAGTTCACCGCGTGCGGCGCCTCCCCGCGCCACACCGCCTCCGCCGCCCCCACCGACTGGCCCGCGATCAGCGCGGACACCTCGTGCATCCCCGCGAACGCCGGATCGTCCAGCGTCCCCAGCCCGTACGACTGGTCGGCCGCCGCGGGATCCGCGGACGCCGCCTTCACGGCCGCGATGTAGTCCTCCCGGTGGACGAGCCGCAACGTCGACTCCCCGGCGGCCTTCGCCGCCACCACGTCCACCTCACGGTCGAGCCCGAAGGCGCCGACCAGTTTCCGGGTCAGGGCGAGGCGGACCGGATCCATCGGATGGTCCGGACCGAAGTCATAGCCCGTTACTGCCTCGTCCCACATCAGCTGTGTGCGGCCGCTCATGCCCGCCACCGTATCGGTCCGGTTGAGCCGCGAACGACCTGGCGTACACCAACGTCACCAGCACCAACACCATCGGCACCAGCATGGCCCCGCGATAGCTCCACGCGTCCCCGAGCGCCCCCACGAGCGGCGAGCCGATCAGGAAGCCCACGTAGTTGAAGACGTTGAGCCGCGCGATCGCCGCGTCCGACCCGCCCGGGAACAACCGCCCCGCCGCGGCGAACGTCTGCGGCACCAGCACGCACAGCCCGAGCCCCAGCAACGTGAAGCCGAGCATCCCCACCCACGCCCCCGGCGCCACCGCCACCACCGCGAACCCGGCCGCCGCCACCATCGCCCCGCCCCGCACCACGACGGCCGCCCCGAACCGCCGCACCCCGAAGTCCCCGATGGCCCGCCCCAGCAGCGTGGTCACCATGTACACGTTGTACGGCACGGTCGCCAGCTGCTCCGAACTGCCCAGCACGTCCTGCAGATACTTCGCCGACCAGTTGGAGACCGTCGAGTCCCCGATGTACGCGAACGTCATCACCAGGCACAGCGGCAACAGCACCTTGAAGACGACCCCGTCGGCCTTCGCGGTCTCCCCCACCTCCTGGACGCCTTTCGGCCCGCCCCCGTCGACGTACCACCGGCTCCCCACCAGCACGGCCGGCAGCAGCACCACCACGACCGGCAGATACGACACCCACAGCGCCAGGTGCCAGTGCGCCCCGGCCCAGGCCAGCGACGCCCCGAGAATCCCGCCCAGGCTGTACGCGGCATGGAAACTGAGCATGATGCTGCGCCCGTACGTCCGCTGCAGGCTCACCCCGAGCATGTTCATCGACGCGTCCAGCGCACCCACCGCCAGCCCGAACACCGCCAGCGCCGCCGCCACCTCGGCCAGCCGGTCCCCCGCCCCCACCCCGAGCAGCGCCAGCAGGACGACCGGCTGCGACCAGCGCAGCACCCGGCTCGGCCGCACCCGCTTCACCAGCTGCTCGGTGGTCACGCTCGACACACCGGCGAGGATCGGCACGGCGGCCAGGAAGGCCGGCAGCAGGGCGTCGGAGATGCCGTAGCGGTCCTGGATCGCCGGGATGCGCGTCACCAGGAGCGCGAAGGCGACGCCCTGCGCGAAGAAGCTGAACGCCAGCGAGGCCCTGCCGCGCCGCAGCACATCTGTCATGGCGGCGAGCGTAGGGCCCCGGGCTACTGCTGGGTAGATCCAGCCAAAGATGAATTCCGCTCACCTTTGACGCCGCGAGCGCTGTGGTCACCGCCGGACGCGGTGACCGCAGCGCTCGCGGCATCCGCCTCACGCGGCGACCGCGGCATCACCTCACGCGGCGACCGCGACCTCCGGCCGGGCGGCGGCCTTCTCGGCCTCCACCTCGGCGGCCAGCATCCGCCGCATCGGCTCCACCGCGAGCCCTCCGCTGACGAGGAACCCGAGACCGAAGGTGACGACCACCAGCACGGTGCCCAGCCACACCATCGTGTCCACCGGCACGGTGTACGCGCCCACGACCCGGGCCACGCACTCCGCCAGCAGCACCGCACCCCACACCAGCGAGAACGCCCGCTCAGCGCGCCGGAAGGCGGCGGAGCCGGCGATCAGCCGCTGCCAGGCGGCCTCCCGGGCCGCGTCGCCCTTCACCACGAAGGGCTTGAACCCCGCCGTCATCATCGGCTTGCCGAGTGCCACGGACACCAGGATCCCGATGCCGACGGTGCTGCTGACCACGCCGTCCTTGGCGAGCATCAGCCGCGGGTCGCCCGAGACGAAGCTCAGGGCCAGGCTGACGACGTTCACGGCGAGGATGAGGCCCGCGAGGCCGTTCACCGTCCGCTCCCGCACGACGCTCCACAGCGTGCGCACGGCCGGAACCACGCTGCTCCAGGCGAGCGCCGCGAAGGTGCTCATCCCGAAGGCTTCCTTGAGGAGGTAGTACGAAGCGAGCGGCACCGCCACGTCCAGGAGGACCGGCCGGAGGTTCTTCGTCGTCGTCATGCACTCAGCTTCGCGCCCGGGAGGGGTCGCCCAGTAGAAACGATCGTCCGGGACTCGGCATGACAATTGTCAGCACGGCCGCATGGCCCGGGTCATACCAGCAGGTCAGCCAACTGCTCGGGTGCGGCGAAGAGTTGGGTGGCCCCCGCCAGCTTCGCCGCCGGCGTCATCGCCGTGAACCCGAGGACGTCCATCCCGGCCGCCACGGCTGCCTGTACCCCCAGCGGACTGTCCTCGACGACGACACACCGCTGCGGCTCCACGCCCATCCGCTCGGCCGCGTGCAGGAAGAGATCCGGCGCCGGCTTTCCCCGCCCGACGTCCTGCGAGCTGAAGATCCGCGTGTCGTCGAACCACCGGTCCAGCCCCGTCGTCCGGTGTCCCACCCGGATCCGCTCATGGCTCCCCGAGGACGCGACGCAGTACGGCACCCCGTCGGCGGCCAGCTTCTCCAGTACGCCGGTCATCCCCGCCACCGGCTTCAACTCCCGCTCGAAGGCGGCGAACACGCGCGCGTGGAAGACGTCGTCGAAGTCGTCGGGCAGCCGCTGCCCGGTGCTCTCGAGGACCAGGTCATGGATCCGGTGCATCGCGGACCCCATGTAGTCCCGGATGGACTCCTCGTAGGTCGTCGGATGCCCCAGCTCGGTGAGATAGGCGGCGAGGAGCCGGTTGGAGATCGGCTCGCTGTCCACCAGGACGCCGTCGTTGTCGAAGATGACCAGTTCGTAGCGCATACGACGACTGTAAACGCCCCGGAAACGCAGAAAACCCCGCACCATAAGGTGCGGGGTTTTCTGCAAGAATTGTTCGGCGGCGTCCTACTCTCCCACAGGGTCCCCCCTGCAGTACCATCGGCGCTGTAAGGCTTAGCTTCCGGGTTCGGAATGTAACC
>NZ_JBVOQE010000026.1:0-31002 GCF_055668065.1 Streptomyces sp. NPDC097129 | reverse complement strand
TGGAACAGTTCCCACAACTCGTCCGGCACCAGCCGTTCAACGATCCCCACCACAACCGGCAGCCTACTCAGCCAAATGAGATGACGTCTAAGGCGCCAAGCAGTCCTCCCGCGGGCGCTGGGGTGCTCCGCGAATGGACTCGCGCGGCATCCCAGCGCTCTGGCGCAGCCGGCCGTGGCGGTGCAGGCGCGATGCATCCACCGAGATCGGACTTATCCCATTTCTTGTCCCTCGCGGGCCCATTCGAGGGCGATCTCTCGTTTTGGTGGCAGTGGTGTGAGCGACAGTAGGTCCTTGACATGTTGATGCTGGTCAGGGGCTGTTTGTGGGTGTTGGGTCGCTGTCGTGGGCGTGAGGGATTGGGTGGAGCTGCGCTGTCCTGGGGCGTTATCTCTTGAGGGGTGATGCTGTCTCAGATTTGTGAGTCCTGATCCGCTGGCCGATGGGTGTTGGTGTGCTCAGGGGGTGGATCACGGAGAGCAGGGCCCGGCCTCGGAAGGGGTGGGTGGTGATGCGAGTGGGGCTTTGCCGGCTGTGTCGGTTCGGGGCGTTGCGGTGGACTGGCGGTGCGCCGTCAGCTGGCCCTGCGGCGGGAGGGGAAGCTCACCACTGGGCAGGTGAGGTCGGCGGCGGACGTGCTCGGGGTTGCGGGAGCGTGCGGTGTGGCGGTGGCTGGCCGCGGCGGAGCGGGATGAGTCCGCGATGGTGACGCCGGGGGAGCGGGCCCGCAGTCACGGGAGGTTCACGGTTACCCAGCAGATCCGTGCTCTGCTGGGGCTGTGGAGGGGGAACGTCGCTGCCGTCCACCGTGAGCTGGCCGCCCGTGCGGCCAGGGGTGAGGGTGAGTCCCCGCCGTCGATTCCTACGCTGCATCGGGCGATCCGTCGTGGTCTGACTCCGGGGGAGCGGGCTGGGCTCGCGGGCGGGGAGCGGGCGGCACGCAGGCATGATGTGTTCCTGGCCGGCCGCGTCCCTGGCGTAATCAGGTGTGGGAGACCGACCACATACAGGCCCCGGTGCTGGTCGATGTCGGTGGCAGGGCCCGCGGGCCGTGGATCACCTGGTTCACCGACTGCGCGACGAACGCGATCGCTGGGGTGGCTGTCACGCCAGGTCGATGAGTGTCTCGTCGAAGCCCGTCTCGCGGGCTCGTGCGTGTAGCCCACAACTTCACCAAGAATGAGCGATCCGCTGGTCGATGACCCAACGCTGTCGCGACGCGCCCTCGAGGCACCTCATCGCCTCCGGCATCCTCGTGAAGCTGGTCATCGCCGCGGCAGCGGGCCGGGCGAGCCGTGCCCTCCCCACTGGTTTTCGGCTGGCCCGCCGGCCGCGCGCTGACCGAGTCAGCGCGACGGTCGCCGCGGGTATGCCGGCGGGCCGGCGAGGGAGCAGGACGGGGGATGATCGCGGGGTGGTGTGCCGGTCAGCACCTCGTTGGAGATGGTGAACCAGGCGAGGAGACCCCCTGTGGCGGCGAGGGCGGCGGTGACCAGCATCGCCGTGTGGAAGCCGGTGGCCAGCGCTTGGGGCTGGGTGAACGTGTCACCGGTGAGCCCGGCGATCGGCGGGAGCAGGGCGACGGCGAGCAGCCCGGCGGTACGGGCCACCGCGTTGTTCACCCCGGAGGCGGTGCCGGCGCGCCGTGAGTCGGCGGCAGCGAGAACCGTGGCAGTCACCGGGGCGACGGTGGCCGCCAGGCCGAGGCCGAACACCACCACCGCGGGCAGCACGGCCGACGGGTAGCCGGCACCGGGCCCGATGCGAGTCATCAGCAGCATCCCGGCCGCGATCAGCAGCGGCCCGACGGTGAGCGGGATCCGCGGCCCGATCCGCTGCGCGAGCGCGCCGGCGCGCGAGGACAGCGCCAGCATCAGCGCGGTCACCGGAAGCAACGCGGCGCCGGCCTGGACCGGTGAGTAGCCCAGCGCGACCTGCAGCACCACCACGAGCAGGAAGAACACCCCGCCCAGCGCGGCGTAGACGACGAAGGTGACCAGGTTGGCAGCGGTGAACTGCCTCGCGGCGAAGATATCCAGCGGCAGCATCGGGTGGGCGCTGCGACGCTCGACCAGCACGAATCCACCCAGCCCCACGATGCCGACCAGCGCCGCGGCCGCCACCAGCGGCGAGCCCAGTCCGCGGGCCGGCCCGTCGACCATCGCATACGTCGCCCCGGCAAGCCCGGCGGTGGCCAGGATCGCGCCGGGGTAGTCGAGCCGGCCCGTGACCGTCTCGTCCCGGCTTTCCGGCACGTGCCGCACCGCCAGCCACCACACCAGCACGCCCAGCGGCAGGTTGAGCAAGAAGATCGCCCGCCAGGAGACCGTCTGCACCAGGTACCCGCCGATCAGCGGGCCGACCGCTGCGGCCACACCCCCGAGGGCGGACCAGGCCCCGATCGCCCGGCCCCGCTCCGCGGGATCGAAGCTCGCCTCGATGATCGCCAGACTGCCCGGCGTGAGCAACGCGCCCCCGATACCCTGCAGCGCCCGCGCCCCGACCAGCACCCCCGCCGTCGGGGCCAGCGCGCACAGCAGCGACGCCACAGCGAACCACACCACCCCGGCCACGAACACCCGCCGCCGTCCCAGCCGGTCACCCAGCGTGCCGGCCAGCAGGATCAGCGCGGCCAGCGTCACCGAGTACCCGGTCACCACCAACTGCAGCGGCCCCACCCCGGCGTGCAGGCTCCGCCCGATCGACGGCAACGCCACGTTCACCACGGTGGCGTCCAGCTGCGCCATCCCTGAACCCAGCACCGTTGCCGCCAACACCCACCGCCCCGCGGACGACGCCACCAGCAACCCACCGCCCGGGCCAGGCGGCCGAGTCTGTCCCTCGGCGGCCGCCGGCCGCCGCCCCCTGGCGCCGCGCCAGTATCGAGCCGACATCACACCTCAACCTAGATCCGCAGCCGCGCGTGCCGCCAGCCCGTCGATGACACTGCACTTACGCCCGGCGCTGGCCCGATGCGCCGGACAGTTTGAGCCCCAGCAGACACAGCATGAGCACGGCGCGGCCTCTTCGCGACCAGGACCGCAAGCCAAGCCCTGGCTGCGGAACCAGCCAAGAGCACACAGCGCTCGCCAGCCGAGCCGCATAGACCTCTACCACTCGCTGCCCCGGTCCGAAACGCGCCGTACCCACGCCAACCGATGCACGACCGGCCCACCGTGGCGACCGGGCCGGCCGTCGCCGTGGGGACCGCAATCGGCGACGGTCGGCGGCATCACACCCTCCGGTTCACCTCAATCGCAGAACCGGTGCTCCCGGTCTATTGACTGCTCGCTCCCGAGGCGGCCGACCCGAGCACGACGACCAGGAGCAGGAGCCCGGCCGCCAGGAGGCGGTCGACCTGACGGCGCTGCGGGCCCTGCGGGAGTCCCGCACCGACGTGGAAGTCCTCGATCTCACAGCCGAGCGGCTGCGCCACCTCTGGGACGCCTTCACCGCAGCGGCCGACCGGGCCCCGCGCCACGCCCTACGCGCGCCGCGACGATGCCGAGAGGGCGCACACGGTGCGCGAGGACGACCAACAAGCGCACCCCCCGCAGGAGGCCGGATCGCACCGCGGCCGGAGGGTCGGCCACTGAGTGCATCCCATGCCGTGCATCCTTCCGCCGTGTTTCCCCTTGACCACGGCCCGTGTCAAGGGGAAACACGCCGCCCCCACTCGCCGTCTCCACCGCACTGGTTCCACCCGATGCACACCACTCCCGCGCCGCCGGCCGCACCGATGGCATCCACTCCCACCGTGGTGCTACCGGTGGCACCGGGTGCGGGGTGCACCGCGTGCGCCAGCAGGGCGAGCCGGCCGACGTCTTCGCCGCCGCGCAGGCCGCCGTCGACGCGCCGGACGGGCTGGGCACCATCGCCTCCTACGCGACCGAGGTGGCGCTGCCCGCGACGGGCACCTGGTCCAACCCCGGCAAGGGCGGCGCCCAGGCGGACATCGTCATCACCGCGCCCAAGGCCGGGGTGCCGCTGCTGTCCGTGTGTTCGTGGAGATCGACAACTGCTTCGAGTCCGCGCAGGTCCTCGCCGCGAAGATCGACAAGTACATGTGGTTCTGCCAGCGGAAGGTGAAGGACGTCGACGGCGAGGAGCGGCCGATGTGGCGCACCCGATGGTGGGTGCCCGACGGCCGGCACGGCGATCAGCCGCACCAGCCGCTGCTGCTCGTCTTGAACCGCGTCGGCCCGCGCAACCCCAACACCGTCATCGCGCAGCTGGCCGAGCTCACCCAGCGGCACTGGCAGGGCACCGCCCACCCCGGCTTCCCCATGTACGACGGCAAGCTGCCCATCGTCGTCACCGGCATGAACCAGCTGAAGGAGCACGGCCCGGCCGGGGCGATCTTCCGGCGCTTCAGCCGGCCGCACAACCAGACGCTCCTCGAGGCGATCGGCAACCCGCGCCGCGAAGCCCACGACGCCCGCCAGCAGGCCGAGTACGCCGCCCGAGAGGGGGAGTACAAGGAGCATCTGCGCCGCATCGCCGCACAGCAGAAGGCCGAGCGGGAAGCCGGCCGTCCCGTGTGCGCCGGCTGCGGCAGCCGGTTCAGCGACGAACGGTGGAAGGCCATCGAGCGCGCCGGGTGGGACGCCCCACGCGAGACCCACCCGCACCTGTGCGACGACTGCAAGCAGCGCGCCATCACCGCCGAACGCCAAGCCGAGCACGGGCACCAGGAACAGGACCAGGCCGTGCCCGAGCAGGAGGCCGGCGGCACCTGGCTCTCCCGCTTCCGCAGCTGACGCGCGACGGGCCCGGCCGCCCAGATCCCTCAGCCGGGTGAACATCCCAGCACCGGCTGAACCGGGCGTCACCCATGGACGTCGACCAGAGCATGAAGCCGATCAGGGACGAACACATCGCGGAACCAGGGCTCGTCGTCGTAGACGTCGCGGCCGCGGACGACGCCACCGCTTTCGCTCTCCAAGAGGCGCTCGCTGGGCGACGGCGACAGATGACCGGACAACCAGGACACCCGGCGAGCCGGGCGTACGGCTGCGCTGCTACCTCGACCTGCGTCAGGAGCTTCCCGCCGTGGTCGGCCCGACCACGAAGCCGACCACGGCGTAGGGCTCATGGCGAGGCAGGTCCTTGCCGAACAGCGGTACCTGCGCTACATCGACGTCCGTGCGGATACGGATGGCGCGGATACGGATGGCCCGGGCCGGGTGCCTGAACCGTCCAGCACTGTCCCGGGTGACGTCGACGGCTACCTCCATCACCACCTCGGGCTCCACCAGGACGACCTCGAGCGTGCGCTGCGTCCCCCAGCCTGCCGAGAACGTCCACCCCTCCCACACCGAGCAGCGCGTTCTCGCCGCCCGAAAGCGCAGTCCGCAGGCGGCCTCGGCCGCTCCCGGCCAGTCCTCCCCGGCTCCGGCCGACTCCCACGCACCGGCGCCGCCGAACCCGGGACGAAGGCGCTGACGCGACGACCGCCCTGACATCACGTCCGCTCCGGACAACAGCCGACCGACCAGCCCGAGCCACCGCGCCCAACCCCGAAGACTGCGAGGACACCAGTGATGACCAGCCCCACCCATGCCATGGCCCTGCGCACGACGGCCACCGCCTTCGGCCCCCAGCGCGGCAAAGCCTGGTGGAGAGCACCTGTCCGAAGGCGTCGCATTCCCCTCTAAGTGCTGCTCTGCACCGTGGTCGACTGGGCATGCGGGCGTGATCGCGCGCTATGCGGTCGCAACGCCCAGGAAGCGCAGCACCGCCAGGACGCGGCGGTGGTCGGCGTCGGCTTTGGGCAGGTCGAGCTTGGTGAAGATGCTGTTGATGTGCTTGGCGACCGCGCTCTCGCTCACGACCAGCTCGGCGGCGATGCCCGAGTTGGACCGGCCGCCCGCCATCAGCTCCAGCACCTCTCGCTCGCGTGGTGTCAGCCGGTCGAGTGGATCGCTGTGCCGGCGCACCAGCAGTTGCGCGACGACCTGCGGGTCGAGCGCGGTGCCGCCGGCCGCCACCCGGCGTACCGCCTCGGCGAACTCCTCGACGTCGGCGACGCGTTGCTTGAGCAGATAGCCGACGCCCGAGGTGTTGGCGGCGAGCAGATCGGCGGCGTACCGCTCCTCCACGTACTGCGACAGCAGGAGCACGGCGGTACGCGGGTACTGGCGGCGGATCACCAGCGCGGCGCGTACTCCCTCGTCGGTGTAGCCGGGCGGCATGCGCACGTCGACCACGGCGATGTCGGGCCGGTGCTCCTCGACGGCTGCCAGCAGCCCTTCTGCGTCGGCGACTTGCGCGCACATCTCGAAGCCGGCCGCCTCCAGCACCTTGACCACGCCGATGCGCAGCAAGAGGGAATCCTCGGCGATCACGGCGCGCACGGCAGCTCCACGGTGATGACGGTCGGGCCCCCGGCGGGGCTGAGGCAGGAGAACGTGCCGTCGACGGACGCGACGCGCTTGGCGAGCCCGGCGAGCCCGGTGCCGCCGGCCGCCGCGAGATCCGCGCCGCCCGCTCCGTCGTCCGCGACGACCACCAGCAGTGTCTCCCCGATCCGCTCCACGGTCACGTCCGCCCGGGTCGCCTGGGCGTGTTTGACCACGTTCGTCAGGGCTTCGGAGACCACGAAGTACGCGACGGCCTCGACCGTGGGTGAGGGGCGCTGCGGCAGGTCCACCGCCACGCGCACCGGGATCGGGAGGCGGGCGGCGACCCCGGACAGCGCGGCGTCGAGGCCGCGGTCCTCAAGGACGGCCGGATGCAGGCCGCGCACCAGGTTGTTCAGCTCGGCGATCGCCTCCTTCGCTTCGCGGTGCGCCTCGTCGATCACCTTGCGGGCGTCCTCCGGCAGGTCGCCGAGGGTGGACCTGGCCAGGCCCAGGTTGACGGCGAGTGAGACGAGGCGCTGCTGTGCGCCGTCGTGCAGGTCGCGCTCGATCCGCCGCCGCTCGGCGTCGGCGGCGTCGAGCACGCCGGCCCGGCTCTCGGCGAGGTCGGCGACCCGGCGGGCCAGCTTCTCCGTGCGGCTGGGGCCGAGCAGGACCTCGGCCGCCCGGGTCTCCAGCCGCACCAGAGCGCCGGTCAGCCGGGGCCCGAGGAACAGCAGGGCGAGGCCGCCGGCGGTGATGTACGCGGCCTGCGTGGTGTACCCGAGGTCGGTGACCCGCCACTGCGGGGGCAGCGCCCAGATCCACACGTAGAGGGAGGCGGCCACGAGAGCCGCGGCCCAGACGGCGAGGACGGCGAGGTCCAGGACGGCGAGCAGCGGACCCGCCACGGCGTGGTAGCAGACCTGCCGCCACAAGGCCCGGCCGGTCAGCCGGCGCACCGCCGACTTCCAGTTGCGTCCCGGCACGGGTACGGCGGGGCGCGGGAGGTCCTTGCCGACGAGCGCCCGGTAGCGCCGCCGCTGCCCGACGGTCAGCAGGGGTGTCACCACGAGCGTGAGCAGCACGGGCAGCGGAGTCACGGCCGGCACCAACGCCGCCATCGTGCCGAGCAGCCAGAGCCACAGTGGCACCACGGCGAGGTGGAGCGGCAGGCCGGCGGCGACGAGCACGGTCCGGTGTCCCGCCCTGCGGAACGGCCGGCCCAGCACCAGCTGCAGCCACGTCGTGAGTTGCATGCGTCAAACGGTAAAGCCGCAGGCCATCCCCGCGCCATGACGCTCCCGCCCGGTTCGGGGGTGCACTTGTCTCCACCCCGGGTCGGAACCCTGCGTGACTGACGGCGCCCTGGTGTGCGGCGGAGGGTGGAGCACGTGAAGAGGAGAGCCGACGGGGAGCGGGGGAAGACGATGCGTCAACTGGTGTTGTGCAATGACGAATTGGCCGGTGCCGAGGGCTTCGACCGCGCCGAGGTCATCCCGCTCCACGAAGAGGCGGAGGAGCCGCGTCCGGCGCGGGGCATGCGGCGGGCCGGGTGGCTGCTGGTCTCCTGCGGGCTCGCCCTGCTGCCGTGGCTGTACGTGCTGGCCACCGGCCTGCCGGCCACCGCGACCGCGGCGCACTGGCCGGTCGCCTGGGTCGGGCTCGACGCGCTGGAGGCGCTCGGCCTGATCGCCACCGGCCTCCTCGCCGCCCGCGGCGACCGGCGGCACGCCCTGGCAGCCGCCGCGACCGCGACGCTGCTTGTGGTGGACGCCTGGTTCGACACCACGACCGCGGCCCCGGGCGGCGACTTCGCCACCGCGCTCTCCATGGCGCTCGGCGCCGAGCTGCCGCTCGCCGCGCTGTGCGGCCGGCTGGCGCTGCGGACGCTGAGCCGGCCCGCGTGACGCCGACCGCCCAGCCACATGCCACGGACCGAATCGATCCACCGGAGAACACCATGCACCGCATCACCGCCGCCCCCGTCGCCCCTATCCCGGCCCGGACCCGCTGGGCGGTCGCCGCCGGCGTCGGCGCCGCGTTGGCCGCCGCCTGGTGGCTGGGCGACACGGCGCCCTATCCCTACGCCCAACGCGGCCTCCTCGACGTGCCGTTGCCGTTCCTGACAGCGGACCGGATGGACGCCGTACTGCAACCGCGGCCGGGGGAGCGGATCCTGGAGATCGGCCCGGGGACGGGCCTGCAGTCGCTGCACGTCGCCCCGCAGCTCGGGCCGGAGGGACGGCTCGATGTGCTCGACATCCAGCAGGAGATGCTCGACCACGTGATGTGCCGCGCCGAGCGCGACGGCCTGGCGACGATCAGGCCCACCCGCTCGGACGCACGTGAACTGCCCTACGCCGACGGGACATTCGACGCCGTATACGCCGTGACCGCGCTCGGCGAGATCCCCGAGCCGGATCGGGTACTGCGAGAGGCGGCACGGGTGCTGGCACCAGGCGGGCGGCTGGTGATCGGCGAGTTCTTCGACCGGCACTGGATCCCCTTCGGCCGGCTGCACCGGCTCGCCGACGCCGCCGGCCTCCACCTGACCGAGCGCCGAGGCCCAAGCCCGGCATACCTCGCCCGCTTCGGACCCTGCAGAGCCGACGCGCCAGGCCACCAGAGCGAGCGCCTCGCCCACAGCGACCGGGACAGCAACGACCGGGGAACGTGAGCACCGCACGCAGCGACCGCGATCACCGAGCTGAACAACCGGGCGCGCGGTAGGCCGCTCCAGGAGGCGAGGGGGCTCCCCGCCCCAACCGCGGCCAGCCACGAAAACTGCGGCGCCCCCGCAAGGTGAGAGGGGAGTCCTGCGGCTTCTGCTGCGTCATTCCGGTCTCCGATCGTGCCTCTACCGCGAGGCGATGACGGCGAAGGACTACAGCCAGGCGGTGCCCGTAGTCGTCACCACCCTGGAGCAGCTCCAGGAGCACGGCGCGGACGCGGCGGTGTGGCGGCGGCTGGGACGCAGGGGCGAGCAGACGCGGACGGCCGCGCTCGACAATCCCTACGGCGATGCCCTCTTCCGCGAGCGGGAGGCCCGCGCCGAAGCGGAGGACAACCGGCGCCGTGCCGCTGAGCCGAGGCGCAGCGCCCTGTGTGCAAGCGGTGCGGGCAGAAGTTCACCGGCCAGCGCTGGGAGGAGACCACCGCGCCCAAGACTGCCTGGAAAGCCGGGGTCGTGTCCGTGTGCGGCGACTGCCACGCCGACGACGTCGCCCGCGAGGAAGCCGCCGTTGATTCCGCCCGCATCCAGGCCGCCACGCCACCGGAGCCGGAGCACGACCACGACCTGGAGCCGGGCAAGCTCCGAGGTCTGTTCCGCCGCTGTGGCTGCCCCCCCCACAGGGCGACGCCGCCCCCGCCCGCCGGACGCGGGGGAAAGAACGGCGTCGGCGCGCAGCGGCCCGGGTCAGGCCGGGGGCGGCCTGCTTCGACAGCGCGGCGAGTGGGAGCGCCGGCCTTTCTCGACCGTGCGCAGCTGCTCCCAGTCGACTTCCGGGTGTGCGGGGATGACCCGCGTCGACGGAGGCCGCGGTGTAGAGCGCGACCTCGACGGCCCCGGCCCGGCTGGTGCCGAAGCGGACCTCGATCGACTGTGGGGGAGCGGACCCAGCCGAGCCGCACCATCCAGTCGAACTCGACCCTGCGCACCCGGAGCCGGGCGGCGGCCTGTTCGGGTCCGAGGGGGTGTCGTCGGCGACCAGGTCCGCCAAAGAGCCGTGGAGCCCCGGGGGGCGAACCCCCGGGGCTCCCCCCGAACCCCGTAGGCGCGGCGGGCTCACCCGCGCCGGTGCGGCTCTCCGGCCGGGGTGTTCGCCTCCGTGCGGGTGTGCAGTTCCGCCGTCAGCCGGTCCGCGACCGTCGGCACGTGGTCCCACAGGAACCAGTGGCCGCCCGGGTAGATCCACAGGCCGCCCGGATCGGTGCTGTGCTGCAGCCAGCCCGCCGTCTCCCGCGGTGTGGTGAGGGGGTCGTCGCGGCCTCCGAGGGCGACGAGGGGCAGCGGCAGCGGCGGCCGGTCCAGGTGGAGGTGCTCCCCGCCGAGCAGGACGTCGTCCCGCAGCCGTTCCCGTACCAGGTCGACGAACTCGGGGTCCTCAGCGGCCGCCGCCAGGTCACCGCCGCACGAGCGCAGGTACGCCGCCGTGCTCTGCGGTACGTCCGGGTCGACGGCGGGGCGGAAGCCGTACTGGGGCGCCGCCCGGCCCGAGACGACGAGGACCGCGGGCGGCGGGCAGTCCAGGGCCAGCAGCGCGGCGGCGGTCTCGTAGGCGACGAGCGCGCCCATGCTGTGCCCGAACAGGCCGTAACCCGCGGCCGGGCGGTGGCCCTCGTCCTCGGCCACCCGCCGCGCCAGGTCGGCGGCCAGCCGGCGGATGCCGCCCGCGCCGACGTACTCGGCCGGCCGCCAGCCCAGCGGAACGGCCTCGACGGTGTCCGGCCACCGCTCCGTCAGCCGCCGGTAGGCCCCGGCGCCACCGCCTGCGTAGGGCAGCAGGTAGTAGCGCCGGGCGACGCCCGGCCGGCCGTCAGCCACGGCCCGGCCCGCTCTCGGGTACGGCGGCCTGCTCACCCGCCGGCACCGCAGCGCCGTTCGCACCCGCGTCGGCGCCGGGCGGGCGGAGGCGGCCGAGGGCGGCCTTCAGGTGCGGCCCGCCCAGGATGACCGCGTTGGCCGACAGGACCACCAGGACGCCCAGTACGGCGAGCAGGCTCCAGTGGTAGTCCTCGAAGACCGTCGACAGCGACAGGGACACCAGCGGGAAGACGACGGTCGCGAAGGCCGCCCGGTCGGGACCGATCCGGGCCAGCAGCGTCAGATAGGTGACGAAGGCGATGGCCGAGCCGAACACCGACAGGTACACCAGACCGGCCACATACTTGAACGAGGGCTCGACGGTGAAGGAGTTGCCCGCCACCAGGCAGCCCAGGCTGGTGAACAGGCCGCCGTACAGCATGCTCCAGGCGGTGGACTGTACGACCGGCAGCCCGGCGCGGGCCTGGTTCCAGGAGGAGGCGATATTGCCGAAGGAGAACAGCAGCGTCGCGCCGAGCCCGAGCAGCAGCCCGGTCACCAGCCCCGAGCCGGCCTCGGTGCCGGCGATGTCGTCCGCGAAGACCATGGCGAGACCGCACAGCCCGGCGAGCGCGCCGAGGACGACCGTGCGGGAGATGGGCCGCTTGAGGAAGATGCGCCCGTTGACGATGTTGAAGCCCACCGACAGGCAGAAGATGATCGACACCAGCCCGGACACGAGGTGCTGCGAGCAGTAGTAGAAGAGCACGTAGTTGGTCGAGTACATCAGCAGGCCGACGAGGGCGAAGCGCAGATGGCTGCGGACCGTGAACCGCATCGGCAGCCGGCGGACCGTGGTCCACACGAACATGCACAGGGCCGCCAGCAGAAACCGGTACGCGACCGACACCGCCGGATCCACGCTGCCGAGCTGCAGTTTGATGCCGATCCACGTCGTGCCCCAGAACAGCACGATCACGGCGTACAGCACGATGTTCACGAAAGCTCTTCCCTTGTCGTCGTACTCGTCCGCGGGTGCGGTCGCCCGGCGCGGGCCGGTGTGCTCCGCGCCGGGCGGCCGTCCGGCTACCAGCCGGGGGTGGCCACGACGGCAGGTGGCGCGAAGGCCGTGCCGTCGGTGGGGTCGGTCATCGTGACCAGGATGCGCCGCTGCCCTCGGTAAGGCCTGCGCCCGTGGGCCACGGCGATGTTGTCGACGACCATGACGTCACCGGCCCGGTAGGGCTCGGCGACGGTCGCGGCGTCGTAGGCGGCGCGTATCTCCTCGATGACCTCGCGGGGTATCGGGGAGCCGTCGCCGTACAGGGTGTTGTACGGCAGCGTGTCCTCGCCCAGTTCCTCGGCGAACTCCTGCAGTTCGGGTTCGAGGTTCCAGCGGTTGAAGAACACGCCGTGGTTGAACCAGCTGTCCTCGCCGGTCTGCGGATGCCGGATGGCCGCCCAGCGCCGGTAGCGCACCCGCACGGTGTCGCCGTCGCGGCGCACCGCCATGTGGTGGTCGGCGCAGTACTTCTCCAGCTCCTCGAAGGTGTCGACGCCGTACACGGACTGCCAGCTGAAGCCGATGCCGGTGCCGAAGGTGCGCTGGTAGATCCACCCCTCGGAGGTGAACCGCTCGCGCAGCGCCGGGTCGAGCGCGCGGTGGACGCGGCGTGTGTCGCACACCGGTGTCTCGCCGCCCTCCTGCGCGGGCGTGCCGCACCAGAAGTACAGGTGGCGGGGCCAGTGCAGGACGTGGGAGCTCTCGTTGTGCACGAAGATCGAGCGGTCGGGCGGGTACTCGGTGGAGGTGAACACCTTGCCCGCCACATGGGAGCGGGGGGTGGCGCGCTCGGTGTACTCGGCCCAGGAACCGCCACTCAGGGCGCGGACGACGTCCTCGAAGGCGCGCTCGTCCGGCACGGGGAAGCCGCGCAGGACCACCGCGCCGTGGTGGTGCAGCGCGGTCCGTAACGGCTCGGCGTGGGCGGCGGCCCAGCCGGTGGCGTCCCGGACGCCGTCCGCGGTCACGATCAGCGGGAACGTGCCGTGCGTGGTGCAGTCGTCGAGGGTGATCGCGCCGTCGGTCATGCGGGCTGCTCCTCCTCGGCGGTGGCGTCCAGTTGTGCGGTGTACTCGGCGAACCGCGGGGCGGTGAACAGCAGTTTGAGCGGCACGTGCCGGTCCAGGGCCGTGCGCAGCCGCACCGTCGCCTGGTAGGCGAGCAGCGAGTTGCCGCCCAGGTCGTCGAAGAAGTGCTGGTCCGCGCCGGGCGGGGGACAGCCCAGGACGTCCGTCCAGACCTGTGCCACCTGGGCCGCGGTATCCGTGGCGCGGGTGTCGTTCGCTGAAGTCAACGCATCTCCTCTTGGACGTGTGCGCGGGAAGCATGGGCGGGTGCGGCTGGCGCGGAAGGGCTCGGCACGGAAGGGACCGGCGCGGAAGGGACCGGTACGGATGTGTCCTGTACGGAGGCATCCTGTGCGGGTTCGCCGGGCGCCGGCGGCGTGCCGGCCGGGCGGGGTGCGTCCGCCAGCCGTGCCCGGTCGATCTTGCCGCCCGCGGTGCGGGGCAGGGCCGTGACGACGCGCAGCCGACGCGGCGCCACCGGACCCATGAGCCGTTCGGTGAGCGTGCCGCGCAGCGCTCGTACGTCGAGATCGGCGCGGCGGCTCTCCACCACCAGGTCGAGCGCGGTGCCGTCCGGGCCGGGCACGGCCAGGGCGACGGCGGCGGTCACGCCGGGGAACGAGGCGGCGATCGTCTCGATCTCCCCGAGCTCGACCCGGACACCGCCGACCTTCACCTGGTCGTCGGCCCGCCCGAGGAACAGCAGGTCGCCGTCCGGCAGCCGGCGCACCAGGTCGCCGGTGCGGAAGGTGCGGCCGTGCCGGTCGTGGCCGAAGCGGTCGCCGGCCGGGTCGGCCGGGTCCAGGTAGCCGAAGCCGACTCCGGTGCCGCCGATGAGCAGTTCCCCGGCGTCCGGGCCGAGGCCGGGCACCGGCAGCAGGGTGAGCCGGGTGCCGTCGATGGCCCGGCCGATGGGCACGGGGCCGTCCGGCAGGGGTGGGGTGCAGGGGTGGTGGGTGGAGTCGACGCAGGTCTCCGCGGGTCCGTACTGGTTGACCAGGTGGGTGTGGGGGGCCTGGCGCAGCACGCGCTGGGCGAGGGTACCGCGCAGTTGCTCGCCGCCCGAGTAGAGCAGGCGCAGCGAGGTCCACCCGGCGAGCAGTCCGGACATCTCGACCAGGGAGAGCACCGAGGGGACGAAATGGGCCACGGTGGCCCGGTGCCGTACGGCCGACTCCACCGCCTCCTCGGGATCGGTGTACTGGCCGTCCTCGGTGAGCAGCAGGGCGGCTCCGTGCAGCAGGGCGGCCGCTGCCTCCCACACCGCGAAGTCGAAGGAGACCGCGGTGTGCTGCAGCAGCACGTCGTCGGCGGTGAGCGGATAGCACCGCTGGCTCCAGTCGAGCCGGGCGGTGAAGCCCTCGGCGGTGAGCACGGTCCCCTTGGGTGTGCCGGTGCTGCCGGAGGTGAAGACGACGTAGGCCGCCTGGCCGCTGGGCCAGCGCAGCGGCTCGGGCAGCTCGCCGTGCCGGCGCCGGTCGACCCGGCCGATGCGGGCGGCGGAGGCGTCGCCGGAGACGAGCAGGGCCCGGCCGGCGAGTTGCCGCAGGACGTGCTCGCGCCGGGCGGGTGACTCGTGGGCGCGCAGCGGTACGTAGGCCAGGCCCAGCCGCCAGGCCGCGAGCATGGCGGCGAGGTGGCGCGGGGAGCGTTCGGCCTCCACGACCACGCAGTCCTCGGCGCGCAGCCGGGCGGCGAGGGAGCGGGTGGCCGCCTCGGTCAGCGCGGCCAGTTCCGCGTAGGTGGTGCGCCGGCCGTCCGGTCCGATCACGGCCGTGCGATCGGGCGCGGCGGTCGCGACCGCACGGAAGCGTTCGTGGAAGCTCTCGGTGTGCTCGGTCATGTCACACGCTCCGCGCCAGCAGCCGGTGGACCTCGTCCAGGGAGGTGAAGGCGTACTCGATGTCCTCGCGCGTGTTGTACAGGTACGGCGCGATCCGCAGCCCGGCCGTGTGGCCGTGGGCCGTGAAGTACGGCTGGGCGCAGAAGTGGCCCGACCGGCACATCACGCCGTAGGAGTCGCTGAGCGCGCGGGCGATCGCCGACGGGTCGGGTACGCCTCGCAGGGTGACGGTGAGCACGGGGATGCGTCCCCGGTCGCCGAGCCCGCCGAGCGCCGTGAGGTACGGCCGGTCGCGCACCTGTTCCAGCAGTGCGGTGAGCAGCTCGGCGTCCCGTGCGACGACGGTGTCCGCGCCGGTCCGGTCGAGGTACTCCAAGGCGGCACCGAAGCCGTAGACACCGCTGATGTTGGGGGTGCCCGCCTCGAAACGGTAGGGGGCGCGGCGCAGCCGGTAGCCGGCCTGGTCGACCCAGTCGACGGTGCCGCCGCCGAGCCGGTCGGGGGTGATGGCCTCGATCAGCCGGTCGCTGAGGCAGAGCACGCCGATGCCGGTGGGGCCGAGCATCTTGTGCGCGGAGAAGGCGAGCGCGTCGATGCCCGCGGTGACGCGCGGCAGCCGGTGCGGGACGAGCTGGGCGGCGTCCACGACGGTCCAGGCGCCCGCCTCGTGGGCGAGGGCGGCGAGCCGGTCCACGTCGGCCGTGTGGCCGGTGACGTTGGAGGCGGCGGTGAGGACCACGACACGGGGCCGGCTCTCCAGGACGGCCTGGAAGGACTCCTCGTGGACGGTGGTGTGCTCCCCCGCGGCCAGCCAGGTGGTGCGGCACCGCCCGCGCCAGGGCAGTTGCGCGGAGTGGTGGGCGTCGATGGGCAGGGCGACCAGGTCGGTCTCCTTCAGCGGCAGGCCGGCGGCGA
Source organism: Streptomyces sp. NPDC097129 (assembly GCF_055668065.1). Taxonomy (NCBI): domain Bacteria; kingdom Bacillati; phylum Actinomycetota; class Actinomycetes; order Kitasatosporales; family Streptomycetaceae; genus Streptomyces; species Streptomyces sp. NPDC097129. The sequence continues at coordinate 15,245 of NZ_JBVOQE010000026.1, read as the reverse complement.
CGAGGTTGATGCCTTCGGTGGTGCCGGCCGTGAACACCACGTTGCGCGGGGGCACGCCCAGCCGTTCCGCGACCCGGGCCCTGACCTGCTCGTACCGCTCGGACGCCTCCTCGGACAGGATGTGCTTGCCGCGGTGTATGTTCGCGCCGACAGTGCCGTAGTAGCCGGCGATCGCGTCGATGACGGAGTGCGGCTTGAGCGTGGTGGCAGCGTTGTCAAGGTAGACCAGGCGTCCGGCGTCCATGGTGCGCTGCAGCAGGGGGAAGTCGGCACGCGGGTCGGCGAGGGCGGTCACAGCAGCGCTCCTTCGCGGACCCGGTCCGGTCCCGAGCAGGTGGCGAACTTGCCCGACCGCTCGGCCTCGATGTGGGCGACGGTGCTCACCTCGACGCGTTCGACGTGCGGCAACAGCGCGCGCAGCCGGTCCCGTACGGCGCCCGTCTCCTCGGCGGGGTCGGTGCCGGGGGAGGTGATGATCCGGCAGCGGACCGTGCCGGGCTCGCTCTGGTCGACGCGGTAGTGGCGTACGCCGGTCACGTCGGCGAGGGCGTCGTCCACCTGGCGGGGTGTCACGGCGCGTCCGCCGGGGCCGTCGAGCAGGCGGGAGGTGGCGCGGCCATGGTGGACCACGGTGCGCCCCGGGGCTCCGCAGGCACAGGCGCCGCCGGGTTCCAGGAGGTCGCCGGTGCGGTAGCGCACGTGCGGTGAGAGCCGGTCGCCGATGCTGGTGACGACGAGTTCGCCGAGCTCGCCCGGCGCGGCCTCGGTGCCGTCCTCGCGCAGGATCTCGTGGTGGAAGTTCTCCTCGTTCAGGTGCCGCGCGCCGAGGGCGCACTCGATCCCGAACCAGCCGAACTCCGACATGGAGAGTACCTCCGCCACCACGGCGTCCTCGGGCAGCGCCTCGGTGACCGCGCGGCGGGCGGCGTAGGTGAGCAGCGAGTAGGTCAGGACGACGGCCCGGACCGGCAGGCGGGTCACGCCGCGTGCGCGGGCCCGGTGGCAGAGGAAGGCCAGGTGGGTGGGGTCGGCGTAGAGCCAGGCGGGCGCGTGGTCGGTGATCTCCTCCAGCATCCGGTCGACCATCGCGTCCGGTGTGGCGAGCACGTCGTGGGAGACGGACAGGACGAGGGTTCCGTCGGGCAGGGTGCGGTCGGCGCGGGTGGAGAGCGGCGTGGCGCACTCCACGTCGGAGCAGTTGGGCGCGGCGAGCCGGGCCACTCGGCGGTTCTCCGCGCCCAGGAGCCGCTCGCCGAGCGCCGGGTGGGCGGCGGCGGTGACCGCCATGCGCTCGGCCAGGAGCGGCCGATGGACCACTGTGACCAGACGGTCCCCGGTGGTGCCGGAACTGCTACTGGTGTAGGTCAGTTCGGGCAGGGATTCCGCGGGGTTGATCACCTTGGCCGGAAAACCGCGACGGAAATCGGGCTTTCCGGTGAAGGGCAGGGCGCGGAATTCCTTCTCCGACGCCAGGCGAAGCCGTCCGTTCTCGGCGAGACCGTGACGATCGATCAACTCCCGGTAGAACGATAAGGACTGGTAGGCGAATTCCGCTTCCGTGCATGCCGCCGGCAGCGAGGTCCGAGCGTGCGGTGACAAAGCTCCCCCATGAGGTGGATCGATTTCAGGACGGTGCGGTCAGCAGGGAGGCGACCAGGGCGGGGTCCGCGTTCCCTCCGGAGACGATCGCCACGACCGGGCCCGCCGTGGCGGGCGGCACATGGCGGCCGCACAGAAGAGCCGCCGGGGCCACTGCTCCCGACGGCTCGACGAGCTGTCTTCCCTGGCGGGCCAGACAACACAGGGCCTCGGTTATGTCGTCCTCCGAGACGGTGACGATGTCGTCCACGAGCCGCCGTATGTGTGCCCAGGGCAGTGTTCCGAGCGTGGTCGCACGCAGCCCGTCGGCGCAGGTGCGGTAGGCGTCCGCCGTTGTCCACACGGCGCGCTCTCCGCGGCGCAGGCTCTCGGCGGCGTCGCCGGCGAGTTCCGGCTCGACGCCGATGACCGCAACCTGCGGGCGCAGCGCCTTGACGGCGGCGGCGACGCCGCTGAGCAGTCCGCCGCCGCTGACCGGCACGAGGACGGCCGAGACGTCGGGGACCTGTTCCAGCAGTTCCAGCGCGAGCGTGCCGTGCCCGGCGATCGCGGCGCGCGAGTCGAAGGGGTGGACGAGGTGCGCCCCGGTGCGTTCGGCGAGTTCGTACGGGTACACGTCGCGCCGCTCGGGCGTCACCAGTTCGACGCTGGCGCCGAGCGCGCGCACCCCGTCGACCTTCACGGCGGGGGCGGTGTACGGCATGACGACGGTGGCCTTGATGCCGTACAGGCCGGCCGCGTAGGCCACGGCCTTGCCGTGGTTGCCGCTGGAGAAGGCGACCACTCCCCGGGCGCGGACGTCCTCGGAGAGGGTGGCGACGGCGTTCAGCGCGCCGCGGATCTTGAAGGAGCCGAGCAGTTGCAGATGCTCCGCCTTGAGCAGCAGTTCGCTTCCCTCGAGCGGGAGCACGGGAGTGCGGCGGATGCGTCCCGCCAGCAGGCGGGCGGCTGCGGAGATCTCGTCGTGGTGGACGAGGGACTCGGCTAAGTCGGAGAGGGACAGGGGCGAGCCGGATGGGTGGGGCATCCTCGCTCCAGGGTCGGCCGGTCCGGGTCTCGGAGCCGGCGTCGTCGGCGGGTGAATGAACCAAGCCAGGAACCTAGGTGATGAATTGCAAGCGCTTCAAGGCCACCCCTGCGAATTTTGCCACCCTTTACCTTGACGATGTTTCCTACCGAACCAGTAGGATTCCTCTTTGCGATCTCCCCGAATTGGCGCGACAATGGCGCGAATTCGACGCCGGAGCGGCCGGGCGGCAGGGGCGGCGGCTCAGCCCAGTGACTCGAACCGCCACCGGTGCACCGCCCGGGTGACCAAACCGCCGTCGAGCTCGGGCAGTTCGGGCAGCTCGGCGTCGTAGGGGGCGTCCCGCCAGGTGATGACCAGGACGCGGTCCTGCGGGGCGCGGAAGGTCTCGCGGCGCAGCGGTGTGCCGTCCACGGCGCGGGACCGGACCCAGTCCAGCAGCTCCGCGCCCCGGCCCTCGGCCGCCCGCGCCTCCTGTATCAGCGCGACGGTCATGAGTACAGGTTGTCCTTGTTGACCTCGTGCACATGGTCGTGCGCGGGCACGTGCGGGTCCGTGACCGGCAGCGAGGAGTCCACAGACAGGTCCCAGCCGGAGGCGGTCCGGTTGCGGGCGACCATCTCCGCGCCGAGCGCGGTGGTGCGGCGGCGGTCGGGGCGGGCGGCACTGCCGTGGACGCGCCAGCCGCCGCCGTCGGGGATACGGCCGAGTTTCTTGACGTCGACGTGGATCAGTTCACCGGGCCGGCTGCGTTCGTAGCGGCGGATGACCTGTCCGGTGGGCCGGTCGAGGAAGGCCAGGCGGTTCTGGCCGTGCCGTGCCAGGACCCGGTGCACGGTCGAGGCGGGCAGGCCCAGGATCGGACCGATGCGAGCCGGGCCCAGCCTGCGTTCCTGTCGCAGGTGGCAGACCCGGGCCTCCACCGCGGCGGGAGTGCGGTGCGGCATCGTGTGGGGCCGGCTGCAACGGTCGTGCAGCCCGGCTTCTCCCTCCTGCCTCCAGCGGCGCAGCCACTTGTGGGCGGTGGGCCGCGAGATGCCCATCACGGCTGCGACATGTGCGACGGGCCGGCCCGAGCAGACATGCTCGATCAACACCTGCCTGCCGTGAAGGGTCAGCCGGGCGTTACGGCGGGACACGAAGACCTCCGTGCGGTGCAGTCCTGGACAGCTCCACCGCACCGGAGGTCTTCGCCATGATCGAGTCCCGCCGCTGTCAACAACGCTCGTGATCAATACACCTGGCGCACCGGCCCGTCCGGTTCCCTCAGGGGAGGATCTTGATGGCGCTCTGCCAGTTCAGCTCCAGGGGTTGCTGGACGGAGATGTGCAGGAAACCCAACGCCTCGAGCTCCCGGGCACGGCGCAACGGACCGACGTCCAGGGGACGCATCGCGCCGGAGGAGATCAGCTCCGCGACCTTGGCCTTGGCAGGGGAGTCGTCGCCGGCGATCAGCACGTCGAGCGGAAAACCGTGGCCTTCACCGGTCGTGAGCAGCCCGGCGAACGTAGTGTTGAACGCCTTGACGACCTTCGCGTCCGTGCCGACGATCTGCTGGATCTGCTCCGCCGCCGACGTATCGGCGGGCGTAACCCGCGAGTCCATGGTGGCGAAGTCGACGGGATTGCAGATGTCCACCACGACCTGTTCGGACAGCGTGGCACGGGCGGATCCGGCGACCTCCAGAGTTGCGTCGTAGGGCAGGGCCAGCACGGTCATGTCGGCTGCCTGCGCCGCAGTGGCTGACTCGGTTTCGCCGTCCGGGAAGCGCTGCTTGAGCTCGGCGGCTGCCGCTCGGCCACGCTCGGCGTCGGGGTGGACGAGGCACACGCTGTGGCCGCCGGTGAGTGCGCGGGCGGCGATGGCTCGGCCCATGTTGCCGGGACCCACGATGTTGATCTTCAAGTTGCTGCCTTCCGATCGGGCTGGGGTGAGCGGCAGTGCCCCGGGCTGTCCGTCCGGGCGGCGAGCAGAGGTCGAGTCAAGGCCCTCGCGGCCCATGCGGTCGCCGCCTGGCGCAGCTGCATGCCTATCCCGTGATGCGTCGCTTGTATGCGCCGAAGGCCCGCGCGTCACCCTTGCGTCCGACAGCGTGTCGCGACGCGCCCCTCGGTGCCGCCCTGTCCGGCCGGTGCTTCGGCCAGAGGAGCGAACGCGTACCAGCGATGGCCGTCGATGGACGAACCTTGAGGGACCATTCCGGTACAAATGCATCCCGTCTGTCTTCATGGGACGTGACACGTCCATGCCCGAGACGAGTGGGGGTCGCCAAGGAACCAAGAGGGGTCGGCGTGACGTTCGGACTGGCCACCAGAAAGCTGTATCCGAAGGTTATGAGGCGCCACGGCGAGGGCGACAAGTCTCATCTCACTGCCGCCGAAGGGCTCGCCGCGCTGTCGTTGGACGCGCTGAGCTCGGTCGCGTACGGTCCCGAGGCCATCATGCTCACGCTGGCGGCCGCCGGGGCGGGAGCGATCACCGCTGCGCTGCCGATCACCTTGGTCATCGCCGGACTGCTGGGCGTCCTGGTCGTCTCGTACTGCCAGGTGATCGCCGTGCATCCGGACGGCGGCGGATCGTACGCCGTGGCGAAGAAGGATCTGGGGACCCAGGTCAGTCTGCTTGCCGCGGCCGGCCTGGTGGTCGACTACGTTCTGACCGTCGCGGTCAGCCTTGCCGCCGGCGCCGCAAGCCTCGCCTCGGCATTCCCCGTCCTCGCACACCACTCATTGGCTGTATGTCTTGGCGGGCTGGCTCTGCTCACAGTGGTGAACCTGTGGGGTATCGCGGACAGCGCGCGCGTGCTGATGCTGCCCATGGCTCTCTTCGTCGTGAGTGTGCTCGGCATCGTCGTCGTGGGGCTGTCGCGTTCCGCACCCGCCGCGACCGTCGGTACGCCCGAGTCCTTCCACGCCACCGAGGCTCTGGGGCTGCTCCTGCTGCTCAAGGCGTTCTCCTCGGGATGCTCCGCGCTGACCGGGATCGAGGCCATCGCCAACGCCGTCCCCATGTTCCGCAAGCCGCGTATCCGGCGGGCGCAGCGCACCGAACTCCTGCTGGGCGTACTCCTGGGGGCGCTGCTGATCGGACTGACGCTGGTCATCCACCGTCACCACGTGGTCCCCCGCCAAGGCGTGACGGTCCTGGCCCAGCTGACCGCGGGCGCCTACGGCACCGGCTGGGCCTACTACGCCACCAGTGTCGTCGTCACCCTCGCGCTCGGCCTCGCCGCCAACACCAGCTTCGGCGGGCTGCCGGTGCTCATGAGCCTGCTCGCCCAGGACAACCGCCTGCCCCATTTGTTCGCGCTGCGCGCGGAACGGCCCGTCCACCGCTACGGTGTCCTCGCTCTGGCCGTGTTGTCGTGTGCGCTGCTGATCGCCGTCAACGCCGACACACAGCGGCTGATCCCCCTCTTCGCGGTCGGGGTCTTCGTCGGCTTCACCATCAGCCAGAGCGGCCTCGTACGGCACTGGGCCACTGTGCGTCCGGCCGGCTGGGTGCCCCGGGCGGTGTCGCCGAGCGCGCCGTCACCGCCGCGCTGTCGCTGGGTGACGAGGTCGTGGTGGTGGCGGCCTTCTCCGACCAGGCGAAAGCCGCCGCCATGCGCGCCGACTGGGCACAGTGGGATCCGGGTGTCCGGCTCGACATCGTCGAGAGCCCCCAGCACTCGCTGGTGCATCCCGTCCTCGGCTACGTGGAGCAGGCCGGCCGCGACGGCAGGCAGGTGGCCGTACTCATCCCTCAGGTGGAGCCGGCCCACCGCCGCTTTCGTATCCTCCAGAACCAACGCGGCATCCTGCTGGCCGGCGTGTTGAGCGCGCGCACCGACGCGGTCGTGTGCCTGCTCCCTTATCGCCTGAATCTCTGACCGTCAGGCGATCCTGCTCCTGGCGACCCGCCCTCTGGCACGGGTTCACCCGATCGCGGTGCCCACGGAGCGGCCCCGGATCGCAGCGGCACATAGTTAGGAGGGGCCCGCGGGACAGCTCGTCGCCTGCCCAGCCAGACGCGGAAGGCGACGCGTCCTTCCTGTCCGACGCGCGGAGCGATGCTCACCTGAGGCGAAGGGACGCAGATGGTCCAGGGCTTCTCCAGAGAGCCGGGCACCGAGGGACCCCTCGCCGGGATTTCTGAACAGGGACGCCGCCGGGTCTGGCGGTGGGCGGCGATCATCGCTCTCGGCGGCTTCCTGTTCGGCTACGACACCGGCGTGATCTCCGGCGCACTGCTCTACATCAAGCACGACTTCAAGCTGAACGCGTTCGAGCAGGGCAGCGTGGTGAGCATCCTGCTGATCGGGGCGATGCTGGGCGCTGTTGCCGCGGGCCGCATGGCCGAGCGTCTGGGTCGCAGGAAAGCACTGGCGGTGGCGGGAACCGTCTTCCTCGTCGGCACGGCGATCCTGACGACCGCTCCGGGCTACTGGACATTGATCGTCGGGCGGCTGGTGCTCGGCCTGGCGGTCGGAGCAGCCTCGGCGACGGTTCCCGTCTACCTGTCGGAGGTCTCTCCCAAGGAAATCCGCGGGCGTGTCCTCACGCTCAACCAGCTGATGATCACGATCGGGATCCTGATCTCGTACTTCATCAACCTCGCGTTCTCGAGCAACGGGCAGTGGCGAGGCATGTTCGCGGTCGGCGCCATCCCCGCCCTCGTCATGGTGCTGGGAGCGCTGTTGCTGCTACCGGAATCACCGCAATGGCTGATCCTGCACGGCCGCGCGGACACGGCGCGGACCGTGATCGCATCCGTCAGCGACGAGACCAGAGCCGACCTGCTCATCGAACAGACGCAGCGCAGACACCGGGAGGCACAAAGCGCCGACACGCCGCAGAGACAGGGATGGCATGTCCTCCAGTCACCCCGGGTCCGCCCGGCGCTCGTCGTCGGGCTGACGCTGGCCGCGGTGCAGCAGTTCGGCGGAATCAACACCATCATCTACTACGCGCCAACGACGATCGAGAACACCGGCCTGACCGCCGCAAACTCGATCCTCTACTCGGTGGCGATCGGCGTGATCAACCTGCTGATGACCATCGTCGCGATCAGGCTGATCGATCGTGCGGGGCGACGCAAGCTGCTGCTCGGCTCGCTGGCCGGCATGCTGGCGATGCTCGTCCTGCTGGGACTGTCCTTCGTCCTCGGCATGAACGCTCTGCTGTCGCTGCTGTTCATGGTGGTGTACATCGCTGCCTTCGCCGTGGGGCTGGGCCCGGTCTTCTGGGTGCTGATCGGTGAACTGTTCCCGCCCTCCGCGCGCGCCGCCGGCTCCAGCGCGTCCACCACCGTGAACTGGGCCTCCAACTTCGTGGTCAGCCTCGTGTTCCTCCCGGTGGTGAACGCGATCGGCCAGGGTGAAACCTTCTGGCTCTTCGCCGCGGTGTGCGCCTTCGGGCTGTGCTTTGTGGCCCGCTACGTCCCCGAGACCCGCAACCGTGACTTCGCTCAGGTCGATGCCGCGCTCCAGGCCCAGTTCAACAGGCAGCCACAGGGAACGAATCCGAGGTGATGCGGCGTCGGCGTCGCGGGCGCGTGGCACGGTGGCGACGCGCGCTGCTGCACGCCGTCTCCGGCGCATGGGGGCGGGTCACGGCAGGTATATGGCCAGTCGTTCAGCAGACCGCTGCGGCGAGCGCGGCCTGGTTGATTGCCAGGCATCTCGTGGATCACCGGCTGCCATTCTTCGCGCCGATCGCGGCCGTCGTCGCACTCAACGCCGCGCGCGGCGAACGGGGCGTCAACGCGGTGCGGCTACTCCTCGGAGTCGTCGTGGGCATCCTCGCCGCAGACGCGGCAGTGGTCGTGCTGCACCACGGGTACGGGGCGCTGGCGGCCGCCACCTTCGCGGCCATGCTGGTCGCGCTCGCGCTGGGTGGCGAACGGATTGTGATCGCCCAGGCAGCCGTCAGCGCCATCCTCGCGGTGACCGTGGGAGGCGGAGCGGGGCCGCAGCGCCTGACCGACGCGCTGATCGGAGCAGGCGTGGCACTGCTCTTCAGCCAGCTCGTCTTTCCGGCCGAGCCCGTGCTGCTGCTGCGCCGTGCGGAGGCGGCGGCTCTGACGGACCTCACCGACCTCCTGCGCCACACCGCTCAAGCACTCGAGCGCAACGATCAAACACTCAACGACCCGGTGGCCCAGCACCTGCCCACCACCCGCGACGCCCTGTCCGACCTTGCACACGCACGCCTCAGAAGCAGCGCAATCGCCCGTCACTCACCCCTTTGGTGGGGGCGTGGCTCAACCGTCCTGGGGGAGTGCCACAACGCGGAACGGCTCGACCTGCTGGGCACGAGCTGTCTCATGCTCGCGCGCATCGCCACCGCCCATCGCGTCGGCGACAGCAGGCAACTGGCCAAGCCGGCCCCGGCCGTACGCGGACTCGCCGACATCCTGGAGACACTCGCCCGCGCGCCGGAGGATCACGACACCCGGCAAAGGGCGGCCCAGCGCGCCCTCGACCTGATACGCCGACTCCAGGCGTCGGACACCACGAAGGACCCGCGCCCGACCGCCCTTCACCTGGCCGTACAGATGACAGCCACCGACATCATCACCTTCGCCGGCGTCGACCCGGCCACGGCCGTGGAAGCCGCGCGACAGGCCCGGACCGCCCCCGAGCAGTCACCCGACCTGCACGTCCGCGCCCCGCCCTCGACCCCGCTGACCCGCTTTCGTCGAAGACGCCCCCGTCCAGGGCGGTGATCAGGACCGGTGATCAGGACCGCAGGTCCACAACGACCTTGACGTCATCGCCGCCCTTGTGCAGACCCTCGGAGAACCGGCTCATCGGCACCCTCCGGGTGATGACCCGCTCAAGCCAGCTCCGATCGGCCTTCGCCAGGGCATCGGCGGCCTGCTGATAGTGACGACGGTTCGCGTTGACCGAACCGAACACCACCGTGTTCTCCAGCACCAGCTCCTTGTTCATCACATCCAAGCCCACTTCCGCCGTACGGCGGCCGGAGGAGATACCGGTCAGGCAGATGACGGCATCGGGCGCCACGATCTTCGTCAGAGCGAACACCAGCGGTCCGGCACCGGTGCATTCGATGACCACGTCGGGTACCACGTCGACGTCCCTGACATCACCGGTGTGGAAGGTGGCGCCCAGGTCGGCGACCAGCTGGGCCTTCGGACCGCGGTCACTGAGATCCAGGACATGGGTTTGCAGGCCCCGCTGCACCGCCAGGAGGGCGGCGAACAGGCCGATCGGCCCGGCCCCTGTCACCAGCGCCACCCGGGGGCGCCACGAAGCCCGGCTGAAGATACGTTCCGTCTGCTCCCATGCCTTGGCCAGCACCGAGGCAGGTTCCAGCAGGACCCCGCAGTCGCCGAGCTGTGGATCGAGCCGGACTGCGTACTCCGGTTCAATCCGCCACCGCTGGGAACCGAACCCGTCCCGCTCCTTGATCCCTCGCTCGGTGTACTGGCCGTTGCGGCAAAAGTCCCACTCACCGTGCGAGCACGGCGGGCACGGCACCGGGTCGGGACGCCGCACGATGCCCACGACCAGGTCGCCCGGCGCAAAGCCACTTCCCCCGGGTGCCTCCATCACCTCGCCGAGTGACTCATGCCCGATCACCAGGCGATCCCGGCCCGGTGGCGGGGAGCCGTAACCGCCCTCCACAATGTCGACGTCGGTCCCGCAGATGCCGAGCAACCGCCCTTCCACGAGCAGTGCCCCCTGCACTGGGTCCGGTTCGCTGACGTCACTGACCGCGACCTGGCCGGCTTCGCCGGGAACAACGGTGATCGCCTTCATGCCGTGCCCTCCTGACGTCCTGGATCGATGCCCCACCGTGCCTGGTGCGTCTGCCCGGGCTCCAGGGTGATCAGCCCCTCCCCGGAGTTGAACGCGTCCGGCGCGCAGGTCATCGGCTCCACACCCAGACCGGTGCGCCGCCTATCCGGTTCGGGCAGTGTGTCGCCGGTGAAGATCTCCACATAGGGATAGGCGTCACCGACCCACAGGGTGACGGCCGGTCCCTCCCCGTGAACGAGCCGGACCCGTGCTCTGCCATCGGCGTCGCGCCGCAGCTGCGCATACGCCACGTCGATGTGCCGGTTACCGAGCGGCTGCGGTTCCCGCAGGTCGTAGGGCGTGCCGTCCACCGGGCGCCGACCTGTGGGGATGCCGGCTTCGTCCACTGGCAGGTACATGGCACCGGGGACCTGGCAGTCCGCGGTGTCGATCTTCGGTGTCGCGACGCTCAGATAGGGGTGCGCCCCGGTGGCGTAAGGGCAAGCCGTCCCACTCCGGTTGGTCACCGTCGTGCCCACCGTGAGCCCGTCCGTATCCAGGGTGTACTGAAGACGGCAGTCCAGGACCCAGTCCCATCCCGGGCAGGCGTGGAGTACGTACCCGAACGCCGCTGAGTGGGCGGTGCCCTCCAGGTACGTCCACGGCGCCCACCGGGTCAGACCATGGATGGCGCCCAGCTTCTCCGGCTCACTGAGGTCGAGCTGGAACTCCTTGCCCGCCCAGGTGTACGTGCCCCCGCGGATACGGTTGGGCCAGGGAATCATGGAATGGCCGCGAGCGCCCGTGCACATCTCCTCCGGCCCGTATCCGTCGAGGATCCGGCGTTCCCCCACGCCGTACGAGCGCAGGCCCGCGCCGACCTCCGCGATCACGACAAGCTGCTCGCCATGACGAATCTCGTACTGGTTTCCGGACGGAGCTGCCACGTTCGCTCTCCGTATCGTCTGGGTGCCGTCTGGCTCACCGTTTTCGGCGATGCGCCGGCATCTGTCCTGAAGCCGACTTTCGCCGACTTCGGTTCATCGTGCGCCGAGCACTCCCTGCTCCCTATCCTCCGCCGCATCCACGTAGCCCGCTTGCCGTGAGGTTGGCCCCAGCTGACAGCCGTGCACGGCTCCGCCAATCGGATCCGCTCGAAGCGCCCAACGCTCGTCGTCGTGGTTCCCTGCAGTAAGGAAGCATCAGTCTGTGTGCAGCTCAGCGTCCCGCGTACGCGGGCGGACAACGAATCGTGGGGTATTCCGCCAAGCGTTCATGGAGGAGTACCGGGATCACATCGTGCGAGTGCTCGCCGTGCTGCCGCTCAGAACCTGACACCACTCACCACCTCGCGCCCAGAGGGACGGATATGACAGGACCCCTCGCTGTCCTCTTCGACATCGACGAAACCCTGGTCCACACCGGAGGTGCGGGAACACGTAGTTGGGCCTGGGCGTTTGATCAACTGCACGGCGTACCCGCAGACATCGGAAAACACACCTCGGCGGGCGAGACCGACCCGCAGGTGGGACGGGAAACATTCCGGGCGGTGCTGGGGCGTGACCCCAGTCACGAGGAGATGATGCGGCTCTACAGCGCCTACCTGTGGCACCTGTCCGAGGAAATCTGGTCCTCTGAGACCTATCGAGTCCTGGACGGTGCCGAGGCAACCTTGCGCAGGCTCGGACGAGCAGGTGCCATCCTGGGCGTGGTGTCCGGCGCCATGGAAGGCGCGGCGAGACTCAAAATGGAACCGGGCAAGCTGGGCCGCTACTTCGTCTTCGGCGCCTACGGATCGGACTCCCCCGACCGGGAAGAGGTGACGCGCCTGGCCGTCGCGAAGGCCGCGCGACTTCATGGCCGCGCCCTCGCCAGAACCGAGGTGTACGTCGTCGGAGACACTCCACGTGACATCGAAGCCGCGCACGCGGCGGACGCCACCGCCATCGGAGTCGCCAGCGGTCACTACACCGCGCAGCAACTCCGCGCCGCGAAAGCCGACTATGTGCTGGAGTCACTGGAGGAGTCGTTCCCCGGGCTGTGACCCGTGCAATCCGGAACCCGGAGGTCACCTTCGGCGAGAACCTCATTCGATTGAGCGCGTTCTGCGGGGTGGGTGCGAGCGTGGAAAATAGGGGTGCCGGCCCAGGCTGCGCGTCCGAGGGAGTTCGACATGGGCTCGTCCGAAGCGTCCGGGATGCAGTTCGGCATCTTCACCATCGGCGACGTCACCACCGATCCCACTACGGGAATCACCCCACCGAGGCGGAGCGTATCCGGGCCACCGTCGCCATCGCCCGCAAAGCCGAGGAAGCGGGGCTGGACGTCTTCGCCACCGGCGAGCACCACAACCGGGGAACACCGGCCCCGTGTATCCGTGGTTCGGGCAGGACATCCGCAAATGCCGTGCCGCTCACGGTCGAGCACTATGGCCTGCTGCGCCGCCTGTGGTCTGAGGAGGTGGTGAAGACCTCGCCTCCATGCAGCAACTGTTGGGCGGCGCAGCCGGCGGGATCTGAGCATCCGGCGGGATCTGGCGTGTTGCCGCTCAGGTCGTCCCGATGGCAATGGCCCGCTCAGCGGCTGCGTGCAGGACCTCGACACTGTCGGCCAGGGCCTGATGCTCTTCGGGTGTCATGACGGGTTCGTGCATCTGCTGTACGCCGCCGGCGCCGAGAACGCTCGACAGGGACAGTGTGACTTTGTGCCGAGAGGAGTAGGCGGCGACGGGCAGCACCGCGCGTTCATCGCGCAGGACTGCCTCGACGAGGCGGGCGGAGACAGCGCCGATGCCGTACTGGCTCGCACCGGTGCCCTCGATGATGGTGATGTTCGCGTAGCGGATGTCGCGCTCGACCTCCTTGCGGATGTCCTCGACGGAGCGCCCGTCCTGGCCCAGCAGGTCGGCGACGGGGATGCCGCCGACGGTCGCCGAGGACCACAACAGCACCTCGGAGGTGCCGTGTTCGCCCACCACCAGGGCCTGCACGTCACGTGGCCGGACCCGCAGTCGGTCGGCCAACTGAACGCGGAAGCGCAGGCTGTCGATCACGCTCCCGGTAGAGAACACCCGGTCATGTCCGGCCACGTGACGGGTGAGGTCGGCCAGCGGGTCCGGTGGGTCGGTGACGACCATCAGCACCGCCTCGGGCGCGACCGTGACCACCTGCGGAACGATTTCGGCGAAGACCTTGGCGTTGGTCTTCAGCAGTCGCAGGCGCCCCTTGGGGTCGGACCGGTCGGTGGCGCCGCCGGCCTTCTCGTTGACACCGGCAGTGATCACGACGATCGCAGTGCCGGCCAGGTCTTCGTAGCCGCCGGAGCGTACGTCGACCATGGGTGACAGCGGCGCCGCATAGCGCAGATCGCTGGCGACGCCGTCGGCGCGAGCGGTGTCGCGGTCGACCAGCACGATCTCCCGGCAACTTCCACCGCGTTCGACCAGGGACAGAGCGGTTGCCGACCCGACCGCACCCACCCCTACCACTGCGACCTTCATATCTGCTCCTTAGGAGGGCGGCCGGGCGTGGGCGCGCCAGCCTCCGGAGGCACGGCGAAGCAGTCGCGGCGAGACTTCGCCGGTCGGAAACGGGGATGCGTTGTAGAGGACGGCCAGCACTGGACCGTCGCCCGCCCGGGCACGGCCCACCGCTGGGCAGTCCCTGCCGAGCGGGCGCTTCCCGATCAAGCGTAGGACGGGAGTCCGATACCTGCTACTGCGCCTCGGTGACCTGCGTACCGGCTGCCCGCACATACGGCCAGGACCGAGTCCACGCGGCCCCTCGCTACCGCTCCGACGGACGCAGCTCGGTCCTGCGGTCGCCGAGGCCGGGCGGGTGTGGGTGGGCAGCGGGACGGCGGCGGCCCGCTGGCGCACCGCGGAGTGCTGTGCAGGTTGGTGTTCTCCTTCCGTAACCGCCCGAGGTTCGCCTCCGTCCGCCCGCTGGTCGACGCGCCGGACGCGGGAAGACGTTCGGTGAAACTCCCGATCACGACCGAGCTCCAGGCCGTCGACTCTGCAGAGGCGGCGGGGGCCATGGACGACCAGTTCATCGACGAACTGGTGAGCCGGGGCCAGGCAGAGGGCCTACAGCTGCCCGGCGAGCGCGGGCTGCTGCAGCAGCTGACTCAGCGGCTGCTGGAGTCCCGCTGGAAGGCGGGAGCACCGATCATCGTGGCCATGACAAGCACGAGCCATCGGTAAGGACGGCGACAACTCCCGCAACGACACACAGGCTCCAACACGCTGTTGACTTACATTGGCAGTGGAGACAGTCGTGCCCCGCGGCAGCGACGGCTCCAAGGACGGCGCCCCCAACCTCTTCATCCGCCACCATTGGCCTCCGACGTTCGAGCCTGAATCATGCCTCCCACCACCGCGCCCGTCAGACTTGGCAGGGCAGCCCCAAAGGTCGGGATGGATCGCACCTTCCCTGCGCTGACGTCCGGTGCCTGTCGCCGCTCGGGTCGAGGGGTCATATGGCCCTGAGGCGGATCGGCGTGACATTGCGGGCCTCCTCCAGTTCTCCAGAAGTGCGGAGTTGAGCACAGCGCGGCGTTGGATCTCTGCGGCGGCCAGACGCAGTTGGGCTTGCTGCTCGCTGTTGACGCGCTTAACTGGCCCTAACAAAGCCTCTGGACGTGCCGATGGGTGATCAGGCAGACGGCGAGGCCGAGGAAGGCCTCGTGGATGTCCTCGCGTCGTTCCCAGCGGATCCTCAGGCGGCGAAAGCCGTGCAGCCAGGAGATCGTCCGCTCCACGACCCAGCGGAAGGTACCCAGACCCGTGCCGTGCGGCTGTCCACGCTCGGCGATCGCAGGCCGGATACCGCGCTGCCGCAGAAGCCGGCGGTACTTGTCGTGGTCGTAGCC
>NZ_JBVOQE010000025.1:0-36871 GCF_055668065.1 Streptomyces sp. NPDC097129 | reverse complement strand
TCCGGGACTCGAAGAACCCCCAGGGCCCCGCGCTCCTCTTCTCACCCGGCCACTTCGCCGCGTTCACGGCCGGCCTCCACACCAACGCCTAAACGCCGGCTGACCTGCACACCGTCAAGATCAGAATCGCAACTGCTCCGCCTCAGCACCACTTGAGGCGGAGCAGTTGCATACGCCGGCCACACCGGCGACCTGACCGCAGCGCTCGCGTACGCCGAGCGCGGCGCGGCCGCAGCCCCCCGTCGGCCCGGTCCGTGCGCAGCTCCACGCCTGGGCGCTTCTGCCCACCCTCGCCCAGCAGGGGCCGCGACCGGGAGGCGGCCGCTGCACTCGACGTGGCACTGACCGAACTCGAAGCCGACCCGGCCGGCCAGGCCCCCGGGCCGTTTCGGCTCGACGAACCCGAACTCGCCCTGCACCAGGCCGAAGTGCACCTCACGTTGGGCCGCACCGACCAGGCCCGTTCCCGCGCTGAGGCCTCCGCACCCGCCTGCACCACTGGCACCCCTGGGTGGGCCGCCGCCACCCTCGTCCTCGCCCAGGCCGAAGCCTCCGACCAGCCGCCCGACGCCGCTCAGCGCGTCCTGGACGTCCTCGACCGAGTGCCGCCGAGCCGCCTACGCGCCACCGCCCGCACCCGGCTGCAGCGGCTGGAGGACCTGCCCGCCGCGCCCGCCCCACCGAGTACGTGGCCGATCTCCGCGAGCGCCTGCGCACCCTGCCGCCTCCTGCGGGCGCGTCCGGCACCGCATCGGCGTAACCCCGTTGTTTGGACATGGCCTGGCTACGGTGCAGGGGACCGAGGGCGGTCCGGGGGTCATTCGTCGTCTTCCTCGGAACCGTCATCGATGTTGTTCATCGCGTCGTAGAAGGCCTCGTCGTCGTACTCGACGCTGACGTACTCGGGCTGGAAGAGCTCCTCGTCTGGGTCCATGCCTTCGGATGACCGCATCATCTTGACCAAGAACTGTCGTCGTCGGCTCTCTCATGAGGGGAGCCTAGAGACCTACCCATGCGGCAGCCTCCAGTTTTTCCGACGGCCTGACGCGCTCCGGGCGCTCGACGGCGGACCGAGTCACGGGTGGCGGAAGCCGCGATCGGGGTCGCGGGCCTGCTCGGGGTCGAAGGCGGCAAACCAGTCGTGCGGGGCGAGATTGACCATGCCAAGGGACTGATGAACGTCGCCTTCGGGGTCCTCGATCCCGTCGAGAGAGTTGTCGAACAGCATGAGCACGTCGTGGTCCTGGAAGGGGACGTCGGAGCAGGCGTCCCAGTCGAAGTCGGCCCGGTCTTCCGGCAGGCCGGCCACGGTGTCCCGCACGAGGCGCGGCCGGTTGCGCGTCAGGTCCTGAGCACGAGCGATCCCAAGGTGCAGGGCCATCTCCTCGCCGGTGCAGCGTGGTTCGACCTCAGCGTCGGACGAGCAGTCGGCGGCCAGGTCGTCGAAGGCCCGGGCCATCTGCCGACGCCAGGAAGCACTTTGGTGCCAGGTCACCCGCGGCAGCGAGCCGAAGAGCCCGCCAGCCGTCCGCTGGGCCGGCTGGTCCCCCAGCGTGGACACCTCCTGCCACGCCTGATCCGACAGTTGCCGAAGGGCCAGGTGCAACACCGCTCGCGTCCTGAGGGTGAGAATCTCCTCCCCTTCGTCGCCTTCGTCCCAGTCCTCGCGCAGGGGGCCGGCTCCGCCGTAGTGGGCACGGGAGCGCAAGTGCTCGCGTACACGGTGGGCGGCCTCTTCGGGCGCGGCGAGTGACGTGTCGATGATCAGCAGTTCGTCGGAGCACGGTTCGGCGGCAAGCAGAACGCCCGCCTCCGTGCAAAGGGCTGCCGCCGTGTCGCCGGAGCTGCGGGGGAGGATCACGGCGTACTGGTTGTCGGCCAGCCGGTCGACGATGCTGGCGGTCAGCCCGGCGACGATCCAGGGATCGTCCCAGGGCGCGGCGATGTGAAGGTCGTCGACCACGAGGACGTTGCCCGGCAGGTCGACGAAGTTCTCGTACTCCGTGCGGAACTGGCCGTCTTCGTCGAAGAGTTGCTCCGCCGCCACCGCGGCGAGGGAATGTTCGTCGGCCAGCCGCTCGCCAAGGTTGTGGGACTTCCAGTACTGGCCGCGTGTCGCACGCACCCGGGCCACCGTCTCGTCGTCGGCGAGGAGACAGATCTGCCAGGCCTGGACACCCTCCGCACTGGGATCGGCAAGACGGTGGACATGCCGGAACTCCAACGTCAACGTGCTGGGATCCGCCTTGGCAGGGGGCCTGGTGGCCTGGTCGTTCATCGACTTCCTCTCGCCGTGCAGCCGCCCGCGACGGCGCGGTCCCAGGCTAGTCAGCACGACGCCCGCCCCGCGGGCCATCAGCACACAGCACCCGATCCAGCGTCCTCTCGGCTTGGAAGCCCCAGGTCAGGGGCTGTGGGAGCCCAGGAGCACACCGGCGAGTGTCCCGGCGAGCAGGAACGGACCGAACGGGATCCTGCTCGTACGGCCGGCCCGGCCCGTGAGCATGAGGCCGATGCCGTACAGCGCGCCGAACAGATACCCGGCGAAGGTCCCGGCCAAGACGATCGCCCAGCCGTACCAGCCCAGGACGGCCCCGAGGACGAGGGCGAGTTTGACGTCGCCGAACCCGAAGCCCTTGCTGATCAGGAAGAGCGCGAAGTAGCCGGCGCCCAGGATGAGGGAGCCGAGCAGCGCGGACGTCCAGCTGCCGTCGGCGCCGGGCAGCACCGCGGCGACGCCGAGCAGGACGAGCGCGGCCGCGGCGAGCGGCAGGGTGAGTACGTCGGGCAGCCGGTGCACCGTGAAGTCGACGGTGGCGAGCAGCACGGCGGCCGGCGTGAGCAGCAGCCAGACCACCAGCTCGGGGCGGGCCCCGTTGGCGGCCGCGAGCAGGGCGCAGACCACGGCTGTGACGGAGGCGACGGGGAGGGTGCTCGGTCCGTAGGCGTGCCCGGCGGCGCAGCGAGCGCGCCCCAGCCATCCGTTGCCGGTACCGGTGAGGGGATGGCCAGCCGGGCACGCTGAGTGCCAGGGCTCCTCGAGGGGCACGGAGAGCCGGTAGGCGGGACGGGGTATGAGCACGCCCGTGGCGCAGCCCCACAGAGCGGCAGCCGTGACGATCAGCAACGTCTCCACCGAATGGAGCTTAGAGCGAGGCGGACCCGGGGCTCAGCTTCGCTCCGTCCACTCCTTGAGAGCATTGGCCAGGGCGCGGACATCAATCTGCCCGGCGGCGACCTGCTCGGCGAGGTCCGCGGCTTCCTTGGTGGTGAACCGCACGGGCAGACCGCTGGCGGTCAGGTAGCCGACAGCGACCGCCGCGCCGAAGAGCTGGTTGCTGTGTTCCAGAGCCGGGACACGGACCAGCGACTGGAAGAGAGCCGCGGCGCGGTGATGCGGGCGGGGATATACGGGCTCCCCCATGACGCGGAAGGCGTGCCGGGCCCGTGCCGCTTCCAGGGCCCCCCAGTCCGTCACATCGGGGTCGCCGAGCTGCGTGCGGGCGATCTCCAGCAGCCATGAGAGATCTACGGTGAGGTCCACTACTGGGCAGCCGGCCTCACGCAGCGGTCGCGCTGGGCCCGGGTTCCGGACCGAATCGGCGGGCGAACTCTTCGCGCATGCCGGGAGCGCTGATGAAGCGGGCACTGCCCTCGAGGAACCGGGTGCGTGCCAGGTCTGCAGTCAGCCGCCGGGTCGCGTACTGGTCGGGTTCCTCGTGGTCGTCAGCGGCGAGACGCTGCAGTTCCTCGTACGTCTCATCGTCGACCTCGATGCGGATCTCCTTCGCCATGGAACCACCGTAGCCGGACCGGAAGCCGGGCGGGGAGGGATGGGTCGAAGCCCGCCCAGCGTTCGAGTGCCTGAGGCCGTGACGGCCGTACCACTTTGGGGGTCCACTGGAGGTATGGCGCTTTACGACGCTTAGCTCCGTAAAACGTCCTCGCCGGACAAAGGCACAGGTCGAGGCCCTGCGCGAGGCTATTGCCTCAGTGGCCGAAGGGGCGCAGCCGTGCAGCGTTCGCCACGTCCACTACCTGGGGATCGGAGACCTGTGGGACAAGGACACCGGTACCTCTCGCCGCCACTACTCGGTCGTCGTCCGGGAACTCGGCTACCTGCGGGAGACCGGGAGGATTCCGTGGGACTGGATTACCGACGGCACCCGGATGGTCCGGCAGGAGCTACAGTACGACTCCCTTGAAGACGCGATGGAGCGTGCTGCTGAGGGGTTACCGGCGGAACTTGTGGGCAACGCAGAGCCGCCGCGTCGAGGTCTGGTGTGAGAGCGACAGCGTAGGGGGCGTCCTTCTGCCGGTGACCTCCGCCTGGGGCGTCGGCCTGTACTCCTGTCGCGGCCAGTCCTCCAAGACTTTCGTCTACGAAGCGGTACAGGAATACGCGAGACAGGGCAAACCCCTCACCGTGATCTTCGCGGGTGACTGGGACCCTACCGGCAGATGCGTTCCCCGCTCGGTCATCGAACGCATGCACCGCTACGGCAACGGCGAGCTCGACCTGGACTTCCAGCAGATCGCCGTCACCGCCGACGATGTCCGCTCGGCGCAGTTCACCACCCACGACGTCAACACCCGGGACGTCAACTACAAGCGCTACCGCGAGGAGTGCCTGAGCGAGGACATCGACCCCCACGTCGCGGTCGAGGTCGAGGCTCTTACGCCCGGCCTGCTGCGAAGCCGGTTGAACGATGCGATCGAGGCCCTGGTCGACGACGTCCGGAAGTGGAACATCGAGGCTCGCGCGGAAGAGGCCGAGCGGGAGCTGCTCCGGTCCCTGCAAGGGACGGTGGAGAAGATCGTTCGCCGCACCGCGGGCGAGCCGTCCACCGAAACGGCGAGAACCAGTAGACCCCGAACGTCGTTCTAGCGTTGCATCGGAGCCTGGGCAGCCTGGGCTCGTGCGCCAACTGCTGGTGCGCGACTGCTCACCCCAGTGAAGCCGCCGCCGTCTTGTACGCTGCGGCCTGCTTCGGCGTCAGGTATTGCGAGACCCGAATCAGCACCGAGCCGTGCACGTAGTCGTACTCGGCGAGCGCTTGGATCGACTTGGTGATGGTCTGAATGTAGTCCTCGCGCGCCTTGGCGTCCGTCGAGTTCGCGAACGCCTCGATCGCACCTCCGCGCTCGACGGCGCCCTTTTCCGAGCCGCTCACGTCGGTTGCCGCGATACGGGCGTCGGAAAACGTGACCTTGGACGTGTACTCGTTCGGGCGGCCCAGGAGGTGGTCGGGGTCATTCTCCGCGGTGACGATGCCGGAGAGCTTCGCCGAAGGCACCTGCCCTGAGATCTTCTGGAAGGCAACTTGCGCGGTGAGGCGCTTGCTGACCGTTGCGCTGGGCGTGCCGTCTTTGGCGGGCGCCGTGGGGCTGGGCGAGCTCGACGTGCTGCTGCAGCCGATGAGTGTGGCCACCATGACGGCAACGATCGCGATGGCGGACGCCGCCCGAGGTCCCACAGGGCGAGTCGCGTTCTCGCCTGGGCCCGCGCGAGCTGGGAGACCCTTGCAGGTAACGATGACGTACTGGCCGTCCAACGGGACCGGTCCGGAGTGGCCGCCTACTTTGATCATGACGGCCGGCCTTGCCTGACCCGCGACGCGGAAGACGGAACCTCAACACCCATAGCTCGATCGTCACGCCGTTTCGCTACTCCTGCGAGTTCAGATGTGTCCCTGGCCATGGGCCACGGCCATGGTGCCGGTGATGACGGTCGCCACGGTTGCTCCGCCCCATCGGGACGCCACCCAGTCAGCAGCCATGAGGTTCACCGTATCGGTGCTGCTGTGCGCCGGGAGGCCGTTGGAGCGTTGGCGAACTGCGCCTTGTCTCCTGCAGCCTGCGGCCTGAGTGCGCCATGTCTGCTGAGCTGCTGAAAATCAGAGTTGAAATAAGCGCTGGAGCTGCTTAAGATCGAAGCGAAAATAAGCGAATAGGCTCTTGGAGTCACCCCGCGGCAGGAGATCGCATGGCCACGCTCAGCATCCACTTCGACCCCGCCGTCATCGCGCGCCTCACCAGCGCGAGCGGCGACGACACCATCCACGTCACCCTGTCCCTCGGTGGTGGCACCGATACCCCCGAGGCCACGCCCGTCCTCCCCCACGGGCCGCTCGCCGCCCTGATGCAGGCCGACTTGCTGAAGCCGGGCACCGTCCTCACCTTCCACCAGCGCCGCGCGGGCCGCTCGGGCCGCGCTGTGGTGACCGCCGACGGCCAACTCATTGTCGATGGCCACTCCACGCCGTTCTCCTCCCCCTCGAAGGCGGCAGAAGCCGTCACCGGCAACGTCATCAACGGCTGGACCCTGTGGCACACACCCGGCGGATCCACCCTGGACCAGCTGCGCCAGAAGCTGGACGCCCAGTAGCCAGCCCACAAGAACGCGCACGCGACCGGGAGATGTTGGTGGAGACGTACGGCGAGCTGCTTGCCGAGGTGATCGTGCCGAAGCTGACGGCGGGCGCGGTCACCCAGGAGCACCCGGTGGTGGTGTTCGTGGCCGCGCAGGCCGGCAGCGGCAAGACGCTGGTGATGGACCTGGTCCAGGCGGCCCTTCAGCGGCGCGGTGGGGCGGTGCGGGTGGATCGCGACGCGTACAAGGCCGTTCATCCGCGCTACGCCGCTTTCCTGGCGGAGGACGTACGGACGGCCGGGGTGCGGGTGCGGCCGGAGACCTACCGCTGGCAGGCCGAGGTGGAAGCTCACGCCCGGGCGTGCCGGTATGACGTGGTGGTGGAGGAGGCACTGGCGGATCCAGCGGCGTGGCGGGCTTCGGCAGCCGCCTACCGCCGGAACGGGTACCGGGTCGAGTTCGTGGCGCTGGCCGTGCCGGAGGCCGTCAGCCAGCTCGGGGTGCTGGACCGCTACCTGCGGCTCGCCGAGGAGGGCCGGGCCCGGTATGTGTCGTGGGACAACCACGACGCGTGCGCGGCGGCGCTGCCCGAGGTCCTCGCCGACATCGAGGCAGGGCACCTGGTGGACCGGGTCGTCGTCGTGCGGCGTGCCGCCGAGGTGTTGTACGCCAACGAACTTGCTTCGGACGGGCGATGGAGCCGTCCCGCGGGCGCGCGTGAGGTGCTGCTCGCCGAGCGGTCGCGCCCGTGGAGTGCGGCGGAGACCGGTGTCTTCCGCCGGCAGCTCGCCGATGCCGACCGGCGCGCGCACGATCCGCGGCTGCCCGAGGACTGGGCGCTGGCTGTGCGGCGCAACGCCGAGCGCGCCGCTGCCCTGGCGGAACCGCTGCGGCGCACCGCCCAGGCCCGCGCGGCGGCGCCCGGGGTGGACTACCACCGGCTCTCCGCCGAGGAACACCGTTGGATCTTCGACGAGCTGATCGTGCCGGACCTGCTGGCGCGCATCACGCCGCAGGAGCGGCCGATCGTCGTCTATGTCATGGCTCAGCCCGGCGCGGGCAAGACCAGGATGACTCCCATGCTGCGGCGCACCCTGCGGGGCCGGCCGGTGCGGATCAGCGGTGACGACTTCAAGGCCGCCCACCCCGACTACCTGCAGTTGCTGAAGGAGGAACCGCGTACGGCCGGCGAGCGGATCCGCGCGGACTACCGGGCCTGGCAGGCACTGGCCGAGCAGTACGTACGCGAACGGCGCAGCGACGCGGTCGTTGAGATCACGCCGGCCAGTGCCGCCGCCTTCGTCAACAGCACGATGCTGTACCGGCAGGCGGGGTACCGGGTCGAGGTCGTCGTCCTGGCCGTGCGCGCGGCCGACTCCCTGCAGGGAACCGCCGACCGCTACGCACAGATCAGCAGCTACGGCGCATCCCCGCGGTTCACCACCACGAGCGGGCACGATGCCCACTTCGCCGCGCTGCCCGACGCGGTCGCCGCCGCCGAGCACACCCACGTGGCCGACGCCATCACCGTGCTGCGGCGCGATGCCACCGTCGTCTACCGCAACGTGCGCTCCCCTCAGGGCGAGTGGGCGCACCCGGCCGGCGCCGCCGCTGCCCTGCTCATCGAGCAGTCCCGCCCCTACACCGATGCCGAGGCCGCACGGTTCTGGGCCACGCATCGCCGGCTACGCGCGGCGATGCCGCACTACCGCGACGCGCTGGCGGAGATCGCTCAGCGCGCTCGGCCGCTGATGCCTCCGCATCTGCAGCCGCATCGCCTGCCCGGTCCCGCCGTCGTGGCCGCCCTGCCCACCCGCCCCTACGAGGCGGGGGGCTCCAGGTCTTTCAGCCGGGCCGCGTAGAGCGCGGCGAGGCGTGCTGTCCCCTGCGCGTCGGCGTCCTCCAGCCGGTCGCGGTCCTCCACGCACGTCTGCCGCTGGGCGGCCAGCTCGCTGAGGGCCTCCGGGGTGGCGCCGGCCCGGCGCTCGGCCAGGATGCGCTGGCTGTACCAGGCGATCACTTTCTCCACCAGCTCCACGGCGGTCTCGTGGCCGGCGGCGCCGTCCTGTCCGTCCGGCAGCGGCGCTGGTGTGTGGTCCGGGGCGGACTGGGGGTCAGGGGTTGCAGGGTCGTGCACGAAAGCCACCAAGGAAGAGCTGGACAAGGACGGCTCATTCTCGGCGGTACCAGGTACCCCGGCAAGGCAGCCCGGGCGCTGCTGAACAGGTCCGGCAAGGGCAGGGAATCGGTCACACCCGCCTGGTGGCAGGCCCCGGCGCACTTGTGGGTCTGCCGTCCGGGGCCCGCGCGGGCATAGTCTTGACCGACTGATGATCTTTTTCGGCGGGGGGACCAAGTGACGGACCTGCGAGCGCTGTTCAGCTCCAACGACCCCATCGACGCGAGCGAGGCGTTCACCAACCGCCAGCGTCAGTGGGAGCTCGTCGCCACCGCGCTCGTCGAACACCTGCGGCACATCAGCTCCCCCGGCTTCGACCCCGCCGACCTCGAGGCCCCCCGCAATCATCTGATCGTCTTCCACGGCGTGGGCGGTGTCGGCAAGTCCACGCTTCAGCGCAAGCTCGAGGCCGCACTCAGTGGCACCCGGCCGGTGCAGTGGGGCGAGCAGGTCTGGGGCGGGCACAAGATCCTGCCCGTCCGGATCGATCTGGCCCGCTCCGCCGGCACCACCGTCGAAGACGTCGTCCTGACTATCCGGGCCGCCCTAGCCACGGTCGTCGCACGACCGCTGCCGGCCTTCGACATCGCGCTGCGCCGGTACTGGGAGGCCCAGCACCCCGGCGATCCGCTGGACGCCTACCTCGAACGCGGCGGCTTCGTCTCCCGGTTCGGTAAGGCCCTGACGCAGCAGACGCAGTCCGCACTCAGCGACGTCGCCCAGACCCTGCTGATGCCCGGCACCGTCGGCTCGGCCGTCGGACAGATCACCGGCGCCCTGGTCGGCGCGCTGCGCGAGCGGCGTCAGACCGTACGGGCGCTGGCCGCCTGTGCGCGGCTCGCGCCCCTGCTGGAGACCGAACCCAGCCTGGAGGCGCTGTCTTTCTACCCGCACCTGCTCGCGTTCGAGCTTCACCGGCTGCCCGAGGCCAAGAAGATCACGCCGGTGATTCTGCTGGACACCTTCGAGGACACCGCCGACCGTCACCGCGACCTCGAACGCCTCCTGCAGCGCCTGGTGTGGCTGCTGCCGAACTGCTTCTTCGTCATCAGCGGCCGCTCCCGCCTGCAGTGGGCCGACCCCGCGCTGCACGGGCAGCTCGACCACACCGGCCCCGCGGCCTGGCCGGGCCTGGCCACCACGCCGGGCCCCGTCCCGTCGCCCCGGCACGGCACGCCGGGCGGGCGGCAGCACCTGATCGGTGACCTCTCCCCCGAGGACTGCGACGACCACCTCGCCCGCCGCCTGGCCAAGGACGGCCGGCCCCTCATCAGCCCCGCCATCCGGTCCGTGATCACCGCCCGCTCCCACGGCCTGCCCCTCCACCTCGACCTGGCCGCCTCCCGCTTCCTGGAGATCCGCCGCACCCGCGAGCCGCAGCCCGCCGACTTCGACCACACCTTCCCCGCGCTCCTGGCCCGCGCCCTGTCCGACCTGACCGCCGACGAACGGCACGTCCTGCGCTCGGTGTCGCTGCTGGACGCCTTCGACCTCGACCTCGCCACCCGCGCCGCCGGCCTCACCCACCAGGCGCCCGCCCGCCGCCTGACCGAGCGGCCCATCGTCTACGAGAACCCGTACGCCCTGTGGCCCTACCACCTGCACGGCGCGATCCTCTCCGCCCTCACCGAAGCCGACGACCACACCGACGACCGCTGGACACCCGCCGACTGGCACCAGGCCGCCACCCGCGCCCTGGCCGCCCTCGGCGACCAATGGGCCGCGAACGCGTCCCTCACCCCCAGCCGCCTGCTGCTGGTGGCCTGCCTGCGCCAGGGCCTGCGCCTGGCCCGAGACCACCGCCTGACCGGCCTGGGCTGGCTCATCGACGCCGCCTACGCGTATACCGACGACTCCGTGTGGGAACCTCTCGCCCCGCCCACGGCCAGTACGCCGGACCCGGGACTGGACACCGCCGCTGATGCCCTGGCCGAACTGCTTACCGCGATCACCCGCCGCCAGCACGAACACCGCCAGCGCACCGCCGACCGTCTCACCGCCGTCCTGGACAGCGGTCTGCTGCCCGCCGAGCTGACCGAGATGGCCCTGTACTACCGGGCCAAGGCCCACAAGGACCTCAGCCAGAACGACGCCGCCCGCACCGGGATGCAAGCCGTCGCCGACATCGGCGGCCGCCTCGCCCCCAAGGCCCGCCGCGGCTTGGCCAACCTGGCCCGCCTCGCCGGCGACTTCCCCACCGCCCTGGCCGCCGTCCCCACCCTGGGCTGGAAGGGCCGCCACCATCGCGTCCTCGGTGACATCCGCTGGTCCCACGGTGACACCGCTGCCGCCGTCGCCGCCTTCGAAGCCGGCCGCGCTGAGGCCGAGCAACACGGCGCCGCCGGTGAGCGCGCCATGATGCAGGTCCGCCTGGCCCTCGCCATCTCCTTCGCCGACCCCGTGCGCGCCGACGACGAACTCGCCCTCGCGCACCAGTTCCTCGACGGCCTCGACCAGCGCTCCAACACCCTCCTGGCGCAGGTCGTCGCCCTGATCAAGGACGCCGGAACCGACGGCGTCACCGACCGCGCCCAGCGCCTGCACGCCGACATCGAGAACGCAGGGCTGCCCTTCCTCCACCGGTTCGTGGAACTCGCTCTCGCCTTCCACCACGCCGTCCGCAGTGAGCACCAGGACCTGGCCGCCACCATCGACCGGCTCCGTGACCTCACCGCGACCGGCGACTTCGCCTACTTCACCGACAGCGCCCACTTCATGGCCGCCCTGCCCCTGCCGGAGCCCTCGACCACTCGCTGGATCACGAGCGAAGACGACGTCCGCTCCGCGTGGCGCGGCCTGGTCCAGGCCCGACAGGAACACCTGCTCGCCGGAAACTAACACCCGAAACGCACGGTGGTCCGGACAAGAAAGTGCTGGTCGGGGCATGCCAGTCGTGGACGGGGACGGCGACGTATCAGCGGATCAGGGCCCTGCCTCGGCTGTGGGAAGGGCAGGCTGCTCGCCACGCGGTTCGGCCTTCCAACCGGGCAGCAACGCCGACAGGATCGGGTCGCTTTCGATCTGCTGTTGGGTGAGCCGCATTCCTTCGTCGATCACCGCGTCCCACCTTGACGCGGCGAACTCGACGCGGCAGGGCAACTCTTTGATGATCTTCTCGTCACGGGTCAGGTAGTTCGACGCACGCCCCCTGGCGCCACGAGCCGCAGGAACGTACGCGTCAGGGCCGGCCTGGTCCGGAAGCAGGGAAATGAGAACTGCCTCCCCGCCCTCGGCGATCTTCCGGGCCGCCTTGCCGGCTGCCGAGATTTCTGCCTTGGACGGCTCCCGTTCCAACACCTTGATCAGAGTGCTGCGGATGCTCACCGTCTCCCGCTCGGCCAATGCACTCTGCAGGGCCTGGCGGAAGGTCTCTGTCATCGACGTCATGACCGTGATTGTCGCGACTGGCTGCCTCGATACCGGCGCTCGCACGTGGTCGCTGGTATGGGTTCGCCCGAACGGCGGAGCGCTGACGGCACTCAGCCGGGGACGAGAACACGCAGTGATTCGGCTTGGTCAGGGCCCGCGCGCAGCTGACGCCAGTAGCAGCGCACATGCTTTTCGGCGGCTCGTACGGCTGTGTGCGGGCTTTCGGCCATGGCTGGCGCCCTGTCACAGGGGGCGCTGTGCGTCACCAGGGCGGCCGGGCTGCGCTGGAAATTGCGGCGGCTCAGCGCCATCACCGCCGCGACGGCACCGAGCACGGCGGTGACGATCAGCGCGGCCGCAGGCAGGCTGCAAGACCCCGTCACGAGCTTTATGAATTGCGCTGGTTGGAGCGGCGTGCGGCGCGGTAGGCCTGGGCGGGGTCGAAGGAGGGTCCGGGGACGGGTTGCCAGATGCCGTAGGGGGCGCG
Organism: Streptomyces sp. NPDC097129; assembly: GCF_055668065.1. NCBI lineage: Bacteria > Bacillati > Actinomycetota > Actinomycetes > Kitasatosporales > Streptomycetaceae > Streptomyces > Streptomyces sp. NPDC097129. The sequence continues at coordinate 24,463 of NZ_JBVOQE010000025.1, read as the reverse complement.
GTAGGGGTACCAGCGTCCGTCGGGTCCGTATCTGAGCTGGATGCCGGCTGCGTCGTCGGTGAGCCGGTTGTCCTCGCACACGATGGTGGCTGTGGGCGCGGGGCGCAGCGGCTGGATGCTGGCCTGGGCGTGGGCGAGGGTGTCGTGGTCGACGCTGAATGCCTCGAGGTAGACGTCGGCTCCGACCGGCCCGCCGTGCGTGTAGGCGAGCTGTAGGTGCCCCATGCCGACGACGTCCAGGCCGAGATGGTCCATGGCCGCCTGCCGGAACGGGATGCCATGCGGCAGGGACAGGAACCGCGCGATTTCCCCGCCGGAAGTAGGGCCTGCGGCAAGTTGTTTCCCGTTGAGGCAGGTTCCGGCGCGGTGAGCGGCTTCCGCTACCAGCGCGCGGAGGGCTTCGGTGCCCGGCAGTGGCTCGGGGGGTTCGGGCAGCGGAGCGTGCAGCACCGGACGCGCCTGGGCGAGATCCAGGTGGACCGGGTCCGGGATCGGCTGGCGCGCTGTGGTGGCCTGTGCTGGAACCGCAGCCGCAGGCGGGAGGGTGTCGTGGTCGATAGGGCGGGCGGCGGGCGGCTCGGTGGCGGGCGCCGTGGGGCCGGTGAGCTGGGGTACCGGGCTGTTCGTGCGTAGCCGCTTCTTCAGGTGCTGGTGGGGGCGGCCGCGCAGGGTGAACAGCGGGGCGGGCGCGGTGCGTACCCGTTCGGTGAGGAGGATGCCGAGGGCGACGGAGTGAAGGCACGCAGTGTCGGCGGCGTCGGGGGTGCAGGTGCAGGTGTGGGAGATGTCCTGCGGGTCGGGGACGATTGGGATGCTGGCGGTGTGAGCGGGGTCGGTGAGCTGGTCGCTGATGGCGGCGGTGCCGGCGAGGGCGGCGGCGTCGGGGCGGGCGCAGATCGCGGTCTCGATGCGGTCCCAGTCGCCGGTGGTGAGTGGGGTGACGAGCAGGCGGGGCCGGGCGACGCGGCCGTCGGGCAGGGGGAACTTGGTGGTGGCGAAACCTTGGTTGACGTTGAGCGGGCCGGCTTGGCCGGTGGCGAGCAGGCGTTGCGCCTCGTCGTGGAGCCGGGGGTTGCCGGCGGCCTCGTGGAGGGCGTGGGTGAGGGCGCGGGCCCATCCGGCGGTGGTGTGCTGCACGGTCATCGGCGCTCTCCCAAGGCGACGAGATCGGCCAGTTCCTGGTCGGTGAGCTGGGTCAGCGCTTGGTCCCCCCCGGTCAGGACGGCCGAGGCCAGGGCCCGCTTGCGGGTGAGGAGGTCGTCGATGCGGTCCTCGATGGTGTGCTCGGTGATCAGGCGGTGGACGCTGACGGTGCGGTGCTGGCCGATGCGGTGGGCGCGGTCGGTGGCCTGGTCTTCGACGGCGGCGTTCCAGCTGCGGTCGAAGTGGATGACGTGGGCGGCCCGGGTGAGGGTCAGGCCGGTTCCGGCGGCTTTGAGGGACAGGATCATCACCGGGTGGTGTCCGGCCTGGAAGGCGTCGACCATGCGCTGGCGTTCGCCCAGGGGGGTTGAGCCGTGCAGGAAGAGCGGGTCATGTCCGAGGTGGGTGAGGTGGGCTGTGAGCAGGTGGCCCATCTGCACGTAGCCGGTGAAGACGAGCGTGGCCTCGTCTCGGTCCCGGATCGTTGCCAGCAGCTCGGTGAGGGCGGCGGTCTTGGCCGACCGCGCGGCGAAGGTGTGGGCCTGCTCGTGTGTGGGTGGCTGTTCGCGCAGGTAGTGGCCAGGGTGGTTGGTGATCTGCTTCAGCGCGGTGAGCAGCTTGAAGACCAGGCCGTTGCGTTCGATGCCGCGGGCGGCCTGGATCTGCTGCAGGGTCTCGCGGACGAGCGCTTCGTACAGGGCCGCCTGTTCGGTGGTCAGCTGCACCAGGCGCGGCTGGTCGATCTTCGCGGGCAGTTCGGGGGCGATGCCGGGATCGCTCTTGCGGCGCCGGAGCAGGAACGGGGCGATGACGCGGCCGAGTTCGGCTGCTTCCGCCGAGTGGGGGTCCTTCTCCGCGGTGTTGGCCCAGCGGGAACGGAACGTTTTCAGCGGCCCGAACAAGCCCGGGTTCGTCCAATCGAGCAGCGCCCACAGTTCGGAGAGGTTGTTCTCGACCGGGGTGCCGGTCAGTGCCAGGCGGGTGGTTGCGGGCAGGGCGCGCAGCTGGCGGGCGGTGGAGGAGGCGGGGTTCTTGGCGTGCTGGGCTTCGTCGGCGATGAGCAGGGCCCAGTGCTGTTCGGCGAGGCGGGTGGCGTCGCGGCGCAGCAGGCCGTAGGTGGTGATGATCAGGGTGGTGTCGGTGACCGCCTCAAGGGTGCGGTCGGTGCCGTGGTAGGCGATGACGGGCAGGTGGGGGGCGAAGCGGGCGGCCTCGCGGCGCCAGGTGGTCACCAGGGACGCCGGGCAGACCACCAGGGTGGGGCCGGGGGTGTGCTGCTGGTGGTGCAGGGTGAAGGCGAGCGCGGTGAGGGTCTTGCCCAGGCCCATGTCGTCGGCGAGGACGGCGCCGAATCCCAGGCGTGTGGTGTGTGCGAGCCAGGTCAGGGCGCGCTGCTGGTAGCCGCGCAAGCTGGCCCTCAGGCCGGCGGGGGCGGGCAGGGTCTGATCGTGGTGTTCGCCGCGCCGCAGGACGTCGATCATGTCGGCGAGCGGTCCGGACGGCCGGCAGACGACCGTGTCGCCGGCGACGGTGACGGTGCCGGTCAGGGCGGCGGTCAGCGCCTGCGTTCCCGGCAGCTGTCCCAGGAGCCGGTGCCGGGCGCGCCGGGCGATGACCGGGTCGGCCAGCACCCACTGTCCGCGGATGCGGACCAGAGGCCGGGCGGCTTCGGCGAGGGCGTCCATCTCCTCTTCGGTGAGGTCGGCGCCGTCCAGGGCGAGCTGCCAGCGGAAGTCAAGCAGGGCCGTCACGCTGAACCGCGGCCGCCCTCCCGCCGCCAGGCCGCCCGGGCCGGTTTCGCTGCTCGCGCCGACCGTGCCGACGACCGCGGCCGCCGACAAGGCGGTACGCAGCCGCTCAGGCCACACCACGCGCACCCCTGCCTCGGCGAGCTCAGCTTCCTGCTCCAGCAGCACTGTGATCGCGCCGGAGTACAGGGTGCAGCGCTGCGGGTCATGCTCACCAGCCAGCCCGGCCAGGGCCGGGCACCTGCGTGCGGTACGGCGCAGGCCCCGCCGTACCCTCGGCCGGACGGTGTCGGCGCCCTCACCCTCAAGGCGCGCGGTGCCGGCCCATACCCCGGCAGCGGGGATCTCGCTCGGCGTGCCGGGGCTGGATCCGGCGGGCGCAAGGTGCAGGTCGGCGGTGAGCCGTCCGGCGGCGGCCTGCTCGTCGCTGGGCGGCTGGACGTGCAGGATCAGCTGCGGGGCCGGGCCGCCGTCCGCCTGGTCCTCCACGCCGTCCAGCCAGTCGCGCACCGTGCGCTGCGTGTCGGCGGGGAGCGGGGCGGGTGCGGAGGCGGTCCAGGGGCCGATGCCGAAAAGCGCGGCGGCCGGGGTGCGCACGAGCGTGTCGGCCAGCGCGTCGCAGCATGCGGTGAGCGCCTGCCGCGCCGCCATCCCGGAGGGGGTCGCGGCGCGTGGTGCGGCGTCGGCGAGGGTGCACAGCGCGTCCTCGGCGCTTGCCGGGATCGGTCCTGCGCGCCATACGGCCCGCTCCTCCTCGTCGAGGGCGGGATAGACGAGTTCGGCCTTAACGAGTTGCAGGGTGATGTGCACCGCCCGCTGCCAGAACACCGCGCTCGGGTGCGCACCCGAGCCCAGCTCGTGGACCGCAGGCAGACCGTCGGCGAGAGGAACCCGCCATCCGGCGCCTGCTGTGGTGCGTCCGGCGGCGAGCGGGGCGGGCAGGTCGGTCATCGGCAGCGCGCGCAGCCCGCTGTCGTGCACCCACCACGCCGCCGCGCCGGCACCGTCGGCGGGCTCGAACGTGACGGGGCAACCGGCTGCGATCGCTTCGCGCATCCAGGCGACAGGGTGGTGGTCTTGTGGTTGAAGCGGTGGGCGCTCGAGGCGGCGGGCCGACACGGAAGCCTCAGCCGGTGGGGGCGCGGGCTCGGTGGCCGGAGAGGCCGCATGGCCGGTATGCCGGCCGGCGGCAGAGGAACGCCGAGCGGAGGCGTCGACGCTGTGCAGCTTGTGCAACAGCTTCAGCGCCGCGGCGCGGCGTGCCGCCTCCTTGTCCGGGCCGGCCGCGGTGGCCTGAACCCGGGTGCCGGAGTCGCGATGCTGGCAGGTGTAGGTGCACTCCAAGCGCGAAGGCAGGGTGCGCAGCGTCGCCTCGGGCTTGGTGATCAGCTCCCGCTGGAAGTTCTTGTTCAGCGTCTTGACCGGGTCCTGGCCCTTTTCGGGAAGCGTGATGCGGACGGGTTCGACGCGCTTGTCCTCGGCCTGCGGCTCGGGCTCGGGCAGGCCGGCCAGTTCGGCGAGCAGCGCACAGCTGGCGTAGTGCCGCGCTGTTTTGCGTGACCAGGCGGAACGCGTCGGCCCCATGCTCGTGCTCTCCAGCTGCAGTCGGGCCTGCACCTGGTGGCGGCCGGCGGCGTTTCGCTGCTCCTGGTAGGACAGGCCGTTCGGATCACCGTGCTGTTCGGCGTGCCAGTGCAGCAGCCGCGCCGGGGCCGGTGGCATCGCCGCGGCACGCTCCAGCGCGGTCATCCGCACGCGGTTCCAGGCCTCGCCGCCGGCGTTGAAGAGCAGCAGGTACATGTCGCGGTGGCGCAGCCGTCCCGCACTGCCCCGGCGCAGCGCTTCCTCCTCCAGCTCAGCATCGGGTTTCTGCCCGGCCTCGAGGGCCTGCAGCAGGCGCTGCTCGAAGACCTCCGTCAGCATGCCGGGCAACACCAGACGCTCGGCTGTCTGCGCCGGCATCTGGCCGGGCGCGGCGACGCTGGCGAGACGGGCCAGCAGCGCGAGCGCCGCCCGGTCCTTTGCCTCACGGCTGGTCCGGGCCTGCTGGACGGGGCCCGTGACTTGTGCGTCCGCAGGACCGACCCGAGCGGAATAGGCGGCCAGGGCACCGGCGTGCGGCTGCGGGACCTGCTCGTACTGAGGCGGCGGCAAAACCTCAATCTGAGTGTGGAGCACCAGGACCTGACGGGCTGTCTCCAGGTCACCGGTGAGGGCGTCGATCACCACACGGCGGACCGACTGCCAGCCGGGCAGATGCCCGGTCGCCAGCAGCACGAGCCGCAGGTCACGCGTGGTCAGCAACCCGGCCTGCAGGCGGCGCATCGCCTCACGGGCCACGGCTGGGTCGGCGTCGGTCCGGCCCGCGAGGTGCTTGAGCGTGTCGTGCCACTGGTCGGCGTCCAGCACCGCCATCCCGGGGTCTTGCACCCTCGTCTTGAGGCGCTGACCGGCTTCAGCCGTAGAACGCACTCCCACTCCACTTCACCCGACATCGCAGCGCCGGGCACGTCACTGTCGGCAAGGACCTCGCCACAGTAGGGCAGAGCGCTGACACCGCCGCAGTGCGGCACCGGACTCGGGCCCAACTGGTTTTCGAACACGACGGCGTCCATCCTGCTCAGGGGCGCGGCCGCCCGACGTCACGCCGCTGAGGCGTTTTTAGAGCGTGCAAATCCGGTCCGAAAGCCGGACCAGTACTGCCGAATGGCGGTGATGTGCCCAGGCAGCACGCAGGCGTTCTTCCGCGGTGCTTGGCAGCACGGCACGCCACACGCATCTGCCGGTACGAATCCGGCCTGAGCGTCAATTGCGATGCTTTCACCAGCAGTGAACCCGATCTGGGGCCGCCGCTCCGACTCGCAAGGTCGCCTTGGCGTGGATCGTGCCGTCCCTTTCGGCCTCCCCCGGGAGGGCCGACACCTGTCAGCGTCTCCTGGGCAGGATTTCACCCGATCGAAGCGTCCACGGCTGCGCCTCCTTGATCCTCAGCCGCGCGCCGGATGTCATCAGCGCGGGCAGCGTGAACGCCCGGCCGCGCGATGGAAGACGCCCCCGCAGCTCCCTCGCCGAGGACCGGCCAGAAGCATCACCCGCGCACGACACCGCCAGTACCACTTCAACAAAGCGCTCACCGCCGGGGGCCGGTTTGGCGCGGAAAAGCAGCCATGCCATCTCAGGCCGCCCTGGCCCTCACCGAAGACCGCCGCCGCTGCACCGGCGAATCTCACCAGGCCCTCTGCGCACTCCTCGAGGACGGCGGCCAGCCGCTCCCCATTCCCGCAGCCCGCCACCCGGAACAGGCGCTGCTGGAGACCGCGGTCTTCCTTTCCTGCTGCAAGATCGGTGGTGTCTCTGAGCACCCCCTGGGGATCGTCCAAGTCCGGCCTGATGAGGAGCAGCTCGCCCTCCGGCTCGCCAACGAGCCATACGTGGCCTACTACTGGGCCGAGTATCTCCTTCCCCGGTTGAGCGACTATGACGAGTTCTCGGATCCCCAGGACTGGATCATCGGCGTGCCCGGCCTCCGCTACCGCAAGGAGAGGGGCGGCATCTGCCTGTACCGCCCCGGCACGCCGGCCAGCGTCCTGCTTACCGGCTTCAACCCCCACTGGTGGGATCGCGTCGTCGACCGCCTCGCCCCCGACTACGACCTGCTGCAACCCAAGCCGGACTGGACACATGAGGAACGCGCCGCCTACGCCGCAGCTGCCGCCTCACCCTGCGATCCACCCTCGATCTACTCGCCCCTGCTACGCCGTATCCGGGCGACCGCCGGGCCGGGCCCGGTCAACAGCACCGATGCCTGGCACTCTGTAGGCGGCGACGTACGGCTGGAGACCACCGACGGCCCGCCGTGCCCCGACCTCATCCGGCTCCTGGGCAACGGCCCCACAGGAGTCGGCTGGGAAGTCGAGCACAAACGATGCACCTGCCTGTGCGATCACACCCACGCAGACGTCGGATGCAACATCGACTTCCGCGAGCCCACCACCGGACGATCCGTGTACTACTCCAACACCAAATGGGGCCGCACCCTCGATGACCGGCGCCGCGAGAGGATCGCGGAACTGAACGGCGAGGCATTCACCTGATCCCACCTTCCGGCCCGGGACCCGTGGAGTCCTCTTCACGGCCGGTCTCAGCCGATCCGGAAAGCAATAAGGGCCGCCCGGCTTCCCGGGCGGCCCTTACCTGACGTATGCCAGGTCAGCCACTAAGCACGTAAATAATTCCCCCGATGAACATGCACAGCAGGAATGCGTTCTTGGCGCTGATTTTATTGCGGCCACCGAGGCTCTGAATTGTATACACGAAAGACGCTCCCGCGAAGATGCCCAGCGCGAAGTTTTGATTCATTTTATCCGCTCCCTAGGTAGGGGATGCCGCAGCTGATTGGCTGCGGCATCCCCGTAAGGTTAGGCGCTACATGTAGTGCCGGTAGAATCGCTCTTCTGCTTCACGCGCGAATCGGGCTGCTTGCCGTGCGGCGCGTCTTCTGGCGTACCAGCCCCAACCATTGCGAAGGGAGCCCCCGATTCCCAGCCCGAATGCTGTGCCCGCATAGGCGTTCTTCATGTAGCCGAAGTAGCCGCCGTAGGTCCGACGCTTGTGTCGATGGCTGTAGCGATATGCGAGGCCGCCTGCGATGGTGGCGCCAGCGACGGCGCACAGGGTAAGGCCTGCCCCGGTCCATCCGGTCAATCCGCAACCGATGCCTGCCCCGACTCCGACCAGGAATGTCTTGTGCTTCCTGCCCCAGTGATTCCAGCCGTATTTTGCGGCTCCCCAGAGACTGAACTTGCCATTCAGGTCGCTGCAGTTGACCGGATCGCCGCCGCAGTATTCATAGCTATTGGCGTTGCCGCCGGAGACGGGGTCGATGGACAGGAAGCGGCCAGTCGGAGAGCTGTAGAGACGAACACCCATCAGAACCAGGCCACTCGGGGTTTCGGCGGAGCGTTGCTTGGCTCCCAGCCAGTCGTAGCGGCTTGTGGCGGTGCCGGCGATGGGGTTGCCGTATTCGTCGTTGAGCTGCACGGTCGGGTTCTTGGTGGTGTCCAGAGGGTACTGGACGACGCAGTCGCCGTGGAGATTGGTCAGCTGGAGGACGGTGTTGCCGGTGGCGTCGGTGGTGGCGATGAGGTCACCGTCGATGCCCTCGACGTTGCGGGTGATGTCGCCGTTGCTGTTCTCGACTGTCCATCCGGGGCTGTCCGAGTCGTCGGCGTAGTGGTTGGTCTTGGAGCCGGTCTGGCTCCAGCTGCCGCCGCTGTTGGTCTCGGTGGTCCACCATGCGAGGCGTCCGGCGGGGTCGAGGTTCCAGGTCTGTCGGGTTGCGCCGGCGGTCTCCTGCTGGACCAGGTCGTTGGTGTAGTAGGAGAGCTGGGTGCCGTCGGCCTGGGTGGTGGTGCGGCCGAAGGCGTCGTAGCTGACCGGGGTGCCCCCGAGGGTCTGAAGGCGGTCGGCGGTGTCGTAGCTGTACGCCGTGGTCACGGGGGTGCCCGTGGTGCCGTTGGGGTTGTCTACGGTGCTGGTCAGGCCGGTGCGGTTGGTGTTCTTGTCGAAGGTGTAGGCGCGGTGGGTGGTGGTGCCGCCCTCGGTGTCGTCGACGTTGGTCAGGCGACCAGCGGCGTCGTACGTGTAGGCCTGGGCGGATCCGATGCCGGCGTCGCCGGAGTGGGTGATCTGCTGGCCCTGGATGTTGTACGCGGCCGTATCGGAGGTGATGTCCGTGCTGTCGCTGTGCCGGGTGTAGGTGCGGCTCGTCTGCTGGCCGGCCTGGTCGCGGGCGACGGCCAGATCGACTCCGCCGATGTGCTCGCCGGACATCGCTCCGTCAGAGTCGTAGTCGGCGGTGATCTGGCCGGCGACGGAGTCCGTGAGCGTGGCGACGCGGCCCGCGTTGTCGTAGGTGTAGCTGACGCTGGAGCCGTTGGCGTAGGTGACTGTGGCCGGGCGGTCGCTTGCCTGGTAGGCAGTGGTGCTGCCGCCGCCGTTGCCGTCAGTGTACTGAGTCTGCCTGCCGAGGGCGTCGTAGGTGTAGGCGATGGTCTTGCCGCCTGCGGTCACCGTGGCCTTGTTGCCCGTGGCGGGGTCGTAGGTGGTCGTGGTGTCTGCGACGGCAGTGCCCGTGCCTCCAGTGATCGAGGCAGTGGTCAGTCGGCCTCCGGCGTCATAGGTGGTGGTGGTGGTGCGGGTGACCCCGTTGGCGACCTCGGTGACCGTGGCGGGATTCCCGTACCGGTCGTATGTGGTGGTTTTCGTCGGCAGCTCGCTTGGGTTGGAGCCGCCGCCGGTGATCGCGCCCGCCGGTCCGGTCTGGCAGAGCATGTCTGCCCACTCGGGGCGCCCCTGACAGCTGCCGGTACCGGTCGCGGACCAGTACGTGGTCACCGTGGTGCCGGCGTCCGACCCGGTCGACAACGGCAGGGACGTGGAAGTTACGCGGCCCTGGCTGTCGTAGCCGGTGGTCTTGGTGATTGCCAGCCCGCTCGGGTCGGTGACCGTCTTGGTCACCACGCCCTTGGCCCAGTCGTAGGCGGTTGTGGTGGTGTGCACGTCACCGTCGGCGGTGTAGCCGTCGACATCGGCGCCCACATCGGTAGCGGTGACCTGGTTGGCCGTCGTCGCCGTGCCGTCGGTGGGTCGGCCCTGGTCGTAGGTGTTCACCGTGTGCAGCCGAGCCGGCGTCTGGGTGCCGACGGGCAGGTCGGTGCCACCGGCGTCCGCCGTCAGCTTTGAGGTGAGTGTGACCAGGTGGATCGGTCCGAACTCCTCCAGCTTGCGCTGACCGGCGTTGGCCGGGTCGGTGTCCTTGTCGGTGTCCGCGTCCCCGGCGACCGGCGAGGTGTTGTAGTGACTCACGGTGGCCAGGTCATTGGCCCGCTCTGCAGTCGACTCGCCGTCGATACCCAGCACGCCACGCTGGGTGATCTGCCCAGGCTGGCTGCCAAGGGCTAGATCCCGGTTGCCTGCTGTCAGCTGGAAGGTGGGGTTGCCGTACTGGTCGTATCCCGTGGTGGTGATGTGTCCGCCCGGGGTGGCGGTGTTCACCTCGCGGCCGGAGGCGTCGACGTAGGTGATCGTCGCCTTGTCGTAGCCGTCCGCGCCGAGCTGGGTGCCGTCATTGCTCGCGGGAACCTGGTCGGCCGGGAACACCGCGGTCGCGTCCGTGGGAGCGTCTGTCTGTGCCCACGCGGCCACATCCGAGATGCCCATCGCGTTCGGGGCGCTGGACCCGGTCAGCGGGACACCGTAGACCACGCTGGTGGTGGCGGTGCCGCCGTCGGTCTGCGTGTTCGAGCCCTGCTGCAGCGTGGGCCGGGAGACGGAGAGCAGCATGCCGGGGCCGGCGACCGAGTTGGAGCCGACCTGGCCGTAGGTGAAGGTCCACGGCAGCTGTCCCGGGTCGGTTTTGGTAGCGACGCGGCCGGCGCTGTCGTAGGTGTAGCTGGTCTTCAGCGCGGGGCTGATCCGCGGGTCCCACGCATCGCGGAGCTGACCGGTGGTGTCGTAGTCGTACTGGGCGATCACTGTCGGGGTCGCCCCCGAGGCGCCGGGGACGGTGGACCACAACTTGATTTGCGAGACCTGGCCGACGAAGTCGCCCGGTGTGATCGGGGTGGCCGTGGTGCTGGTGGCGTAGACGTACTCCAGCATCCTGCAGCCCTTGGTGGAGGGCGTGGTCTGGCAGGTGGCGGCGGTCACGGCGCTGGTGGGCGCGATGACGTACTTGGGGCGGACCTTGCCGCCGCTCTGCACGGCGTCCGGGACAACCGTGGTGGTGGAGTTGGTGGTGGGCAGGTAGGTGCTGGTGACCTGCCAGGTGGTCGCGCTGGAGGGCTTGGTGAACACCGTGGTGGTGCCGTCCGAGGTCTTCAGCGTGAACGACCCCGTGAGGGAGCCGGTCAGGGTCAGGTCCTCCGCGCCGGGTTCCGGCTTCCAGCCGCCCGCAGAGGTGGAGGTGAAGCCGGTCGGGTCGCCGTCCGCATCGACCAGGGCCACTGAGGTGGTCGAGGTCTGGGTCAGGTAGGACCAGTCGGAGTCGGAGACCTCGGCGGTGGTGCCTGCGGTCCACTGGGGACCGAAGATCGCCACCTGCCCCGTCTGAGCGGACCCATTCGCCGGACGCCGTGAGCTGGCGGAGCGGGTGACGGTCATATCGAACGCGGAAGCGTCGGTGGCCGATAGCGACGCGTCTCCGGTCAGCGCGTTCACCGACGCCGGGCCCGCCGAAAGCTGCGGTGCGGTACCCGCGTTGCGGTCCACGGTGATCGTGGTCGCGGGCGACCCGTCGGTCGTGGTCCCGTCGGTAAACAGCGCCCGTACATCCACCGGTCCGTCGGCGGCCAGGGTGTCGGTGACGTTCCATGTCAACGCGGCCGGGACACCGCCCGTGACCGGAAGCGGCCAGGAGCCGAGGATGGAGCCGTCGGACTTCTTGGTGACGTTGGCGACGGGAACGTCGTGCCAGGAGTCGGTTTCACCCACCCGGTACTGGTAGGTGACCCCGGTGTAAGTGGTCTTGCCCTGCGCCATCAGACCCACGCGGCTGGCCGGGCGCTCTCCAGGACCGGGGGCGGTCAGCGAGGCGCCGGATCCGGCGTAGAAGGTATAGCTGGTGCCAGCGGCGAGGTTGCCGGCGGCGTCCTTGGTCTTCGCCGTGACGGTGTGCTTGCCAGCCTTGAACGTCAGCGACTTGGTGACCGCCGCACCGGTGGTCGCGGTGGTGGTGGCGGTGTCGTCGTCCAGCTGCCACACCACGCTTGCCACATCGCTGCTGGGCGGGGTGAACGTGAACGAGCCGGTGAAGTTGCCGCTGGAATCCGGCGTTCCAGACCAGGCCCCCGCCGGGTACGCACTGGACGACACAGCCGTGTTCGTGGGCGCCTTGGTGTCGACGGTGAACGTGCGCCAGGCCGTCCAGTCGCCGTTCGGACTCCACCAGTTGTGGCCGTCGTACGAGGACGAGTGCCACTCATAGGCACCGTCCGCCAGCGCGGTGCCGGGGGTCCAGGATGCGGTCGCGCCGGAGTCAACGTAGGACGACCAGCCCGACGCGACGACGGTGCTGCCGTCGGTCTTGTCGATCTGGAACTCCTGGGCGACCGTGTCGTTGTCCGCGTCCGTCGCCGTCCCCTGCAGCGTCGGGGTGCTGTCGTTGGTGGCCGCACCGCTGGCCGGAGCGACCTGGGCGGGCTTGGACGGCCGGTGGTTGTAGGTGATGGAGAACGTCGGGCTGTTGCCGAACCGCACCAGGTCGGCGCTGTTGGACTCACTGGCGTTGGCCAGCTCCATCGTCCAGTTGCTGTTGCTGATGTCCGCGATCTTCTGCATGCCCGCGGTCACATCGAAGCCCACTGCCAGGTTCGGCGACTGGCTCGTGGTGGTGAACGCCTTGGACGTGTTCGGGCTGGGATAGTTGGGGTTCGCCGCCGAGTCATGGCACGGCTGGCTGTTCCAAGTCGTCGACGCCGAGATCGCGCACGTCGAGTACGCGTTCACCGTCGTCGAGTGTGACCCCGACGCCGCCGCATACGTGACGGTGGTGTTCAGCGTCGCCGACTGGATGATCGCGCCGTAGATGGCCGACGGGACGCTCAGGTTGTAGTAGCTGCGCTCGATCCCCGAAGGAGACGAGAAACCCTGGTAGCCGGCGCCGTTACCACTGGACTGCGACTTGTCGTAGTTCGACGTGGTCGGATACGCCTGCTGCACCTCGTCGAAGTGCAGCTTCGTCCCCCCCGCGGTGTGCGGCACATAGGCCGGGTCCACGTACACCGGGAAAACAGTGTTCTTGGCCGTCAGCAAAGACTTGTCCGCGGCCAGGTGCAGCTTGTTCTTCTTCAAGCTCACCTTCACCCGCGCGGTGTGCGCCCGAGAACCCGGACCGTGCACCGTGGACTTCGAGCCGGCAGGCGCCTTCTGCGCGGTATACGCGACCGCTACGAAGCCCGCAGCCTGCACGCCGCCCGCGGTCGTCGAGGACGCCGAAGCGGTCGGCGATGCACTGTCCGTCCCGGTGGCCACGTCGGTCGTGGTGGCCGAGTCCCACATCATCGGTGCCGGCGAGTTGATCAGCAGGTTGCCGCCCGCGTCCTTCACGGTCACGTTGCCGCCCGCGTCCGCGTCCAGCACTGTGCCTCGGCTCAAGGACATCTGCTGAGACAGGTCCTCCAGCGCGGGATCCGAGGCGGCGGCGGCGTTCTTCACCACCAGCGTCTCCTCGACACCCCCGGTGACATCGGCCGTCACCTGCAGGTCCACACCTGACGCCAGCACATCCGGATACGTCGCGGTCGCTCCGGACAACGTCGGCTTCGGCAGCGCGTTGGGCCACGTCAACGTCATCTGCTTGCCGTTGACCGTCATATGGAGCAACGGACCCGTGCCACCACCGGAGAGCACCAGCGGCGCCTCCGACATCACCGGAACCACGTCACCCGACGCGTCCGCCGTCAGCGTCGCGTCCAAGCCCTGCCACACGCCGTCGCGCTTCACCCACCGCGGGGTGGCGTAAGCCTGCAGCGTCAACGCCCCAGACGGGTTCGCGAACGTCTGCGACGCATCCGTCCGATCCCCCAGCACCTCAACCTGCCGGCCTTGCAGCCGCGCCATCAGCAGCGCCGACGCCTCGTCCTGCGCCTCAGCCGGGCCCAACTGACTAGACGCAGCGGCCGAGGCCGAAGCTGGGGCAACGAAAGTGAGCATGCCCGCCGAAAGCGCGCCGCTCACCACCACCGCCCCCCACCGCAACATAGGAGGGGACATGAATCCCCCCTGGAACCTCTTCGATCGCACGAGCGGTCTCTCTACTCAGGGACATACCAACCACCGCACTGGCTCATGCCGAATGCGGACGCGATCATTCCAGTAGGGAAACGCAGCCAGCCCTGTGACCTGCACGGATGAGGAAACCGTGAAGACGAGACCATTACTCAACACGCAGAAATGAATACGGACAGTGATTGGCGGCATGACCATTTGACTGCTATGGATCAGTTACGGAGCACTAAACCGCACGTGACGCCGAGTCAGAAGTTATGCGAGGGGTATGGAAACGAAATGTGTAACTCTGCTTCTGGGTAAGACTGTAGAGGAAAGCTTTGTCATATCTTATCGATGTGATTGTGGAATTCCCGCCACTCAGGCACGTCTCGACGTCTGCGAGGGGAAGGACATCCCGATCAAGGTCACCACCACAGGCGCCAACGCCAACGACGCCACACCGCCCCCCTGGCCGACGGCCTTCCAGACGCGGTTCCAAGCCTCGCTGACGGCGTTGAGCAGCAGGGTCATGTCGCGGTAGCGCAGCCGTCCCGCACCGGCCCGGGCGCAGCGCCTCCTCCTCCCGCTCAGTACCTGGCCCCCGCCCGTCCGCGAGGGCCTTCAGCAGGCGCTGCTCAATGGTCTCCGTCAGCATGCCGGGCACACCAGGCGCTCGGCCGTCTGCGCCGGCATCTGGCCGGGCGGAGCGACGCTGGCGAAACGGGCCAGCATGGCGAGCGCCGCCCGGTCCTTGGCATCGCGGTTCGTGTGGGCCTGCTGAATGACGCTCCATGAGCGCCCCCTCGCCGCACTCACCCCTATTCCTCGGCCCAATACGCGGCCCGCACCTCCCCCTCCGCAAAGTCCCGGCGCGGCAGACGCAGACCGAGGGACTCCTCCAAGGCGTGGAAGTACAGCTCAAACGTGCTGGTCAGTTCGGGGTGATCCAGCTCGGCACGTCGCAGTGCCTGGTTGAGGAAGTCCAGCTCGCCGCCCCGCCGATACGGGGCACGACCGCGCTCGTACCAGATCAGCTCCAGCACGCCCCAGTCGTCGTCGACGCGGCGGCCGTCCCGCATGTAGTCCAAGGTGTAGATGGCCTTCGCGGAGGTGGCGGTCAGCCAGACGCTCTCCTTGATCCCGAGCGCGGAGTACGCCTCCTTGTCGGCGAAGGACCCCGGCGGGGTGTCGTGGTGCAGCAGGAACGTCCAGCCGCCCGCCTGCCCGAAGCAGCAGCTCTCCCACTGTCGGTCCCAGTGGGCCCGGCCGCTGTCCAATGCCTGCAGGTCCTTCAGGCGCGTACCGGCTGCGATCTGCGCGGGGTCGGCCCCGTACAGCAAGGCCAGCCGCTCGGCGTCGACGGGTTGCCCGGGCGCCGCGCGGAAGAAGGCGAGCGTCGTGTACGGATCCTGCTCACGCCAGGACCCGGCTATCCAGGCGAGCCCCTCCAGCGGGTCGCGCCCGCACTCCTCGACCGTCCCCGTGTCGTTCAGGCCGCCACTGCGGAACCGCCTGCCCCAGGCCGGATCGATCCGGTCCAGCGCGACTGCCGTCTCCTCGGGGCTGTCGCCGTGCCGGCCCATCGCGGCCTCGGCGATCAGGTAAAGCACCTGTTCAAGGTCTCTGGTCGCAAAAACTTCCCGGTAGGGGCCGTGATGGCCACGCACTGTGCCGTCTTCGTCCAGTAGCAGACACAGGCTGCCGTTCTCCGCCTCCTTAGCGCGCTCGGCACACGCCTGCAGCTCGTCGTCTGAGAGTGCCACGGGTGGCAGCTCGACCTCGTGGAGCAGGGCGTGTCCGGCGGCCGTCCGCTGCCAGGCCTCCACAAGTGTCCGCTTGGTGATCTCCATGGCGTCAGCATAAGAAGCGTCACTGACAACCGGCCGATCATCTCGGTCGGTCAACTGTCGCCCGCTCAAGCCCTGTATGGGCCCGCCCCGTCTCCACGAGCAGCGTGGTGCAGTCGGGCCACCCGGCACCGTGCCTTGTCTCGCCGTGCTGAGCCTTTCTGGTGCGGGCGAACGCTCGTTGCGCCTCGGCGAACCGGTGTTCGCCCTTGCGGACGTGCCGGGGATGGTCCCGAACGCTGCGGCTGGAGCGTCGCGTTTGAGGTGCTGGGAGAGGACGGCCAGGCGTTCCACGCCCAGGTCGCCGTCGACGCGGCCCTGCAGCCTCCGGCCCGTCGACAAGCGTCTGGACCGCCCGTCGCTACTGATGGTGCGCCATCACCTGGTGCTGTACTCCTTCGCATGGACCGGTCTGGCGATCGGGCTTCTCCCCTTCAGGAGGCCTTTCCTTCAGTACGGCGAAGAGATGCGAAACGGGACGAAGAGGACACGATATGAGTCCCCTCGGAAATACCAGGCATTCACCCTGCTTTCTGTGATCACCATGTGCATCCTGGCGTTCCTTCTTGCCGCATAACAGCAGCCCGACCTGGGCAGGTCCCCGCCAGATCGACGCTCAGGGCAGGGCCGTCGCTCCCGGACCGGCCCCGGCCAGCGTGATCAGGATCTGGGCCTGAGTGCCAGCTCTGGAGTTGAATCGGCTGATGGGCATGTCCTTGCGAGAGATCCGCATGCCCCTCAACGGGTCCCCCGCGTCCGGGGGGGGCGAGCTTCGTACGATCGAGCTCACCACCACCTGCTCCCGCATTTGCGGGGATGGCCCGATGTCGATGCCTCACCTGACCGCGGCCGGGATGGAGACCCACGACGACTGCGCTGTACTCGTCCGCCAAGCCCGCCGCCTGCTGAGCGTGCTGGAGACGATGGCCGATGACTTGGCGACCACGCACAAACGTCAATGGGCGGCTCGCCATCCGCGCCATGACCTCTGACGCACACCGCTGACGTGGAGTGAACAGAGCGGCGACGAAACCGGTCGCCGGCGCCACCTGGTAAGCGACCGGCAGCCCGTACCACCAAGTGCGAATGCCCTGACGACCGGACACATCGGGTGCGCGCACGACCGCCACCACCGCCACCTGTCTTTCCCAGTCCGCTGCGGCGCAGGCCCTCGCCGCAACCGGTACCTCATGTACGTGAGGTCAATGAGTACCTGCCTCGAGACCGGTACTCATTGACCTCACGTACATGAGGTCGGCTTCACGAACAGTGTCAGGTTGCTCGTCGCAGAGGAACGACGACTTCTTCACCAGTGCACTTGGCGCTGAGCCGGTAGTAGCTGATGTGGGCCAGCCGCTCGGTCTCCTCGAGCCACCCGGCCTCGACGACCTGGCGCCGGGTACGGGAGAAGACGGTCGGAGACATGCCGACGAGTTTTGCGAGGTTGGCGCCAGTATCGACGACGGCGCCGGCGCGGTCGGTGGGGTGCATGGCGTAGAGCATGACGACCAGCCGTTGGTTGGCGGTCATGCCGGCCGTGCGCTGGAGAATGTCCAGGAGTTTGTGCTTGTCGTCGTTGTTCACCGGGCCTCCCACCGCGAATGGACCGTGTTGTCGAAGCCGGGGATGTCCGGCGGGTTGCACGTCTTGATCGCTTCCCGTTGCTCGATGCCGGTCCCGTGGAATGCGATGTACGGGCTGATCCGGTAGAGCCGGTAGTTACCGATGCGTCCGCGTTCGACCAGGATGCGCCGTTTGAGTAGCTTCCGGTTGATCTTGCCTACCGCGTCGGCGGTCATCCCGACCTTCTTGGCGATGTCCGCACCGGTCGCCCTGAGGGGTTCCATGCCTGCGGGAGAGACTCCGATCCACCACAGCACCATGAACTTCTGGCTGGGGGTGAATTCCTTGCTCTCGGTGATGGCTTCGACTCGGGCCTTGTCGACCTGAATGTGCTCGCCCGAGAAGGCATAGGGCGCATAAGGGATGGCCTCGCCGGTGTCGGCATCGACCAGTCTGCGTACTGCTCCCAATCGGGCCCTCCGTGGCTGGGCATGTCCTCAACGTCGATGAGTACGGCCCTGAGGCCGACCAGATCAACTTAACGTACATGAGCATAGAGTTCATGTAGTCCGCTCTCAGGGCGTGTCGCTCAACCTGGCGTCGACGCGCTCCGGCCATCACACCTACTCAGGAACGAGCCGGCTCATGAACCTGACGTCAATCAGGTCAGATCCTTCAGACGTTGTATCGGTTCTCCAAGCAGCAGCACTCAGGCTCTCAAAGCTTCCTGCCATGACTCTCTAAACCGGGTACACGTTGCCCAGAACCGGGTGCCAGATCGTCAGATCCCCCAAGATTCACAGTCACCGCAGGTCACAACCCTGGTGGGGGCAGCGCCCTCTTTGGCAGTAGGACATGCCATCACCGGCGGCAGCTCCCACCCACACACCGTGCCGCGCAGCGCGATCGCGCGCGACGTTGCTCAGCACGGGTCCTGGGGCGCACCCAACGCGCGCTGCCTCCTACCCATCGACGGAGCAACCTCCTTTGCCACCACCTCCTCAGCCGACGAAAGCACGCCACAACGCACAGGCGGCTGACCAAGCACCCGTCACGTGTGCCTCCATCAGCCCTCGACGCCCTTAACCGTGCTGCTCTCAAGCCCCTCTCGAGCCGCGGCCGCCCGACCATCGTCACGCCCCTCGGTGCACCGCAGGCCCGCCAGGGGCCGAGGATGCGCCGACCGTAGGCGCGAAGAGCCGCAGTTCAACCAACACAGTCGGTTGCCCTCGGCCCTGCTGCCAACTCAAAGATCCGCCCACCAGCATCTATTGTGAGCAGGATGACGCAGCTTTGATCACTGGAAGGACCTCGGTAAGGACGGCAGGAGGCGCTTGTACTCGACGTGTCCGCCACGTCGAGGTCGGTGAGAACCTCCGGATTTTCCAGCTGAAACGTCTCCTGTCCGGACGAATGCGAGCGCCCTGCCAGATGAGCGGCCCGCCCGCGGCAGCCGAGATCCTCGACCGTGGCACAGAGGGTTTGAACGCATCCTGAATGCGGACTGTCCGGCAGCCAGGCCGCGTGTCGAGCCGCATACTCAGGCGAACTCACCCCTCCTCAGTAGCGTCCCTGTCGCGCAGAGACCGCATCCCGCTGGGCAGGTTGGGAAGCTGGAATGAGTACCGCCCGAGCATGTTGATGTGGTGCCGGACGAACGGTGAGAGGCGCGCCACATCCTCGTCACGGACGTTGAAGCCGTCTGCACGGAGCTGGGTGACGGCGGCGTCTATGTAGCGGGTGTTGAACAGCACGAGGGCGTTGAGGACCAGGCCGAGGGCGCCGATCTGGTCCTCCATGCCGTCCTGGTAGCGCTGGTAGAGCTGCCCGGCCCGGCCGTGGAAGATCTTCCGGGCGAGCGCGTGGCGGCCCTCCTGGAGGTTGGCCTGCACCTTTATCTGGCGGCGGTAGCCGGGCTCGTCGGCCAGGCGCAAAATGTGCAGGGTCTTGGCGATCCGCCCGTAGTGGGCGATCGCGTCCCCCAGCGGCGTGGGACGCCCGTCGCGCGACAGCATCCGGATCACGTCGTAGGCGCGGACGGCTCCGGTGTGGATGGAGCCGATGATCCGCAGGATGTCCTCCCAGTGCCGCTCGATACGGGCGAGGTCGACCCGGCCGCGGGCCGCGTCCTGGAAGGCCCCGTAGTCGGCGGCACGGTCGATGCGCCACATCTTCTGATCCGGCAGGTCCGCCAGCTGCGGCGCGTAGGCGAACCCGGCGAGCGTGAGCAGCCCGAAGACGATGTCGCTGTAGCTCGCGGTGTCGGTGACGATCATCTCCGGGCGCTTGCCGCCGTCGCGGTCGTAGAGGACGTCCAGCACGTACAGGGAGTCGCGCGGGGTGCCGGCCACAACCTTCCCGCCGAGCCCGGCGGCTGGGTCGTTGATCATGTTGAGCCAGGTGGCGCCGCCCCGGCGTCCGAAGTACTTCGGGTTCGGCCGCGCGTACACGCTCGGCACCGGTACGACGAACCGCATCCCGTCCACCGATGCCACGAGCCCACCGCCCCACGCCTGGGCGAGGCCGATGGACGCCTGGTGCTCGATCAGGGTCGCGTTCGCGGCCCGGTAGGTTGCGAGCCGCAGGTAGGTCTGGTCGACGTGGGAGAGCCGCCCGTACTTCAGCGCGTCGACCCCGCCGATCGCGGGGGTGTAGCCGACGTTGCAGCCGTGGGCGACGAGCAACGCGGCGATCGTGACGTGTAGGTCCCTCAGGCGGGCCTCGCCGCCGGTGACCGAGGTGAACGCCTGGTCGGCGCCGGTCCAGGAGAAGACCTCCAGCAGCACCTCGGGCAGGTCCACGCGGGGCAGCATCGCGTTCACCGCAGCCCGCAGATCGAGCAGGGAGGCCGGTTCGGGCTCCGGCTCCAGCGCGGCGAAGTGCAGCCGGCCGTCGTCGTCGAAGACGATCTGCGTGTTGTCCGGCAGGCGCCCAGCGACCTCCCGGTACGTGCCGTCCAGCAGCGCAGCCCGCGCGGCCAGATGCTCACCAGCCTCCCCGGGCAGTCCGAGCGAGGCCAACACGGTCGGCCTGGCCTGCTCCCAGGCCTCACCAGCCAGCAGCTTCGCTCGTGGGTCACCCCACTTGGAGGAGTTCTTCGCGAACACCTGCTTGCTTCGCAGCATCCGGTGCAGCTGCTCCAGGACACAGAAGGTGTACGCCTTCCAGTCCACCGTGCCTGGCTCCAGGTGGGGTGCCGAGAGCACCAGGCGCCGCCATGAACCGACCAGCAGGCCGGTGTCGATCTCGGCCGGGCCGACCTTCTTGCGACCCAGGAGATCCGGCAGCGACTTGAGTGCGTCCAGCACGGCCTCGCCCTCGGGGGTGGCGCCGAAGTCGACGACCGCGACCAGGAGCTTGAGGAACGGCCGTACGGTGCCGAACCGGCTGACCAGTATGGACCGCCACGCCTCGTCCGCCAGCTCGCTCGTGGTGTCGAACACGACCTGGAACGCGGTTGCCAGCTTCGCTGAGGCCCGTTCCACGCGCGGCAGCGTCTTCATCTTCTCCTTGACGGTCTCGCGCTCGGCCTTGGCCAGCAGCTTCGTCGCGATCAGCACCTCCAGGAGGTCGAGCGCGTCGTCGACGGCCCGGGTCGTCAGGTAGACCGTCGTGGCCAGCAGCGTCGCCAATCGGCGGGAATCGCCGTGGCGGCGCAGCAGCGATGCTTTTCCGTCCACGCCGTACCGGGACAGCTCCGCCAACCGTCGGGGCGGGATCGCCGACGTGTCCAGGTCCCCCATGCCGAGGGCCGCGATCTCCTCCGCCCGCTGGAGCGACCACTTCATCTGCGGGCCCGACACCCGTACCGGACCGCGTCGCAGCCGGTCCAGCTCCGAGACCCGCTCGCCGGGCGGCACGGTCAGCAGTGAGTCCAGCACCGCCCGCTGACCGACGTTCAGCAGCTCGTACAGCGTGTCCCACAGCCGCTGGTTCGCCGCTTCCCGCACCGTGCCCACCAGCCGGGCCAGGCGTCTCGCTCCCGGCAGCAGCGCCCGCCCTTCGCGCAGCCAGCCCGCCGCCGCATCGAACAACGCCTTCGGCCCGTCCCCGGTTGTCCAAGCCCGCGCGTCCAGCCAGACCACCAGCTCGTCTCGGACCTCGGCGAAGTCCCGCCAGCCTCCGGACTCCTGAATCTCCCCGGCATGTGTACGGGCCGTACCGTCCCGCTCGCCGTACAGCTTCAGGCACGAGGCGTCCGCGATCTCCAACTGCTCGGCCAGGTACTCGGCCACCCCCGCCGGCACCTGCCGCGGGTCCGGCATAAACCGGCCCAGAAACCGCACGCTCGTGAGCTGGACCGCGAACCCGAGCCGGTTGTGGGCCCGGCGCTTGGCCTGCACCGCCTCCCGGTCCGCGTCGTCCAGGAAGAAGTACCGCTCCAGCTCCGCCCGCGAGGGCGCCTCGTGAAACGACCCATACCGGGCCGCCTGCTCGTCCGTCAGGAACTCGACCGCCACAACAGCTCTCCGAAGATCGACAACAGCGACCCTCGAAGGCTCCGCCGCTCAATCACCCCAGGTCAAAGCCCCAACCGGTCGGAGAACCCTTAGCGCACGATCTGACACTGATGTTCCTCAGACCCCGACTCATGCACCATCTGCCACATGGCCTGCGCGTCCTCGACACGCGGCGTCCGGTATTCAGGGCGGGCCCGGCTGGTGGTGGTAAGGGAAGCCGGCGCGGTCATGCGGTGGCCTCCTCGGTGAGCAAGGGGTAGACGCCGTTCTCGTCGTGGTCCTCGCGGCCGGTGACCGGTGGGTTGAACACGCAGACCTTGGTCGGCTGAACCCGGCCTCTCGGCGGAGGCGTGAGAACACACCGGCCTCCCCCACCGACCGACGAAGCCATGCAGCGATCCACCGCCGACGTGTCCTTCGCAGCACCTGACCCACCTCTTCGACGTCACGGACTGGCGTCCCGACGACGTCGCTGGACGTGCTCGGGATCATCCCCGCGGGTGCGGGGATGGTCCCTCGCGGTCGCTGACCCGCAGTGCGAGCCGGTCCTGCTCCCCGCGTCCGCGGGGGTGGTCCCGGGCAGCCGCAGGCGAGTGGGTTGCTGTACCCGCTGCTCCCGGTGCACGCGGGGATGTCCCTCCCACCCGGCTGCGGTCGTCCATGACACCGCCTGCTCCCTGCGTATGCGGCGATGGTCCCCAGCCCAGAGAACTCGGGGTCAGTGGCCCGCTCGTCCGCCAGGCCCTGCAGCAGTGCGGCGGACCCACTCGGCTCGCGCCCGTCACGCCGCACGACCGGCTGCTGGCGGCGGCGAGGCATCCGAACCTCGCTGTCACCGCGCTTTTGGGCGGTCTCGCGGGCGGCCGCGTGGTCGAGCTGGAGCAGACGCTGGCCGACGCCCCGATCCCTGACCAGCTGTGGTTCGGTGGCGATGTCGATATCTACGTCAACAAAACCGGCCGTGACCTCAACAACGCGCGGGACCGGCAGGCTCAACAGCGCCGGGCAGAGCTTCGCTACTGGCCCCGGCACCTGATCGACCCCGCTCAGCTCGAACGCTCGGCGCCAGATCTACCATCCTCGAGCGCGACGTCGTGGGCGTCGGTGATCTCTCCCCGCACTACAACACCGTCCGGGTCGCCGGATTCCTGCAGACCAAAGGCATGCTGGCGCTTGACTCGGACGCCATCGGCACCCACGAGGCATCGGTCCGGCGATGGGTGGACCAGGCACCAGCCCAGTTCCAGGCTGATCTCCACACCTGGATAGCGGTACTCCGGGGCTGCGGCAAGCGCCCCTCGCCGCCCATGGGCTGGGGCACCATCCGCGGCTACACCCTTTACGTCGTGGCCGTCCTCGGTGTCTGGGAGCACCTCGCCTCGCTCAGCGAAGTGACCGGAGGTGAAGGCAGCGGCCGTCAACTACTCGGTGTTCACCTCATTGCGCTTGCTGTTCCGAGCCCTGCGACGCGAGCGCCGACTCTTCCGCGATTCAGCCAGGAACGTGCATCTCACCACCCCGGTCAGGGTCCCCCGACCTATTCCGTCCGACCGGCTCAAAGGACTGCTGAACCAGGCCGGCGGCGCCAAAGACAGACTCGCTCTCGTCCTGATGGCCGTCTACGCGGTTCGTCCCAAGCAGGTCGCCGAAATCCTCCTCGACGACCTCAACCGGTCCGCAGGACGACTACGAATCCGCAGGCCAGACCGGCTCGATCATGAGATCTGCCTTGACGACTTTGCCCTGCAACCTGTCAAGGACTGGATGACCGAACGTCATCGCAGATGGCCACTGAGCACCAACCCCTACCTGATAGTCAGCCCTCTCACCGCACTGCACATCGACCGCCCGTCCGTGGGAATCTCCAACTTCAAATCGCTCCGCGACCGCATCGGCATCAACTTCACCCAGCTCCGACAGGACCGGTTCCTGGACGAAGCGCAGGAGACCGCTGACCCTGTCAGGTTGATGCGCTTGTTCGGGATCACCTCCTACACCGCGATCCACTACGTCCGCACCGCCCACCCCGAACGCTTCGCGATCGACCCCACCCAGGCATAGGCGCCGTTACCTCCGGTGGTGGCGAACCGACCGAGATCGTTAAGGCCTGAGCTTGTTCAGCTGAGGATCGAAGCAGACCAGGCCCATGGACTGCGCAAGGTCAGCTGCGAAGCCGGATGCCTCCTCAGCCATGCTCCAGCGCATCGGGAAGTAGATCAGTGAGCCACGGGCCTCGCCAATCAACGGACCGGTTGACCACGGCGAGGTGTCGTCCTCGTCTTCGGTCAGGTCGCACCAGCGCTTGAGGAGCCCGGCGACATAGTCCCGGATGCGTTCACTCGGAGGCTCGTCCGACTCCGTCTCGATGAGGCGGTCGTAAAGATCGTTAAAGACCCGGCCAGCAGTCTTGTCGTCAGCTGGTCTTTCGCCTTCCCAAACAGCCAAGTCGTAACTCATGCCCGCGAGGCTTTCACAGCCCACTGACACCAGCCGAGCCCAGCCGAAGCCGTCACCCCAGGTGAACCCGCGTGCTTCCCCGGGCGTTGGCCACCCTCCGCCAGTGCGTTTCCGACCCACCAGCCTTCAGATTCTGCGAACCCGCTGGTTTCCGAGTACGACCGCAGCATGGTGCCCGAAGGGCTCGTCACCAGGCGGCAGTTACGGGAGATGGGGCTAACTGGCCCTAACAAAGCCTCTGGACGTGCCGATGGGTGATCAGGCAGGCGGCGAGGCCGAGGAAGGCCTCGTGGATGTCGTCGCGTCGTTCCCAGCGGATCCTCAGGCGGCGAAAGCCGTGCAGCCAGGAGATCGTCCGCTCCACGACCCAGCGGAAGGTGCCCAGACCCGTGCCGTGCGGCTGTCCACGCTCGGCGATCGCAGGCCGGATACCGCGCTGCCGCAGAAGCCGGCGGTACTTGTCGTGGTCGTAGCC
>NZ_JBVOQE010000024.1:0-47541 GCF_055668065.1 Streptomyces sp. NPDC097129 | reverse complement strand
ACCGACCAACAGCGAGCGCGTCGGAAACGGCCGGCCGGACCGAGGACGGACACCCCCCACCCCGGCCCCGACCCACAACGCACCGCAGGCGCGACAGCAACCGACCACCGGACCGCAACGGGCCGCCGCAGGCACAAAAGGGGCGCGGGGAACGGCGCGACCAGCCACAACGCACCCGCAGACGAAACACGACCCAGCGCCGCAGGCACCCGCACCCGCCGACTAAACCCGAATCGCCCGCCAGATCCGCTCCGGCAGTACCCGCCCCGCCTCCTCCAGATCCACGTCCCCCACCGACAGCCACCGCCGCGCCACCCCGATCACCGGCCCCAGCACCAACGACTCCAGCAGCGCCGGCGGCAACTCCGCGAGCTCCCCCCTGCGGGCCCAGAGGGCAAACCGCTCCGCCAGCGGTGACAACCGTGCCTCCTGCGCGTCCCGCAGCTGCCTGCCCTGCGCCATCCCCAGCCGGTCCGCGTGCGAGGAGTGCAGCAGCATCCCCGCCTCCGGATGCTCCCGTACGAACGCCAGGTAGGCCCGTACGACCGCCCGCACCCCCGTCCGAGGCGTGCGCGCATGCTCCAGCGCAGCCCCCAGCTCCGTCAGCAACCGCTCCAGCCACCGCATCACCAGCGCGTTCATGAGCCCGTCGACGCTGCCGAAGTGGTGGTAGAGGCTCCCCAGACTCACCCCGCTGGCGCGCGTCACCGCACTGACCGTCAGCCCCTGCTCCCCCGCCTCCGCGTACACGCGCAGCGCGGCGTCCAGGAGCAACTCGGCGGTGGCCTCGCCACGTTGCTGCTTGGGGCTCATCGGCGGACCGTCCTCGCCTGCGGTGCTGGTCCGGCACCCCGTACGGCACCGTGACGGTCAGCGTAGAACACCTGCTTCCGCCCCGGCCCGCAAGGGAATTTCCCGAACTATTTTCTAGAAACCCATTCTAGTTCAGCGCCTCCCTGCGTCACACTGACGGAACCGTACGCACGCTGAACAAACGGGGAGAACGTGAACGGGGAAGACGGCTTCGACCTGGCCGGCAGCGGCGCCGAACCGCTCCAGGACGACGATCCGCGGCACATCGGACCGTTCCCGCTGCTGGGGCGGCTCGGCGCGGGCGGCATGGGCCGCGTGTACCTCGGCGTGCACGCCGCCGAGTACGCCGCGGTCAAGCAGGTCCTGCCCTCCGTCGCCGGCGAGGACAAGGACTTCCTGCGCCGCTTCGGGCACGAGCTGGACAACCTCGCCCGGCTCCCCGCGCACGCCACCGCCCGCCTCCTCGCCAGCGACCGCGAGGCCCACCCGCCGTGGTTCGCCACCGCGTACGTCCCCGGCCTGACCCTGCGCGAGGCCGTCGACCTGCACGGCGGCCCGCTCCCGGCGGACGCGCTGTGGCTGCTGCTGCACGAGTCCGCGAAGCGCCTCGCCGCGGTGCACGACCTCGGCATGGTGCACCGCGACGTCAAACCGTCCAACGTGATGCTCACCGTGGACGGGCTCACCCTCATCGACTTCGGCGTCGCCCGCGCCGCCGAGCAGAGCCAGCTGACCCGGACCGGCATGGTGGTCGGCACGCCCGCCTACATGTCCCCGGAGCAGGCGTCGGGCGCGCGCCGGCTGACCGGCGCCGTGGACGTGTTCGCGCTCGGCTCGGTCGTCGCGTACGCGGGATGCGGACGGCCGCCGTTCGGCGACGAGTCGGGGCACGCCGTGCTGTACCGGATCGTCCACGAGGAACCCGGCCTGGACCCGCTGCGCGCGCTCGACGCCGAGCTGGCGTCCGTGGTGGCGTCCTGCCTGGACAAGGACCCCGAGGGCCGCCCCACCGCCACGGAACTGCTCGACCTGGCCGCCCCGCACGTCCCGCGGGTCACCGCCTGGCCCGGCACCGTCACCGAACGCCTCGCCGAGCGGGCGTCCTTCGCGGCGACGACACCACCGGCACCGACCCCGACGGCCACCACACCGGCCCCCGCCCCCGCCCCCATCCCCATCCCCGTCCCCGCCTCGGGAGAACCGCAGCCAGGACAGGCCCCGGACGAGCCTCCCGTCGTCACCACCAAGGGCTCGCAGGACCGCGAGCGACGTGGCCGCCGTACGTTGCTGGCCGTCGTACCGGTCGTGGTCGTCGCGGCCACCACCACCGTCGTCCTGCAACTCCTCCCGTACGCCTCCGCGCCGTCCCACGGCGACGAGGGGCGGCCCGGCGCGTCCGCACCGGTGGCCTCGTCGGGAGGCCAGACCTCGACGGCGAGCGCCACGGCCACCGCGTCGACGAGCGCACGGCCCTCCGGCGACCGCCCTTCGGCCTCCCCCTCGCCCGGCGACCCGAAGGCCCCACCGGCCCCGGCGGGGGCGGCCGCCGGAACCACAGCCGACGCCGCACAAGGCGGCCAGACCGGCACCACCACTGGCGGCACCACCGGCTCCACCGGCTCCACCGGCTCCACCGGACGGAACGGCGCCGGAACCACCGGCGGATCAGGCTCCACCTCCACAGGAACCGACACCGGAACCGGAACCGGAACCGGAAGCAGCACGGGCACCGGCACCAACACGACCGCCGGAGGCACAGGCACCGCCCCCCATCCCCCCGCCCCCACCGCCGCCCACCTCCGCAACGCCGAGAACGGCAAATGCGTGACCCAGGTCTACGGCTCCACCACTCTCGGCGCCTGCTCCGGCTCCGCCGCCACCTGGGCCCTGCGCAGCGCCGGCAACGGCACCGTGAAGGTCGTCAACCAGTCCAGCGGCTCCTGCCTGAGTGCCAACTTCAACGGCCAGTCCGTCGTGGTCAGCGACTGCTCCCAGGCCACCAGCGCCGTGCTGTGGCGCACCGGCTCCGGCTCCACCCTGATCAGCTCGTTCAACGGCGGCTGCCTGGACGTCGCCTTCGGCGGCGGTGTGACGACGCAGACGTGCCAAAGCGGGGCGGCGTCCCAGCAGTGGGGGAGGTCATGACCGGCCCGCACCGACACCACCCCGGCCCGGTCCGCCGTGGCGCAACCGACCGTTGGGGCAACCGACCGTTGGGGCAACCGGCCGTGGGATAACCGGCCGTGGGGCAACCGGCCGTCGGCTCAGTCCGCCGCGGAGTCCTCGCCGCGCTCCTTGCGGCGCAGTTCCTCCTCGCGGCGGCGCAGGTCGGCCTCCCACTCCTTGAGCAGGGCCTCGTCCTTCTTGTTCTCTTCCTTCAGCGACTTCAGGAACTCGGGGTTGTCGTCGGGGGCGACCCACTCGGTGCGGTGCCCGCGGTGCCATTCCGACGGCGTCGAGCCGCCCGCCGGCCGCGGCCCCCGCTGCCTCCCGGCCACCAGCCAGGCGATCGGACCGACCAGCACCTCACCGAAGAGCAGGATGATGATCACCCAGACCACCTTCGGCAGCCCCCGCACCTCCTCCTCCGGAGTGTTCAGGCAGTCGATGAACGCGTAGATCCACAGCGCCAGCACCAGCAGGAACGGCAGATACCTGAGCATGGACGGGAGTTCCCCCAGCAGACGGCGAGGGGCACACGACGGGCCCCGGTGACGGGCTCAGACTAGCCCGTGCCGGATACTGGGACGCATGGCTTATGACGATCTTCGCTCCCTGCTCAGGGCGCTGGAGCGCGAGGGCGACCTCAAGCGCATCAAGGCCGAGGTGGACCCGTACCTGGAGGTCGGGGAGATCGTCGACCGGGTGAACAAGGCCGGTGGTCCCGCCCTCCTCTTCGAGAACGTCAAGGGGGCCTCCATGCCCCTGGCGATGAACGTCTTCGGCACCGATCGTCGCCTGCTCAAGGCGCTCGGCCTGAAGTCGTACGCGGAGATCTCCGAGCGGATCGGCGGCCTGCTGAAGCCCGAGCTGCCGCACGGGTTCGTCGGGGTACGCGAGGCGTTCGGCAAGCTCGGCGCGATGACCCACGTACCGCCGAGAAAGGTCAAGGACGCCCCCGTCCAGGAGGTCGTCCTCACCGGCGACGACGTGGACCTGGAGCAGCTGCCCGCGCTGTTCACCTGGCCCAAGGACGGCGGCTCCTTCTTCAACCTGGGCCTGACCCACACCAAGGACCCCGGGACGGGCGTCCGCAATCTCGGTCTGTACCGCCTGCAGCGCCACGACCGGCGCACCATCGGCATGCACTGGCAGATCCACAAGGACAGCCGCAACCACTACCAGGTGGCCGCGCGGCGCGGCGAGCGGCTGCCCGTCGCGATCGCCTTCGGCTGCCCGCCGGCCGTCACCTACGCCTCCACCGCCCCGCTCCCCGGCGACATCGACGAGTACCTCTTCGCTGGGTTCGTCGCGGGCAAGCGGATCGAGATGGTCGACTGCAAGACGGTCCCGCTCCAGGTGCCGGCGCAGGCCGAGGTGGTGCTGGAGGGCTGGCTGGAGCCGGGCGAGATGCTCCCGGAGGGCCCCTTCGGCGACCACACCGGCTTCTACACGCCGCAGGAGCCCTTCCCCGCCCTGACGATCGACTGCGTCACGATGCGCAGGCGCCCGCTGCTGCAGTCGATCGTGGTCGGGCGTCCCCCGACGGAGGACGGCCCGCTGGGCAGGGCGACGGAGCGGTTCTTCCTGCCCCTGCTGAAGATCATCGTCCCGGACATCGTGGACTACCACCTGCCCGAGGCCGGCGGCTTCCACAACTGCGCGATCGTCTCGATCGACAAGAAGTACCCCAAGCACGCGCAGAAGGTGATGCACGCGATCTGGGGTGCGCACATGATGTCCCTGACCAAGCTGATCGTCGTCGTCGACGCCGACTGCGACGTGCACGATCTGCACGAGGTCGCCTGGCGCGCCCTCGGCAACACCGACTACGCCCGTGACCTCACGGTCGTGGAAGGCCCAGTCGACCACCTGGACCATGCCTCCTACCAGCAGTTCTGGGGCGGCAAGGCGGGCATCGACGCGACGAGGAAACTGCCCGAGGAGGGCTACACGCGCGACGGCGGCTGGCCGGACATGGTCGAGTCCGACCCCGCGACGGCGGCCCTGGTGGACCGCCGCTGGAAGGAGTACGGCCTGTGAGCAGCGCGTCCGCAGCGATCCCCCAGCCGGGACGCACGAAAGCCTTCCTGCGCCTGGTGATGATCGAGCACTCGGTCTTCGCCCTGCCGTTCGCCTACATCGCCTCCCTGACGGCGATGTTCGCGTGGGACCGGAACATCCACTGGGCCCGGCTGCTGCTGGTCACCGTCTGCATGGTCGGCCTGCGCACCTTCGCGATGGCCGTCAACCGGATCATCGACCGTGAGATCGACGCCCGGAACCCGCGCACGGCCCACCGCGAGCTGGTCACCGGCGCGATGTCCGTCCGCCACGCCTGGACCGGCGCGCTGGTCGCCCTGGTGGTCTTCCTGGGCGCGGCCGCGCTGCTGAACCCGCTCTGCCTGGCGCTGGCCCCCGTCGCGGTGATCCCGATGGTGGTCTACCCCTACGGCAAGCGGTTCACGAACTTCCCGCAGGCCATCCTGGGTATCGCCCAGGCGATGGGCCCGATCGGCGGCTGGCTGGCGATCAGCGGCGAGTGGTCGTGGACGGCGGCGATCCTCGGTCTCGCCGTGGGCGTCTGGATCGGCGGCTTCGACCTGATCTACGCCTGCCAGGACGTCGAGACCGACCGCGAGATCGGCGTGATGTCGGTCCCGGCCCGCTTCGGCATCCCGGGGGCCATCTGGGGCGCGCGGGCCTGCCACGCCGTCACCACGGCCCTCTTCGCCTGGTACGCGGTGGTCACCCACGCCGGTGCCTTCTTCTGGCTGGGCCTGCTGATCGTCGCGGGGGCCTTCGTCTACGAGCACACGATCGTCCGCCCGCACGATCTGACCCGCCTGAACAGGGCCTTCTTCCAGGTGAACGGCTTCATCGGCATCGCCCTGTTCGCCTGCGCCCTGATCGACCTGCTGGTCCGCGGCCTGACCGTGTGACGCGGCCGGTCCCCGCCGGTGAAGGACGGCCGACCCCGTCGCAGTAGGCCGGCCGGCCCCGTCGCCGTAGGGCGGCCGGTCCCCGTCGGTGCGGCGCGGGCGGTCCCGGGCCGGGGCATCGCTGCACACCCCGGTACGCTCAAGCTGTGAACGCAGGGAAATCGCAGCGTGCGCCTTGGATCGTGGGGGTGTCCGGCGCGTCCGGGACGCCCTATGCCGCTGCCGTGCTGCGGGCGCTGATCGCCGCCGGGGAGAGTGTCGACCTGGTGGTCAGCCGGGCCTCGCGGCTCACGCTGCTCGACGAGACCGGCATCTCCTTCCGGGACGCGCACTGGCGGGAGGACCTCACCCAGTGGCTGGCGCGGGGCGCCGACGGCAAGCCGGACAGCTTCGCCGTGGACGTCTCCGGCGTGCGGTACTGGAACGCCGGTGACCTGGCCGCAGGGCCGTCGTCGGGGTCGTATCCGGCGAAGGGCATGCTGATCGTCCCGGCCTCCACGGCGTGTGTCGCCGGGGTGGCGCTGGGGCTGTCGAAGGATCTGCTCCAGCGGGCGGCGAGCGTCACCCTGAAGGAGCGCCGGACGCTGGTCGTGGCCGTACGGGAGACCCCCTTGAACGGCCAGACGCTGCGGCACCTGGTGGCTCTGGACGACGCGGGCGCGAGTGTGGTGCCTGCCTCGCCGGCGTTCTACGCGGGGGCGACGCACATCCAGGACCTGGTGGACTTCGTCGCCGGACGCGTCCTGGACGCCGCGGGTGTCCCGCACGACCTGTACCGCCGCTGGAAGGGCGAACTGGGCGGCGGCACCGGCTGACCGCCACGTCCGGCCGCGACGCCGGCCCGCATCCACGCCCCCACAGCTCTCACCGAACTCCCAGACGCTCAACCCCCAGACCTCAACTCCAGATCTTCTCAGCGGAAGGCTTTCAATCGCATGGACGCGGTGGACAGGCAGCTCATCCAGGCCCTGAGGGAGAACGGCCGGGCCTCCTACGCCGAGCTGGGGCGCCTCGTCGGCCTGTCGGGCCCCAGCGTCACGGACCGCATCAACCGGCTGGAGGCGGCCGGTGTCATCACCGGCTACCGCGCCACCGTCGACGCGCCCTCGCTCGGCCTCGGCGTCACGGCGCTGGTCGGCATCTCGCTGTCCGACGCCGCCGACCACGAGGACGTGGCGCACCGGCTGAAGGACCTGCAGGAGATCGAGGACTGCTGGTTCATCGCCGGCGAGGACTCCTACATGCTCAAGGTGCGCGCGACCGACGTGGACGGCCTGGAGAGGATCATCCGCCGGCTGTCCGGGACCCGGGGCGTCTCCCGCACCCGTACCACCATCGTGCTGTCGACGAAGTGGGAGAACCGGGTCGGGGAGCTTCCCGAAGAGGTCTAGGGATACCGTTGGCCGTGCTGTCGGAGAAAGGTGTTGGCATGGACGTCGGGCTCAAGCGCGAGCTGGAGGAGAAGGTCCGCTCCGGTGAGCGGCTGACCCGCGAGGACGGCATCGCGCTGTACGAGTCGGACGACCTGGCGTGGCTGGGCGGTCTGGCGCACGAGGTGCGGACGCGGAAGAACGGTGACGTCGTCCACTTCAACGTCAACCGGCACCTGAACATGACCAACGTGTGCACGGCCTCCTGTGCGTACTGCTCCTTCCAGCGCAAGCCGGGCGAGAAGGACGCGTACACGATGCGCATCGAGGAGGCCGTGAAGCTCGCCAAGGCGATGGAGTCGGACAACCTCACCGAGCTGCACATCGTCAACGGGCTGCACCCGAACCTGCCGTGGCGCTACTACCCGCGGTCGCTGCGGGAGCTGAAGGCGGCGCTGCCGGAGGTGTCGCTGAAGGCGTTCACGGCGACGGAGATCCACCACTTCGAGACGATCTCGGGGCTGACCGCCTCCGAGATCCTCGACGAGCTGATCGACGCGGGGCTCGAGTCCCTCACCGGCGGTGGCGCGGAGATCTTCGACTGGGAGGTGCGGCAGCACATCGTGGACCACAAGACCCACTGGGAGGACTGGTCCCGCATCCACCGGCTGGCGCACGAGAAGGGCCTCAAGACGCCGTGCACCATGCTGTACGGCCACATCGAGGAGCCCCGTCACCGCGTGGACCACGTGCTGCGGCTGCGTGAGCTGCAGGACGAGACCGGCGGTTTCCAGGTCTTCATCCCGCTGCGCTACCAGCACGACTTCGTGGACATGAAGGACGGCAAGATCCGCAACCGGCTCCAGGCGCGGACGCAGATGGCGACCGGGGTGGAGGCGCTGAAGACGTTCGCCGTCTCGCGGCTGCTGTTCGACAACGTCCCGCATGTGAAGGTGTTCTGGGTGATGCACGGTGTGCAGACGGCCCAGCTGGCGCTGCAGCACGGTGCGGACGACATGGACGGCTCGGTCGTCGAATACAAGATCACGCATGATGCGGACAACTTCGGCACGCCGAACAAGCTGACCCGTGAGGATCTGCTGGAACTGATCCGCGACGCGGGGTTCCGGCCGGTGGAGCGGAACACGCGGTACGAGATCATCCGGGAGTACGACGGGCCGGACGCCGGGCGCCGGGAGTCGCCTCAGCCGATGCGGGTCTGAGCGCCGGCAGGCAGTCGTTCGGGTGCGGGCGCGTGGGGGCCGGTCGCGCCCACGCGGCGGAGCCGCATATCGACGGGGTCCCGCGCCCTTGGGTGGGTACTCGTGGTGCATGCCCACGACGGCGCCCGAAGATCAGTACACCGCCACCCCCTTCGTTCCCGAGCGCGGCGGGCTTCCGGCCCTGCGCAAAGCCGCCGCCGGCTGCCGGGGCTGCCCCCTGCACCGGGACGCGACGCAGACCGTCTTCGGCGCCGGGGACGCGCACGCGCGCGTGATGCTCGTCGGGGAGCAGCCCGGGGATCAGGAGGACCGGCAGGGCAAGCCGTTCGTCGGCCCGGCCGGCAAGCTGCTGGACCGGGCGCTGGCGGAAGCCGGCCTGGACCCGGCGGAGGCGTACGTCACCAATGCCGTCAAGCACTTCAAGTTCACCCAGGCCGAGCCGCGCAAGCGGCGGATCCACAAGGCGCCGAGCCTCAAGGAGATGACGGCGTGCGGGCCGTGGCTCGCCGCCGAGCTGGCCGTGGTGGAGCCGGAGCTGATCGTGGTGCTGGGTGCCACCGCGGGCAAGGCGCTGCTCGGCTCGTCGTTCAAGGTGACCGAGGTGCGCGGGACGGTGCTGGAGCGGGAGATCCAAGGGCGCAGCGAGCGGCTGGTGCCGACCGTGCATCCGTCGTCGGTGCTGCGCGCGGAGGACCGTGAGTCGGCGTTCCAGGGGCTCGTCTCGGATCTCAAGACGGCGGCTCGCGTCCTGTCGTAATAGATACGATGGGCCAATGCCCCTTACCTTCACCTTGGACCCCGCCGTCGACGCCGGTCTGCGCGACGGCATCCTCGATCTGTGGACGGACGTCTCCAACGCCGGCGGGGCCGTCGGTTTCGTGGCGCCGGTGACGCGGGAGACGATCCGGCCCGAGCTGGTGCGGCACTTCGCGGCGATGGCCGAGGGACGGACCCGGCTGCTGGCCGGCCACGACGAGGGCGGGCGGGTCGCGGCGACGGCCTTCTTCTCCTTCAACAGCCACCGGCTGATGACGCACTGGGTGTGGCTGTACACGGTGATGGTGCACCCGCGGCACCAGGGCCGGGGCTACGGCCGTGACCTGCTGGCGGCCGCGGCGGACGCGGCGCGCGGTTTCGAGGGCATCGAGGCGATCCGGCTGACCTGCCGGGGCGGCCTCGGCCTGGAGCGGTTCTACGGCTCCTGCGGCTACAAGGAGGTCGGCCGGGTGCCCGGGGCGATCCGGGTGGCGCCGGGGGACGACCGGGACGACATCACCATGCTGCTGCCGCTGCCCTGACGCGCGGACGCACCCCCCTCAGTGATCGGTACCAGGGCGTGCTTCACTGGAGACTGCCCCTGTTTGGATTCGGAAGAGTGGATTGAGATGCTCCGCTACACGCTGATGCGCCTCGGGATCTTCGTGGCCTGCCTCGTGGTCGTCTCGGGTCTCGTCTACTCCGGTGTCGTGCCGCGCGGCCTCGGCTCGTCCAACGGCATGTGGGCCGTTCTGCTCGCGCTGGTGATCTCCGCGCCGATCAGCTTCGTCGCGCTGCGCGGGGAGCGGGACCGGGCGTCGCAGAAGATCGCCCCCAAGGTGGACCGCATGCGCGCCAACATGCAGGCGAACCTGCAGGCGAACCAGAGCCAGGAGGACGTCGCCGACGACGCCGCCCGTGCGCAGGGCCAGCCGTCGTAAGGCACTCCGTCGCGCTGACAGCAGCGCCCCGGTGACCTCGGTCGCCGGGGCGCTTTGCGTTGTATGGGTCGATGCGGTGTCCGGCCTCTCAAAGCAAGGCTTTGAGATTCTCAAAGTTCAAGTGTTAACGTCTTGGGGTGAAGTCAGCAGCCGCGTCCCCTCAGTTCCCGAGCCTTCTGCTCGTGGCGCGCCTGCACGTGGATCTCTGCCGGTGCGCGTCCGGGATCTGTCGCCCCTGACGTCTCGCGACCTCTGTCTCGCGACCGCTCGTCCACGTCAGCCCCTACGCGTCCCCAACGGAGCATGTCCGTGTCCTCGAACACGAAGTCCTTCAAGGTGCCCTTCTGGGCCCAGATAGCCGCCGGCCTCGCCCTGGGTGTCCTGCTGGGCTGGATCGCCCGCAGTCAGGACGTGTCCTGGCTGGTGACCACCCTGGAGAAGATCGGCGACACCTTCATCGGCCTGCTGAAGCTCGCCGTCGCCCCGCTCGTCTTCTTCGCGATCCTGGTCTCGATCACCAACCTGCGGAAGGTCAACAACGCGGCGCGGCTGGCGACCCGCACCCTTCTGTGGTTCATGATCACCTCGCTGATCGCGGTGAGCATCGGTCTCGCCATCGGTCTGCTCACCCACCCCGGCGCCGGCACCGGGCTCACCCCGGCCGACGGCGGCAAGCCCCAGCACACCGGTTCCTGGCTCGACTTCCTCACCGGCATCATCCCGACCGACGTGATCACGCCGTTCACCGAACTGAACGTGCTCCAGATCGTCTTCATGGCCGCCGTCGCCGGTATCGCCGCGCTCCAGCTCGGCGACAAGGCCCAGCCGATCCTCACCCTGAGCGAGTCCGTGCTGGAGCTGCTGCAGAAGGCCCTGTGGTGGGTCATCCGGCTCGCCCCGCTCGGCACCGTCGGCCTCATCGGCCGCGCCATCGCCACCTACGGCTGGGACCTGATCGGCAAGTACGCCACCTTCACCGCCGACATCTACGCCGGCTGCGCGATCGTCCTCTTCGTCGTCTACCCGACGCTGCTGGCGACCGTCGCCAAGGCCAACCCGCTGCAGTTCTTCAAGGGCGCCTGGCCCGCGATCCAGCTGGCGTTCGTCTCCCGCTCCTCCGTCGGCACCATGCCGGTCACGCAGAAGGTCACCGAGCGGCTCGGCGTGCCGAAGGAGTACGCCTCCTTCGCGGTGCCGTTCGGCGCGACCACGAAGATGGACGGCTGCGCCGCGATCTACCCGGCGATCGCCGCGATCTTCGTCGCGCAGATCTTCGGCATCCAGCTGAACGTGGGCGACTACCTGCTGATCGCGTTCGTCTCCGTGGTCGGCTCCGCCGCCACCGCCGGCCTCACCGGCGCGACGGTCATGCTGACGCTCACCCTGTCCACGCTGGGCCTGCCGATGGAGGGCGTCGGCCTGCTCCTCGCGATCGACCCGATCCTGGACATGATGCGCACCGCCACCAACGTGGCCGGCCAGGCCCTGGTCCCGGTCATCGTCTCGGCCCGCGAGAACCTCCTGGACCGCGAGGCCTACGACGCGGTGGGCGGCGCCTCCCCGGTGGACGAGCCGGAGCACAGGCCGGAGCCGGAGCCGGCGACGGCGGCAGCGGCCTGACCGGCCAAGCCTCCGGGCACCAAGGGCGGCGGGACGATTCCCGCCGCCCTTCGGCATGCCCGGCGTCCTCGCGGACCGGGGCGGTGGTGAGCGAGCGGCCCGTACGCTGGTGCGCATGGGTTCGGGTTCGGGTTCGGTGAAGACCAGGCGGATGCCCCGGGCGGTCCGTGAGCGGCAGATGCTGGACGCGGCCGTACGCGTCTTCGGCCGGCGCGGCTACATGGCCGCCTCCATGGACGACATCGCCGAACACGCCGGTGTCTCCAAGCCGTTGGTGTATCTGTACCTGAACTCCAAGGAAGACCTCTTCACGGCCGTCATCCGCCGGGAGGCCACCGCGCTCACCGAGGCCGTCCGTCTCGCCGTCGACCCGGAGCTGCCCGCCGACCGCCAACTGTGGGACGGTCTGCTGGCGTTCTTCACGCACACCGCGCACCACCCGGACGCCTGGTCCGTGCTGCACCTGCAAGCCCGCACCCACGGGGAGCCGTTCGCCACCGAGGTCGCCGCGCGGCGCGCGGAACTCGTCGCCGTCGTGACCCGGCTGATCGTGGTCGCGGCCCGCGACGCCCACCACAACCCCGACCTCGCCGAGCGTGAGGTCGCCGGGCTGGCCGAGGCCCTGGTCGGCGCCGCCGAGTCCCTCGCCGCCTGGGGCAACGCCACCGACGGCGTCTCGGCCCGGCAGTCGGCGGCCACCCTGATGAACTTCGCCTGGTCGGGCCTCGGCAACCTGATGGCGGGACACCGCTGGTCACCCCCGCCGGCGTGAGCCGGGTGCCACCTCCTCGCATGCGACTCCGGCCCGCGTCACCCGAGCGGTGTGACGCGTCCCGTCAGGTGCACCGTCTCGGCGCCGCGCAGCGCGAACCGTCCCTCGCCGTCCGCCGCGTACCGCACCGTGCCCGGCAGGAGCACCGGCGCCCGGAACTCCGCCCGGACGAACGCCGCTTCGGGCACGCCGTGCGCGGCCAGGCAGCGCGCCACGGTCCACATGCCGTGCGCGATGGCCCGCGGGAAGCCGAACAGCCGGGCGGTGAGCGGATGCAGATGGATGAGGTTGCGGTCGCCGGAGACGGCGCCGTAGCGGCGGCCGAGGTCCGCGCCGAGCCGCCACTCGCCGACCACGGGAGGCGGCTGCGGGGCGGCCCCGGTCTGTCCGGCGGCCTCCGGCGCCGTGCGGTGCCGCGCCAGATACGTGCTCGTCGACTCCCATACGACGCCGCCACCGGCCCGCAGTTCGGTCACCACGACCGCCTCGGTGCCGCGCCGGTGCGGTGCCAGCCGCTCGACGCGCACCCCCACGTCGTACGTCCCCGTGGCGGTGAGCGCCGTGTGCCGGGTGATCTCGATCGACGTGTGGACCAGGCCCGGCAGCGGCAGCGGGAAGTCACGGGCGCTCATCAGGCGCAGGGCGAGCGGGAAACCGAGAAGGTGCGGGTAGGTGACCGGCAGGGCGTCGTCGCCGGCGAAGCCGCACACCCGCTCGTAGGCGGCCAGGCGCGCGAGGTCGACGCGCAGGCCGGGCAGCAGCAGCCGGACGGCGGGGGCGGCCGCGCCGGGGCGGGGCCGCTTCAGCGGGGACAGCAGCGCGCCGCGCACCAGCAGGGGCGTGAGGGCCGGCGGCCGGGTGAGGGTCTTCTCGCGCATCACGCCCCCAGCAGGCTCTGCCCGCAGACCCGCACGACCTGCCCGTTGACCGCGCCGGAGGCCGGGTGGGCGAGCCAGGCGGTGGTCTCGGCGACGTCGACGGGCAGTCCGCCCTGGGCGAGGGAGTTCATACGGCGGCCCGCCTCGCGGATGAACAGCGGTATCGCGGCCGTCATCGCCGTCTCGATGAAGCCCGGCGCCACCGCGTTGACGCTCACCCCGTGCTCGGCGAGCGCCCGCGGCGCCAGCGCGCGCACGAGCCCGGCGATGCCCGCCTTGCTCGCGGCGTAGTTGGTCTGCCCCGCGTTGCCCGCGAGCCCGGCGATGGAGGCCGTGGCCACGATCCGCCCGCCGCGCCTGAGCGTGCCCCGGTCGAGCAGCGCGTCCGTGGTGCGCAGCACGCTCGCGAGGTTGACGTCGAGGACGGAACTCCACCGGTCGGCGGGCATGTTGGCCAGCCGCCGGTCGCGGGTGATCCCGGCGTTGTGGACGAGCACGTCGAGGCCGTCGGGCAGGGCCGCGGCGATGCGCTCGCCCGCGTCGGCGGCCGTGATGTCGAGGGCGAGGGCGCTGCCGCCGAGCCGCTCGGCGACGCGCCGGGCGTCCGCCTCGGCCTGCGGCACGTCGAGGACGACGACCCGTGCCCCGTCCCGGGCGAGGGTCCTGGCGACCGCCTCGCCGATGCCGCGGGCGGCGCCGGTGACGAGGGCGGTGCGGCCGGCCAGGGGCCGCTCCCGGCCGTCCGGCACCGCACCCTGGACGTCCGGCACCTCACCCCGGGCGTCCGGCACCTCACTCCGGGCGTCAGGCGCCTCACCCCGGGCGTCCGGCACCCCGCCCCGGTCGTCCGGCGCCTCGCCGGGGAAGGCGCCGACCTCGATCACCTGCCCGCTGACGTATGCGGACTTCGGCGACAGCAGGAAGCGCAGGGTCGACTCCGCGGCGGCCGCGTCGGTGAGCCGGACCAGGTTGACCGTGACGCCCCGGCCGATCTCCTTGCCGAGGGAGCGGGTGAAGCCCTCCAGGGCCTGCTGGGCGGCGGCCCGGTGGTGGTCGCCCGGGTCGAGCGGCGCGCCGAGGACGACGATCCGTCCGCTGGTGGCGACCGACCGGACGACCGGGTGCAGGGCCGCGTGCACTTCGGCCAGCGCGGTCACGCCGGTGACGCCGGTGGCGTCCAGGACGACGGCGGCCGGACGCCCGGTGGCGGCGCCGAGGCCGGTGCGGGCCAGTACGGGTGCGAGGTCGAGCCGCGAGGGGCCGGCCCTCAGGTGCAGCAGTCCGCCGGTGAGCGCCGGCGCCTCGGGCGACCAGCGGTGCAGGGCCGCGGGCCGGGGCAGGCCGAGCCGGCGGGTGAGGAAGCGGCCGGGCGCGGTGGCGGTGAGGCTCAGGTAGCGGTCGGCCATGGAGCGCTGTCTCCTCGGGGATGCATAGTGCTTACTCATGAGTAAGGTTACCGCCGGTAAGGCTATGCCACGCGGGAGGAGCGGGTCGAGATGAACCCCTGACGCGCCACCGGGCCCCCTGCCGGACGGGCGCCCCTTCCGCCGGCCGCCGACGCGCCGTATCCCGTGTGACCTGCGCAACGTCAGCCCCTCTCACACGGTTCCCGACGCTGCACAGCCCCGGCTCCGGACCCCCTCGGAACCCGCACACGCCCCCCACAGGGGCCCCGTACGATTCCCCTGCCCGACCGCCGGTAACCGTCCGCCGACGCCACCGCCGGTGAACGCCCCGCCGGGCGAGGCACGTACGTCTTGCAGCCAGCAGTGCCGCTGCTGCACGCACCAGGAGCCGCCCGTGTCCACGCCGTACCCCACCTCCGCCGACTACGCCGGCCTCCGGGGCCCCGTCCTGGTGGCGCCGGAGACCAAGCGGATGGGCGGGGCGGTACGCGAGGCGTACGTCCCGGCCCTCGCCCGGCCCGTCCGCCACGGCTCGCTCGCCGACCTGCCCTTCGACAACGCCGACGCCGCGCCGGACGCCGTGGTGCTCAGCCGCCGCGACCCCTCCGGCAGCTGGCGGGACGTGACGGCGGCCGCCTTCGCCGCCGAGGTACGGGCCGTGGCGAAGGGACTGCTCGCCGAAGGCCTGATGCCGGGCGACCGCATCGCGATCATGGCGCGCACGACGTACGAGTGGACGCTGCTCGACTTCGCCGCGTGGGCGGCCGGC
This sequence comes from Streptomyces sp. NPDC097129, assembly GCF_055668065.1. Lineage (NCBI taxonomy): Bacteria > Bacillati > Actinomycetota > Actinomycetes > Kitasatosporales > Streptomycetaceae > Streptomyces > Streptomyces sp. NPDC097129. Next base: position 31,891 of record NZ_JBVOQE010000024.1, on the reverse strand, counting down.
CTGGTCACCGTGCCGGTCTACCCGACCTCCTCGCCCTTCCAGACCCGCTGGATCCTGCAGGACTCCGGCGCGGTCACCCTGGTCACCGAGACCGTCGCGCAGGCCGCGGCGATCGGACCCGAGCGGGACCGCCTGCCGGACCTGCGGCATGTGTGGGTGATGGAGAAGGGCCACGTGGAGCAGCTCGCCGAGGTCGGCGCGGCGCACGTGCCCGACCAGGAGGTGGACGTACGGCGCGGGATGCTCGGCCCCGGCACCCTCGCCACCCTGATCTACACCTCCGGCACCACCGGCCGCCCCAAGGGCTGCGCGCTCAGCCACGGCAACTTCTTCGCCGAGGTCGACAACGCGATCGAGCTGCTCTACCCCGTGTTCCGGGCCAAGGGCGAGGACGAGCCGTCGGTGCTGCTGTTCCTGCCGATGTCGCACGTCTTCGGCCGCATGGTGGCGATCGCCTGCGTACGCGCCCGCGTCCGGCTCGGCCACGCCCCCAGCCTGAAGCCGGACGAACTGCTGCCCGACCTGGCGGCCTTCCGGCCGACCTGCCTGCTCACCATCCCGTACATGCTGGAGAAGGTCTTCAACTCCGCCCGTGCCAAGGCCGAGTCGGGCGGCAAGCTGTCCGCCTTCGACCGGGCGGTGGCGGTGGCCCGGCGCTACGGCGAGGCGGTCGAGGACCGGCAGACGGGCACCGGAAGCGGCCCGGCGGCGGCGCTGAAGGCGGGGCGGGCGCTGTACGACCCGCTGGTCTACCGCAAGATCCGGCAGGCCATGGGCGGCCGGGTGCGGTACGCGATCTGCGGCGGCTCCCCGCTCGGCCGGCGCCTCGCCGCCTTCTACGCGGGCGCCGGCATCGAGATCTTCGAGGGCTACGGCCTGACCGAGACGACCGGCGCGACGACGGTGACGCCGCCGCTCAAGCCGCGCCTGGGCACGGTCGGCTGGCCGCTGCCCGGCACCCGCGTCCGGATCGCCGCCGACGGCGAGATCCTGGTCGCCGGCGACCATGTGCTGCGCGGCTACTGGGACCCGGCGGCCGGCGGCGTGGTCCCGGCCGCGCAGGACGGCTGGCTGGCCACCGGCGACCTCGGCGAGCTGGACGACGAGGGGTACCTGACGATCACCGGCCGCAAGAAGGAGCTGCTGATCACGGCCGGCGGCAAGAGCGTGGCCCCGGCGCCGCTGGAGAACTGGCTGCGCTCGCACCCGCTGATCTCCCAGGTCATGCTGGTCGGCGACGGCCGCCCCTACGTCTCGGCGCTGATCACCCTCGACATGGACGGCGTCAGCCACTGGCGCCGGATGAACGGCAAGCATCCCGTCCCGGCCGAACTCCTCATCGGCGACCCCGAGCTGTACGCCGTCCTGCAACGCGCGCTCGACGAGGCCAACCGGATGGTCTCCCGCCCCGAGTCCATCCGCCGCTTCGCCGTCCTGCCGGTGGACTTCACCGAGGAGGCGGGCCACCTCACCCCGTCGATGAAACTCCGCCGCGAAACGGTCCTGAGCGACTTCGCGGACGTGGTCGAGGGACTGTACGGCGACCGCCGCTGACCCACGCGCGCCTTGCCCGCCGCCGTCCCGCCCCGCACAGTGATCCCATGGATCAAGCACAGGCACGGCAGTGGCTCGCCACGGCCGTCGACGAGGCGCGGGCCGGGCTCGCCGAGGGCGGCATCCCGATCGGCGCCGCGCTCTACGGCCCGGACGGCACCCTGCTCGGCCGCGGCCGCAACCGGCGCGTCCAGGACGGCGACCCCTCGCTGCACGCGGAGACGGCGGCCTTCCGCGCCGCGGGACGGCAGCGGTCGTATCGCGGGACGACGATGGTGACGACCCTCTCGCCCTGCTGGTACTGCTCGGGGCTGGTCCGGCAGTTCTCCATCTCGCGGGTGGTGATCGGCGAGGCGACCACCTTCCACGGCGGCCACGACTGGCTCGCCGAGCACGGGGTGGAGGTCGTCGTCCTGGACGATCCCGCGTGCGTCGCGCTGATGCGGGACTTCATCCAGGACGAGCCGGCGCTGTGGAAGGAGGACATCGGCGAGTGAGGCTGCGGCGCCCCCGACGCCGGTAGCAAGGGACCCGTGCCGGCTCAGACGCCCGCGTAGGAGTGCTTGCCGGTGACGAAGAGGTTCACGCCGTAGTAGTTGAACAGCCAGCACGCGAACGCGAGCAGCGCCAGGTAGGCGGCCTTGCGGCCCTTCCAGCCGGCGGTGGCGCGGGCGTGCAGGTAGCAGGCGTAGGCGACCCAGGTGATGAAGGACCAGGTCTCCTTCGGGTCCCAGCCCCAGTAGCGGCCCCAGGCGTCGCCGGCCCAGATCGCGCCCGCGATGATCGTGAACGTCCACAGCGGGAAGACGGCCGCGTTGATCCGGTAGGAGAACTTGTCCAGCGAGGCCGAGGACGGCATGCGCTCCAGCACCGAGCGGGCGAAGGTGCCGGGCTTGCCGCCGCTCACGAGCTTGCTCTCGTACGCGTCCTTGAACAGGTACATGATCGTCGCGACCGCGCCGACGTAGAAGGTCGCGCCGCAGAAGATCGCGGTGGAGACGTGGATGTAGAGCCAGTACGAGTGCAGCGCGGGCACCAGCTGGTCGCTGGCCGTGTACAGCACGGTGACGGCCAGGCCCAGGTCGAGCAGGACCGTGGTGATCAGGAACAGGCCGAGCCAGCGGACGTTCTTCTTCAGCGCCAGCAGGCCGAGGTACACGGCGACCGCGACGGTGGAGAAGGTGATGTTGAACTCGTACATGTTGCCCCACGGCGCCCGCTGCACCGACAGCGCGCGTGTGAGGACCCCGGCGAACTCCACCAGGAAGGCGAGCACGGTCAGGGAGATCGCGATGCGGCCGTACAGGTCGCCCTGCGCGTCCCCGCCGTGCGCGCCGGGCCCGTCGGGGACGTCGCGGGAGCCGGTGGCGGAGCGCACGGTGACCTTGGGCCGCTCCAGTACGGCGGTGCCGCCGGCCTTGTTGACGGTGACGGCCGGGGCCGTCGCCGCCTTGGACTCGGCGGTCAGCGCGGCCGCCGTGCGGGCGACCTTGCTGCGGCTGCCGAAGAGCCACTCGGCGATGTAGGCGAAGAAGGCGAGGGTGTACACGGCCATCGCGGAGTAGACCAGCACATTGCTGATGTTCGCGAGGTGTTCGTTGGTGGCGGCGGCGAGGGTCACTGCTTCTCAGCCCCTTCGGCGGGTACGGAGACTTCTGAGGGGTCGGCCAAACGGCCGGTTTCGGGCTCGGGGCCGCTTTCGGGCTCAGGGCCGGTTCCGGGCTCGGGGGCGCCCGGTGCCTGGTCGTAGAGGATTCCGGCGAGCTGCCCGAGCTCCTCGGGCACCTTCGCGGACTCGCTGCGGCCGAGCCCGGCCATCTCGACGACCGTGACGCCGTCGGCGCCGCGGACCGCGCGCACCCAGACGCGGCGGCGCTGGATGAACAGGGACGCGGCGAGACCGAAGACCGCGGTGATGGCTCCGCCGAGGGCCCAGCCGCTGGCGGGCTGCCGGGTGACCTGGAAGCCCGCCCACTCCTTGACGCCGTCGAAGGTGATCGAACCGGCGCCGTTCGGGAGCTGCATGGTCTGGCCGGCCTTGAGGCGCTCGGCGAGCGGGTCGCCGTTCGCCTTCTTGAACTGCTTCAGGTGCTCGGTGTCGAGCTGGTACACGCTCTGCGGGATGCCCGCGTCGACGCCCAGGTCGCCGTGGTAGGCGTTCAGCGCCAGCCGGGGGTTCAGCAGCGCCGGGAACTGGGAGAGCATCGTGCCCCGGCCCTCGCCGGCGAAGGTCGGGATGAAGACGGCCTGGAAACCGAGCTGGTCCTTCAGCCCCTGCGCGTTGCGGTAGCCGTCCATCACCTTGATCGCGCCGGAGGAGGTGACGTTGCCGTCCTGCGGCAGCAGCGGCACGGCGTCCTTCATGACGACGTCGCCCTTGCCGTCGCGGACGGTGACGACGGGCGCGTACCCGTGGCTGACGAGGTAGACCTTGGAGTCGCCGATCCTGAGCGGCTCGTTGACCTTGACGGTGGTCTTCTTGTCCTTGCCGTAGGCGCCGACGCTGTAGGTGAGGTGCGCCTCGTAGGTGCGCGGCGTGCCCCGGTTGGGTCCGGTGACCTCGTACGTGCCCTTGAAGTCGTCGAGCTTGAAGCTGAACGAGTCCAGGTCGTCGGGGGAGAAGAGGCTGCCGGACTTGAAGTCGTCGTACTGGGTGAGCGTGTTGGAGAAACCGCTGCCCTCGATGATGAGCTTGTCGCCCTCGGACTTGAACAACTGGCCCGCGGCGAACGCCACCAGCATCACGATCAGCGCGATGTGGAAGGCCAGGTTGCCCACCTCACGCAGATAGCCCTTCTCGGCGGCGACGGCGTCCCCGGCGACATGGGCGCGGAAGTGGCGCTTCTTCAGCAGGGCGAGCGCGGCCTCGCGGACCTGCTCGGGTGCGGCCTCGGTGCGCCAGGCGGTGTGCGCGGGCAGCCGGGTCAGCCGCTTGGGCGCGGCCGGCGGGCGGCCGCGCAGCTGGCCCACGAACTGCCAGGTGCGCGGGATGATGCAGCCGATGAGGGAGACGAACAGCAGGATGTAGATCGCGGAGAACCACACCGAGCTGTAGACGTGGAACAGGCCGAGCTTGTCGTAGACCGGCGCCAGCGTGGAGTGGTCGCGGCGGAACAGCTCGACCTTGGTGGCGTCGATGCCGGTCTGCGGGATGAGGGAGCCGGGGATCGCGCCCAGCGACAGCAGCAGGAGCAGCAGCAGCGCGACCCGCATAGAGGTGAGCTGGCGCCAGAACCAGCGGGCCCAGCCGATGACGCCGAGCGAAGGCGGAGCGGACAGCTCCTCCTGGGGCGCGGTGGAGAGCTGGGAGCCGGCCGCTCCCAGCTCCTCGGCGTCGGACGGGGCCGGGTCGGACCCGTACTTCGAGGTAGTGCTCATCGAGTCAGATCCCCACAGTGAAGCCGTCGGACCAGGTCTGCATGTCCTGCACGAGGCGGTCCCAGGCGCCGGTCAGCAGCAGCAGACCGGTCGCGATCATCATGGTGCCGCCGACGCGCATCACCCAGACATAGTGGCGCTTGATCCAGCCGAAGGCGCCGAGCGCCTTGCGGAAGGCGACCGCGGTGAGCACGAAGGGCAGTCCGAGGCCGAGGCAGTAGGCGACGGTCAGCAGGGCGCCGCGGCCCGCGCTCGCCTGGTCCATGGCCAGTCCCTGCACGGCGGCCAGCGTCGGGCCGATGCACGGGGTCCAGCCGATGCCGAACAGCGCGCCGAGCACCGGCGCGCCGATGAGTCCGGCCACCGGCCGGGTGTGGAAGCGGAACTCGCGCTGCGTCAGCCAGGGCATCAGGCCCATGAAGAAGACACCCATGAGGATCATGACGACGCCGAGGATCTTGCTCAGGACGTCCTTGTGCTCCTGGACGCTCTGGCCGAAGTAGCCGAAGAAGGCGCCGGTGGAGACGTACACGGCGGTGAAGCCGAGGACGAACAGGGAGGCGCCGGCGACCATCCGGCCGCGCCGGGCGTCGGCGAGGTCGGTGCCGCTGACCCCGGTGACGTAGGAGAGGTAGCCGGGGACGAGCGGCAGGACGCAGGGCGAGAAGAAGGAGACGAGCCCGCCGAGCAGGGCGATGGGCAGGGCCACCAGCAGGGCGCCGTTGAGCACCGTGCCGTTGGGGTCCGAGACCGCCGCCGCGGCGAGGGTGGTGACTTCTCTCACGTCACTTCTCCGCCAGTACCGGCTTGATCATCGACCGCAGCTTGTCCTCCGACAGGGGCTGCAGCGTGCGGGCCGCGATCTTCCCCTGGCGGTCGATGACGAGCGTGGACGGGATGGACTGCGGGTTGAGGGTGCCCTTCTTGAAGCGGAGCATCAGCTTGCCCGTCGGGTCGTACAGGCTCGGGTAGCTGATGCCGAACTCCTTGTCGAAGGCCTGGGCCGGGCCGGTGGAGGTGTCGCGCGTGTTGATGCCGACGAACTGCACGCCCTGGCCCTTGAGCTCCTGGTACACGTTCTCGAAGCCGGGCGCCTCGGCGCGGCAGGGCGGGCACCAGGAGCCCCACACGTTGATGACGACGACCTTGCCCTTGTACGCGGCGACATCGAGCTGCTTGCCGTCGACGGTCTCGCCGGACAGGTCGGGTGCGTCGGCGCGCTTGCCCTGGTCGGCGGTGGCGATGCCGTTCTTGCCCATGACGAAGTTGCTCTGGCCACCCCCGCCGGACGTGCCGCCGGAGCTGCAGGCGGACAGGGTCAGCGCGGCCGCCGCGGCCGTCGCGGCGAACACGGCGGCGCGGCTACGGGTGACCCGGGTGCGGGACGAGCGCTGGGGGGCGCGGCTGGCGGCACTCATGTGAAAAGTTTCGCATGTCCGTATCGGGGATCTCGGGCACCCCCCTTGCGGGCGGAAACCCGCATTTCAGGCGGCGTTTCGCGAGCCGCTCAGGCGGCCGTCAGCTGCTTCCAGCCGCCGGCCGGGCGCTGCCCGACCTCGAGAGTGCGCAGCTTGGCGAGCACCTCGGGCTTCTGGACGTCCATCCAGTCCACGAACTGCCGGAAGGAGACCATGCGTACGTCGGCGCCCTTCTCCTTCTCCCGGGCGATGTGCTTGAACGCCTCCTCGACGGCGTCCATGTAGATGCCGCCGTTCCAGTGCTCGAAGTGGTTGCCGATGAAGAACGGCGCCCGGTTTGTCTCATATGCCCGCTGGAAGCCGGATATGTACGCCTGGGCGGACTGCTGCCGCCAGCCCGGGTAGTTGGCGGGCGGGGCCTTCGTGGAGTTCTTGGACTGGTTGGCCAGCATGTTGTAGTCCATCGACAGCACCTCGAAGCGGCGGCCGGGGAACGGGATCTGCTGGAGCGGGAGGTCCCAGATGCCCAGCTTCTTGCTCGGCCACGTCTGGCGGCCGCCCGGCGAGGAGGCGTCGTAGCGCCAGCCGAGCTCACGGGCGGTGGGCAGCAGGTTGTCCTGGCCCAGCAGACAGGGCGTACGACCGCCGGTCAGCTCCTTGTCGTAGTCGAACGGCAGCGGCGGCAGGTCGCTCCAGCCGGTGTTGGTCCGCCACTGCTTCACGAACGACTTCGCCTGGTCGATCTCACTGCGCCACTGCTGCGGCGTCCAGTGGGCGACGGTGCCGTGCCCGGAGCAGAAGTGGCCGTTGAAGTGGGTGCCTATCTCGTGGCCCTCGAGCCAGGCGCGGCGGACGTTCTCCAGCGTGGAGCGGATGTGCGCGTCGGTGAGGTAGCCGATGTCGGAGGCGCCGCGCCGGTTGTTCGGCGGGTCGTACAGGCGCTTCTTCGACTCGGGCAGCAGATACAGCCCGGACAGGAAGAAGGTCATGCTCGCGCCGTGCTCCTTGGCGAGGTCCAGGAAGCGCGGGAAGAGGCCGTTGCCGACCTCGCCGGCCCCGTCCCAGGAGAAGATGACGAACTGCGGCGGCTCCTGCCCCGGCTCCAGCGGCTGCGGCGCGTCCGGCTGGTGCGGCTGCTTGCCGCTGTACGCCGTCGAACCGTCCCCTATCGGCCGGGCGGCGGTCGTGGGGGTGCCGGAGGGGTCCTTCCCGGAGCCGTCACCGCCGCCCGAGCCGGCCCCGTGGCCCGACCCGCCCGACGACGTGCCGCAGCCCGCGAGTGAGGCGGCCGCGGCGGCGCCCGCGCCGAGGCCGAGCATTCCCCTGCGGGAGAAGGTGCGCATGAGAGTTCCCCGATTCGTCACGTCCTTGGGTGGTCACCCAGTCAGAGGGCGCGACGAACCGGGGGGTTCCGCGAGGGCGTATGCGTTACGCCACGAACGTAACAAAACTGTGCCAACTGACACGCCGTCAGCTCACGGCAGTGTCACGCGCCGAAGGCCTTGCCCTGGCCCTTCACCGGCTTGGCGCCGGCCAGCAGATGGGCCGGGACCAGGTCGCGGGCCGGCTCGGTGTAGCCGACGGAGACGATCCGGTCGCCCTGGTACGTGAACGTCGTCAGCGAGGCGAGCGTGCACTGCCGCTTGCGCGGGTCGTGCCACAGCCGGCGCCGCTCGACGTAACTGCGCACGATCCAGATCGGCAGCTGATGGCTGACGAGCACCGCCTCGTGCCCGCGCGCGGCGTCCTTCGCGGCGTTCAGCGCGCCCATCATCCGCACGACCTGGTCGACGTACGGCTCGCCCCAGGACGGCTTGAGCGGGTTGACGAGGTGCTTCCAGTTGCCCGGCTTGCGCAGCGCGCCGTCGCCGACACCGAAGGTCTTGCCCTGGAAGACGTTCTCGGCCTCGATGAGCCGCTCGTCGGAGGCGAGGTCCAGGCCATGCGCCTCGGCGATCGGCGTCGCCGTCTCCTGCGCCCGCTCCAGCGGGGACGCGCACACATACGTGACGTCCCGGGAGGAGAGGTGGTCGGCGACCCGCTCGGCCATCTTGCGGCCCAGCTCGGACAGGTGGTACCCGGGCAGGCGGCCGTAGAGGATGCCGTCCGGGTTGGCGACCTCGCCGTGCCGCATCAGGTGGACGACGGTGATGTCCTTGCTGCTGTCGCTCACGCGGTGGCCTCCGCCGCGGCTCGGGCCGCCGCCGGGAGGGCGTCGGCGATCTTCTGGACGGCCCGCTCGTCGTGCGCGGTGGACACGAACCACGACTCGAAGGACGACGGCGGCAGATACACGCCGTTCTCCAGCAGGGAGTGGAAGAACGCGGTGAAGCGGAACGACTCCTGCTTCTTGGCGTCCTCGTAGTCGCGGACCTCCCGGTCCGTGAAGAACACGGAGAACATGTTGGAGGCGGTCTGCAGCCGGTGCGCGACACCCTCCTTGGCCAGCGCCTCGGTGACGAGGGAGCGGATCTGCTCCGACACGGCGTTCACCCGGTCGTAGGCGGCGTCGTCGAGGAGGCGCAGCTGGGCGAGGCCGGCGGCGGTGGCGACGGGGTTCCCGGAGAGGGTGCCGGCCTGGTAGACGGGCCCGGCCGGAGCGAGGTGCGCCATGACGTCGGCGCGCCCGCCGAACGCGGCGGCCGGGAAGCCGCCGCCCATGACCTTGCCGAACGTCATGAGGTCGGGCCTGACCCCGTCGACGCCGTACCAGCCGGCCCGGCTGGTGCGGAAGCCGGTCATGACCTCGTCGGAGATGTACAGGGCGCCGTTCTTCTGGCAGGCGTCCTTCAGCCCCTGGTTGAACCCGGGCTGCGGCGGCACGACGCCCATGTTGCCGGGCGACGCCTCGGTGATCACACAGGCGATCTCGCCGGGGTGCCGGTGGAAGGCCTCCTGCACGGCCTCCAGGTCGTTGTACGGCAGCACGATCGTGTCGGCGGCCTGCGCACCCGTGACACCCGGGGTGTCCGGCAGCGCGAAGGTCGCCAGGCCGGACCCGGCGGAGGCGAGCAGCGAGTCGACGTGCCCGTGGTAGCAGCCGGCGAACTTGATCACCTTGGAGCGCTGGGTGAACCCGCGGGCGAGCCGGATGGCCGACATGGTCGCTTCCGTACCACTGCTGACCAGCCGCACCTGCTCGACGGGCGCCACCCGGGCGACGATCTCCTCGGCGAGCGCGACCTCGCCCTCACCGGGCGTGCCGAAGGACGTACCGCGGGCGACGGCCTCCTGCACCGCGGCGATCACCTCGGGGTGCGCGTGCCCGAGGATCATGGGCCCCCAGGAGCAGACGAGGTCGACGTACTCGCGCCCGTCGGCGTCAGTGAGGTAGGCCCCCTTCCCCGACACCATGAACCGGGGCGTGCCGCCGACGGCGCGGAAGGCCCGCACCGGCGAGTTCACGCCACCCGGCGTGACGACCGCCGCACGGTCGAACAGTGCCTGGGAGGCAGGCGCTTCGTAGGGATAGGGCAGTTCGCTCATGACGTGCGGCTTCTCCGACCTCTTCCGGGACCAGCTCCGGCTGTGCTGCCGGGTGACCTCCTCAGGGTAGGCCGACCGCGCCGATACGAGAGATCCGCACCCCGCCCATCTGAGAAACTGGTCCTCGCATACGTATGGACATGACGAAAGGTCGTGTCGGGGGCTTGTTCGACAGAACCTGCGGACAGCTGTTCCAGCGCACGTTTCGGCGTGTGACCGTGGGGGAGGTCACTGTCACGATGATCGGGTTGCGCGGCCCCGGGCACGCAGCCTAGAAAAGCAGTCGGGTGGAGATATGCATCGCGGTGGCGGACTGGGCGAGGGGACCGACGACCTGGGTCCTCGACGTGCCCGGCGGGGAAGGCACCGGCGCGACGCGGAGGCAGCGAACGACGCACGTCAGCAGGCACAGGGTGCACCGAACGAGCCCGACCGGCCGGCCGGGCCGGACCGGGTGGACCGGGTGGACCGGGTGGACCGCAGCGGCCGGCCCGACCGGCTGAGCCGGGTGGACCGCCTTGAGGCGGGGAGCAGGAATGGTGGTCGGGTGGGGGTGACGTACAAGTACTTCGGCGCGCCGGACGGTGCGACGGCGGCCCGCGTCCCGATCTCGATGCGCCCCGAGGAACTCGGCGGCGACGAGCTCGGCATGAACGGCATGTTCACCAAGATCAAGCCGGAGACGATGGCCGCGATGGTCCTGACGGGCATCGAAGGCGTCCCCCTGCACAAGGTGCCGCCGCTGGAACTGGTCGTCCTGCACCCCGACTACGCGGTCGTCAAACTCCCCATGACGGTCGTCGACCCCCTGCGCGACATCGGCGAGGAAGCGGTCGGCGCGGCGGCCTTCATCTGGTCCACGGTCCCGGACCGCGGCGGCCCCCGCGACGCGTTCAACGTGTACCAGCTGCTGCACGAGTGGCAGGACTTCAGCCACCGGCTGCATGAGGCGGGGCATCAGCCGTACTGCCTGGTGTGGCCCTGAGCCGGCCTCGGACTCACTCCCGCCCCGGCTCCAGCAGTTCCAGTGCCTCCTCCCAGCGGAAGGAGAACACGCCTCCCCCGGCCTCGGTCCCCGGTTGCGGCTCGCGGCCGCCGATGCGTACGCCCATGGCGCGCAGGCGCTCCAGGCTCTGCCGGTAGGCGGGGTGGGCGGCCTGGGCCGTGTTCAGACAGGGCAGGGCGGCGATGGGTATGCCCATGCCGTACGCCTCGCACAGGATGCCCAGGGCGAGGGTGTCGGAGATGCCTGCGGCCCATTTGTTGATCGTGTTGAAGGTCGCCGGGGCGACGGCGATCGCGTCCGCCGGAGGCAGCGGGCGGGGGTCCCCCGGGCGGCGCCACGCGGAGCGGATCGGGTAGCCGGTCTGCGCCTCGACCGCGCCGGCGTCGAGGAAGCCGAGGCCCTGCGGGGTGGCGACGACGCCGACGTCCCGGCCCCGCCCCTGCGCCGCCGTGATCAGTTCGCCGACGTCACCGGCGATCCCGGCCGCGCAGACGACGACGTACAGGAACGGCTTTTTCTCAGGGGTGGTCACGCGGGCACTCCCGGGGTCGGCTGTCGTGGTGCGGCTTCGGCAGCGTACGGGGACCGGCCCTGACCGGGTGGGGCGGGGGGCGCGAACGTCCCGGCCGACGCGGCGCGTTGGGCCGCGTCTACGATCGGCCGCCATGGACTGGCCGGGGCGCATCGCGACGTCGAGGCAGTGGAGCAGGAACGGCACCCGGGCCCCGCACAAGCCGTTGCTGCTGCTGTACGCCCTCGGCCGGCACCAGGAGGATGCGGGTGGCGAACTGCCGTACACCGCCGTGGAGCAGGACCTGCAGCGGCTGCTGACCGAGTACGGGCCGCCCCACCCGGGCGGAACTGTGACGGGGCGGGGCGGGCCGGTGCGGGGCCGGGCCGCCCCGTGCGGCGTCAGTCCACGGTGAGCCGGTCGCCGAGGCCGGCCTCGGCGAACGCCTTGACCACGTCCTCGCGGCCCTCCGTGAAGTGGGCCCAGCTGTCGCAGTGCACGGGGACCACCCGGCGGGCGCCGAGCAGCCGGGCGGCCTCGGCGGCGCCGGCGCCGTCCAGGACGAGCAGCGCGTCGTCGAAGATGCCCGTGCGGGGCGCCCCGGCGAAGAGCACCGCGGTGTCGACGGGAGCGAACCGGTCGGCGATCTCCCGGACCGCGTCCAGTGAGGCGTTGTCGCCGCTGACGTAGACCGTGGGCAGCCCCTCGCCGGTCAGTACGAACCCGGTGACCTGGCCGCTGACGGGCTCGACCTGCTCCTTGGTGCCGGGGCCGTGCACGGCGGGGACGCCGGTGACCGTCACCGTGCCGCCGCCGGGCCGCTCCAGCTCGACCGCCTCCCACGCCGTGAGGCCCTTGGCGCCGGCGCCGAGCCGGGTCGCGCCGCCGGTCGTGGTGAGCGTGAGCGGTACGCCGGCGAGCAGGGCGCGGCCGGAGTGGTCGAGGTTGTCGGGGTGCTCGTCGTGGGAGAGCAGGACGACGTCGACGCGGCCGAGGGCGGCCGGGGTGGTGCGGGACGGGGCGGTCTTGGTCAGGGAGCGGCCGCCGCCGATCGGGTAGACGCCGGGCTCGTCGAAGGTGGGGTCGGTGAGGAAGCGCAGGCCGCCGTACTCGAAGAGGGCGGTGGGGCCGCCGTAGAGGTGGACGGGGAGGTCGGGCGAGGAGACGGAAGCGGACATGAAGCAGCACCTCACAGGTGAGTCTCACGGATGGCCGATTGGCTATCCGTGAGAGACGGTAGCGGTGTCTCACGGATGTGCGCAAGCCGTACCATGAGATGCATGATGGAGACCGCGCCCGCCGAGCCCCTGGAGCCGGCCGCCCCGCCCGCGCCGGGCGCCGAGCAGTACCAGGCGCTCGACCTCGCCAACAGCGCCATGGCCCTGCCCGGCGGTCACACCCTCGATCTGCTGTCGAGCCCGGCGGACGCCACCCGCTGGCTGGCCGAACGCGGCCTCGCCCCGGCCGACGCCGGTCTGCGGGAGATGTGCGCGGCGCAACTGCGCTCGCTGCGGGAGCAGATCCGCGCGCTGATCGCCTCGCGCGTCGACGGGCAGCCCGCGCCGGCCGGCGCCCTGGCCGCGGTCAACGAGGCGATGACGAAGGCCCCGGCCACCGCGCTGCTGCGCTGGGACGCCACGCGCGGACTGCACCGGGCCGCCGCCCATCCCACCACCCAGATCCTCGAACACGCCCTCGCGGCCCTCGCCGCCGACGCCGCCGACCTGCTCACCGGCCCCGACGCCGACCGCCTCACCGCCTGCGGCTCACCCCCGTGCACCCGCTACCTGCTGCGGCACGGCCGCCGCCAGTGGTGCTCCACCCGCTGCGGCGATCGCGCCCGAGCAGCCCGCGCGTACGCCCGCCGCACGGGCCGGGACCCTCAGCACTGACGGCCCGGCGCGGGCGGGAGGACCGGTTCAACTGGCTCGGCCCGGGGGCGACTTGATTCACCGGGTTCGGCCCGGGGGGCTACCCGGGGTTGACCCCACCCCTGTCCGGGGGCGACTCGGTCCACCCCGCCCGGCCCGGCCCGGACGGCGCCCCTTCGCACACCGTCCCGGCCCCGGGGGCGACCCGGTCCGCCCGCCTGGCCCGGGAGGCGAGCCTATGCATCCCGCCCGGCCCGGGGGCGACTCGGCCACCGCTGCCCGGCCCAGGGGGAATCTTGGTTCATCGTGCTCGGCCGGGGGGCTATCCGGGTTGACCTCCGCCCCGATCCGGGGGCGGGGTCAACCCTCCCCGCCCGGCCCGGGGAGGGCGCGACGCGGTTCACCCGGCGAGGGCCCGGCGTTCCGTGAGGGTCGCCGCGGCGAACCGCCGTGACGTCATTCCGGCCCGCTCGTACGCCGTGATCGCCGCCGTGTTGTCCTCGTCCACCATCAGCGCGGCGCGGCCCCGCTCCCGTACGAGTGCCGCCGTCACGAAGCGGGACACCGCCGAGGCCAGGCCGCGGCCCCGCGCCGCCGGGTCGGTGACGACGCCGGCGAGGAAGCCGCACCCGGGCGCCGACCAGGCGTCCGCGGCGACCGCCGGCAGCCGGCCCGCGTCGTCGTGGACGCCCGCCCAGCGGTGTACGCCGGGGCGGCCTGGCTGGGCGTAGGAGCCGGGGAAGTACCGGTCGAAGAGCGCACGCGCCTGCCGCTGACCGGCGGCGTCCAGCCAGCGCACGGCCGTCGCCGGCGGCTCGGGAGCGTGCGGGGTGTCCATCCAGCGAAACGGCGGCCCGGCCTCCAGCCCCGGGAGCGCTCGGGCCAGCGCCGCGATCAGCGTCGCGTCCCCGAACGGCCGGTACGCGGGCCCGGCCTCCCGCAGCGCCTGTCGTACGAGGGGCAGCGCGTCGTCGGCCGGGCCGGCCACGGCGACGCGGTCCCGCCCCGACAGGGCCGGAGACGCCACGGCGACCGCCGCGCCGGCCCGGTACACCCGCACACCGGGCCCGGGCCGCCCGTCCGCGCGGGCCTGCACGGCCCATACGACGTGCGCCTCGTCCTCCGCCAGGACCTCAGCCATCGATGTCCTCCACCCTCGCCTCAGCCACCGCTGCCTCCACAAGCGCCTCAGCCCCGCTGCCTCCACAGTCGCCTCAGCCCCGCTGCCTCCACCCTCGCCTCAGCCACCGCTGCCTCCACAGTCGCCTCAGCCCCGATGCCTCCAACAAGCGCCTCAGCCCCGCTGCCTCCGCGGTTGCCTCGGCCGCCCCCGCCTCAGCCGCCCTCGTCCTCGCGGCGTGTCTGCGCTCCCGCGACCGTGAAGCCGATCACCGAGCCGCCGCCCTCGCGGTGCTGGGCGAAGGGTGCTCCGCCGTGGGCCAGGGCCACCTCCCGCACGATGGACAGGCCGAGGCCGGAGCCGGGCAGGGAGCGGGCGTCGGCGGCTCGGTAGAAGCGGTCGAAGACGCGCAGCAGGTCCGTGTCGGTGATGCCCGGCCCGCGGTCGAGGACCTCGACGCGGACCGAGCCGGGGCGGGCCGGACCGGCGACGTTGATCTCGATGGGCGAGGTGCCGTCGCGGTCGAACTTGGTGGCGTTCTCCACCAGGTTGGACACCGCCCGCTGGAGCATGCCCGGCCGGCCGTACGTCGTCGTGTCGCCGCTCGCGCGCAGCAGGATCTCGCGGCCGGTGCGGCGGCGGGCGAGGCCCGCGACGTCCTCGGCGAGGTCGGCGAGGTCCACGCGCTGCGGCGGTTCGCTGTCGGACTGCCCGGCGGCGAGGTCGACCAGCTCGTTGACCAGGTCGGTCAGCTCGCGGGCCTCCTGGCCGAGGTCGGCGACCAGTTCCTCGCGGGAGGCGGGCGGGAGTTCGTCGATCCGCTTCAGCAGGGAGATGTTGGTCCGCAGCGAGGTCAGCGGGGTGCGCAGCTCGTGCCCGGCGTCCTGGACCAGGCGCCGCTGGTCCTCCTCGGACTGGGCGAGCCGGCCCAGCATCCGGTCGAAGGCACGGCCGAGGCGGCCGACCTCGTCGTAGCCGGTGACGGGCACCTGGATGCCGAGCCGGCGGGTGCGGGCGACGTCCTCGGCGGCGGCGGTCAGGACGATCAGGCGGCGGGTGATGCGGCGGGCCAGCCACCAGCCGAACAGCCCGGCGGCGACCACGACCGCCGCCATCAGGATCAGCGTGCGCTGCTGCAGCGCACGCAGCAGGTCCTCGGTGTCGCTGAACTCCTGCGCGACCTGCACCGCGCCGCGCCTGCCGCCGAGGGAGACGGTGGCGACGCGGTACACGTCATTGCCGACGTCGACGTCCTTGTGCAGCACCATCCGCCCGGCGCCGCCGGCGGCCGCGACGGTCCGGTCGGCCTCGGTGACCGGCAGCGCGGGGCTGCCGCTGTCGGAGACCGCGCCGTCCGCGCCGAGCACCTGCACGTTGGTGCGGGCCGGGCGGACGACGTCGTGTCCGGGCGCGGAGGAGGAGAAGTCCTCCGGGGACATCCGGTGCTGGCGCACCTCGCTGCGCACGTCCTGCACGACCTCGTCGAACACCGACTGCTGGTCGACGCGCACCAGGCGGGCGGCCGCGTTGTACGACAGGATGCCGACCAGGATGGTGACTGCGGCGGCGACGGCCGCGAACGACACGGCGAACGTGGTCCGCAGGGACACCAGCCCGGGCCGCCGCCCGGACACCAGGCGGCGCAGGCGGCCGTGCCCCATGTCAGTCCTCCCGCAGCACGTAACCCACGCCGCGCACCGTGTGGATCAGTTGCGGGGCGCCGGGCTCGTCGAGCTTGCGGCGCAGGTAGCCGACGTACACGGCGAGGTTCTTGGAGCCGGGGCCGAAGTCGTAGCCCCAGATGCGGTCGTAGATCGTGGAGTGGTCGAGGACGATGCCCGCGTTGCGCACGAGCAGTTCGAGCAGTTCGAACTCGGTGCGGGTGAGTTCCAGCTCGCGTCCGCCGCGCCAGGCCCGGCGGGCCTGCGGGTCCATGCGGATGCCGGCGGCCTCGATGTGCCGCTGCGGCGGTTGCGGCTGCTCCTCGCGGGCGGCGCCGGCCGAGGGGGCGGGCGCGGGGGCGGGGGCGTCGGGGGTGGTGCGGCGCAGCAGGGCGCGCAGCCGGGCGAAGACCTCCTCGACGTCGAACGGTTTGACGACGTAGTCGTCGGCGCCGGCGTCGAGCCCGGCGATCCGGTCGGCGGTCTCCACCAGCGCGGTCAGCATGAGGATGGGCGTGCGGTCGCCCTCGGCGCGCAGCACGCGGCAGACCTGCAGTCCGTCGATGCCGGGCATCATCACGTCCAGGACGAGCACGTCCGGCGGCGACGTGTGGGCCTGCGCGAGCGCCTCCACGCCGTCGGCGACCGCCGTCACCTGGTAGCCCTCCAGGGTGAGGGCGCGTTCCAGGGCGTGGCGGATGGCGCGGTCGTCTTCGGCGAGGAGCACTGTCTGGGGCACCCGCCCAGTCTGCCAAGGCCACGGGCGACGCGGCCGGGCGAGCGGTGCGACGATCACCCTTCTTACTCGGATCTCACCGTCCTGGGCCCCTGACCGGGGGCCTCGACGGGCTGCGGCGCGGGCCGGGTGCGGCGTGGGAGGGGGCCGCCGGGCGGGGCTGGACGGGGGACGGTCCCCCAGCGATTCCCCGCCAGGAACCGGTGTCCCGGGGCGGGTGAGCCCCCGGCGCTCCCTCACCCCGTGGGACGCAGCGCGGCCAGTTGTTCCTCGAAGGGGATGACGGCGAAGGCGTCGTCCCGCTGGGCCGGGGGCCGGGCCGTGGACGGTCCGCCCATGAGCGTGGCCAGCTCGCCCGCCGCCCGTTCGATCCGCTCCGGCAGGCCTTCCGCGCCCCAGTCCTCGGAGGCGGCGTAGACGCCGGTCGGGACGACGACGGCCCGCAGGTAGGCGAACAGCGGCCGCAGGGCGTGGTCCAGCACCAGGGAGTGCCGTGCGGTGCCGCCGGTCGCCGCGATCAGCACCGGTTTACCGGCGAGCGCGTCCCGGTCGTGGGCGCCGAGCGCGTCGAAGAAGGACTTGAACAGTCCGCTGTAGGAGGCGGAGAACACGGGCGTGACGACGATCAGTCCGTCCGCCCCGCTCACCGCGTCGAACGCGGCGGACAGCTCGGCGCCCGGGAAACCGCTGGTGAAGGTGTGCGCGATCGCCACGGCGAGGTCGCGCAGCTCGATCACCCGCACCTGCGCCCCGGTGCTCCCGGCGGCCGCGGCGGCCAGCCGGTCGCCGAGCAGCCGGGTGGAGGAGGGCACGCTCAGCCCCGCGGAGACGACGACGAGCTTCATACGGCGGCCTCCTCGGCGTTCGCCTCGGTGGTTCCCCTGCGGGCGGCGGCGAGCAGCGAGGCGTGGGTCGGCGCCTCGGGCACGCCGGCCGGACGGCCGACGGCGAACTCCTTGCGCAGCACCGGCACGACCTCCTCGCCGAGCAGGTCGATCTGCTCCAGCACGGTCTTCAGCGGCAGCCCGGCGTGGTCCATCAGGAACAGCTGGCGCTGGTAGTCGCCGGCGTACTCGCGGAAGGACAGCGTCTTGTCGATGACCTGCTGCGGGGAGCCGACGGTCAGCGGGGTGTCCCGGGTGAAGTCCTCCAGGGAGGGCCCGTGGCCGTAGACGGGGGCGTTGTCGAAGTACGGGCGGAACTCGCGCACCGCGTCCTGGGAGTTCTTCCCCATGAACACCTGCCCGCCGAGGCCGACGATGGCCTGCTCGGGCGTGCCGTGGCCGTAGTGGGCGTACCGGTTGCGGTACAGCTCGATCATCCGCTTCGTGTGGTCGGCCGGCCAGAAGATGTTGTTGTGGAAGAAGCCGTCGCCGTAGTACGCGGCCTGCTCGGCGATCTCCGGGGAGCGGATGGAGCCGTGCCAGACGAACGGCGGTACGCCGTCCAGCGGGCGCGGGGTGGAGGTGAAGCCCTGCAGCGGGGTGCGGAACTTTCCTTCCCAGTTCACGACGTCCTCGCGCCACAGGCGGTGCAGCAGGGCGTAGTTCTCGATGGCGAGGTTGATGCCCTGCCGGATGTCCTGCCCGAACCAGGGATAGACCGGTCCGGTGTTGCCGCGGCCCATCATCAGGTCCGTGCGCCCGTCGGCCAGGTGCTGGAGCATCGCGAAGTCCTCGGCGATCTTCACCGGGTCGTTGGTGGTGATCAGCGTGGTGGACGTGGAGAGGATCAGCCTCTCGGTCTGCGCGGCGATGTAACCGAGCATGGTCGTCGGGGACGAGGGCACGAACGGCGGGTTGTGGTGCTCCCCGGTGGCGAACACGTCGAGCCCGGCCTCCTCGGCCTTCAGCGCGATCGCGACCATGGCCTTGATGCGCTCGCGTTCGGTCGGCGTCCGGCCGGTGGTGGGGTCCGGCGTGACGTCGCCCACGCTGAAGATACCGAACTGCATGGTCGCTCACCCTCCAGTTAGTTGATTGTTGAACTATACCGCAAACCGCGGCCTCACCTCGCGTATTCCGCCACCCTCGGGCCACCGCCCCTGCCCCACCTCACGCGGGCCGTCACCCCGTCCGTCCCGGTCCGCGTCGACTCCGCGCTCACCCCGCTCGGCAGCAGCCTCGCCGCCCTGCTGACCGCCGACCGCCGTGAAGGACTGGGCGGAGACCCACTTCGACGAGGTCCACACGGCCCGCGAGCGCTACGACGCGAAGAACGGCGGCAGGCCGGAGAAGTGAGCCGTCGCCCTGTTACGCAGCGGTGACGGATCCCGCACCGATCAAGGTCATGTGGCCAGCAGACTTCAGGCATCGCACAGCGCAGGGCCGAACCCGGGGGGCCGGACGGAGAACCGCGCGGAGCGATCTCCTTGCCTTCACGCACCACTTCTGCCGTCCCTGGGGGGATCACCATGTCTGCTGCGTTCTCGCGCCACCGCGTCGCACTCCGCGCCGCCGTCGCCACCGCCGCGCTCGCCGGCGCCCTGCTCACGCCGGCCGTCGCCTTCGCCGCCGACGGTCAGGGCGGCACCGCCGCGCACTGCACCGCGACGCAGACCATCCCCTCCGCGTTCGGCGGCTGGACGGTCGACCTGACCAACAGCCTCTCGGCCGGCCCGAAGGCCGTGCTCAAGGACGACAAGGGCAAGGCGGTCGCCACCGTCGACCGCGCCCACCCCGAGGACCTCACCAACGGCCTCAAGATCAAGAACGCGGACACCACCAGCCCGCTCTTCCTCGACCGCTCCCAGGGCGACCCGGCCCCGTGGCGCGAGACGCCGTTCCCGGCCCTGCCGCAGGACTGCGTGCAGACGGGGACTGGGACCGGCTCGGGGACGGGGACCGGCTCGGGGACGGGGACCGGCACCGGGACTGGGACCGGCACCGGCACCGGCACCGGCAAGGTCACCGTCATCGGTAAGTGCACCGTGATGCAGACCGTCCCCTCCGCGTTCGGCGGCTGGACGGTCGACCTGACCAACAGCCTCTCCGCGGGCCCGAAGGCCGTACTCAAGGACGACAAGGGCAAGGCGGTCGCCACCATCGACCGCGCCCACCCCGAGGACCTCACCAACGGCCTCAAGATCAAGAACGCGGACACCACCAGCCCGCTCTTCCTCGACCGCTCCCAGGGCGACCCGGCCCCGTGGCGCGAGACGCCGTTCCCGAAGCTCCCCAAGGACTGCCCGGACACGGACACCGGCACGGGCACGGGGACGGCGACGGGCACCTCGAAGCACACGGGCTCCGGCACCCCGCAGAGCACCGAGTCCCCCCGGACCACGCACACCACCCAGACCAAGGTCGTCCCGGCCGGCGGCGTGGCCGCGGGTGCCGAGGAGGGCACCGGTGGTCAGCACGGCACCGCGATGCTCGCGGGCGGCGCGGCCGTGGCAGCGGCCGGTGTAGCCGGCCTCGGTTACGTGGTGCGTCGCCGCCGTACCGGCGCGGGCGTCTGATCCTCCGTCACCACCTGACCCAGGGCGGGCCGCCGGTCGTCACCGGCGGCCCGCTTCACGTCCGGCCCAGCGCAACCCCGAGCGACACCCGAGGAACCCCGATGAACGCGCCGCCCACCCAGGACGCCCCGCCCCCGCCCTCCCGCGGCCGCCTGCGCTGGATCGCGCTCACGGCCGTGGCCGCGCTGGCCGTCGGCGGCTGGATGACGGTCACCGCCCTGCGGGCCGGCACCCCGGCGCCGGCCGCACACGGTCCGGCCGCGAACATCGCCGTCTCCACGCCACCGCCGTCGGCCCCGCCCACCCCGGCCGCGTCCCCGTCCCCGCCCCCACCGGCGCCGCTGCCCGCCGCCGAGCCCGTCCGGGTCCGCATCCCGGCCGCCGGCGTCGACACCGCACCCGTCCTCCAACTCGGCCTGGCCTCCGACGGAACCGTCCAGGTGCCGTCCGTCGCCCAGGCGGACCGCATCGGCTGGTACCGGGAGGGCGTCACCCCCGGTCAGAGAGGACCGGCCGTCCTGATCGGCCACTTCGACACCGTCAAGGGCCCGGCGGTCCTGCGGAACGTGGGCCGGGTGCGTCCCGGCGACACCATCACCGTCGACCGCGCCGACGGCTCCACCGCCGTCTTCGCCGTCCGCACCCTGCAGCAGGTGGACAAACAGCACTTCCCCACCCAGCGGGTGTACGGCGACACCACCCGCCCCGAACTGCGCGTCATCACCTGCGGCGGCGACCTGCGCGCAGGCCACCGCCCCGACAACATCATCCTGTACGCCGACCTGGTGCGAACCTCCGCAAGCCAGGCCGCCGGAAACTAGACGTCCCCCGCCCGCAACCGCGCCACCTGCTCCGCGCCGAACCGCGTCGTACGGCGCATGTGGTCGACGATGACGCCGAGCTGGGACTCGTCCAGGTGGTCGAAGAGGGCGTACCAGCCGCCGCCGAGCCGGTCCCACATGCGGCCGAACTCGGCGATGCGCTCCGGCACGGTCACCACCAGCACCTTGCGCCGGTCCGCCGCGTCCCGCTGCCGGCGCACATAACCGGCCTTCTCCAGCCGGTCCACCAGCCGTGTCGCCGACCCGGTCGTCAGCCCCGTCAGCTCCGCGATCCGGCCCGTGGTCACGGGCCCCTCCTCCAGCGCGAGGAGGTTCAGGCACTGCACATCCGTGGGATGCAGCCGCAGATGGTCGGCCACGGCCTGGTTGAACAACGCGTACGACGCCATGTACCGCCGGGACACGCCCGACAGCTCCTCCAGCAGCCGCGCCCGCCCGTCCCGCGCCATCCGCCACACCCCTTCGTTTGCGTGATGCAGAAAGCGTACGACGCAGCGACGGCAGGGCAGGGCGGCGGCGCGGGCGGGGCCGGGCCGGTCAGAAGGGGTACGCGTCCCCGGTGTCCAGCACCAGCACCTGGTAGCGGTCGTTCGCCCGGTTGTGGTCCGCGACGCCGCCGCGCCACACCGTGCCGATCTCCAGCCGCACCTCCGCCGGCCGCCCGCGCAGCCGCAGGTCGAGCTCGATCCGCTCGCCCACCTCGCCCGCGCCGAGCGCGCCCGTACGGCACACCACGTCCCGCTCGCCGGTGCGCACACACCCGCCCGGCAGCCGCTGCCCGGCGTCGGCGAGCGGCACGGACCAGCGCAGCCGCACCGCCGCCTCCGGTACCGCCGCCGGCCCGTGGTTGCGCGGCGTCAGCTCGACCCGCACACCACCCCGGCTGAGCACCACCGTCCCGTGGTACGCGAGGTCCGCCTCCCGCACCACCTGCCCGGCCCCGGTCCCGGCCACCGCGACGGCGGCGCCCGCCGGCCCGCCCGCCGTGACCGCGCCCAGCGCCGCCAGCGCCGTACCCCACATCGCAAGCCCGCGCACGCCACCCACTCCTCACCCGGCCGTCCGGCACATCGCAGCCATGTATCCCCCACCGGCCCCGCCCCAGGCGCCGTCCATCAGGTGACACCACCCCACCACCGCCCCCGGCCTCCGGCCGCTCTGCCGGCGCCGGCGCCGGCGCCCGGAAGTACCACGCCCCCACCGCCGCAGGGCCGCCCACGCCACCGTCCCCGACCGGTGCGGCGGCACCACCGCACGCCCCGACCACCAGAGCCCGGGGCCGACGCGCAACCGGCCCACCACACACCGGCCACCACCGACCCTGCGACCTGTGCCCTGCGTCCTGTGCCCTGCGTCCTGTGCCATGCACCCTGCGCCCTGCGCAAGCCACCACCCGCCCACCCGCCCGCCGCACACCCCGCGCCCCCACCCACCCCGCCCGGCCCCCACCCCGCCTGGCACGCACCCCACCCGGCCCCCGGCCGCCCGCCCCCGCCCGCCCCGGCCCTGTGCCAAGCTGCCCGCATGCTCATCGTCCGCTCCGCCGCCCTGTTCCTTCTCGCCGCGGTCCTGGAGATCGGGGGCGCCTGGCTGGTCTGGCAGGGAGTGCGCGAACACCGCGGCTGGATGTGGGCCGCCGGCGGGGTCCTCGCTCTCGGCGCGTACGGGTTCGTCGCCACCTTCCAGCCCGACGCCCACTTCGGCCGCGTCCTCGCCGCCTACGGCGGGATCTTCGTCGCCGGGTCCCTGCTGTGGGGCGCCGTCGCGGACGGCTACCGGCCCGACCGCTGGGACGTGGCCGGTGCCCTCGTCTGCCTGGCCGGCATGGCGTTGATCATGTGGGCGCCGCGCGGCGACATCTGACCGGCCCCGACCGCACGTCGGCGCCGCCGCCTATCCTGGGCCGAGCCAGCGCACGCACGCACGTACGAGGAGCAGCCCATGGCCCCCGCCGCACCGTCCGCCGCCTCCCGCATCGCCGTCGTCACCGGCGCGAGCAGCGGCATCGGCGCCGCCACGGCCCGCCGGCTGGCCGCGGCCGGCTACCGCGTCGTCCTCACCGCCCGCCGCAAGGACCGCATCGAGGAGATCGCCGAGGAGATCACCGCCGCCGGCCACTCCGCGACGGCGTACCCGCTGGACGTCACCGACCGCGCCGCCGTCGACGAGTTCGCGACCGCCTTCACGGCGATCGGGGTCCTGGTGAACAACGCCGGTGGCGCCCTCGGCGCCGACCCGGTCGCCACCGCCGACCCGGACGACTGGCGCACGATGTACGAGACGAACGTCATCGGCACCCTCCATCTCACCCAGGCCCTGCTGCCCAAGCTGGAGGCGAGCGGCGACGGCACGGTCGTCGTCGTGTCGTCCACCGCCGGCCACGGCACCTACGAGGGCGGCGGCGGCTATGTCGCCGCCAAGCACGGCTCCCACGTCCTCGCCGAGACGCTGCGCCTGGAGATCGTCGGCAAGCCGGTCCGCGTCATCGAGATCGCCCCCGGCATGGTCAAGACGGACGAGTTCGCCCTCACCCGCTTCGGCGGCGACCGGGAGCGGGCGGAGAAGGTCTACGAGGGCGTCGCCGAGCCCCTCACCGCCGACGACGTCGCCGAGACCATCACCTGGACCGTCACCCGCCCCAGCCACGTCAACATCGACCTGCTGGTGGTCCGCCCGCGCGCCCAGGCGTCCAACACCAAGGTCCACCGGGACCGCTGATGGCCGACGACGAGGCCGAGCCGTCGCCGGAACAGCGCCGCCTGGCCCAGGAGACGAAGGACGAACGCCAGGTGTGGATCTTCCTCGGGCTTGAGTAGTCGCGGTACAGAAAGCGCCACTGAGATTGATCATGGTCGGCTAGCACACGAAGACGCAGCTGCCGCTGGGGTTCGTGGAAAGATCACCGGGCGGCTGTTGGCGCTGGCTACGGTCCGGTCGTGCCGCGCCCCTTCCGGGCCCCGGACGCCGCCGAGGACGACGAGGATTGACGGCCGGCACACCCGACCGGCCCGGCCACTCGTTGCGCCCCGCGGGGGCCTGGCACCCGACTTGTTGTGACGCCGTCGCGGCAGGCGTCACAACAAGTCGGGCGCACTCTCCTGGACGGGATCCTTGCCTGCCGGGTGATCCGGACCGTCGGCCGGGGCGGCGGCACGCAGTGCCGCTTCGACCCGGCGGTTGCTGGTCATGGATGCCGTGACGGCCGTCATCGCCAGGAGGAGGACGGCGGCGGCGTAGAGCGGGGAGCGGATGTCGTAGGTAGTGGCCAGCCAGCCGCCGAGGAAGGCCCCGATGGGGGCGGCGCACATGGCCAGCATGCGGGAGGTGGAGGCGACCCGGCCCATGAGGTGGGCTGGGACGATCGCCTGCCGGAGGGAGGGCCCGAGCACCATCGTGGCGCCCATGCCGGCCCCACAGACGGCGAGCGCCAGCCCGGCCACGTACGGGTTGGGGGCAGCGGCCAGGCCCAGGATGGCAAGCCCTTCGACGGCGGCTGTGCAGGTCAGTGCGGTGCCGGTGCCGAGTCGTCGGCCAAGGTAGGAGGCGATGCCTGCACCGAGCAGACCGCCGGTGGCCTCCGCCGTGAGGAGCAGGCCGAAGCCGTAGGTGTCGATGCTGAGGCGGTCGTGGGCGAAGAGCGCGAGGACGGTCTCCACGGCGAGGAAGGCGACGTTCCCGACCGCTGGGCGGAGCGCGAGGCCGAGCAGCACCCGGTCCCGGAAGACGTACGAGGCCCCGGCCCGCGCTTGCCGGAGCAGCGACTCGCGGACCTCCGGCACGGGTCGGGGCATGGCAGGCAGCGTACGTACGAGCAGTGCGGAGAGCATGAACGACACCGCGTCGGTGAGCAGCGGAACCGCCCGCCCGAGCGCGAGCAGCGCACTGCCCGCAGGCGGCCCCGCGAAGCCGGACATGGCGGTCTGGGCTCCGCGCAGGCGGGAGTTGGCGCGCTCCAGGAGTGCGGGGTCGCGGCGGAGCAGATCCGGCAGATAGGCCGTGGCGGCCGTATCGAAGAAGAGTCCGCCGAGGCCGAGCAGGAAAGCAACGGCCGCGAGCAGCGGAATGCTCAGCACGTCGAGCATGGCCGCTGCCGCGGGTATCCCGAGCAGCAACGCACGTGCTGTGTCCGCGACCCACATCGTGCGCCGGCGGTCCCAACGGTCCACCAGCGCACCGCCGAGCACCCCGAAGAGCAGCCACGGCAGCGTCCCCGCGGCCGTGACGACGGCGAGCGCCATCGGATCCCGCGTCAACGTCAACGCCAGCAGCGGCAGCGCGGCATGCGTTACCCCGTCACCGAGCGAGGAGATCGTCTGCGCGGTCCACAGCCGTCCGAACCCGGTCGGCAACTTCCGGACGTCTGAGGTCACTTGGCCTCCCCTTCTGCCTGCTCGCGCGGTGCCGGGTGGAACAGTGCGAAGACAAGTGACGCGTCCGGCAGCGAGGGATCGGACAGCTCCCGGTACTCGTCCGCCAGTGCCTGCAGCCGCGCCCCCAGCTGTGCGAACTGCTCCTCGGTGAGCCGCAGATGCGCCATCCGCACGTGCCGCTCACCATCCGCGGGCGCTGCCTCCAGGTCCGCCACCGCGTGCCGCATCAGCACATCAGGCCCTCCGTCGCCCGGATCCGGCAGCACGATCGCCCGTGCGGCCATCGTGTAGTACCGCTCGGTGACTCCCCGGACCTTCCGCGTTCGTACCACCTTCACCAGGCCGGCCCGCTCCAGCAGCCGCACGTGATAGCTGGAACTCCCCTTCGCGAGGCCAACCCGCTCGGCGATCTGCGTAATCGTCGCCGGCTCGTAGCGGAGCACGGCCATGATCCGGTGACGCGTGCGATTGGAGACGGCGCGCAGCTGTTCGTCAGTGGCGATGTGAAGCGTCTCGGGAAGATCATCGGCAGGCATGCGAGCAATGGTCAACGATTATTGACCATTGCGCAAGGGGTTTCGCGCGGACTCCCGAATCTGCTGTCCGGCGCGCGAGATCTTCCACCAAAGCCCTCAGCTGCCGATCCGGGGAGCTGTCAAAACCTTCGTTTTCTGAAGATCGCTCCCAATGAGTCGCCCAGCCCCCTCGGGCGCCTTCAAAAAGCCCTTCAAGATCCTCGGATGTTCAAGAACCCCGGACCGCCGTTTTCTGACATGATCCGGGGCCACGACGACCACTCAGGAGCCAGCGCACGACGCGGACCCGCTCGTCGCCGAACCGCTCGTGCGCACCGAGATCAAAATCGGGTACGCCCGGGTGTCGACCGGCGGACAGAAACTGGAGCGGCAGCTCGACGCGCTCACTGCCGCCGGGTGCCGGAAGATCTTCGCGGACAAGAAGGCCGGGAAGGACGCGCTCCGTCCCGAGCTGAAGGCGTGCCACGCGTTCCTCGACGTGGGCGACACACTTGCCGTCCCCTCGCTCGACCGCTACGGCCGCAGCCTCCAAGACCTCATCAACATGGTCGCCGAGCTGCGCGAGCGAGGCATCGGCTTCACTTCGCTGCGCGAGAACCTGGACACCACCACCCCCGGCGGCCGACTCGTCTTCCACGTCTTCGCCGCGCTAGCGGAGTTCATTCGCGAACTCATCGTCATCGGCGCACCAAGGAGGGCCTCGCCGCCGCCCGCGCCCGCGGCCGGGTCGGCGGACGTCCCAGCGTCGCCACCGAGGAGATCATCCGGGCCGCCCGTGACCTGCCGCCCGACCCGGGCCGCTCGATCACCTCGATCGCCAAGCTGCTCGGCGTCTCGCCGGGCACGCTCTACAACCACATCCCGGACCTGCGCGAGCTGCGCGCCGGCGCAGTGCCCCGCCAGCTCGAAGCCCCCACACAGTAGGCAGGTCAGACCAAGAGCAATCTCAGCGGCACTTTCCGTGCCTCAACTACTCACACCCGTTCCTGGCGTACTTCCTCTTCGGCATCCACATCGTGGCGTTCGTCATGATCTACGCCGTCCGGCACGCCAAGTAGGGCTGAATAGAAGGGTGGACAGACACATACCCTTCGACGCCCTGCGCAACTTCCGTGACCTGGGCGGCTATCCGACCGCGGACGGCGCCCACCGCGTCCGCGCCGGCCGTCTCTACCGCTCCGGCTCCCTCGGCACGCTCACCGAGGGCACGGCGGACTGGGACCGCTTCCTGTCCCTCGGCGTCGGCACGGTCATCGACCTGCGCCACCCGTGGGAGATCGAGCGCACCGGCCGCGTCCCCGAGCACGCCTCGCTCACGTACCACCACCTGAGCATCGAGCACCGCCCCTACGACGAGCCCGCGTTGACACCCGGCATCGACCCGGGCCCCTATCTGGCCGAACGCTATATGGAGGTGGCGGAGGACGGCGTCAAGGAGATCCGCGAGGCGCTGGAGACCATCGCGGAATCCGCCCGGCGCGGCACGCCCGTCGTCTTCCACTGCGCCTCCGGCAAGGACCGCACCGGCGAGATCGCGGCCCTCGTCCTCGCCCTCCTCGGCGTCGACGAGCCGACGATCGCCGAGGACTTCAGCCTGACGGAGCTGGCCTCCGAGGCCCTGCTCGCGGACTGGCGCGCCCGCAACGGCGGCGCGTCCCCCGCCTGGCCCGGCTTCGGCCGCGCCCCCGCCGCGGTCATGCGCCTGTTCCTGGCCGCCCTGAACGAGCGGTACGGCAGCGTCGAGGCGTACGTCGCCCAGGCCCTCGGCATGGACGCGGCGGCCCTGTCGGCGGACCTGCGCGAAGCCCTCCTGGAACCCCGCCCCACGACCCACCCGCCCCTGGCCTACCGCGAAGCCACGGAAGCCGACGCCCCCCTCCTGGTCCGCCTGCGCGACACCGCGGCCCTGTGGCAGCTGGCCCGCGGCATCGACCAGTGGAAGCCCGGCGAGAAGGACGAGGCGCACTTCGTCCGCCGTATGCGCGAGGGCGAGGTCTGGCTCGCGTACGCCGGCGACGCCCTCGTCGGCGCCTGGGAACTGTGGTGGACCGACGAGGCGGCCTGGGGCCCCCGCCCCGCCGACGCCGGCTACATCCACCGCCTGATGACCACCCCGCACACGACCCCGCCCGGCGCGGGCCGGGCGATGCTCACCCAGGCGGAGTCCCGCATCACGGCAGCGGGCCGCCCCCACGCCCGCCTGGACTGCCTCTCCACCAACCCCCGCCTGCGCGCCTACTACGAGTCGGCGGGCTACCGGGTCGTCGGCGAACAACAGGCCAAGACGGACGGCGCAGGCAGCCCGTACGCCGTGACACTGCTGGAGAAGCGGCTCAGCCCTTGACGCACACGAACTGCTTCAGCTTCGCCACGACCTCGACGAGGTCCCGCTGCTGGTCGATGACCTGATCGATCGGCTTGTAGGCGCCCGGGATCTCGTCGACGACGCCGGAGTCCTTGCGGCACTCCACGCCCTGGGTCTGCTCCTCCAGGTCCTTGGTCGTGAAGCGCCGCTTGGCCGCGTTGCGGCTCATACGACGGCCCGCGCCGTGCGAGGCGGAGTTGAAGGACTTGTCGTTGCCGAGACCCTTCACGATGTACGAGCCGGTGCCCATGGAGCCGGGGATGATCCCGTAGTCGCCGGAGCCGGCCCGGATCGCGCCCTTGCGGGTCACGAGCAGGTCCATGCCGTCATAGCGCTCCTCGGCCACGTAGTTGTGGTGGCACGAGATCTCCTGCTCGAAGGCCGGCTTCGCCTTCTTGAACTCCTTGCGGATCACGTCCTTGAGGAGCGCCATCATGATCGTGCGGTTGTACTTGGCGTACTCCTGCGCCCAGAAAAGATCGTTGCGGTACGCCGCCATCTGCGGCGTCTCCGCGACGAAGACCGCGAGGTCGCGGTCGACCAGGTCCTGGTTGTGCGGGAGTTTCTGGGCCACGCCGATGTGGTGCTCGGCGAGTTCCTTGCCGATGTTGCGGGAGCCGGAGTGCAGCATCAGCCAGACAGAACCTGCCGTGTCCGTGCAAACTTCAACAAAATGATTGCCGGACCCGAGCGTTCCCATCTGCTTGGTCGCCCGCTCCTCGCGGAACTTGACCGCTTCCGCGACGCCCCCGAACCGCCCCCAGAAGTCGTCCCACCCGGCCGTTGCCAGCCCGTGGAACCGCCCCGGGTCGACGGGGTCGTCGTGCATCCCCCGCCCCACCGGGATCGCCTGCTCGATCTTCGAGCGCAGGCGTGACAGGTCGCCCGGCAGGTCGTTCGCCGTCAGTGACGTGCGCACCGCCGACATCCCGCAGCCGATGTCGACCCCGACCGCCGCCGGGCACACCGCGCCCTGCATCGCGATCACCGAGCCGACCGTCGCGCCCTTGCCGTAATGGACGTCGGGCATGACGGCCAGGCCCTTGATCCAGGGCAGGGTCGCCACGTTCCGCAGCTGCTGCAGCGCCACGTCCTCGACCGTCGCCGGATCCGTCCACATGCGGATCGGCACCTTGGCGCCCGGCAGCTCCACGTACGACATCTCGACTTCCTCATTCCCCCGGAAAACAGAACAAAAGACCTGGATCGCAAAAACCGGCGCCAAGGTCGATGAATGAGACAACGGACCGGCGTCCACGGTCGTGCGTGCGATACACATGGTGCACTGGGGGCGCCCCCGTGCGGCAAGCGAATAACCAGCGCGGACACCACCCGTCCGCACCGTCGAGAGGAGCCTCACCCGTGCAGCGCAAGGCGTACGTACCCGGCACCGTCGCGCTTCTCGCGGCGCTGCTGGCCGCCTGCACCAGCGGCTCCGACGAGGGCGGCCGCACCGACAACTCCAACCCCGGCGGCCCCGGCACGGCCACCGCGGTCGCCGAGCCCGGCAAGTACCGCACGCTGCCCGAGCCGTGCGGCGTGATCGGCCACGACACCCTGGACGCGCTGCTGCCCGGCATCCGCCAGATCACCGACGCCGAGCAGCAGCTGAAGGCCTACCAGGGCGAGGCGGCGCTGACGTACAACACCGACCGCAAGGTCGGCTGCCGTTGGAAGGTGGAGTCCGCGACCGCCACCGACCATCTCTCCGTGGACTTCGAACGGGTCGTCTCCTACGACAGCGCCGTCAGCGACGACAGCCAGGCCGAGCAGCTCTTCGCGCGCCTTCAGGCGGCGGCCGACCTGCCCGCGCCGAGCACCTCGGCCACCGCGGACTTCGACACGGCGAGCCCGTCCGGGACACCGTCCACGTCCACGACAGCGCCCACCCCGCCCTCCACCGGCTCCTCCGCTTCGCCGTCCGGCGTGCCGTCCGGGTCCGCGTCCGGCTCCTCCTCCTCGTCGCCGTCGCCCTCCTCCACCACCGATCTGCAGCCCCGCACCCTGGACGACGTCGGCGACGAGGCGTTCCTCGACGACCAGCTGGGCGGCCCCGGTTCGACGGCCAAGCAGCGCACGGTGACTGTGGCGTTCCGCACGTCGAACGTCATCGTGACCATCCGGTACGAGGAGCAGCCGACGTCCGTCACCGTGGTTCCGGACAGCAAGGAAATGCAGGACAGGGCCCGGAAACTGGCGGCGCAGCTGGACGATTCGCTGTCCGGCTGAGCCGTCCGGCGCTGCCCGGCGCGTGCGTCCGGTGAGCGGACGAAGCAGGACCGCGTGGCTTCGGCACCGCGTACCGTGGCCCCTCGGACCCGTTCCGACCGCAGGAACCACGAGCCACATGAGTGAAGGAACCATGCAGCGACGAGCCCAGCGTGACGACCAGCGTGAGATCCGTACGAAGCGCCCGCAGCGCGCAGCGCGGCTGAACCGCCTCCTTGTCTGCGCGGCCGCCGTCCCGGTGATGCTGGTGGCCGCCGGTTGCTCCTCCTCGGACTCCGGCTCCGGCTCCGGCTCCGGTGACCAGGGGAAGGCGGCCGGCTCCGGCGCGAGCAGTTCGTCGTCGTCGTCGCCGAGCGCGTCGCCGACCGTGCAGGCGGCGGCGTACGCCAAGCTGCCGCAGGCGTGCGGGGTGCTGACGAAGAAGACGCTGGACGACCTGGTGCCCAAGGGCGCCAAGGGCAAGGAGGGCAGCTCCAGCGACCTGGCCACGCGGGCCAGCTGCTCCTGGAACAGCCTGGACAACAACGGGGTGAAGGGCTCGCAGTTCCGCTGGCTGAACGTCAGCCTGCTGCGCTTCGACTCGGATGCCTCGCGCGGCTCCGGCAACGAGCAGGCCCACGCGTACTTCGTGAAGCAGGTGCAGGAGGCGAAGTCGACGGCGGGTGCGAAGAACACCACGTCGCAGCCGGTCGCCGGGACGGGCGACGAGGCGACGGCGGTGCGCTACGACCTGAAGAAGAAGGAGGGCGACTTCAAGCAGCAGACGGTCGTCACCCGGGTCGAGAACGTCGTCGTCACCCTGGACTACAACGGTGCCGGTCTGGCCGGCGACAAGGCGCCCGACGCCGACGAGCTGACGAAGTCGGCGGAGCAGGCGGCGAAGGAGGCCGTGGCGTCGGTGGCGTCCGCGAACGGTGACGGCGGCGGCACGGGCGGCGGCACGGCCCCCGCGTCCCCGTCGACGTCCGCGTCGAAGCCGGCGTCGAAGTCCGCGTCCCCGTCGGCCTCCGCGTCGAAGTCCGCCTCTGCGTCCGCCGCGGCGGCGAAGAAGAGCTGACGCCCCCGTAACGCGTCAACAGGCCCCGGTCTGGGCGTGTTTGCCGGAGGCCGGCCCTCCGCGGGGCCGGGCTCCGGCCATACCGGCACCACGTTCGCCGTACACATGTGCCACCCTGTTGCGCGCAACAGCATGCAAGGGGAGGGGAGTACGAGTGGCCGCGTCACCGCAGCTGACTCGGATGCACCGCATTCTCATCGGTGTGGTCGTGTCCGGTGCCCTGATCATCGCGGGGATCGGTTTCGCCGGTTCCTACGCGGCCGTCCGGCAACTGGCGATCCAGAAGGGCTT
>NZ_JBVOQE010000023.1:0-50028 GCF_055668065.1 Streptomyces sp. NPDC097129 | reverse complement strand
GGATACGGCCTGCCGATGTCGCTGTGCCTGTTCAAGCCCGAGCTGGACGTGTGGGAGCCGGGCGAGCACAACGGCACCTTCCGCGGCAACAACCCCGCGTTCGTCACCGCCACCGCCGCCCTCAACATCTACTGGAGCGACGACACGCTGGAGCGGCAGACCCTGGCGCACGCCCAGACCATCGAGGCCGCGCTCCACGACATCGCCGCGCACCACAGCGGATCGGCCTACCGCGGCCGCGGGATGGCCTGGGGCCTGGAGCTCGCCGGCCCCCGGCACGCGGCGCGCGCCGCACGCCGCGCCTTCGAACTCGGGCTCCTCGTGGAAACCGCCGGGGCCCACGACGAGGTCGTGAAACTGCTGCCCCCGCTCACCATCACCACCGACGACCTCGACGAGGGACTGCGCACCGTGCAGCGCGCGGTCTACGAAACGACGTGACCGCACCCTCCACAGACATGAGAGACGACACGAAAGAAAGGCCCCGACCCAACATGACGATCAGCATGCCCACCGCAGCCGCCACCGAGCGGAACACCGCCGGAAAGCAGCAGGCCGTCTTCCGCGCACCGATCCCCCAGGACGGACCCGCCGTGTGGAAGATGGTCGAGGACACTCCCGGCCTGGACTCCAACAGCGTCTACTACTACTCGCTGTGGTTCCGGGACTTCGCCGACGGCTCGCTGGTCGCGACCGTGGACGACGAACTCGTCGGCTTCCTCACGGGCTACCGCCGCCCCGAGGAGCCCGAGACCTACTTCGTGTGGCAGACCGCCGTCAACCCGCGTCACGGCATCCCGTTCCTCGGCGTCAAGCTCTTCCAGGAGGCGGCCGACCAGCAGGTTGCCAACGGCGCCCGGTACGTCGAGGCCACTGTCTCCGCCGAGAACAAGGCGATCATCATGGTGCTGAAGCAGTACGCGAAGAAGCACTCGGCCCCCGTCGAGACTCGCGTCCTCTTCCCCAGCTCCCTCTTCGCCGACAGCGAGGGCCACCACGACGAGGTCCTCTACCGCATCGGTCCGCTGACCGCCGGCTGAACCGGTCCGCCCGTCACTGGTCCGAGCAGCACCGCATCCGACGACTGGGAACCGACCGCCATGGCCACGCAACCCACGACACTGCACCTCGACATCAGCAACCCCCACTTCCGCATGGACTCCGAGAAGGTGCGGAAGGCACGAGACGCCCACTGGTACGCACGTACGGACTGGGGCATCGCCGTCCTGCGCTACGAGGACAGCAGCGCCCTCCTGAAGAGCTCCCTGCTGACGCAAGGATCGGCCAAGTGGCCCGCCCAGCACGGGGTCGTCGAAGGACACTTCGACGAGTGGTGGCAGAAGACCCTGCTGGTGCTGGAGGGCGGCGAGCACAACAGGATTCGCCGCCTGGTGAACCCCGCCTTCTCGCCGCGCCGGATAGCGCCCCTGCACGCGAAGTTCCAGGCCCTGGCGGACGGCCTGGTAGACGATTGGATCGACGACGGGTGCACCGAGTTCGCGAGCCGGTTCGCTGCACCGTACGCGACCAGGATTCTGTGCGTGATGCTGGGCATCGACGAGAACGACTGGAAGAAGATCCACGAACTCGCCTCCATGATCGGCCTCGGCCTCGGCATCATCATCCAGGAGAACATCGCCCGGATCGACCAGGCCATCGTCGAGCTAACCGAGTACGCCGAGTCCCTGGTCCGCAGCCGCAGGGAGTCCCCCAAGGGCGACATCCTGAGCACCCTCGTGGAGACCAGGGACGAGGACGCGGGCAAGCTCTCCGACGAGGAGCTCATCAACCTCATCATCCTGTTGATCTTCGCGGGCATCGACACGACCCGGAACCAACTGGCCTTGAGCATCGAGGCGTTCTCCAAGCAGCCCGACCAGTGGGAGAAGCTGGCGTCGGACCCCGAGCGCTACTCCGCCGCGGCGGTCGAGGAGGCGCTGCGCGTCAACCCGATCGGCCGCTGGATCTCACGCGAAGCGGCGGAGACGTTCCAGTACAAGGAACGCACGATCGAAAAGGGGACCACGCTCCACCTCTTCACCATGACGTCGGCCACCGACCCGGCCGCGTTCGACGACCCCGACCGCATCGACCTCGACGCCGAGCGTTCCCCGCACTTCGCGTTCGGCGGCGGACTGCACCACTGCCTGGGGCACTTCGTCGCCCGTGCGGACATCGGAGTGGCCCTCTCGACGCTGGCCACGCGCCTGACCGACCTGCGCGTGGAGGAGGACGCCGAGTGGCTGCCCGACTCCGGCAACACGGGGGCGGTCTCGCTGCCCATCACGTTCACCTCGCGTTCCTGAACCGCGCTTCCGATCGGAGGAGACCATGAAGATCACCGTTGACGAGGTCAAGTGCCAGAACCACGGCCTGTGCGCCATCTCGGCGCCGGACCACTTCGAGCTCGACGCCGGCGGGAAGCTGACGTACCAAGAGACGTTCGACGAGGAGAACCTCGACGCGATCGAGGACGCCATCGACTCGTGCCCCTTGCAGGCGATCGTCATGGACCGTGACGCCGCATGACCGGCGCAGGGCCGCGCATCGGCATCGTCGGCTCCGGCATAGCCGGCCTGCGGGCGGCCCAATCAGTCCTCACCTGCGAAACCGGTGCCAGGATCACCGTCTTCGGGGACGAGGTCCACCGCACGTACAACCGGCCGGGACTCACGAAGAAGCGGTACCCGCCGTCGGCCGACCTCAGGGCGGCCATCACCGAGGACCTGAGGGTCAGGGGGGCCGAGACCAGCGCGCTCGACTGGCACCTCGGCACTCGCGTCCAGACGGCGGACCTGCGCGACAGGGTCCTGCACCTGAGCACCGGCGGGACGTTCGCCTACGACGGCCTGGTGGTCGCCTCGGGGGTACGCCCGCGGACCGCCGCCGGTGACGACGAGGAGTGCGCCTCGCACACGCACAGGACGCTGCGCGGCCTGGACGACGCGCACCACATCCACCAGGAGCTCCATAGGAGGGGGGCGGTGACGATCGCGGGCGCCGGGTTCGTCGCGTGCGAACTGGCCTCGCTCGCCAAGGAGTACGGCTGCGACGTGGTCATGCTCGAAGCGATGAGCCACGGGCCGTTCGAGAGCATCCTGGGCGAGGACGTCGCGTGCGCGCTCGGAGGCTGGGTCACCGCGAACGGCGTCACCCTGCTGACGGGCGAGGCCGCGAAGGAGCTCCTCTGCGACCGCTCGGGAAGGTCGTCCGGAGGCGGACACTCGGCGTCGCCTCCCGGGGCGGCGTCCGAACGACCACTCTTCATCGAGGCCATCGGCAGCGTTCCCAACGTGGAATGGCTGGACGGGAACGGCCTGGACCTGTCCGACGGGGTACGGGTCGACGAGTACATGCGCGTACCAGGGTGCGAGGGCGTTTTCGCGGCCGGTGACATCGCCCGCTATCCCGACCCGTGGGGCGCGGAAAACCTGACCCGCATGGAATTCTGGAAAAATGCGATTGAGACCGGGAATGTCGCCGGGAAGGCGTTAGCGTCGTCTCTGGGATACGGATCGAAGATGTCCCGGATATCGTACTTCCCCAGCATAGCCACCGAAGTATTCGGACTTCGCATCCAGATCGCGGGGAACCCCAGGAACGCGGACTCCATGGATATCGTTCGCGGCGACCTCGAACGCCCCGGTGACGGAATCCTCGTCACGTACCTGCGGGAGAGCGCGATCGTTGGGGCGGCCTACCTGGACATAGGAGCCCGGTTCAACCGCCTCTACATCGAGCTCCTGAAGTCGCTGAAAACGCGCTAGCCCTATCCAGCTCCCCTCATTTGTCACAACACCGAGAATCCGAGAACGATCAGGAGGAACATCATGCAGGTTCGCAGGATTTCGGAGATCGAAGGTACTGACCGCGATGTCACGGCGGCGAGCGGCGCGTGGCGCAGCAAGCGCATCCTGCTGGCTTCGGACGGATTCGGGTACTCGGTTTCCGAGACCGTCGTGTACGCCGGAACCGAGACCGACATCTGCTACGCGAACCACGTGGAGGCCGTCTTCTGCATCTCCGGGAAGATGATTCTGGTCGACCGCGACGAGAACGAGGAACACGTCATCACGCCCGGCACCCTCCACATCCTGGACGACGCCGACAACCACACGATCAAGCCGATCGAGGACAGCACGTTCCTGTGCATCTTCACCCCGGCCCTCACCGGCCGTGAGGACCACGACGAGAACGGGGTCTATCCGCTGCTGACGGACGAGGTGGTGGAGGCCAAGTAGGCCGCACCGCGCCCCTCGCGCATCCCCGGAGTCCCCGCCAGGCCACTGGCGGGGACTCGGCGTCACCGCGTCCGGGACGGCCCCGGCGGCGGGTTGCCCCAGGACGGGCCGGGTAGGTGCGCACGATCATGGATCTGCCAGAAGGGAACCTACAGTGAAAGTCCTGTGGCTCACCGCCCACCCCGAACCCCGTTCCCTGAACGGCTCCTTGTACCGCGACGGTGTCCAACACCTCCTGGACCAGGGGCACGAGGTGCGCACCAGCGACCTCTACGCGATGAAGTTCGACCCGATCGTCCGGGCCAGTGACTTCTCCCACCCCGACGGCGAGCGGCTCGTCGTCGGCAGGGCGGCCCAACAAGCTTTCGAACGGGGCGCGCTGCCCCCTGACATTTCGGCCGAGCACGACAAGTTGTCCTGGGCGGACACGCTTGTCGTGCAGTTCCCGTTGTGGTGGTACGGGATGCCGGCCATCCTCAAGGGCTGGTTCGACCGCGTCTTCGTTGGCGGGTTCGCCTTCGGTGTCCGCGACGCCTGGGGGCGCCAAGTGCGCTACGGCGAGGGGGCGCTCGCGGGTAAACGCGCGATGGTCGTCGTCAGTGCCGGTGCCCGGGAGGCGAGCCTCGGCCCCCGCGGCGTCAACGGTGAGCTCAACGACCTGCTCTTCCCTCTCCAGCACGGCACGCTGTGGTACGCGGGGATCGAGGTCCTGCCCCCGCTGCTCGTCCACGGAGCCGACCGCTTGGACGAGGCCGCGTACGCCTTCCACTCGAACGTCCTGCGCCAGCGCCTCGAGGACCTTCCGCACACCGGACCGCTGCCGTTCCGCCACCAGAACGGCGGCGACTACGACGAGGACCTGGTCCTGCGTCCCGAACTCAACCCGCACGCCACGGGGACCGCCGCCCACTACCGCACCGAGAGCTGACGATGAGGCCGTCAGGCCCGGCGTACGCCCCCTCCCGCCACTCAATCCTGGCCACGTTCTGGCCGCCAACGTGAAGATCGCCACCGGCCGGGCGCGCTCAGGAGTTGCGTTGCCGGGGCTTTGGCAGCACCGTCACCGGCCGGTTCCAAGATGGCGGCGTCGCTAACGCTCGGAGGGGGTTTGTTGGTGTATGGGGCGGCGGCTGGCCTGGTGTGTTGCTGGTTTGCTGAGAGGCGGGGTGAGCGGCTTCGGTGGGGAGGTTGGGGTGTGTGAGCGGGGGTTGTGTCGTGTGTGCTGAGTAGGACCGGGCTCATTGTGGGTTTCGCTAGCGTGTAATGGCCCGGCGGGTGTTTGTGCTGGTCTTGTGTCCTGAGCATGAAAGGGAGTTGGTTGTAGGACAGTTTCCGGAACCCGCTCCCCACAGACAGACGTCCTGCGCCAAGCCGTCGACCGCCTCAAAGTCGAAGAGGCAGCAGCCGGCGAGTTCCACCACCCCGACCAGCGCCTGGCCGACCAGCTCGAAGAACTAGCCTGCTGACCGGGGGCCTGGTAGCCAACCGCTGCGCGGATGCGGCTGCACGCGGCGACGGCACACGCCCCCGACCAACCGGCGCGCCCGCTGTGACATGGTGCGAAAGACGGGGCCGACGGTGGCTGGCCGCGCGCGTTCCACGGGCGCGGGCCGTGACTCGGGGCCGTCGGCCATGCGGCAGCCGGCCTTCGTCGTCGGCGTTGTCCACCGGTGTTGCCGGTGTGGGTCGCGGATGCTGACCGGGGCGGACAGCACGGCCTGAAGCTCGGGATGGCCGCGGTTCAGGGGCTGGTGGGCGGCCTTACATAGCCGCCTCACCGAAGTCGTTCGCCATACTGGCGCGGGCTGGCTACCCCCGGATCGAGGACATCTACTGCTGACCGAGATCAATCCCCGCCCTGGCGTGGCAGTGCGTGGTTAGGCAAATGCTCACCGCCCCCGATCATCCGCATGTACGGCCTTGCGGATGATCGGGTCTCCTGGGCTTCGGCGTGGCTGATCTGGATCGACACGCCCACGCCGCCGGCTGCCATCGAGGCGCAGGCCGCGCGGCTGCGGCGTGAACACCGCATCGGGCCGCTGCGGCTGGCCGCCCGGTGCAACATCGCCGCCTCCACCGCCCACCGCATCCTCGTCGGGCTGCTGCAGGACGCCGTCACCCGTCAGATGGTCTCCGACGTGCCGCTGTGCGCGCTCCTCTCTGGTGGCCTGGACTCCTCGCGGCGACCGCGCTCGCCGCCCCGCGCCGCTTCTGGCCAGGTCGCAGGCGGTTTGGTCGAGGCCGTTCCGGCGCCGCACGAGGAGCTACGCCTTCGGGGCGAAGGCGGACTTATGCGGTGCTTACGCCCTGTCAGGTATGGCGCTCTCCGTGTCGACTGGGTAACGATCCATCACGTGAAGATCCCGTGATGATTCTTTGAAGCAGGTTTGTCTGATCCGGTGTCATTTCTGCGCAGCTACCTTGCGCATACGCCGACGACGATCATGTGCGGTCGGCCTGAACATGCAAGAGGCACCATGCGATCAGCAGGAACGGCCCCCGGACGCGGCAGACGCGTCTGGCCCAGCCCACGAGGCCGTTGGACCAGAAACACCGCCATCACAGCCGCATCAGCGGTTCTGGCCCTATCCGTCACCACTCTGGACGGGACCGCCAGCTCGGCACATGCCGATTCCCCGGCGCCGTCACAGAAGAAGGACTTCGCCACGGCGGCGGCGGACATCCCGTCCGCCCGCGTAACCGCTCGGCTGTCCGGGCACCGAGTGGAAGCCCTCTCCGAGCGCAGTGAGACCTCGACGACCTGGGCAAACCCTGACGGCTCCCTGACCACCGAGGTGTCGGCCGGTCCGATTCGCTACCGCTCCGGGGGCCAGTGGCAGCCGGTGGACCTCACGCTGCGTCAGGACGGTGACGGGATCGCCCCCAAGGGGCACCCGCGCGGCCTGCGCCTTGCCGGGGGAAGCCCGCAGGCCGCCCGTGCACCGAAGTCCACGGCGGTGGCAGCGTCGCGCGACCTGGTCACCCTGGGCGAGGGGGACGAGAAGATCACCCTTCAGTGGAAGGGGAACCTGCCCAAGCCCGTCCTGAACGGCACACGCGCCACCTATCCGCAGGTCCAGCCGGGCGCTGATCTCGTCGTCGAGGCCACCCGCACCGGCTTCGAGCAGTACGTGCAGCTCACCAAGCGGCCCGAGGGCGCGAATTACAGTTACACGCTGCCGTTGCACGTCAAGGGCCTGAAGGCGGTGCCGCAGAAGGACGGCAGCCTGCTGTTCACCGACCGCAAGGGCACCCGGCATGCGGTCATGCCCGCCCCTGAGATGTGGGACGCCAGTACCGACCCAGTCTCCGGCGAACACCTGCACCGGGCGCCTGTGGCCATGAAGGCTGTGCAGCGCGGCTCCTCCCTCGACCTGGTGTTCACTCCCGACCCGGCCTTCCTCGCGGATCCCAAGACCGTCTATCCGGTCACCGTCGACCCCTCCACCGCATCGCTGTCGAACGTCTTCGACACGTACGTGCAGCAGGGCGTCACCGTG
Organism: Streptomyces sp. NPDC097129; assembly: GCF_055668065.1. Classification (NCBI taxonomy): domain Bacteria; kingdom Bacillati; phylum Actinomycetota; class Actinomycetes; order Kitasatosporales; family Streptomycetaceae; genus Streptomyces; species Streptomyces sp. NPDC097129. The sequence goes on along the minus strand of NZ_JBVOQE010000023.1, from coordinate 42,287 downwards.
GACGAGTCCACCGACACCGAACTCGACCTGGGTAACCCCGGCACGAAGAACGCCGACGGCACGCCTCGTACGGCCCGGTCGTTCATCACCTGGAACACCGCGCCGTTCGCCGACGCCTTGGTCTCCAGCGCCAAGCTGAGCCTGTGGAACTTCCACTCCGGCAACACCGACTGCAAGGCCTACCCGTGGGAGGTGTGGGCCACCGGCGCCGCCACCACGTCCTCACGGTGGACGGCGCAGCCCGCCTGGAGCGCCAAGAAGGCGACCTCGACGGAGACCAGGGGCAACACCGCGTGCACCACGGCCCCCGACGGCTGGATCAACGCGGACGTCACCACCATGGCCCAGGAGTGGGCTTCGGCGAAGAACAAGACGTCGAGCATGGGTCTGCGGGCGAGTGACGAGACCGTCACGGCTCAGTGGAAGCGCGTCAACTCCGCGAACGCCTCCGCCAACCCGCCCAAGCTGGTGGTGACGTACAACTACCGGCCCAGGACCGGCACCGACCAACAGGCCGGCCCGCCGTTCTTCCGTGACGCATCGGGCACGTGGTTCGTGAACACGGTCACGCCCACGCTGCGCGACACCTTCGCGGACCCGAACAACGACAAGGTCCAGGGCTTCTTCCAGATCGCGGACGCCGTCACCGGCACCCAGGTCGGGTCGAACCTGCCCTCGGCGTTCGTGCCGGCCGGGACGCCCGCGTCCGTGACCGTGCCGGCCGGCCTGCTGACCAACGGCAAGACGTACAAGTTCCGTACGACCCCTTACGACGGCACGCACTACAACCTCGGCTGGTCGGACTGGAAGAATTTCACGGTCGACACCAGTGCCCCCTCCGCGCCCACGGGGATCACCTCCACGGACTACCCGGCCAACGCCTGGGTCAAGGGCGTCGGACAGGCCGGGACCTTCCAGGCCACGCCGCCGGCAGGGGACCAGAACGGGATCGAGTGGTCCCTGAACGGCACCGACTGGACCAAGGTCGCCACCAGCGGAACCACGCCCGTCACATTCACCGTGAAGCCTGACAAGGGCGGTACCAACACGCTCCAGGTGCGCACCACCGACCGGGCGGACAACAAGTCCGAGCCGCTCTCCTACACCTTCCACGTCGGTCCCGGCGGTGTCATAAGCCCCGACTCCGGGGCACAGACGGCGGCACGCCTGCCGCTCGCCGCGGAGTCGGACGCCACGAAGTACACCGGTGCCGCATTCTCCTGGCGTCGAGGCGAGGCGGACACCTGGACCGCCCTGCCCGCCGGTGACGTGCTCCTCGACGGCAAGCCGCTCACGGCGTGGCCGGTCGCCCTGACCGCAGGCCGGACGCCCAACCTGACGTGGAACGCCACCTCGACCGTCCATCCGGACGGCGCCGTGCAGATCCGTGCCGACTTCACCGGCCCCAACGGCGCCACCGCCCAGTCGGACCCGATCGACGTCACCGTCGACCGCAGCGCGGACGGCGCGGAGACCGAGGACATCGGTCCCGGCTCGGTCAACCTGCTCACCGGCAAGTACGTCGTCAACGAGAGCGACGCGGCGTTCTTCGGCATGGGCGTGGACCGCACGGCCTCCTCACGTCCGTCCCAGAGCGACGACACGAACACCGCCATGGCGCCCATCTTCGGCAAGGAGTGGCAGTACGCCGCCGCCGGAGGACAGGAGTCGTCCCTGTGGGCGACCCTGGCGAAGACCTCAGCGACCTCGCTCACCGTCAGCGGAACCGACGCCCAGAGTCAGCTCCACTTCACCCAGAACGCCGCCAAGACAGGCTGGACCCCGGAGACCGGCGCCGAAGACTACTCGCTGACCGGAAGCTTCGGCGGCTCGTTCACGCTGCGCAACAGCGCTGGTGACGTCACGGTCTTCGCGCCTGTTCCGAACAACGCGGCACTGTGGAACGCCTCCAGCTACTACGTGGACGGTGTCGACAACACCACCGTCACCACCGTCACTGAGCCGGTAACCGTGGGACAGACCCACACCTCACGCCCGAAGATGCTCATCGCCCCCACGTCCGCAGTCTCCGCCGGCACCTGTGCCGCCACCCCGTCCACCAAGGGCTGCAGGGTGCTGGAGTTCGTCTACGCCGGCACGACCACCGCAACCGCTGTGGCGCTCGGCGACGTGAAGGACCAGGTCTCCGGGCTGCGCCTGTGGTCGACGGTCCCCGGCGCGGCCAACGCAACCGCGGTGAACGTGACCGCGTACGCATACGATGACCAGGGCAGGCTCCGCGAGGCCTGGGACCCCAGGCTCGCCTCCCCGCTGAAGACGGCCTACACCTACGACAGCGCGGGGCGGATCGCCACCCTGACGCCGACCGGTCAGCTCCCGTGGGCCTTCACCTACGGCAGCGCCGGTTCCAACCCGGCCGCCGGCGACGGCATGCTCCTGAAGATCTCCCGCGCCAGCCTCATCCCGGGCAGCGCCGACCAGACCAACGGCACAGCCACCACCTCCATCGTTTACGGCGTCCCGCTCACCGGTAGCGCAGCTCCCGAGAACCTGGGCGCCGCTGCCCTCGCCACGTGGGGCCAGAACGACGCCCCGACCGACGCCACGGCCATCTTCCCTGCCGACCAGACCCCGGCGGCCAACGACGGCGCCACGCTCGGCAGCGGCGACTACGCCCGAGCCACCATCCACTACGTCGACGCCTCCGGGCGCCAGGTCAACGTCGCCGCTCCCGGGCACCACATCAGCACCACCGAGTTCGACAAGTTCGGCAACATCGTGCGCACGCTGTCGGCGGGCGCCCGCGAACTCGCCCTCGGCACCGGAACCGCAGAGCGCGCCCAGCTCACCGACCTCGGCATCAACGCCCTGACCTCGGCCGAACGGGCCCAGCTGCTGTCCACGACCACCGTCTACGACAGCGACGGCATCCGGGAAGTGGAGACCGACGCGCCCCTGCGCCGCACCACTTTGGTGGCCAAGCTGACCGACGGCACCACCACCGTCGCCGAAGCGGGCAGCCAGGCCACTGCCCGCACCCAGACCCGCAAGGAGTACGACAGCGGCCGTCCCACCGACGGCACCGCCGTCATCGCCGACCAGGTCACCAAGCAGACCATCGGTGCCGTACTGCGGTCCTGGCCCAGCCTGATGGCCGACGTCCAGACGACGGCCACCACCTACGACTGGACCAAGGGCGTCGTCACCTCCACCGTCCAGGATCCGGGCGGACTCGCGGTCAAGCGCACCGCGACCTACGACAGCCAGGGCCGCATCACCAAGACCACGCTGCCCGGCTCCACCGGCACCGACGCCTCAACCACGACCACCACCTACTACAGCGCCGCCGGCAGCGGCGCGTGCCAGGGACGGCCGGAATGGGCCGGTCTCATCTGCTCCACCGCCCCGGTCGCCGACATCACGGGCGGCAACGGCAACCCCGTCCAGCTCCCCACCAAGACCAATGAGTACGACCGGTGGGGCAACGTCTCGAAGGTGACGGAGACGGCCAACGGCGCCACCCGCACCGTGACCCGGTCCTTCGACGAGGCCGGACGCGCCGTGAAGACCACCATCGCCGGAGGCGCAGGCACCGCGGTCGCGGACACCACGACCACCTACGACGCCGCCAACGGCAGCGTCGCCTCCATCAGCGCCAGCGGCCAGACCGTCACCCGCACCGTCGACCAGCTGGGACGGGAGATCTCCTACTCCGACGGCACGGGCAACACCACCCGCACCTACTACGACACCCTGGACCGTCCGACCAAGACCACGGACTCCGCCCCCTCCTCAACCACCTACACCTACGACACCTCCAAGGACCCCCGGGGCCTGGAGACCTCCCGCACCGACTCGGTCGCCGGCACCTTCAGCGCCGACTACGACGCCGACGGGAACCTGACCCAGGAGCACCTGCCCGGCGGGTACACCCTCCAGGCCGACTACGACGAGACCGGAGCAGTCACCTCCCGCACCTACGTACGGGACAGCGACGGCACCACCATCGCCTCGGACGCCATCGGCCGCTCCGGCCAGGGCCTGATCGTCAGCGACGTCGACAACGCCGGGCAGATCCACGAGCGCAACTACGGCTACGACGCACTCGGCCGCCTCATCCGCACCGACGACTCCGCCGACGACGGAATCTGCACCCGACGCACCTACACCTTCGACGGCAACACCAACCGCACCGGCCTCGACGTCTCCACCAGCGCCGTCGGCGCCGACTGCACCAGCACGGGAGCACAGCACACCACCAGCACCTACGACAGCGCCAACCGCCTGGTCACACCCGGGACCACCTACGACGCCTTCGGCCGCACCCTGACGCAGGCCGACGGCACCACCATCAGCTACTACGCCAACGACCTGGTCCGCCAGCAGACGTCAGGCACCACGCAGCAGACGTGGAACCGTGACGCGGCGGGCCGCCTGGCCGCTTCCACCACCCAGCACAAGAACGCCGACAACACCTGGACGGTCGTCTCCGACACCACCAACCACTACGGTTCGGACGACGACAGCCCCAGCTGGATCAAGGACGCCACCGCGAACACGGTCCAGCGCAACGTCGCGGGCCAGGACGGCACGCTGGCCGCCATCACCGCCGCCGCAGGAGGAACCATCCTGCAGCTGACGGACGTCCACGGCGACGTCACCCTCCAGCTTCCGCTGGACACCACCCAGGCACCGGTCGCCTACGCCTACGACGAGTACGGCAACGCCCAGCAGTCGGGTCAGGCCGCACGCTACGGCTGGCTCGGCGGCTACCAGCGCGACGCGAGCACCCCGTCCGGCACCACCCTCATGGGTGTGCGCCTCTACGACCCGACCCAGGGGCGGTTCCTCCAGACCGACCCGGTCAGCGGCGGCAACGACAACAGCTACGAGTACTGCCGGGGCAACCCGGTCTCCTGCACCGACCTCAGCGGCGCCTACTCCTACTCCGCGACCTACAACCTCGGGTTCTACTGGAGTTCGACCTCGACGGTCTTCCGCTGGATCACCCACCACTTCTGGGTGTTCCCCCTCAGCGGCTGCGGTGCCACCCTCAGCTATGGAGAGCGCTGCAACCTCGCCTACGGCAAGGGCCCGGTCCGGGTCACCGCGCTCGGCAGCACCTACTGGAAGTTCCTGTCCCTGCCCGGCCACGTCGAGGGCCGGGGCAAGACCATCAAGTTCTCCTTCTACAAGAGCTGGGGGACGATCAAGATGAACGTCTCGGCCTGGGGACCGGACAACACCTGGTGCAACAGGAACAAGCCCTGCTCCTGGCTCAACAGCAACATCTTCGCCAAGGGCGTATGGGCGTTGTTCGCCTCCAACATCGCCTTCTACACTTCCCTGTACGGCGTCTGGTAGGAGAAGAAGCGTGATCAACACCTTCCCCCCTCGGGAGGAACGCGGAGCACTGGCCACCGCCGTCATGCTCATCGTGTCGGCGTTCCCGGCACTCCTCGCGCTCCTGCCGCTCGCGCTCAACGGGGCGCAGCAGCTCCTCACAGAGCCGACTCCCACGCAGAGCGCGTCCGCAGGCGCCGGGGCCGTCATGCTCATCGCGGCCGCGCTGCCCTTCGTCGGCGGGCTCGCCACGCTGGGTTACGGACGGGCCCGGCTGTCCAAGGACAAGGCCTGGGAGGCGACCGCCGCGGTCGTGTTCGTCACTGGCGCCATCGCCTGCGGCATCGCCATGCTCTACGCGGCGTAACCGTCCCGGTGTGACCGAACGGCAGCACATACGCTCGGTGGCCCACGCGGCCGGCAGGCGCTGAAGGAAACACCCGGACAAGAGAGAGCCCCGGTGCATCGGCAGAACCCGCCGATGCACCGGGGCTCCCCGTTTGTTCCGGACAGCAGCGCTACGCGCCCCGGCTCGCGGAGGAGCTGCGAGAGGATGCACATGACCATCACGAGAGAGAGGCCAGCGGTGACCGAATCGGACGCAGTGGACCTGATCCACCTGGAAGATGCAGACGGCAACCGCTGCGTCGTCCGAGTGACTGGCCGCTACCAGCCGGGGGTGCTGACCGGCCACGACATCCTCCGGGCCGATGTCCTGGCCTCCGCCGACTTCGTTGACGCTCGGCTTGAACTCTTCCTGTTCCAACAGGACCTCGACGCCTGGCAGCGCGACCTGGCCCGCCTCGCGCCGGGCACGGACGCGAGCATCGGTGGCGACCGCGGACTGAGTCTCGTCTTCCACATGCACGAGGACCGTTCCTTGTCCGTGACCGTTGACGACCCCGACCGCCTCACCGCAATGCTCTGGCTCCAGCCGCAGGAGACCTGGATCCAGGAGCATCACCAGCGACTTGAGCGCGTTCGAGAAACCTGGCCGAGTGAAGTCGTAGAGACGGCTCCCATGGCCTACGAGTGGAGTCCCAGCCGCAAGCGTTGAATCGCGTCATTCGCCCGCGAACGCCCTCACTTCTCAAACAGCCCTGGCGGGATAAAACGCTCTTTCAGCTGCGCTGTGACGATGCGCTGCTGCTCCTCGGCGGAGAGCAGATCGCGGTGGACGTCGACCTGGGGCTGTTCCTGCCGGAAACCGGAGTGTGGGGCGGCGTCCTGCGCGACCTTTCCCAGGACCTGGCGGCTGCCGTGAAGAGGGCCGATGAGGCGCGCCTGCGCCTGTCCTCTGGACAGGAGCGCCGTATCCGTCCGCTTGCGGCCTTCGGTGACGCGTCGTCCGTGCCATTCCTCGGTGAAGGGGCTGTCCCCTTCTGATGAGGGTTCCTCGGCCGGATAGGACTGGAAGCGGGTGGTTGCTCCCGTCGGCCACCGCCGTGGGGACCGCCATCGGCGGCGGCCGGGGATCATCACACCCTCCGATCCATCTCAGAACCGGCTATTCCAGTCTATTGCGGGTGTAGGAGAGCGCCACCCGCCGGACAGGCATCGACGACGTGAGGTGAGAAAGCTGCGGGCCCCGGGGAATCGGCCATGACATCCGGGGCCCGCTGTATGGAGTTGATCCCGCGTTCTCAACGACCGCGCGTTTGGTGAAGTCACGCCGCGACGCAGTCGGCCTGCGGCCTGCCGGCCGCGGGAGTGGGTCAGCGCGTACCGAATCTCTACGCGCTGACCGGGGCCGGGTCAGGAAGCACTGAGGGCCGGGCGTGCGATTACCGGCCTGACCGCAGCGTTTCGGCCGAAATCAGGCAAGTGCGCATATCCATGTGGATCACTGCTCAAGGATGTCGTGGTGAAAATGCCACTGACTTCCCCCGTACAGCGCGTAGTTGGGGCCGGGGTGCTCCTCGTCGTTCTCGCTCTGGCCGGCTGCACTCAGTCCCCGCCCGGACACGACGAACGGCTCAGCAAGGCCGCCGGCATCGCCCGGGTCACCCTCGTGTGTTCGAAAGATCTGTGGAACGAGACCAAGCCCGATGGCGGGAACAACACCGTGAAGGCCACGGTGTCGGAGATCTCCACCGGGCCGCGCGCAGGGCGCGGGCTGGTCCGGGTCACGATGACCGGGACGAACCTCGTGGCCTACCTCAAGGAACTCGACGCCAACGCGCACCCGTCCAAGTTCAACGGCACCAGGGAGAACACCGCCGCGTCCAGCCGCGTGTATGACGCCGTCGCTCCCGCCATTGACCGGATCAAGGCCGCCAGCAGCCCGAACGACCCGGAGCCGGAGATCGTCATCGACGACACCATCCCGGACAAGAAGTAGGCGCCTTCCGCCACCGCCACCGCCCTGGTGGCGGTGACGGCCACTGCCGGGCAGCCCTCGCGGCAGCGGGCGGGGCACGCACCCGCCGACTACCCCAGTCAGCGGCACCTACCAGACGCTGCGCCTACCAGTAGTGGCGTCGGCCTCCGACGGCGTGTCCGATGGAGCCGAGGACGAACAGGATGAGTCCGATCGCGAGGAGGATGATCCCGATCGTCCACAAGATGCCGATGTGCAGGACGAACCCGACGACGAGGAGGATGACGCCAAGGGCAACCACTGTGGTCTCCTTTCCCAGCAGCCGGTAACGCCTGCTGATGACCGGGCCTGGCAGGGTGTCGCCTGATGTCTGACGCCAAGGCTCTATTCGGGTGATACCCGAACAATTGGGAATCATGCCTGGTCGGAGAGAGTGCTGCGCCTAGCCCCACACCTGCGGGTCACCGCCGATCCACTCGATCATCTCGGTGTCGGCGGTCACATCGATCTCGTCCCACCACTGTGCCAGGCCTGCCCGCTCCATGAAGACCGCGATGTCGTTAAGCATGTAGGCGGTGCCGACGCTCTCTCCGCTGATGCGGACGCGGCGGCCGCCGTGCTCGTTGGGCGGGTAGATCACGACTGGGCGCTCGCTGGCCATGACGCCAGCCTCCCGCCGTACCCCGAGATGCGCACGGTGTGTGCGCGGACGGATGGGCGCCTCCGCCTGCGGGCGATTTGCGCCGTCCCCCACTGCGGGCCGGTCGAGTGGACGCTGGGCCGGCTGATGAACGCCCGCCGCGACGTCCGCGACCACGAGCGCGTGCCCGGCGCCGCTCGCCCCGAACCGGCTGAGTCATGCCGAATCGGAGCCGACGACAGGCGCCACGTTCTACCCGATCACAAGGGCTCAACACCGGGCAGAACGCTTGAGGGGCCCCAACATCAATTCTCCCCCGTATGACCCAAAGCGCTAGTTGCACGACCTGGGTCTCAGCATCCTTCAGAACGGGGTTTCTCCTTCGCCGATGAATGGGACCGACGTTTCGTCGTCGGGGGTGGCAAGGGGGCGGATCCGGCGTTTCTGGCCGCTCGGGAAACGCAGGCGCGCCTCAGCGTCTCGCATGGCATCTGCCGCCCAGCTTGGAACACGACGCGGGACGCCACCCCACAACCCCGTGTCCGGCATGAACACGCCCAGGTCAGCCTCCACGGCGATCTGCTGGTCGCCAATAAGGAGCAGGACGTCGTCACAGCGCAGGTGGGCTGCCATGCCCCCATCCTGCCCACCCAACGGGCCTCATGCCGCCCCCAAGCCGGGCTCTGCTGAGAATGCACTTACCGGGCCTGACAGCAGTATTCAGACCAACACCCGTCAAGTGCGTGTATCCGTATGGATCGTTGCTCAACGGCGCCCACCGCAGTGTCCTGCCCGAGGCTGGGGGAGCCAGCTGGGGGAGCCGTGGTAGGGGTGGGTGGCGGGGGTACTCGGCGCGCATGGTGAAGCTGCGTCTTCCTGGGCGAAAGAACCATGCTGCCGGTGATGAGGCGCCGACGCCGGAAGAGGCCGGGCCGGCCCCCGAGGTGGAGCGGCGGCAGCCGCAGGCTTTGTCGAAGCTGCCGAGGGGGTCTTGGAGCAGGGTGCTGAAGGGCAGCTTGCGGGAGTTCAAGGATGACGAGCTGACGGACCGGGCGGCGGCGCTGACCTATTACGGGGTGCTGGCCCTGTTTCCGGCGCTGTTGGCGCTGGTCTCCCTGCTCGGCCTCACCGGCAAGTCGACCACAGACAAGGTGCTGACCAATCTCCAGCAGTTCGCCCCCGGCTCGGTCCGCAACATCCTGACGGGCGCGGTGAAGCAGCTGCAGGGCAATGCCGGGATCGGCTCCATCATGGCCCTGGTCGGCTTGGTGCTCGCGGTGTGGTCGGCGTCCGGATATGTCGCGGCGTTCATCCGCGCGGCGAACGCGGTGTACGACATGCCCGAGGGTCGCCCGGTGTGGAAGATCCTGCCGGTGCGGCTCGGCGTGACCGTGGTTCTCTTGGTCCTGGCCGTGATCAGCGCGTTGATCGTGGTCTTCAGCGGTGGCCTGGCCCGCCAGGTGGGCACAGCGCTGGGGCTCGGCGACACGGCGTTGACGGTGTGGTCGATCGCCAAATGGCCGGTGCTGGTCGTCCTGGTCACGGTCATGATCGCGATCCTGTACTGGGCGAGCCCGAACGCGAAGATCAAGGGCTTTCGGTGGATCACGCCGGGCAGTTTCCTTGCCCTGGTCATCTGGATGATCGCCTCCGCCGCCTTCGCGGTCTACGTCGCGAACTTCGCCTCCTACAACAAGACCTACGGCACGATGGCCGGCGTCATCGTCTTCCTGGTGTGGCTGTGGATCAGCAACCTGGCGATCCTGCTGGGCCTGGAGGTCGACGCCGAGACCGCCCGGCAGCGGGCCGTCGCCGGCGGCCATCCGCCACAGGCCGAGCCCTACACCCAGCCGCGCGACACCCGTAAGTGGGACGAGCAGGACCGGCGCCGCCTGGACAATGGGTGAAGACACAATCGATCTCGGGTGCATGCCGGTGACCTGGGGTAACAGGCTTCCATGAGGTTGCTCCAGGGAATGCGTGACGCGGATCGGCTGCTGACCGAAACAGGCCGCCTCCCGTATCCCGTCCGGGGCGGCGAGAACGTTGTCGGTTGTCGAGGAGGTGGCGGAAGGCACCAAGCTGTGGTGCGGGGCGGCCGCGGCGATGGTCTGGCTGGGCGGCCGGCGCGGCCGCAGGGCGGCAGCCGCGGGCCTGGCAGCTGTCGTGGTGGCGCAGCTGGTGTCCAACGGCGTGTGCAAGCAGATGGCCGACCGGCCCCGGCCCCCCAAGGACTGGATCCCGCACGACGAGGTGGAAGACCGCCCTGACTCGTCTTCCTTCCCCTCCGGGCACACGGCGGCCGCCGTGGCGTTCACCGCCGCCGTCGCTCCGACGTGGCCCCTGGCCGGTGGCCTGTGCGCGGTGCCGGCGGCCGTGGTGGCTGTCGAACGGGTGCAGAGCGGCGCCCACTACCCCAGCGACGTCGTCGCTGGCGCCGCCATCGGCCTGGCCGCCGCCTGCCTCACCCGACGCGCCCCGTACCTGCTGCTGCGCCACTGGCCGTAGATCCCGGCCGGTCGGGGTACTCGCCCGCTCAGCACATGGCTGGGCGCGGCCTGGCCGCCCCGAACGAGATCTGACGGGAGGTGAGCGCCGTGTCGCACGTGCCACCGTCCCAGGCTCAATCCAGGAACGGCACCGATTCCGGCGCCGAGCCGGTGAGTGAGCTGGTGCAGCGTGCCTCGCAGCAGCTGACCGAGCTGGTGCGCGGGGAGATGAGGCTGGCGCAGGCGGAGATGAAGGAGAAGGGCAAGCGGTACGGCAAGGGCGGCGGCCTGTTCGGCGGCGCCGGCCTGGTCGGCTTCCTGACGCTGCAGGCGCTGGTGGCCACCGCGATCGCCGCTGTGGCGGTGTCGCTGCCGGTGTGGGCCGCCGCGCTGATCGTCACCGCCGTGCTCGGCGTCATCGCCGCGGTGATGGCGCTGATGGGGAAGAAGCAGGTCAGCCAGGCCGCGCCGCCGGCGCCGGAGCAGACCATCGACAGCGTCAAGGCCGACGTGGCCGAGATCAAGGGGAGTGCACAGCGATGACCGAGCCGCACGACGAGCCCACCACCGCCTCCAGCCCGCAGGAGCTGCGTGAGCAGGTCGAGCAGACTCGCGCAGAGCTCGGGGAGACGGTCGAGGCCCTGGCGGACAAGGCGGACGTCAAGGCCCGCGCCGAGCAGAAGGCGACCGAGGTTCGCCAGCAGGCTGCCGTGAAGTCCGGCGAGCTGAAAGCAAAGGCGGCCGCCGTCGCGCACCAGGTGGTGGACAAGCTGCCCGATCCGGTGAAGGACAAGGCGGCGCACGCGGCCGAGCAGGCCCGCACCGGCGCGGCGCAGGCGGGGCATATCTGGCAGGACAAGGCCCCTGAACCGGTGCGGCAGAAGGCAGCGCAGACCGCCCAGGCGGCCCGCGGCAACCGCACCGCGCTGCTGGCCGCGGCGGCCGGCGCTGCCGTTGTCTGGTTGGTGTGCCGTCGCAGGAAGGGATGAGCTGGTGAAAGCCTCGAAGATCGCCTACAAGCCGGTCGGTCTGGCCCTGGGCGCTGTCAGCGGCATGCTCGCTGGAGCGCTGTTCAAACAGGCGTGGAAGATGCTCGGGCACGAAGAGGATGCCCCCGACGCCACCGACGAAGAACGCACCTGGAGTGAGGTCCTCCTCGCGGCGACCCTGCAGGGCGCGATCTTCGCTGGGGTCAAGGCCGCCGTCGACCGTGCCGGCGCCACCGCCACCCGGGGCGCGACCGGCACCTGGCCCGGCTGACCCGACGCGAGGTGCTGGCGGAGGTGACGCGGTTGTCGCTCAGGCCGGACCAGAAAGGGCCCGGGTCATCGCAGGGTTTGCCTGTCTATGGCGCGACAGAATTCACGTATCGGACTACGTTCAAGTCGTTAGACACCTGAGGCGAGCGGCAAGGCGCAGGTCATGGATGGGCGTCTGGAGACCGAAGCCATGGTGGCTGAGGCGGAGTGGTTCTGCCGGGCTCTTGGGCAGCTCCCACCCGGCGTGCTGCTGCGTCCGCTGTTCGGCTGCAGGACGAGCTTGGCCAGGTGAGGGAGGCCGCGATCGATGCATCGATGGCGCGGCGTCCCGCCGCGGTTGGGGGCAGCCGCGGATCGGCCGTGCGGCGGGACTGTCCCATGAGGCGGTGCGTTCCCGTCTCCGTCGTCCTGGCCCTGGGAGGAGGCCGGTCATGAACGACTTCGAACGGTTCCAGTCGGTCATCACCGACGACGGCGACACGATCACGCTGTCGACCTTCGGTGAGCTGGACCTCGGCACGGCCGAGGACCTGCGGGAAATCGTCGACCGGTCCCTCCACGTGGACGGAGCGCGGCACATGGTGGTGGACCTGTCCCGGGTGACCTTTTGCGACTGTTCCGGGCTGGGCGCGCTGATGCAGGCGAGGGACACGGCCCTGCGGTGGGGGATCTCCTTTGAGCTGACCCAGGCGAAGGCGCCGATCGTGAGGCGACTGCTCACCCTGACCGGCACGGACGCCCTGTTCGGACTGCCCCCGTCGGCCTGAAGCGGCCTTCCTACGCTGCGCGAGCTTGGATGGACGAGAGCGTGACCCTTTGGCGGGTGGCGACGTTGACTGGGCGACAGCGTGCACCGGTGTCCGCGGGTCCTTGAGTCAAGGACCGCTGACGTCTGTCGATGCCCTGTCACGGCAGGTGGCCCCTGGTCTTCACCCCCTCCCCCGTCCGAGGACCAGGGGCCACCGACGTCAGGCCCACGACGGCCACGGTGCCCTCGCCGACGCCTGGAGCACCACAGCGACCACGGCCGTGCCCGTTCCGGCCCCGGCTCCGGCCGCGACTTCGTCACCGACGCCTGAGGTCTCAAGCCCGCCGACCCGGGCGACGCAACCCCAGCGGCGACGTCGCCGACGGCCCCGGCCCCGGTCGACGACGACCAACACCCGACTCGGCACACCGACTCGGCACACCACGGGCCCCGGGGAATCAGCCATGCCCCCGGGCCCGGCTCAGGGGGCGCACCGTCCAACGACGCTGCGCCCACGCCATCACGCGGTGGCCGGTGTCCCCTGCCACCGAGCTTTGACCGCGTGTCATTCAACCTTGACGGACGCGAGCGCGTGCAGCTCTTGCCCGGGGACTGCGGTCGGGTTCTGACGATCAGGTTTCGCGCTTGATGCCATGACGGGGAAGATGGGGCGACGCGGCAGTTCAAGTTGCGGGGAGACTCATGGATGCGGCCGTGGTAGGCGTGATAAGTGGCTTAGTAGGGGCTCTGGCCGGCGCCGGGGCGGCCTACTTTGGTCCCCTTCAGGTGGAGCGGCGTCGACAGCACGGTGAGCAGAGCATTCGGGCTGAAGAGCAAGCCAGCATGCACCTTGACCGCTATGTTCGCGCACGCACGACCATCGACGTCTGGACCGACCTCCTGCGGCGCGCATACGACGACCTGCTGCACGAAAGACTTGACCTTGCTGCTTTCGAGACGGAGGCAACTCGTCACTCCGAGCAACTGCGGTCGCAACTGGCCGACCTCACTCACCTAGGTATCCCCACCACGGGAACAGGGGTCATCAAGACAACGACCCAGACAATGTTTTCCGCCCTGCAATGGGCCACGAGTGAAATCAAGCACGCCGCGCTACGCCCGATCGACGAGAGGCGCGAACAGCTAGACAGCATTGATCGCAAGATCCGGCGCTGTCTGGTGCAGCGCAACGACTGGGCACTGACCGTGCTTGACAACGTGAGCAGACGAGTAAGAACCCCACTTCACCGTATGGCGGTTGGAGAAGACTTCACCGTCGATGAACATCGGTTCCCGTAAGCGGAACACGCGTGAGTGAGCACTCACACGAAGCGTCTTTGGGCCGACACCGCAGTTGCGGGCCCTGGTCACCTGGACGGACCGGACGTCGTCCCGGCGGCCGCGATCGGCACCCTTGACGTCGCTACCCCGGCGCGGGACGGTCGTCGCGCAACTACGCGCAACCGACTCACAGGGGAGCAAGCGATGACGCTACGGTTCGTCGGGATCGACCCCAACACCGGCGGCGAGGGATCACCGACGGTGTGGGTGGAAGAGGAGAGCGCGGACCTGGTCCTCCAGGGCGAGGAAGCCGACGCCCTCCTGAAGGCCCTGGTCGGCTCCACCGAGTGGGTGGCCGGCCACAAGACGGGGATCCCCGCGCACGAGCGGGTGATCCGGATTCCGTTCCGCATGGTGCAGATTCTGAGGGAGGCGTGCGATGCCGCTGAACGCGCAGCAGCTGAACACCGCGACGTTCGCTGAGCTGCTCGCCGACACCCATCACACGGCGGTCCACCTGGAGATGCGCGACGTCTACGCCGTCGGTGACGAGACGGACGACTACGCCGCCTTCCTGCGCACCGGCGTCCCGAACCTCGACCCCGGCCGCGCGTTCTGGCCCCAGTGGATGCCACTGGTGAAGGACGCGGTCGCCCGCGGCGTGGTGATGCGCCGCGCGCGGATCGTCTCCGAGCCGGTCACCGACTACATCCGCTACGAGCACGCCATCACTCCGCTCAACCTCGAGGCCGGGGAGGACGTGCGCTGGCTGCCCCGCCGCCGCGCCTCCGACATCGCGCTGCCCGGTAACGACTTCTGGCTCCTGGACGACCGGATCGTGCAGTTCCACCACTTCACCGGCACCGGCGACTGGGCAGCGGACGGCAAGGAGCGCACCACCGCCCCGGCCGCCGTCGCGCTGTGCGCCACGGCGTTCGAGATGGTCTGGGAGCGCGGCATCCCGCACGAGAAGTACACCGTCTAGGCCCCTGAGCAGCCCCATGAGCGCATCCCCATCGTCCAGTGCACAGGCAGCCCGCGGGGCGCTGGCCGTGCGGTTGCAGCACCTGCGCAAGGACGCCGGCCTCACCGGGAAGGAGCTCTCCGCCCGGTGCGGCTGGCACCCGGCGAAGACCACCCGCATCCAGAAGGGCGACGCCCCGCCCTCCGACGCGGACATCCGCGCCTGGTGCGCGGCGTGCGGTGCGGACGACCAGGCCGACGACCTCATCGCCACCGCCCGCGCCGTCGACTCGATGTACTTGGAATGGCGCCGCCTGCACAAGGACGGGATGCGCAAGGTCCAGCAGAACTGGAACACCCTGCACGAGCGGACCCGCGTCTGCCGGGTCTACGTCTCCAACGTGCCCCCGGGCTTCTTCCAGACGCCGGCCTTCGCTACCGCCCTGATGGGGCAGATCACGACGTTCCAAGGCACGCCGAACGACGTCTCCGAAGCGGTCGCCGCCCGGGTGGCGCGCTCCCGGTTCCTCTACGAGGGCGGACACCGGTACGTCGTGCTCATGGAGGAGTCGGTCCTGCGATTCCGCACCGCGGACCCCGAGGCGATGCGCGGGCAGCTGCGCCGCCTCCTGGCGGTGATGCCGCTCGCCTCGGTCTCGCTGGGCATCATCCCGTTCACCGCGCAGCGCACCGTGTGGCCGCTGGAGGCGTTCTACCTCCACGACGACACCGTGGCCGTGGTGGAGACGCTGACGGCGGAGATCAAGGTGACGCAGCCGCGCGAGGTCGCCGACTACGCGAAGGCGTTCGCCGGCCTGGCGGAGATGGCCGTCTACGGCGACGCGGCTCGCGACCTCATCCGGGCCGCGATCGACGCCTTGGGGTGAAGTTCCGCAATTACCCGCAATTTCGTTGAGGACGGAGCGGCGGCCTCCGTAGCGTTGAACGACACCGACGCACCCCAGCAACGGAGGCGGTGCCCATGAGCGCGCCCACACCCCCCGGCCCCGCGCCACAAGGCCCCGGCCTCCAGCCGCCCGACTTCGGCCGGCCCTCACCCGCGCTGCTGGAGCGCGCCGTACGCGGCTACGCCCGCTTCCTCGCCGTCCAGGCCCCGGACGCCGACACCGACGACCACGACCAGGACGACGACGCGGCGGGCACCCGATGAACGACACCCACGTCGTGCTCCACGACCCCGACGGCCTGATCGAGGCCGAACTCCCCTGGACCGCGCCCCGCACGAGGCACTCGTCACCGCCGTCCTCGCATGGAACGACCCGGACCTCGAACCCCGCGTCTACGAGCAGATCGCCCTCCAGCTCACCGGGCACGCCCGCTCTTCGTCGGCGCGGCATCAGAGCGGTGATTCCGCAGTCGGCCGACCAGGCCGCGAACCGCAAACGCCGCGGCCGCCTCGGCGGCCGTCCGCCGGCTTTTGACCGCGAGACATACAAACAGCGCAACACCGTCGAAGCTCGAGCAGTGGCGCGACCTCGCCACCCGCTACGACAAGACCGCAACCATCTACCTCGCCGCCATCTTCATCTGGTCGGTGGCTCTGTCCACGAGAACGGACAGCACATGTTCACCACTTCGGGAGGCGTCTGCCTTCGGCCCTGTTCGATGTTCATGGCCTGGGGCGGCGCGGCTCCGGAGAGAGGCGGCCGCGATGGGCTGTCAGCCCCTTCTGTCAGCATGCTGCCGTGACAGACACCCGTGATCAGCGTCCCGTTGAAGCCACTCTCGATTTCCTGCGCTCCGTCTTCCCGCCGGAATGGCGCGAGCCGGCGCTCGGGCATGAAGCCGTCGCGGAGTGGGAGCACGAGAACGAGGTGGTCCTGCCGGAGCCGTACAGGACCTTCATCGCGGAGGTCAGCAACGGGTCGAGCCTGGGTCCCGCCGGCGATGGCGGTCTCCAGCCGCTCGGCTGGCTGCCCGACACGTGGCCCGACCTCGGCCCGCGTCAGCCAGGGGAACCGTTCCCCCTGGAGGCAGCGTGGAGTTGGGAGGACGATGAGAGTGTCGGCCCCGAGGACCTGCGGATCGACGCCACGTTCAACAAGGGGTCCATTGTTCTCGGGTCCGAGGACGGGCAGTCGTTCTGGCTTCTGCTGACCACCGGCCCCCGCCGCGGCGAGGTGTGGATGGTCGCCGACGTCGGCGCCGTCCCGGTGCCCGGCGACCAGGCATGGGGCTTCGCGGAGTGGGTGCGGCGTTGGCGCACCGGCGACGATTGGTGGGACTGAACGCTCCGTCCTGCACGTCGTAGGCTGCGGACTGTTCGAATCCTTGGTGCCTCCCGAAGTGGCGAACATCTGCTGTCCGTTCTTGTGAACAGAGCCAGGTCGGCGAGATAGTCCAAAAGAAACTGTCTAACGACGCTGTGCGCGATTGAGGTCGGGGCATGTTGGCCTGGCAGGTTGTCGGGTGGGTGCTCACCTCTTGGCGGTGCGATCGGAGACCAGGCCGGCCACCGCCAAGTAGCTTTCGTCGAAGTACTCGCGGCGTCCGAGGTACCGCTGGAGTGTCCGCCACTGCTTGTGCTCGGCGTTGGCGTGCTCGACGCAGATTCGTTCTGATGACTGCTGGCGGCGGCCGGCATCCCACGCCTCGAGGGCCCCGGCGGGGCATGCTTCTTCGGCTTCAGGGGCGGGGCCTGGACCTGGTCGGGGAACTGCTTGGCCAGTCCCTGGTAGCCGGCATCGACTTTAGCCCTGACGCGGGTATCGCTCGAACAGGTCGCAGATGCCCACGCTCTTCACCGCTGTCTGGTCGTGCACGCGGCCGGGCCGGAACGCGCCAGCCCAAAGGGTGCGGCCCCGCTCGTCGGTGACGACGGTGGCCTTCTTGGTGTTCTGCCGCATCTTCCCCGAGACGAACGCGCGCCGTCCTGGTCTGTTCGCCCCGGGGCGGCGCACCCGGACCTCGGTACCGTCCAACCTCAGTTCCACGCCTTCGGCCGCCGCGTGGGCGAAAACGTCCTCCAACGTGCGAAGCCGCAGGTCGAGGCGTCCTGGCACAGCGAAGCCCCGGGCAGCCAACAGCGGACGGATCTCATGGACGGCGCGGGTGATCGTGGAGCGGTCCACGCCGTAGAGCACAGCCAGAGCTGAATGAGGAAGCTGTAACCGCAGGACGACCAGGGTGACGATGATCCGGTCGATGAACACCAACTGATGGTTCCGGCCGGCCCCGGCTGCCCGCAGACGGCCGCGACCCCTGCGGTTGTGTAGTCGGCCCTCCTCAGAGGCCATCCACGCATGAGCCAACTCGCCGACCAGCGGCCCGAGTCGACGGGGCTGAAGGCCGGTGAAGACGGGATGGGACATGGCGGTGCGACCAAGGTATTGCGTCACATCAACATCCAATCCGCACAGCCCCCCTCACGTCACGGCCCTCAGAAACTGTCGAGCGCGCCCACGGCCGCACAGATGTGGCCCGGCCCGCCCCCCGACCGCCTCCCGGCGCACCACCAGGAGAGCAGCCCCTCCACGGCGCGCGTATGCATGCCCAGGTCGTGTTCGACACACAGGGGCCACGCCTGCCACAGACGCTCAGCGACGGTGTCCTGGGCGGCGTCGGCGACGATCGCCAAGGCATGAGCAGAGTCCTCTGGCGTCTTCGGGTACAAATGACTGCCGTGCCACTCGCCGTTGGCCAGGGCAACGTAGACATACTCCGGTTCGCCTGCCTCGTAGGAAGGCTGGGCCAGCAGTTGCAGAGGTCCCTGCTCAGGAAGAGTCACGGCCAAGTCCTGGTTGAGGACCGCGAGAGCCTCGTCCCACAAGGGGTACTCGCCTCGCGAGACCCGACGGACTTCGGGTTGATCAATAAGAGCATGCATAGGGCCATCCTCGGCTACGGACCCCGGACCTCAATCGCGCACAACCTCGTAACCCCGCGGGTGTTCGAGAACCGTGCGGGCGTGGGCCCAGATGAGCTTCGGGTCGCACGTCTCCAGCCGCCAGGCGGTCGTGGCCAGCACCCCCCGCCCCCGGTAGGCGCGCATGATCTCGACGTGCGACGGCCAGGCGACGAAGCCTTGGAGGGCCCTCTCGTCGCGCCAGACGGCGACCGAGCCCACACGGCGGGACAGGGGCAGCGCCCAGAGCCACATGCCGTACGCGCCCTCCAGCTCGGTCCATCGCGCCGCCAGCGCGCGGGCGGCGCCGTAGATGCCCGGCAGGTCGGCGATCCGGTCGGGCCGGAAGGCTGTAACAGTGACCGTGATGGGTGCGGGAGTCGCGGTGACGGGGCCTGGGAGTGAGCCCGGCGTCCAGGTGGACCTCAGCACGCGGCATCCGCCGGGCGCCGCCCGAGCATCGCCAGGATCCGTTCCAGGGCAGAGGCGTCGGCGGCTGTCGCGAGCCCGGGCGCGAAGGGGCTGCCCGGAGCGCGCCGGAAGTCGCCGTCGGGGACGGCGTGGGCGATCGGGAGCGCGGCGTCGAGGACGTCCGGGGCCGGGGCGTACGGGAGCCCCAAGGTGTGGGCGACGTCCCAGCCGTGCACCACGTAGTCGAGGAAGTGGAACCCGAGGGCGCGCCGCGTCTTGACGATCACCCCGGGTCCGAACTCCGGCAGGACGCAGGGACGGTCGGGGTCGTCGACGGCCGCGAAGGCGGCGACGACCCGGTCGGCAGCCTTCCCGTATCCCCCGCCTGTCACCTTCCACTGTTCAGGGTCCGCGCCGTCGCCCTCGACGGCCGCCGCGAAGCCGTGATGCTGGGCCGTCATGTGGTCGAGCAGCTTCTTCAGGTCCCAGCCGGCGCAGGGCGTGGGCCTGTTGAAATCGCCGGGCGTCACGCGGGTGACCAGGCGGACGCTGTCGCGGACCACGCGGGCGTGAAGACGCCTCAGGTCGTCGAAGGCGATCCCCACGGGGTTAATAAGCATGTGCTTACGATCTGTGCGAGCGCATGGTTTGTCAACGGGTATTTTCGTGTCCATGTCCGAGAACGCCAGCCCGAGCGAAGAGCCTCGCCCCGATCTCGCGGCGATGGTCGTGCCGCTGGGCCGCACCCTGATGGCCGCGGAACGGCCGGTCCTCGACGCCCACGGCCTGACCATGTGGGCGTACGCCGTCCTGCTTCACCTCGACGAGGCCCCCATCCGCACGCAGGCCGCGCTGGCAGAGGCCATCGGCGCGGACAAGACCCGGATCATCGCCGTCCTGGACGCGCTCGCGGAGCGCGAGCTGATCCGCCGCGTACCCGACCCCAAGGACCGTCGCGCTCGTCTCCTCTCCCTCACCCCAGAAGGACGCCGACTGCGGGACACCGTCCAGTCCGCCATCCAGGAGAACGAGGAGCGCCTGCTCGCTCAACTGCCCGCCGGCGACCGGGAGGCTTTCCTAAGGGCCCTGCGAACGCTGACCAAGGCCACCGGGGCCCGCTGAGGCGCTGCCCGGTGGAGGAGATGGTGCCGGGCAGCCGAGGTGGTAGATGATCTGAAGGAAACGCCCTAACGTCCCGTCCACCGGGACACCGACGAAAGTCGCTGACCTGGGTCTGCGCATGCGCTGTTGGAGGTCGTTCCGTGCTGTCCGGCTGAGGGTTGAAGTTTGAGGGCGGTCAGCCGCGCAGCCCTGGGAGAGGCTGGCTGGCTGAGGGGGTGTGCGACCGATCCTCAGGCGGGTACGGCGCCGATCAGGCCGCCGTCGATGACGAGGTCTTGGCCGTTGACGTAGGACGCGTCGGACGAGGCGAGGAATGCCACGGCCGATGCGATCTCTTCCGGGCGTCCGAAGCGGCCTGCGACGATTCCGTCGGTCAGTGCCTTCGCCTCCGCCGTGGTCAGTGCGGCGGAGGGGTACACCGGGGTGTCGATGTATCCGGGGCTGATGGAGTTGACGCGGATGCCGCGCGGGGCGAGTGCGGCGGCGAGGGTCCGGGCCAGGTTGTGCGCGGCGGCTTTGGTCGCTGAGTACAGAGTCAGGACGCTGTTGCCCCGATGGAGGGTCCAGGAGGCGTTGATGACGATGGAACCTGAGTCGGCCAGGAGAGGCAGTGCCTTTTGGATGGTGAAGAACACTCCCTT
Source organism: Streptomyces sp. NPDC097129 (assembly GCF_055668065.1). NCBI lineage: Bacteria > Bacillati > Actinomycetota > Actinomycetes > Kitasatosporales > Streptomycetaceae > Streptomyces > Streptomyces sp. NPDC097129. Next base: position 21,244 of record NZ_JBVOQE010000023.1, on the reverse strand, counting down.
GAAGTTGACGTCGACGCCGTGGTCGAAGTCCTGCTCGGTGATGTTCTCGAACGGCAGGAACGTGCCGGTGCCCGCGTTTGCGAAGAGGCTGTCGAGATGGCCGTGACGGTCGCGGACCGTCTGCATCAGCGCGTCCACCGCGCCGAGGTCGGTGGTGTCGGCGACGACTCCCGAGGCGCCCGGGCCGAGCTCCTTGACGGCGGCGTCCACCCGTGCGCGGGTGCGGCCGGTGACGACGACGTGGGCGCCTTCGGTGATGAGGCGGTGTGCGGTCGCCAGGCCCATGCCGCTGGTTCCGCCGGTGATGAGGACGGTCTTGCCGGTGAAGCGGTTCATGCCTGTGTTCCCGTCAGGGCGTGCGTGATGTGGTCGGTGAGGTGGGGGAGCCAGTCGGGCCGTGCGTTGCCCAGGAGGTGATCGCCGTGTGGGACGGACAGGTAGGTGCCGTGCGGTGCCAGGCGGGCCAGGGGCTCGCCGTTCGTCACGCCGGGAATGACGTCCTGTCCTCCGTCCACGACGAGCAGCGGGGCTGCGATGCGCGGTGCCAGGCCGGCGAGGTCCACGTGGTGGGCGAAGTCACGGGCGGCGTCGGCCCCTCCAGCGCGTTGGGCCATGATGTCCCTTACCGGCGGGGGCAGTTCCTCCCAGTCGAGACGGAAGGGGCCGCTGACGGTGGCGACCGCCGCCACGCGCGGCTCCAGCGCCGCGGTCCGGGCCGCGAAATAGCCACCCAGGCTGAGGCCGACGAGCCCGATGCGTGCGACACCGAGGGCGTCGATGACCCGGCCCACGACCTGCTCGTAATCCGGCCTGAAGGTCGTCGTGGCCGCGAGCACGCCCTGTCCGGGGCCGTCCATCGCGAACACCGCAAGCCCCCTGGCCAGCAGCGAAGACACCAGATCGAGGAACTCCTCCTTGGCCGAGTCCAGTCCAGGGACGACGACCACCGTGCCGGGGGCGTCTGCGGGGCCGCGCAGCCAGCCGGTGAATCCCTCGCCGCTCACGTGCCGCGCATCGGGTTCCAGCGCAGTGAGTGCTCGGCTCAGAGCGAGATCTGCCTCGACGGCGGCACGGTGTGCCTCCGCGTACGGCGCGAGGGTGGCGACGTGGAACCATCGGGCCGCCATCATCAGGTGCTCGCCCGCCGAGACGGAGGATGCTGCCTTCTCCGCACGCTGGAGGTAGGCGTGCCCGGTCTGCAGGAAGGCCGGCCCCCACTCGGCAACGGAGGTGAGGCCGTCGGTGACGCGTCGGTACTCATAGGGGTCGATGCCCGCGCCGGTGGCGCGGGTCCACTGGGCGGCGGCGAACTCGGCGATGCTCATCGTGTTCCTCTCGTCAGCAGGACGGCCTTGCCGCGTATGCGGCGCTCTCGCAGGTCGGTCAGCGTGTCGGCGGTCTCTGTCCAGTGGGCGACCCGGCCGATCTCCGGGTGCAGCCGCTCCTGTTCCACGAGGCGCACCAGTGCCGCGAGATCAGGACCGTATGGGGCGCCGGCGTAGTGGAAGTGCTGGATCGTGACGCGCTCGGGCCCGCCAAGGAGTTGGAAGAAGTCGAGGGTCACCGGGGTTCGGCTCGCCTGGCCGAACCAGACGAGCGTTCCGCCCGGGCTAACCTTCAAGAGGGCGAGTCCAAGACCCGTCCCGCCCGTGGACTCCAGCACGACGTCGAACGGCCCTTGAGCCGCCGCGACCTCGTGCACCACCTGTGCACCCAGCTCCGCGAGCCGCTCGCCGCGCGCAGCCGAGGCAGTCACCGCGGTCAGCTCGGCTCCGGCCCCAACGGCCAGCTCGGTGACGTAGTGGCCGACCCCGCCCGAGGCGCCGGTTAGCAGCACCCTCCTGCCGGCCACGGAACTGGCCGTACGCAGCAGCCGCAGGGCAGTGATCCCGGCCAGGGGCAGGGCCGCCGCCCGTACGCTGTCGATGCTGTCCGGGAGCACCGCGAGAGAGTGCGTGGGCACGGCCGCGTACTCGGCCCAGCCGCCCCGTGCCGGATGCCCGACCACACGGGTGCCGATTCCAGGACCCGAGCCGTCCGCTGCGGCCTGCACGACGAGCCCCGCGATGTCCTTGCCGGGCAGAAACCCCGGCTGGGGGTTTTCCAGGAGGAACGTCTCGCCCCGGTTCGGTGCGAACGCCTCGACCTTGACCAGTGCCTCACCGGGCTCCGGGACGGGCTGCGGAACCTCGGCGAAAGCCACCGGCCGCGCCTCTTCCCCCGTGGGAATCAGTCTTTGCATGCCGAGCATGCAACCCCCGTGGCCACCCCGCGATCCAACAACGAACAAGCAAGGCCGACAACTTATAGTTGTCACCTATGGTAGGAGCCATCGATCTCGATATGGCGCAGGTACGTGCCTTTGTGCGCGCCGCCGAGGAACTGCACTTCGGGCGGGCGGCGGGGATCCTCGCCATCTCACAGCAGGCGCTGTCCAAGCGGGTCGCGCGGCTGGAATCCCTGCTCGGCACCGAGCTGTTCCAGCGCGGCGGCAACGGGGTACGCCTCACCGAGGCCGGACAGCGTTTCCTCCCACCGGCCCGGCAGACCCTGGCCGCAGCCGACGCCGCGGTCGCAGCGGCGGTCGGGAAGGACCGTCCGCTGCGCGTAGACGTCTGGGGGCACCTCTACGCCCCGATGCGGACGCTGGCCCAGGTCGCGGGCCGGGCCGGGGAGCTGGTGCTGGGGCACGGGCGCGATCTGCCGTCGGTGACGGATGCACTGCTGCGCGGCGACATCGACGCGGCCTTCGGCCGGGTCCACCCACCGCTGCACACCGGACTGGCACACCGCCTCGTCCGCCTCGAACCGGTGGACGCAGTGCTGAGAGCGGACCATCCGCTCGCAGCCGAGGCGGCACTGAGGCCCGACCAGTTGCGCGGCAGCGTGCTGTGGGCACCCGGTGCGCTGGAGCGGCTCGACTTCCTCCACCAGTTCGCCGACCGATTCGACATCCAGGACAGAGCCGCGAGCCCCAACCTGGGCCTTACCCACTTCCTCGCCGAGGTGGCACAGGACTCGCATCGCTTCTCGCTGCTGCCCGCCGACGTGCCCCTGCCGGAGGTCCCCGGGCTGCGCTCCGTTCCCCTGGTCAACCCCACGCCGCTGTACGCCTGGTCACTGCTGTGGCGCAGAGGCAACGGACACCCGGGACTGGACGGCCTCACCGCCGCCTGCGCGGAAGAAGCCCGGCAAAGGCGCTGGCTGGAGTACGACCCGACGCGCGACTGGCTTCCCGAACCGCCCGCGAACGCATCGCGGGGCAAGCAGCCTTGAACAATACTGTCCCAAGCTGCCGTCCGCACAGTGTGCAAACCGGGCTCGATCCGGGCAAGGCGGCCACGACCGGTGACCATTGGCGCCGAACTGGTCGTTCCGTCGGTGGTACCGGATGCCTTTCGCCGGTGTCCCCCACCGTCCCGGTGGGCGGGCCGTCCCATGAGATCACCAGGACGAGCTACACCAACGCCCCCAACTCCTCGTCGCGGACATGTAGTCGATGAATCGCCGCAGAACAGAGCCGGAATCCGAGCTCCAGCGGTCCGTAATGCCTACGGCCAGGTCGCCGCTAAGCCCTACAAACTGCTGGTCCAGGCGCTCGGCAGGTCGGAGAAGGCCGCCATCGCCAAGTACGCCTGGAGCGGCCGCGAACGCCTCGGCATGCTCCGGGTCCGCGACGACGCCCTGGTGCTCCACGCGATGCGCTGGCCGGATGAGATCCGCAGCCCGGCAGAGCCGCTCCCGCCTCCCGCAGAAGTCTCGGACGAGGAGATCGAGCGAGCGCTCGCCCTCATGGAGACCATGACCGTCGAGGACCTCGACGCGCTCGACGCGCATGACGAGTACACCGAGGCCATTGCGCAGATCATCGAAGCGAAACGGGAGGACAAGCCGCTCCCGCAGGCGCCGGAGGTGGAGGAGCCGGTGCAGGTCCTGGACCTGATGGCCGCACTGAACGCCTCGGTGGACAAGGCCCGCGAGTCCCGCGGCGAGCACGAGGGAGAGGCCGAGGTGCACGAACTGCCGAAGCCGAAGAAGAAGGCCGCCGCGAAGAAGCCGGCCGCCAAGAAGACCGCAGCGACGAAGAAGGCAAGCAGCCGCAAGCCGCGCAGCGCCTAGCAGCGTGGGTCAGTAAACAACTCCTGGAATGCCGCGCCTTGTCGTGGAGTGGGTCGGTCGGGCGCTGCTGTTGAAAAGGCGTGGCTGCCGGGCAGTCGTGATGGGAAAATCGGTCCGCATCTTGATCCACATCCGCGTCCCGGAGGTCCGCATGGACGTCGCCTCGCTGCTGCCGTTGACCACGGCCCGGTTGTCGCTGCGTCTGTTCACTCCCGGGGACGCCGATGACCTGTACGCCTACCAGAGCCTGCCGAGCGTGGCGCGCTACTTGTACCGGCCGGCGCACACGCGTGAGCGCAGCGAGCAGGTTGCCGCCGAGCGTGCGGCGCAGACGGCCTGGCGCGCCGACGGGGACAAGCTGGCGCTCGCTGTCTGCCGACGCGATGAGCCCGGCGTCCTTGGCGAGGTGAGCCTCGCCCTGGCTGATGCCCGCGCCGCCCAGGCCGAGATCGGCTGGACTCTCGACCCACGTCACCAGGGGCACGGCTACGCGACCGAGGCGGCCGCGGCGTTGGCCGGGTTTGCCTTCGACACGCTGGGCGTGCACCGGCTCTACGCACGGCTGGATGTGGAGAACACCGGGTCTGTGCGGGTCTGTGAGCGCCTCGGGATGCGCCGGGAGGCGCACCTGGTCGAGAACGACCTGGACGGGGATCGCTGGGGCAGCGAGTACATCTACGCGGCGCTGGCCGCGGACATTGGCGGTCAATCCGGCAGTTGAGCCCGACGCCGCCAACCGTTCGGTCAAGCACACTCCGCCTCACCGGCGGCCCGGACCTCCGCAGCCTTCGCTCCGCATGATGGCAGGCGGCCGCCCCTAAAGCGCGAGCATGGACACCACCATCAACACAGCCGCCGCCAAGCAGCGGGGCACAGGCCGGAGCATCGCATCCTGGCGGTTCGGCAACGCGCAGTGGGCCGCTCCGTCGAACGCTCAGCAGCTGTCCACCGTGGACGTGCGCTGTGACAACGCCCTGCCCGGCGCTCCTCGCCAGGTCGGCTGCGTGAACCTGCAGGCGGTGCCCGTGCTCAGCTACAGCCTGACGGGTCCGTGGCCGGAGGTCGCGCAACACATCAAGGAGGACGCCCAGGCCACGGGGCTCCCGGGACGGTACGGCACGACGAACTACCTGACGCGCCTGACCGACGGCAAGAAGATCAGCGAGAACCGGGCGAAGGCATGCCCGTCGAGTTTGCCGCGCCCGCCGGGCAAGTCCTGTGACGAGTACCCTTTCGCCAGCACGTGGCAGGGCGCCAAGTACGGCGACGGTAGATTCAGCCGCCGCATGGTCAACGCCAGCCAGAACACCGACGCCGGCCGCATCAACGGCTTCTACACCTACAGCCGTGTCCTGGAAGGGGACCGCTTCCTGGTATGGATCAGATAGGTCCTGGCGCCGAGACGGGAGAAACAGCACCGTGAACGAGCCCAACCGCACGGGGAGCACCGTGGTAGGCGCTGAATACCACCTCTTCACGGTCCGGGACCCGGAAGGGCCGTGGCCGACGACCTCGATGCAGCCCGCACCGGCCTAGTATCCGCCGCGGGCGGTGCCATCGAGGTGAGGACAGGTATCCATACGGGCGGCGTCCAGGTCACCGTCGAGCCACATGCCCAGCAGCCCGAGTCTGCTGCCGGCTGGGAGGAGATCGCGGAGATCTCCTGTCACTCCCCGTCCGGGCAACTCCTCGTGTCGCCCTTCATGGACGATCCTGCGGACCTGCCCTCCCTGGCTTCCCAGGGGCCGGGCGATTACCGGCTGCGTGTCCACGCGCGCGGCAGGGACAACGCCGTCGACCTGACCATGGTCGACGAGGTGGTCGAGGATTACCTGATCCAGAGCTGGCCGGCCGCACACCAGGACGCCCGGCTGGTGAAGGCAACTGACGCCTACGGCCGCCAGGTACGGGCCCAGCCGGGCGACGACACCATCGTCATCGACCACGAGGACTCAACAGAAACCCAGACCGGCCGGGAACGCGACATCCTGCGCCGGGCCGCGCGCGGCGATTACTCCTGACCGGTCATACCGAGGCTTCGGTGGGGCGGCTTTACATGGCCGCCCCACCGAAGCCTTTTGTCGTGCTGGCGCAGGCTGCTGAACTTGAAAGCGTCATGTTGGCTGCTCGGCTCAGGTGGTCACCGCTTGCGGTCGGGGCTCCACTCGTAGGCTCCTGGGGCCGTCTCGATGACTTCGCGGGGCCAGGTCAGCCGGACCTGTTCCAGGCGCCCGCGGTGCTCGGCGATCCAGTCCTCCTCGGGCCGGGTACCCAGAAGCGTCGTAAGGCGGTCCGGGTCGCTCACCTGGATCGACAGCCAGCCGTCTTCATGCATGCGGATGTCGAGGCTCAGGCCGCGCTCTCCGCCGATGCTGGCTGTCTGGCCTGGTCCCAGGTTGGACAGCTCCTGCTCCCAGGAGTCCAGGTCATGCTGGAGGAGGTAAAGGTCGAGCCGGGCGTCGACGAAACTCGTGGAGGCGAGTACGTCAGCGTGCAGGATGTCGTGGCCGGTCAGCACGCCCGGCTGGAACCGTCCCGTGACGCGCACGATGCAGCGGTCCCCATCCGGATCGGCGAGGTGGATAAGGTCCATCGGAGCGGGCTCTGTCATGAGGTTGCTCGCTTTCGTGCGCTGTTGTGGCTGCATCGTCTCCTATCGCCGGACGGGCGACCCAGTCAGGACCCGGCATGGAGGAGTCACGTGCCCGGGGCCAAGCCGGTGCCGGCGAGACAGCCGTCGCTCACGTCCGGTGGGTACTGGAGCGTCTTGAGCGGAGTACCTGACGGATTCGAATACCGTCTGCTCCATCGCCACCCCAATGGAGACGACAAGGTCAGCTGCTGTTGTCGGTGTCTCGTGGTTTCCTGTGGCGACGTGTTGAGGGGGTGGCGTTGGTGCGTCGTGTGGTGGTGGATGAGTCGGTGTGGGGGAAGGCGCGGGGGCTGGATCCGTCGTTGCCGCCGTATCCGCTGGTTCGGCATCTACTGGATGCCGCGGCCGCGGCCGGCTTCCTGTGGGATCACTACCTGTCGGACAACCAACGCCTAGTGATCGCAGAGGGTATGGGGTGCTCCGAGGATCTGGAGCGGACGCGGGATCTGATGGCGTTGTGTGCGGGTTTGCATGACATCGGGAAGATCTCGGGTTTTCAGCTGTGCAGTGCTCGGGGCCGTGAGGGCCTGAGTAGTTCCCTGCTGGGGGATATGGGGCGTATCGGTGTGGAGCGGTTGTCGCATGACGTGGCGGGGATGCATGCGGCTGCCACGGTACTGCCGGTGCTCGGCTTCACCGAGGGCGGGGATTCTGCGCGGGCTGCGGTGCGCCGGGTGAGGGAGATCATCGGCGGCCACCACGGCAGGTTCCACCGACCAGAGGGCTGGCATCCGGGTAATGAGGACCTCCTCGGTGGCGCCGTCTGGGCGCAGCAGCGTGCCGCTCACGCTAGGGCGGTGTTCGAGCTGGTGGGGGAGCCGCTGGCACCGGAGCGGATCGAGGGCGCGGCCGCGGTGTTGGTGACGGGGGTGGTGATCCTGGCGGACTGGCTGGTCAGCCAGGAGCACTACCTGACACGACGCCAGGCCGCCTTGGAGGAATCGCTGAAGGATCACTTTGCCCGGTCGTGCGCGGACGCAGAGGATCTCGTGCGGGAGGCGGGTCTGCTGCCCGTGGCCTTGCAGCGCAAGGATTTCTCCGAGGCCTACGGGATCGAGGGGGAGCCGAACCCGCTGCAACGATCGGTGGCCAAGGAGTTGTCGGCATACCTGGCCGGGCGTGGCCTGTGGCCGGGCAGCGGTGGGATTTTGCTGGTGACGGCCGCGCCGGGGGACGGCAAGAGCGAGACGGCGATGGAGGCCGAGCGGGTGATGTCGGACTGCTTCGGCACCCGTGGGTTCGCGTTTCTGCTGCCGACGTTGGCGACCAGCGACCAGATGTACCAGCGGGTCGCGGGCGTTGTCGCGCGGCAGGCCGGCCCGGGTGTGGGGCTGACGCTGACGCACAGCATGGCCTGGCTGAACAGCGCCTACGCCGAGGATGGCCTCACACAGGTGCGTGTTCTGACCGGCGATGCAGAGGAGGACACCACTTCTGCGGGGGCGCGGCGGGAGGTGGACATGCGGCCGCGCCGGTGGCTGCGCGGCGCCAAGCGGCCGCTGCTGGCACAGTTCGCGGTGGGCACGGTGGACCAGGCGTTGATGTCGGTACTACCGGTGCGGCACAACGCCCTGCGGCTGCTGGCGCTGTCGAACAAGACGTTCATCGTGGACGAGGCACACGCCTACGACCCCTACATGCAGGTACTTCTGGGCCGGCTGCTGAACTGGCTGGGCCGCTTCGGCGTCCCGGTCGTGCTGCTGTCGGCGACCCTGCCCGCATCGGTCAGCGACCGGCTGATCAAGGAATATTTGCGCGGCGCGGGCATGAAGCCGAGCCGGCTGCGCGAGGCGCGGTTCACGGCGCCGTATCCGGGGTGGCTGTACGTGGAGGGCGCCGACGGCGAGTGCCTGCCGATCTCACCGCAGCGCCAGGCCGAGCAGGCCGCCGCCCGCACCAGCGACCTGACCGTCCAGATAGAACCCGTGGTGCACGGCGACAGTGCAGGACCGCGCAACCGCCTGACCGTGATCGAACGGCTCCTCACACCCGTGATGGCAGAGGCGGGGGGCTGCGCGCTGGTGGTGTGCAACACGGTCGCCGAAGCACAGGCCACCTACGACCAGCTCAAAGCCCTCGCAGAAGCCAGCGGCTGTGCGGCGGGCGAGGTGCAGTTGCTGCATGCCAGGTTCCCGGGCGACGTGCGCGAAGAGCGGACGCGGACTGTCACAGACGGGCTGGGCCGCTCAGGGCCAAGGCCGATACGGCGGATCGTGGTGGCGACGCAGGTGGTGGAGCAGTCCCTGGACCTGGACGCGGACATCGTCATCAGCGATCTGGCCCCGCTGGCACTTCTGCTGCAACGGGCAGGACGCTGCTGGCGCCACGAGACATGGTGGGCCATCCAAGGTCGGCCGCAGGGCCGCCCCCGGCCGGCCTGGGCGAGAGGCCCGAGGCTGGTGGTCCTGGACCCGGTCGCGGCCGGCCCAGGCGTGCCGCGCCAGTGGGGCGAGGTATACCCGGAGTTCCTCCTGCGAGCCACCTCCGAGGTCCTCGCCAAGCGCGGTGACAAGCCCGTGCACCTGCCGGGGGACGTGCAAATGCTGGTAGAAGACGTCCACGGCCTGCAGGCCGAGATGTTCGACTGGGACGACCCGGCCCAGTCGGCGGCCTACTCCGCCTACAAGGGCAAGGAACTGGCCGAACGCAGCGTCGGAAACCTGCTGGTCATCCCGCGAGCCGGCAGTGTGGCCGGCCTGGACAACCTGCACCACCTCGACGGCACGGAAGACGAGTGGGAGGCCTCGACCCGCCTGGGGGCCGACGCCGTACGCCTACTGTGCACCTACACACACCCCGACGGCACCATCACCCTTGACCTGGAGGGCACGCAGCTCCTCCCCGGCACCGACCAGCAGCTCACACCGGCAGACGTCAAGACAGTGATGGCACGGACGATCCCCGTCAACGCCAACTGGTTCACAGGCGAGCAGAACAGCCACCAACCGCCCCCGCAGTGGTCGGAACACCCCATGCTCGGAGACTTGCTGGTACTGCGCCAGCCCGTAGCCAACGGAGAAGTGCAGCCTGTCCCCGTGGCCGGCAAGCACCTGCATCTGGACCTGGAACGCGGTCTCGTGAGGCAATGAACGGAGCCCTGGGCCGTGCTAAAGGATTTGCCAAGCCGCTGCTACGGTGCAGGTCAGGAAGTGTCCTCCCCGCCGACGCGGGGGTGCTCCGGTATTGCGCACCGAGGCGACGAGATGGCGCGGGTCCTCCCCGCCGACGCGGGGGTGCTCCGCGAGCGCGCAGCACCTCGGTGGCGGAGGCTGGGTCCTCCCCGCCGACGCGGGGGTGCTCCGGTGCCGTGGTGATCCCGGTCGACATCGTTCCGGTCCTCCCCGCCGACGCGGGGGTGCTCCGCTGGTGGCCGGCGAGTTCAGTGTCACGCTGGCGTCCTCCCCGCCGACGCGGGGGTGCTCCGCCGGTGCCGTCGAGGGTGAACGCCTCAGATGCGTCCTCCCCGCCGACGCGGGGGTGCTCCCCTGCGGCATATGCCAGACCACCGCAGGGCGCCGTCCTCCCCGCCGACGCGGGGGTGCTCCGAAGTACGTGACGGGCAGCGGGCGGGCCGAGAAGTCCTCCCCGCCGACGCGGGGGTGCTCCGATGTCCGAATCGTCGGGGCGGCTATGAGGCCGTCCTCCCCGCCGACGCGGGGGTGCTCCGCACCTGGACGAACGCGGCAACAGCGCAGCCCGGTCCTCCCCGCCGACGCGGGGGTGCTCCGAACTCGCCGAGCTGGACGCAGCCGAACAGGAGGTCCTCCCCGCCGACGCGGGGGTGCTCCGGTCCAGCAGGCACCGAAGGAGCTCGCGGACTCGTCCTCCCCGCCGACGCGGGGGTGCTCCGGGAACAGAAGCCCTCCCATCAACTCAGGGGGAGTCCTCCCCGCCGACGCGGGGGTGCTCCCGTCCGGCCGGACTCCTGGACCACGCCAGCGCGGTCCTCCCCGCCGACGCGGGGGTGCTCCGGTGAAGGCCTCAGCGGACAATGTGGCGGCCGAGTCCTCCCCGCCGACGCGGGGGTGCTCCGCCAGTGCTCGACAGGCGCACGTCTGCCCGGGGGTCCTCCCCGCCGACGCGGGGGTGCTCCGCTGTTCAGCGGCCCGGCCATTCAGGTCAGCTCGTCCTCCCCGCCGACGCGGGGGTGCTCCGCTGTTCAGCGGCCCGGCCATTCAGGTCAGCTCGTCCTCCCCGCCGACGCGGGGGTGCTCCGTGCTCCCACAGCCTGGTGTGGTCGGTGCTCTCGTCCTCCCTGCCGACGCGGGGGTGCTTCGACGGAGAAGGAGCTCGCCGTCGGCCCCGACCCGTCCTCCCCGCCGACGCGGGGGTGGTGCTCCGTACGGGCCGGCGCCCCCGATCCAGGCGGCGCTGTCTTCCCTGCCGACGCGGGGGTGCTCCGAGGACATGACGGCAGCGACCCCGTCCCTAACGTCCTTCCCGCCAATGTGGGGGTTTCCGCGGCAGAGTCCTCCTCGCCGACGCGAGGGTGCTTCGACGGCCCGGCAAGTCGCCGTCGCGCGTGACCCGTCCTCCCCGCCGACGCGGGGGTGCTTCGAACGACGGCTCGACGCGCGACGTGGACGTTCCGTTCTCCCCGCCGACGCGGGGGTGCTTTGTCGAGGTCGACGTCCGTAGGGTTGATGCGCTCGTCTTCCCTGCCGACGCGGGGGTGCTCCGACCTGGCAGTACGCCTTCGAGGTCGCGAACGGGTCCTCCCTGCCGACGCGAGGGTGTACCGAAGGAGTGGGGTGCGCTAGTCACCCACTTCGTGTCTCCCCGCCGACGCGGGGGTGCTTCGAAGGCGTTCGGCAAACCGGCCATGTCGGGTGCGTCCTCCCCGCCGACGCGGGGGTGCTTCGCTGACCATCGCGCTGGACCGCCGGGTGGACGAGTCTTCCCCGCCGACGCGGGGGTGCTCCGTCGGAGCAGGAGCGACTGAGCGAACAGCTCACGCTCTCCCCGCCGATGCGGGGGTGCTCCGCCACCGTCAGCAGGGCTGATGTTGCTCGCGTCGTCCTCCCCGCCGCGGGGGTGCTCCGCAGACCTGTCACCCCAGGGCCACCATCGAAGGGTCCTCCCCGCCGACGCGGGGGTGCTCCGGTCCCCACCGGCCTCGTCTCCCTGGCCAAGACGTCCTCCCCGCCGACGGGGGGTGCTCCGAGCGAAGGCAGCACGGGTGACCTGCTGGCTTCGTCCTCCTCGCCGACGTGGGGGCTCCGTCGGTGAGGGGGCTCTCGTAGGCGAACCATTCGTCCTCCCCGCCGACGCGAGGGTGCTCCGAAGACCGGCAAGGATCTCGACTACGGTTGGCGGTCCTCCCTGCCGACGGGGGGCTCCGGACCCCGACAACCCGCAGCGGAACCTCAGGGTGTCCTACGGGGGTGCTCCGCCGTGGCCGGAGAGATCGACCGGGAGCTGGCCGCCCTCCCCGCCGACGCGGGGTGCTCCGGCGCAGCTGCGCCAGGTCCTCGAGGGCCAGGCGTCCTCCCCGCTGGCGCGGGGGTGCTCCGGCGCGGTAGTGCTTGCGGGACATGGCCACGGAGCCCTCCCAGCCGATGCGGGGGTTGCATCGAAAAATCCGCAGGCGGGTGGGCAACCATCCGGGTGCTCCCGCCGACGCGGGGGTGCTTCGATGCTCATGGAGCGCACCGGCACTGGTCGAGAGTTCTCCCCGCCGACGCGGGAGTACTTCGTCACGATATTGGGTTCTTGGGACCACTGAGGCGTTCTCCCCGCCGACGCGGGGGTGCTTCGGGCGACCACATCGAGCAGCGGGTGCAGGTCACGTTCTCCCTGCCGACGCGGGGGTGCTTCGACACCCGGTCAGCTCCGGGAGGAGGCAACCGAGTTCTCCCCGCCGACGCTGGGGTGCTCCGCCGTTCACGGACGACTGGACCGGGGACTTGTGGTCCTCCCCGCCGACGCGGGGGTGCTCCGGCAGCCAGTGCGCGCCGGGTCCCGGGGTGGCCGTCCTCCCCGCCGACGCGGGGGTGCTCCGCCGGATGGGGCCTGTACCGCCATGACGGCGCCGTCCTCCCCGCCGACGCGGGGGTGCTCCGGAGGCGTATCGGGAGGGCCGCCTGCCGGAGATGACCCTCCCCGCCTACCCCGGGGGTGCTGGAAGTCGAAGGACATCGAGGCGGCGTCTTCCCCGCATACGCGGGGGTGCTCCGCCAACGATGAGCAGGCCGAGCGCAGGCGTGGCGTCCTCCCCGCCGACGCGGGGGTGCTTCGCTCAAGGCGGCGAAGCAGCAGTACCCGGCGACGTCCTCCCCGCCGACGCGGGGGTGCTCCGCCCTGCCACAGCACCGAGACCGCACGCCACCAGTCCTCCCTGCCGATGCGGGGGAGCTCCGGAGACAATCGGGGCCAGCACAGGTGCGTACGCGTCCTTCCCGCCGAGGCGGGGGTGCTTCGCCGGTGTACGGCTTCCAGCGGTGCAGCGCCAGGTCCTTCCCGCCGACGCGGGGGTGCTCCGTCGAACCGGCCGAAGTGCTCCCGCATGTACCAGTCCTCCCCGCCGACGCGGGGGTGCTCCGGCCAACCAGGCCCAGGTCTGGGAGCTGGTCTCGTCCTCCTCGCCGACGCGGGGGTGCTCCGCGCCTGACCCCGGACACCGCAGCCGAGCGCAAGTGCTCCCTGCCGATGCGGGGGTGCTGCGGTGCCTACGGCTGCACCGAGTTGGGGTGCCGTTGGGTTGAGCTGGTGTTTTGTGGTTTTCGGGGTGCGTTGTCAGTGGGTGCTGATTCACTGTGGTCACGTCGTTGTGGCAGGTGACGGGGGGGTGTTTGGCGTGCCTGCGTGCAAGGGCGGGTGAATTGTTGGGGTGTGGGGAGGGTTGCGGTGGTCTGTGCGTTCGACCTTCGTGAGGAGCCGTGGATCCTGGTGAGGTGGGAGAACGGCGCGTCCGGGTCGTGTGGGTTGCGGGAGTTATTTCATCGGGCTCACGAGATCGTGGATGTGGAGTTGCCGGTGCCGCCGGCGGCTGCGGGGCTGATGCGGGTGCTGGCCGTGATGACGGCGCGGATTGCCCGCAGCAGTGACGGGGTGCCGTTGGATGACGAGGACCTGGCCGCTGAGGCCGGTGACTGGCTGGAGGCCCGCAGCGACATCCTGGCCCAGGGCCGTTTCGACCCGAAGACGGTGGACGCCTACTTCGACGAGACGGTGCCCGAGGGCAGGTTCGATCTCTTCGACGCCGTCCGGCCGTTCTTGCAGGATCCGCGGCTGCGTGATGAGTGCCGTGACAGCAAAGGCGTGCCGGTCAGTTCTGGGGTGAACAAGCTCGTAGTAGAGCGCCCGACCGGGGTGAACGGAGCCGTGCTGTTCGGGCACTTCAGCGATGTCGACCCGGTCGCCGTGCCGGCAGGGCAGGCTGCCTGGTATTTGCTGGCGCAGTTGTTCAACGGTGCGGGCGGTAAGTGCACTCCGCGTCAGCTCGGCGGCGTGAAAACGGGGACGGTGGAGGCGGCGCCGCTGCGTGGCCTGGTCTCCTACTTCCCGTGGGCATCGAACTTGTTCACCAGTCTGCTGCTGGCGGTGCCGGTCCCGGGCCAGGGCGCGGAACTCGATCCGGCGGACGCGGCCCCGTGGGAGGCCGATGCTCTGCCGGATCCGCTGGGGCCGTTGCCGTCGCTGACGTGGCCGGCCGGCCTGCTGACCGGCCGCTTCCGCCATGCTGTCCTCCTGCAGCCCTCACCCGATCACCGGCAGGTCGTCGATGCCCACATCACCTGGTCCACGCACACACCCGCCCTGTCGGTACGCGACCCGTATGTGATCTGGGACCGGCGCAAGGACGGCTGGGCGGCGCGTGACGCGGACGGGCATCGGGCGTTGTGGCGTGATCTGGACGCGCTGTTGCTGAAGGACACCGATGCGCAGGCGCAGCGGCCGCTGGCGTTCAACGATCTGCCCGCCTCCCTTCGGGGCCGGCTCTCGGTGCGTGCTTACGGTTTCGACCAGGACCGTGCGCAGGTCGTGGACCGTACCTGGTTCGAGGCGTCGACGCCGCCTGTCCTGCAGTGGCAGGAGGAGGCGGATCCGGTGATGGCGCGTCACATCGCCCGCTGCCACACGGCGGCGGAGGCGGTGGGGGAGCGGCTTGAGTGGGCGGCGAAGCTGGCCTGGAAGCTGGCCACCGACGCCGGTGCCGCCGAGGAGGCGAAACCCAAGGTCGACCACAAGAAGCCGGGCCCGTGGGCAGCGGCCGCGCTGCGGCACTACTGGCCGCGCGCGGAAGCGGAATTCTGGCGGCTGACCACACCGGACCGTGTGGACCAGGCCGCGCTGCCCGTCATGGTCGAGGCGGCACTACGCGCGCTGGATGAGGCGCTCGGCCCGGTCAACCGCGCCGACATCAGAGTTGCCCGCGCACGCTCACGTGCCCGCGCCGCGCTGCGCGGCCTGCTGCGCACCACTACGGCTGCCTGAACCGGCTCCCACAGCCGCCTCCTTCTGGTCTTTCGTCGTCAACTGTTTGAGGGGCTTCATCAATGACGTCCACACCCATGCCCAAACAGGGCCCGCCGGGTGCGCCCCGCGCATCCGACCGGTTCGTTGCTCACGTGCTCGAGCTGTGCGGCAGCAGCCGTACCCGGTCGGATCTACGCTCGGGGCTCGGCCTGCCCGTGGAGCGCTGCAACCGCATGCACCGCTACCTCGTGCGCCGTCTGCCCGACACCCTGCACCCGGATGCCCGGCGGGCGTATTACGGGGTGGCCGCCCTGATCGCGGCCCGCCCGCCCCGCGCCCGCGACACCGACACCGAACACACCACCGAGGAGCCGGCCGCGTGGTGGGGCCGCCCGAACCTGGGGGCGAGCCTTGCCGCCGGGGTGAACGCCGGGCTGCTGCGCCCGGGGACTGCGGAGAGCCATCTGCACCTGTTCAGCCGGCAAAGCAGCGAGGCCGTTCACCGCAGGCTGCCCGCGCTGACCCGGCACCTGCTCGGCGGCGGCATCACCGTCGACTGGGCCGTCCTGTTGGAGGACCTCGCCTGGTGGGACCGCGACCGCGACGCGCGGGCCACCCGCTGGATGGAGGCCTACTACCGCGCCGTCAACGAAGGCGCCGACGAAGACAACGACGACACCCCTGCGGACGCCCACGCGCCGGGCGCCGAAACGACCGCCCAGTTGGAGGAGAACCACTGATGGCCCTGTACCTCGACCTCAACGCCACCCAGTCCGTGCCGGTCGCCAACCTCAACCGCGACGACCTCGGCTCGCCCAAGACCGTCCGCTACGGCAACGCCGACCGTATCCGCGTCTCCAGCCAGTCCTGGAAGCGCGTCATCCGGCACGGCATCGAGACCGAACTGGGGGAGAAGGCCGTGCGTACCCGCCTGATCCCCACCAAGGTCCGTGACACGCTGCACCAGCGGGATGGGTGGCCGCTGGAGCTGGCCGAGTTCGCCGGCCAGCAGGTGATCACCTGCCTGGCCAGGAAGGGCATCACCCTCGACAAGAACGGACGCAGCAGCGTGCTGTTCTTCCTTCCCGAGCAGGGGCTTCAGGAGCTCACCGCCCTGTGCGTCGAGCACCGCCGGGCACTCGAGGACAACCTCGGCAAGAAGAAGCCGGCCACCACCCTGCCCCCGGAACAGGTCGAGAAGGTTCTGAAGAGCCGCACCGCCTCGATCAGCCTGCTGGGCCGCATGCTCGCCGACCTGCCCGGCGCCAACGTCGACGGCGCCGTCCAGGTCGCCCATCCCTTCACCACACACGCGGCCGAACCGCAGCGTGACTACTTCACCGCCGTTGACGACTGGCTCGGCGAAGCCGAAAGCGGCAGCGGCCACCTGAACACGGCCGAGTTCAGCGCCGGCGTCTTCTACCGCTTCGCCACCGTCAACGTCGACGACCTCCTCGCCAACCTCGACGGCGACCGCAAAACCGCCCGCACCCTCCTCGCTGCCTTCGCCGAGCACTTCCTGATGTCGCTGCCGCAGGCCAAGAAGAACAGCACCGCCCCGCACACCATCCCCGACCTCGCCTACCTCGCCGTACGCACCCAGCGCCCCCTCTCCCTCGCCGCCGCCTTCGAAACCCCCGTACGCGACACCGACGGCGGCTTCGCCGCCAACACCCGCGCCGCCCTCGCCGCCCACGCCAGTGACCTCAACCGCCTCACCGGCGAGCGCCACCGCCCCTTCCACGGCCACGCCGCCGTCAACGACAGCAGCGACCTCACCAGCCTCGGCCACGCCCACGCCTCGTTCTACGACCTGATCGACGCCGCCGTGAACGCAGCTCTCCCGGCAGACGAGGACCAGCAGTGAGCGGCCTCATCCTGCGCCTGGCCGGCCCCCTGCAGGCATGGGGGGAGCGCTCCGTCTTCCCCCGGGACCGTGACACCGCCCCCTTCCCCACCCGGTCGGGCATCATCGGCATGCTCGCCGCCGCCGAAGGCCTGCCCCGCAACGACCCGCAAGCCACCGCCCTCTTCGAGGACCTGGCCCTTACCGTCCGCGTCGACCGCCCGGGCGTACGCCTCGTCGACTACCACACCGCCGGCGGCGGACAGCCCAAAGAACTCACCGCCGCCACCAGCAGCGGCGGCAACAAAGGCGCCGCCGTCATCACCCACCGCCACTACCTGGCCGACGCCGCCTTCGTCATCGCCATCACCGGACCCAGCGACCGCACCACCCGCATCGCCCACACCCTCACCCACCCGCACTGGGCCCCCTACCTCGGCCGGCGCGCCTGCATCCCCGACGAACCCCTCCTGCTACGCGCCGACGTCGACGACCCGGTCAACGAACTGCGCCAGCACGTCCCGCTCACCCCTAACCCCGCACGCGCGGCCACCGGACAGGACAGCGTCGAGGTGACGTTCCTGTGGGAACAGCCCCCCGCCGACCAGCCGGATGCGGCACCGTTCGCCACCCTCTACGACACCCCGCACAGCTTCGCCCCGCACACCCGCAGCCACGGCAAACGGCGCATCTACCGCACCCGCGAACACCTGCCCGCCGCACTGGCACACCACGGCCCGCACACCCTGCACCAGCGGCTCATCGACTACGCCCTCAACACACCGAAGGAGGTCCCGGCATGAGCAGCCCAGTCCTCGCCCGGATCCGCCTCAACCCCCACAGCCGAGACGTCCAGCGCGACCTGGGCGACGCCACCCAGATGCACCGCACCCTCATGCGACTGGTGCCCGACGACCTCGGCGACTCACCACGGCACCAGACCGGGCTGCTGTACCGCCTCGAGGAAACCGACCGCACCAGCACCCTCATCGTCCAAGCCAGCACTCCCCTCGACCCGACCCGCCTGCCACCCGGCTACGGCCACACCGACGTCCGCGACCTCACCCCCATGTTCCAGGCACTACGCAAGGGCATCGCCGTCCGCTACCGCATCGTCCTCAACCCGGCCAAACAAGAGCGACTACCACTGGACCAGAAGGGCCGCCGCGGCAAACGCGTTCCCCTGACCGGACCTGAAGCCGACCAATGGTGGATGCACCGCGCCGCCGAGGCCGGCCTCGACATCCACACCCTCATTCCCACCCCTGCGGCACCCGTCCGCTCCCGCGCCAAGAACTCAGCCGGCATGCGGCACAGCCTGATTCGCTACGACGGCACTGCACTGATCACCGACCCAGAAGCCCTGGCCCAAGCCGTCCTCACCGGCATCGGACGAGCCAAGTCCTACGGCGCCGGCCTCCTCAGTCTCGCTCCCGCCACCACATGAGCGCACCACGAAGGGGCGGCAACACGCGCAGGCGGCTTGCCGCCCCCACCCTCGCCATGCTGCCCCGCGTCGCCGACTCCCTGTCGTTCCTCTATCTCGACATGGTTCGCGTGGTTCAAGACGACACCGGTGTATGCGCACACATCCGAACGGACGACCGCCGTACAGACCTCGTCTACATCCCGACCGCCGCGCTCTCCTGCCTGCTGCTCGGCCCGGGCGTCTCCATCACCACACCTGCCCTGACCACCCTCGCCCGCCACGGCACCAGCGTGATCTGCGTCGGAGCAGGAGGCGTACGTACCTATGCCGGAGTACTACCCGACTCACTCACCACCCACTGGCTGCAGCAGCAGGTCACCGCCTGGGCGGACCCTCCCCAACTCCTGAACGTTGCCCGACGCATGTACAACATGCGCTTCCAAGACGACGCACTCCCCGACACCCTCACCCTGGAACAACTGCGCGGCATGGAAGGCCAGCGCATGAAAGCCCTCTACAAAATGCTCGCCCAGCAGCACGGCATCGGCCGCTTCCGCCGCAACTACCATCCCGACCAGTGGCACGCACAAGACCCGGTTAACCTCGCCCTGTCCGCCGCGAACACCTGCCTCTACGGCATCGTTCACGCGGCCCTGCTCGCCCTCGGCCTGTCACCCGCCCTCGGTTTCGTCCACGCCGGCACCCAACATGCCTTCGTCTACGACGT
Source organism: Streptomyces sp. NPDC097129 (assembly GCF_055668065.1). Taxonomy (NCBI): domain Bacteria; kingdom Bacillati; phylum Actinomycetota; class Actinomycetes; order Kitasatosporales; family Streptomycetaceae; genus Streptomyces; species Streptomyces sp. NPDC097129. Next base: position 2,052 of record NZ_JBVOQE010000023.1, on the reverse strand, counting down.
CGCCGACCTGTACAAAGCGCGGACCACCCTCCCCCTCACCTTCTCCCTGCACCAGTCAGCAGACCCCGAGTCAGTGCACGACGCCGCTTCAGAGAAGACCTCCGGCTGCTGCGCCTGCTGCCTCACATCGTTCGCGACGTACAGAATTTGTTGACAGCGACGCCGAATGAGAACCCCGACACGGACCGGTCCTCCGACGTGGAGGACAGTCTGGAACGTCGCGACGTAGAAATGGTCCACCTCTGGGATCCCGAGGCCGGTGTTCTGCCAGCAGGCGTCAACTACGCCCCCGGCGGCGCCTGATGCCTTCCATGCTGGTGATCGCCACGACCGCTGTCCCAGACCACCTGCGCGGTGCGCTGAGCAGGTGGACCAACGAGGTCGTCCCCGGCATCTTCGTGGGCTCCGTTTCAGCACGAGTACGGGAAGAACTATGGCAAGTTGTTGCCGACACCGTCGGCAGCGGGGCCGCAGTACTTGTTCACCCGGCACCCACCGAGCAGGGATACGCCATCCGCACCGCAGGCGTTCGTCGCCGAGTGCCGGTTGACTTCGACGGCCTCACTCTGATTCGGATGACAGCCGACCCTCAAGCAAAGGAAAGGCAGAGCGCACTCTAAGGTGCAGGTCAGGAAGTGTCCTCCCCGCCGACGCGGGGGTGCTCCGTACAAAGTTGATCTTCGAGTTCGGCGAAGTTGGTCCTCCCCGCCGACGCGGGGGTGCTCCGGTTCACACGGCCATGCCGGGTCTGGACGACGAGTCCTCCCCGCCGACGCGGGGGTGCTCCGCAGGGTCCATGCGGAAGCCTCGACGGGCGGGAGTCCTCCCCGCCGACGCGGGGGTGCTCCGCCCGGCGCGCTCCCCGAGACGGCCGCCGGCACGTCCTCCCCGCCGACGCGGGGGTGCTCCGGCCGCCATGTGGAGGGGCCGCCAGATCGACGGGTCCTCCCCGCCGACGCGGGGGTGCTCCGGCTGCACGGCGGCCGGGTGGGAGGTCGACTACGTCCTCCCCGCCGACGCGGGGGTGCTCCGGTCGACCAGGCGGCGGCCGCCCTCGCCGCGTTGTCCTCCCCGCCGACGCGGGGGTGCTCCGTCCGGCAACGGGCAGATCGTGTTCGGGGTGTAGTCCTCCCCGCCGACGCGGGGGTGCTCCGCACGAGTACGTGTGGTCCAAGGAAGCCGGCGAGTCCTCCCCGCCGACGCGGGGGTGCTCCGCTCTCGCCGAACTGGAGGCGACCGCCCCCGATGTCCTCCCCGCCGACGCGGGGGTGCTCCGAGGATTCGCAGCAGGAAGTGGAGATCACGGGCGTCCTCCCCGCCGACGCGGGGGTGCTCCGCTGGTCCAGGTCGGCAAGGCCGGCCACTACCAGTCCTCCCCGCCGACGCGGGGGTGCTCCGGAGGAGGTTCCGTTCACGTTCGGGCCGGTCACGTCCTCTCCGCCGACGCGGGGGTGCTCCGTATTCGTGGAGGTGGCGCAGACGGGCTGATACGTCCTCCCCGCCGACGCGGGGGTGCTCCGCCGGAGGCCAAGAAGCAGGACCGGGTCCCCGGGTCCTCCCCGCCGACGCGGGGGTGCTCCGATTCTTTGGACGGAGACCCAGTTACCGCCGGAGTCCTCCCCGCCGACGCGGGGGTGCTCCGCCCAGCTTGTCCATCATGCCGGCGGCTTCCTTGTCCTCCCCGCCGACGCGGGGGTGCTCCGCTCTACCGGAAGGCCAAGAGCGGCCGCCCCGAGTCCTCCCCGCCGACGCGGGGGTGGTCTGGCGCAGCTGGCCGTGGCGGTGCAGGCGCGATGCATGCACCGACATCGGACTTATCCCATTTCTTATCCCTTGCGGGCCCATTCGAGTCCGAGGTCGGCGAGCGCGGCGAGCTTGTCGGCGGTGAGCTTGGCCCGGCGGCTCTTGCTGTTGCTCAGAAATACGCCGAGCCGGATCTCGGCCCCGTTCTCCAGTCGCTCTACATGGGCCCTGGGCACCCGCAGGTGCCCCTCGCGGGTCTTGTACTGCGTGAGGGCCGCAACACCCCGCTCGAAGGCCCCCACGGGCGCC
>NZ_JBVOQE010000022.1:0-66460 GCF_055668065.1 Streptomyces sp. NPDC097129 | reverse complement strand
GTGGGGGGTGTCCGCCCGCAGCGGCCGGCACCGGGCAACGGTGAGCGTGTCGGGGACGGGCGGCCGGACCGAGGACGGACACCCCCCACCCCGGCGACGACTCACAAACCGGCCGCAGGCGCGACAGCAACCGGCCACCGAACAGCAACGGGCCGCCGCAGGCACAAAAGGGGCGCGGGGAACTGCGCGATCAGCCACAACGCACCCGCAGACAAACGACGACCAGCGCCGCAGGCACAGAAGACCCCCTCACCCCCGCCCGCTCCCAATCCCCCGCACCGGCTCCACCGCCGCCCGAGGCCGCACGATCCCCGCCGGCACCGCCCGCGCCCGCGCCGGCGTCCCCGTCCAGCACGTCCCCCGGCGCGACAGCAGCCGCCCCAGCCAGAGTTCGAGGGAGACCAGGTCGGCCAGCCCGTCGAGAGGCAGAGGCTCACCCGCCACCGCCCCCCGCAGGGCCTGACGCACGACCCGCGCCTCGATCAGCCCCGCCTCCGCGAGCAGCGGAGAGTCGAACAACGCCAGCAGCGGCTCGCGGGAAACCCGCAGCCCCGCCCGCGCCGCCGCCGCGGCCGGCGCGTGGGACGGCGCCCCCCACCCGGGCGGCAGCTCACCCACCCCGGCCCCCTTGAGCACCGTGCGCAGGATGTCCGCCCGAGCCCCGGGCTGCACCCGCAGCGTCTCCGGCAGTGCCCGGCACGCCCGCACGACCTGGTTGTCGAGGAACGGCGCGTGCAGCCGCTGGCTGCGGATCTCCGCCGCCTGTTCCAGCACCCGCAGATCCGCCGCGTGCCGGGTCAGCGCGGCACGCGCGCGGTAGTCGCCCGGACGCTGTCCCGGCCCGACCCCGGACCGATGCGTCGCCCCCTGCAGGCGAACCGATACTTCAGCCAGCGCCTCCCCGGTCAGCCAGCGCGCCGCAGGCCCCGGTCTGGCCCAGGTGAGCGCCGCCAGGGACGCTCCCACGGCCCCCTGCGGCTCGTCGAGACGCCGGTCCAGCAGACGCGCGGCGAGCGCCTCCAGACCCGTGCGGTAGGGCGTGCGGGCGAGCCGCCGGGCCGCGCCGTACACGCGCGCGGGGACGAGCACCGACCCGTCCGCCTTCGCCAGCGCGGCCACCGGCCGCACCAGGTGGCGCCGCTTGCGGTCCATCAGCAGGTCGGCGAGGCGCGCGGGATGGGCGTCGAGCACCTGCCGGGCGCCGTACCCGATGAAGTGGTCGGCGCTGCCGGAGGCGAGCCGGGCCCGGTGCCGGGCGGCCGTCACCAGGGACGGCCCCGGTTCGTCCGTCAGCGGCCCGTCCAGGACGGCGTACGGCAGCACCTCCTGGCCGCCCGTGACGACGACGTGGTGCAGGCGCGGGTTGGCCGCGAGCGCGCCGGCCCGTTCCAGTTCGGCCTCCCGCCCGGGGACGGCCAGGTCGTTGAAGGTGACCGCCAGTAGCCGCTCCCCCGCCCCCGTCCCGTGTCCGAGGAGCGTGCCCGGCATCCCGGGCAGCCCGGCGGCGAGCAGCGCGAGCGTGCCGGAGGCGGAGCCGCCGGAGAGGTCGGCGCCGATGCCGGGCACGGGCATGCCGCGGGCGGCGCGGCGTTCGGCGGGCCCCATCCCGGGCACCGGGCCGGGGTCGAGGTCGGGCACGTGCCGCGGCGCGGCCATACGCGCGCGTACCGCTTCGATCAGCGCGTCGCGCACGCCGTCGACCGCACGGTCCGGGTCGGCCGCGGGCGCGGCGACGGCGAGGGAGGCGACCGGCTCGTACCCGGCGATCTCGCGGGCCCCGGCGCGCAGGATGAGCGCGTGTCCGGGAGGGATGCGGTGCACGCCCGCGTACGGCGTCGAGTCGTGCAGGGCGGCGGGGACGTCGGGGGCGGCCAGCAGGGCGGCGAGGTGACCGAAGTCGAGGTTGGCCTCGATGAGGTCGGCGAGCGGCAGCGCGGCGGTGGCATAGGCGGTGCCGCCCGCCCAGGGGGTGTGGAACACCGGGCGCGCGCCCGCGAGGTCGCCGCAGACGGTGACGCGGCGGCCGACCTTGACGACGGCCGTGTAGCTGCCGGGCCAGGCGGTCAGGTGGCGCAGGGCGCCGCCGCGGGCGGCGAGCAGCCCGACGCGCAGCTGTTCGTCACTCGCGCCGCACAGGCCGAGGACGGCGATCCGGGTCTGGTCGTCGGCTTTGACGACGCGCACCTCGTCGGGGCGCCAGTCGCCGACGGCCCACAGCGGATCGGGGTCGCCCCACAGGAGTTGGGACCCCACCGGATGCACGGTCTCGCCGTCGTACCCCGTCGCGCCCGCCGTGTGTCCGGTGGCGCCGGCGGAGCCGCTCACGGCTGCGCCCGCGGCGGTGCTGCTCCATCCCACCAACCACCGCATCGACGCCTCCACAGGCTGTGGACAAACCAGTGCACCGTACGAACGGTTCACCATGCTGCCACGAAGGACACGCCGCAGAGGTGCGACAGAGCGGCTCATGCTCCCCGGAGTGCGCCCCTGCCGATGCTGTTCGCGCCCCTGTTCGCCCCGGGCCCGGCGCCGTCGACTCCCGCGCACGGTACGGCAACTACGGCGCGAATGCGCCCCCTGTGCGCTCCTTCGCAATACCCCGTGCGCCCTCAACTGCCGTGGTAGGAGCGGAAATCAAACGGCGGGAGCTGAATCGATTTTCGGCCAAATCGGCGTTCCGGCGCGGCTGTTGGATCAGGGCCGCGCACGCTCCGTGCAGGTTCGCGCCACGGCCGGAGCGCGCGCAGTCCGGGAGGCCTGTGGGGCCTCCCGGACCGTTGCGCCGCCCGCGGGGATGAAGGCGGCGGTATCCCCCAGCCCACTGGATCCAGTACAGCGGGCCGACCCACGCAACGCCATGGAACCGCTCCCGAGATGGCCGGAGAAGAGCGCACGGGCGGGCGCACGGCCACACGTCGGGAGCGCGCCACGACACAGCGTGCACGGCCCCGCACTCCCGTGCGGACCACAATCCCGCCAACCGGAACAAAGCCCCTTAACGCTTGGAAGCCAAGGAACTACGCTGGGTTTACGAATGCCGCGCGGTTATGCCAGAGCGGCAGCCGTCTGTGTCGAGGGGTGGCCATGTCCAGGGAGCAACGCGGGCCGAACGAAAAGCTCGGCACCGTTCTCGCCCTCGCGGGAATCAGCAACGCGGGACTCGCCCGACGCGTCAACGATCTTGGCGCGCAGCGCGGGTTGACTCTTCGCTACGACAAGACGTCGGTGGCGCGCTGGGTGTCGAAGGGCATGGTGCCGCAGGGCGCCGCGCCCCACCTCATCGCCGCCGCCATCGGCCAGAAGCTGGGCCGTCCGGTGCCGCTGCACGAGATCGGCCTGGCGGACGCCGACCCCGCGCCGGAGGTGGGCCTCGCCTTCCCCAGGGACGTCGGACAGGCGGTGCGCTCGGCGACGGAGCTGTACCGGCTCGACCTCGCCGGGCGCCGGGCCGGCTCCGGCGGCATCTGGCAGTCGCTGGCCGGATCGTTCGCCGTGAGCGCGTACGCGACGCCCGCGTCACGGTGGCTGATAACCCCGGCCGACAGTTCGGTGGCGCGCGAGGCGAGCCCCGCCGAGGGCGCCGGCGCACCGCTCAAAGTCGGCCACAGCGATGTGCGCAAGCTGCGGGAGGCCGCCGAGGACGCCCGGCGGTGGGACTCCAAGTACGGCGGGGGCGACTGGCGTTCGTCGATGGTCCCGGAGTGTTTGAGGGTCGAGGCGGCGCCGCTGCTGCTCGGCTCCTACTCCGACGAGGTCGGCCGCGCCCTGTTCGGCGCGACCAGCGAACTCACCCGCCTCGCCGGGTGGATGGCCTTCGACACGGGCCAGCAGGAGGCCGCGCAGCGGTACTACATCCAGGCGCTGCGCCTGGCGCGCGCGGCGGCGGACGTGCCGCTGGGCGGATACGTCCTGGCGTCGATGTCGCTGCAGGCGACGTACCGGGGCTTCGGCGACGAGGGCGTCGACCTCGCGCAGGCCGCGCTGGAGCGCAACCGGGGCCTGGCCACGGCCCGCACCATGAGCTTCTTCCGCCTCGTCGAGGCACGCGCGCACGCGCGCGCCGGTGACGCGCAGGCCGCCGGGACGGCGCTGAAGGCCGCCGAGAGCTGGCTGGAGCGCGCCCGCCCCGGCGACAACGACCCCTCCTGGCTCGGCTTCTACTCCTACGACCGGTTCGCCGCCGACGCCGCCGAGTGCTACCGCGACCTGAAGGCGCCGCGCCAGGTGCGCCGCTTCACCGAGCAGGCGCTGTCGCAGCCCACGGAGGAGTTCGTCCGCTCGCACGGGCTGCGGCTGGTGGTCGCCGCGGTCGCCGAGCTGGAGTCGGGCAACCTCGACGCGGCCTGCGAGCAGGGGGTGCGGGCGGTCGAGGTCGCCGGACGGATCTCGTCGGCGCGCACGACGGAGTACGTGAAGGACCTGCTGCACCGGCTGGAGCCGTACGGGGACGAGCCGCGGGTGGTCGAGCTGCGCGAGCGGGCCCGCCCCCTGCTGACCACCGCCTGACCTGAGCCGGAGGCCGGCGCAGACCGGCGGGCCCGGGGCGTTTGAAGGCGTTGTCAGTGGCGCAGTGCACTATCGGATGCGGGAGGTGGTGCAGGTGCGGCAGAGGGTCGCGTACGACTGTGACGTGCTGGTGGTCGGCGGGGGCATCGTCGGGCTGTCCACCGCGTATGCGATCACGCGTGCCGCGCCGGGGACGCGGGTGACGGTGCTGGAGAAGGAGCCGGGCCCGGCCCGGCACCAGACGGGGCGCAACAGCGGCGTCATCCACAGCGGGATCTACTACAAGCCGGGCTCGCTCAAGGCGCGGTTCGCGGTGCGCGGCGCGGCGGAGATGGTCAAGTTCTGCGCGGAGTACGGCATCGCGCACGCCGTCACCGGCAAGCTGATCGTCGCCACCGACCGCGACGAGCTGCCCCGGCTGCACGCGCTCGTGCAGCGCGGCCGGGAGAACGGCATTCCGGTGCGGGAGCTGGGCGCGTCACAGATCGCCGAGTACGAGCCGGAGGTGCGCGGCCTCGCCGCGATCCATGTCGGCACGACGGGGATCTGCGATTTCGTCGGCGTCGCCCGGCAGCTCGCGGAGGCCTCCGGTGCCGACGTCCGCTACGGCGCGCGGGTGGTCCGGGTCGACCGGCGGCCGTCCCTGGGCGTCGCCGTGCGCACGGCGGACGGCGGCATCGTCCGCGCCCGCGTCCTGGTGAACTGCGCCGGCCTGTACTGCGACGAGGTGGCCCGGCTGACCGGCGACGACCCCGAGGTGCGGATCGTCCCGTTCCGCGGGGAGTACTACGAGCTGGCGCGGCCAGAGCTGGTGAAGGGCCTGGTGTATCCGGTGCCGGACCCGGCGTTCCCCTTCCTCGGGGTGCATCTGACCCGGGGCATCGACGGCGGCGTCCACGTGGGGCCCAACGCGGTGCCGGCCCTGGCCCGCGAGGGGTACGGCTGGGGAGTCGTCCGGCCGCGGGAGCTGGCGGGCACGCTGGCCTGGCCCGGGTCGTGGCGGATAGCCCGCCGCCACTGGCGGTACGGCGCGGGCGAGCTGCGGCGCTCGGTGTCCAAGGGCGCGTTCGTGGACGCGGTGCGCCGGCTGCTGCCGGCCGTGGAGGAGCAGGACCTGGTGCGGACGGAACCGGGAGTGCGCGCCCAGGCGGTGCTCCGGGACGGCACGCTGGTGGACGACTTCCTGATCCGGGAGGGGGCACGGACGGTGCATGTCCTGAACGCCCCGTCCCCGGCAGCCACGGCATCCCTGCCGATCGGACGCGAGGTGGCCCGAAGAGCGCTCGCGGCGCTCGGGGCCGGCTGAGCGGCGTCGGTACACGGCCGACGGAACTGCGGCCGACCTGGGGGCGCGGGGAACTGCGCGACCAGCCACAACGAAACCCACAGACGCCCGACGCCCCGCACCCACCCCCACGAACCAGGCCCGCACCCGCACCCACCCCCACGAACCGCGCCCGCACCCGCACCACCTCCGTACAATCGATCCCACTGTGTCTGACTCCCTCAACGCTCCCGAAACCCCCCAGCCCGCCCGCGCAGCGGATGCCGCCGATGCCGGCGGCGAGCCGGCCGCGCCCGGCGACACCCTCCGGCACGCCCGCGCCAAGGGCGAGCCGCGGTTCCCGGACGGGCCGAAGGCCGACCCTGCCGGGTCGCACTTCGAGCGGCGCATCCGCAGCTTCCAGCCGCGCCGCAGCCGGGTCACCGCCGGGCAGGCGGACGCGCTGCAGCGGCTGTGGCCCAAGTGGGGGCTGGACATCGACGGGCAGCGCGCCCTCGACCTGTCGGAGCTGTTCGGCAACGACAACCCCGTCGTGCTGGAGATCGGCTTCGGCATGGGCGAGGCCACCGCGCAGATGGCCGCCGCCGACCCCGGCACCAACATCCTCGCGGTCGACGTGCACACCCCCGGCCAGGGCAACCTGCTCAACCTCGCCGACCACCACGGCCTGTCGAACATCCGCGTCGGCAACGGCGACGCGATCATCCTGCTGCGCGAGATGCTCACCCCCGACGCGCTGGACGGCCTGCGCGTCTTCTTCCCCGACCCGTGGCCCAAGAAGCGGCACCACAAGCGCCGGCTGATCCAGCCGGAGTTCCTGACGCTCGCCGCGACGCGGCTGAAGCCGGGGGCGATCCTGCACTGCGCCACGGACTGGGAGCCGTACGCCGAGCAGATGCTCGAGGTACTCGGCGCGCACCCCGACTTCGAGAACACCCAGCCGGACGGCGGTTTCGCGCCGCGCCCCGCCTTCCGGCCGCTGACCCGCTTCGAGGGCCAGGGCCTGGACAAGGGCCACGTCGTGAACGACCTGCTCTTCCGCCGCGTTCCGCGCTGACACCGCCGTCAACGTCGCAAGCGGCGCCCTCCCTCGTTAGGGTCAATGCCGTGGCCACGAGTCCTCCGTACCCGACGTACCCCAGCGGCGCCAGCGGCGATGCGCTTCATCATCCGCACTGGTGGCAGCGCAGAGGGGTGCGGTACGGCGCGCTCATCACGCTGCTCGCCCTGTCCGGCCTGGTCATCCTCGCGCTGGTGCGCGAGCAGACCGGCACGGAGGGCTTCCTGGTCGGCCTGGGGCTCGCCGTCTTCCCCGTACCGCTGCTGATCGCCGCCTTCCGCTGGCTGGACCGGGTCGAGCCCGGCCCCTGGCGGAACGTGCTGTTCGCCCTCGCCTGGGGCGCCTGCGCGGCGGCCCTGATAGCGATCGTCGCGAACAGTTTCGCGACGAAGTGGATAGCGACGGCGACCGCGGACCCGTCCGGCGCGGACACCCTCGGCGCGACGGTGATAGCGCCGATCGTGGAGGAGTCGGCGAAGGCCGCCGCCGTCCTGCTCGTCTTCCTCTTCCGCAGACGCGACTTCACCGGGATCGTCGACGGCGTGGTGATCGCCGGCGTCACCGCCACCGGCTTCGCGTTCACCGAGAACATCCTCTACCTCGGCACCGCCTTCGGCACCGACCAGCTCACCGGCGGCCGGGGCATCGCCTCCGTCACCGCGGCGACCTTCTTCGTCCGCGTGATCATGTCGCCGTTCGCGCACCCGCTGTTCACCACGATGACCGGCATCGGCTTCGGCCTCGCCGCGCTGTCCGGCCAGGGCCGGCGCGTGCGCCGCGTCCTGCTCCCGCTGGGCGGTCTGCTGCTCGCGATGTGCATGCACGCCCTGTGGAACGGCTCGGCCTCCTTCGGCCCGTTCGGCTTCTTCGCCGTGTACGGCGGCTTCATGATGCCCGCGTTCGGGTTGCTGACCTGGCTGGTGATCTGGACCCGCCAGCGCGAGCTGCGCACGGTCCGCGAGGAGCTGCCCGCCTACGTCGCGGCCGGCTGGCTCGCGCCCGCCGAGCCGTTCGCCCTCGGCTCGATGAAGGCGCGCCGCATGGCCCGCGAGTACGCCGCCCATCACCTGGGCAAGCCGGCCGCCAAGGAGGTCGCGCGCTTCGAGGCGTACGCGACGTCCCTGGCGTTCCTGCGGCACCGGGGCCGCCGCGGCCGCGCCGGCGCCGACTTCGTCGTACGGGAAAGGGAGCTGCTGAACGAGGTGTGGCGGCTGCGGGAGCTGGCGCGTCCGGCGCTGGAGTACGCGGCCCGGGCGGCCGCGCCCCCGGTGCCGGTGATGCTGCCGTGGCCCGCGCACCCGTGGCCGGCCCCCGGGGCGGCGACGCCGCACCTGCCGTACGCCGGGGCCGGGCACATGGGCCACGCAGGGTACGCGGCGCAGCCGGCGTACCCCGCGTACAACCCCTACCGGTCGTAGAGAGGCCACGCGCCACCGAAGCCACGGCGGGCGTCACCGAGGGCACGGGCGGGCGTCGGTCAGGCCGACGCCTGCGTGAGCCGCGCCAGTTCCGCCTCCGTCAGGGTCAGGTCCGCCACGCCGAGCAGCGCCGGGAGCTGGTCCGTGGTGCGGGCCGAGGCGAGGGGGGCGGCGACGGTCGGCTGCGCGGCGAGCCAGGCGAGCGCGACCGTGGCGACGGGGGCCTCGTGGGCCCGCGCGATCTCGTCCAGGGCGGTGAGGACGTCACGTCCGCGCTCGGACCGCAGGTGCTGCGCGGCGCCGCCCGCCCGCGGGCTGTCCACCGTCGTGCCGGGGCGGTACTTGCCGGTGAGGAAGCCGGAGGCCAGCGCGTAGTACGGGACGGCGGCGAGGCCGGCGCGGGCGGCGACGTCCTGGAGGTCGCCCTCGTAGGTGTCGCGGGAGACCAGGTTGTAGTGCGGCTGGAGCGCCACGTAGCGGGCGAGGCCCTCGCGGTCGGAGAACTCCAGGGAGGCCCGCAGGCGCTCGGCGGAGATGTTGGACGCGGCGATGTGGCGGACCTTGCCGGCCTTCACCAGCTCGTCCAGGGCGCCGATGATCTCCTCGACCGGCACCTCGGGCTTGTCGAAGTGGGTGTAGTAGAGGTCGATGCGGTCGGTGTCCAGGCGGCGCAGGGAGGCGTCGGCGGCGGCCTTGATGGTGGCGGCGGACAGGCCCTGGTACTCGGGGTGCTGGCTGACCTTGGTCGCGATGACGACGTCGTCGCGGTTGCCGCGGGCCCTGACCCACTTGCCGATGATCGTCTCGGACTCCCCGCCCCGGTTGCCCTCGACCCAGGCGGAGTAGGAGTCGGCGGTGTCGATGAAGTTGCCGCCGGCGGCGGCGTAGGCGTCGAGGACGGCGAAGGACGTCGTCTCGTCGGCGGTCCAGCCGAAGACGTTGCCGCCGAGAGCGAGCGGGAAGACCTCGAGGTCGGACGTACCGAGCTTGCGGAGAGCAGTCATGCTCTGCGTCAACGCCCCGGCAGGGCAGACCCATTCCGGACCGGCCCATTCCGGACCGACCCATTCCGCTCGGAAACCAGCACGGTGTGAACAGCACCGCTGGGCGGCAGCACGTGAGACAGCGACCGGCAGCCCTGACGTCGGGGGGGATGCCGTCAGGACCGCCGGGGATCAGGGGTGGCGCACGAGGTCAGGGGGTGAGGCCCTTGCCCTGCAGCCACGCCATCGGGTCGATGCCGGAGGCCTGCCCGTCGGGGTGCACCTCAAGGTGCAGGTGCGGCCCGGTGACGTTGCCGGTGGCGCCCACGCGGCCGATGACGTCGCCGGTGGCGACCTTCTGCCCGACGCTGACGCTGATCGACGACTGGTGGCAGAACCACAGCTCGGTGCCGTCGTCGAGGGTGAGGATCGTGCGGTAGCCGTAGGAGCCGGCCCAGCCCGCCTCCGTGATGGTGCCGCTGTGGATGGCCTTGATCAGCGTGCCGGTGGGGGCGGCGAAGTCGAGGCCGGTGTGGTACCCGGAGGACCACATCGAGCCGGCCTGCCCGAAGCGGGAGGTGAGGGTGTACGAGGAGGTCGGCAGCGTGAACTGCTTGGCGAGCTGGGCGAGGCGCTCGGCCTCGGCCTTCTGCTTCGCCTCCTGCTCCGCCTTCTCCTTCGCGGCGGCGGCCTTGGCGGCGGCCTCCTTCGCGGCCCGCGCGGCGGTCTCGGCGGCCTGCCGGGTGACGGCGGCCTCGGCGGCGGCCTGCGCCTTGACGTCGACCTGGACCTGCTGCGACTCGGCCTGAGCCATGATCCGGTTGCGCAGCGCCTCACCGGCGTCGGTGGTGTGCTGCCCGTCATTCTCGGAGGCGACGCCGATGTCGCTGAGCGGGGTGGCGGAGCCCTGCGGCCCGGCGTCCGCGTGGTCGGAGATCAGCGAGCCGACCGAGGGCAGATCGGGCAGGGAGATGGACACCGGCGGCTTGCCGGTCTGCGCGCTGGCCATGCCGCCCGCGCCGACGGCGGCGATGACGCCGACGCCGAGGACGGTGGAGCTGCGGGCGAGTCCGCCGCGCTGCTTGGCGACGCGGTGCCGGCCACGGACGGGACGGACGGAGTCCTCGGTGGGGTTCCACTCCTCCCACGGGCCCTCGTCGGTGCGGTGTCCGCCGTAGACAAGGGCCTCGGGGCCCTGCTGACTCGGCACGAACGGGGCTGTCGGGGCAGGCTGGTTGGACGCCACGCGGGCGTACTCCTTTCCTTCCGTCTCGCCTACCGGGTTAGCTGACGGGTTCGGAGCAGGAAGGTCTCCTACGCGCGTATACCGGCCGTCGGACGACGGCGGCTGACGCGAGATTCACCCCAAGGTGGTGGTTCCCCGGTTCCCTACGGGATTCGGCGCGTGAGCACGGAGCCGCCTCTCGTGACGGCTGGGACGACCGCGCTGCGTTATCGAACGTTAATAGACCCGGAGGTCGGATTCCAAGCCGTTCGGCTTGATCATTAACATTCCTGGCCAGGACTTACACGCCACGACCGCCGCAAAAGGGGCAGTTGACCGCCTCTCAGGCGTCACGTCCAAAACCTCGTTTTGATGATGGTGCGTCAATTGTTATGCGCAGGGCGGTCATCCGCTCACGCATGGTGACCTCACGGACGGCGTACGGCGAGCAGCGCCATGTCGTCGGCCATCCCGCCGCCAGAGTGCCGGCGCACCTCCTTCGCGACGGCGGCCAGCAACGCGCCGGGCGCGGTGACGACCCGTCCGGCGAGCCGCGCCTCGACGTCGTAGAAGCGGCCGTGGCGGTCGCGGCTCTCGGAGAGGCCGTCGGTGTACAGCAGCAGCGTGGCCCCGCCGGGGAAGACGGCCTCCTCCGCGCGGTCGGGCCACGGGCCCAGCTCGCTCATGCCGAGCGGCAGCGCGGGTTCGGCGGGCAGCAGCGTGCGCAGGGTGCCGTCGGCGTACAGCAGCACCGGTGGCGGATGACCGCGGTTGACGACGCGGACGACACCGTCGCCGTGCGGGAGTTCGGCGAGGACGGCGGTGGTGAACCCCTCGAACGCGTCCAGGCCCTCGCGCCGGGCGCCCTCGCGGCTCAGGGCCTGCTCCAGCCGCTCGGCGACCGCCTCCAGCGTGGCCTCCTGCTCGGCGGCCTCGCGGAACGCGCCGATGACCACGGCCACGGCGGCCACCGCGCCCATGCCCTTGCCGCGCACGTCCCCGACGATCAGCCGGACGCCGTGCGGGCTGTCCTGCACGGCGTACAGATCGCCGCCGATGAACGCGTCGGCGCGGGCGGCCTCGTAGCAGGCGGCGATCTGGAACCCGCCGATCCGCTCGGCGGGTTCGGGAAGTACGGCGCGCTGGGCGGCCTCGGCGACCTCGCGCGCGGAGGCGAGCTGCTCGCTGCTGCGGCGCGCGAGGGCGTTGATGAGGACGGCCAGGACGGCGACCGTGGCGACGGTCACCAGCTCGGTGACGGCGTCCGTGTGCCAGACGATGCCCATCGTCAGGTGCAGACCGAGCATGACGGCGACGGCGGCGAGCCCGGTGAGCAGCGTGCCGCGGCGGCTGTAGAGCGGGGCGGCGACCAGGGGCGCGGCGGTGAAGAAGGGGGCCGCGGTGAAGTCGGACGGCGTGCAGTAGTCGTAGACCGCGCCGGCCGCGATGAGCAGCACCGGCAGGATCCGTACGAAGGCCCGCGCGGCGGAGATCCTCCGGCCCTCCGTGGGCCGCGGCTCGCCGCCGTCCCCGGGCCCGGGGTCCGGCACCGGGCCGCCCGCCGGCCGCACGGCGGCGCGGGGACCGGACCCGAGGCCGAGGGCGGAGGCGCGTGCGTCGGCCTCCGGGGCGGCCCCGGCGCCGGGCGCCCACCCGTCGGCCGGGGAGCCCTCCCCGGCCTCGGGGACGTACCTCTCGGCGCCGGGGTACGGCCCGTCGTCCGTCGCGTCACCAGGCCGCACCGCTCTTCTCCCACCGTCCCTGTCCGCCGTCGTCCCGCCCGTACAGGTTTTCCGGTGCGGGCGGGGGCGGCGAGCGGTGAGGGCCGACCGGATGACGCCGGGCGCGGAGAGAAGAGGAGGCTGACGACGAAAAAACCGAGGGCCGGAAACCTTTCGGCTTCCGGCCCTCGGCCTTCAGTAGCGGGGACAGGATTTGAACCTGCGACCTCTGGGTTATGAGCCCAGCGAGCTACCGAGCTGCTCCACCCCGCGTCGTTGTGACTCCAGTGTACGTCATCCGCGGGGCACCCGACGACCACGTTCCCCACCAGCCACCGGAGCGCCCCGCCGACCCCCCTTCGCGCACCCCTCCGCGCCCCTTCGCGCGCTCCGCGTCCCTTCGCGCCCCTTCGCGCCCCTCTGGACTCAGCCCACGCCGCGTTCCGCGAGTCCGAGCTCGGCCAGCGGCAGGGTGTGCTGGGTCTGGAGCACCTTGGCGCGCAGGTAGCGCGCGTTGTGCGGGGTGGAGAAGACGCCGGTCGGCACCCGGTCGCGGACGTCGAGCCCGAGGGCGCGCAGCTGACCGGCCTTGTCCGGGTTGTTGGACAGCAGGTCCAGCGACCCGATCCCGAGCGCGGTGAGCATCTGCGCGGCGGCGGTGTAGTCGCGGGCGTCCTCGGGCAGGCCGAGGGCGGCGTTGGCGGCGTAGGTGTCCAGGCCCTGGTCCTGGAGGGCGTAGGCGTCGAGCTTGTTGTAGAGGCCGATGCCGCGTCCCTCCTGGCGCAGGTAGAGCAGGACGCCACCGCGGCCGGCGATGCGTTCGACGGCTTCACGCAGCTGGGGGCCGCAGTCGCAGCGGGCGGAGCCGAAGACGTCGCCGGTCAGGCACTCGGAGTGCAGCCGGACGAGCGGGACCTCGCCCGGCTCGCCGAGGACGACGGCCACGTGCTCCCGGCCGTCGGTGAGGCCGTGGAAGGTGACCAGCTCGGCGTCGGCGCGGTAGCCGTCGGCGAAGCGCAGCGGGACCCGGACGCGGGCGCGCGGGGTGGCGGCGGGGACAACAAGGGCGTCGGCCATACGGGTGCTCCGAGCTCCGATCGATACCACTGCTTCAGATTTGAAGCAGTGCCTTGACCCGGGACCCTACTCCTGCTTGAAAGTTAAAGCAACGCGTGGCGCCGCGAACCCGCCGGATGGACCGCGTGTGACGTGCCTCACCCGCACGGGGGTGCGGACCGCCGGCGCCAGGGAACGTCCTCCGCAGCCGGTCCCTGGAGCGCCCGCGCGATCCCCGCGCAGATCTCCTCCAGCTGCCCGACCTGCTCCCCGCCGAGATGGTCGAACAGCGCCGCCCGGACCGTCTCCACATGGCCGGGGGCCGCGCGCTCGACGTGGGCCAGCCCCTCGCCGGTCAGTACGGCGATGCTGCCCCGCCTGTCCGAGGGGCAGCTCTCGCGCGCGACCAGACCGTCCTTCTCCAGCCGCGTCACCGCGTACGTCAGCCGGCTGCGGGTGATCTTCAGCGCCTCGGCGAGGCCGGTCATCCGCAGCCGCCGCTCGGGCGCCTCGGACAGGGTGGCCAGGATGGAGTAGTACAGATGCGGCATGCCGGCGTCCTGCTGGAGCTGCCGGTCCAGCGCGTCCTCCAGGAGGTGCGTCGCGGCGACATAGGCGCGCCAGGCGCGCTGCTCGTCCGGGGTGAGCCAGCGGGTCGTCATGACGCCAGTGTAAGTTTGTTTCAAACTTGAACCAAGCGGTGACCTGAACCAAGCCGTGACCGTCACCTCGACCGTCACCTCATTCGCCGGGGAGCGCGATGCCCCACCCGTACGTCCTGCTGTCCGCGGCCGTCTCCCTCGACGGCTACCTGGACGACACCGGCCCCGAACGCCTGCTGCTGTCCAGTCCGGCCGACTTCGACCGTGTCGACGAGGTCCGCGCGTCCGTCGACGCCATCCTCATCGGGGCCGGCACCCTGCGCGCCGACAACCCGCGGCTGCTGGTCAACTCCCCCGAGCGGCGGGCGGCCCGCGTGGCGGCCGGCCGGCCGGAGTACCCCCTGAAGGTCGCGGTCTCCGCCTCCGGCGACCTGGACCCGGCGGCGACGTTCTGGCACACGGGCGGCGAGAAGGTCCTCTGTACGACGGAGCGGGGCGCCGAACGCGCGCGCCGCGCCGGCGTCCGCGCGGACATCGTCCCCCTCGGCGACACCCTGGACTGGCCCCGCCTCCTCGACCACCTCCACGACGCCCGGGACGTACGCCGGCTGATGGTCGAGGGCGGAGGCACGATCCACACCCAACTGCTCCAGCAGCAGCTGGCCGACGAACTCCAGCTGGTCCTCTCCCCGCTCCTCGTCGGCGACCCCGCCGCCCCCCGCCTCTTCGGCCCCGGTGCGTACCAGAAGGGCCGCCTGCGCCTGCTGGAGACGCGGCGGATCGAGGACGTCGTCCTCATGCGCTACGTGCCCACCGCCCCCGGCACGGGCACCGGCGCCGCCCCCGCCGACCGCCACTGGCTGGGCCTGGCCTGCGAGCTGGCCCACCGGTGCCCGCCCTCCCGCACGGCGTTCAGCGTCGGCGCGGTGGTCGTCGCGGCCGACGGCACCGAACTGTCCCGCGGCCACTCCCGCGAGGCCGGCGACCCCGCGGTCCACGCCGAGGAGGCCGCCCTCGCCAAGATCCCCGCGGACGACCCCCGCCTGCCCACCGCCACGGTGTACAGCAGCCTGGAGCCCTGCACCCGCCGCGCCTCCCGCCCCCACCCCTGTGCCCAGCTGATCCTCCGGGCAGGCGTACGCCGGGTGGTCACGGCGTGGCGCGAGCCGGACACCTTCGTCAAGGACGCCGACGGAACCGGCGCCCTGACGGCGGCGGGAGTGGACGTGGTGGTGCTACCGGAGTTCGAGAGGGCGGCGCGGGAGCCGAACCGTCATCTGCCGGCCTGACACGACAGCGCCCGGGCCGGTCGGACCGGTCCGGGCGCTGAGAGCGGGCTGGAGGGGGGTGAACCCCTCCCCCGCGGGCGTAGGCCCTGTGGGACTCGAACCCACAACCAATGGATTAAAAGTCCACTGCTCTGCCAATTGAGCTAAGGGCCCGGGCGATGTTGCCTCCCCGAGCATAGCGGGACGAGCCCGCGTCGCCGATCGGGTATCGCCCACGCGGCCGCGTCGGACGGCCGGCGGGGGCCGGAAGTGTCGGCTGTCGACCGGTTCGCGACGGTCGGCGGGACGCGGAAAGGCCCGCACGACCGAAGTCGTACGGGCCTTCACGTCAGTCCTGCGACACCGTCAACGGGTGCGCCGGCGTCAGCCGTTGCGGGCCTCAGCCGTTGCGAGCCTCAGCCGTTGCGGGCCTCAGCCGTTGCGGGCGTCAGCCGTGCGGGCATCAGCCGTTGCGCTTCCAGCGCGGCTTGTCGTCGCGGCGGCCGAAGGAGGAGGAAGAGGAGGGGCCACCACGGTGGTCGTCACGGCGGCCGTTGGGGCGCTCGTGGCCGCCGGTGCGGAAGCCCGGGCGGTCGTCGCGACGGTCGCGGTTGAACGGGCGGTCGTTGCCACGGTGCCCGCCACGCTCGTCACGGCGGAAGCCACCGCGGTCGTCACGGCGCTCGAAGGTACGGCCACCACGGTCGCGGTCGACCGGACGACGCTCGTCCCGGCGGAAGCCGCCACGGTCGTCGTCCCGGCGGAAACCGCCACGGTCGTCCTCACGGCGGAAACCGCCACGGTCGCCACCACGGTCACCGCGCTCGCCGCGCTCACCGTCCCGGCGCTCGAAGGAACGGCCACCGCGGTCGCGGTCGAACGGACGACGCTCGTCACGGCGGAAGCCGCCACGGTCACCGCCGCGGTCACCGCGCTCGCCGTCCCGGCGGTCGAAACCGCGCTCACGGTCCCGGCGGTCGAAGGAGCGACGGTCGTCACGGTCCTGCGGACGGCGGTCGTCACGGTCGAAGGAACGACGGTCGTCACGGCGGAAGCCACCGCGGTCACCGCCACGGTCGCCGTCCCGGCGCTCGCGACGCTCGTACGACGACGCCGCCGGACGCTCCGCGCGCTCGGCGCGGTCCACGTCCTCGGCGCCCGGCTGCTCCGGCACCGACACCTCGGCCACGGCCTGCGCCGCGGCGGCCTCGACGGCCGCGGCCGGGTCCTCGCCCCGCTCGCGCGCCACCCGGGCGACGAGCCGGTCGGCCTCCTCGCGCAGCTCCGTCGCACGCCGCTGGGCGCGCTCCAGCTCCTTGGTGAGCTGGGCGACCTCACGCTCGGCCTGGGCCGCGGCGTTGCCCGCGGACTCGGCCTGGACCTCGGTCATCGACCGGGCGCCGGTGATGTCGGCGACCTCCGGGTCGAAGGCGTCGCCGCCCTGGATGATGTGACGCCCGGCGTCCACGCCGGCGTCCTCCATCAGGCGGAAGATCTGACGGCGCTGGTGCGGCAGGGAGAGGGAGACGACCGTGCCCGTGCGGCCGGCACGCGCCGTGCGGCCCGCGCGGTGCAGGTAGTCCTTGTGGTCGCCGGCCGGGTCGACGTTCAGCACCAGGTCGATGCCGTCGACGTGGATGCCGCGCGCGGCGACGTCGGTGGCGACCAGGCAGTTGACGTAACCGTCCTTGAAGTCGGCCAGGGTCCGGGTGCGGGCGCCCTGCGTCATGCCGCCGTGCAGCGCGTCGGCCTTCACACCGGCGTCGCGCAGCTGCTCGGCGATGCGGTCCGCGCCGAGCTGGGTGCGCACGAAGATGATGGTGCGGCCCTTGCGGGAGGCGATCGCGGCGGTGACCGGCGCCTTGTCCTTGGGCTTCACGATCAGGATGTGGTGCGACATGGTCGTGACGTTGCCCTGGGCGCTGTCGACCTCGTGCGTGACCGGGTCGCTCAGGTAGCGCTTGACCAGCGTGGAGATCTCGTTCTCCATCGTGGCCGAGAACAGCATCCGCTGGCCGCCGGCCGGGATCTGGTCGAGCAGCTCGGTGACCTCGGGCAGGAAGCCCAGGTCGGACATCTGGTCGGCCTCGTCGAGGACGGCGACCTCGACGTTCTCCAGGGAGCAGGCGCCGCGGTTGATGATGTCGCGCAGACGGCCCGGGGTGGCGACGAGGACGTCGACGCCGCGCTCCAGGGCGTAGATCTGGTTGCCCATCGACGTACCGCCGCAGACGACCTTCATCTTGAGGCCGAGGACGTCGCCGTACGGCTGGAGGGCGTCCGCGACCTGCATCGCGAGCTCACGGGTCGGGGTGAGGATGACGGCGCGCGGCTTGTGCTTGTCGGTGCGGCCGCCGGCGAGGCGGGCCAGGGTCGGCAGACCGAAGGAGAGGGTCTTGCCGGAGCCGGTGCGGCCCCGGCCGAGGATGTCCTTGCCGGCCAGGGCGTCCGGGATGGTCGCGGCCTGGATCGGGAAGGGGGTGGTCACGCCGTTCTGCGCGAGCTTGCGCACGACGCCCTCGGGCAGACCGAGGTCGGAGAAAGTGATCTCGGGGGTGGTGTCCTGAGGGGTGTCCTGGGGGTCGTTGTCCTCGGACACGACGACGTGATCAGTACTGGCGATGGACATGCGAATGCGAAACCTTCCGGAGTCTCGTCGGCACGCGCCCGTCAACTCCGTGATTCGCACACGACCGCCTCGATGCGGTCCGCCACGGCAAGGGAGAGTACGCGCCACACGGCGCGCTTCTGCGTTGGCGCCGGGCAAATGGGATCAAACGATCTACCACCATACGCACCTCTTACCCCTGAAGGCAAACCGCGTGGATGAGCCGCTGCTCACACCGGCGGTACGGGAAGCCGGGCGCCGGCCCCTGGCCACGGCTCACACCGGCACCCCGGCCTCGGGCGCCGGCTCCCGCTGTGCCAGCTGCGGGCCGGTCTCCTCGTGCGCGGACGAGGAGGGCTGCGGGGCCGGCGGCTCGGAGGTCGCGGGCGGCTGCGACGGCTCCGGCGTGGGCTCCGGCTCCGGCGTGGCGTGCGTCGGGGTCGGCTGCGCCCTGGTGGGCGACGGCGCAGGCGGGCGCGGGGGCTGCGGCACGGCCGAGGGCAGGCCGCTCACCGCCTGCGACGGCGTGGCCGTCGCTGCGGCCGACGCCGTGGCCCGGTCGCCGGACGCGCTCGGGCCGTCCTTGGCGTCACCGTGCCCGTGCCCGTGCGCGTCGCGTCCGGCCCCGGCGCCGCCCCCTCCGCCACCGGACACCCCCGCGCCCCCGTCGGGCGCCTCACCGCCCCGCGCCCCCGCCGAGTGCGACGGCCTGGCCCGGCTTCCGTCCTCGTCCCTCACGCTCATGCAGCCGGCGGCCGCGGCCACGGCGATGACCGCGGCGGCCAGGCGGACGGGTACGTACAAGGGGCGCACGGGCAGCCACCTCCGGGATGAGGGAGAGTCGACGTGCCCAACTCCCGCCGCCCACAAGAGGACACGCCCGGGCCCCTGCCGTCCGGAGGCGAGCAGGTGCACGGCAGGACGCGCTCGCCGCCGCCGCTCGGCACGGATCGGCGCCGTGAGCGGTCTCCCCTCGGCCGTGGGCCGCGCGCCGGCGGGACCTACCCGTAGCCCAGGCTGTGCAGCCGGGCGTCGTCGATCCCGAAGTGGTGCGCGATCTCGTGGACCACGGTGATCTCGACCTCCTTCACGACCTCCGCACGGCTCTCGCAGAACCGCAGGGTCGGCCCCCGGTAGACGGTGATGCGGTCCGGCAGCACCCCGGCGTACCACTCCCCGCGATCGGTCAACGGGGTGCCCTCGTACAGCCCGAGCAGCTCGGGATCGTCCGCCGGCGGTTCGTCCTCGACGAACACCGCCACGTTGTCCATCAGCCGCGTCAACTCCGGCGGGATCCGGTCCAGCGCCTCGGCGACCAGTTCCTCGAACTCCTCGCGCGTCATCTCCAGCACACCGCCATTGTCCGGTACGACACCCTCCCGCGACCGCCGTACGGCGCCGCATATCCGCACCCGCACCTGGGCATACGGCACCAATGGTCCGCGTCCTCGCCGCAGCCCGTCACCGCACGAAACGACCCCGCCCCACCCCGCTCACCCTCGACGACCAGCCCTCCCCCTGGCTGCGCGCCTGCGGCATGATCGCGGTCGTACTGCTCGGCGCCTGGCTGGGCCTGCTGGTCGTCGGCGACGTCCGGGTGCCTGTCGGCCCCATGGACACGACCATGACGCTGCGCCCGTCCCTGGACGGCGGCACGAAGATCAACGTCTCGCCGCTCGGCGCGCTCCACCTGGACAGCCACATCGCCCCCGTCCGCCTGGACGTCAACGTCGACCAGCTCGACCCGGACCGCGCCCAGGCCCTCGTCGACCACCCCGAGCGCATCTCCGGCCTCCAGGACGAGGTCGCCCGGGACGTCGAGCACGGCACGCTCGACCTGGCCGTCCGCTCCTGCGTGGCCGTCGTCATCGGCGCGACGGCTCTGGGCCTGGCGGTCTACCGCCGCCCCCGCCGCGCCCTGGCCGCCGGCGGCCTCGCCCTCGCCCTGCTGACCGCCTGCGGAGTGACGGCGTACGCGACCTGGAACCCCAAGTCCGTGCTGGAGCCGAAATTCTCGGGCCTGCTCTCCTCCGCGCCCTCGGTCGTCGGCAACGCACGCAGCATCGTGACCGAATTCGACGTCTACCAGAAGGAACTGGCCCGCCTGGTGACGAACGTGACCAAGCTGTACGACGTCACCTCCACCCTCCCCGCCTACCAGCCGGACCCGACGACCATCCGCGTCCTGCACGTCTCCGACATCCACCTCAACCCGGCGAGCTGGAAGATCATCGGCTCGCTGGTGCAGCAGTACAAGGTCGATGTGATCGTCGACTCCGGCGACACCATGGACCACGGCACGGCCGCCGAGAACGGCTTCCTGGACCCCGTACGGGACCTCGGCGCGCCCTACATCTGGGTGCGGGGCAACCACGACTCGGCCACCACGCAGCACTACCTGGAGCGGATGAAGAACGTCCATGTCCTGGACGACGGCCGGGCCGTGTCCGTCGCCGGACTGCGCTTCGCCGGCACCGGCGATCCGCAGTACACCCCCGACCGCTCGGTCGAGCCGGGCGGCGACGCGGCGGAGGAACTGGCCGGCGCGCGCCTGGCCTCCGCCCTGCGCGACCAGAAGGCCAAGGGCACGCCGGTGGACATCGCGATCGCCCACGAACCGGTCGCGGCCCGCCAGACGGACGGCGAGGTGCCGCTGGTCCTGGCCGGTCACATCCACCACGAGGCGACCGAGCTGCTCCCCTACGGCACGCGTCTGCGCGTCGAGGGATCCACGGGCGGCAGCGGACTGCGCGCGGTGGAGGGAAAGCACCCGGACCCGATCGAGGCGTCGATCCTCTACCTGGACCGCGACACCCACCGCCTGCAGGCCTGGGACGAGATCGAACTGGGCGGACTGGGCCTGACGACGGCCGAGGTCAGCCGCCACCTGCCGAAGGAGAACCAGCCCGGCGGCTCACCCGCCCCGTCGTCCCCGCCGGCCGCCACCCCGTCGTCGCCGTCGCCCGCCCGCCGCTGAAACCGTTTTGGCGATACCCCCCGCCATCCCATATGCTTCTCACGTCCCCGACGCGCTGAGAAGCGCCCAGGCGGGCCGATAGCCCTCATCGTCTAGCGGCCTAGGACGCCGCCCTTTCAAGGCGGTAGCACGGGTTCGAATCCCGTTGGGGGCACGCAGTATCGTGTGCGACACTGTCCTAGGCGTCAGCCGAAGGCAAGCGCAGACACCACTTGGTCCTGTGGAGCAGTTTGGAGTGCTCGCCACCCTGTCAAGGTGGAGGCCGCGGGTTCAAATCCCGTCAGGACCGCTGAGGTTTCACGTGAAACCTCGTGGCTGGGTAGCTCAGTTGGTACGAGCGTCCGACTGAAAATCGGAAGGTCGCCGGTTCGACCCCGGCCCCAGCCACAACAGCCCTTTCAGGGCCCACACCCCCTCCGGGATTCCGGAGGGGGTGTTCTCGTATGGGTCAGCGGGTCTCGGTGCAGCCCGCGACCAAGTGGGCGGCGGCGTGCTCAGGTCCGGTCACCGGGTGATCAACTTCCGGCCATGTGACGCTGTCCACACCCCGTCGGCCCCGCCCACCGGTCGCCCGGAGCAAATCGTTCGCCAGTCTTTTGGGCGAGGTGAGATCCTGGATCGCGTATGTCTACGCACCCTGCCCCCGCCCTCGGCGCCCTCGCGCCCCGTCTGACCGAGCTGTCCCTGCGTGACGCGCACCGGCTCGGGCGCAGGCTCGAAGGTGCGCGCAAGATCCGCAAGCCGGAGGCCCGCGCCGCCGTCCTCGCCGAGATCGAGGCCGAGGTCGGCAAGGCCGCGGAGCGGATGAGCGCCCGCCGCGAGCGTGTGCCCGCGGTCACCTATCCCGAGCAGTTGCCCGTCAGCCAGAAGAAGGACGACATCGCGGCCGCCATCCGCGATCACCAGGTCGTCATCGTCGCCGGTGAGACGGGTTCCGGTAAGACCACGCAGATCCCGAAGATCTGTCTGGAGCTGGGCCGGGGCGTGCGCGGCATGATCGGGCACACCCAGCCGCGCCGGATCGCCGCCCGCACCGTCGCCGAGCGCGTCGCGGAGGAGCTGAAGACTCCCCTGGGCGAGGCCGTCGGCTGGAAGGTCCGCTTCACCGACCAGGTGAACCCGGACGCCACCTTCGTCAAGCTGATGACGGACGGCATCCTGCTCGCCGAGATCCAGACCGACCGCGAGCTGCGCGCCTACGACACGATCATCATCGACGAGGCCCACGAGCGGTCCCTGAACATCGACTTCCTGCTCGGCTATCTCGCCCAGCTCCTGCCCAAGCGCCCCGACCTCAAGGTCGTCATCACGTCGGCCACCATCGACCCGGAGCGTTTCTCCCGGCACTTCGGCAACGCTCCGATCATCGAGGTCAGCGGCCGGACGTATCCCGTGGAGGTGCGCTACCGGCCCCTGCTCGAAGAGGACCGCGACGACGCCGACCGCGACCAGATCACCGCGATCACGGACGCCGTCGAGGAGCTGATGGCGGAGGGCAAGGGCGACATCCTCGTCTTCCTCTCCGGTGAGCGGGAGATCCGGGACACCGCGGACGCGCTGACGAAGAAGCAGTACAGGTTCACCGAGATCCTTCCCCTGTACGCCCGCCTCTCGCACGCCGAGCAGCACCGGGTCTTCCAGCCGCACACCGGGCGCAGGATCGTTCTGGCGACCAACGTCGCCGAGACCTCCCTGACCGTCCCCGGGATCAAGTACGTCATCGACCCCGGCTTCGCCCGCATCAGCCGCTACAGCCATCGCACCAAGGTGCAGCGGCTGCCGATCGAGCCGGTCTCCCAGGCCAGCGCCAACCAGCGCAAGGGCCGCTGCGGCCGTACCTCCGACGGCATCTGCATCCGCCTGTACAGCGAGGAGGACTTCGAGGGCCGCCCGGAGTTCACGGACGCCGAGATCCTCCGTACGAACCTGGCCTCCGTCATCCTGCAGATGACCGCGGCCGGCCTCGGCGACATCGAGAAGTTCCCCTTCATCGACCCGCCGGACCACCGCAACATCCGTGACGGCGTCCAGCTGCTGCAGGAGCTGCACGCCCTGGACCCGGCCCAGAAGGACCCGCGCAAGCGCCTGACCGACACCGGCCGCAAGCTCGCCCAGCTGCCCGTCGACCCGCGTCTGGCCCGGATGGTGCTGGAGGCCGACAAGAACGGCTGTGTCCGCGAGGTCATGGTCATAGCGGCGGCGCTGTCCATCCAGGACCCGCGTGAGCGCCCCGCCGACAAGCAGGCCCAGGCAGACCAGCAGCACGCCCGCTTCAAGGACGAGACCAGCGACTTCCTCGCCTACCTCAACCTGTGGCGGTACCTCCGCGAGCAGCAGAAGGAGCGCGGGTCCAGCTCCTTCCGCCGTATGTGCAAGCAGGAGTACCTGAACTTCCTGCGCATTCGCGAATGGCAGGACATCTACGCGCAGCTGCGCACGGTCGCCAAGCAGATGGGCATCCACGTCAACGAGGACGACGCGCCCGCCGACCGCGTGCACGTGTCGCTTCTCGCCGGTCTGCTGTCCCACATCGGGATGAAGGACGTCAAGGACGGCAACAAGAACGAGTACGTGGGCGCCCGCAGCGCGAAGTTCGCGATCTTCCCGGGCTCGGCGCTGTTCAAGAAGCAGCCTCGCTTCCTGATGTCCGCGGAGCTCGTCGAGACGTCGCGCCTGTGGGCCCGGGTCAACGCGAAGATCGAGCCCGAGTGGGTGGAGCCGCTCGCCGGGCACCTGATCAAGCGGACGTACAGCGAACCGCACTGGGAGAAGGACCAGGCCGCGGTGATGGCGTACGAGAAGGTCACGCTGTACGGCGTGCCGATCGTCGCCCAGCGCAAGGTGAACTACGGCCGGATCGACCCCGAGGCCAGCCGCGAGCTGTTCATCCGCAACGCCCTGGTGGAGGGCGACTGGCGCACGCACCACAAGTTCTTCTCGGACAACCGCAGGCTCCTGAGCGAGGTCGAGGAGCTGGAGCACCGGGCCCGCCGCCGTGACATCGTCGTGGACGACGAGACGCTGTTCGACTTCTACGACCAGCGGGTGCCCGAACACGTCGTGTCCGGCGCGCACTTCGACTCCTGGTGGAAGCACAAGCGGCACGAGCAGCCGGACTTCCTGGACTTCGAGCGGGAGATGCTCGTCCGGGAGGCGGCGGAGTCGGTGACGAAGGCCGACTATCCGGACTCCTGGCAGCAGGGGAATCTGAAGTTCAGGGTGACGTACCAGTTCGAGCCGGGCGCGGACGCGGACGGTGTGACCGTCCACATCCCGCTCCAGGTCCTCAACCAGGTCACCGGCGAGGGCTTCGACTGGCAGATCCCGGGCCTGCGGGAGGAGCTGGTCACCGAGCTGATCCGGTCCCTTCCCAAGCCCATCCGCCGCCACTACGTGCCCGCGCCGAACTACGCGAAGGCGTTCCTGCAGAAGGCGGTGCCCCTTCAGGAGCCGCTGACCACGACGATGGCCCGTGAGCTGAAGCGCATGGTGGGGGTGCCCTTCGAGGCGGAGGACTTCGACTGGGCGAGGATCCCCGACCACCTGAAGATCACGTTCCGGATCGTCGACGAGCGGCGCCGCAAGCTGGCCGAGGACAAGGATCTCGAGGCGCTGAGGCTCCAGCTGAAGCCGAAGGCCCGCAAGGCCCTCTCGCAGGCCGCCGCGGCGACCGCGTCCCGGCAGGGCGGGGAGTCGCTGGAGCGCAAGGGGCTGACGGACTGGACGATCGGCACGCTGACCCGCGTCTTCGAGACCCGCCGCGCCGGCCAGCCGGTGAAGGCGTACCCGGCGCTGGTGGACGACGGCGACACGGTCTCCGTTCGCCTCTTCGACACGGAGGCGGAGCAGGCGGAGGCCATGTGGAAGGGCACCCGCCGGCTGATCCTGCGCAACATCCCGGTCAACCCGGCGAAGTTCGCATCCGAAAAGCTGACGAACGCCCAGAAGCTCGCGCTGTCGGCGAATCCGCACGGCTCGATCCAGGCGCTGTTCGACGACTGCGCGATGGCGGCGGCGGACAAGCTGATCGCCGACTTCGGCGGCCCGGCCTGGGACGAGGAGTCCTACCGGAAGCTGTACGACAAGGTGCGCGCGGAGATCGTGGACACGACCGTGCGCACGGTGGGCCAGGTCCAGCAGGTGCTGGCCGCCTGGCAGGCCTGTGAGCGCCGTCTGAAGGCCGTGCGCAGCCCGGTGCTGCTGGCGAACCTGCAGGACGTGCGCGGGCAGCTGGACGCCCTGGTGAAGCCGGGCTTCGTGACTGCGGCGGGGCTGCGGCGGCTGCCGGACCTGATGCGGTATCTGATCGCGGCGGACCGGCGGCTCCAGCAGATGCCGACGGCCGTGCAGCGGGACACCACGCGCATGGAGAAGGTCCACGAGATGCAGGACGAGTACGCGTGGCTGCTGGAGCAGATGCCGCAGGGGCGGCCGGTTCCGCAGCAGGTCCTGGACATCCGCTGGATGATCGAGGAACTGCGGGTCAGCTACTTCGCCCACGCGCTGGGCACGGCGTACCCGGTCTCGGACAAGCGGATCGTGAAGGCGATCGACGCGGCCGCGCCGTAGCGGGGTGTGCGCGGAGGGTGAGTTCGACCAGTGGGCTCACCCTCCTGTACAGTCCTTCTCGCAGCGCAAGCACGGCAAGCGCCGCAACGCCTGGTCCTGTGGAGCAGTTTGGAGTGCTCGCCACCCTGTCAAGGTGGAGGCCGCGGGTTCAAATCCCGTCAGGACCGCAATAATGAGGGCCCGTCCGATAGTGGACGGGCCCTTTGCTTTGGGGCGAGGGCCCGGGTCGGACGACCCGGGCCCTCGTGCGTTCCAAGGCTCCGGGGCGTCGCACAAGCCCCGCCGCGGCCCTGCGTGGCTCACGCGGCCTTGACGGCGTCACATTCCGCCAGTACCCCAGAAGCACGGAACCCGTTCCCCGCGGGGCTGACGGAGGTGGCGTATGGCGGCAGCGGCGAAGCACGAGACGCGGGCGCTGCTCCGGGCGCATCTGTCGGCCGCTTCGTCGTACCGGCATCTGACCCGCCACTGTCCGATCTGCCACCACCTGCTGCGGCTGGCGCTGACCACGACCCCGGCACCAGCCCAGGGCCAGCCCCCGGCGCCGGCCCCAACCCCGGTCCTGACCCCGGCGAACCCGCAACCCGCCTGCGAGGCCGCGGAGGACGAACCTCCCGGCCCTCCCGGATCTCCGGGCCCTCCCGGCTCTCCCGGCGCGGCGTGAGCGCACACCCGCCCAACACCCCTGCCCGCAGGGGATGCTGGAACCCGCGGTTCCACTAGCGCACTCCGGTGCCGGGCAACAAGGACAGTGGCATGTGACGGGAGTCACCGCATGAGTTTGCGGAGGGCCCGTTCTTACCCCGCTCCTACAACCCGTCAATTTAATATGTGCAATTGCACCAGCGTCAGGGCATCCCCGCGGAGTCCGACCAGACTCCGACAAGGGCGCGCACAGACCCCCGCCAGGACGCGCACGGTGGGCGCACCGCGCACAAAAAAGATCGCGCTGGACCCGGCGGAGTCCAGCGCGATCGACGACGCACCCTTGCGTTCCGTGTGGGCGTGGGGCCTGTTGGGGCAGTCCCCGCGTCGTTTGGAGCTGTGGTTCCGGGCGGTCCGACAGGTTGGGGGACCTGGCGTTTCGCCCGTTATTCGGTTGTTCAGGCCTCGCTGCGCTGCTGCGGGATGCCCGCGAGCAGAGCGCGGACCTCGGCCTCGCGGTAGCGGCGGTGCCCGCCGAGCGTGCGGATCGACGTGAGCTTGCCGGCCTTCGCCCAGCGCGTGACCGTCTTCGGGTCGACGCGGAACATGGTGGCGACCTCAGCCGGGGTCAGCAGCGGCTCGGCATCAGGGGTGCGAGCGGTCATGAGCGGCCTCCTCGGGAGAACCGAACCTTCTCGGTTCTTTCCTCTAAATTCTGCACCTTGACCCGCGTTGCCCGAAATGGCGGACGCGAGTCGAGTCGGTTATAGGACGAACGGCTTGTCCTCGGCACTACAACTACACCATCTGTCCAGCCGCGTCGGCCAAACCGATGGAATTGCCCTCCCAGGTGTTCATCAGCGACGGAAGCCGATGGACCATGCCATAGCGGACAGTCACGCCACTGTGACGATCAGTCACAGTGGCGTCAGGAGATACCAGACCCCCCAAAGCGTGCAATGCTGAGATTCCGCCCACAGTGGAGCATAGTTGGGCGGACGGAGCCCTCCCCGGACTCCTTGTCCTATTTTGGCACGAGGGCGGGTAACGGGCGCAAGGGGGGTGTAAGTGCGTTCTGTCACGCTTGACACAAACGCCCGGATCGGGGCCTACGTCCCGTCAACTCGCGTAGTGCGGAGTCCGTCCGGTGTGTAGACCGTACGCGGTGACCGGCGTCACGGCCGTGACGCAGATCACTTCACTCGAACCTCTGTCGGATCATCCGTCGCACGGGCTGGCGGTATGTCAGTTCGCCGACCGCAGGTCCCGCACCGACCGCCAGCGCTCCACCAGCCGCCCGTAGGCCGCGCCGGCCGCCGCCCCGTCCCCGCGCCGCAGCGCCGCGATCCCCTCGGCCACATCGGCCGCCGAGTGGTCGTCCTCCAGCGACCCCGCGGGCAGCGCGTGCACCAGGCCGCCGTAGTCCAGCTCCACCAGCGAGCGCGGGTGGAACTCCTCCAGCCAGCGCCCCACGTCCACGACGCCCTCGACCAGCGGCCCCTCGTCCATCGTGTCCTTCAGGGTGCGCAGCGCCCGGGCCACCCGGCGCCGGGCCTGGACCATCGGCGTGCGGTAGCGCAGCACCGGGGGCAGGTCGGCGGAGCCCTTGTCGTACTGGCGCTCCTCGTCGGAGACCAGCACGAACCAGTTCAGCGGCACCTGCCAGGTGGCCGTGCGGATCCACGGCCGGGCGTCGGGGTTGCGCTCCCGCCAGCGCTCGTAGTCCTGGGCCGCCTGGCGGCGCACCACCTCGGGCAGGACGGCCTCCAGCACCGGCTTCGGCAGCTCCTCGCCCAGGCCGGCCAGCGCCTGCCAGCCGCGCAGCCGGGTGCGCCACGGGCACACGCACACCACGCCGTCCACCTCCAGCACGAAGGCGTCGTCGCTCTCGTGCACCGGCACGGCGACGGGGGGCACGGGCAGCAGGTCGGCCAGGGAGCGGCGCAGCTCGTCCTGGTAGGAGGGGCGCTCGGGGCGGCGGGCATAGCGCGCCCAGTGGCCGCGCTCCGGCTCAGGGAAGGCGGCCAGCGGCTCGTACACCCGCAGATACGCCGCGTACGGGACGATCACCGAGGACACCTTGGGCACGCCTGCTCCCTCCCCCGCGGGCCGCTGCGGAAACCTGGCGGGCCCGCGCCCGCACCCTGCGGGAAATCCATGCAAATCGTCGCACGGCCGCGCACGCGCGTACGTGCCCGTACTCCCTGAGAAGGTGATCTGGGGCACTGCGCGGTGCATGGCCGGTGACAGGCTCTACCCTCATGCCACGGGGCCCCGCCACCCCCATGGAGCCCCGCGTCACTCGCCGCTACTTACTCAGGAGTCACCACCGTGACCGATGTAACCGGCGCACCTGTCGGTGTACTGCACACCCTGTTCCACTCGGAGCAGGGCGGCCATGAGCAGGTCGTGCTCTGCCAGGACCGCGCGAGCGGCCTGAAGGCCGTCATCGCCCTCCACTCCACCGCGCTGGGCCCCGCCCTCGGCGGCACGCGCTTCTACCCGTACGCCACCGAGGAGGAGGCCGTCGCCGACGCCCTCAACCTCGCGCGCGGGATGTCGTACAAGAACGCCATGGCCGGGCTGGACCACGGCGGCGGCAAGGCCGTGATCATCGGCGACCCGGAGCGGGACAAGACCGAGGAGCTGCTGCTCGCCTACGGCCGTATGGTCGCCTCGCTCGGCGGCCGGTACGTCACCGCCTGCGATGTCGGCACCTACGTCGCCGACATGGACGTCGTGGCCCGCGAGTGCCGCTGGACCACCGGCCGCTCCCCGGAGAACGGCGGCGCCGGCGACTCCTCGGTGCTCACCGCCTTCGGCGTCTACCAGGGCATGCGGGCCTCCGCGCAGCACCTGTGGGGCGACCCGTCGCTGCGCGGCCGCAGGGTCGGCGTCGCCGGTGTCGGCAAGGTGGGCCACCACCTGGTCGAGCATCTGCGCGCGGAGGGCGCCGAGGTCGTCGTCACCGACGTGCGCGAGGCCGCCGTACGCCGCATCCTCGACCGGTACACCGAGGGCGTCACCGCCGTCGCGGACACCGAGGCGCTGGTGCGGACCGAGGGCCTGGACATCTACGCCCCCTGCGCGCTCGGCGGGGCGCTGAACGACGACACCGTGCCGGTGCTGACCGCGCGGGTCGTCTGCGGCGCCGCGAACAACCAGCTCGCCCACCCGGGGGTGGAGAAGGACCTCGCCGACCGCGGGATCCTCTACGCGCCGGACTACGTGGTGAACGCGGGCGGCGTCATCCAGGTCGCCGACGAGCTGCACGGCTTCGACTTCGAGCGGTGCAAGGCGAAGGCGGCGAAGATCTTCGACACCACGCTGGCCATATTCGCTCGTGCGAAGGAAGACGGCATTCCGCCGGCCGCGGCGGCCGACCGGATCGCCGAGCAGCGGATGGCCGACGCGGCCGCGGCCAGGCGCGGACGCTGACGTTCCGCACCGCCGGCGCCACCCGGCGCGCAGGCGGGCACGCGGTACCTGCCGGTGGAGACTTCGAGAGAACTCTCACTTCCACCGGCGGGTCGTCCTCGGATAAGTGGTTAAAATCGCCATTGACCAGCGAGGACAGGGCGCCTCGGTGGTCCTGTGCACACGCGCGTGCTGCGGGCGACGTACCGTATGGGCGCGGGCTCAGGTACCGTGGAAGCCCTACGGACCGGCCTCTCCGCGGAGAGTCCGTGCCGGAACATGAACGCGTGTCAGACTCTGGGGCCGTCGAGCCCCGTCGTTGAGGGGGTCGAGCCATGGGGCGCGGCCGGGCCAAGGCCAAGCAGACGAAGGTCGCCCGCCAGCTGAAGTACAACAGCGGTGGGACTGACCTCACACGCCTGGCCGAGGAGCTGGGCGCATCGACGTCGAATCAGTCACCGAACGGTGACCGCTTCGAGGACGATGAGCACGACGACGACGATCTGTACTCCCGCTACGCCGACCTCTATGACGAGGACGACGACGAGGAGGACGAGGACGGCCCGTCCTCACAGCACCGTCGCGGCGCATAAGGCTGCGCGGCATTCGCCGTTTCACCCGGTCCGGGGCTCAGCTCCGGACCGGGTTTCGTGCTGCCGTGCGGGCGCCGTCACCTGACGGATCCGGGCTTCCCGCCCCGTACGGACCCCGCGCTCAGCGAGCGGCGGGGCCGTAGGGGCCGGACGTCACGCGTAGTCGCCGACCAGTTCCGCGCCGGTGGTGTGCTCGCCGCGGCCGGTGATCTCGCCGGCGACCCAGGCCTCCACGTCGCGGTCGGCCAGCGTGGCCAGGGCCACGTCCACCGACTCCTGCGGGACGATCGCCATCATGCCGACGCCCATGTTCAGCGTCTTCTCCAGCTCCAGCCGCTCCACCTTGCCGGTGCGGCCGACGAGGTCGAAGACCGGGTCGGGCGTCCAGGTGGAGCGGTCGACCACGGCGTGCAGCGTGTCCGGGATCACCCGGGCGAGGTTCGCGGCGAGGCCGCCGCCGGTGATGTGGCTGTAGGCGTGCACCTCGGCCGTGCGGGTGAGCGCCAGGCAGTCCAGCGAGTAGATCTTGGTGGGCTCCAGCAGCTCCTCGCCGAGGGTGCGGCCGAGCTCCTCGATCCGGGCGTCCAGGGACAGACCGGCCTGGTTCAGCAGGACGTGCCGCACCAGCGAGTACCCGTTCGAGTGAAGCCCGGAGGACGCCATGGCGATGACGGCGTCACCCGTGCGGATGCGATCCGGCCCGAGCAGCCGGTCGGCCTCCACGACGCCCGTACCGGCGCCCGCGACGTCGAAGTCGTCCGCGCCCAGCAGTCCGGGGTGTTCGGCCGTCTCGCCGCCCACCAGGGCGCAGCCGGCCAGCACGCAGCCCTCCGCGATGCCCTTGACGATCGCGGCGACCCGCTCCGGGTGGACCTTGCCGACGCAGATGTAGTCGGTCATGAACAGCGGCTCGGCGCCGCACACCACGATGTCGTCCATGACCATGGCGACCAGGTCGTGGCCGATGGTGTCGTAGACGCCCATCTGGCGGGCGATGTCGACCTTCGTGCCCACGCCGTCGGTGGCGGAGGCGA
This sequence comes from Streptomyces sp. NPDC097129, assembly GCF_055668065.1. Classification (NCBI taxonomy): domain Bacteria; kingdom Bacillati; phylum Actinomycetota; class Actinomycetes; order Kitasatosporales; family Streptomycetaceae; genus Streptomyces; species Streptomyces sp. NPDC097129. The sequence continues at coordinate 35,493 of NZ_JBVOQE010000022.1, read as the reverse complement.
GCAGCGGCCGCTCGTAGCGCTTGAGGGCGGAGGCGTCGAAGAGCCCGGCGAAGCCGCCGAGGCCGCCGAGGACCTCGGGGCGCTGCGTCTTCTTCACCCATTCCTTCATCAGCTCGACGGCGCGGTCGCCCGCTTCGATGTCGACGCCCGCGCTCGCGTAGCTGGCACCAGCAGTCTCAGACATGACCTTGAGAACTTTCGTGTCGTACCGCGTGAAACAGCGGGAATTACGGGCGGCGGATCGCGTCGGTCGCCGCTGTGGCCGCGGGACCGGCGGCCAGCTCGGTCTCCAGCAGCTGCTTGCCGAGCAGCTCCGGGTCGGGCAGCTCCATCGGGTACTCGCCGTCGAAGCAGGCGCGGCACAGGTTCGGCTTGGCGATGGTGGTCGCCTCGATCATGCCGTCGATGGAGATGTACGCCAGCGAGTCGGCGCCCAGGGACGTGCCGATCTCGTCGATGGTCATGCCGTTGGCGATGAGCTCCGCGCGCGTGGCGAAGTCGATGCCGAAGAAGCAGGGCCACTTCACGGGCGGCGAGGAGATCCGGATGTGGACCTCGGCGGCGCCGGCCTCGCGGAGCATGCGCACCAGGGCGCGCTGGGTGTTGCCGCGGACGATCGAGTCGTCGACGACGACCAGCCGCTTGCCCTTGATGACTTCCTTGAGCGGGTTCAGCTTCAGGCGGATGCCGAGCTGGCGGATGGTCTGCGAGGGCTGGATGAAGGTCCGGCCCACGTAGGCGTTCTTGACCAGGCCGGCGCCGAACGGGATGCCGGAGGCCTCCGCGTAGCCGATGGCGGCCGGAGTGCCGGACTCCGGCGTCGCTATCACCAGGTCGGCCTCGGCCGGGGCCTCCTTGGCGAGGCGGCGGCCCATCTCCACGCGGGAGAGGTACACGTTCCGGCCGGCGATGTCGGTGTCCGGGCGGGCCAGGTAGACGTACTCGAAGACACAGCCCTTGGGCTTTGCTTCCGCGAATCGGGAGGAGCGCAGGCCGTTCTCGTCGACGGCGATGAACTCGCCCGGCTCGATCTCGCGGACGTAGCTGGCGCCGCAGATGTCGAGGGCGGCGGACTCGGAGGCGACCACCCAGCCGCGCTCCAGACGGCCGAGGACCAGCGGGCGGATGCCCTGCGGGTCACGGCCGGCGTAGAGGGTGTGCTCGTCCATGAAGACGAGCGAGAAGGCGCCCTGCACCTTCGGGAGGACGACGTGCGCCGCCTCCTCGATGGTCAGCGGCTTGCCGTCCTCGTCGACCTGGGCGGCCAGCAGGGCCGTCAGCAGGTCGGTGTCGTTGGTGGCCGCGACCCGGGTGGAGCGGCTGTTGTTGTCACTCGGCAGGTCGGCGACCATCTCCGCGAGCTGCGCGGTGTTGACCAGGTTGCCGTTGTGGCCGAGCGCGATCGAGCCGTGCGCGGTGGCACGGAAGGTCGGCTGGGCGTTCTCCCACACGGAGGCCCCGGTGGTCGAGTAGCGGGCGTGTCCGACCGCGATATGACCCTGGAGCGAACCGAGCGAGGTCTCGTCGAAGACCTGGGAGACCAGGCCCATGTCCTTGAAGACGAGGATCTGGGAGCCGTTGCTGACCGCGATTCCCGCGGATTCCTGACCCCGGTGCTGGAGGGCGTAGAGCCCGAAGTACGTGAGCTTTGCGACCTCTTCACCGGGAGCCCAGACGCCGAAGACGCCGCAAGCGTCCTGGGGGCCTTTTTCGCCGGGAAGCAGATCGTGATTGAGTCGACCGTCACCACGTGGCACGTTCCCGAGTGTAGGCGAGATCGACCACTGGTCCGAATTGGGGATACGCGGACCCTACGGATCACTGCCGTGCCACGGCTTGGATGATCGTTCCGTTTGCGCAGGTCAGGGTGAGGATTCCGGGCTCGACGCGGTACGTGAGCGTGCTGTTGAAGACGCCGAGCAGGGTCCGCTCGGTGCGCATGAGTGAGGCGTCGCACATCATCCGGGTCGTGAGGGGCGACCCGAGGGTGATATGCCCGTCGCGCACGGTGGCGGTGGCGCTGAAATGGTTGCACCCGAGACGGCCGCCGGCCTTACCGGTCCTGGCGTCGAAACTCAGGTACGCGGTGCTGCCGGGGTGCTGGGTGCTGCCGTGCGCGGTGATGCTCTCGATGCGCCACTCGGTGCCGGTGACGGACGGCCCGGGGCTGACGGTGCCGCTGCCGGCCTGCCCCGCTCCCGCGTGTTCGCTGCCGCAGGCCACCGTGACCAGGGGGACGAGCAGGGCGGCGGCCAGGAGGGTCAGGCGCTGCTTGTACCTGTCCATGCCGGTGGGACGGGACTGCGGAGCGGCCGGTTCCGCAGTGCGCGGGTTCAGGCCGACAGGGGCAGCAGCCCGCTCAGGTCGGACCGCTCCCCGCTCGCGCTGACCTTCGCGTCGGCGACGGCGTCCTTCCACGCCAGCCGCCCGGTCGCGAGCCGGATCCAGGTGAGCGGGTCCGTCTCGACCACGTTGGGCGGGGTGCCCCGGGTGTGCCGGGGCCCCTCGACGCACTGCACGACGGCGTACGGCGGGATCCGCACCTCGGTCGCCCCGCCGGGCGCCTTCGCGGCGAGGGCGTCGGCGAGCAGCCGGGTGCACGCGGCGAGCGCCTGCCGGTCGAAGGGCACGTCGAGGCCCGGGACGGCCGCGTTCAGGTCGTCGGTGTGGACGATCAGCTCGACGGTACGGGTGACGAGGTAGGCGTCGAGCGTCAGCGGGCCGGCGCTGGTGTCCAGCAGCCGGGTGCCGGGGTGGGCGGCGAGGCCGGCGCTGAAGCGCTCCTCGGTGGCCGCGAGGTAGGCGTCGAGGTCCGGGTGCTCCTCGGCGAGCCGGCGCGCGTACCCGGCGATGCCGGGCGCCTCGGCCGCGATCGCGGACGGCCAGTCGAGCAGCGCCCCCTGCGGGCCGGCCGGCGCCGGGAGGCCGAGCAGCCGGGTGGCCGCGCCCAGGGTCATGCCGAGGTGCGCGACCAGCTCGCGCACGGTCCACTCGCCGAGCCGGGTGGGCAGCGCGAGCTGCTCGGGGGTCAGCGTGCGCACCGCCACGCGCACATGCCCGAACTGGGCGTGAACGGCGGTGCGGATCTTGGCCGGGTCATAGGTCCGGGCGCGCTTCTTCACCGGGGGCATGACGGCGAGCCTATGCCGTGACGGCGTACCGGCTCGGGCCGGACGTCCACCGCCCGTTCCCGTGGACCCAACGGAAAGGCCCCGCCCGTTCGCAACGGGCGGGGCCTTCCTCGTCGTACGACCGGTGTTACTTCAGCAGCGCCGGGATCGTGTCCTCGTGGGCCCGGCGCAGGTCCTCCAGGGACAGCTCGAACTCGCCCTGGAGCTCGATGGTGTCGCCGTCCACGACGCCGACGCGGGTGGCCGGCAGGCCGCGGGCACCGCACATGTCGTTGAAGCGGACCTCCTCCGAACGCGGCACCGCGACGATCGCGCGGCCCGCCGACTCGGAGAAGAGGAAGGTGAACGCGTCCAGACCGTCCGGGACGATCAGCCGGGCGCCCTTCTCCCCGAGCAGCGCCGACTCGACCACGGCCTGGATCAGACCGCCGTCGGACAGGTCGTGCGCGGAGTCGATCATGCCGTCGCGGGAGGCGGAGATCAGGATCTCGGCGAGCAGGCGCTCGCGCTCCAGGTCCACCTTGGGCGGCAGCCCGCCGAGGTGGTCGTGGATCACCTGCGACCAGGCCGAACCGCCGAACTCCTCACGCGTGTCGCCGAGCAGGTAGAGGAGCTGGCCCTCTTCCTGGAACGCGACCGGCGTACGGCGGGCGACGTCGTCGATCACGCCGAGGACCGCCACGACCGGGGTCGGGTGGATGGCGGCCTCGCCGGTCTGGTTGTACAGCGAGACGTTGCCGCCGGTCACCGGCGTGCCGAGCTGCCGGCAGCCGTCGGCCAGACCGCGCACGGCCTCCGCGAACTGCCACATGACCGCCGGGTCCTCGGGCGAGCCGAAGTTCAGGCAGTCCGAGACGGCGAGGGGCTTGGCGCCCGTCGTCGCCACGTTGCGGTAGGCCTCGGCGAGGGCCAGCTGCGCGCCCGTGTACGGGTCGAGCTTGGCGTAGCGGCCGTTGCCGTCGGTGGCGATGGCCACGCCGAGGCCGGTCTCCTCGTCGATGCGGATCATGCCGGAGTCCTCGGGCTGGGCGAGGACGGTGTTGCCCTGCACGAAGTGGTCGTACTGGGACGTGATCCACTTCTTCGACGCCTGGTTCGGGGAGGCGACGAGCTTCAGGACCTGGTCCTTCAGCTCCGCGGAAGTCCCCGGGCGCGGCAGCTTGTTCGCGTCGTCGGCCTGCAGCTCGTCCTGCCAGGACGGGCGGGCGTACGGGCGCTCGTAGGTCGGGCCCTCGTGGGCGACCGTGCGCGGGTCGACGTCGACGATCTTCTCGCCGTGCCAGAAGATCTCCAGACGGTCGCCGTCGGTCACCTCGCCGATGACGGTGGCGATGACGTCCCACTTCTCGCAGATCTCGAGGAAGCGGCCGACCTTGGCCGGCTCGACGACCGCGCACATGCGTTCCTGCGACTCGCTCATGAGGATCTCCTCGGGCGAGAGCGTGGAGTCACGCAGGGGTACGTCGTCGAGGGTGACGCGCATGCCGCCGGAGCCGTTGGACGCCAGCTCGGACGTGGCGCAGGACAGGCCCGCCGCGCCGAGGTCCTGGATGCCGACGACCAGCTTCTCCTTGAACGCCTCCAGGGTGCACTCGATGAGGAGCTTCTCCTGGAAGGGGTCACCGACCTGCACCGCGGGGCGCTTGGACGGCTTGGCGTCGTCGAAGGTCTCCGAGGCGAGGATCGACGCGCCGCCGATGCCGTCGCCGCCGGTGCGGGCGCCGTACAGGATGACCATGTTGCCCGCGCCGGACGCCTTGGCCAGGTGGATGTCCTCGTGCCGCATGACGCCGATGGCACCGGCGTTGACCAGCGGGTTGCCCTGGTAGCAGGCGTCGAAGACGACCTCGCCGCCGATGTTGGGCAGGCCGAGGCAGTTGCCGTAGCCGCCGATGCCGGCGACGACGCCCGGCAGGACGCGCTTGGTGTCGGGGTGGTCGGCCGCGCCGAAGCGCAGCGGGTCCACGACCGCGACCGGGCGGGCGCCCATCGCGATGATGTCGCGGACGATGCCGCCGACGCCGGTCGCGGCGCCCTGGTAGGGCTCGACGTACGACGGGTGGTTGTGCGACTCGACCTTGAAGGTGACCGCGTAGCCCTGGCCGACGTCGACGACACCGGCGTTCTCGCCGATGCCGACCAGCAGGGCGTCGTTCTCGGGGGCCTTCTCGCCGAACTGGCGGAGGTGGACCTTGGAGGACTTGTACGAGCAGTGCTCGGACCACATGACCGAGTACATGGCGAGCTCGGCGCCGGTGGGCCGGCGGCCGAGGATCTCGACCACACGCTCGTACTCGTCCTTCTTCAGGCCGAGTTCGGCCCAGGGCAGCTCGACGTCGGGGGTCGCGGCCGCGTGCTCGACCGTGTCCAGAGGCGTCCGGCTCATGCGTTGACCAGCTTCTTGAGGATCGAGGTGAAGAACGGCAGGCCGTCGGTACGGCCCGTACCGATCAGCGGCTCGACGGCGTGCTCGGGGTGCGGCATCAGGCCGACGACGTTGCCCGCCTCGTTGGTGATGCCGGCGATGTCCCGCAGGGAGCCGTTCGGATTGAAGTCCACGTAACGGAAGGCGACGCGGCCCTCCGCCTCGAGCTTGTCGAGGGTGTACTCGTCGGCGACGTACCGGCCGTCCATGTTCTTCAGCGGGATGTGGATCTCCTGACCGGCGCTGTAGTCGCTGGTCCAGGAGGTCTCCGCGTTCTCCACCCGCAGCTTCTGGTCGCGGCAGATGAAGTGCAGGTGGTCGTTGCCGAGCATCGCGCCGGGGAGGAGGTGGGCCTCGGTGAGGATCTGGAAGCCGTTGCAGATGCCGAGGACCGGCAGGCCGGCCTTCGCCTGCTCGATGACGGTGTCCATCACCGGCGAGAAGCGGGCGATCGCACCGGCGCGCAGGTAGTCGCCGTAGGAGAAGCCACCGCACAGCACCACGGCGTCGACCTGGTGGAGGTCCTTGTCCTTGTGCCACAGGGCGACGGGTTCGGCGCCCGCGAGGCGGATCGCGCGCTGCGTGTCCCGGTCGTCGAGAGAACCCGGGAAAGTGACGACGCCGATACGAGCGGTCACTTCGCCGCCTCCGCGACTTCCTCGACCTTGACGGTGAAGTCCTCGATCACGGTGTTGGCGAGGAAGGACTCCGCAAGATCGTGAATGCGGGCGAGGGCGGCCTCGTCGACCGGGCCCTCCACTTCCAGTTCGAATCGCTTTCCCTGGCGGACGTCCGAGATCCCCTCGAATCCCAGGCGCGGCAGCGCACGCTGGACCGCCTGGCCCTGGGGGTCGAGGATCTCCGGCTTGAGCATGACGTCGACTACGACGCGTGCCACTGGCACTCCCGGTGTGTGGTGCTGAGCAGGTTCCTTCAGACTACCCGTACAAAATTTCTACGCGGGTAGAGTTGTAGGAAACTACGTGACCCTCATCACGATCCGGTAGCGGGCGGGTACGCTCGCGAAAAGTTCTGGGAAAGATCCCCGATCGCCTCGCGATGCCTATTGCACCGGGACACGCGGGGCGATTTAGTCGGGCTTCACTTTCCAATGGCACGCCCTGTACAAATGAAATGCCAATAACCGATACTCGGCACGTCATCGCAGATGAGCTGTATCAAGGTGCCGCAGAAGGGACCGATATTCGTGGCGCAGAAGGTCGTGGTCACGCTCTTTGACGACATGGACGGCTCGGAAGCGGCGGAAACGGTCGCCTTCGGACTCGACGGCAAGTCGTACGAGATCGACCTGAACGAAACCAACGCCAAGAAACTGCGCAAGGCGCTCGCGCCCTACGTGGAGGCCGGCCGCAAGCGCTCGCGGTCCGGCAAGGCGTACCAGCAGACCGAGGTCGCCCCCGACCCGGCGGCCGTCCGGGCCTGGGCGCAGGCCAACAAGATGGACGTCCCGGCCCGCGGCCGGATCCCGAAGAAGGTCTACGAGGCGTTCGCCGCGGCCCGCTGAACGCCACCCGGCGCGGAGCTGCCGGACCTGCGGGGGGGGCCGCCCGGCGCGGATCTGCGGTGGACCCCCGTCGCGGACCTGCCGGACCTGCGGTGGGCCGCCCGGCGCGGATCTGCGGTGGGCCGGCCGGCGCGGGGCTTCGGGGGTGGGGGGCACTCGCTCACGCGCCCGCAGCCGTGACGGCGGCGCGGGCAGTGGGTCGGGGGGCAGCGGTCGGCGGGGCAGCGGGCCGGCGGTGCCCCGCTGCTTCAGGCGGGCTTCGGCGTGGGCGCCGGGGGGTCGGCGCATCGCGCTGCCCGACGCCCGGTCAGCCTCCCCCGGGCGAAGCCGACTTGCGCTGCACCCCTCCCGGTCGGCTAAAGTCTGAGCACGCCGCGGGGCAAAGCCGAAAGGCCCAGCTCATACCGGCCGTGCGGGTGTAGTTCAGTAGTAGAACATCCCCCTTCCAGGGGGAAGGCGCAGTGTGCGATTCCTGTCACCCGCTCTGTACCGCCGTCATGACCACACTTGTGGATCGGGTAGGCTGGTGCACGCACCGATCGGTGGGAGCCGGTCGGCCGCAATGCGGACGTAGCTCAGTTGGTAGAGCGCAACCTTGCCAAGGTTGAGGTCGCGAGTTCGAGCCTCGTCGTCCGCTCGGGAATGAGACCCCAGTCCTCTTCGGACCGGGGTCTTCTTCGTGTTTCCCGTCCCCCTTCTGACATTTGTCATGAGCAGTGATGACAGCGCGCACTGCCGGACGCTTAGGCGTGCCGGGACGCTGAAGTCATGGACACGAACGAACACGTGATTGAGGTCACCGACCTCCGGCGTGTGTACGGGGGCGGCTTCCAGGCGGTAGGCGGATCACGTTTCACGTGAAACGCGGGGAGGTCTTCGCCCTGCTCGGCACGAACGGCGCCGGCAAGACGTCCACCGTCGAACTGCTGGAGGGGCTCGCCCGGCCCTCCGGCGGCCAGGTACGCATCCTCGGCCACGATCCCTGCACCGAACGCGACGCCGTACGGCCGCGCACCGGCGTGATGCTCCAGGAGGGCGGCTTCCCGTCCGAGCTGACCGTGGCCGAGACGGCACGCATGTGGGCGGGATGTGTGAGCGGGGCCCGGCCCGTGGACGAGGCGCTGACGCTGGTCGGACTGACCGGGCGGGCCTCGGTGCGGGTGAAGCAGCTCTCCGGCGGCGAACGGCGCCGGCTCGACCTGGCGCTCGCGCTGCTCGGCCGTCCCGAGGTGCTGTTCCTGGACGAGCCGACGACCGGTCTGGACGCCGAGGGCCGCCGGGACACCTGGGACCTGGTCCGGGCGCTGCGCGCCACCGGCACCACGGTCCTGCTGACCACGCATTACCTGGAGGAGGCCGAGGACCTCGCCGACCGGCTGGCGATCCTGCACGAGGGGCGCATCGCGGCCGCCGGCACCCCCGCCGAGGTGACCGCGGCGCAACCGTCGCGGATCACCTTCGAACTGCCCGAGGGGTACGTCCTCGGCGATCTGCCGTCGCTGCCCGCTCTGGGTGTGTGCGGACACGAGGTGGACGGCCGGGTCGTCCGGCTGCGCACGCACGAGCTGCAGCGCACGGCCACCGAGCTTCTGGTGTGGGCGCGGGGAGCGCGGGTGGAGCTGCGCAGGCTGGATGTGCGGTCGGCCTCCCTGGAGGAGGCGTTCCTGGGGATCGCACGGGAGGCGGCCGGATCGAGGACCGAGGAGTACGCGGCATGAGCAGTACGACGACGACTTCCCCCGCGGGCCGGATGGCGGCACTGGCGCGGGCCGAGCTGACGCTGCTCGGGCGGAGCAAGGGCGTGATCGTCACGGCCGTTTTCGTGCCGCTGGTGATGCCGTTCACCGCCCAGTCGACGGTCAAGGACATGGACCTCAAGGGCGCCGGCCTGAACGTGGGACTCGCGGTGCTGCCGGCCGCCATCGGCTTCTCCCTGCTGTTCGCGGTGTACTCCGGGCTGGTCGGCGTCCTCGCATCCCGGCGGGAGGAACTGGTGCTCAAACGGCTGCGCACCGGCGAGCTGCGGGACGCGGAGATCCTCGCCGGTGCGTCACTGCCGGCCGTCCTGACCGGGCTGGTGCAGTCGCTGGTGCTGGTGGCGGCCTGCACGGCCCTGCTCCATGTGGACGCGCCCAGGGCGCCGTATCTGGCCGTCCTGGGGCTGCTGGCCGGGCTGGTGCTGTGCGCCGCGCTCGCCGCGCTCACCGCGAGCTTCTCGCGGTCGGTGGAGAGCGCCCAGGTGACCTCGCTGCCGCTGATCCTGGTGTCCATGGCCGGCTCCGGGATGGTGGTCCCGCTGGAGCTGTTCCCGGACCGGGTGGCCTCGGTGTGCGAACTGCTGCCGCTGAGCCCGGTGATGACCCTGATCCGCGGCGGCTGGACCGGTGGACTCTCGGCGCCCGAGGCACTGGGCGCCGCCGCGACCGCACTGGCCTGGATCGTCGTCGCGGTGTTTGCTGTACGCCGGTGGTTCCGGTGGGAGCCGCGGCGCTGACCACGCCGGGCGAGGAACAGGGGAGGACGCGGTGCTGGGCCGTATACGGGGATGGCAGCGGCGCCACTGGCGGGAGCGGAGCAAGGCCGAACGGGTCGAGCTGCAGTCTCTGGTGAGCTGGTACATCAGCATCTGGGCGTTCACCGCGTGCTGGCTCGTCCTCCCTCTCACCGGCGATCTGCGCCATGACACCGTCTCCCTGGTCCTGGGCGGGCTGCTGACCCTGGTCGGCGCGGCGCAGTGCCTGTGGGGCAACCTGCTCACCCGGCCCGCACTCGATCACTACCTGGGGCGTCGTGCCCTGCCGGGGCGGCGGCTGATCGGCCCGGCCGTGCTGCTGGGGCTGGGCGTGGCGCTCATCGAGGCCCTTGTGGGCATGGGCTCCGTCCCGCCGTTCGTCGGCCGGCTGCTGCTGGGCGCCGTCCTGACGGCGTTCGGGCTCGTGTACGCGCTCTGGGCGTCACCACGGGTGTTCCTGCTGCGCGGCGCCGCGCTCGGGGTGGTCTGCATGACCGCGTCGGCCCTCACGGGAGGCGACGGCGCCGGGGTCCTGCTGGACGGCTGCCTGGTCGCCTTCAGCCTCCTGTTCTCCCTGGCCGCCTGCCGCTGCGGCGCCTGGACGCTGTCCGTGCTGTGGGAGGCCGAGCGGTCCCGGGACATCGAGGCCCGCCTCGCCGTCGCGGAGGAACGGCTGCGGTTCGGGCGGGACCTGCACGACGTGATGGGGCGCAACCTCGCGGTGATCGCGCTGAAGAGCGAGCTGGCGGTGCAGCTGGCACGGCGGGGCCGGCCGGAGGCCGTGGAGCAGATGATCGAGGTCCAGCGGATCGCGCAGGAGTCGCAGCGCGAGGTGCGGGAGGTCGTCCGCGGCTACCGGGAGGCCGATCTAGGGGTGGAACTGGCCGGTGCGCACGGTGTGTTGGCGGCGGCCGGGATCGCGTGCGAGGTGTCGGGCGAGGTCGGCGCGCTGCCGGCCGGGGTGCAGTCGGCGCTCGGCTGGGTGGTGCGCGAGGCGACGACGAACGTACTGCGGCACGGGGACGCCGGGCGGTGCGCGGTGGCCGTGGAGGTGACGGAGGGGCGTGTGGTGCTGACGGTGGAGAACGACGGCGCGGGCGCGGTGCACGGCGGCGCGGGCGGTTCGGGGCTCGCCGGGCTGCGGGAGCGGCTGGCCGAGGTCGACGGGACGCTGGCGGCCGGACCGGTCGACGGCGGCCTGTTCCGGGTGGTGGCCGAGGTGCCGCTGGCGTCCATTGCGACGCCCGGGGCCTCGGCGCCGGCCGCGGCCGAGGGGGTCACGGCGTGAGTGTGCGGGTGCTGCTCGCGGACGACGAGCACCTCATCCGGGGCGCGCTGGCCGCGCTGCTCGCGCTGGAGGACGATCTGGTCGTGGTCGCGGAGGCGGCGAGCGGGCCGGAGGCGCTGGCGATGGCGCTGGCCCACGAGCCCGATGTGGCGGTGCTCGATCTGCAGATGCCGGGGGCCGACGGTGTGAAGGTCGCCACATCCCTGCGCACCGAACTGCCGGACTGCCGGGTCCTGATCGTCACCAGTCACGGCCGGCCAGGGCATCTGAAAAGAGGCCTCGCTGCCGGGGTGCGCGGCTTCGTGCCGAAGACGGTGAGCGCACGGCGGCTCGCCGAGATCATCCGTACCGTGCACGCCGGAAACCGCTATGTGGACCCCGAGTTGGCGGCCGACGCGATCTCCTCCGGGGACTCGCCGCTGACCGCGCGCGAGGCCGAGGTGCTCGAACTCGCCGCCGATGGGGCGCCCGTCACGGAGATCGCCGGGCGGGCCGCGCTGTCGCCCGGAACCGTGCGGAACTACCTCTCCTCCGCCGTGACGAAACTGGGGGCGGAGAACCGGCATGCGGCAGTGCGTCTCGCACGCGAGCGAGGTTGGGTATAGTTGCTCTCGCGTCACGGCGCAGTGCGGACGTAGCTCAGTTGGTAGAGCGCAACCTTGCCAAGGTTGAGGTCGCGAGTTCGAGCCTCGTCGTCCGCTCGGGAATGAGACCCCGGTCCTCTTCGGACCGGGGTCTTCTTCGTGTTTCCCGCTCCGGCCCTCGGGTTTCCGCCGTCGGCCCCTCCCGGCCCCCGGCCGGCCCGGCCCTCCCCGGCTTCCGCCGGGGAGGGGACGCGCGTCAGCTCCAGGGCACGCCGGTGAGGCGCTCGTACGCCTCGACGTACTTGGCGCGGGTGGCCTCGACCACCGGCCCGGGCAGCTCCGGCGGCGGCTGCTCGCTCGCGCGGTCCCAGCCGGACTCCGCCGAGGTGAGCCAGTTGCGCACGAACTGCTTGTCGTACGACGGCTGCGTACGGCCCGGCTGCCACTGGTCGGCCGGCCAGAAGCGGGAGGAGTCCGGGGTGAGCACCTCGTCGGCGAGGACCAGCTGCTCACCCTCGAAGCCGAACTCGAACTTGGTGTCGGCGAGGATGATCCCGCGGTCACGGGCGATGTCGCGGGCCCGGGCGTAGACGGCGAGGGTGGCCTGACGCAGCTGCGCGGCGGTCTCGGCGCCGACCTGGCGGGCGACCTCCTCGTAGGAGACGTTCTCGTCATGCTCGCCCACCTCGGCCTTGGTGGCCGGGGTGAAGATCGGGGCGGGCAGTTCCGAGCCGTCGACCAGGCCCTCGGGCAGGGCGAGGCCGCACACCGTGCGGGAGGCGTTGTACTCGACGAGGCCCGAGCCGGTGAGGTAGCCGCGGGCCACGCACTCCACCGGGACCATCCTCAGCGACTTGCACACCAGGGTGCGGCCGCGCCAGTCGGCGGGGGCGCCGTCGGGCAGCTCGGTGCTGAGCACATGGTTGGGGACCAGGTCGGCGAGCTGGTCGAACCACCACAGGGAGAGCTGGGTGAGGATGCGGCCCTTGTCGGGGATCTCCGTGGGCAGCACCCAGTCGTAGGCGGACATGCGGTCGCTGGCGACCATCACGAGGTCGCCCGCCTCGTTCTGGTACAGCTCGCGCACCTTGCCGGTGTGCAGATGCACCAGGCCCGGCACCTGAAGGGGCTCGGGCTTTTCTACGAATCCGGACACGGTTCCTCCCCGTGGGTCTGTCCAATGGCTTGATTGTCCCGTATGGGGGACGCGCCCTGGACGCCGGGTCGGCGGGAGAGGCCCCGGCGAACCCCCCGGGGCCGCTCAGTCCCGTTTGCAGATGCGGTCGAGGAGGTTCGCCGTGGCGCGCTGGACGCGCGCGTCCACATGGCCGGGGCGGTCCAGGGCCGGGGACCAGGCGAAGGTGCCGGAGGCGAACACCCAGGCGCCGGAGGGGGCCCGGTAGAGGGACGTCTCCTGGTGGCGCAGGACGCCCTCGCTGTCGGCGTACGGGGAGTGGGCCAGCAGGATGCGCTCCTCGTGCTCGGGCAGCGCGGTGCGCGGGAAGTAGCGGTCGGCCTCTCCGGCGACCAGACCGTCCACGGCGTCGCCCTCATGCGCTCCGGTCGCCTCCCACAGCCAGTGGTCGGCGTTGCGGACGATCAGCGGGTGGGGCTCCGGGACCCGGCCGGCGTACTGGATGCCGACCAACTGCTGCTCGGGGCGGTCGACCTCCCGCCACAGCACGGGCCTGCCGGGGCCCTTGCGCTTGCGGCAGGTCAGCAGGCGGTCGGGGACGCCGGACGGGGACGGGCCGAGCTCCACCTGCCAGTACATGGTGTTGGCGGACAGGAACACCAGGGAGGTGCCGTGGTCGCGGGCCCGCTCGACGGCCCGGCGCATCGGGACGGACCAGTACTCGTCGTGGCCCGGGAAGACCAGGCCCCGGTAGCGCGCCGGGTCGACGCGGCCGGCGTGCAGGTCGCGGGCGTCGGCGTAGGCGAGGTCGTATCCGTAGCGCTCGGCCCAGCGGATGAAGTCGTAGGCGTGCCCCACGTGCAGCGGCAGGCCGGCGCCGGCGTACGGGCGGTCGAAGGACACGGTGGTCGCCGCGTCCGCCTCGCCGAGCAGCCGGCCCTCCTCGTCCCACGCGTGGTACAGGCTGGCGCCGGTGTGCCCGTCCTCCGGGTAGAGGTTGTACGCCTGCCACGTCACGTCCGGCAGGAGCAGCAGCAGATCGGCGGTCCGGTCGTCGCGCACGGTGAACGGAACGTGCGAGCGGTACCGGCCGTCGCCCGTGGTGAGCACCGCCACGTACGCGCCCACGCTCCAGAACGACGGGATCTGCAGCCGCCAGGACAGCCACCAGTGGTGGCAGGAGACCGTGCGGTCCGCGGCGAGCGGGGGCGGCTGGACGATGCCGGACAGCCGGGGGCTGGTGGTGATCTTGGCGGCGCCGTCACCGCCGTAGTGGCCGATGCGGTAGACGTCGACGAAGAACTCCTGGGGCGGGTCGACCGTGACGTGGAAGTCGATCGCCTCGCCCGGGGCGGCGGCGCCGGTGGAGGCGAAGCCCTTGATCTGGCGGTGCACGTCGTCGGCGGAGCGCAGGTCGTGCCGCTCGGCGCGGGGGGCGGGGACGCGGGCGGCCCCCTTGCGGGTGCTCTGCGGGGGGACCGGGTCGACGTACCAGGGGACGACGTGACCGGTGTCGTCGAAGTACGTCTCGCTGCCGCGCAGCCAGGGGACGGGGCCCTGACCGAAAGGGTCCGTCACGGCGTGCGCCAGCGCTCCCGACTCCCAGCGGCGCATCTGCTCCGACCCCATGGCCGTTCCCCTCCCTCACGCCCCCGTACGCGCCTGACGTCGTGCTCGTTCACCTGTCTTATGTCGCACGCGCTTGCCATGTGCGTGACCGGTCCCAGCACATCACATTACGCACGCATGCTGTCACTATTCGTTGTGAATTGGCCGAAAGTGGAATGGGGTGCTCCGGCTGCTGAGCCGTCGGCGGCCGGCGCGTGTGTCGGAGACCCGGACGGGCCCGACCCGGGGTGCGGTCAGACGAGCCGCAAAGGCTTCTCGGGGCGTATGCCGGTCGCGGTGAGCCACTCCCGCAGCGGGGAGGCGTCGCCGTCCTCTATCAGGCTCAGCACTCTCGGCGTGAGGTCGGTGGCGCGTTCGCCGTTGATCAGGAGGCTGGGGCCGTCGAGCCAGTCCAGGCCGGGGGCCGCGCCGGCGGTGTCGACGGCCGCGCAGCACACCGTCGCCGTGACGTGGTCGGTGAGGATCTCCCGCGGTGTGCGCGGAGGCTGGAGCGGGAACAGCGGGAGCGCCGCGTCGGCCCACAGGGCGGCCGGGGCGTGCTCCGCGGAGCCCACGAGGGTGCCCGGGGCGGCGGTCTCCTCGTCGGCCAGCTCCGCACTCAGGCTCGCGGCGAGCGCCGCACTGCGGGGGTGCGTCAGGTCGTCACCGTCGGGGACGACCGGGTCGGCCGGGTCGGACAGCTCGGCCGGCGCGCCCAGCTCGGCCGGGTCGGCCGGCTCGACCGCGTCCGGATGAGGGTCCGCGTGCGGCGGCAGCTGGGCTGCGCCGGTGCCGGGCGGGGTGTGGCCGGCCCCGGCGCTTCGGTGCGCGGGGGCGGTGGCCGGGGGCCGGGCGGACAGGTGGTCGAGGACGCGGGCGAGCGTGGGGCCGGCCGGGTCGGGCGCGGCGCCGTCGGCGGGACGGCGCACGCCCAGGGTGTCCAGGACGCGGTGCAGACGGGCGGCGTCGGTGCGCCACTTGCGGTCGACGACCTCCTCCGGATACGCCTGCCAGTCCACCGGCGACCAGTCCGGACCCGGCGCGGCGGGGCCGCCGTGGAAGAGCCGGGCGGCCAGCAGCGAGGCGGCCTCGTCCACCAGACCGGGCTCCTCCAGCAGATCGCAGGCGGGGCGCTCGCCGAGCCGGGAGGTGAAGCCCTCCGCCAGCCGGTCGCGCCGGGACAGCTCGGTGAGCGCGGCCACCACACCGGCGTCCAGCCGGGCCGGCCAGCGGCCCATCCGCCATGCGGGCAGCGCGACCCGGGTGAGCAGACGGTCCCAGCCCGCGTAGGCGAGGCCGACCTGCTCCTGGGCAACGATCCTGAGGCCGTAGTCCACGGCCTGGGCCCGCTCGGCGGCCGCCGCGGCGACCCCGCGCTCCATCTCCGCCGCGTGCCCGCGGCAGCTGCGCAGCAGCAGGCGCGACACCCAGCCGACGAGCGCGCACGGAACCTTGAGGAGCCGGCACCGGCCCGGCGTGGCGGCGACGGCCACCGCCGCGTCGAGTCCCCGCACGAAGCGCCGGGCGGCGGCTACGTCGGGGTGCGCCGCGGGCCCCGCACCGGCGACGACCGGGGCGAGCAGGGCGCGCAGCTCGCCGACCCGCATCCACCACAGGAACGGCGACCCGATGACCAGGACGGTGCCGGGAGCGCGCCGGTGGGGCAGAGGCTTTCCCGCCCCGGCGAGGTCGTCGCGGTCCGCCGGGCCCGCGGCGGGCGCGGGCGGGCCGTGCGGCGGGTGGGTGCGCTCCTCCAGCCAGCTGTCGCAGTCCGGGGTGAGCGCTATGGCCGAGGGCGCCGGGACGTTCAGGCGGTCGGCAAGGTCGCGCACCAGCCGGTACAGGTCCGGCGCGCTGTCCTCGGCGATCGGCACGGTCGGGCTGACGGCGGGGTGGGCGCGGGTGACCACCAGGGCGATGCCGGCGGCGGCGAGCAGCACGAGCAGCGCCGGCACCGAGACCACCCAGCGGGTGATGTCCCAGCCGGGCCCCGCGAGATGCCCAGTGGCACCGCCGGCCAGGAGGATCACCGCGACGGCCGCGGGCAGCAGGGCCACCGCGGTCGCCCGGCTGCGGATCCGCAGCACGGCCAGGGCCCGGGCCCGCGCGGCCTGCGCTCCTGCCTCCACACCCATACCGGTCACGACCGGACCTCACCCCCTGACTGTCGCCGTGGCTTCCTGGACTTGCTCACTCCCCCACTGTGGCACCCGCCACTGACATCGCAATGCCGGTGGGCCAAGTGCCGGAACCATTGCGCCGCACCCTAGTTGGGGGCCCGCCTCACGTCAGCAGATAAGCCCATCGGTCACTCGATGGAATGGCTTTGGTCAGAGCTGGGTGACGGACAGCAAAGATCAGGCCCCGGATTCCATGAGGGAGTCCGGGGCCTGAACATGCCTGGTGAGAGCGGTGGTGCGAGCGGCGTTACGCCTCTGCCGCCGCCTTCGCCGCGATGTCCGTGCGGTGCTGGGAGCCGTCGAGCCCGATCCGGCCGACGGCGGCGTACGCCCGCTCGCGGGCCTCCGCGAGGTCCTTGCCGGTGGCCGTGACCGACAGCACCCGGCCGCCGGCGCTGACCACGCTGCCGCCGTCCCGCTTGGTGCCCGCGTGCAGGACGTAGGCGTGCGGGGCGTCCTGCACGGCCACCTCGTCGAGCCCGGTGATCGGGTCACCGGTGCGCGGGGTGCCGGGGTAGTTGTGGGAGGCGACGACCACGGTGACCGCGGCGTCGTCGCTCCAGCGCAGCGGCGCCAGGTCGGCGAGCGTGCCGGTGGCGGCGGCCATCAGGATCCCGGCGAGCGGCGTCCGCAGCCGGGCCAGGACCACCTGCGTCTCGGGGTCGCCGAACCGGGCGTTGAACTCGATGACCCGCACCCCACGGCCGGTGATGGCCAGACCGGCGTACAGCAGCCCGGAGAACGGGGTGCCGCGGCGGCGCATCTCGTCGACGGTGGGCTGCAGGACCGTCTGCATCACCTCGTCCACGAGCTTGGGGTCGGCCCAGGGCAGCGGGGAGTACGCGCCCATGCCGCCGGTGTTCGGGCCCTCGTCGCCGTCCAGCGCGCGCTTGAAGTCCTGGGCGGGCTGGAGCGGGACGACGGTCCGGCCGTCGGTGATGGCGAAGAGGGAGACCTCGGGACCGTCCAGGTACTCCTCGATGACCACCCGGTCACAGGCCGCGGCGTGCTGGACGGCGGTCTGGAGGTCGTCGGTGACGACGACGCCCTTGCCGGCGGCGAGCCCGTCGTCCTTGACGACATAGGGGGCGCCGAAGGCGTCGAGGGCCTCGGCGACCTCGTCGGGGGTCGTACAGACGTAGGACCGCGCGGTGGGAACGCCGGCGCCCGCCATCACGTCCTTGGCGAAGGCCTTGGAGCCCTCGAGCTGCGCGGCCTCCCCGGAGGGACCGAAGACCGGGATGCCGGCCGCGCGTACGGCGTCGGCGACGCCCGCGACCAGCGGAGCCTCCGGGCCGACGACGACCAGGTCGGCGCCCAGCTCACCGGCCAGCGCGCTCACGGCGGCGCCGTCCAGGGCGTCCACCTGGTGCAGTTCGGCGACCTCGGCGATGCCGGCGTTGCCGGGAGCGCAGTGCAGCGCGGTCACGGCGGGGTCGAGGGACAGGGAGCGGCACAGGGCGTGTTCGCGGGCGCCGCCGCCGATGACGAGGACCTTCACGGGGTCAGCCTAACGGCAGGCGGCGCGCCGGCCTTGTGCGGGCTTCCGAGCGGCCACGGCATCCCGCTTGGTGTTTTCCTCCGAAGGAACGGCCCTGAGCTGGGCGCTCGCGCCCGCCGCCGGACCGCTCACTCGTTGGTGAACTCCTCCACGACCGTCGCTCCGAGCTCCTTGACGATCAGCTCGTAGCCGGACAGCGCCGACTCGTTCAGGTCCGGGTCGTCGTCCTCGGGGATGTCGTCCTCGATGGACACCGGAGGCGGTTCCGGCGCCGGGGACCGCCGTACCGGCGGGGCCGACGCGGACCCCTGCGGGGACGACGCCGCTCCGGGCGACGGGGCCGCCGACTGCGCGGACGCCGGACGCTGTACGGCCGTGGCGCCGCCGCCACCGCCGCCGTAACCACCGCCGCCACCACCGCCGTAGCCGCCACCGGCGTGACCGGAGGAGCCGCCGCCGAAGCCGGACGGACCGCCGGGCTGCGGCGGGGCCGAGCCGCCCGAGGGGTCGACGACGGCCTCGATCTTCCAGTGGACGTTGAACTGCTCGGCCAGCGCCTGCCGCAGCACGTCCTCGCTGCCGCTGCCGGCGAAGTTGTCGCGGGCCCCCGCGTTGACGAAGCCGAGCTGGAGCGTGGTGCCGTCGAAGCCGGTGACCTGGGCGTTCTGGCTGAGCAGGATCCAGGTGAAGCGGCGGCGGTTCTTGACCGCCTCCAGGATGTTCGGCCACAGCCCACGCGGGTCGAGCCCGCCGGCGGCCGGGGACGCGGCGGGGGGTGCGGCCGGGGCGGCGGGAGCGGCGGGGGCCGGGGCGGCGTGACCGGTGCCGCCGCCGCCCGTGGGAGCGGGGGCGCCGGAGCCGGGGGAAGCCGCCGCGGGGCGGGCGCCGCCGCCGGCCGGGGCGGCCGTGGGCCAGCCGCCCGGACGACGCCCACCACCGGCCGAGGCGGCGGTGGGCCAGGCACCGGGAGCGGATGCCGGGGCGGGGGTGGCAGGAGGCGAGGCCGCGTCGGGGGCGGGGGGAGCCGCAGGGGTCGCGGGAGTGGCGGGAGCGGCGGGCGGGTGCTGGGCGGCGCCGGAGTCGGCAGGCGCCGCGGTGGGGCCGTGCGCGGTGGGGCCGCCGGAGGGCGCGCCCTCGGCGTCGGGTCGCACGGGCGTACCGGCAGCCTGGGCCGGAGCGGAAGCCGGGGCCTGGGCGGGGGGCGGAGCGGGAGCCTGGGCCTGCGCGGGGGCCGGAGCGGGGACGCCCGCGCCGGGACCCGGAGCCGGGACCGCGCCCGGACCGGGCACCGCGCCCGAGCCAGGGACGGCGCCCGGACCCGTACCGCCGCCGCCGCCCGAAGCGCGTACCGCCGCGCGGGCCGCCGCCGGGCCGCCGCCGGGCGGGACGGGCGCGACAGGCGCGCCGAGCGCGCCCGTCCCGCCCGCCTGGGCCCCGGGGAACGCGCCCCCGTGGGCCTCGGGCCCGGGAACGTATCCCATGGCCGGCATACCGGCGCCCGTGGAGAAGTTCACGCCGCGCTCGATGCGGTCGAGGCGGGCCATGACGGAGCGCTCGTCGCCGTAGGCGGCCGGGAGCAGGACGCGGGCGCAGATCAGCTCGAGCTGCAGGCGCGGCGAGTGGGCGCCGCGCATCTCGGTCAGGCCGTCGTTGACCAGGTCGGCGGCGCGGCTGAGCTCGGCGGCGCCGAAGGAGCGCGCCTGGGCCTGCATGCGCTCGATGACGTCGGCCGGGGCGTCGATGAGCCCCTTCTCGGCGGCGTCCGGCACGGCGGCGAGGATGACGAGGTCCCGCAGCCGCTCCAGCAGGTCGGCGACGAAGCGGCGCGGGTCGTTGCCGCCCTCGATGACCCGGTCCACGACCTCGAAGGCGGCGGACCCGTCACCGGAGGCGAAGGACTCCACGACCGAGTCGAGCAGGGAGCCGTCGGTGTAGCCGAGCAAAGAGGTGGCCATGGCGTATGTCACACCGTCCGCCCCGGCGCCGGCGAGGAGCTGGTCCATGACGGACATGGAGTCACGCACGGAACCGCCGCCGGCCCGCACGACGAGCGGCAGGACGCCGTCCGCGACGGGGATGTCCTCCTTCTGGCACACCTCGCCGAGGTACTCGCGCAGCGTGCCGGGGGGGACCAGGCGGAAGGGGTAGTGGTGGGTCCGCGACCGGATGGTGCCGATGACCTTCTCGGGCTCGGTGGTCGCGAAGATGAACTTCAGATGCTCCGGGGGCTCCTCGACGACCTTCAGAAGCGCGTTGAAGCCGGCCGACGTGACCATGTGGGCCTCGTCGATGATGTAGATCTTGTACCGGCTGCGGGCGGGGCCGAAGAACGCCTTCTCGCGCAGGTCACGGGCGTCGTCCACACCACCGTGGGAGGCGGCGTCGATCTCGATGACGTCGATGGACCCGGGGCCGTTGCGCGCGAGGTCCTGGCAGGAGTGGCACTCCCCGCACGGGGTCGGGGTGGGGCCCTGCTCACAGTTGAGACAGCGGGCCAGGATGCGGGCGCTGGTGGTCTTGCCGCAGCCGCGGGGACCGCTGAACAGGTACGCGTGATTGACCCGGTTGTTCCGCAGCGCCTGCTGCAGCGGGTCGGTCACATGCTCCTGCCCGATGACCTCCGCGAAGGTCTCCGGTCGGTAGCGGCGGTACAGCGCGAGAGACGACACGCTTACGAGGTTATAGGCGCCCACTGACAACGGGCTCCGCCCGCAGAACCGGAAGCCGTCCCGCACCACCGGACCCGGCGAACGCAAGCGCCCCCCACGCACCCGCCAGAGCCGACCTACCCTTGCTGCCTTCCGGCCCTGGGGGAGTTCAGTCAGATAGCGCCGCGTGAGGGGCTGCGCACAGCGTACCCGATGCGGGCCAGGGGGAACGAGTTCGCGAGCACCCTCCTCGGTCATGTAATGTTCCTGGCGGAGGATTCGCCTAGAGGCCTAGGGCGCACGCTTGGAAAGCGTGTTGGGGGCAACCCCTCACGAGTTCGAATCTCGTATCCTCCGCCAGTGCCTCACCGGGCACGATGTCGAAGGGCCCCACCGTTCGCGGTGGGGCCCTTCGACGTATCCGTGCCGGCTTCCGCCTCCGTCGGTTTTCCCTGCGGAGCGTGACTGCGGTCACATACGCGGGGGCGGTGCCGGGCGGACCGTACGGCGTGCGCCGCCGGCCCGGACGCTCGACGCAGCCGCCGTGGTCACGGGCTCACAGGCCCGCACGCTCACGGGACCAGCCTGCGTTCCTTCGCCGTCGCCACCGCGCCCGAGCGGGTGTCGACGCCGAGCTTGTCGTAGATGCGGCGCAGATGGGTCTTGACCGTGGCCTCGCTGATGTGGAGGGCGCGGGCGATGTCGCGGTTGCCGAGGCCGCGGGAGAGGTGGGTGAGGATGTCCCCCTCGCGGGGGGTGAGCGCGGGGGCCGGGTTGCGCAGGTGGGCCATGACGCGGCCGGCGACGGGGGCGGACAGGGTGGTGCGGCCCTGCGCGGCGGAGTGGATCGCGGCGAACAGTTCCTCGGGGCGTTCGGCCTTGAGCAGGTAGCCGGTGGCGCCGGCCTCGATCGCGCGGGTGATGTCGGCGTCCGTGTCGTAGGTGGTGAGGACCAGCACGTGCGGGGCGGCCGGCTCCGCGGCCAGGCGGCGCGTGGTCTCCACGCCGTCGATGCCCTCGCCGAGCTGGAGATCCATCAGGACGACGTCCGGGCGCAGTTTGCAGGCCAGGGCGATCGCCTCCTCTCCGCTGCCGGCCTCGCCGATCACCTCGATGGCGGGGGCGCTGCCCAGCAGGGCGAGCAGCCCGGCGCGGACCACGGCGTGGTCGTCGCAGACC
This sequence comes from Streptomyces sp. NPDC097129, assembly GCF_055668065.1. Taxonomy (NCBI): domain Bacteria; kingdom Bacillati; phylum Actinomycetota; class Actinomycetes; order Kitasatosporales; family Streptomycetaceae; genus Streptomyces; species Streptomyces sp. NPDC097129. The sequence continues at coordinate 13,777 of NZ_JBVOQE010000022.1, read as the reverse complement.
AGGACACGGACGGTGGTGCTCATACGGGCGGCTCCAGGGGGATCGCGGCCGACAGCACGGTGCCCTCGCCCGGGGTCGACTCGATGGTCAGGGTGCCGCCCAGCTGGCGCAGCCGGGCGCGGATCGCGGGCAGGCCGTGGCCGCGGTCGGAGCCGGCCGGCCGTTCACCGGTCGCGGAGGCGTCGAAGCCGCGGCCGTCGTCGGCGACGTCCAGGACGATCTGGTCGTCCAGGCAGGTCAGGGTCAGTGTCGCGGTGCGGGCGCCGGCGTGTTCGCGGACGTTGGCGAGTGCGCCCTGGGCGATGCGCAGCAGCGCCGACTCGGCCAGGGCGGGCAGCGGGTGCGCCGGGGTGCCCTCCGTGTGCACGCGGACCGTCAGTTCCCCCTCGCCCGCGCGTTCGGCGACCGCCCGCAGGGCCGTGACCAGTCCGCCGCCCTCCGCCAGGTCCGCCGGGGCCAGGTCGTGCACGAAGCGGCGGGCCTCGGCGAGGTCCCGTTCGGCGACGGAGGCGGCTGTGCGGACGTGGGTGCGGGCCGTGGCGGGGTCGGTGTCCCACAGCCGGTCGGCGGCCTGGAGGAGCATCCGCTGGCTGGACAGGCCCTGGGCGAGGGTGTCGTGGATCTCCCGGGCGAGCCGCTCGCGTTCGGCGAGGGTGCCCTCGCGGCGTTCGGTGGCGGCCAGTTCGCGGCGGGTGCGGATCAGGTCGTCGATCAGCGCGTGCTGACGGCGCGCCTGGCGCTCCATGACGACGAACACGGCCGTGGCGATCGCGGCGACGGCCGGCGGCGCGAGCAGCACGTTCGGGTCGGCCCAGCCCGCCAGTCGCAGCTGGGCGGCGACGACGAGCGCGGTGAGCCCGGCGACGAGGACGATCGCGGCGCGCGGCGGCAGGGTGCGCAGCCCGGTGTAGAAGAGGGGCACCGCGCACCAGGCGAAGCTGGGGGCGAGCGTCACCAGCAGTGCCCAGGCCGCGACCACCGCGGTCAGCCAGGCCAGCCGGCGTGCGGTGAGGCGGGCACCGAGGGCGGGACCGAGGACGTAGAGCAACGCGAGGAAGAGGGACAGGGCCAGCACCCAGGGGGTGCGGGGCTCGCCGGGGTGGCGCAGCAGGAAGCGGGCCAGCGAGGCGCCGAGCAGCACGAAGAACGCCGTGTGCATGATCACGGCGAGGGTGCGGGTGCCGGGATCGCCCCGCAGTCCGGACGCGGCCGCGGCCGTGGGGTCCATGACCGTCCCTCACCTCCCCGGTACGCCGCTGAACTGGGCAAACACCTTCATTGTCGCCCCGCCCCGGCGCCTTGGGGGTCATCCGATCGGCTGACTGCCGTTCCCCAGTTCCCGTGCCCGCCGCGCCGCCCGCCGCAGCGCGGTGACGAGGATGCCGTGCAGGTCGTGCTCCTGGAGGGCGAGGATGCCCTGTTCCGTCGTGCCGCCCGGCGTCATGACGGAGCGGTAGACCTGCTCGGGGTCCTGCCCGGTGCGTTCCAGCAGGTCGGCGGTGCCGCGCAGCACCTGGCAGGCGAGGTCCAGGCCCTGCTCGGCGGTGAAGCCGGCGGCCTCGGCGAAGTCGCGGAACGCCGCCGCGATGTACGCCACGAACGCCGGCCCGCCGCCGGTCAGGGCCGTCGCGTCGTCCAGCAGCGCCTCGTCGGAGACGGCGAGCACCCGGCCGATCGAGCCGAGCACTCCTTCGGCGCGGGCGGCCTCGGCGGGCGCCACACCGGGTCCGGCGCACAGCACGGTCATGCCCTGGGACACCTGGGAGGCCACGTTCGGCATGGCCCGTACGACGTGCGGGGCGCCCAGCCGCCGGCTCAGCGTGGCGATCGGCACGCCCGCGATCACCGACACGACGGTCACCTCACGGAACGTGCCGGGCGCCGTGGCGTCGGCGAAGGACTCCAGGGCCTGCGGCGGAAGGGCGAGGAGGACCAGGTCACCGGGCAGGGGCCGGTACTCCGGCGCCGTCTCGAGCCCTTGTGCCCGCAGTGCCGCCGCCCGCTCCTCGGCCGCCTCGACCACGGTCAGCGGCACGTCCGGCATGGTCGCCCGCAGCCCTTGGACGAGCACGGACCCCATGTGTCCGGCTCCGACGACGACGATGCGCTGGTGCGAGGGCATGCCCCCAGCCTCCCCGGCGCCGGGCCGCCGCGCGCCCGCGCGTGCTCCGACCGGGTGCCGCGCCCGGCCCGGCCGTCACCGCGCGACCTCCACCGGACGTATCTCGCTGATCTGGTCGGTCTCCGACACCCGCACCGTCACCTTCATCGTCCAGGTGCCGGCCAGCGGCAGGGTGACCCGGTCGGCCGTCCAGTAGCCGCCCCGGTCGGTCACCCGGGCGTCGATGGGGCCGATCCGCTGCGCGGGCAGGGTGAAGGACACCCGCAGTTCGGGTACGGCAGCCAGACCGCCGTCGGGGCCGTAGACGACCGCCTGCACGGAGTTGTCGCCGACCCGGCCCGCCTCCAGCGTGACCTGCACCTTGCCGTGGACGCCCGGGGCGCCGACGTCGAAGGGCACGTCGGTGACCGAAGCGCCGGGCAGTCCGGGTACGGCGGCCTCAGCCGCGGCCCGCCCCGGGGCCGTACCGGCGAGCACCGTCGAGACCAGCACGACGACAAAGCCGAGACCCGCCTCGACGGCCACGGCCCGGCGCAGCCGCTGCCGCCCGGCCACCGGCGGACTCGGCGCCCCGCCCACCACGACCGGCACCCGCTCCGGCACCACGACCGCCGCCCGCAGCCGCCCGGCGCACTGCCGCGCACACGCCGCCCCCGCCAGCAACAGACTCACGACCACCAGCTTGACCAGCAGCAACCGCCCGTACGCGGTACCGGTGAGCGCAGCGAAGGACCCCAGACCGCGCCAGGACTGGTAGACACCGGTCCCCACCAGCACGGCCACGCACCCGAAGGCGATCCGCGAGAACCGCTCGACGGCCGGCGCCGGCACCTCGCGCGTCCACAACAGCGCCACCAGCCCGCCCAGCCACACCGACATCGCGAGCAGATGCAGTACGGCCGAGACGACCGCGACGGGAACCTGCGTCCCGGCACCGGAGTGCTCCACGAGCGCCCAGGTCAGAGCCAGGCCGACGACGACAGCGGCGCCCACCGTCCGCCCTGCACGCCCCCACTGCCGCCTGCGCAGCAGCACCGCGGCCGCCGCCAGCAGCCCCAGCCGCGCCCCCAGCGCGAGCCCCGGCCGCGTGGTCAGCGTCCGCCCCGCCCCCGCCGGTTCGAGGACCGAGGACAACCCGGTGCCCGCCTCGTAGGGAGCGCGCAGGAGCAGCAGGACGACGGTGGCGCCGGCCAGTGTCCACGCCCCCGCCGTCGCCGGAGCGCGCGCCGCCCCCGGCGACACCGCCCGGAACACGCCCCCGCCGACGAGCAGGGCGAGGCCCAGGCAGGCGGCACAGCGGGCAAGGTCGTACACCGCGCCGGTGGCCCGGTCCTCGGTCGTGCCGGTGTCCAGGGGAGCGGGGGTGCGGGCGCCGACGGAGAACGTGAAGGCGCCGGAGACGGGGTGGCTGTCGGCGGACACCACCCGCCAGGCCACGGTGTACGTGCCCCGCCCCAGCCCGCCCGGCAGAGCGACGAACACCGTGTCGGAACGCCCAGGGACATGCCCTGCCTCGCCGGTGCGCAGCCGGTGGTTGCCGGGGTCGAAAACGCGGAAGGAGCCGTCGAGCAGGGCCACGGACTCGGTGAAGGTCAGCGTGAGCCGGTCCGGGGCCGTCGCCAGCACGGACCCGTCGGCAGGGTCGGTGTCCCGCAGCGCGGCATGCGCAAAGGCGACCCCCGCGCCACCCCCCAGGAACAACGCCAGCAGCAAACCAAGCAGCACGGCCCGCCCCACCCGCCGCCCGCCACCGCCCACGCACCCGCTCCCCTCCCACCGGCACCCCTCACGCACAGGTACGCGCACGAGAACGAAATCGCTCACCGCCCCCGCGCGCCACGACGGCGTTGCACCCGCAGACGGCGGCGAGGGGCCGGGGTGGGGGGTGTCCGCCCGCAGCGGCCGGCACCGACCAACAGCGAGCGCGTCGGAAACGGACGGCCGGACCGAGGACGGACACCCCCCACCCCGGCCCCGACCCACAACGAACAGAAGGCGCGACAGCAACCACCCACCGGACCGCAACGGGCCGCCGCAGGCATCAAAGGGGCGCGGGGAACGGCGCGACCAGCCACAACGAACCCGCAGACAAACGACGACCCAGCGCCGCAGGCACCCGGCGCCGCAGGCACCCGCACCCGACACACGCCCCGGCGCCGCAGGCAACCGCGACCAGCCACAACGAAACCCGCAGACGAAACACAACCCAGCGCCGCAGGCACAACGCGCCGACCCACCCCCCACACGACATCATCGAAGACATGGACGTCACCCTGCACCTCGCCCAGGACGCCAACGCCGACGCGCTCCTCGGCCGCTCACCGCTCGCCGCGCTGATCGGCATGCTGCTGGACCAGCAGATCCCGATGGAGTGGGCGTTCAAAGGCCCCCGCACCATCGCCGACCGCCTCGGCGCCGACGACCTGGACGCTCACGACATCGCCGCCACCGACCCGGAGGCCTTCGCCGCCGTGCTCTCCGAGAAGCCGGCCGTGCACCGCTACCCGGGCTCCATGGCCAAGCGCATCCAGCAGCTGTGCCAGTACCTCGTCGACCACTACGACGGCAACGCCGAACTCGTCTGGAAGGGCGTCGGCGACGGCCGCGAGCTGCTGCGCCGCCTCGAGGAACTCCCCGGCTTCGGCAAACAGAAGGCACAGATCTTCCTCGCCCTCCTCGGCAAGCAGCTCGGCGTACGCCCCGAGGGCTGGCAGGAGGCCGCCGGCAGCTACGGCGAACCGAAGTCCTTCCGCTCGGTCGCCGACATCACCGGCCCGGAGTCGCTGGCGAAGGTGCGCGCCCACAAGCAGGAGATGAAGGCCGCGGCGAAGGCGAAGAAGCAGGCGTCCACCGGTTGAGCAGGCGCTACCGCCTCCGCCGCGCCGTACCGAAGAGGGACCGCGTGATCTCGCGGCCGATCTGCGTGCCGACGGAGCGCGCAAGAGACTTGAACATCCCGCTGCCCACGACCTGCTCGATCACCGAAGGCTCCTCCCGCGACGACTCCCCCCGCGCCCCCCGCGTCTCCGCCCCCCGCCTCTCTCCCCGCCGCGCCTCCGGCGCCTCCTGGTGACTCTCGGACGCCCCACCCCCCGCAGCCCCCGCATCCCCCGCATCCCCCGCCTCCCCCGCCTCCCCCGCAGCCGTCAGCTTCTCGTACGCCGACTCGCGGTCCACAGCCTGTGCATAACGCCCGTACAGCGGCGAGGACGTCACCGCCCGTTCGAGGGCGGCCGTCTCGTAGGGCGCCATCAACGACTCCGGCGCGCGCAGCCGCGTCGCCGCGACCGGCGTGGGCGCGCCCTTCTCGCTCAGCACCGTCACCACGGCCTCCCCGGTGCCGAGCCCGGTGAGCAGCTCCTCCAGGTCGTACGCGGAGTCCGGAAAGGTCCGCACGGTCGCCTTCAGCGCCTTGTCGTCATCCGGTGTGAAGGCCCGCAGCGCGTGCTGGACGCGGTTGCCGAGCTGGGCGAGGACGTCGGACGGTACGTCCTTCGGGGTCTGCGTGACGAAGAAGACGCCGACCCCTTTCGAGCGAATCAGCCGCACGGTCTGCGTGATCGACTCCAGGAACGCCTTCGAGGCGTCGTGGAACAGCAGATGCGCCTCGTCGAAGAAGAACACCAGCTTCGGCTTGTCGGCGTCGCCGATCTCCGGCAGGTCGTGGAAGAGATCGGCGAGCAGCCACATCAGGAAGGTGGAGAACAGCTGCGGCTTGTCCTGCACGGCGGCCAGCTCCAGTACGGAGACGACGCCCCGCCCGTCCGACGCCGTACGCAGCAGTTCGCTCGTGTCGAACTCGGGCTCGCCGAAGAAGTCGGCCATGCCCTGCGCCTCGAAGGCGGTCAGGGAGCGCAGGATCACTCCGGCGGTGGCGGTGGACAGCCCGCCGATGTTCTTCAGCTCCGCCTTGCCCTCGTCGGAGGTCAGGAAGGCGACGACCGCGCGCAGGTCCTTGAGGTCGATCAGCTCCAGGCCCTTGGTGTCGGCGTAGTGGAAGATCAGGCCGAGGGACTGCTCCTGGGTCTGGTTGAGCCGCAGCACCTTCGACAGCAGCACCGGGCCGAAGCTGGTGACCGTGGCCCGCACGGGGATGCCGTGCCCCTGGCCGCCGAGCGCGTAGAACTCCGCGGGGAAGCCGGTCGCCGTCCACTCCTGGTGGACCTCGGCCGCGCGGGAGCGGACCTTGTCGCCCGCGAGTCCGGGCGCGGCGATGCCGGACAGGTCGCCCTTGACGTCGGCGAGGAAGACGGGGACGCCCTGCGCGGACAGCTGCTCGGCGATCAGCTGGAGCGTCTTGGTCTTGCCGGTGCCGGTGGCGCCGGCGACCAGGCCGTGACGGTTGAGCACGGGCAGCGGGATGCGCACCGGCGCGTCCGGCTGACAGGCGCCGTCCCACAGCAGGGCGCCGAGGTCCAGCGCGGGACCGGTGAAGGCGTACCCGGCGGCGATCCCGGCGGCTTCGGCGGGGAGCGGGGAAGGGTGGGGGGACGAGGGCGAGGAAGGGGGCGGGGAAGGGTGCGGGGAGGGGGCGTCACCCGAACGGGGGTAAGGGGAGGGGGCGTTCGCGCCTGCCGCGCCGGTCTCGTCGCCGGTCTCGTCGCTGGTGCTCATCGGCCGACCCCTCGTTTCCGTTTCGCCCTGCTATGCAACATCTTTTCCAGCGTCGCACTCCCCCTCCATGGCTGCGCCCGGAACGTCGGGACCGGTAGGCTTTCCGTGTGATCTTCAAGCGCATCGGAAACGGCCGGCCGTACCCCGACCACGGCCGGGAAAGCACCCGGCAGTGGGCGGACGTCGCGCCGCGCCCGGTCCGCCTCGATCAGCTGGTGACCACCAAGCAGCAGCTCGACCTGGAGACCCTGCTCGCCGAGGACTCGACGTTCTACGGCGACCTCTTCGCGCACGTCGTGAAGTGGCAGGGCGACCTGTACCTGGAGGACGGTCTGCACCGCGCGGTCCGCGCCGCGCTCCAGCAGCGCCAGGTGCTGCACGCGCGCGTCCTGGAACTGGACTGACGAGCGCCCGGGAGCGGTGACCGACCCGACGGAGGGACTCCGTCCGGTTACGGTTTGGCCCTTTCGGGTTCTCCTGGGCGGATCGAATGATCATCTAGTAGGAATCACCGCCCGGGCGCACTACGCTGCGCCCATGAGCATGCTGACTCCCCCCGGCATGGGCGGTAAATACCGGATCACGGGAGACAAGTACCCGCGCATGCGCCCCCCGCGGCGCCGCGGCAGGCTCGTGTTCCTCGCCGTCGCCTGCGCCGCCGCGCTCGGCCTGATCGGCTGGGGCACGCTGCAGCTCATCGACGTCTTCACCGGCGGCGGCAAGAAGACCACGGCGGCCGGCACCAAAGCGGCCTGCGCGGCCCGGGCGAGCGCCTCGCCCGGGACCACCGCCACGCTGCCGGCGCCGGGTCAGATCACCGTCAACGTGTTCAACGCGACGCCCCGCAGCGGGCTCGCCAAGCAGACCGCCGACGAGCTGAAGAAGCGCGGCTTCCGCGTCGGCGAAGTGGGCAACGCGGCCAAGCAGTACGACAAGAAGGTGCCCGGCGCCGCGGTGCTGCTGGGCCCGGCGTCGTCCCTGAACAGCTCACTGCCGGTACTCGCCACGCAGCTGGCCGGCGCCGAGCGCCGCACCGACGCCGCCCGCAAGGGCCCGGCGGTCGACCTCATCCTCGGCAACGCCTTCAAGTCCCTCGACGCCAAGCCGGCCGCCGACCAGGCCCTGACGAAGCTGAGGACGCCGGCGGCGACCGGGACGAAGAAGGGCTGCTGAACGCTCCGCCGGACGGCGGTGCTCAGCAGCCCCTACGTTCCGCGCCCGGTGTTACTCCGCTGCGCCGTACAGCCGGTCGCCCGCGTCGCCGAGGCCCGGGATGATGTAACCGTGCTCGTTGAGGTGGTCGTCGACCGCGGCCGTGACCACCGTGACCGGCGCACCGGCCAGTTCGCGCTCCATGATCTCGACGCCCTCGGGCGCGGCCAGCAGCACGACGGCCGTGACGTCGTCCGCGCCGCGCCTGATCAGCTCGCGGATCGCGACGACGAGGGTGCCGCCCGTGGCCAGCATCGGGTCCAGGACGTACACCTGGCGGCCGGAGAGGTCCTCGGGCATCCGCGTGGCGTAGGTCGAGGCCTGCAGCGTCTCCTCGTTGCGGATCATGCCGAGGAAGCCCACCTCGGCGGTCGGCAGCAGCCGGACCATGCCGTCCAGCATGCCGAGGCCGGCCCGCAGGATCGGCACCACCAGCGGACGCGGCCGGGCCAGCTTCACACCGGTGGTCCGGGCCACGGGGGTCTGGATGTCGACCGCCTCGGTGCGCACGTCCCGGGTCGCCTCGTAGGCGAGCAGGGTGACCAGTTCGTCGGCGAGCCGGCGGAAGGTCGCGGAGTCGGTGCGCTGGTCGCGCAGCGTGGTGAGCTTGTGGGCGACCAGGGGGTGGTCGACGACGTGGAGACGCATGTCCACAACAGTAACCGGGCGCACCGGCCGCAGCGTCCGCACGCTGCGTGAGCCTTTGCGGATCGTTTTCTTCCGCCTGCTGGCATCGGACCGCATGCCGGAGGGAAGGTGGGGGAGACGGACCGGGGGTGGTGAAATCATGGCTGACCTGTCTGAACCCGACATGCCCGACCGCACGTCCCGCAACGCACCCGAGCCCCCGCAGCGGGACTCGCCCGAGACCGACACCGAGCGCCGCCGCCGACGCGCCCAGTTCCTGCGGGACCTGGCCGAGGCGCGGGAGCTGCGCGACCGGGTGCAGCCCCGCCGCGCCAAGGCGGCCCGGCTGCGCCACGCGATGCGCATGCGCACGTTCCGCTGGTGAGCCGCGCGAGCGGACCGGCCTGTTCCGGCCGTGACCGGCGCGTGCCCACCGCCCGCTGCCTGCCGACCGCGCGGACGCGTCGCGGATGCGGGCCGCACGCGGGAAGATCCGTGGGCCGTACGCGCGTTGCCGGGGTGGACGCGCGGAGGAGATGTGAAACCCGCGTACGATCCGCAGGTGGTGGCAACGAGTGTGCTGGTGAGTCCGGACGGACGTGCCCGCGGGCCCGCGTGCAAAACTGCCGGACACAGGGAGCCGAAGACGTCCCCTGAACGCCTTGTTTCTGCCACGATTCCGAGTGGGTGGGGCTCGGAGCCCGAGCTTCTCCCCGTCCCTGACCTCCGCCGGGGGGACCCCCAACCGGCACGCCTAAGACCAGTGGGAGAGTCACGGTGTACTTCACCGCACTGCTCGCGCGCACCGAAGACGGGTGGGAAGCGAGCGACACAGAGCTCGACGATGTGGAGACCCTGTCGGATCTGGCCGACCTGGCCCGGGAATCCTCTCCCGACGAGGACACGGTGCTCGTCCTGATCGAGCAGGAGGACGCGTGGTTCGGCGTCGTCCGCGTGGACGGCGAGGAGGACCCCCGGGTCTTCGTCTCGAACGCCGCCGTCGCCGCCCGCAGCTCCTACGGCGAGCTGCTGCTCACCGACGAGTTGCTGGGCCGGGAGCCGGGTGGTGACGACGACACCGACCTGGACTCCCTGGACCTGGACGGCACCGAGGACGGCGAGCCCGAGGAAGCCGTCGCCAAGGACGAGGACGGCGGCGCCGACGCCATGCCGAACGGCCCGGTGGGCGACGCCGGGCTCCTGGACGACCTGGGCGTCAGCGGCAAGGAGCTGCTGGCCCTGGACGGCGACGCCCTGTCGGAGATCACGGACGCCCTGGGCGCCCCGGACATCCTGGAGGCCGTGCGCTGACCGTCCCGTACGACACCACGCCGGCCCCGGACCCGGTGCGCGACCCCTGGCGGCCCGCGATGCGGCTCGCCCTGGACGAGGCGGAGCGCGCCGCCCGGAGCGGTGACGTGCCCGTCGGCGCGCTCGTGCTCGCGCCCGACGGCACGAGCGTGCTCGGCACCGGGCACAACGAGCGCGAGGTCACCGGCGACCCGACCGGGCACGCCGAGATCCTCGCGATCCGGCGGGCGGCCGAGCGGCTCGGGGAGTGGCGGCTGACCGGCTGCACGCTCGTGGTGACGCTGGAGCCGTGCACGATGTGCGCGGGCGCGATCGTCCAGTCCCGGGTGGACCGTGTCGTCTACGGCGCCCGGGACGACAAGGCGGGCGCGGCCGGTTCGCTGTGGGACGTGATCCGCGACCGGCGGCTCAACCACCGGCCCGAGGTGATCGAGGGCGTGCTGGCGAAGGAGTGCGCGCAGCAGCTCACGGCCTTCTTCCGCGCGCGCTGAACACCGATTTCTGAGCACGGGCCGGTGTGCTGTAAGGTCTCCCTCGGTAGCGTGTCCGAGCGGCCGAAGGAGCTCGCCTCGAAAGCGAGTGTGGCGCAAGTCACCGAGGGTTCAAATCCCTCCGCTACCGCTGACAACACCCTCTGACCGTGGGATCACGGACAGGGGGTGTTCTGCTGTGCGGGTTCTGCTGGTGCGGGTTCTGCTGTGCGGGTTCTGCTGTGTCCCGCGGGCTGTTGGTCCTCAAATACGACGTGAAGTTACACTCACCGCCGGCAACAGGGGACCCTCGGGACACATCGGTGACAGGGAGGCCGCGATGGCGGTGAACGCGAAGAAGATCGCCGTCTATGCGCTCGTGGTCTTCGTCCTGTACCTGATCATCACGGACCCCGCCAAAGCCGCGGACTACGTCCAGATAGGGTTCGAGGGCATATCGGACGCCGCCAAGGCCATCGGTGACTTCATGACGTGGGTCGCCCATGGAGGCAAGGGCTGACACCCGGGAGTACCCATGATCCGCCACCTGGTTCTCTTCAAGCTCAACGAGGGCGTCGAACGCGACGACCCGCGAGTCGTCAAGGGCGTCGAGGCCTTCGAGGCGCTCGACAGCAAGATCGACGACATCCGCTTCTGGGAGCTGGGCTGGAACATCAGCGACCGCCCCATCGCCTACGACTTCGCGATCAACTCCGGCTTCGACGACGCCGACGCGCTGCGCCGCTACGTCGAGCACCCCGAGCACCAGGCGGGCGTGGCCCTGTGGCACGAGTTCGCCACGTGGGTGATCGCCGACTACGCGTACTGAGCCACCCGGCACCCGCGCCGACAGCCCCGCACCCGTCATGGGTGCGGGGTTTTGGCATTTTATGCCCCACCTCTTACCTCAACACGTAGATATGCGGTGCTTGCACACAGTGGACATGTCTTGTGATGCTATGACCGCTTTTGACGGATGAGTTGACGGATGAATTGACGGATGAGTTCTCGGATGAGTGACGGATGACGAGGTGGAGTTGACCGTGCCGGCCAGTACTGCGCCTCAAGCACCCCCCCAGGACGCCGCCCCGCGGCGCAGCCGGGGCGCCGACACCCGGGCCCTCACCCAGGTGCTCTTCGCGCAGCTGAAGGAGCTCACGCCGGGCACCCCGGAGCACAACCGCGTGCGCGGGGCGCTGATCGAGGCCAACCTCCCGCTCGTGCGCTACGCCGCCGCCCGCTTCCGCTCCCGCAACGAGCCGATGGAGGACGTCGTCCAGGTCGGCACCATCGGACTGATCAACGCCATCGACCGCTTCGACCCCGACCGGGGCGTGCAGTTCCCGACGTTCGCGATGCCCACGGTCATCGGCGAGATCAAGCGGTACTTCCGCGACAACGTCCGCACCGTCCACGTACCGCGCCGGCTGCACGAGCTGTGGGTGCAGGTCAACAGCGCCACCGAGGACCTGACCACCGCGTTCGGGCGCACCCCGTCCACCGCGGAGATCGCCGAGCGGCTGCGCATCAGCGAGGACGAGGTGCTGTCCTGCATCGAGGCCGGGCGGTCGTACCACGCGACCTCGCTGGAGGCCGCGCAGGAGGGCGACGGGCTGCCCGGGCTGCTCGACCGGCTCGGCTACGAGGACCCGGCGCTGGACGGCGTCGAGCACCGCGACCTCGTCCGGCACCTGCTGGTGCAGCTTCCGGAGCGCGAGCAGCGCATCCTGCTGCTGCGGTACTACAGCAACCTCACCCAGTCGCAGATCAGCGCCGAGCTCGGGGTCTCCCAGATGCATGTGTCGCGGCTGCTGGCGCGCAGTTTTCAGCGGTTGCGGTCGGCGAACCGGATCGAGGCGTAGCCGCTCCGCGGGGGGTGGGTGGGTCTGAGGGGTCTGGGGGGGCTGGGGGGGGCTGGGGGGGGTGGGTCTGGTTCGGGGTGGGGCGTTTTCGTCACCCGTTTGCGCTACCGGCGCACAACCGAATGCCGGATCGAGCCGTCACCGTCGCGAGCGAATCGCTCATCAGCGCTGATGGCCGTGTTTTCGGGCCGACAGACCGTCAGGCCGCCTGTTTCCAGGGGCGTTTCGCGTCTCGCATGTCGACATGTCACTACGGCGCGTTGCCGACATGTGACATTCTGCGGGAAGAGCGTTTGCCGAAGCTCCGGCTCCGGTATTCAGGTGAAGGCTGCGTTCCTTGTGTGGGAGCGTCCGCCGCGACCGTCCCGCGACCCAAAGGGGGTGGCATGTCCGCAGACCAGGGCAGCTCGAAGGTGCTCACGCTCACGAAGGGCGAGACAGCACCGGAGACGCTCGACGTTCTCGATGACGCCTCGGCCCTCGAGGCCGTGCCGGCCCCCGCCCTGCCGACGGAGCCCCCCGCGGCCCCGCCGGTCACCGGGGACATCGACACCCGCACGCTGTCCCGCTCCCTGTTCCTGCGGCTCGCCGCCCTCGACGCCAACAGCCCGGAGCGTGGTTACGTCCGGGACACCCTGATCGAGCTGAATCTGCCGCTGGTGCGGTACGCGGCAGCGCGGTTCCGCTCCCGCAACGAGCCGATGGAGGACATCGTCCAGGTCGGCACCATCGGGCTGATCAAGGCGATCGACCGGTTCGACTGCGAACGGGGCGTGGAGTTCCCGACGTTCGCGATGCCGACGGTCGTCGGGGAAATCAAGCGGTTCTTCCGGGACACGTCGTGGTCGGTGCGGGTGCCGCGGCGGCTGCAGGAGCTGCGGCTGGCGCTGACCAAGGCCAGTGACGAGCTGTCCCAGAAGCTGGACCGGTCGCCGACCGTCGCCGAACTCGCCGCCGTGCTCGGCGTGTCCGAGGAGGACGTCGTCGACGGGCTGGCGGTGGGGAACGCGTACACCGCGTCCTCGCTGGACTCGCCGGCGCCCGAGGACGACGGCGGCGAGGGGTCGCTGGCCGATCGGCTGGGTTACGAGGACACCGCGCTGGAGGGTGTGGAGTACCGGGAGTCGCTGAAGCCGCTGCTGGCCAAGCTGCCGCCGCGGGAGCGGCGGATCATCATGCTGCGGTTCTTCGCGAACATGACGCAGTCGCAGATCGGTGAGGAAGTCGGGATCTCGCAGATGCATGTGTCGCGGCTGCTTACGCGGACGTTGGCGCAGCTGCGGGACGGGCTTATCTCGGACTGAGCGTCTGCGGCGCGGTGGCTGTTCGTCTGCGGGCGCCTGGTGGCTGATCGCGCCCACGCGGCGGAGCCGCATATCGGCACAGCCCCGCGCCCCTTTTGATGCCTGCGGCGGCCCGTTGCTGTTACGTCGTGGCGTGCGTCGCGCCTGCGGTTCGTTGTGGGTCGGGGCCGGGGTGGGGGGTGTCCGTCCTCGGTCCGGCCGCCCGTTTCCGACGAACGTGCCGTTGCCCGGTGCCGGCCGCTGCGGGCGGACACC
>NZ_JBVOQE010000021.1:0-73598 GCF_055668065.1 Streptomyces sp. NPDC097129 | reverse complement strand
GGGTGGGGGGTGTCCGTCCTCGGTCCGGCCGCCCGTTTCCGACGACGGCGCCGTTGCCCGGTGCCGGCCGCTGCGGGCGGACACCCCCCACCCCGTCCCCTTCCCGCCGCGCGCGGGTGCCGGCCGTCATCTGGCTTAGCTGCCAGCCGTAGCACCGGGGCGCTACTGAGCGCCGGGTTCCGCTCCCCGCCTGTGGAGCCGCGCATACCCTCTACGTATGAGTTCCCGTGCGTCGATCCGTCCTGTGGGCACCGTTACGCGGGGGACTACCAATCCGAATCGGTTGCGGCGGATGGATCGGTGGATCGCGGCCGTGCACGGGGCCGAGCTGCGGCGGGTCGTGGAGCCCGTGGCCGTCGATCTGGGGTACGGGGCCGCGCCCTGGACTGCCGTGGAGTTGCTGACGCGGTTGCGGACCGTCGCGCCGCGCGTGCGGGTCGTCGGTGTGGAGATCGAGCCGGCCCGGGTCGCGGCGGCGCTGCCGTACGAGCGGGAGGGGCTGGTGTTCCGGCACGGCGGCTTCGAGGTGCCGGTGGCCGGGCGGCCCGCGCTGATCCGCGCCGCCAACGTGCTGCGGCAGTACGACGAGGGCGAGGTCGCCGGCGTGTGGCAGCGGCTGTGCGCACGGCTCGCCCCGGCCGAGGGCGGCTTCGGCGGCGGGCTGCTGGTGGAGGGGACCTGCGACGAGATCGGGCGCCGGCATGTGTGGGTCGCGCTCGGTCCGGAGGGGCCGCGCACCGTCACCTTCGCGACCCGGCTCGGCTCGCTGGAGCGCCCCTCCGACCTCGCCGAGCGGCTGCCGAAGGCGCTCATTCACCGCAATGTTCCCGGTGAGCCGGTGCACGCCTTCCTGCGCGACTTCGACCGCGCCTGGGCGGCCGCCGCGCCCTACGCCTCCTACGGGGCCCGGCAGCGCTGGATCCGCACGGTGCGTGACCTCATGGCCGACTGGCCGGTCGTGGACGGGCCGGCGCGGTGGCGGCAGGGTGAAGTGACCGTGGCGTGGGCGGCCTTGGCCCCGCGTCACTGACGTCCCCGACCTGCCCTTTCGTTGGCCCGCGTCACTTGATCGGGTGAGTCTGGCGGCGGGAGGAACGATCTCTGGGGGCCGTACGTCGAACGGGCAGGTAGATCGTCCCGGACGGCTGGGGGGCCGGACCGGGGCGGGCTGGGGGGCCGGGAAGCACTGCCTCTGTCGCTTTTCGCGCGGGCATGGCACGATCCCTCCGGCACCGATAAGTTACTGACGGTAAATCAGGTTTGGGGGATGAGGTATGGCAGCAGGCAAGCGCAGCCTGATCGCGGCGGCAGTGACCGTGGTCTGCGCCGTCACCGTGCTGGCGGCACCGGGTGTGGCCTTCGCGGCCCCCACACCGACTCCCGGCCCCACCGCCTCGCCGGCCATACCCGCGAACAAGGACCTGGAGGCCGTCCGCCGGCGGCTCGAGAAGCTGTACCACGACGCGGCCGTCGCCACCGACGCCTACAACGCCGCCGAGGAGAAGTCCGAGCAGCAGTCCGCGCAGATCGTCCTGCTCACCAAGAAGATCGCCCAAGGGCAGCAGCGACTGGACCAGTTGAAGGACCGGGCCGGCGCCGCGGCCCGCGCCCAGTACCGCACGGGCGGGCTGCCGCCCGAGGCGCAGCTGGTGCTCAGTGACGACCCGCAGCAGTTCCTCGACGGCACCGGGCGGCTGATGCAGGGCCAGCGGGCCACCAAGGGCATGCTCGCCGAAATGGCCCGCACGCAGGACGACTTGAAGCTGTACGCCGCCGACGCCTCCTCACGCTGGCGGCAGCTGGAGGCGAACCGCAAGGCCAAGGAGGCGGCCAAGCAGAAGATCACGCAGCAGATCTCCGCCGCCGAGAAGCTCGAGTCCCAGCTGGAGGCCAAGGAGAAGGCGCGCCTGGCCGAGCTGGAGCGGCAGGCCGCGCTCAAGGCGCAGACCGCGTGGCTGGACACCGGGATACTCAAGGACGTCAAGGCCGGCGCGAGCGAGCGGGGCCGGCAGGCCGTGGCCTTCGCGACGGCCCAGATCGGCAAGCCGTACGAGTGGGGCGCCGAGGGCCCGCTGACGTTCGACTGCTCGGGGCTGACCTCGCAGGCGTGGGCGCACGCCGGGCAGCCCATCCCGCGCACCTCGCAGGAGCAGTGGGCCCAGCTCAAGCACGTCGACATCAAGGACATGCGGCCCGGCGACCTGATCATCTACTTCGACGACGCCAGCCACGTCGGGATGTACGTCGGCGACGGCACGATCGTGCACGCCCCGCGCCCCGGCCGCACGGTGACGCTCACCGGCGCGGGGACCATGCCCATCCTGGGCGTCGTGCGACCCGACATGTAGTCGACAGGGGGCGGGCGCGGCACGAGGGGCGGGCACGTGGGGTGGCCGCCTGCAGTCGACCGCGTGCGGCGTGGCGCCGACCGCGGGCGGTCTGACGGCGACCGCACAGGGGTTCGGGGATGCCCGCCGCGCCGCCGCGTGACCTGCTGCACGGGTGCCCAACGGCCTGGTAAGGCGCGTCACGTGACCCACTGCACGTCGATCAAGGGTGCTGACCCCGGCCGGCGTGACGTTCGTCATCCCCTTTTCGCGTCCCGCCTGTCCAACTGCGGTACGGAACGCGGCATATGACGGCGGCCTCCTGCCGAGCGACGTGCCTCACACCATTCCTTTACCGCCCTCCCACCCGCTATGGTCCCGGTCGGTGGATCGAGGACCCTCGCCCCACCATGCCCTCGGGGGGAGGGAAGGAACCCAAGACGATGCCCGTACCCGTACCGCGGCCCAGGGCGATCCCGGCCGTGGAGAGTGGTCAGGCGCCGGCCGCCCGTCCAGGCGGCCCCTCCAAGGAAGAGACCCCGCGCAAGGAAGCCACGGTCGACAACGCCGCCACCACCCACCACAACCTCACACTGCTGCTGATCGAGGACGATCCCGGCGGTTCGCCGATCGTGCCCGATCTGCTCGACTCGGCCGGCAAGCCGATCCGCGTGCGCACCGCCCGCAACCTCACCGAGGCCGAGCGGCTGCTCACCGACGACGTCCACTGCATCCTGCTGGACCTCGCCCTGCCGGCGCCCGGCCGGCCCGCCGACGCCGACGGGGACCACGACGAGCTGGCCGTGCTCAGGCACGTGCTGCAGCTCGCGCCCCGGCACGCCGTCCTCGCGCTGACCGCCTCCACCGACGCCGAGCGCGGCGCGGAGGCCGTGCGCGTGGGCGCGCAGGACTACCTGTTCCGCGACGAGCTGGACGGGCGGCTGCTGAGCCGCGCGATCCGGTACGCCGTCGAGCGCAAGCGGTCCGACACGGCCGAGCGCAAGCTCGCCGAGGGCCGGCTGCGCGCCCAGGAGAACCGCCGGCTGGAGCGGGGCCTGCTGCCCACGCCGCTGCTGGACGGATCCTCGCTGCGCTTCGCCGCCCGCTACCGCCCCGGCCGCTCGCGCGCCCTGCTCGGCGGTGACTTCTACGACACCGTCCGCACCCCGGACGGCACCGTGCACGCGATGATCGGTGACGTCTGCGGGCACGGCCCGGACGAGGCCGCGCTCGGCGTGGAGCTGCGCATCGCCTGGCGGGCGCTGACGCTGGCCGGGCTGTGCGGCGACGAGCTGCTGAGCACGCTGCAGGAGGTGCTGGAGCACGAGCGCGGCGACGACGAGATCTTCGCCACGCTGTGCACGGTGGACATCGCGCCGGACGGCCGCCGCGCCGGCCTGTGCCTGGCCGGTCACCCGTCCCCGCTGCTGCTGCGCCCCGGCGCCCGGCCGCGGCTGCTGCCGTACGACAACAACGGCCCCGCGCTCGGTCTGCTGCCGGGTGCGCGCTGGCCGCGGATGCATGTGGACCTGGGCGCCGAGTGGAGCCTGATGCTCTACACCGACGGTCTGATCGAAGGGCATGTCGGGGAGGGCCGCGAGCGGCTCGGCCAGGACGGCATGGTCGACATGGTCGCCCGCCGCTACGCCGAGGGCCTGCGCGGTGAGGACCTGCTCCAGCGGGCGGTCACGGAGGCCCGGGAACTGAACGGCGGCGAGCTGACCGACGACGTGGCGGTGGTCCTGCTGGACCGCCTGTCCTGAGCCCGCCGGGCCCGGGCTCCGGGGCCGCCGCCCCTGCGGGCGCGGTGGCTACCGCCCGCCGTTCCACGGCCCGTACGGGCCGTCGCTGCTGGAGCCGCGGCCCCGGCGGCGGGGGCTGACCTGCTGGAGGGCCGGACGCACGTCGACGTAGAAGACGATGGAGGCGACGAGCCCGGCGAGCTGGAGGAAGAGCATCGGCACCAGCAGGTTCACCGCGACCGCGACGCCGAGGATGATCAGCCAGAAGCCCTTGTTCTGCTTGTCGGCTGCGCGGTAGGCGTCCTCACGGAACACCGCGGCCATCACGAAGGCCACGACAGCCATCGCCAGCATCGCGAGGTACAGCAACCACATGAACCCCGCGAAACCCTGCATCAGCACAACGTCCACCACCCGAGTCGGCTCTTCGATACGCGGTCACCGTACCCGTAGAACGGGCCGGACACCCCCAGGGTGCCCGGCCCGCGCGACTGCCGTTCGCGACGCGCTTACTCCGCGGCGGGGGTCGGCTTCTTCGCGGTGGGCGTCTTCTTCGCGGCCGGGGCCTTGCGGGCCGCCGCCGCCTTCTTCGCGGCCTGCTCCTCGGCCACCGCGGCGCCGGCCGGCTTGACCTCGACCGGCTGGGCCTTCGGCTCGGGGTCCGGCTCGACGGCCACCGCGAGGTCCTCGATCTCCTCGGCGGCCTGACCGCGCCAGGTCTTCACGGCCTGCTCGCCGTGCTCGGCGACCTTCTCGTAGGCCTCGCGGGCCTTCACGGCGTACTCGGCGGCCACGCCGACACCGCGCAGGGCGAAGTCCTGGGCGCTCTCGCCGATCTTCTTCAGGTCGCCGTCGAGGGAACCGATGAACTCGGTGACCTTGGACTGCAGGGTCTCCTGCGTCTCCTTGACGCGGGCGGTGGCCCGCTCCTGGACGGCCTTGGGGTCGGTGTTGCGGACGGCCTCGAAACGGGCCGGCGCCTGCTCGCGCAGCTGCTCGACCAGCGCCGGCACCTTCTTGGCCTGCTGCAGCGCCAGGTCTGCGGTGCCGGCGGCGAAGTAGAGCGGGGTCGGGTCGCTGAGGGTCTTGCGCAGGTCGTCGGTGATGGCCATGGTGAGGGTCCTCCCGGAATTCTTTCGGATGAGGGTCTGTGTGGTCCGCAGCCGGCGGCCTGGTGTTCCCTGGTCCGGTCAACCGGCCGTCTGCTGCGGTCCCGCGTCGTGTCCGCCGACCGTGCGGGAGTCGTGTACGGCGGCATCGCCCGGGTCGGTCTGCCCGGCGCCGTCGGGGCCGCCGAACCCGTTCTCCTTGCGGAACGACTCGTAGATCTGCAGCAGCACCTGCTTCTGCTTCTCGTTGAGCGAGGGGTCGGCGAGGAGGACCGCGCGGGTCTCGACCTCGTCCCGGTCCCGTTCCGTGTCGAGGATGCCGGCGCGCACGTACAGCGTCTCGGCGGAGATCCGCAGCGCCTTGGCGACCTGCTGGAGCACCTCCGCGCTGGGCTTGCGCAGCCCGCGCTCGATCTGGCTCAGGTATGGGTTCGACACCCCGGCGGCCTCCGCGAGCTGCCTGAGCGACAGCTGCGCGTTGCGCCGCTGCTCGCGCAGGTAGTCACCGAGGTTGCCGACGTTGAGCGATGCCATGCCTCCACCATGCCGCACCCCGCTAACTATTGCAAGCAACCTGCTTGCAACAGTGCAGCAGCGTGTCGGAACGGCGGCACGGCCGCGCCGCAGAAGGCGCGTACCCACTTTTTTGTGGGTACTTGGCAGCGCCGCCCGCTCCCCCGAGGCTGGATCACGTGATCAGCGGGGCCTCCGCGAGCCGGTCCAGCCGACGGTGGCCCCAGTTCGAGAGGGGGGTCAGCGCCTCGGCGAGTTCGCGGCCGGCGGCGGTCAGGGAGTACTCGGTCTTCGGCGGCAGGACGTCGTAGACCTCGCGGCGGACGAGGCCGTCCTCCGTCATCTCGCGCAGCGCCTGGGTCAGCACCTTCTCGGTCAGACCCGGCAGCCGGCGCCGCAGCTCTCCGGGGCGCTGCGGGCCGGACTCCAGCAGCCACAGCAGCGACGACTTCCACTTGCCGTCGATCACCGCCAGGGCGGCGTTCACTCCGCAGGTCTCCTGGTGCGGCGCGGTCCGTTTGCTGGTCACCCTTCCCCCTTTGTCATGAAGTGCCATTGTCGATCAGGGAGTTGAACCTTGTCCACGAACGTCCAGCAGCAGCCGCCCGCCACCGTCACCGTCCTCGGCCTCGGGCCGATGGGGCGGGCGCTGGCCGGCGCCTTCCTCGACGCGGGATGCGCCACCACCATCTGGAACCGCACCCCCGGCCGCGGCGCCGGCCTGCTCACGCGCGGGGCGCGCGCCGCCGGCAGCGCACGCGAGGCGGTCGCCGCGAGCACCCTGACCGTCGTCTGCGTGGTGAACTACGACGCCTCCGACGCGATCCTGCGCGACGAGGAGGTCACCGCCGCGCTCAAGGGCCGCACCCTCGTGAACCTCTCCGCCGACACCCCGGCGCGAGCCCGGGACACCGCCGCCTGGGCCGAGCGCCACGGCATCCGCTACCTGGACGGCGCGATCATGACCCCGGCGCCGACCATCGGCACCCCGGACGCGGTGTTCCTGCACAGCGGACCGCGCGAGCTGTACGACGAGCACCGGCCGGTGCTGGCGGCGCTCGGCGGCACGCACACCCACCTCGGGGAGGAGGCGAGCCGGGCCGCCGCCTACGACATCGCGCTGCTGGACATCTTCTGGACGGCGATGGGGGGCTACGCGCACGCGCTGGCCGTGGCCCGGGCGGAGGGTGTCAGCGGGCGGGAGCTGGCGCCGTTCGCGCAAGGGATCGCGGCGATCCTGCCGGCGTTGTTCGAGACCTTCGCCGGTGACGCGGACGACGGCACCTACTCGGGCGAGATCAACCCGATCACCTCGGCCGCCTCCACGATGGCCCACGTCGTGCACGCCTCCGAGGAGCACGGCATCGACGCGAGCCTGATGCGGGTGATCGAGGGCCAGGCCCGCCGCGTCATCGGCCTGGGCCACGGCGGCGACGGCTTCATCCGCGTGACGGACCTGCTCTCGCGCCGCTAGGCCCCGCCGTTCGGATCAGCCCGGGACCGGCGGTGCGTACGCGAAGGGCGGGCAGGCGCCCGGGTCGTCGTGGAGCGGTGCCCGCGCCGCAGGGGCGGTCGCGTCGGCGGCGTCCGTCGGGTCAGCCGCCGGTTCGCGCGTGGGAGCGGACCGCGGTCAGCAGCGGCTGCAGCGAGTCGAGCATCCGGGTGACGCCCGCCTCCGCCAGCAGCGCCGCCTTGCCGGTGTTGCGGGCGTAGCCGAGGAAGGGGACACCGGCGGTGGTGGCGGCCTGGTGGTCGGCGGGGGAGTCGCCGATCATCAGGGCGTCGCCGGGGGCCGTGTCCAGGGCGCTGAGGGCCCGGTCGACGCAGTGCGGGTGCGGTGTGAGCAGGTGCGGGTCGCGGGTGCGGCCGTAGACGTGGGGGGCGAAGCAGGGCAGCAGGCCGCGGCCGGTGAGGTAGGCGGTGACGGCCCGGGGTGAGTGGTTGCTGGTGACGGCCATCCGTGGGCCGACGGCCGTCCAGGTGCGGATGAGCGGGTCGGCCCACGGCGTCGGCATCGCCGATGCGGCGGCCCGCACCTCCTCCCGGGTGAGCCGCTCCTCGAGGTCCGCGACCAGGTCGCTGCGGGGGTGGCGGCGCACGAGGGCGCGCAGCACGGCGTGCGGGTCGGACGCGTCCCGCTCGGCGTCGTCGAGCACACCGTCGAGGCCCCGCCGGGACAGCCAGCCGGCCAGTTCGTCCGTCACCGTCCGGGCGGGGCGGGAGGCGAAGAGCCGGCACAGCGGCCCGTCGAAGTCCCACAGCACCACACGGGCCCGGGCGACCAAGTCACGCAGCCATCCGGGCTCTTCCGGTATCGCGTCCGTCCGCGTCGAATGAGAAGTCACGAGGAGAGTGTCAGGTCCCGGGCGACGGTTTCCCAGAGGGCGTCGAACCACTTCTGGGATTCCTCCACGAACGCCGCGTCGCAGGACGCGGACGTCGATCGGCTCGGGGCGCAGGCGGCCCTCGTGGATCAGGCGCAACGGGTGCCGCGCTCCACGCCGAACTCCTCCGCCGGCTCGGCCTGGGTGGGGAGGCGGTCGCCGGCCTTGAGGTCGCCGGTGCGGATGCGTGCGCGCAGGGTGCCGGCGATCTCCTGGGGTGTGAAAGCGCGGGTCCGCAGAGCTCATGAGCAGCAGACCGGCACGGCGCAGCCCTCAGAACACGTCCGGGCACCACGGGCGCCGGGACGTCCGCAGCAGGGCGTCGGCCACGAGGGCGGCGCCCGTTCGTTCCTCCCGCACCCGGCCCAGCGCCGCGAGCCGCACCGCCGAGGCGTCCCCCAGCCACAGCGACGCCAAGTCGCCGACGTCCAGCGTGAGATCGGCGGAACGCGAGGTCTCCTGCACCGACGCCCCCTGCGGCGAGGCGTCCAGCAGATACCGCCCGCCGGCCGTCCCCTGCCGGTCCACGACGTCGAGCACCAGCGCGCCGGTCCCCTCGTACGTCCGGGCCCGAAGCGCCGCCGGAACGTCCAGCAGCCGCACCCACAGCCAGTCCGCCTGCGTGGTGATCGCGGCCGCCCGCGGGTCCGGCAGCAGATGCGGGAGCAGGTCGTCGGGGGCCCGGCCGCCGCTCTTGACCTTCACGATCCAGTCGACGGAGCACAGATAGCGCCACAGCGCGCGCTCGGCGGCCGCGGTCGTCGCGATCAGCCGCCGCACCGCCGCCGTGTTCAGCGGCTGCTTGGCCTCGCCCCAGGTGTCGTCGCACTCGTACGTCACGAGCCCCTCGACCTCGCCGCCCGCCGAGCGGTAGACGGCGTAGAAGGGTTCCTTCCAGGTGGCGTGGAAGCGCACCGCGCCCGTGTGCAGCTGCCACCACAGCTCGTCGCGGCTGACGACGCCCGGTTGCCTGCGCCGCAGCCGCTCGTGCAGTTCGGGGCCGAGCTTGCGGACGTCCCCGCCGTCCACGAGGTCGATGCGGCCCCCGTCGTCCGGGCCCGCCCAGCGCGGATCGAGTCCGGTGCGCGGTACGTCGACCGTCCACTCGGCGACCGTGGTGGCCGCACCGAAGCCGTAGCGGCCGTAGATCGGGTATTCGGCGGCGATCAGCGTCGCCACGACGTCACCGCGCTCCTTCGCCGCCGCCAGGTCCCGGGTCATCATCCGGGTGAGCAGGCCGCGCCGGCGGTGTGTGGGGCTGACGGTGACATGGGAGATCGCGTCGGCCCGCACCGGCGCTCCGCCGACGGCCGTGACCTCCTGGTCGAACGAACGGAACGTGGCCACACAGCGGCCCGAGTCGAACGCCCCCAGCAGCCGTCCCGGCATGAACTGCCGCCGCCGCGCCTCGAGAATCTCCGGCGTGATGTCCGGGGGCGTCAGGAACCCGGTGTCCAGGGCCCGTTGCCAGTCGGCGAACTCGTCGTCGCCGATCGCCCGTACGTCGATGCCGGAGCCACTGTGGGTCATGGGGCCACGGTAGGCCGGGGGCGGCGGGGTGTCGCCCGGTTTTCCGTACGCCCCTAACGCCGCCGGGACCTCCTCCCCCACTCCCCGGATCACATCAGGAGGTCGTCGACCTGGGCCTCCCCCTCACGGTAGCGCCGGGCGATCTCCGCGCTGCAGTCGTCCGCCGTGCGCTGCAGCCGGTGCCGGCGGCGCGAGACCTGCTGCTCGTAGCGCACCAGGCGGCCCATGGCCTCGTTCAGCTCCTCGTCGGTGCGGGCCCGCAGGTCCGACAGCTCGACCTCGGCGAGCATCTCGGCGGCCAGCAGCCCGTACTCCTCGTTGTGCGGGGTGCCCACCGTGACGTGGCGGGCGGAGGAGCGGTGCCGCGCCGGGGCGTCGGTGAGGATCTCCGACAGCCGCTCCACGACGGACGGCTCCCCGACGGCCACCACCTTCGCCGGCGCCCGCCGCGCCAGCTCCGCGCGCAGGATGTCGATGCGCCCCTGCAGCAGCCGCCGCACATAGCTCAGGTCCGCCTCGTCGCGCTGGGCGTCTCGGCGCAGGGTGCGCAGCTCCGGCAGGCTCAGCAAGGTCAGGGCCCGTTCCTCGGGGTAGCCGCGGCCCGGAGGGCTCGGGGGAAGCTCGGCCGGCGGCCGCTGCGGCTCGCCGTCGGTGCGCGGCCCGTCCGGGTCGCCGGTGCGCTGCGCGGGCGGCCGCGGGGCCGTGGCCCTCGCCCCGCCCGCGGGTACGACAGCCCCGGGCGGCTGCCCGGTACTCGGTGTGCTCATGTGCCTCAACCGTCCCCTCGACCGGCGTGTGGCAGCATCGTGCCACCCCGCGTGGTCAGTATGTGACCGAGTGCCCCCGAACGGCCCCACATGGCGGGACAGGGACCGCGAACAGGCCCCCCATAAGGCCGCACGAGGCCCCCGCACGGCCCGCGGTGCGGCCCCGGCATGATGGTCGTATGCGTGCAGTGGTGCAGAGGGTGGACGGCGCGAGCGTCGTCGTCGACGACGAGACCGTGGGCGAGATCAAGGGCGAGGGGCTGTGCGTCCTCGTCGGCGTCACCCACGAGGACACCAAGGAGAAGGCGGCCCAGCTGGCCCGCAAGCTGTGGAGCGTGCGGATGCTGCACGACGAGAAGTCGTGCAGCGACATCGGCGCCCCGCTGCTCGTCATCAGCCAGTTCACGCTGTACGGCGACGCCCGCAAGGGACGCCGCCCCACCTGGAACGCGGCCGCCCCCGGCGACGTCGCCGAACCGCTGGTGGACGAGGTGGTCGAACAACTGCGCGCGCTCGGCGCGACGGTGGCGACGGGCCGCTTCGGCGCGCACATGCGGGTGTCGCTGACGAACGACGGCCCGTTCACCGTCCTGATCGAGGTCTGACCGAGGTCTGGCCGAGGTCTGACCGAGGTCTGGCCTCCGGCCGGCCGGCTACGGCTCGACCACGGCCTCCTGGGCCGCGGCGGTCGTACCGGCCACCAGCGGGGCGTCCACCGGGACGTTCCGCTTGACCAGGGCCAGCGCGATGGGGCCCAGCTCGTGGTGGCGCACCGACGTCGTCACGAAGCCGACCTTGCGGCCGTCGGGGCCGTCCGCGGCGAGCCTGATCTCCGTGCCCGGGGTGGGCAGATGGACCTCGCTGCCGTCCAGGTGCAGGAAGACCAGCCGGCGCGGCGGCTTGCCCAGGTTCTGCACCCGCGCGACGGTCTCCTGCCCGCGGTAGCAGCCCTTCTGCAGATGCACGGCGCTGCCGATCCAGCCCAGCTCGTGCGGGATGGTGCGGTGATCGGTCTCGAAGCCGAGGCGGGGCCGGTGCTGCTCGACACGCAGCGCCTCGTACGCCAGGATCCCGGCCGGCGGGCCGGCCTGCGCGGCGAAGGACTCCAGCCGCTCCCGGGGCAGGAACAGGTCACGGCCGTACGCCGTCTCGCGTACGACGACGCCCTCGGGGACCTCGGCGATGGACCCGGCGGGCAGGTGGACGACCGCGACGTCGCCGGTGCGGTCGGCGACCTCCACCTTGTAGAAGAACTTCATCGACTCCAGGTACGCGATCAGCGCTTCCTCGGTGCCGGGCTCGACGTGGGCCCAGACCGTGGCGCCGTCGTCCACCAGGTACAGCGCGTGCTCGATGTGGCCGTGCGCGGACAGCACCAGCGCCTCGGTGGCCTCGCCGACGGGCAGGTCGCTGACGTGCTGGGTGAGCAGCAGGTGCAGCCAGCCGAGCCGGTCCTCACCGGAGACGGTGACGACACCGCGGTGCGAGAGGTCGACGAAACCGGTGCCGTCGGCGAGGGCGCGCTGCTCGCGGAACAGGTCGCCGTAGTGGGCGGCGACGCCTTCGTCGAGTCCCTCGGCGGGGACGGCGCCGGGCAGGGACAGCAGGGGGCTCTTCATGGCCTCCAGCCTACGACTAGGTACTTGAATCCTTGAGCTGCTGGTCCGCGGAACAGTCCTTGCACCGGCCGAAGATCGCGAAGTGCTTCATGTCGGTGTCGAAGCCGAACTGCTCACGCAGCTTCGCGGTGAACTCGGCGGCCACCGACAGATCGGCCTCGATGACGTTGGTGCAGTCCCGGCAGACCAGGTGGAGGTGCTTGTGCCGGTCGGCCAGGTGGTACGTCGGCGCCCCGTGTCCCAGGTGCGCGTGGCTGACCAGGCCCAGCTCCTCCAGCAGCTCCAGCGTGCGGTAGACGGTGGAAATGTTGACCCCCGACGCCTTCTTCCGCACCTCGGTGAGGATGTCGTCGGGGGTCGCGTGCTCGAGGGTGTCCACGGCCTCGAGGACAAGCTGGCGCTGCGGCGTCAGCCGGTAGCCGCGCTGCCGCAGGTCCGTCTTCCATTCGGTGCTCACCACACCCCCGAGTCTAGGACCACACACCCGGAAGCAGGTGAGGTGTGACTACTTGAAGAAGGCGATCCCGTCGTCCGGGAGGTCCTCCGGCAGGGCCTTCGCCCAGCGCTCGACCTCCTCGGGGGTGACGACCTTCTTCAGCTGGGCCGACATGTACGGGCGCAGCTCGACCTCGGGGGTCTGCTTCTCGCCGACCCACATCAGGTCGCTCTTGACATAGCCGTACAGGCGCTTGCCGCCGGTGTAGGGACGGGAGGCGGCCGTCCGCGCGACGGCGTCGGTGACCAGGTCGATCTGCGGTTTCTGGTCGGCCAGCTCGCCGTACCAGATCTCGATGACACCGTCGTCGCGGGTCATCGTGATCTCGACCTTGCGCTCGGCGTCGATCCGCCAGAAGCCCGACTCCGTCTCCAGCGGCCGCACCTTGTTGCCCTCCTGGTCGAGGACCCAGGTGCGGGAGTGGTACTCGAGGAAGTCCCGGCCGTCGTGGCTGAAACTGACCTCCTGCCCGAAGTTGCACTTCTGCGAGCCGGGGAAGTCGTGCACGCCCGCGCCGGCCCAGTTGCCGAGCAGAAAGGCGAGCGGGACGAGGTCCTTGTGCAGGTCGGACGGGATCTCGATCATGAGCGACGGCTTTCCTGGTCAGTGGGTCAGCGCTGGCCCTGGTACAGCTTCTTCACGGTCAGGTAGGCGAAGGCGAGGACGCCGACGCAGACCAGGACCAGCAGGGTTTCGAAGAAGATCTCCACGGGGTGCTCCTTGTGAGCGCAACTGGGCGGTACGGGGCCGGGCCCCAGCTTACGCGGCCGGGGCCCGGCCCTCCTTGTGAGGTACCTCCTGACGGGGAAGGACCCGGTCCGCACACGGGTCCGGCGGCCCTCGGTCAGGTCGGCAGCCCGGCACGCGCGGTCCCGCGAGGCCCTTGCGGCGAGGTTGATTACGATTCCGGCATGGCGAAGAAGCTCGTGATCAAGGTGACGGCGGGGGCCGATGCCCCGGAGCGCTGCTCACAGGCGTTCACCGTCGCGGCGGTGGCCGTGGCCAGCGGGGTGGAGGTGTCGGTGTGGCTGACCGGTGAGTCCGCCTGGTTCGCCCTGCCGGGGCGGGCCGCCGAGTTCGAGCTGCCGCACGCGGCTCCGCTGCCGGACCTGATCGACTCCATCCTGGCGGCCGGCCGGCTGACCCTGTGCACCCAGTGCGCGGCCCGGCGGGACATCACGGAGAAGGACGTCCTTCAGGGCGTACGGATCGCGGGCGCGCAGGTGTTCGTGCAGGAGGCGCTCGGCGAGGAGACCCAGGCGCTGGTCTACTGACGGCGCCGCTACTGGGGGCGCTTCTTGCCGTCCAGTTCGTCCCACCACTCGTCGGACTTCGGGTCGCCGGAGGGGTCGTCCCACCAGCGGTCCTCCGGTCCGCGGCGGTTGGCGACCATCGCGGCGACCGGCGGGATGACCATGGCCAGCACGCACATGCCCACGGCCGCCGGCACCGACCACAGGCGCACGAACCCCCACGCCATGACGAAGAGGAACAGACACGTCCCCATCATGGCGAAGTACACGTGACGTCGCCGTGCGTACATGACTCCAGCGTAGATCCGGGCATGCCGAAGGGCCGCACCCCAGGCGTCCAACCCGGGGGGTGCGGCCCTTCAGCCACTCACGGCGCGGCTACGGCAGCCACGTCGCCTCAGACGGCGATGGCGACCTCGGCCAGCCCGCCCTGCTGGGCGACGACCGTGCGGTCGGCGGTGCCGCCGGGCACGAGGGCGCGGACGGTCCAGGTGCCTTCGGCCGCGTAGAAGCGGAACTGCCCGGTGGCGGAGGTCGGAACCTCCGCGGTGAACTCACCGGTCGAGTCGAGCAGGCGCACGTAGCCCACCACCGGCTCGCCGCCGCGGGTCACCTGGCCCTGGATGGTGGTCTCACCGGGCTTGATCGCCGAGGCGTCCGGGCCGCCGGCCTTCGCTCCGCACATGTCTGTCTCCTGAGGGGTCTGACCGGAAGGTCGGTCGGGTTTGAGGGGTTACTTGCCGGCGCCGAGCTCGATCGGCACGCCGACGAGGGAGCCGTACTCGGTCCAGGAACCGTCGTAGTTCTTGACGTTCTCCTGGCCCAGCAGCTCGTGCAGGACGAACCAGGTGTGCGCGGAGCGCTCACCGATGCGGCAGTAGGCGATGGTGTCCTTCGACAGGTCCACGCCCTCGGCCTCGTACAGCTCCTTCAGCTCCTCGTCGGACTTGAAGGTGCCGTCGTCGTTGGCCGACTTCGACCACGGGATGTTCTTCGCGGACGGGACGTGGCCCGGACGCTGCGACTGCTCCTGCGGCAGGTGCGCGGGGGCGAGCAGCTTGCCGGAGAACTCGTCGGGCGAGCGGACGTCGACCAGGTTCTGGGCGCCGATGGCGGCGACGACCTCGTCACGGAAGGCGCGGATCGAGGCGTCCTGGGCCTTGGCCTTGTACGTGGTCTTCGCGCGCTCGGGGACCTCGTCGCCGGCGACCAGCTCGCGGGCGTCCAGCTCCCACTTCTTGCGGCCGCCGTCCAGGAGCTTGACGTCCTGGTGGCCGTAGAGCTTGAAGTACCAGTAGGCGTAGGACGCGAACCAGTTGTTGTTGCCGCCGTAGAGGACGACGGTGTCGTCGTTGGCGATACCGCGCTCGGACAGCAGCTGCTCGAACTGCTCCTGGTTGACGAAGTCGCGGCGGACCGGGTCCTGCAGGTCCTGCTTCCAGTCGATACGGACCGCGTTCTTGATGTGGTTCTTCTCGTACGCCGTGGTGTCCTCGTCGACCTCGACAAGAACGACCTTGGGGTCGTCCAGGTGCTGCTCGACCCAGTCGGCGTCTACCAGGACGTCGCTGCGGCTCATGCTTTTCTCCTCCGGGGCAGGTACGGCGGGGGGTGCGACAGATCAGGGCGTGCGCAGGCCGCGGCGGCGGCGCACGGGTGCCCAGGGGCTGGGCGGTGAGGGACGCGGAGGCCGGGCGGGCCGTCCGCTCAGAAGGTGCGACAGAGCATGGCGGCAACGCGGCACAGGTCCACTGCCCGCCGCTTCGTGAGATCCGCCTGTCGCTTCATGACCTCGATCGTAGGGACGGACAGGCGGGCATGTCACCGGTGTGTCGCATAATGAGACGCGATCGTCCGCATAGTGGGATGAGGAGGGTGGTGAGGCAGCCGCGGCACGGCCTGCGGCGTGGCGCGGCCCGTGTCACCCCGGCCGGATGGGCGGGCACGTCTCACGCTTCGGACGGCCGGTCCCGGGTTCGCGGGTCTTCTACCCGGCCAGCTTGACGTCGGAACCCTTCACGGTGATCTCCACACCACCGGGTGCGGCGCGCACCGAGTCCAGGGTGACACCGCCCGGCAACTGGTCGACGACCTGCTGGAAGTCGATGATCGAGCGGAGCCGGTCCTCGGCGACGGCGGCCGCGGCCAGCTTGGGCAGGGAGTCCGCGCGGACCTGGATCCGGCCGTTCACCACGCCCACCGAGCTGAGCACGGGGAAGGTCTGCTTCCCGACGATGGGCAGGGTCACCTCCACCGCGGCCTTGATCTTCCCGTTGCCGCCGTCGGAGAGGCCGGCGAGCCGGGCGGTGATGCCGGGGGCCACCTCGGTCGGCTCGGTCCTGGCGGTCTTCATCAGCTCCGCGTAGGGGACCGTCGCGGTGCCGGTCGCGTGGGCCGCGGTGGCGGAGCGGAAGTCGCCGGAGAAGGAGACGCCCTTCAGGTCGGCCTTCAGATCCTCGATCCGCAGGGTCCGGCCGGGCTTGCCGGTGGCCGCCTGGTAGCTGTCGATCCCCACCTCGACGTCGTCCAGCTCACCGCCGGCGACCTGGGTGAGGAACGGGAAGCCCTTGATGGACACGTCGGGCGTCCGGGCCAGCCCCTCGGCACTGCGCACCCGGTCCGCCGCCTCGCTCTCCGCGAAGTGCACGGCGACCCGGTCCGCGATCACGAACAGCACCCCGAGCACCACGACGACGATCAGCAGTATGCGCACCCCGCGCGACATCCGACGCCTCCCCCACCTCGACGACCGACCGAACCCAACGGTAACCCTGCGGAGACGGGGGCCCGGGGGATTGTCGATCAGCTGTGACAGGGGGTGGGGGCGGGTGTGGGGGTGCGGTCGTGGGGTGCGGTCGGGGGGGCGGGTGTGGGGGCGCGGCCGTGGGGTGTGGGGGCGCGGTCGGGTGTGGGGGCGCGGTCGAGGGCGGGGGGTGTGGGGGCGCGGTCGGGTGTGGGGGCGCGGTCGGGTGTGGGCGCGGCCGAGGGCGGGGGTGTGGGGGCGCGGCCGAGGGCGGGGGTGTGGGGGCGCGGTCGGGGGCGGGGGTTTGACCGGCGGCTGGGTGGGTGGGTGGCGGGGGCGAGCGAGGGGGGCGGCGTGCGGAGCGTCCGACCTGGGGGCCGGATACGTGGTGGGTGCGAGCGAGGGGGGTCGGCGAACGGAGCGTCCGACCAAGGGGCGGGGTGCGCGGTGGGGGCGAGCGAGCCCGGTAGGCGGGCCGAGGTGCGCCGTGGGGCGCGAGCGAGCCCGGTCGGGAGCCGGGGGTGTCCGACCAGGAGTGGGAGCGTCCGGAAGACGGGGCGCATGGTCCGGGCCAGCGAGCCCGGTTGGCGGGCGGAGCGTCCGAAGGAGTGGGGCGGCATGCCCGGGCGGACCCTGTGTGCGCAGCAGGGGCGCCTGGTCGGCCTCGGAGGCGGTGGTTGGTCGGGGGCGGGGGCCGCCGGGCCCTGATCAAGCGCCCCCCGGCCTCAGGCCCAGCCATACGCCGGGTGACACGGGCTCAGCCCGGTGCCCTTCCTCCCGTCGTGCACTGGGCCCGCCGCACGCCTCGTGCACGGCGCGCCGTGCGGCCATGCGCCGACCTCTCTCGGGCCCGGCCCACATCTCACCCGGCATCGAGCTCCCGGTGCCCGGCACCCGTCGTGCGGTGGGCTCAGCTCAGGCGCGGCCGGCGGCCGCCTTCGACGCGCTCAGCGCAGTGCCCTGGTCGGCGCCCGGCATCCCGGTTCAGCCCGGGGCCCGTCGCCGGCGCGCCCGGCATCCTGGCTTTCCTCAGGCCCGGCCGGTGCCGGCGTCCGCTCAGCCCACGGCCCGACCGGCGCGCCCGGCGTCCTGGTTCCCCCTAGGGCGCGGCCGGTGGCGGCGTCGGCGCTCAGCCCATGACGCGGCCGGCGCGCCCGGCGTCCTTGCTCAGCTCAGGGCGCGGCCCAGGATGTATGCCGCCGGGGCCGCTGCCGTCAGGGGGAGGGCCACGCCTGCTGTGAAGTGGACGAAGCGGGACGGGTAGTCGTAGGCGGCGACACGGTGGCCGATCAGGGCGCAGGCGGCGGCCGACGCGCCGAGCAGGGCGCCGCTCGTGCCCAGGCCGGTCATGCCGCCCACCGCGATCCCCGCGCCGGCCGCTGCCAGCAGCGCGACGCCCACCGACACCGGCGTGGGCAGCGGCAGCGCACGGGCCAGGACGGCCACCGCGACGGACGCGGCACCGACCGACACCGCGTCGGCGTCGGCCGCCAGGTACCCGCAGGCCATGATCGCGAGCGCGGCCGAGGCGACGGTCGCCATCAGGCCGTACATCCGCTCGTCCGGGTCCGCGTGCGAGCGCAGTTGCAGAACCAGGGAGAGCAGGACCCACACGCCGAGGGTGCCGAGGATCGCCGCGGGCCCGTGCTCGCGGCCGGTGACCAGGACGGCGGCGTCGGCGGCGAGCGCGCCCAGGAAGGCGAGGGCGATGCCCTGCCGTGCGGGCCACATGCCGTTCAGCCGGAACCAGCCCGCCGCCGTGACCGCCTGCAGCGCCACCAGCGGCACGAGCAGGGCGTACGACCCGACCGGCGCCGCGGCCGCGAGCAGCAGCCCGAGCAGCGCGGTGAGCGCCGCCGGCTGCATGCCGGGGTCGATGATCGGCGACCGGCCCTCGAGGCGGGCCCGCTGGGCGTCGGTGATGCGCGCGTTGCCGGCGAGGGTGGCCGGGCCGTAGTCCGGTCCGGCCGCAGCGGACGCCGACGCCGACCCCGGCGCCTCGGGCACGGCGGCGGGCACCGGCGCCTGCGGCTGCGGCTGCGGCTGCGGCAAGGGCTGGGGCTGCCGTGCCGACGCCGGGGCCGGCGCCCCGTACGGTTCGGCCACCGGCTGCGCGTACCCGGAGTACCCCTGCCCCGCGTCGTATCCCTGCCCGCTGCCGTACCCCTGAGCGCTGCCGTACGCCTCACCGGCGCCGTAGGCCCCACCGGCGCCATAGGCCCCACCGGCGCCGTAAGCCTCACCGGTGCCGTACGCGCCGCCGCCGTACTGCTGCTGCTGTCCCTGCTGCGGCAGGTACGCGGTCTGATCCGGCGCCGGGGCGACCGGTGACTGGAGCTGGGTCTCCCAGGTCTGGCCCTGCCACTGCTGGGTGTACTGCTGGGAGTCGTCGTAGGGCTGCTGGTACTGCTCCGGCCCCGGCCAGCCCTGCTGCGGCTGTGCCTGCGGATGCGGCTGCGGCTGTGCCTGCGGGTACCGGTCGTCGTACCCCTCGTACGGCTGATCGCTCATCGGCGTGCTCATCCTCCTGCGAACGGCGGGAGCACCTCGACCGTGCCGCCCTCGGTCAGCCGTACCGTCTCGTGCGCGCGCGTGCCGACGGGGTCGCCGTCGAGGAGGAACGAGCAGCGCTGGAGCACGCGCGTGAGCTCGCCGGGGTGCCGCTCGCGCACGGCGTCGAGCGCCTCGGCCAGCGTGGTCGCGTCGTACGGCTCCTCGGCGATCCCGGCCGCGGCCTTGGCGGCGGCCCAGTAGCGCACCGTGACCTTTGCCATCTCGTCCCTCAAGTCCTCTTCAGTCCTCTTCGGCAGTGAACCCCGCCAGGCTAGCCCGCCCGCGCGACCGCCCAGCGCGCGATGCGCTCCAGCAGCTCGTCGGCGGCCGCGTTCTCCGCGTGGCCCATGCCGGGCTCCAGCCAGAGTTCGCCGTGCTCACCTGCGGCGTCCGCCAGCATCCGGGGGTGGTCGAGCGGGAAGTAGCCGTCCCGGTCGCCGTGCACGATCAGCAGCGGCGTGGGCGCGATCTCCGGCACCGCCTCCACCGGGGACAGCGGCACCGGGTCCCAGTCCCGGTGGTGGATGCGGGTGCGCAGCCCGTAGCGGCCCACCAGCCGCCCCGCCGGCCGGGTGACCAGCCAGTGCAGCCGCCGCATGGGCGCCGTGCCCCGGTAGTACCAGCGGGCGGGCGCGCTGACGGAGACGACGGCGTCCGTGCCGCCGTGCAGCGCCGCGTGGCGCAGCACCACCGAGCCGCCCATGGAGAAGCCGACGGTGACCACGCGCGTGTGCCCGAGCTCGCGCGCCCAGCCGACGGCGGCCTGGAGGTCCAGCACCTCGCGGTCGCCGACGGTCGAACGGCCGCCCGAGCGCCCGTGCCCGCGGAAGGAGAAGGTGACGACCGCCCCGAAGTGCGCGAGGGCGCGCGCGACCCGGCGCACGTGCGGCCGGTCCACCTCCCCGGTGAAGCCGTGCGCCACGACGAACACCGGGCGGCCGGTGGATGGCGCCGAGGTGTCGTATCCGCCGGTCCCGGGCTCGTACAGCGCGTCGATCGTCACCCCGTCGGACGTGTGCAGCAGCGTGCGCGCGGGCGCCCGCAGGTCCGTCTCACATTTCGGACGTACGGTGGAACGCGCCACATCACCTGCCGGACCGATGCTCATGTGGGCTATTCTGCTGCGGAGAGGATCCGGGCAGCGTAGCCCCCGGGTCCTTTTGTGCTTTCGGAAGCGTTGTATACGAAACGGCAAACCGCAGGTGAATGCGGGAAACCGCAGGTGTACGGGCCGTCGATCGCACGGGCGCCCTCTCGGGGGCCCCGGCGGATCCCCAGGGGCGCGGGGGAACCGCACCGTACGAGCAGTGCCGTAAACGTCCTCGCAGGGACCGAGGAGGAACCAGACGTTATGGGCGAGCGAACCGTGCACGACGAGACGACGACCCGGGCAGGTGGGGCATGAGCGCTCTGTTGCTGCTGACCAACGCCCTCCAGCCGTCGACGGAGGTGCTGCCCGCGCTCGGCCTGCTGCTGCACAACGTGCGGGTGGCTCCGGCGGAGGGGCCGGCCCTGGTGGACACCCCGGGCGCCGATGTGATCCTGGTCGACGGGCGGCGCGACCTGCCACAGGTGCGCAGCCTGTGCCAGTTGCTGCGCTCCACCGGCCCGGGCTGTCCGCTGATCCTGGTGGTGACCGAGGGCGGCCTCGCCGCCGTGACCGCCGACTGGGGCATCGACGACGTCCTGCTCGACACCGCCGGCCCGGCCGAGGTCGAGGCGCGGCTGCGCCTGGCGATGGGCCGCCAGCAGATCGTCAACGACGACTCCCCGATGGAGATCCGCAACGGTGATCTCTCGGTGGACGAGGCGACGTACAGCGCCAAGCTCAAGGGCCGGGTCCTGGACCTGACCTTCAAGGAGTTCGAGCTGCTGAAGTACCTCGCGCAGCACCCGGGCCGGGTCTTCACCCGCGCCCAGCTGCTGCAGGAGGTCTGGGGGTACGACTACTTCGGCGGCACCCGCACGGTCGACGTCCACGTGCGGCGGCTGCGCGCCAAGCTCGGCCCCGAGCACGAGTCGCTGATCGGCACCGTCCGGAACGTGGGTTATCGATTCGTTACACCCGAGAAGGTCGAGCGCGCCGCCGAGGAGGCCAAGGCGAAAGCCGACCGGACAAAGCCGGGCAGGACGGGCAGTGACGCCTCCACACAGGCCGCAGAGGTCTCCGCGGACGCCTGACCCACCGCCCCGGGGCGGCACGACCCCGGCCGGCAGGCGTTGCGGTCGCACATCCACGCCTCGATACGCCCTGCCCGGAGCGGTTCTCTCCGCGTAGACTCCGCGCGTGGCCAAGGTGACTCGGGACGACGTGGCACGACTGGCAGGCACTTCCACTGCCGTCGTCAGCTACGTCATCAACAACGGACCCCGGCCGGTCGCCCCGGCCACGCGCGAGCGTGTCCTCGCCGCGATCAAGGAGCTGGGATACCGGCCGGACCGGGTCGCCCAGGCGATGGCGTCCCGCCGTACGGACCTCATAGGCCTGATCATCCCCGACGCCCGCCAGCCCTTCTTCGGCGAGATGGCGCACGCGGTCGAGTGGGCCGCCGCCGAGCGCGGGAAGATGGTCCTGGTCGGCAACACCGACTACGTCGGCGAACGCGAGGTGCACTATCTGCGCGCCTTCCTCGGCATGCGGGTCTCCGGCCTGATCCTGGTCAGCCACGCGCTGAACGACCTGGCCGCCGCCGAGATCGAGGCCTGGGACGCGCGCGTGGTGCTGCTGCACGAGCGCCCGGAGGCCATCGACGACGTCGCCGTCACCACCGACGACCTCGGTGGCGCCCAGCTCGCCGTGCGCCACCTGCTGGAGCACGGCTACGAGTACGTCGCCTGTATGGGCGGCACCGCCGACACCCCGGCCGTCGGCGACCCGGTCTCGGACCACGTCGAGGGCTGGCGCCGGGCCATGGCCGAGGCCGGCCTCCCGACCGAGGACCGCCTGTTCGAGGCGCCGTACAACCGCTACGACGCCTACCGCGTCGCCCTGGAGATCCTCTCCGGCCCCAGGCGCCCGCCGGCGATCTTCTGCTCCACCGACGACCAGGCGATCGGCCTGCTGCGCGCGGCGCGCGAGCTGCGCATCGACGTGCCCGGCGAGCTGGCCGTGGCCGGCTTCGACGACATCAAGGAGGCGGCGCTGGCGGACCCGCCGCTGACCACGATCGCCTCGGACCGCTCGGCGATGGCCCGCACGGCCGTCGACCTGGTCCTGGACGACGGGCTGCGGGTGGCGGGCTCGCGCCGGGAGCGGCTGAAGGTGTTCCCGTCGCGGCTGGTGGTGCGGACGTCGTGCGGCTGCGCATGAGACGCCGCTGAGAGCGCCTCCCCGAAGGGCGAGGAGCGGCTTTATATCGGGCATACGAGGTTCTGCCGGGCTTCTCAGACAGCCCTCAGAGAGCTCTCATGATCCCCGGGAACGCTGTATGACATGACCGAGAGCATCCGCCGCGACGACGAGTACGAGAACCCCTACGGGAGCGCCCGCCCGGGCCCCCAGGAGGGCGCTCACCAGCGCCCCTCCGAGGAAGCTCACCGCCCCTACGAGGGCGCTCACCAGCAGGCTCAGCCGTATGCTCCCTCCGCCGTGAACCCGGAGTGGCCGCCTCCGCCGCCCTACAGGCCGACGGTCACGCCGGAAGCGCCGGGAGCGGGAGGGCCGGGCGCCCCGGTTCCGCCGGGCGCCCCGGTTCCGCCGGTCCCGCCGGGCGGCTCCGTCGCGGCGGGGCCCGCGTCGGCCCCGAAGCGGCGCCGTCGCGGCCCGCTCGCGCTGCTCGCCGCCGTCGCGATCGTCGCGGCGGCCGTCGGCGGCGCCACGGCGTACGGCATCCAGGAGCTGACCGGCAAGGACACCACCGCGAGCTCGACCGCCACCAACGTGGTGCCGTCGAGCAAGCGGGGCGACATCGCGGCCATCGCCTCGGCCGTCAGCCCGAGCATCGTCGAGATCAACGCGACCTCGAACGCCGGGCGCTCCACCGGCTCCGGTGTGATCATCACATCGAACGGCGAGATCGTCACCAACAACCACGTCGTCTCCGGCGCCTCCTCGATCAAGGTGCGCACCAGCGACGGCAAGGAGTACGCCGCGAACGTCGTCGGCACCGACAGCAAGAAGGACCTCGCGCTGATCAGGCTGCAGGGCGCCGCCGGGCTGAAGGCCGCCTCCCTCGGCGACTCCTCCCGCCTCCAGGTCGGTGACACGGTCGTGGCGATCGGCTCGCCCGAGGGCCTGACCGGCACGGTGACCAGCGGCATCGTCTCCGCCCTCAACCGCGACGTGACGGTGCCCACCGACGAGGGGCAGCAACAGCCCGACGGCGGCTGGCCGTTCGAGTTCGGCGGCCGTCAGTTCAACGGCGACACCGGCTCCTCCACGACGACGTACAAGGCGATCCAGACGGACGCCTCCCTCAACCCCGGCAACTCCGGGGGCGCCCTGATCGACATGAACGGGAACATCGTGGGCATCAACTCCGCGATGTACTCGGCGGCCGGCTCGTCCTCCTCGTCCTCGGACGCCGGCAGCGTCGGCCTGGGCTTCGCCATCCCGGTCAACACCGTCAAGGCCGACCTGGCCAAGCTGCGGGCGGGCGCGAACGACTGAACCACCGCGCCCGGCCCCTGAACACCGTCCGGCCCGAAACGCCGTCCGGTCCATGAGAGCAGGGAGTACGACATGATCGAGCACGCTTCCCCCACCGCCTCCCTCGTCGGCCCCGCCGACACCGCCCCGGCCCCGCGTCAGGCGGACACCGCCCCGGCCGGCACCGCCCTGGCCGAGCGCCTGGCCGACGCCCTCACCCCGCCGGCGGCCGACCGGACGGCACCGTCGCCCGCGAAGACACCGGTGGGCCCGGACACCGCGAAGGCCGCTGCCGCCCCGGCTCCCGAGATCGCCGTGCCGCATCTGATGGGCCTGCGCACCGGCGCCGAGCGCCCCCACCGCCACAAGGTTCCGCTGCGCCGGCTGACTGCGGTGACCTGCTGAACCGCCTGACGGCGGTGACCTGCTGAGCGGTGCCTTCGCCCGGCACGCCACCGCCACGGGCCCGGCTCGCGACCGCTACGCCACCACCACGCGCTCGGCACGCCACCGGCATGCGAGGCTGATACCGCCGGGAAACCCGACCACCGCACCCGAGGACACCGCGACCGATGAGCCCCGCCGACGGCGACCGTGACCCCCAGCGCATCCTGATCGTCGACGACGAACCGGCGGTGCGCGAAGCCCTCCAGCGCAGCCTCGCCTTCGAGGGGTACGACACCGAGGTCGCCGTCGACGGCGCGGACGCCCTGCAGAAGGCCGCCGCCTGCCGGCCCGACCTGATTGTCCTGGACATCCAGATGCCCCGCATGGACGGCCTGACCGCCGCCCGCCGTATCCGCGGCACCGGCGACACCACGCCCATCCTGATGCTGACGGCCCGCGACACGGTCGGTGACCGGGTCACCGGGCTCGACGCCGGCGCAGACGACTACCTGGTCAAGCCGTTCGAGCTGGACGAGCTGTTCGCCCGGATCCGCGCCCTGCTGCGCCGCAGCTCCTACGCGGCGGCCGTGGGCGCGGGCGACCCGGCCGACGAGGACGCGCTCACCTTCGCCGACCTGCGCATGGACCTCGCCACCCGCGAGGTCACGCGCGGCGGGCGGGCGGTGGAACTGACCCGCACGGAGTTCACCCTGCTGGAGATGTTCATGGCACACCCGCGCCAGGTGCTCACCCGCGAGCAGATCCTGAAGGCGGTGTGGGGCTTCGACTTCGAGCCGTCGTCGAACTCCCTCGACGTGTACGTCATGTACCTGCGCCGCAAGACGGAGGCGGCCGGCGAGCCCCGGCTCGTCCACACCGTGCGCGGCGTCGGCTACGTCCTGCGGCAGGGCGGCGCGGAGTGAGCGGCCCGCTGCGCCGCTTCCGCACGCTGCCGATCCGGACGCGGCTGTCCCTGCTGGTGGCGGCGGCGGTGGCGTTCGCGGTGGCGGCGGTGTCGGTGACGTGCTGGTTCATCGTCCAGGGGAAGCTGTACGAGCAGGTGGACAACGACCTGCGCAAGGTCGTGCAGCGGCCCCAGCAGGCCGATGACGTGTCGGCGTTGCTGGCCACCTGCCCGCAGGCCCCGTCGGAATCCGGCCGCGGCTTCCGGGTGCGCAGCACGTACTACTTCCAGCTGGTGCAGGAGGACGGCACCACCTGCGTCTCCGCCAACTCCACCGGCGTGGTGCGGACCACCGCGCAGGACCGCCGGGCCGCCCGGGGCTCGGACACCGGCACGGTCGCGCCCCACAACGGCACCGACACCGACGGCAACGCCGTACGGGTGCTGACGGTTCCCCTCGTCGTCGACCCGGGGATCGGCCCGCCGCAGCGCTACCCGAACACCGCGCTGCTGGTCGCCGCGCCCCTGAAGAGCACCGAGAGCACGCTGAACGACCTGGCGCTGGTCCTCCTCGTCGTCTCCGGCATAGGGGTCTTCGGCGCCGGCGTCGCGGGTCTCGCCGTCGCCCGGGCGGGCCTTCGCCCCGTGGACAAGCTCACCGAGACCGTCGAACACGTCGCCCGCACCGAGGACCTCACCGTCCGCATCCCCGTGGAGAACGACAGCGACGACGAGATCGCCCGCCTCTCCCGCTCCTTCAACTCCATGACCTCCGCCCTGGCCAGCTCGCACGACCTGCAGCAGCAGCTGATCGCCGACGCGGGCCACGAACTGCGCACCCCGCTGACGTCGTTGCGCACCAACATCGAGCTGCTCTCCCGCAGCGAGGAGACCGGCCGGCCCCTGCCCGAGGCGGACCGCAAGGCGCTGCTGGCGTCGGTGAAGGCGCAGATGACGGAGCTGGCCTCGCTCATCGGCGACCTCCAGGAACTCTCCCGCGCCGACAACCAGCGCGGCGAACGCATCCAGGTCGTCTCCCTGGAGGACACCGTCGACTCCGCGCTGCGCCGCGCCCGCCTGCGCGGCCCGGAACTGACCATCACCGCGGACCTCGAGCCCTGGTACGTCCGCGCGGAACCGGCCGCGCTGGAGCGGGCCGTGGTGAACATCCTGGACAACGCGGTGAAGTTCAGCCCCGGCGCCGGCACGGTCGAGGTCCGCCTGACCGACGGCGTACTGACCGTGCGCGACCACGGCCCCGGCATCGCGGACGACGAACTCCCGTACGTCTTCGACCGCTTCTGGCGCTCCCCGTCGGCCCGTGCGCTGCCGGGCTCGGGCCTGGGCCTGTCCATCGTGGCCCGCACGGTACGGCAGGCGGGCGGCCAGGTGTCACTGGCGCGCGCCGAGGGCGGCGGCACGGTGACGACGGTACGCCTGCCGGGCGCGCCGACCCCTCCCCCGGACACGCCACTGCCGTAGCGCCACCGCAGGCCCGCACGGCGCTCACGCCCGGCATACCGTTGACCCTGACGGCGGCCGGGGTCCTGGCTCACGGAACGGCGCCCGGCCCGGAGCCGACGAGCGGACGCCGGCGACGAAGGCGACGGAACCCCGCCGCCGCCCCGCTTCCGGTTCGGAACGAACAGCGACGACTCACGCGTCGAGCAGCGTGCCCGGCAGGGCGAACACCGTGGTGCGTCCCCTGTCGAAGTCGATCCGCGTCACCATCTTCTCGTCGTAGAGCAGCCAGCCCGCGGGAGTGGGGGTGAGGGTGAGCGAGGCCGGGTGGTCCTCGATGCGGACCCGGTGCAGTTCCCTGCCGGTGCCGGTGTCGACTTCCGTCAGCCGGGTCCCCTCGCCGGTGGCCACGGCGAGGGCGACGGACGTCGCGGTGGCGGCGACGGCGTCGACCCGGCCGCGGTGGACGGTGACGGTGGTGACCGTCGGCGTACGGCGGAAGCCGAGCGGCGAGCCGTCGGCGCCGCCCTTGGCACTGGCCGGGGTGTCGGTCACCACGATCACCGGCCGCCCGCCGGGGCACGCGAGCCCGGCCACGGCACTCCCGGTCGCCACCGTTGCGACGTCCCCGCTCGCCAGCCGGGCGACGAAGACCGCGCGGTCGGTGGCCAGGCAGACGGTGTCCGAGGCCGGGTCGGAGGCCAGGAAGCGAACCGTACCGGGCACCCGCATCTCCCGTTCGGTCGCCCAGTCGGCCGGGTCCTTCACCAGCACGCGCGTGGCCCCCGTCCCGGCATCCGGCAGCCCCGCCACCTCACCGACCAGCGTCTTCCCCGGCAGGAAGCGACTCGGCCCCGCCCCGGTACCCATGCCGTCCAGCGCCCGGGCCCGCGGATCGAGCACGTAACGCCGGTCGCCGCCACCACCTTTGCGGGGCACGGTGACCAGCCGCCGACCATCGGCGAGCGCGACGATCTGCGGACTCACCGTGTCCGTCCCGTCATCAGCCTGCTGCGGCACGACGGCAAGGCTCTCCGCGCGCCCCTCCACCGCGTCCACCCCGACGACCGTGGTCAGCCCGTCCACGTCGGCCAGCACAAAAGCCGAGGCCCCCTTCCAGTCATCACCCAGGGTCACTCCCCCGGGACCGGAGCAGGCAGCCATGAGGGCGCAGGCCGCGGCCAAGGAGAGAAAACGGCGCATCATCTTGCTCACCAGTCCTTCATCGCGTCGGCCGGCGCCATCGACGCCGCCCGCCGGGCCGGCGCGAGCGCGCCGATGGCGACCACCAGCACCGTCAGAGCCAGGATCAGCGCCAAGGTGCTCACTGTCGGCAGCGGCAGCCCCCCTCTGACATACGGGGCAAGCTCCGCGTTGTTACGCAGCAGCGCCGTTCCCGCGCCGCTGAGAAGCACCCCGAGCACCACCCCGGACAGTGCCGCGACCGCCCCCGTCAGGGTCATCTCGGCGATCAGCATGGTCAGCACGGCCCGGGTGCGGAAGCCGACGGCCTTGAGGATGCCGATCTCCTGCGCCCGCTGCCGCGACAGCGCACCCGTCACCGTGACAGCGCCGGCGAAAGCCAGGATGCCGAGCACCACCAGCAGGACCCTTCCGACCGCCCGGACCAGTTCCAGCACGGCGGGCAGCGCCTCCAGCTGCTGCCGGAGCGTGGCTGCCGGGTAGCCGAGGTCCTGCACCGACTTCATGACCGACGGCACATCCGCGGCGGACCGGGCGACGACGGTCAACTGGTCGTATCCGACTGTGCTCAGGTACCGGTCCTTCGGCTGGCCGGCCCGGGCTGCCGCCCACTGCACGACCGTCGGGTCCGCCGCGTACGCGGCATCGGGACCATCCAGTTGCCAGGAAGGGTCGTAGACGGCGACGAGGCGGGCTCTGCCGACGACACCGGTTCCCTCACCGGGCCGGACATATTGGGTCGTTTCTGTGTCGACCTCCCTGCCGAGCGCCCTGCTCAGGTCCATGCCCTGTGCGCGGGCCGGGGCCACGATCTCTCCCGGCCTCAGCGGGAAGACTCCCTTCCGCACGGACCGGATGATCGGCGGTGCCACCGCCGGCCGGTACGTCGTCGCGTACAGCAGGACCGGATCACCGGCCTTGGCGTCCATGCCGAACGACACCTGCACCCGGTGCTGCACCGACGCCACGTGCGGCAGACGTGCCAGCCGGGATGCCGTGCGGTCCGTCAACGGCGCGGCCTCGGGACGGCCGTCCGGCCGGTCCACGGTGATGCTGCGGTTGGCCATGCTCTCGCCGACACCTGTGTCGGCGGCCCCCTGCGCCCGGTCGGCGATGCCGAGGGCGCCGAGGCAGACGGCGGCGGCGACCGACACCAGCGCCACCAAGCCGTAGAGCCGTCGGCGCAGGGCACGGACGTTGGCCAGGGCGAGGGTGAGGACGTTCACGCGGCGCTCCCTTCGGCAGCCACGAGCTCACCCTTGTCCAGGCGATGCACCACGTCCGCGCTCTCGGACACGGCTCGGTTGTGGGTCACGAGCAGCACGGCCCGCCCTTCGTCCGCCAGTTGACGGAACAGGGCGAGGAGCACGTTCTCGCTGTCCGTGTCGAGATTGCCGGTCGGTTCGTCCGCCAGCACCACGGGTGGGTCGTTCACCAGCGCTCTGGCCAGCGCAACGCGCTGTTGCTCGCCACCGGAGAGTTCACTCGGGAGATGCTCGGCGCGTTCCGCCAGACCCACCCGGTCGAGCAGTGCACGCGAGCGCACCTCACCGTCGGTGCGGCGACCGACGTACGGCAGCAGCACGTTGCGCAGGGCGGAGTGCTGAGGCAGCAGGTTGAACGACTGGAACACGAAACCCAGCCGGCGGCGCCGCATGTCCGCCAGGGCATCGTCGCGGAGCCCCGATGTGTCCTTGCCCTCCACGAACACCCGGCCGCCGTCCGGCCTCGTCAGCAGACCGAGGATCTGCAGCAGCGTGGTTTTCCCGGAGCCTGAATGCCCGGTCAGCGCCGTGATCTTTCCTGCGGGTACGGCGAGGTCGACGTTGTGCAAGACGTCGATCCGCCGTCCCCGCAGTGTGTAGGACTTGCCCACGCCCTCAACCCGCAGCAACGCCTTCATCGCCTCTCGTGCTCACCTTGAGTTGTCCGTGTTGCGGTGCATCCGGCACCCAGCCCATGACCCCGCGCAGTTGGCGGTCCAGTGCCCACACCGCCCAGGTGGTTTTGAGATCGCACACCGGCTCCGCACCGCTGATCCGGAAGAGATCGGGGAGTTGCGGACAGCTCCGGTGTGCTGTGACCCCGCGGTCGAGAGCCGTGAGCAGTGGCTGGTCGGCAACGCCTCCGAGCAAGAGGTACGCCCGGACTACCAGAGCGAAGTCATAGACGGAGACGAACCGCTCAGGGCGCGACGCCCATCTCTTCAAGACCGTTGTGGTGATCCAGGAGGGAACAGCCCGTGGCTGTCCGGCATCGGAAAGACCGACGACGACCGAGGCCGCGGCGACTGCCGCGGCGACCGTGCCCACCGGCCACGGACGGACCTCGGGCACGTGCACGACGGCTCCGGCGTCGCGGCAGTTGAGGACCGTACGCTGCCACAGGCCGGCGTTGGAAGCCGTCACCGCCGTCGGAACGACCCGCGGATCCGTGCACAGGTGTCTGGCCTCGTCACCGGCGGTACCGGTGATGACCGTCCGCAATGCTTCGCGGCTCAGCTGCTCGTTCCGGGCCTGGTCGGCACCCCCGGAACGCTCCTCGCGATCAAGGGCGCCGAGGAGCGGCCCGTCCCGCCCGGAGAGTCCCGCGAGCGCCCGCAGGCGCTCGACGAAGAGGGACGCGTCCGCGTCGCCGAGGTAGGCGGCCGGATCACGGACGGTGCCGTCGTCGAGACGCTCCCTTTCGAGCCGGGCGACCACGGCCGCGAAGACACCCGACGCTGCATCTCCGGCCTTCAGAAGATGCACGAGCTGACTGAGCTGTTCGTACGTCAGCGTGGACGAGCCGCTGCGCAGCACGGCTTCCCAGACCGCCCGGTCGAGGTGAAAGCGGGATCCCGCGGCCTGCTCGAGCAGCACGTAGTGGTACGTATCGGTCAGACGGGCTGCTCTGGCCGCGGGGGTCAGGGACGCGAAGTCGTCCGTGCGGGGAGGTGCCGCAGCGGCGAGGCCAGAGGGGACCGCATGTCCGAGCAGCCGTAAGGAGCAAGCGATCGCGGCGCTTTGTTCCAGGGTCCGCGGCGTACGGACCAGCGAACGCAACCAGTCCGCGGTGCGGGAGCGCTCGGCGCCCGACAGCTGGGCCATGGGCCCGAGGCCGTCGATGACCTGCAACGCCGCCCATGTCGCCCCGATCCGTGCTGCCGTGTCCTCACCACCGAGGCTGCGATCGACATACCAGCCACCCGGTGCACGCACGG
The DNA here is from genome assembly GCF_055668065.1 of Streptomyces sp. NPDC097129. Taxonomy (NCBI): domain Bacteria; kingdom Bacillati; phylum Actinomycetota; class Actinomycetes; order Kitasatosporales; family Streptomycetaceae; genus Streptomyces; species Streptomyces sp. NPDC097129. The sequence continues at coordinate 42,817 of NZ_JBVOQE010000021.1, read as the reverse complement.
CACGCACAGCGGCCGCATCGCCTGGCCCCAGGGCGCCCGGCACACCGGCCCGGCGCAGCGCGACGAGCCACACGCGACCCCACAACGGTGAGGAGGTGAGCGCCTGACCGCGCAACGAGGCGAGCCGCCCCGCGGACAGCCTGACCTGCGGCGCGCGGCCGAGGTCGGACAGCACACGCAGGGCATACGACTGAGCCTCCGGCCCGGCGGGCTGCTCCCGCAGGAAGGGCGGGTAGTAGTAGCCGTTCGCCTGACTGCGCAGCAGGTCGAACTCGCTGGAGATGGCGGCCTTCCTCGCGGGTGGCGCGTCATCAGGGGAAACCGCGCACGACGCCATGAGGACAGTCCCTGCAGCCATGCTCGCGGCCTTCAGGAGGCGCCCGCGTAAGCGCATTTCTCGCTGACCTTGATCGAGCCGGTGAGCTGGGCCGAGCCGCAACTCCGAGTCGAGACGTACAGGGTCGACTTGCTCGGGCGCATCTGGCCGTAGGTGTCGGCGATGCTCGCGTTGGTGTTTCGCCACCGCACCACGCCCAGCGACCTGCTCACCATCGTCAGCGTGGCTGAAGGGTTCTTGGAGATGCCGAGGGATACGGCTACTCCGTGCGCCTCCAACTCGGCGCGGCTCTGGATCCAGCGCGCCTTGCGGGGTGCGGTGCCCGACATCTTCGTCGACGCCTTCCAGCCGCACGCTTGTGCGTAGACGCTGCAGTGCCACGCGTTGATCGCGAGCTTGTTGCCGCCCGGCACTCCCACCGTGGTGGAAGCGGTCGTCGCGTGCGTCGGTGCCGCCGTGGCGACGAGAGCCGCCGACGTCGCCAGAACCGCGGCGCAAGCCGTCAGCCGTGTGCGCGTCCAGGACTTCAATGTGATCTCCCCAGGGGTTTGCGTCGTGCGGGTCCCCTTTCATACAGAGAGAACATCGGTCCGCGCATGCCGTACTCATCACAAAGAGTGACCAAGGCTTGGCATATGCACTCTGCGGGGCGACGGTTCCGTTTGCGCTGACGGCAGGTCGTTCGGGCGCGGGTCGTGGCGCCGGTCCGCCGTGGCAGGCGCAGTCCGGGCAAGGGTCGGGGCCCGGTTGCCGCGTGTGGTGTGTGCGCGGTAACCGGGCCCCGGGGTCTCGGGCGAGGGGTTACTGCGTGATCGTGATGCGGTTCGCCGTCGGAGGCGTGAGCGGGGTCGCCGGGGAGGAGTTGGCCGTCAGGTACTGCGCCAGGGCCGCCAGGTCGTCCGTGCCGACCAGGTCGTTCGTGCCCTGGCCCAGCGTCGGGAAGCCGTCGCCGCCGCCCGCGAGGAAGCTGTTCGTCGCGACGCGGTAGGTGGCCGACGCGTCGATGGGCTTGCCGTTCAGCCGGATGGAGTCCGTGACGACACGGTCCGCGCCGGTCTTCGTCATGTCCAGCGTGTACGTCAGCCCCGCCGACGGCTGGAGGATCTTCGGCGCGGCCTGGTTCGGGCCGGACACCTGCTCCTTGAGCACCTGGATCAGCTGCGCTCCGGTGTAGTCCTGCAGGTTCACCGTGTTGGCGAACGGCTGGACCGTGAAGCCCTCCGCGTACGTCACCACGCCGTCGCCCTCGGCCGCCTTGGCCGCGTACGTCAGGCCCGCGCGCACGCCGCCCGGGTTCATCAGCGCCAGGGACGTGTTCGCGTCGAGCTGCTTGCCGTACGCCAGTTGGGCGTCGGCGATCAGGTCGCCCATCGGGGACTCGGTGCCCGTGTTCGGCACGTCGGCGGAGATGTAGCCGACGGGGCGGTTGCCGATGGGCGCGGCCAGCGCGTTCCACTTGCCGATCAGCTCGGTCATGTCCGCCGCCTTGGGGACGTCCCGGCTGACCACGTGGTTCGCCGACTTCACCGCCGTACGCGCGATGTCGCCCGTCCGCCGGTCGTACGTCAGCGTCGTGTCCGTGTACAGGCGACCGAAGGAGGATGCCGAGGTGACCATGCGCGGCTTGCCGGACGGGTCGGGGACGGTGCACACGTACGCGTTGTGGGTGTGGCCGGTGACCAGGGCGTCGACGGCCGGAGTGACGTTCTTGGCGATGTCGACGATCGGGCCGGAGATGCCGTCACCGGCGCCCGGGGAGTCGCAGTCGTAGTTGTACGACCCCGACGCCGGGTAGCCGCCCTCGTGGATCAGCGCGACGATCGACTGCACGCCCTGGTGCTGCAGCACCTTCGCGTACTTGTTGATCGTCTCGACCTCGTCCTTGAAGGCCAGGCCCTTGACGCCGTCGGCGGAGACGATGCCCGGGGTGCCTTCCAGGGTGACGCCGATGAAGCCGATCTTCACGCCCTTCTTCTGCCAGACCCAGTACGGCTTCAGGATCGGCTTGCCGGTCTTGACGTCGAGGACGTTCGCGGCCAGGTACGGGAAGTCCGCGCCTTCGAAGCCCTCGTCGGTGTAGCAGCCGTCCTTGGGGTGGCAGCCGCCGTTCTGCAGGCGGGCGAGTTCCTGGGCGCCCTCGTCGAACTCGTGGTTGCCGACGCTGGTCACGTCCAGCTTCAGCTTGTTCAGCGCCTCGATGGTCGGCTCGTCGTGGAACAGGCCGGAGATCAGCGGCGAGGCGCCCACCATGTCGCCGCCCGCCGCGGTGATCGAGTACGGGTGACCCTTGCGCGCGTCCCGCAGATGCGTGGCCAGGTACTCCACGCCGCCCGCGTCGATCGTCTTCGTCGTGCCGTCGGGCTGCAGCTCGGTGACGCGGCCGGAGGAACCGGACGGCGGCTCCAGGTTGCCGTGCAGGTCGTTGAAGGACAGCAGCTGCACGTCCTGGTAACGGCTCGGGGCCTGCTGGTGGTGGCCCCCCGTGCTCGCGGACGCGGGCAGCGCGGCGGCCAGCGCGCCGGCCGTGGCGAGCGCGGCGGCGGCCGCCAGCAGCCGGCGGGTGCGGCGCCTCGCGGGGTGGTTCGGCTGATCCGTGGTTGGCATACGCCCCCCTGTGGTGTGCGGTGACGACGTGACCTGGCGGGTCCCTGTGCGGCGGTGGCCACGCCCGGGCGCAGCCTAGGGTCAACGCGCGTAGCGCGACAGGGGGTTCGGGGTTACATCCTGGTTTCCCTTTGCCCTCGCCTTTGTCCCCACTTTGCGGGCCGCTCCCCTTACCCTCGTACGCATGACCAGCGACGACACCGCACGGCTCCCCGGCGCCCGATCCATCGAGACCCACGCCGCGCTCTCCGAGGAGCAGACCGAGGCGGTCCTCGGTCTGCTCACGGAGGCCTTCCGCTCGGACGGCCAGCAGGCGGTGTCCGAGCAGGGCCGGCTCCAGCTGCGCGACGGCGAACGCGAGGGCGTCTCGCATCTGCTGCTCACCGTGGACGGCGAACTCGTCGGCTACGCCCAGCTGGAGGACACCGACCCCGTCGAGGCGCCGGCCGCCGAGCTGGTCGTGCATCCCGCCCACCGCGGCCACGGACACGGGCGGGCACTCGGCTCCGCCCTGCTCGCCGCGTCCGGCAAGCGGCTGCGGGTGTGGGCGCACGGCGGGCACTCCGCCGCCCGGCACCTCGCGCAGGTCCTCGGTCTGACCCTGTTCCGCGAACTGCGTCAGATGCGGCGCCCGCTGACCGACCTCGGCCTGCCCGACCCGGTGCTGCCCGAGGGCGTGACCGTGCGCACCTTCGTGCCCGGCCAGGACGACACCGCGTGGCTCGCCGTCAACGCCGCCGCCTTCGCCCACCATCCCGAGCAGGGCTCCCTCACCCAGCGGGACCTCGACGCCCGCAAGACGGAGCCCTGGTTCGACCCGGCGGGCTTCTTCCTCGCCGAGCGGGAGAGCACCGGCGCTCAGGGGCGCGAACTCGTCGGCTTCCACTGGACGAAGGTCCACGCCGAGGAACAGCTCGGCGAGATCTACGTCCTCGGCGTCGCCCCCGGCAACCAGGGCGGCGGCCTCGGCAAGGCGCTCACGGTCATCGGCCTGCGCCACCTGGCGGCCCAGGGCCTGCCCACGGCCATGCTGTACGTCGACGCCGACAACAAGGCGGCCGTGTCCGTCTACGAGCGGATGGGCTTCACCACGTACGAGACGGACCTGATGTACCGCACGGAGACCTGACAGCGGCCCGCCCCAGCGTCTTGCCCCTCCAAGGGGCCCGGCAGCGGCTCAGGCTCTCAGCGGGGGTGGCTCAGGCTCCCGGTGGGGGCGGCAGAGGCTCCCGGTGGGGGCGGCTCAGGCCCGGTGGGCGCGGCTCAGGCCCGGTGGGCGCGGCAGAGGCTCCCGGCGGGGGCGGCAAAGGCTCCCGGTGGGGGCGGCTCAAGCTCGGCGGGGGCGGCTCAGGCACCCGACGGGCGGGGGCGTATCCGTCGGGGGCGTATCCGTCCACCGTGCAGCGGCTCCGGTATGGACAGTCCCCAGACCGCCACCGTCACCGCGAGCAGCACCGCCCACCGGTCGTGGGCGCCGGCCCAGTGCGGGCTGCCCTGTGCCACGAACAGTCCCCAGCGGTCCGGCAGCAGCGCGGCGAGCACGGCCAGCGCGAGCAGTCCCGCCGCCGCGGCCCGTCCGGGCTCCGGCTCGGTGCTGCGGCGCACGGCGAGGGCCGCGAGGGCGAGGGCCAGCGTGGCCAGGGTGACGGCTTCCAGCGTGGTCTCCGCCAGCGGGGGCCGCGCGTCGGCCGGGCTGAGCAGCAGGGCCGCCGTCCACCACAGCGCCGTGAGCGGGGCCGTCAACGCCAGCCGTAGGCAGGCCCGCAGCGCCCGCCCCGTCGGCACGGTCTCCGTCGTACGCCGGGCCGGATCGTCCAGGAGGAAGGCCAGGCCGAGTCCGAGGCTTACGGCGGCCACGCGAAGCAATGTCAGGCTCAGCCAGGGGTCGGCGGGGCCTCCGGACAGCAGGCGCGGGAGGGCGGCCGTGCACAGTCCGAGCGCGGCGCCCGCGGCGAGCGGGGCCCGGGGCAGGGTCCGGGCGGTGGCCGACAGCAGGGTGCCGAGAGCGGCACGCCGACCGGTCGGGGCGCCGGCAGTTCCCGGCGCCACAGTCTCAGAGGTCACAGGAGTCACCGTCCTTCTCCTTCGCCGGGGCCGGTACGCCCAGCAGCTCGGCGACGCGTGCCAGCGTCGTCTTCGATGAGGTCAGCTCGGACCAGTGGGTCTTGACCGAGGCCGCGACCCGGGTGCGCGGCTTGGCCAGCAGTTCCCGGACGACATCGGTCTGCGCGGCGCTCATGGCCACCGGGTCGGTGGTGCTGTTGGCGACCGCGGGGCCCGTCACGCTGTCGTCGAGCCGGACGTCGCGCAGCGCGGTCATCGGGTCCGGCTGGGCGGCCAGGGCCAGCCACATCACCGTCACCGTGCGGGCGTCGCACATGCCGCTCGCGGCCTTCTCGTCCCCGGCCACCAGCACCGAGGCGACACCGACGGCGAACTCGGGAACGCGGTTGCCGCCCCAGCGCGTGCCGACGGTCACCTGGCCCGGCCCGGTCAGCGGGGCGAGCGCGGAGTCCGACGTCAGCCCGTAGCGTGCTTCGAGCCGCTGGCGGACCGTCAGTCTGCGGTGCTCGGCGTCGCCGCCCGCGAGCTGCTGGACCCGGTCGGCTTCGGTGGCCCAGTCGGCGGTGCGGCCCGTCCACTCCGGGAAGGCGCAGTACCTGTTCGTGCCGTGCGGGACGCACCGCTGGACCCGCTCCGGGTGGACCGAGGCCGTCGTACGGGCCGCGAGGACCTCGTGCGCGTCGCCGGTGGACTGGCCGGCGATGCCCGCGCCGGTGGCGGCGACGGCCATCGCGGTGAGCGCGCCCAGCGACCGGCCGCGCAGCCCGCTGCGCAGCAGCGCGGCGCACAGCAGCAGCACCGTCAGCCCGGTCAGATACAGGGCGTGCCAGCCGGCCGGGCGGCCCAGCAGGTCGGAGGGGACCGGGTTGCCGCCGGTCTCGTCGAGGACCGGGGACAGCCAGTTGAGCCCGTGGGGGTCCGAACCGTCCGCGGCGACGGCGACGACGGTCACGAGGACGTACAGACCGATGACGAACAGCGGCGCGGGGAAGGAGGAGCGCACCAGCCGGGCGAGCAGCACACCGAAGACCCCGGCCAGCAGCACTGACAGCGGGCCGACCGCCAGCTCGGCGAGCGAACCGTGCCCGACCGCACCCGGACGCAGCGCCGCCACCGTGAACTCGGCGGTGACGACGAGGGCGACGACGGCCGCGACCGGTACGACGGACAGGGCGTGGGCGAGGGTGCGCTGCCAGGGCGGGACGGGCAGCACGGCGAAGTGCCGGTCGGTGCCGCTCCGGTGGGAGCGCAGCGCGGCACGGTTGACGCACAGGAACACGGCGATGGCGACGAGCAGCGGGCCGGTCTGCGTGGCGCGGTCGACGTCCTGGAGGACCGGGTAGCCGTCCATGCCGTCACGGTGGAAGAACAACTGCCAGAGCGTGTAGCCGGTGTACAGCAGCAGGAACACGGACACCGGGATGTACAGCAGCAGTTCACGGGCCTCGAAGCGGGCCAGGGCGAGAGCGGCCCGCCAGGGGCGGGTGGTGTGCTCCGGGCCGGTGACCTCGGGCGCCGGCGAGGTGATCGTCGCGCTCATGCCGCCACCTCCGCGGCCCGGTCGTCGAGGGCGAGGAGGTAGCCGTCCTCCAGGGTGGGTTCGAGCAGGTCGGCGCCCTTTGGCGGGTCGCCGATGTTGCGGTGGGCGCCGGTGCCGGTGCGCCAGCCGGCGCGGGCGCCGGGGTCGCGGTCGGCGCTGCTCCACACCCGGCCGGCCGCCCGTGCGGTCAGCTCGGCGGGGCTGCCCTCGAAGCGGACGCGTCCGCCGGCCAGGACGATCACCCGGTGGCACAGCATCGCCACGTCCTCGGTCTGGTGGGTGGACAGCAGCACTGTCCGCCCCTCGCCGGCCCGCGCGATCAGTTCGCGGAACCGCATGCGCTGTTCCGGGTCGAGGCCGACGGTCGGCTCGTCCAGCACCAGGAAGCCGGGGTCGCCGACGAGCGCGGCGGCCAGGGCGACCCGCTGCCGCATCCCTCCGGACAGCCGCTTCATGCGCCGGCCGCGCACGTCGGACAGGTCGACGGCGTCCAGGACCCGGCGCACCTCGCGGTGGCGCGCGGCGCGGTCGGTGAGTTCCTTCAGGATCGCCACGTAGTCGACGAACTCGAAGGCCGTGAAGTCCGGGTGGAAGCCGGGGTTCTGCGGCAGGTAGCCCAGCTCGCGGCGCAGCCGCTGCCGGCCGGCGGCCGTGGCCGGGTCGTGGCCGAGGGCGCTGAAGGAGCCCCGGTCGGCGGGGACCGCGGTGGCCAGCACCCGCAACAGGGTGGTCTTCCCTGCGCCGTTGGGCCCGAGCAGCCCGGTGACGCCGGGGGCGAGGCTGAGCGAGACGTCGTCCAGGGCGCGGGTGCCGCCGTAGCGGAGGGTCAGCCCCGAGGCGGAGACGGTGGTGGTCATACGGCACTCCCGTAGGTGGTGAACGGCGCGTGCGCCGAGGTCGTGTCGAAGCGGTCCCGCAGCCGGGTCAGCAGCCAGCCGGCGCCGGCGGCGATCACGGCGGCGGCGAGCTGCCCGAGGAGGGTGAAGGGGGCGAGCGTCCCGTGGTTCAGCGCTCTGGCCACGGCGAGCATCCCGACCCAGACGCCGCCGACCAGCGCGGGTGCGAGCACCGGCCCGAGGCGCGGGGTCAGGGTGAGCCCGGTGGTGGTCAGGGCGAGGGCGGGCAGCAGCCAGGCCAGCGCGCGTAGTCCGTACTCCGGCAGGGCGAGCGTGGCCACGCCGTTGAGCACGAGGCTGCCGGACAGCACGGCGACCGTGCGCAGCATCAGCAGCCGGAAGCCGTGCATCGGGGCGACGACGGCCATCTCGTACGTCAGGTCCAGGACGGGGCCGTAGGACAGCGCGACCGCGGCCAGCGGCAGCAGTGGCGCCAGGGCGAGGAAGAAGGCGAGGGAACCAGCCGCGTGCACCATCACCACGGTCGCCGCCAGCACGAACACCAGCGCCAGCAGCCAGGAGCGGCGCAGCACCGGGGTGGCGGCGAGCAGCCGCGCGGTGTGGTCGGCCACCCCGCACCGCACGAGCAGCCGCTCGCACAGCCCGGGCCGTGGCGCGTCCAGCTCGGCGTCCAGCCGCTCCCAGCCCAGGTCCAGGGCGACGGGCTCGGTGACGGTCGCGAGCCGGGCGCGGCACTCGGCACACGCCGTGAGATGCGTGTCCGCCGACCACAGCAGCGGCGGCTCCAGCTCGCCGCGCCCGTAGGCGCGCAGGTCGTCCTCGGCCACATGCCACGTCATGCCAGCGCCTCCCGCAGTTGCTTGCGGGCGCGCATCGCCCGCGTCTTGACCGTGCCGGGCGGAATGCCGAGCACGACGGCCGCCTCCCGGGTGCTGAGCCCGTCGATGACCGTGGCCTGTAGCACGGCACGCAACTCGGGCGACAGTCTGGTGAGCGCGCCCGCGAGATCCCCGTGCTCCACCCCTGCGAGCACGCGCTCCTCCGCGGACACCTCGTCCCGGTGCCGCAGCCGGGCGAGCGCCTGCCGCAGCCGGCCGCGCGCGCCGTCCCCGCGCAGCGCGTCGACCAGGCGCCGCGCGCCGATGCGCCACAGCCACCCGGCGACGTCGCCCTCCTCGCGATAGCGGGCGCTGCCCCGCCACACCGCGAGGAACGTCTCCTGTACGACGTCGTCGACTATTCCGGCGTCGGCGCAGCGGCTGCGCATGCGCGCGGTCAGCCACGGCGCGTACCGCCGGTACAGCTCCTCGAAGGCGTGACGGTCCCCGTCTGCCGCGATGGCCCGCAGCAGCTCCCCGTCGCTTTCCGTTTCGCTCACATCTCCTCATCGGACGACCCCCGCCGATCGGTTCACGCGGCCGGCGACGACTTTTCCAGCCGCTCGGCGGCCACCGTCACGATCACCGGCGTCCCGACGGCCGAGTTGACTTTGCCCCACCCCTTGCACCACCCTTTCACTACTCAATTAGTGAAAGGGTGGTTGGTGGAGTGGTCGAGTACCGCATCGACCGGCACAGCGGCGTGGCCACCTACGTCCAGATCGTGCAGCAGACGAAACAGGCCCTGCGCCTGGGCCTGCTGCGCCCCGGCGACAAGCTGCCCACGGCCCGCGAGGTCGTGGAGGCCACCGCCATCAACCCCAACACCGTCCTGAAGGCCTACCGCGAGCTGGAGCGCGAGGGACTGGTCGAGGCGCGCCGCGGCCTCGGCACCTTCGTACGGCGCTCGCTGGGCACCGCCCCGGCCGACTCCCCGCTCCGCGCGGAGCTGGAGGAGTGGGCCGAGCGGGCCCGTACCGCCGGACTGGAACGGGACGACGTGGCCGCGCTCCTCACCGCCGTCCTCGACCAGCACTTCCCGGGAGAACAGGGAGAACGTCCATGACCGACCCGGCCCTCGAGGCCACCGGCCTCGGCAAGCGCTTCGGCCGGCGTCCGGGCCGCGCCCGCTGGGCGCTGCGCGACTGCGCGCTGCGCCTGCCCGCCGGACGCGTCTCGGCCATCGTCGGCCCCAACGGCGCGGGCAAGTCCACGCTCCTCGCCCTGGCCGCCGGGCTCACCACGCCGACCGAGGGCCGGATCACCGTACTCGGCACCGGCCCCGCCTCGGCACGCGCGCGTGTGGGCTACGTCGCCCAGGACAAGCCCCTGTACCCGCAGCTCACCGTCGCGGAGACGCTGCGTATGGGCGCCGACCTGAACCCGGCCCGCTGGGACGCGGCCACCGCCGCACACGTCGTGGCGGCGGGCGACCTCGACCCCCGGTCCAGGGTCCGCTCGCTCTCCGGGGGCCAGCGCACCCGCGTCGCCCTCGCCCTGGCCCTGGGCAAGCGCCCCGAGCTGCTCCTGCTGGACGAGCCGATGGCCGACCTCGACCCTCTCGCCCGGCACGAACTGATGGGCACGCTCATGGCGCAGGCCGCGCAGTACGGGACGACGATCGCGATGTCCTCGCACGTCGTCGCCGAACTGGAGGACTCCTGCGACCACCTCCTCCTGCTCGGCGGCGGCAAGGTCCGCCTGTCCGGCGACATCGACGCCCTGCTGGAAGCCCACGCGCGCGTGAGCGCCCCCGCCGACAGCGCCGACCTGAGCGAGCACACCGTCGTGGAGTCCCGCACCACCGGCCGCCAGCTCACCGCCCTCCTTCGCCCGGGCGCCCCGCTCCCCACCCACTGGCGCACCTCGGCGCCGACCCTGGAGGAACTGGTCCTGGCCCATCTGCGCAACCCCGAAGCACCGGCGCTCCCCCAGGAGGCCACCGCATGAGCGCCCTGCCCCTGCCCGCCCCGACCCACAAGACGCACGCGCCCCGCCACCTGCACTGGCTCCTGCGCCTGCACCGCCCGGCCCTGCTCACCTGGGCGGCGCTGGTGCTGGCGACGGCCGCCGCCCTGCTGTGGCTGTACGGCCCGGCGACCGACGCGGCAGCGGCCGCCTGGCGCCAGTGGAACGCGTGCCACACCGAGTCCTGCACGTACGACCAGCCGGCGATCCTGCGCTACAAGTCGCTCTACCTGTACACGACCATCGCGGTCACGGCGGTCCCCTTCGTGGTGGCCGCCTGGTCCGGCGCCGCCCTCGTCGGCCGCGAGCTGGAGTCCGGAACAGCCCGTCTGACCTGGACGCAGGGGATCACCCCGACCCGCTGGCTGACCGGCCGCCTCGCCCTGCCGGCCGTCCTGATCACCGCCGGCACCGGCCTGCTCGTCGCCCTGCACCGCCTGGCCTGGACGGCGGCCGTGGGCCGTATCGACACCGCCGAGGCCTGGTTCGACAGCACCACCCTGCACGCCAACGGCCCCACCACGGTCGCCTTCGCCCTGGCCGGTCTGGCCGCCGGCGCCCTCGCGGGCCTCCTGTGGCAACGCACCCTGCCGGCCCTGATGCTCGGCATGGCCCTCGCCCTCGCCGTCCGCACGATCGCCGACCAGGCCATGCCCCACCTGTGGCCCACGGTCACCCACACCACCGACCTGCACAACGCCGACCTCCTCGGCGACGTCCTGTACGTCGACGAGGGCCTGGTCACCTCCACCGGCCGGCACATCGCCGACCCCGGCTGCGGCGGCACCGCCTACCCCGGCTGCCGGGCCCGGTACGAGCAACTCGACGCGGTCGGCCACTTCCACACCTACCACCCGGCCTCCCACTACTGGCCCCTGCAACTGACCACGACGGCCCTGACCCTCGCCCTGACCGCGCTGCTCACCGCAGCCGCGTACGTGGCCCTGCGCCGCATCACGGGCCGCAAGGCAGCCGCCGTATGACCACCACGCTCCTGCGCGTGCACCGAGCGGCGACGGCCGTATGGATCGCCCTGGTCCTCGCTCTCGCCGTCTGGACCCTGTGGCTGAACCAGGTCACGGCGGACGACACCCGCACCGCACAGACCCACTGCGCACAGGACTACTGCGACACCTTCTCGTCCCCCTACGCGGGCGACACGGGCATGGCCGCCCTCCTCATCGGCTACGCCTTCCTCCTCGTGGCGGCCCACGCGGGCGGCGCGCTCATCGGCCGCGAGCTGGAGTCCGGCACGGCGCACCTGGCGTGGACCCAGGGCGTCACCCCGACCCGCTGGCTGACGGCCAAGCTGGCCCTGCCCGCGCTCACGCTCACCGCCGGGCTCACCGTGCTCGTCACGCTCTTCCACTGGGGCTGGGCCGCCAACCGGGACCTGATGGCCCCCGACGACTGGTACACCCAGGCCCTCTTCCTGACCCGCGGCCCGACGGCGGTGGCGTACGCCCTGTGCGCCCTGGCCGTGGGCACCCTCACCGCGCTCCTCCTCCGCCGCGCACTGCCGGCCCTCGGCGTCTCCGTCGCCGTGATGTGGCTGCTCGCGATCACCCTGGAGACATACCGGGCCGACCTGTGGCCCGCACTGACCCGCACGACCGCGCACCCCGCCGACCTCCCCGAACACGCCTGGGAGCTGACCAGCGGACGGAACGCGGACGGCTATTACGTCGTCTTCCACCCCGAGTCTCACTACTGGCCGCTTCAGCTCGTGGAGTGCGGCATCGTCCTGGCCCTGGCCGCGACGGCGACCGCGACATCCTTCACACTGCTGCACCGCCGAACGGCCTGAGCCTCCCCGTACGTCCCTTCGGGGGGAGGGACGTACACATCGTCGGCACCCGCCACGACGTCGGTGCACCCGCGTACGGCGGGCAGGGGCCGGGGTGGGGGGTGTCCGCCCGCAGCGGCCGGCACCGACCAACAGCGAGCGCGTCGGAAACGGCCGGCCGGACCGAGGACGGACACCCCCCACCCCGGCCCCGCCCCACAACGCACCGCAGGCGCGACAGCAACCGCCCACCGGCAGCAACGGGCCGCCGCAGGCATCAAAGGGGCGCGGGGCTGTGTCGATATGCGGCTCCGCCGCGTGGGCGCGACCAGCCACAACGAACCCGCAGACAAACGACGACCCAGCGCCGCAGGCACCCGGCGCCGCAGGCACCCGCACCCGACACACGCCCCGACGCCGCAGGCACCCCACACGAACAACCGCCGGAGTCCCCCCAGGCACCCTCACGTCATGTCCCCGTAACCATCGATTCAGACGAGCTTGCGACCCTCGCTCAATGAAGCCCGCCGTCGGACTTTCCGACGCGCCCGTCACCCTTCCGGCGCGGAAGAATGGGTCCATGAGCCAGTCAGAGACGCAGGACAAGCTCCAGCCAGCGCAGCCCTCCGTGGGCTCCATCGCCGCGCACCGCCCCCCCACGGTGTCCGCCCCTGTCTCCGACCTCGATCCCGACCTCGACGCGGACCTGGACGCGTACGAGGAGGCCCAGGACGGCCGGCTCGGCGCCACGCTCCCGCAGGGCCGCTTCCTGGACCGCGAACGCAGCTGGCTGGCCTTCAACGAACGGGTCCTGGAACTCGCCGAGGACCCGAACACCCCCCTCCTCGAGCGCACCAACTTCCTGGCGATCTTCGCGAGCAACCTCGACGAGTTCTTCATGGTCCGCGTCGCGGGACTGAAGCGCCGTATCGCGACCGGCGTGGCCACCCGCTCCGCCTCGGGCCTGCAGCCCCGCGAGGTGCTGGAGATGATCTGGGCCCGCTCGCGCGAGCTGATGGCGCGGCACGCGGCGTGCTTCCACGAGGACGTGGCCCCGGCGCTCGCCGACGAGGGCATCCACCTGGTCCGCTGGAGCGAACTGGCGGAGAAGGAGCAGGCCCGCCTGTTCACCCTGTTCCGGCACCAGATCTTCCCGGTCCTCACCCCCCTCGCGGTCGACCCGGCGCACCCGTTCCCCTACATCTCCGGCCTGAGCCTCAACCTCGCGGTCGTCGTCCGCAACCCGGTCAGCGGCCACCGCCACTTCGCCCGCGTCAAGGTCCCCCCGCTGCTCTCCCGCTTCCTGGAGGCCTCCCCGGGCCGTTACGTCCCCATCGAGGACGTCATCGCGGCGCACCTGGAGGAGCTGTTCCCGGGCATGGAGGTGCTGGAGCACCACGCCTTCCGCCTCACCCGCAACGAGGACCTCGAGGTGGAGGAGGACGACGCCGAGAACCTCCTCCAGGCCCTGGAGAAGGAGCTCATGCGGCGCCGCTTCGGCCCGCCCGTCCGCCTGGAGGTGGAGGAGTCCATCGACCGCGAGGTCCTCGACCTGCTGGTCCGCGAGCTGAAGATCTCCGAGGCGGAGGTGTACCCGCTCCCCGGCCCCCTGGACCTCACCGGCCTGTTCCGCATCCACAGCCTGGACCGCCCGGAGCTGAAGTACCCGAAGTTCATCGCGGGCACCCACCGCGACCTGGCCGAGGTGGAATCGGCGTCGGCCCCCGACATCTTCGCGGCGCTGCGCCAGCGCGACGTCCTCCTGCACCACCCCTACGACAGCTTCTCCACCTCCGTGCAGGCGTTCCTGGAGCAGGCGGCGCAGGACCCGGACGTACTGGCGATCAAGCAGACGCTGTACCGCACCTCGGGCGACTCCCCGATAGTGGACGCGCTCATCGACGCCGCCGAGTCCGGCAAGCAGGTCCTGGTCCTGGTGGAGATCAAGGCCCGTTTCGACGAGCACGCCAACATCAAGTGGGCGCGCAAGCTGGAGGAGGCCGGCTGCCATGTCGTCTACGGCCTCGTCGGCCTCAAGACGCACTGCAAGCTGTCTCTCGTGGTCCGCCAGGAAGGCGAGATGCTGCGCCGCTACAGCCACGTCGGCACGGGCAACTACCACCCCAAGACCGCCCGCCTGTACGAGGACCTGGGCCTGCTCACCGCGGACCCGCAGGTCGGCGCGGACCTGTCGGACCTGTTCAACCGTCTCTCCGGCTACTCCCGCCGGGAGACCTACCGCCGTCTGCTCGTCGCGCCGAAGTCGCTGCGCGACGGCCTGATCTCCCGTATCGACAGGGAGATCCAGCACCACCGCGCGGGCCGCCCGGCCTTCGTGCGCATCAAGGTCAACTCGATGGTCGACGAGGCGATCATCGACGCCCTCTACCGCGCCTCGCAGGCCGGCGTCCCGGTCGACATCTGGGTGCGCGGCATCTGCGCGATCCGCCCGGGCGTCGCGGGCCTGTCGGAGAACGTCCGGGTCCGTTCCATACTCGGCCGCTTCCTGGAGCACTCCCGCGTCTTCGCCTTCGGCAACGGCGGCGAGCCGGAGGTGTGGTTCGGCAGCGCCGACATGATGCACCGCAACCTCGACCGCCGTATCGAGGCCCTCGTGCGGGTCGTCGACCCCGGTCACCGGGCCGCGCTGAACCGGCTGCTGGAGACCGGCATGTCCGACGGCACCGCGTCCTGGCACCTGGGCGCGGACGGCGAGTGGACCCGGCACGCGACCGACGCGGACGGCGGGCCCCTGCGCAACGTCCAGGAGATGCTCATAGACGCCCGGAGGCGCCGGCGTGGCACAGCAACACCATGACCTGACGGACCCCACCGCCGGGCCGTCCCCCGAGCTCTCGGCTGCGCTCGAACAGGGAGGGGCCCCCACCGGGGACGCGCTCGCAGGCTACCTCCGGGCCCAGGCAACGGAGTTCCTCAGGGCGCTGCGCCTGCACCGGGAGACGGGCGGGACGACGAACGGGACAAGGACCGGCGGGACGACGAACGGAACAAGGACCGGCGCGACGACGAACGGAACAAGGACCGGCGCGACGGCGACCGGAGGAAGGCCGAACGCGGGCAGAACGCCCGGCACGGCCGGCGGGGACGGGGCGCCGCGCACGACCAACGGGACCAGAACCCCCGGCACCGCCCACGGCGCGAGGACGGACGAGCCACCGCACACGGCCGTCGACGCGGCCCGCGCGCTGCGGCGCGCGGCCCGCCGTATCAGTGGCAGCCTGCACACCTTCCGCCCGGTCCTGGACGCCGACTGGTCGGAGGAGATGCGCCCCGAACTGGCCTGGGTCTCCGGCACCCTGGCCCTCGAGCACGCCTGCGAGGCCCGCCTGGAGCGGCTCCTGACGGCGCTGCACCGGCTGTCGGGCGCGACGGCGGTCCCCGCGCAGTCCGTCGCCGCCCACCAGTCGACGGCGGCCGAACGCGGCCAGCTCACCGTCGGCGCGGCCAAGGCGGGCGCCCTGCTGGACCGTCAGCTGACGCTGGCCCGGACCCGGGCGCACTCCACCGCGCTGCAGGCCCTCGGCTCGGCCCGTTTCCACGCGGTCGCCGACAAGGTCGCCGTGCTCGCCAGCGAGGTCCCGCTCGTCTCCCCGGCGGCCGACCTGCGCCCGCTGGCCGAGGCGGCACGGGAGCGGCTGACCGACGCGGTGGCCGCGCTGCCGCTGGTGACCGCGGGCAGCCCGTACAACGCCGAGGCGCTGGTGCACGGTCTGTCGCCGGACCCGCCCTCCCCGCACCCGCAGGACGCGCCCTGGCACCAGGTCCGCCTGCTGCTGCGCCTGCACCGCTACGCCCAGGAGGCGCTGCTCGGCGGCGACCGGGCGCCGCATGCACGGCTGCTGCAGGCCGGGCAGGCCCTGGACCGGCACCGGGACGCCTCGGAGGCGGCGGCCGCGGCGGCCCGGGCGGCCCGCACCCCGCGGATCGCCCCGGCGACGGCGTACGCCCTCGGCGTCCTGCACGCCGACCAGCGGCACGAGGTGGAAGCGGCCCGGTACGCGTTCCAGCGGACCTGGGCGAAAGAAGCCGTAGGACTCCCTTAAGGAGCACCAGGCCATGCACCCGACACCCCCGACGCCACCCCCGACACCCCCGACACCCCCCACATCGCCCGGGCCGCCCGCGCCCCCCGCGAACGGCCCCGTCGTCCTGGCCGCCGGCTGTGTCCTGTGGCGCCGGTCCCCGCTCGGCGGTGAGCTGGAGCTGTGCCTGATCCACCGGCCGAAGTACGACGACTGGTCCTTCCCGAAGGGCAAGCTCAAGCGCGCCGAGGACGACCTGGCCGGCGCCCTGCGCGAAACCCTGGAGGAGACCGGCCACACCGCCGCGCCCGGCGCCGAGCTGCCCACCCAGCGCTACCTGGCGAACGGCCGCCCCAAGCGGGTCCGCTACTGGGCGGCCGAGGCCGTCCAGGGCGCCTTCACGCCCACCGACGAGGTCGACCGCGTCCTCTGGCTGTCTCCCGCGGCGGCCCGCGCCCGCCTCACCCAGCCGAGGGACCGCACGCTCGTCGACGCGCTGCTCCAGGCCCTGCGCCTGGCATAGTCGGGCGCGGCGGCCGGCACAGGCCGAGACGGTCCGCGGCGCGAGCCGACCCCACCCGCCCGGCGACCGCCGGAACCCCGGCCCGCCCCCGGCCCGTCGTCACAGCCGCTTCACGGCCGCTTCACAGTCACTTCGCAGCCGCCCACCGCGGCCCTCAGTAGCCCCACCGTCACCATCCGTACCGCTTGTCCCGGAATCCGGCCGTGTCCTCGACGTAAGCGTTCCGTGACCTAACCACACCGTCCCGAGGGGTTCACCCCCCGTTCATTTACGCCCTTCGGCGGCTTCACCTGTTCTGCCTAATTTCGGCCTTACCCGGTGTGGACGCGATCTGGGGGGACGCGTCCGCTCGACCCCGGCTTCGCAGCAACCACGCACGCCGCCGAATTCAGGACGGCGGCTCCTGGAAGGAATTTCCTCAGTGAAGCTTCAGCGCATGAACCGGCGGGCCCTCGCCCTCGGCGCACTCGCCGTCTCCGGCGCCCTGGCCCTCACGGCGTGCGGCTCCGACGACACGGGCAGCAAGTCGAGCGGCGGCGGGGCCTCGACGTCCGCGGCGGCCGGCAACATCAAGTGTGACGACGCCAAGGGCCAGCTGCAGGCGTCCGGCTCGACCGCGCAGAAGAACGCGATCGACGCCTGGGTGAAGCAGTTCACGCAGGCCTGCCCCGGCGTGCAGGTCAACTACAACCCGACCGGCTCGGGCGCGGGTATCACCGCGTTCCTGCAGGGCCAGACCGCGTTCGCCGGCTCGGACTCCGCGCTGAAGCCCGAGCAGGTCGCCGAGTCCAAGAAGGTCTGCTCCGGCGGTCAGGCCATCGACCTGCCCATGGTCGGCGGCCCCATCGCCCTCGGCTTCAACGTGCCGGGTGTGGACAGCCTCGTCCTGGACGCCCCGACGATCGCCAAGATCTTCGACGGCAAGATCAGCAACTGGAACGACAAGGCGATCGCGGCGCTCAACCCGAACGCCAAGCTGCCCGACCTCAAGATCCAGGCGTTCCACCGCTCGGACGAGTCCGGCACCACCGACAACTTCACCAAGTACCTGATCAGCCAGGCCAAGACCGACTGGCCGTACTCCGGCGGCAAGGCGTGGCAGGCCAAGGGCGGCCAGGCCGCGCAGGGCTCCTCCGGCCTCGCCGCGCAGGTCAAGCAGACCTCCGGCGCGATCTCGTACTTCGAGCTGTCCTACGCCTCCGACGGCCTCAAGACCGTCGACCTGAAGACCGCCGCCGCCGAGCCGGCGAAGGCCACCGCGGACAACGCCTCCAAGGCGATCGCCTCCGCCAAGGTCGTCGGCACCGGCCAGGACCTTTCGCTGAAGCTGAACTACAACCCGACCGAGGCCGGCGCCTACCCGCTGACCCTCGTCACCTACGAGATCGCCTGCGACAAGGGCAACAAGTCGGACACCCTCGCCGGCACCAAGTCCTTCCTGCGCTACATCGCCTCCGAGGACGGCCAGAAGGTCCTGTCGCAGAACTCCTACGCCCCCATCCCCGCCGAGATCATCTCCAAGGTCCGCACCACCATCGAGGGCCTGAGCTAAACGAGCGTGCGGCCCGGCTCCCACCCGGATCCGGGCCGCACCGTCCGGTGCACCGCCGCCCGGGGCCGTACGTGACGTACGACCTCACCGAGCCGCCCCCACCCGCGCGGCTCCGCAGACCGGAGAACCCGATGAACATATCGACGCAGACCACAGACGCACCTCCTCCCACGCCCGAGCGCCCCGCTGCCGACATCAAGCGCGCAGCCCGCGGCGCCACCCGCCCCGGCGACCGGATCTTCCTCGGCCTCTCCCGTGGATCCGGCATCTTCCTGCTGGTGGTCATGGCCGCGATCGCGGTCTTCCTGACCTACCGCGCGTGCCTCGCGATCAGCAAGGACGACGGGAACTTCCTCACCACGTTCGACTGGAACACCAACGTCAACCCGCCGGTCTTCGGCATCGCTGTGCTGGCCTTCGGCACGGTGGTCTCCTCGGTCATCGCCATGGCCCTCGCGGTCCCGGTCGCGGTGGGCATCGCGCTGTTCCTCACGCACTACGCGCCGCGCCGCCTGAGCGGCCCCATCGGCTACGTGGTCGACCTGCTCGCCGCGGTGCCGTCCATCGTGTACGGCCTGTGGGGCGCCCTGATCCTGGTCCCCCACCTGAGCGGCCTGTACAGCTGGCTGGACGACTACCTGGGCTGGACCGGCGTCTTCTCCTGGCAGGGCGGCGCCGCGCGCTCGCTGCTCACCGTGGGCATCCTGCTCGCGATCATGATCCTGCCGATCATCACCAACGTCAGCCGTGAGGTCTTCCGGCAGACCCCGCGCATGCACGAGGAGGCGGCGCTCGCCCTCGGTGCCACGCGCTGGGAGGTCATCCGGATGTCCGTGCTGCCCTTCGGCCGCTCCGGCGTGATCTCGGCGTCGATGCTGGGCCTCGGCCGCGCGCTCGGCGAGACGATGGCCGTGGCCACGGTGCTCTCCCCGACCTTCGAGATCAAGGCCAGCCTGCTCGACCCGGGCGGCGGCACGTTCGCCCAGAACATCGCGAGCAAGTTCAGCGAGGCCACCGAGCTGGGCCAGGACGCGCTGATCGCCTCCGGTCTGGTCCTGTTCGTCATCACCCTGCTGGTCAACGGCGCGGCGCGCATGATCATCAACCGCCGCAAGGAGTACTCGGGGGCCAACGCATGAGCACCGCAGCCGTCGTCACCGACAAGAAGGGCTCGCTGCAGGGCGCCCGTCTGCCGAAGTGGTCCCCGTGGGCGTTCGCGGCCGGTTCGCTGGCCGTCGCCGTGGGCATCGGCCTGGCCGCCGGACTGGACAGCAAGGTCCAGTGGGGCCTGGTCGCCGCGATCCTGTTCGTGCTGAGCACCTTCACCGTCTCGGCCCGGATCGAGGGCCGCCGCCAGGCCAAGGACCGTATCGCGACCGCGCTGGTCTGGGTCTGCTTCCTGCTGGCCGTGATCCCGCTGGCGTCCCTGATCTGGGCGACCGTGCAGCGCGGTGTGAAGGTCTTCGACGTCTACTTCCTGACCCACTCGATGGGCGTGGTCGGCGACTCCGAGCCGGGCGGCGGCATCTACCACGCCATCCTCGGCACCCTGGAGCAGGTGGGCCTCGCCTCGCTGATCTCCGTGCCGGTCGGTGTCCTCACCGCGATCTACCTGGTCGAGTACGGGCGCGGCAAGCTCGCCACGGCCGTCACCTTCTTCGTCGACGTCATGACGGGCATCCCGTCGATCGTCGCCGGCCTGTTCGTCCTCAGCTTCTGGATCCTCATCCTGAACATGGGCTACTCCGGCTTCGCCGGGGCGCTCGCGCTGTCGATCCTGATGATGCCGGTGGTCGTGCGCTCCACCGAGGAGATGCTCAAGCTCGTCCCGAACGAGCTGCGCGAGGCGTCCCTCGCCCTGGGCGTGCCCAAGTGGCGCACCATCCTGAAGGTGGTCCTGCCGACGTCGATCGGCGGCATCACCACCGGTGTGATGCTCGCGGTCGCGCGCATCACCGGTGAGACCGCCCCGGTGCTGCTGCTGGTGTGGAAGACCAGCTTCATCAACGGCAACCCGTTCAAGGACCCGCAGGCGTCGCTGCCGCTGTACATCTACCAGCAGTACGCGAACAGCTCCGG
Source organism: Streptomyces sp. NPDC097129 (assembly GCF_055668065.1). Lineage (NCBI taxonomy): Bacteria > Bacillati > Actinomycetota > Actinomycetes > Kitasatosporales > Streptomycetaceae > Streptomyces > Streptomyces sp. NPDC097129. The sequence goes on along the minus strand of NZ_JBVOQE010000021.1, from coordinate 22,586 downwards.
CGCCAACGCGGCGTACGACCGCGCCTGGGCGGCGGCGCTGACCCTGATCGCCTTCGTGATGATCCTCAACCTGGTGGCCCGCGGCATCGCCCGCTGGAAGGCCCCGCAGACCGGTCGCTGACGCGGCCATACAGCGACCGACGAACTCTGGAAGTGACGTAATCATGGCCAAGCGAATCGACGTCAGCGGACTGTCCGCCTACTACGGCTCCCACCGCGCCATCGAGGACATCTCGATGACCGTCGAGCCGCGCTCGGTGACCGCGTTCATCGGCCCCTCGGGCTGCGGCAAGTCGACGTTCCTGCGCACCCTGAACCGCATGCACGAGGTCACCCCCGGCGGCCGCGTCGAGGGCAAGGTGATGCTGGACGACGAGGACCTGTACGGCACCGGGGTGGACCCGGTCGCGGTGCGCCGCGAGGTCGGCATGGTCTTCCAGCGCCCGAACCCCTTCCCCACCATGTCGATCTTCGACAACGTGGCGGCGGGCCTGCGTCTGAACGGCAACTACAAGAAGAGCGAGCTGAACGACGTCGTCGAGAAGTCGCTGAAGGGCGCGAACCTCTGGAACGAGGTCAAGGACCGGCTGAACCGGCCCGGCTCGGGCCTGTCCGGTGGTCAGCAGCAGCGTCTGTGCATCGCCCGCGCGATCGCGGTCGAGCCGAAGGTGCTGCTGATGGACGAGCCGTGCTCGGCCCTCGACCCGATCTCCACCCTCGCCATCGAGGACCTGATCGGCGAGCTGAAGGAGCGCTTCACGATCGTCATCGTGACGCACAACATGCAGCAGGCCGCCCGTGTCTCGGACCGCACCGCCTTCTTCAACCTGGCGGCGGTCGGCCAGCCCGGCCGGCTGGTCGAGATCGACGACACGGAACGCATCTTCTCCAACCCGTCGGTCCAGGCCACGGAGGACTACATCTCGGGCCGCTTCGGCTGACCCACCCCCGCGGCCCGCACAGCCACCCCGGCTGACCGGCCGCTCGGACCCCTCGCGGTGCTGCATGGCGGTGCCACCGCGAGGCGCCAAAAGGGCCCGCCCCCTGACTCCCAGGGGGCGGGCCCGTCGGCTTGCGCCCACAGCCCCCACCAGCCGACCCGCCCGCTCGACTGAACGGCACCCCTGCGGCCGACCCGCCCCCCCGGTCGCGGAGCCACCGCTACGGCCGAGCGGCCCACCTCCGCCGCCCCACCCACCTCGGCGGAGCCACCCCCGCGGCCGACCCGCCCACCCTCAACCGACCGCACCCCTCGGCCAACCCGCACCCCCTCGGCCCCCGCAGCCACCCCGGCCGACCGGCCGCCCAGACCCCTCGCGGTGCTGCATGGCGATGCCACCGCGAAGCACCAAAAAGGGCCGCCCCGTGGCTCCCAGGGACGGCCCCGTCGACTTGTGCGGTGGCGGCCAGCGGCCGAGCCGCCCGCTCGGCCGAACAGCACCCCTTGGCCGAGCCGCCTCCCCAGCGGAGCCACCCTGCGGCCGAGCGGCACACCTCCGCCGACCCACCCACCTCGGCGGAACCACCCCTGCGGCGGAACCACCCCTCGGCCGACCCGCCCCCGCGGCCGAGCCGCCCCCGCGGCCGAGCCGCCCCCGCGGCCGAGCGGCCCACCTAAACCGACCCGCACCCCCGCCCCCGCGGCCCGCGCAACCGCAGCCACCCCCGCCGACCGGCCGCCCGAACCCCTCGCGGTGCTGCATGGCGGTGCCACCGGGAGGCGTCAAAAAGGCCCGCCCCCTGGCTCCCGGGGGCGGGCCCGTTGGTTTGTGCGTGGTGGTTACAGGAAAGCCAGCTTCTCGACGCCGAAGACCGCGGCCGCGACGAGCCCCGCGGCCGGCATGGTGATGAACCAGCCGAGCACGATGTTCTTGGCGACGCCCCAGCGCACGGCGTTCACCCGCTTCGTCGCGCCGACGCCCATGATCGCGGAGGTGATGACATGGGTCGTGGAGATCGGCGCCTTGAAGAGGAACGCGGTCGTGAACATGATCGACGCACCCGTCGCCTCCGCCGCGAACCCCTGCGGCGGGTCCAGCTCGATGATCTTGCGGCCCAGCGTGCGCATGATCCGCCAGCCACCGGCGTACGTGCCCAGGGACAGCATCACCGCGCAGACGAGCTTCACCCAGACCGGGATCGGGTCGCCGAACGTCTCATGGCCGGAAATGACCAGCGCCAGCACGACGACACCCATCGTCTTCTGGGCGTCCTGCAGACCGTGACCCAGGGCCATGCCGGCCGCCGAGACGGTCTGGGCGATCCGGAAGCCCCGCTTGGCCTTGTGCGGGTTGGACCGGCGGAACAGCCACATGATCGCCGTCATGACCAGGTAACCCACCACCAGGCCGACGACGGGAGACAGGAACATCGGGATGACGACCTTGTCGAGGACGCCGTTCCACAGCACGTCCGTGCCGCCCGCCAGCGCCGCGCCCACCATGCCGCCGAACAGGGCGTGGGACGAGGACGACGGCAGGCCGTAGTACCAGGTGACCAGGTTCCAGACGATCGCGCCGACCAGCGCCGCGAAGAGGATGCCCATCCCCGTCGAACCCTGCGGCGTCTCGATCAGACCCTCACTGACCGTCTTGGCGACGCCCGACCCCAGGAAGGCGCCGGCGAGGTTCATCACCGCGGCCATCGCCAGAGCCGCCCGCGGGGTGAGCGCGCGGGTGGAGACCGAGGTGGCGATCGCGTTCGCGGAGTCGTGGAAGCCGTTGGTGTACGTGAAGAAGAGCGCGACCGCGACGGTCACGATCAGAGCGAAGGTGTCCATGGAGGGGTCAGGACTCCTTGACGGCGATGGTCTCCACCGTGTTCGCCACGTGCTCGAAGGCGTCCGCCGCCTCTTCCAGCACATCCACGATCTGCTTGAGCTTGAGCACCTCGATCGCGTCGTACTTGCCGTTGAAGAGGTGGGCGAGCAGCTTGCGGTGGATCTGGTCGGCCTGGTTCTCGAGGCGGTTGACCTCGATCCAGTACTCGGTCAGGTTCTGCATCGTCCGCAGGTTCGGCATCGCCTCGGCGGTGAGTTCGGCGGCCCGCGCCAGCACCTCGATCTGCTGCTCGACGCCCTTGGGGAGCTCCTCGACGTTGTAGAGGACGACCAGGTCGACGGCCTCCTCCATGAAGTCCATGATGTCGTCGAGGCAGGACGCGAGGGTGTAGATGTCCTCGCGGTCGAACGGCGTGATGAACGAGGAGTTCAGCTGGTGGAAGATCGCGTGCGTGGCGTCGTCGCCCGCGTGTTCCGCGGCCCGCATACGCTCTGCGATCTCGGCCCGGGCGGAAGTGTCCGCCCCGAGCAGTTCCATCAGGAGTTTCGAGCCGGTGACGATGTTGTCCGCGGACGCGGCGAACATGTCGTAGAAGCTCGTCTCCCTGGGGGTCAGACGAAAGCGCACGTGGGGTCCTCGGGATGCATCGGTTTTCGGTCAGGCTGATGCTAGGCGCATCATCCGGCCACGGCTAACGGGCCGCCCCCCAGTGTCGCCCATCAAGGAGACTGATCGGCACGGGGGCTTCGGCGGCCGTTTCCCCTTCTACCCGGCAAACTTCGGTACCATATACCCACCAGGGGTATATAGCCGTAATCTGGACACGGGTCGGCACACAGGGCAGCACACCGGGAGGACGCGATGACGACCGAGACAGGCGCTGGTGCGCCCTCCGCCATGGAGACGGACACCACGGCCGCGACGCCGGACGCGGTGAGCGACCACGACCGCGGCGTGCACGGGTACCACCACCAGAAAGCCGAGCACCTCAAGCGCCTGCGCCGCATCGAGGGCCAGATCCGCGGCCTGCAGCGCCTGGTCGACGAGGACGTGTACTGCATCGACATACTCACCCAGGTGTCGGCCTCCACCAAGGCGCTGCAGTCCTTCGCGCTGCAACTGCTGGAGGAGCACCTGCGGCACTGCGTCGCCGACGCGGCCGTCAAGGGCGGCGAGGAGATCGAGGCGAAGGTGAAGGAGGCCACCCAGGCCATCGCCCGCATGCTGCGCACCTGAGGCGGCGCCGGCGCGGGACCGCGCCGGTCACCCCCGCCGGTCACCCCACGCCGGTCATCCGTCGCGGGCGTCCCGCTCCTCGGCCACGCGCAGCACCTCGTCGATGCTCTCCATGCTGAGCCGCTCCCGGGCGGCCGAGGCGGCGATGATCAGCTCGCAGCACAGTTCTATCTCGGCGAGCGCCACATGGTCCTGAACCGCCGTACCGCCGAGCGGAGCCACGAGCCTCACCTCATCTCTGCCGTCACCGGCTTCCTAGAGTAGGGAGCGGCCCACAGCCCGCGCATGGCACGGAAGGGCTAGTCCTCGGTCACTGGGCGATCCGCCCGTCGTAGATGTCCGCACTCCTCGGCAGCCGTACGGCGACGGGGGCGCCGAAGTCGTACAGCAGCGTCGTGGAGGCGACCGCGACGGCGTCCTTCTTCTGCCCGTTGACGAAGCTGAACCGGTGCCGGATCTTGCGGATGCGGCCGGCGTCGTCGAGATAGACGTCGAACGGCACCAGCGCGGTGGCGAACCCTTTCGCCGCGGCGCGCAGCGCGTCCCGGTCGGCGGGGACGGAAGCGTCGCGCGCGGCCGCGGCGAGGTCGGCGGTGCCGCGGTAGTGCCGCACCGGCGTCCCCGCGACCTCGGTGCGCCCCACATAGGTCGCGGTCCGTGTGCCGCGCAGCACCTCGGCGGTGGCGAACGGGTCGGTCGCGCCGCCGGTGACCAGGTTGCCGTCGGAGACCTGGGCGGTCTCCACCCGCACCCATTTGTCGGCGGGCACCCCGGCGCCCCGGTTCTTCATGAACAGCGCACCCGGAGCGAGCAGTTCCGTGATCGGCCGGTGCTCACTGCTGCCCGCCGGATCCTGCGGCAGCACCACCCGCAACTCCCCGAGCCTGCGCCGGAAGTCGTAGACGCCCTCACCGCGGATCGTCACGCGGGTGCCGCCGGTCGCCATCTCCATCGCCGTGCGCGCCTTCGAACTCCCGGCGGCCTCCAGCCGGTCCGGCGCCTGCCGGAGCAGCCCGACGACGTCGCCCGTCCCGCGCCCGTCGTCGGCGGCGGCCCCGCTGCCGGAACACCCGGCGGCTCCGGCGCACACGCACACCATGACCCCGGCCGTGGCAAGTGCCCCGCCTCCGCGCCGCCGGCGCTGCCGCCGCTGTGCCATCGCCTGCCTACCCCCAGCCGGTACGTCCGTCGCGGGCCGCCTGTCGTTCCGGTTAACGACGGGTAGGTGCGGCCGTCACGGGCGCGCGGCGCAGCCCTGGCCGGCTGACGGCCCGTCGCCCACCGCCCGCTACGGTGGGTACGTGACCCAGATGGACGGTCCTGAGGCAGCCCGCCAGGAACACCGCACGACCACCGTCGAACAAGGCCGCTTCTGCCTGGCCCGCTGCACCTGCGGCTGGCGAGGCCCGGCGCGCCGCGCGCGAAGCCAGGCCCGCACCGACGCGCAGACCCACGCGAACACGCCGTGACCGTGGGGCCACGAGGGAACCCCGCGCGCCCCCACCCCGTCCCCACCCACAGAACCCCCACGGGACGGAGACGAACACATGGACCGGCGCACCTTCCTCGGCGGGACCGCGGCCGCCGCGGTCGCCACGGTGACCACGGCCGCCTGCACGGGCGGCACCGCGACGAAAGCGGCAGCCCAGACCTCGGGCCCCCTGCTGAAGACCGCCTCCGCCGCCTCCGTCCCCGCGGGCCTCGCCGCCCTCGCCCGCGACCTCGACGGCACCCTCGTCCGCCCCGGTGACACCGCCTGGACGGCCGCCCGCCAGCTCTACAACACCCGCTTCGACACCCTGAAGCCCACCGCCGTCGCCTACGTCGCGCACCCCGACGACATCCGCACCGCCCTCGCCTACGCCCGCGCCCACCGCCTCACCGTCGCGATCCGCAACGGCGGCCACTCCTACGCCGGCTGGTCCTCCGGCGACAACCGCCTGATCCTCGACGTCTCCCGGCTCAACCAGGTCCGCGCCTCCGGCACCACGGCCGTGGTCGGCGCCGGCGCCAAGCTCATCGACGTCTACCGCGCCCTGGCCGCGAAGGGCGCGACGATACCCGCCGGTTCCTGCCCCACCGTCGGCGTCTCCGGCCTCACCCTCGGCGGCGGCCACGGCGTGGTCTCCCGCGCCTACGGCCTGACCTGCGACAGCCTCACCGCCGCCACCCTCGTCACCGCGGACGGACGGCAGCTCACCGCCGACGCCAGGAACCACCCCGACCTGTTCTGGGCCCTGCGCGGCGCCGGCAACGGCAACTTCGGCGTCGTCACCGAGCTGCACTTCCGCACCCACCCCGCCCCGCAGGCCGTCACCGCGTATCTGAGCTGGCCGTGGTCCAAGGCGGCCGCGGTGGTCAAGGCATGGCAGGAGTGGGGCCCCTCCCAGCCGGACGAGATCTGGTCGTCGCTGCACCTGGCGAACGACACCGGCGGCACCCCGACGGTCACCGTCTCCGCCTTCTCCCTCGGCACCTACGGCGAGTTGAAGAACGCCGTCGACCGCCTCGCGCACGCCGCCGGGGCGAACGCCACCAGCGTCTCGCTGCGCCGCCGCTCCTACGAGGAGGCGATGGAGATCTACGCCGGCTGCTCGGCCTTCTCCGCCGACGCGCAGTGCCATCTGCCGGGCGCGACGCCGGGCCGCTCCGCGCAGGGCCTGCTGCACCGCGAGACGTACGCGGCCCGCTCGGACTTCTTCGACCGCTCCCTGTCACCGGCCGGCATCCAGACGCTGCTCGCGCAGATCCGGTCCGTCCGCGGCGGCACCGGCAGCTTCGCGCTGACCGCGCTGGGCGGTGCGGTGAACCGTGTCGCCCCGGCCTCGACCGCGTTCGTGCACCGCCGCTCCCGGATGCTGGCCCAGTACATCGCGGCCTGGCGTGCGGGAACCTCCGGTACGGCGTCCCAGTCGTGGCTCGCGACCGCGCACGGCGCGATGCGGCCGTACGCCTCGGGTGCGGCGTACCAGAACTACACCGATGCGACGCTGAAGAACTGGCGCACCGCCTACTACGGCGACGCCGCGGCCCGCCTGGCGCAGGTGAAGAAGACCTACGACCCGAACCGCTTCTTCACCTTCCCCCAGGCCCTGTAGGGGCTTGCCTCAGGCCCTGTAGAGGCTTGCCCCAGGCCCTGTAGGGGCTTGCCTCAAACCCTGCAGGGGCTCGCCTCAGGCCCTGCGAGGGCCCGGCGGCCGCTCAGGCGGCCAGGTCCCGTTCCTCGCTGCCGGACTGCTGCCCGGACCGCGCGTTCGGGATCAGCGCCTCCTGCTCGCCGGCCGGCAGCCGCCGGGAGCGGATCAGCCATCCGGCCCCCGACCGCTCCACGGCCTTCGCCACCGGCGTCAGCAGGGCCGTGGCGAGCGGCGACAGCAGCAGCGCCACGGCCGTGCCGAGGGCGAAGCCGCCGATGACGTCGGTCGGGTAGTGCACGCCCATGAAGACGCGGCAGAAGCCCTCGAGGAGCGCGAGTGCGATGCCGACGAGCCCGAAGCGGCGGTTGGCGACGAACAGGGCGACGCCCATCGCCATGGTGAGGGTGGCGTGGTCGCTGACGAAGGAGAAGTCGTTCTTGCCGGAGACCAGGACGTCCAGGCCCTGATGGTCGTTGAAGGGCCGCGGCCGCTGCACGAAGCCGCGGATGGGGACGTTGACGAGGACGGCGATGCCGGCCGCGAGCGGCGCCCACACCAGCGCGGCCACGGAAGGCGCGGCGTCCTCGCCGCCCCGGCGCCGCACGGACCACCAGCACCACAGCACCAGCAGGACCATGGCGAGCAGCAGCCCGTACTCGCCGACGAACTCCATGGCCCGGTCGAACCAGTGCGGAGCGTCCTTGGCGAGGCCGTTGATGTCGTAGAGCAGGTCGACGTCGGGGTTCGACCCGGATTCGGCGAGTCCAGCCATCGTGCTGCGGCCCCTTCGTCGTTGTCCCGGGCGCACCTCGCGTGCGCCGCTGCTGCCCACCCCCGTGGTTTGTAGACCCGCTTACGTCAGACGTGCGCTCGACTACGTCAACAGGAACGCACGGTCCCCGTTGATACGTTCCACACTCCACCGAATGATCACTCAGACGTTATCGAAGAGAGACTCATCGCCGCAGCTCAGGGGGTGGGTTCACGGAGGGTTCACACCGAGGTGGGGAGCGCTTTCGCGCCATCTTGGGTGACCCGGGTGGCCCCGAAGTAGTCGCCCGTGTCGATCGGATCGAACCGGATGACGGCCCCGGTGCGCGGCGCGTCGATCATGTACCCGCCGCCGACGTAGATGCCCACGTGGTGGATCTGCCGCGAGTCGACCGGATCGTGGGAGAAGAACACCAGGTCCCCCGGCAGCAGTTCGTCCCGCCTGGGGTGCGGCCCCGCGTTGTACTGGTCGTTGGCCACCCGCGGCAGGGTGATGCCGACGGTCTGGTAGGCGGCCTGCGTCAGGCCCGAGCAGTCGAACCGTCCGCCCTGCTCAGGCGTGCCCTCGCCACCCCACAGATAGGGCGTGCCGAGCTTCTTCTGCGCGAAGTCGATGGCGCCCGCGGCCTGCCTGGACGGGTCGACCCGGCCCACGGGCGCGGCGAAGCTGACCTGCAGCGTGGTGATCGTCTTCACGTAGTTCTGGGTCTCCCGGTACGGCGGCACGCCTCCGTACTTGATGACCGCGTACGCGCCCGCGTTGTAGGCGGCGAGCATGTTGTGCGTGGCGTCGCCGGGGACGTCCTTGACGTACGTGGAGAGTTCGCAGTCGTAGGAGGCGGCCGACGGAATCGCGTCATTCGGGTCCCAGATGTCGCGGTCGCCGTCGCCGTCGCCGTCGATGCCGTGCGTCGCCCAGGTGCCGGGGATGAACTGCGCTATCCCGAGCGCCTTCGCCGGGCTCCTGGCCGCGGGGTTGAACCCGCTCTCCTGGTAGAGCTGGGCGGCGAGCAGCGCCGGGCTGAGCGCGGGGCACAGATTGCCCCACTTCTGTACGAGGGCCTGGTACGCGGCGGGCACCGCGCCCTTCGCCAGGGCCCGGCCGGCTCCGCCGACGCCGTTCATGATGTTGCCGGCGACGACGTACACCCCGACGACGAGCAGCAGCACGAAGCTCACTCCCGCCGCGGCGGCCCCACCCGCCCAGAGCCACGTCCTACGCACCGTCAACCGCCCCTCACCGACCGGGAGTCCGCCCGCGCCAGTTTAGGAGCTTCCCACCCGGAATCCGGTGCAACCGAAGCTCTCGTAGTCGGCGGGGCCGCTTTTGACGTGATAGAGCACCACGGTCCAGTCACCGGGGTCGTTGGTGACCGGGATGGCGTTGTCGGACCTGCCCGGGAAGTGGCTGCGGAAGTCGTCGGGATAGGTCAGGTCGATGAAGCCGACGTCGTCCCCGGCCCGGTAGATGTCCACCGGCTTGCTCGTGTAGCCGATGTTCTTGCTCTCCATGAGCGCGTCCTCGTACGGCTTTCCCGTGTCGGGGTCGATCTCATGGGGCGGTTTCACGCCGACGGAGACGTAGTAGGGGGCGGGCAGCTTGCTCAGGAGCTTCGCCTCCTTGAAGCGGAAGGAGATCTTCGCCTTGGTCCGGACGGTGGCGGACGCCCCGTCAGCCACGTCGTCCACGCTCGTCTGCAGCTCACCGGGCGGGCTGACCGCCCCGACCATCGCGCACTGCCCGATGCCGTGCGCGGCCTCGTCCGGATCGTCCGACAGACGCCAGTAGTCGCGCGAGATCCGGTTGTTCTCGATGTACGCGGGCGGTTTCGCCTGCGCGACCGGGCTCGCGGAGGGCGCCGCGCCGCCGCGCTGCGCCTGCCGCCCCTGCTGGTCCCGCTGCTCCTGCTGCTCCTGCCCGTTCAGCGTGCGCAGGGCCACGGCGGTCCCCGACCCCACCACCACGGCGACGGCCAGCGTCACGATCCACGCGGTACGGCGGGAGCGGGACCGCCGCGTGGCTGCCGGCGGCGCGGCCGGCGCGAGGGTGGGGACGTAGCCCGGGCCCACGGTCGGCCGGGACGCGTCCGGCCGCGCCCCGTGGCCGGGCGGGACCAGCCCGGCCGCCACCGCGGCGGGAAGGTCCCGCGGGGCCGCCTCACCCTGCCCGGCCAGCCGCGCGTAGTACGGGTCCTCGGTCAGCGCGGAGCTCACCGCGCAGCGCGCGATGACCGCGTCCAGGGCGGGACGGCGGGCCGGGTCCTTGGCGACGCACTCCTCGATGAGCGCGGCCAGGGCCGGCTCGACGCCCACGAGGTCGATGTCCTCGTGCACCACGCGGTAGGAGACGGCGTGCCCGGCGCCGCCGCCGAAGGGGGCCCGCCCGGTCACCGCGTGGGCGACCGTGGCCCCGAGCGCGAAGACGTCCGCCTCCGCGCCCACCCGGTCGTGCGTCAGCACCTCCGGCGCGGTGTAGCCGGGCGTACCGGGGGTCAGACCGGTGTGGGTGAGCGCCGTGTCGGCCGCGCCCCGCGCGATGCCGAAGTCGATGAGCAGCGGGCCCTGCGGGGAGAGGATCACGTTCTGCGGCTTGAGGTCGCGGTGCGTCACGCCGTACGCGTGCACGCTCGCCAGCGCCTCGGCCAGCGCGGCGAGCAGCCGTGGCGCGCTGCCGGGCGGGACGGGCCCGTGCGCGGCCACCGCCTGAGCCAGCGTCGGTCCCGCGACGTACTCCGTGGCCAGCCACAACGGCGACGCGTCCAGCGAGGCGTCGATCAGGTTCGCCGTGTACGCGCTGTGTACCGCGCGGACCGTCTCCACCTCGCGGCGGAAGCGGGCGAGGGCCTCGGGATGGTCGGTGATCTCCTCGCGGATCACCTTGATCGCCACCAGCCGCCCACCGGGCGACCGCCCGAGGTAGACCTGCCCCATCCCGCCCGCACCGAGCCGCGCGAGCAGTGTGTACGCGCCTATGTGCGCGGGATCGTGAGCCTTGAGTGCGTGCACGGACCGACCCTGCCACAAAGATCATCGCCGCGCAGGCGGGTATGACGGGCGCTCAGCTCCGCGGCCGGGCCGGGCCGTTCAGCCGAGTCCCACCGCGTCCCGGTACGCCTCCGCCGCCTCCGTCCCCAGCACCACGCTGTAGGAGACGTCGTCCGTGTCACCGCCGCCCTCGAGGCCGCCCAGCACCCCCACGACCAGACCGTCCCCGCTGACCCAGGGGCTACCGCTGGTGCCGCTGCTGAATCCGGGACAGGTGATCCGCTGCTGGGTGCTGCTGTGCCGGGTCGCCTTGTTGGTGCACACCACCGGCGACTCCTGGTCGTCGGGATACCCGGTGACCGTGACCGCGGCCGCCCCGGGCGCCGTACCGGTGACGAACCGGTTGGCGCCGACGACGTCCTCGATGTGCTTGCCGCCCCGCGGCGCCAGCACCGCGAAGGCCACGTCGCTGTCCTCGCTGTGCCCCTCTTGCCACCCGTCGGGCAGCATCATCCGCTGCACCGGCCACGCCCCGTACGGCGCCCTGCCGTACCGGTAGCCCGGCACGAACACCAGATCGCCCTCGTCCTCGCTGCCGTCACCGCTCAGGCAGTGCGCCGCTGTGACGATGAGGTCGCGGTGCGGACTGTGCACCACGGAGGCGGTGCAGAAGTGCTCGCCTTCCCAGTCCGTCGTACCGGCGTGGAAGAGCGCCCCGATCCGGGCGCTCGGCGGAGTGGGCGCGGCATGCACGGTCACACCGAGCGCACGCGGCCAGGCGCGCGCGGCGGCACCGGAACACGAGGCACCGGCCAGCAGGACGAGCACACAGAACAGCGCGCGTCTGCGGGGGCCCACGGAGCGTGAGGAGCGCTTCATCGGCCACCACTGTGACGGACGAAGGTGAGAAAATCGTCAGACGCGCTGCGCCGGCGTCTGCCCGCACCACGAATACCGCGGCGTTCAGGGCGTTTCGACCAGGACACCGAACGCGACGCCCACCACGACAACGGCCATGACAGGGCTGCCTCCGTCCTTCATCGCACCGACACCGCACCGCATGCCCCGCGGGCGGCCCCGCACACCTGATGCGGCCCGCCCGGCACGGCAGCCCCACGCTACGACGCCGGGTCGCGCCGCGACACCCGAACGGCGCCACCCCGGTGAAAAGCGCGCTCAGGCGTTCTTGGCGACCCCCGCCGGCAACCCCACCCCCGTCAGCTCCTCCGACACCGTCCACAACCGCCGCGCCGCCAGCGGATCGCTCGCCGCGGCCGAGCGGCCCACCAGTGCGGGCGACCCGCGCAGCTCGCCGAGGCCGTCGGGGCCGACGTAGCTCGCGCCGGGCAGGTCCTCGACCGCCGCGTACAGCGTCGGCAGGGCGCCGGCCCGGTCGTCCTGGGCGAAGAAGCGGTTGCCGGCCTGCATCAGCGCCCGTGTCACCGGGCTCGCCGCGTGGCTCTGCAGATTGGTCGCCGCGTAGCCGGGGTGGGCGGCGAGGGCGCGCACCGGGGAGCCGGCCTCGGACAGGCGGCGCTGGAGCTCCAGCGTGAAGAGCAGGTTGGCGAGCTTGGACTGGGAGTAGGCGAGCCGGGGGTGGTAGCGCCGGTCCAGGTTCAGGTCGTCGAAGTGGATCGCGGCGCCGGGCCAGCGGTGCGCGCCGGACGACACCGTCACCACGCGGTCGGTGAGGTGCGGCAGCAGCAGGTTGGTCAGCGCGAAGTGGCCCAGGTGGTTCGTGCCGAACTGGGTTTCGAAGCCGTCCTTGGTCCGGCCCCGCGGCACCATCATCACGCCCGCGTTGTTGACCAGCAGGTCCAGCGGCCCCTCCCAGCCGGCCGCGAACTCCTTCACCGAGGCCAGATCGGCCAGGTCCAGCCGGCGCACCTCGGTACTGCCGCGCACGCCCGCGGCCGCGGCCCGGCCCCGCTCCTCGTCCCGTACCGCGAGGACGACGTGCGCCCCGGCCCCGGCCAGCGCGCCGGCGGTCACGAGGCCGAGGCCGCTGTTGGCCCCGGTCACCACCGCCGTACGCCCGCTCAGATCCGGGATCGCGGACACGTTCCACTTGCTCTGCCTGTCAGCCATGGACCCAATGTAGACAGCGCCAACAATGCTGTCAACGACAACAAAGCTGGCACCGCCAACAATGCTGCTACCGGCAACATCGGGATACGATGACCCACATGCCCGCAAGCCGCCCCTACCACCACGGTGACCTGCGCGCCGCCCTCCTCAAGAGCGCCGAACGCACCCTCCGCGACAAGGGCGCCGGCGCACTCTCCCTGCGGGAACTCGCCCGCGACATCGGCGTCAGCCACGCCGCCCCCGGCCGGCACTTCAAGGACAAGCAGGCCCTGCTCGACGCCCTCGCCCTCACCGGCTACGAACGGCTCATCCGGGCCCTGCACAGCGCCGACACCCCCGGACACCCCCTGCCGCAGCGCCTCGCCTCACTCGCCCGCGCCTACCTCGGGTTCGCCATCGACAACCCCGAGCTGCTCGAGCTGATGTTCGCCCGCAAACACGACCCGGACGCCCAGCTCGCCGACGCCGTAGAACGCTCCATCGGCTCCCTCACGCACCTCGTCGCCGACGCACAGCAGCGCGGCGAACTCGTCGCGGGCGACCCCGAGCGCATCACCATGGTCATGGCCGCGAGCCTGCACGGCCTCGCCGCCCTCGTCGCGAGCTGCGCACTCCCCGCACAGGAGGCCCTCGACGGCCTGGACGACCACGTCCACCACCTCCTGCACGGCCTCACCCCGCGCCGGCCCTGACGCTCCGGCCCTGACGCTCCGTCACCACGCTGGCCGCACACGGGGCCAGCGCGCCCTCTTCCACCGGCCGGAGATAGCCTTCACCCTCGGAACAGTCACACGACCGCTCACCCGATCAGCCGTCAGAAACGGCCCAGGTCACAAGAGGGCGCAACGACGGAACCACACGACTGGTTCCGCTCCGGCCTCATTGCCCGGCGTGACCTGCCGTGATACACAGAGTGACCATACGACTCTTCGCAAGCCGTTCGTACGAAACCCGCCAGCGAATGACGCCAAGTCGACATACGACAGCGGCATCGTCGGCGAGAATGAGGCCTGACCTCTGCACACCGCAGGGGACTGCGGAACTACCCAACAGGGGCGGTGACTTACATGCTCTTTGCGGCCGACAAGGGAGACATCAACACCATCATCGGCGGGATCGCTCCGGACTGGGGCCCGTTCGGCAGCCTGGGCAACGAGGCCAAGGTGATGATCGAGGTGGTGATGGCCGTCGCCATCCTGCTCTGCCTCGGCATCGCCGTCTGGGGCGCCGCCAAACAGCGTATCGGCGCCACCGCCCTGCGGGACACCTTCAGCGCCGAACAGGGCAAGGGACTCATCATCGCGGGACTCACCGGGGTATTCATCATCGGTTCGCTCGGCACGCTGTTCACGATCGTGTACGGCATGGCCGTGTAACAGGCGTCTCCCGTCCCCCCTCCCGTCCCACCCACCTGTCGTGCCCACCGGCTGAGGTTGCGTTTCCCTGATGTCGAGTCACCACACCGCGCCCGCGCGGGAACCAGCACGGCTACCGTCGTACTCCTACGCGTTCCGGTACGAGGTGTTCTTGAACGACGTCGAGGGGGCGTACGCGGCATGAGTCTCGGGGACGAGCACGACGCGGCCGGCGGTGGGTACGGCGGCAGCGGCCAGACGCGCACACGGCTGCCGGAACGCTCCGGCGACCCCTACGGCGGGGCACGCCGCCCCGGCCGCGGCTCCTCCTCACGGAGCATGGTCACGGTGGTCGCGGTGGTGGTCCTCCTCATCGCCGCCATCGCCTTCGCCAACCGCGGCGGTGACGGCCCGTCGTCCGGCACGGCGTCGGGCAACAAACCCAAGGCGGCCCCGACGGCGGCGACGGGAGCGAAGCCGGTCCAGACGAACACGTCAGGCATCCCCACGGGTTTCCCCCACGACCAGCAGGGGGTGCAGTCCGCTGCCGCGAACTATGCGGTCGTGCTGGTTTCAGCCGACATCCTCATGCCCACCCGACGCACGGAGATCGTCCAGCAGGTCTTCACCGCCGACAAGCAGCAAGGCCTCGAGGCCAAGTTCGACCAGACCTATTCCAAGGAGTTCCTGAGCAGCATCGGCCTGGACGAGAACGGCAATCCGGCCGCCGGGCAGACGTACGTGTCCCGCACGGTGCCGATCGGCACCAAGGTCACGAGCTACACGGACGCGACCGCCACGGCCGAGGTCTGGTGCACCGGGCTCTACGGTCTGGCCGGTGAGAACTCGACCAACCCCGTCACCAGCGACTGGTTCACCATGACGCTGCAGCTGCGCTGGTCCGACGGCGGGTGGAAGGTCGACAGCTTCTCGCAGAAGAACGGTCCCGCGCCCGTGCCCGGTGACGACAAGGCGTCCAGCGCCGACGAGATGGCCAAGGCGGTCCAGGAGTTCGGAGGGTTCACTTATGCCCGGTAGCCCACGCCGCGTCCTCAAGGTCGCCGCCGCGCTCACGGCCGTACAGACGGCAGCCGTGCTGTTCGCCACGCGCGCCCTGGCAGCCCCCACCCCTTCGCCCTCGCCTTCCGCCTCCAACGGCAACTGTGACCTCATCGTCGGCCCCGCCAAGGACTACTGCGAAAAAGGCAACGGCGCAGCCCGCGGCAGCCGATCCGTCACCCAAGACCCCACCGCCACCCTCGACCCCCTCTCCTCCCTCGCCAAGGGCTGTGCCGAGGCCGCGTCCTGGACCGTCGACAAGCTCAGCGCGGCCGTGAAGGAGACGGCGAACGTCGACTTCACCAACCAGAAGTTCCTCCAGCAGTACGCCGTCGTCTTCGCCGCGTCGACGATCCTCACGCTCCTGCTGTGGCTGCTGGCCGTGGCCAAGCGAGCCGTCCGCGGCGTCCCCCTGAGCACCGCCGTCTCCGAAGCCGTCGGCTTCCTCTGGCTCACCGTGCTCGCCTCCGCGTTCACCCCGCTGATCCTCTACACCGTCGTCTCCGCGGCCGACGGCGTCAGCGACGTGCTCGCGAGGACCACCGGCAACCAGGCCGACACCTTCTTCGGCACCTTCTCCGCCGCCCTGAAGAAGGGCGACAACATCGGCGGCGGCCCGATCATGCTGATCGTCGTCTCCCTGGTCAGCATCCTCGCCGCCGGCGTCCTGTGGCTGGAACTCGTCATCCGCGCCGCCCTGCTCTACGTCGGTGCCCTGCTCGGCACCGTCGTCTACTCCGGCCTCGTCGACAAGAACATGTGGGGCCACGTCCGCCGCTGGGCCGGCATCATGATCGCCGTCATCCTGATCAAACCGGTCATCGTCATCGTGCTCGGCCTCGCCGGCGCCCTGTCCTCCGGCGACGGCCCCGACGCGTTCTCCGCCGTCGTCTCCGGCCTCGCGATCATCCTGCTCGCCATCTTCGCCTCGGCGATGATCTACCGCTTCGTCCCCGGCTTCGGCGACGAGATCGTCAACTCCCGCAACAACCGCATCATGCAGGGCGCCGAAAGCAAGGCCGCCGCCGTCATCAGCTCCCCGGCGAGCCTCGTCGCCCAGGGCATCAAGACGCACAGCACCCGCGCCGACAGCAACGGCGGCCAGGCCCCCGGGTCCGCGCCCAGCACCCCCCGCCAGGCCAACCCCGCCTCCGGAGGCGTCGCCGCGCACAGCGCGCGCACCTCGACCGGTGGTGGCGGCGGAACTGTCCCCTCCGCCGCTCCCCCGCCCCGCGCGAACAACCCGGTCAACACGCCGCACGCCAGCAACACCCGCAACAGCAGTACCAACCGCACGGGAGGTGAAGGGCGTTGACGACCGAGTCCCACGTGTCCCATCCGGTCACGCCCCGCCGTACATATCTGATCGGCCGCGCCCGGCCGAACGCCATCGTCGGACGCAACCGCGAACCCGGCGAGCTCGCGCTGATCATCATCGGCGCGTTCCTCGGCATGATGTGCGGGCTCCTCGTCCCCGTCCTGTCCCTGCGCATCGTGCTGCTCATGGGCTTCCCGCTGCTCGCGCTGGCCGCGGTCTACGTGCCGTACAAGCGACGCACGTTCTACAAGTGGTTCGAGATCAACCGCAGCTACAAGCGCACCCTGAAGCAGGGCACCGCCTACCGCTCCGGCGCCGTGGAGGCCGGCACCCGGCTCGACGGCAAGGAGATCGAGGTCGGCCCGCCGCCCGGCATCGGCCGGATCAACTGGCTCGCCGCCCCCTTCGGCCCCGACGAGATCGCCGTACTCCTGCACGCCGACCGCCGGACCGTCACCGCCGCCATCGAGATCGAGGGCCCCGGCGTCGGCCTGCGCGACAGCGAGGACCAGGAAGCCCTCGTCGACCGCTTCGGCACGCTGCTCAAGCACGTCGCCAACGGCGACGGCTTCGTCACCCGGCTGCAGATGCTCGCCCGCACCCTGCCCGCCGACCCCGACGCCCACGCCAAGGACGTCGCCGTGCGCGGCGACGACAAGGCGCCGGCGTGGCTGCAGCAGTCGTACGAGCAACTGCAGTCGATGGTGTCCACGTCCAGCGAGCAGCACCGCGCCTACCTCGTCGCGTGCATGCACTACACCCGCGACCTCGCCGCCGAGGCCAACGCCATGGCCCGCGCCGCCCGCGCCCACGGCGGCAAGGCCGACCGCGACGCCGGCCTCGCCGTCGTCATGGCCCGCGAACTGACCGACATCTGCTCGCGGCTGCAGGAGGCCGACATCCGGGTCCGTCAGCCCCTCGGGCAGGGCAGACTCGCCTCCCTCATCCACTCCATGTACGACCCGGACCACCCGATCGACCACATCCAGGCGATGACCAAACGCAACGCCTGGCCGGCCGAGCTGGACGCCCGCGAGCCCACCTTCCTCCAGGCCAAGACCCGCGAGTCCTCCACCCGCGCCCCCTGGTGCCACGCCACCGCCTGGGTCAAGGAGTGGCCGATGACCCCGGTCGGCGTGAACTTCCTCGCGCCCCTGCTCGTCCACACCCCCGACGTCATCCGCACCGTCGCCGTCACGATGGACCTCGAACCCACCGAGGTCGCCATCGAACGCATGCTGACCGAGAAGACCAACGACGTCGCCGAGGCCTCCCGCGCCGCCAAGATGAACCGCACCGTCGACCCGCGGGACATCGCCGCCCACACCCGGCTCGACCAGCGCGGCGAGGACCTCGCCAGCGGCGCCGCCGGAGTGAACCTGGTCGGCTACATCACCGTGTCGTCCCGCTCCCCGGAGGCACTCGCCCGCGACAAGCGCACCATTAGGGCCTCGGCCGGAAAGTCGTATCTGAAGCTCGAGTGGTGCGACCGCGAGCACCACCGCGCCTTCGTGAACACACTTCCGTTCGCCACCGGCATCCGAAGGTAGGGGCTGATTCGCCGATGCGGGATCCGCTGTCCGTCCTCACCGACGCCTTCACGTCCTTCCTGTTCGGGAAGGTCGAGACGACCCGGCTGCCCGTGCGCACCTCCACGGGCCAGGCCCAGGCGGTCTACCTGCCGACCGCCGCCCCCGGCCTCGGCGACTCCGGCGTCATCATCGGCCGCGAGGTCTACTCCGGGAAGGGCTACATCTACGACCCGTTCCAGCTCTACGGCCAGCAGCTCCCCGCTCCGCACTGGCTGGTCCTCGGCGAGTCCGGCAACGGCAAGTCGGCCCTGGAGAAGACGTACGTCCTGCGCCAGCTGCGCTTCCGCGACCGCCAGGTCGTCGTCCTGGACGCCCAGGGCGAGGACGGCGTCGGCGAGTGGAACCTCGTCGCGCAGGAGCTGGGCATAACGCCGATCCGGCTGGACCCGACGGCCGCCCTGGACCACGGCATCCGCCTCAACCCGCTGGACCCCGCGATCACGACGACGGGCCAGCTGGCGCTGCTCCGCACCATCATCGAGGTCGCGATGGGCCACGGCCTGGACGAACGCGCCGGCTTCGCCCTCAAGGTCGCCCACTCCTACGTCAACGAGACGATCGTCGACCGCCAGCCCGTCCTGTCCGACATCGTCGAGCAGCTGCGCCACCCCGAGCCGGAGTCCGCCGAGGCGATGAACGTCGCCATAGACGACGTCCGCGCGTGGGGCCTGGACGTCGCCCTGGTCCTGGACCGCCTGGTCGACGGTGACCTGCGCGGCATGTTCGACGGACCGACCACCGTCGGCATCGACCTCGACGCCCCGCTGATCGTCTTCGACCTCTCGCACATCGACCGCAACTCCATCGCCATGCCCATCCTCATGGCCATCGTCGGAGTGTGGCTCGAGCACACCTGGATCCGCCCCGACCGCAAGAAGCGCATCTTCCTGGTCGAAGAGGCCTGGCACATCATCAACAGCCCGTTCGTGGCCCAGCTGTTCCAGCGCCTGCTGAAGTTCGGCCGCCGCCTCGGCCTGTCCTTCGTCGCGGTCGTCCACCACCTGTCCGACGTCGTGGACGGCGCGGCCGCGAAGGAGGCGGCGGCGATCCTGAAGATGGCCTCGACCCGCACGATCTACGCCCAGAAAGCCGACGAGGCACGGGCCACCGGCCGCGTCCTGGGTCTGCCCCGCTGGGCGGTGGAGATCATCCCGTCGCTCACTCCCGGTATCGCGGTCTGGGACGTCAACGGCAATGTCCAGGTGGTCAAACACCTGGTCACGGAGGCGGAACGCCCCCTGGTCTTCACCGACCGCGCGATGACCGAGTCCTCCCTCGACCACGACGCCCTGCGCGCCGCCGAGCTGGAGGCCGAGGAGCGGGCGGCGGCGTTCATGGAGGAGCATCTGGCCGACGTGGACGGCTCGTCCGAGTCGACGGTGGCCTAGGCACGGCGGGGAGGGCAGCGCAGCCATGAGACCGGGTGACGACCGCGACGGCCGCCGCGGCAACCAGGGCGGCATCCCTGACGGCCTGCTCGTCGGCATACTCGCGTTCCTGCTCGGCATGACCCTGCTGGTCTGGACGGCGACGGGCCTGGCCGGCCTGTTCGCCCACGGCGCCTGGCCGGCGGCGGTCACCTTCACCCGCACGCCGGCGGCCATGCGCCACCTGATCGGGCGGCCCCACGACGTCGCCGGCGCCTGGCCCGACACCCCGGCCGGCGAACTCTCCGGCTACGGCCTGTTCTGGGGCCTGTTCATCGGCCAGCTGATGGTGCTGCTCGTCCTGACCGTCTTCGTCATGGGCACCCTGGCCCGCTGGCGGGCGGGACGAGCGCGACGGCGTACGGAGGCGGCGGCGTCGTCGCCCACGTCACCCGCGCCGCCTGCCCAGCCGGACGTGCACGAGGTCCCCGCGCCCCGGGCGGAACCGGAGCCGCCGGAACCGCTGCCGGCGACGGAAGCGACGCCCGAACCCGCCGCCTCCCTCCCCCACGGCACACCGGTGACCGGCTGGGAGACACCCGATGGCCCGGTGCACTACGCCCCCCGGGAAAGCCGCCTGCTCACGGCCGTCCAAGCCGTACGCGACGCCGAGGGCCCCCTGCTGGTCGTCACCTCGAACCCGGCCGTCTGGCAGGACACCAAGGACGCCCGCGCCAAACTGGGCCCCACCCACCTCTACGACCCGGCCCACCTCTGCGACACCCCGTCCCGCCTCCACTGGTCCCCCACCACCGGCTGCGAGGACAAGCAGACGGCGAAGGAGAGAGCCACCGCTCTCCTCACCCCCGTCCGCCCCACCTCCCGCCTGGACCAGGCGGTCGGCGACACCGCGGAAACCCTTCTGCGCAGCTACCTGCACGCCGCCGCCGTCGACGGCCGCACCCTCCGCCACGTCCACCGCTGGTCCCAGGGCACGCAGATCCAGGACGCGGTCCGCGTCCTCCGTACGAGTCCGAAGGCCGCCGCAGGCTCCGCGGGGGAACTGGAGGCCGCGCTCACCGCCCACCCCGACCGCCGTGACATGGCCCAGGAACTGCTGACGCGGGCCCTGTCCGCCCTGTCCACGGTCAACATCCGCGAGGCGTGCACACCCAACCGAACTGATGCGCTCGCCTTGGATTCCTTCGTTCACGAAGGGGGCAGTCTCTACGTGGTGGGCGAATCCCTCGAGGACCCCAGGACCCGGCCGGGCGCGATGCCCTTCCTGACGGCCCTCGTCTCGAGCGTGGTCGAGCACGGCCGGCGCATGGCCGAACGGTCATCCTCCGGTCGGCTCGACCCACCATTCACGCTCGTCCTGGACGACATCGCCGCCGTGGCCCCGCTCCCCCAGCTCCCCGAGCTGCTGTCACGCGGGACCGATCGGGGCCTGCCGACCCTGGCCCTGCTCCGCTCCCGCGAACAGGCCCGCTCCCGCTGGCCCCACGACGAACTGCCGGTGTGACCGGCAAGGGGCGGGCCGGGCCGGCCGGCCTTCAGCCCCGTTCCAGCACTCAGTCCCGCTCCAGCACTCAGCCCCGCTCCAGCACGAACTCCAGCTCGGCCTGCCCGGGCGCCCCCGGCAGCGGCACGGTCAGCCCGCTCGGCACGAACCCGGCCTTACGGTAGAAGGCCTGAGCGCGCTGGTTGTCCTCGTGCACGATCAGCCGGGCCCGCTCCAGACCGATCCCCCACGCCCATTCCAGCGCGGCATCGAACAGCGCCTTCGTCAGCCCGGATCCACGGTGCTCGGGCCGCACGTAGACGCCGACGATGTGCCCCTGCCGCCGCCTCACGGGATGCCCGGCCCAGTCGGTCGTCCCGGCCTCCTCGACGAGTACGGTCACCGAGCCGACCCAGCGCCCGTCAGCGCCCTCCGCGATGAACTGCCGTGCCCCGGTGCCGCCTTCACCCGAACCGGCCGACCGCTCCTGCCAGTAGGCGTCGGACCGCTCTGCGGCCTGCTCGTAGGTGTCGAGGAAGGCGAGATGCGCGAGCGGGTCCCGCAGGGCCGCCAGCCGCAGCTCCTTCACGGCCTGCCATTCCTCGGCACGTATGGGGCGGATGGCGATGCCGTCGCTGGTCAGGGAGTTCATGCGGCCACAGTAGTCAGCGACTGCTCCCCCCACACCTGCTATTCGGCCGCCGTTGTCAGTGCCCGCACTTACCCTGAGGCCCATGACGACTCTGCCCGACAGACCCCATTGCGCACTGCTCATCATCGACGTCCAGAACGGTGTGGTGGACCAGGCCCACAACCGGGACGCCGTCGTGGCGAACATCCGCACCCTCACGGAGAAGGCCCGCACAGCCGCAGTGCCGGTGATCTGGGTGCAGCACTCCGACGACGAGCTGGAGTACGGCAGCAAGAGCTGGGAGTACGTCCCCGAGCTGGTCCGCCGCGACGACGAGCCGCTCGTCCACAAGAAGTACGGCGACTCCTTCGAGGAAACGGACCTGGAAGCCCTGCTGGCGGAGCTCAAGGTGGGGCGGCTGGTGGTGACGGGCGCTCAGACGGACGTCTGCATCCGATCGACCCTGCACGGCGCGATCGTCCGTGGCTACGACGCGACCCTGGTCGCCGACGCCCACACCACGGAGGACCTGACCAAGTACGGGGCGCCGGCCCCGGAGCAGGTGATCGCACACACCAACCTGTACTGGCAGTGGCACTCGGCCCCCGGCCGCAAGGGTGGGACGACGACCACGAAGGAACTGACCTTCTGAAGGTTCCAGATGTGCCGGAAACGCAGAAAACCCCGCACCATAAGGTGCGGGGTTTTCTTCAAGAATTGTTCGGCGGCGTCCTACTCTCCCACAGGGTCCCCCCTGCAGTAC
>NZ_JBVOQE010000020.1:0-78613 GCF_055668065.1 Streptomyces sp. NPDC097129 | reverse complement strand
ATCCACGGTCGCGACTGACGCTTCCCCATGCCCCCATCAACGAACGATCAAGTCGACAGTCACATGATCAAACCGCTTTTGTTAGAGCCAGTAAGCCCCGGCGACAACGAGGGCCCGGTCGCGATCCTGCGCTGCAGGCTGTGCGCGACCCGCCCGCAGTGGTCCTGCCGTCATCCCATCCGCGGCTACCTGCTCCGCGTCGACCTGGCCAAGCCCAAACGGACGCCGACGCTCGCTCAGGAGTGGGCCCTCGATCGGGCGATGGCAGCGAGGCAGACCTGTGGCCAGTGCGGGAGGCGGTTCTACATCTGCCTCTCGAAGAAGCTCGGCTGCTACCTGGAGTGCTTCGACGGCACGCCCGTCGACCCCAGCAGCCTTATGACCCTCCCGGCCCCGGCCGTTCACCGGCTGGCCGCGTGAGTCAGCCCCGTCCCGACCGTCCAGGCCGAGACGGGGCCCGCACAACCGGGCGGCCGCAGCACCCGGGTTCTCTCCTGAGCTCGAAGGGGTCAGGGAGCGGGCGGCCGGCCTTTGCCGCCGGGAGCGCGATAGGAGACTACTGGGTTAACGCGGCGAAGACGGTGCCACCTTCCGTTGTGCCTCGGTCGGGGGGCTGGCTCCGGGTGCCGGTTGTGTTCGCTGGCGCGCACGGCTGTCTCGGTTGTCCAACGTCAGCACCTCGTCCTACAGCGCATCCGGGAGGGTGACGGTCATGACGTCGGGAGCTGTCTTCGCCGTGGTGTTCGCGGTGCCGCTGGCCTCTCACGCCCGGGGCCCTTGCTGGCAGCAGGACAGGCAGCCTCTGCGGCAAGTCCGTCTTGTCGTCGGACCGGTTGTCAGTGGCTTGCGGCATGATGCGCGGCATGTGACGGCCCGTCCGACCGAGGGTTTTCGAGGCCGTCGGCCATAAGGGGAGGGGTGCTATGCGCAGGCCGGTCACAGGCGAGGTGCACGTTCACTACGGTCAGATCTACGTTGAGAGCGATCCGGACAGTGCGATCCCGGACCTATCCGAGGCGTTCGCAGGCCAGAGCGCGGGGCTGTGCGGGGCGGCGGTTCCGGGTGTGCTCTGGCTGATCACCGGGCTGCACACGGGCAACGTCGGCTTCGTCGTGGAGGTCCACGACGAGGACCCTCCGCTGGACCCGGCCTGGGAGGACGTGGTGGAGGTGTCCTTCCACCCGGTGTCGGAACGCACGAGTTTGGTGCAGTGGGCGGGCGAGGCCGCGTGGGAATTGAATCTCGCCCGGACCGACTACCGGGTGCGGTACTGCGCCCAGGGGATGGACGAGGGACGGAAGCTCGACACCAGAGTGTCCGGGGAGCCACAGGCGGACAGCTATCTCCTGCAGTTCTGGCCCGCGCCGCCCCGCGCAGACCGTGTGGTCCGCCAGACCTCACAGAACGCCGCCTATTGGCACCGCTACGCGCGCGAACTTCCACCACCG
Source organism: Streptomyces sp. NPDC097129 (assembly GCF_055668065.1). Taxonomy (NCBI): domain Bacteria; kingdom Bacillati; phylum Actinomycetota; class Actinomycetes; order Kitasatosporales; family Streptomycetaceae; genus Streptomyces; species Streptomyces sp. NPDC097129. Next base: position 77,165 of record NZ_JBVOQE010000020.1, on the reverse strand, counting down.
CCCACACCGGAGCAGCGTGCCGAGACCGAACGCCTGGCCCGTCAGGCGGAGGAGCGGGCCGCCGAGGAGCGGCGACTGCACCGCGAGCGATGGGAGTGGGGCGGTCGGCTGCCGAGCGAGGGGCTGCGCGGCGTGGGCGGCAATGTCCGCGGTCTGCTCCGCTTCGACAGCGACCTGGTGCACGCCCTCGACGCCGCGGGCCCCGAGGCGCAGCGTGCGGTAGCGTCGCTGGCCGCCCGGCGGGCCTGCGAGGCCGCGGACCTGACCGACGTTCCGTGGGTCACCCAGGCGCTCACCGCGTTGACGGAGAGACGTCCGCTGCCGCCGCCGTTCGACGACACGGGCCGAATGTGGGAGACCCTGCGCTCCGATCCACAGGTACCGAGGCGGTCGGTGCTCAAGGCGGTACCTCCCGAGCGGCCGCCATACGGCCCACCGACGCCCCCGGCGGCGACCGGGTCGACGTCGCTCCCGGCCGCAGAGTCGGGAGACGACGGGTCAAGGCGGCCGGGCCTCGGCCGGGTACTGAGCGCGCTCGTACCGACAGGGCCCGCCGGCCAGAGCGCGACGCCGACCGCAGGCATGGGACACGGCGCCGCCATGGTGGTGCACGCCTCCGGCACTCCGCGCGGCCCCGAGCGGATCTCGCAGCCGCACTTCGCTCTTCCCGCCGTGGTCGCTGCTGCCGAGCCCGACCCGCTGAAGGCGGCGCTGGACGCGGTGTGGCACGCGGTGGGTACGTACGGCGAGCACTACCCAGAGCTGCTGGTGGAAATCCGGTCGGCGTGCGCCGGCCAGGTGGAGGAGTAGGCAGACCTGCTGTCCTGCCGTGGTGTCCGCGCCGCCCCAGCCCTCCCGCACCACGGAGGCCGGGGCGGCCGCGGTGGCCCCCCAAGCACTGGCACGGAGAGGAGATAGGCGTCATGCCGCGCACCGAGTTCTATGACGTCGACGTCCCGATACACGACACCACCAACCCGGCCCGCAAGGGCTGTGGCTGAGCGTCGTAGTTGCCCAATCTGGCCAACCAGGTACTCAGCCACGAGTCAGTGGAACCAAATGACAAGACGTGCGTTCTCAGCCCCGTGGACCTCGCTGAGGATGCGCATGACGCTCCAGACCCGGCCCCAGTCGGTGTCGATCCCTGCGGCTGAGGCGCGGGTTCGTGTGCCTGAGGCGTCGGTCTCGTGAGTCAGTGGTGTCCAGCTCGGCCCAGGTCACCACGTGGTCCCGTTCACATGGTGGGGACCGCCGTAGCCGGTAAATTCACCCCTCAGCCCATCGGAGGCGTCGTCCGGGAAGCCACGGCCTTCCGCCAGGGGACGGAATCCGAAGGAGTTTCGGAGTCCGAAGAGGCAGGCAGGGCCGCGCGGGGCCCAGTCGGTCCGCAGTGCGACCGTTCCACCTGACGATCCGCCAGCGACCTCAGTTCGACGTGCCTCCGGAGACATGCACGTGCGCGAGGTCGCGCTCCTCGAAGCGGATGTCGACCGCCAGGTAGTCGGCGTTGCCGTTGTCGCTCCCGTCCGCAGCAGCGGCGGGCCGCGCGCACAGGTCGGCGTCCAAGCAGTCGCGGTCGACACGTGCGGCCGGGTAAGTGGCGCGCAGCCATGCTTCCGCCTCCGCTCGCGAGATCTGGAAGTCAATGTTGTACCAAGTGGTCTGCCACTGCCCCTTCGTGCACCGCTTGCTCCGGGCGGCCTCGGGGAGGCGGGCGGCTTGAAGGAAGCGAACGGCCTCGCGGCAGGAGACCGGGGCCTTCCCCTCCAGTTCCTGGTCCGCCCCGTGGAGCCACCAGCCGGCCGACGCCAGCAGAGCCACCACCGCCCCGGCCGAAAGCCCGAACCCGCTCCTGTTGCGCTGCACGGACAAGGAGAACCCCCGAAAGTAGATACTGAACGGGTTCAAGATGTGCCTCGGCCGCAGTTGGTTCCACAGCACACCCGGTCGAATGGCATGAGGGTCGAAGAAGGAGCGGCCGGCTGCCCACTGCGGGTGGCCGGCCTCGGCCCGAGGCACGGCTCCCGTCCTGTCCATCCTGCGGGCCCGGACCGCCCGGCAGCGTGTCGTCGGCCGCGCACGGGGCCGGCTCGCCCACGGCGGCGCGGCTCCCGTCGTGTCCGGGTCAGCTGTCGTCGAGCCGGACTGGGCGGTGACCTTGCCGGTCGTGGGGTCGACGGAGCCGTCCCAGGTTGCGCTGTCAGATCCTCATACCTTGACGTGCCAGGACGCCGCCTTGCCGTTGTCGTCGTCCCCCGCCCGGGTCCTCGTCGGTGTCGACGCTCTCGCGGGTCACCTTGCCGGTCGCCGCGTCGACCTTCAGTTCGGCGTGGCCCTTGCCGTCCTTGGACGCACGGCTACTCTGCGCGGCTCCGGCCACCCAGAACGCTCAGTGGCCAACTACGACGCTCAGTCACCTGGGCGTGCACGTCTTCACCGGCGTCGCGGACTCCCCCGCCGCTGCCCTGCGCCGCGCCCACGAGGTGTACGACGCCGCGCTCGCCGCGCACACGGTCGGACTCGAGATCCCCGCCAAGCAGCCGGACAGCTGAGGAGCGCGCGGGCTTCGGCTCGGCTGGCAGATGAAGCGGCCCGCCGCGAAGGCTGGCCTCTGGCACAACCCCGTCAGCTGGACGACCCGCAGCGACTTCGCGCCGTAGCTCCGCCCCGGGACAGCCGCTCTGCTTGGCGGCTGGACGACTGCCCCGGGCCCATCCATCCCGTACGAGACGCGACGGAGAACCCAAGTATGTCGTCCCTCCCGCGCGTTCAGGGCCGGATCGGCCAGCGCACCCTCTTACTGACGACCGCCGCCGTGCCGTTGACCGGCTGGGCGGTCCACGCGGTCACGCTGCACCGGCAGCTCGCCGCGACCCGCCGCGACCCGCTGACCGGTCTGCTGCGCCGCGACTCCTACACCGCCCGCGCCCGCCGGCTCCTCGCCCGCCGCGACGACTTGGCCGTGGTCATGGTCGACCAGGACCACTTCAAGGCCGTGAACGACGACTTCGGACACTCGGCCGGAGACGCGGTCCTGGCGGCGCCCGCCGCGCGGCTCACCGCGTGCTCGGGACCGTGCGCGGCCGTCGGCCGCCTCGGTGGCGATGAGTTCTTCTCTGAACTAAGAAGTTGTCTCGCGTGGGCAGGTTCCTGAGTTCCTTGCAGCAGGTCGGGGCGGTGACCATAGCTGACCACGGCTCCGCGGTCGTTGCGGACCGCGTCGGGGATCTTGAGACCATGAGCAGCCCATGGCAGGCTCGTGCCGCATGATCGATGCATTCGCGAAAGACAACCTGCACAAGAGACTGCGGCGGGACCGCAAGGCGCTGCTCTGGAAAATCGACGGCTTGTCCGAATACGACGCCCGCCGACCTTTGACAGCGACCGGGACCAACCTCCTTGGCCTGGTCAAACACGTGGCCACCGTCGAGGCCAGGTACTTCGGCGAGGTATTCGACCGCCCTTCCCCGGAACCGCTGCCCCGGTGGCAGGACTCCGACGGCAGCGATCTATGGGCGACCGAGGACGAGACCCGCGATCAGATCATGGGGTTCTACCGGCGCACGTGGGAACACTCGGACGCAACGATCAACGAGCTTCCCCTAGACGCCCCCGGCCACGTGCCGTGGTGGCCGGAGCCTTATGCCGACACGAACCTGTTCGCCGTCATGGTTCATGTCCTCGGCGAGTCCATCCGGCATGCCGGGCACGCCGATATCCTGCGCGAGGGCCTCGACGGCCGGACCGGGTTGCGCGCCGAACACGAGAAGCAGATCGACGAGGAAGCCCGTGCAGCCTACTTCGCGAAGATCGAGCAGGCTGCCAGGACGGCCGCACCAACCAAGGCTTAAAGGTCGCTGACCGGGCCGAACCCGGACGATCGCGGCAAGAAGGGCAGCAGGCTGCACTGCTGCCCGATGCCCAGGGCGTCCCACTCACCGTTGCCGTGTCCGGCGCGAACATGCACGACAGCCTCGCCCTCAAGCCGCTCATCCTCGGCATCCCCGCCATCCGGTTCCGCCGGGGGCCACGGCGACGCCGTCCCGTCAAACTCCGCGCGGACAAGGCGTACTTTTCCGCCGAACACCTGGCCTGGCTGCACGAGCGTGGGCTCGTCGCGCGCATCGCGCGGCCACGCGTCGAGTCCGGCGAACGCCTGGATCGGCGGACCAGCACGCAGGCCCGCACGGTCCTGGAGCGGTTCCCCGCCGGAGGTCCCCGCGGCTCCTGGCCGGCCGAAGAGTACGCCGCCGCCCAGCGCGCCCAGGGCACCAACGCTCAGGTCGTCATGGGCCTGAGTACCGACCAGTTCCTCGTGGTAACTGACACCACCGCCCAGTAGCACCGCCCCCGGAGCGCCGCGCCCTGCCCATCCCGGCCGGGCGCGGCGCTCCGCACGTTCCCGCCCTTCACCCCCGAGCAGGAGGCACCTTTGCACCCGATCCGTCTCATCTCGTTCGGCTACCTGTACCTGCCCACCGGCCCGGACGGCTCCCCGGTCCCGCCCGCCGCCGACCGGATCGAAGACGTCCGCGACCGGCTCCGCGACCCGGCAGCTGCCCGCGACATCCTCGTCCTTGACGGCCTCACCCCCCAGGACGTCGTCCTCAACACCCCCGGCGCACGCGAACTGCTCGCCAGTCTTGAAGGACCAGTGACGGGAGCATCCGCGAGAAATGCTGCGACACCTTGATGTGGCAGACCCGACAATCGTTCGATGACTGCCAAGAAGTGTTGCCTCACCCTCCATGTTGTCGTTTCTGATCTTCCGCAGAGGGGCGCAAGCGGGGAGGTCCGACCGCTGGTCGACAGTGAGGACATCTTGGCTGAGGTGTTCACAGAAGGGCCGGGCGAAGATCCCAAGTACCTTTTGCTGCCGGACGGCCCTCTTACGGCTGGTCCTGAGCCGCACGAGGTGCGGCTGGCCGAGGCCACGTGCACCGAAGGGTGCTGCGGTGCTCTCTATGTGACCATCCGGCGCGATGGCGACCACGTGATCGGGAGTACCAGATAGAGGTAGAGCGAGCCGTTGCGGACCAAAGCTGGGAGTGGCCAGCACGTACCGTTGCCCGGCTGCTGGAGTTGGACCTCAGAGAGCGCGTCGGCTGGCTTGCACGATGGGAATGTGAACTCAGCGGTGTGTCTGCCTGGCTTTGGGAGCCCTACCAGATCAACCTCTTCCTTTTCCATCCGGGCCGCTCGGCCATCGGGGAAGACCGCCCATGGCTGCAGTTCCGGATGGTGCTTGACGTCTCCAGTGATGACCCTGAAAGTCAGGCCGAGAGACTTGCTGAGCACCTCGTGGCGGGTGACCCACGTCAGAGAGCCGAGGTCTGTGGCGGATCTCCGGAGTACGCCAAGCAGCTTGGTTATCCATGGCCGCAGCGGCGGAGGTCCTGAACGCGCGGAGCACCGCATGCAGGTAGGAACAGTGCAGGGTTGGAACACTGCCTCTTCACCAGTCCCAGCCCCGAACCCGGCGCCCCGATCACCACCATGCGACACCAGGCTGCCTCGGTGACTGCCGCCGGCATCCCCAACCCCGGCGAAGGCGCGCCCGCGACCTGGACGGCCTGACAGACGTCACCAAGCACGACAAAGGCCCGCACTCCCGCGTATTCGCTTCCGTTCTAGTGGTCGTCGCAACAGCCCAGCTCGGGGGATGCGATGGACTTCAGGATCCGGGAGATCCGGACGGCTCAGAGGGCGAAGAAGCTGACCCAAGTCCTCGAACACGCTGGCCTGCCCGCAGCCGTGCCCCACTCCCCCACCGTCGGACGGCCGCAAGCCGAAGCTCCTGTCGAGCCCGTCGCAACCCGACGGCACCGGCACCGCCGCGCAGGTGCCGTCCGCCCCCGGGCTTGAGAAGCTGCTGGCCTGGGCGGAGCACGAGGGCTAACCCCCTGCCGGGCCCTGGACGCCACAGCGCAGGCACGGCGGCCCTACCCGCAGCGGGCCCCACCGGGCCAGCCCGCCGTCATCTGTCTCGCCAGTAGCGCGGCGCTGCATGGGACCGAGACCAGTCTCGCGGCATCACCGGCCCAGGCTGGTATTCCCAGCACCGGTCAAAACAGCAGCCGCGATCTGAAAGTGAACCACTGGGCATGGCAAAGGCCTGTGCGTCCCGCGAACGTGCGGGGCGTACAGGCCTTTTGTGTTTCGGCGCCAGACTCAGACCACTGCCATGGAGAATGGTCTAACCCAGTGCAGGTCATGATGGCTTCCTCGTGATTGCGGGGCAATCAGTCACCGCCGCGTGAAGCCCAGAGCCTGAGTCACAAGGTAGTAGTCATCCGTCGCTGAGGCCGCCGTCGCGTCCGTCAGCTTGGTCGGGTTCTCGGTCACCGGGTCGTAGAAGCGCAGGACCTTCTGCGCTGCGTAGGCCTCGGGAATGCGTGGGCTGCGGCGCACGGTCGGCAGGACCAGTTCCTCGTATGCTTCCTTGGCTTGCTGCTGGCTGTCGTCGTAGACGGCGCCTTGGTTGCGGGTGGTCGGGCAGTCCACGATCAGGATGTTCGCGAGTTCGGCCTGCGCCCCCATGGCGGAGAAGGTGTCCCTGATGTCGTCGATCTTCGCTTCCATTCGGGTCAGGGCTCGCAGCTCCTTCCAGCCTGGCTTGACGCAGGCCACGATCTCGTCTGAGGCGACGATGGCGTTGACGACGAGCAGGCCGAGGTTGCCCGGGCAGTCGACGAGGATCAGGTCGTAGGCGTCACGGATGCGGTCGATCTGCTTCCTCAGCCAGAACTCACGGCCGGTCTTCGGGGCGAGGAGTTGTTCGGCCTCCTCAAGTGCGCCGGAGCCGAGGACCAGGGACAGGTTGGGGATGGTCTTGGTGGCCTCTTCCCCGTGCGGGCCGGCCAGAGCGGGAACGATGGCTTCATCGATTTTGGCGGCGCCGGTGAGTACGTCGTAGAGATTGGCCTGGTTCGTCATCGTGTCGGGCTCGTCGTATCCCAGGGCTGCGGACGCATCGCACTGGGCGTCGGCATCGATGACGAGGACTGAGTAGCCGAGGTCCGCAGCACAGGCGCCGATGTTGACCGCGGAGGTCGTTTTGCCGGCACCTCCGCTCTGGTTGGTGAGCGAGAGAACGCGGGTGATTCGGCTGGAGGCCTGGGAGGTTGCTGTCACGGTGGTGATCCTTCGTGGGTGATTGCGGCGCAATCGCGCAGGAGCGGATCGCGCGGGGCAGGGAACGTCTCGTCGGGGGAGGCTTGCTGCTCGGCCGGAGCGGACGTGATGGGTGTGGTGATTGCGGGGCAATCACGGGGCGGTCGCAAGCAGCGAACTGACGGCCGCCCCGGAGCGGTGCAATGCCGGCACGCACGCTACCCGCGCTTGCTGGTGAGAACCAGTTGTTCCTGGGAGGCGTGTGTGTGAGGCAGGAGGGTGGTTACGGTCTAGGAGTTGAGCAAGCTCTTCAGCTCCTCGATCTCGTCCCCGCTGAGCAGTTCCTTGATCTCGCTGGCCAGAGCCTCCACGCCGCGAACGACGATCACTCCACGGGGTTCCTCTGCGGTTGCCACGGGAGCCAGGGCTGCTGCCTGTGCAACCGCCTGGTTGTCATCCCTGCTGTTCTGCTGTCTGTCTGCGGGCTGCGTCGAGGAAGGAGATGCTGGACGTGCCGGCGGGGTTTCCCCTTCGCTGCTCTGAGAGGCCGAGTCTTCCGAGCGCTGCTCTGGGACGTGACTTCCGCGTCCTTCGTCAGTGCTTGGCGCGCCGTCACCGGTGGGGTCCCCGTCAGTTGCAGGGATGGTCTGTTCGTCGATCGGCGCCTTACTGATCAGTGCCGCCTGCGCCGAGGTCAGTTCGCCCCGTACGTATGACTCCTGCAGATCAGGGCGCAGCCTTGCGTACACCGTTGCGGCCTCGCGGACAGGCAGCAGGAGGCGTCGCTCGGTCTCTTCCTCGCTCCCCTCATCCTCGAGCAGGCGCTGCTCCTTGAGCCAGTGGTCGATGACGGCCTGCTGCAGAGGCGGCACGAGCTTGAGGAGCGCCAACCGGTGGGACACGTATGTCTGCGAACAGCCAACACGGCGAGCGAGTTCCCGCTGCGAGAGCTGCTTGCCTGACTCGTCCTTCTCGGCGAGAGCTTCGTGAAACTCCATGCCTTCTTCGATGGGATTCAGGCCCATCCGCTGCAGATTCTCCTGGATTGCTGCAATCCGAAGGCTTGGTACGTCGTTCCGGACCAAGATGGGGACTTCGCTCAGTCCGGCCAGCTTCGCAGCGGCCAGGCGCCGGTGCCCGTGATGCACCACGAAGAGGACACCTTCGGCGACATGCTTGTCGACGGCGTCTTTGTGCTGCGGATAGATGGTGGTGTAGACGTCCGGCGGGATCACCGTCATGGCGGTGTTCATCCCATCGGTGAGGAGCGTCTGCGCCAGTTCCTCGATCTTCAGCAGTTCCTTGCGGCCGTTCTCCGGGCTCGGCATGAGCTTGTCCGGGTGGACGGTGGGCAGGCCCTGCGGGACCAGACGCGCCTGCTGAGTAGCCGCCTTGCGTGCGGCCCTTTCGGCGGCGAGGTTCCGGCTGAGACCAGGCTTTTGACCCATGGGCATCTCCATGTGGGGTGGTGCAGAAACTGAGGGCGCGGCGGCGAGCCTATAAGGCGAAGGGCGCTGAGGTTCGTTGGTGTAGAGGTGATTGCGCAGCAATCACCTCTACAACCGGGACAACCATGCCAACTGGTGCCATATGTCCAGATGGTCCCCTGCAGGTACTGCCGACCCGCGACCACCATTGTGATCTAGCTACGCAAGCCCAGATGTCGAGGGGGGTAGGAGGTGGTCACTGTTTGCTGACGATCGGCACTCGGGAGACCCCGTGATGCTGAGTTGCTGATCAAGTCGTGGGAGTGTGAGACCTGCACCTCAACGAGATAGGCATAGGGGGAGTGGGACGTGGCTGCGGGGAACAGTGTGATGCCCCAGCTGACCCGAGCGCATCGGGTTCTCATCGGTGTGGTCGTGGCAGGTGCCGTGATCATCGCTTGTATTGGATTCGCTGGCTCGTACGCGGCGGTCCGTGAACTTGCGGTCAAGAAGGGCTTCGGCACCTTCTCCTACGTCTTCCCGATCGGTATCGATGCCGGCATCTGTGTCCTCCTCGCTCTCGACCTGCTGCTGACATGGATCCGCATGCCGTTCCCCTTGCTGCGGCAGACGGCCTGGCTCCTGACGGCCGCCACCATCGCTTTCAATGGGGCGGCGGCCTGGCCCGACCCACTGGGCGTGGGAATGCACGCCGTGATCCCGGTCTTGTTCGTCGTCGCAGTCGAGGCCGCCCGGCACGCGATCGGCCGGATCGCCGACATCACTGCCGACAAGCACATGGAAGGCGTCCGCGTCACCCGCTGGCTCCTCTCCCCGATCCCCACGTTCCTGCTCTGGCGCCGCATGAAGCTGTGGGAGCTGCGCTCCTACGACCAGGTCATCAAGCTCGAGCAGGAGCGCCTCGTCTACCAGGCCAGCCTCCGCTCCCGTTTCGGCCGCGCCTGGCGCCGTAAGGCGCCGGTCGAGTCGCTGATGCCGCTCCGTCTGGCCCGCTACGGCGTCCCGCTGGCCAAGACAGCTGCGGCCGGGCTGGCCGCAGCGGGTATCGACGAGCCGCCGATTCAGTTCACCATCGGGCGGACCCCGGTGCCGGCGCAGAGACTGAGCCCCGAACTCGAGGCTGTCGTCGACCAGGTGAAGGAATTGGCGCAAGTGGACGGCGCGGACACCCAGCCGGAGTCGCAGGCGCCAGCTGGGCGCCCTGTGCGGGCTGTGCGGGCGGATGCCTTCGGGGACAACGGAAGCGCCCAACACCTCGCCGAGTCCTATCAGGACTGGATGAACGCCTTTGGACACGAGCCAACGAGCGCGCAGTTCGCTCTGTGGCTCCGAGACCAGTACGGCATCGCCACCGCGGCGGGCGGGCGCCTGTCCGACGAGCAACTCGAACCCCTGCTGAGGTTCATCAAACAGCGCCACACGCCCGCAGATGAGAATGGCGCCGAACCCCAAGCAGCGCAGGACACGGATGACGGATGGGCTGACTACTTCTACAACGCCTGGCTGACGTACGCGCAGGAGCGAGGGGCTTACCCTGATGCCGCCGCCCTCGCCACGTACGCCTACGAGCGAGACCAGATCACCGTCGGCAACGGCCAGCCCATCACGGGCGCAGACCTGGAGGGCTTCGTCACGTCCTTCCGACTGCGGGAGTTCGACGAGGCGGAGCAGCCCGCCGGCCAGGAACCCACCGTGCCCGCCGCACAGGTGCCCTTTGACGATCCGCTCCCGAACGAGGAGTCTGAAGAGGCACCAGCCGGTGCGGCCGCGCACCCCGCCAAGGAGCAGCACAGGCCCCGGGTGAGCGCTGCGATCGATGACCCGCCAGGCGATGACGAAACGACCGGGGGGCCCGCCGCGCTCACCACCGTCGACCGCTACTACCTCGCTTGGATGGAGTACCAGACCGAGCACGGCGAGGAGCCCAAGGCCGAGCAACTGTCCGCCTACCTTGCCGAGACGAAGGGCATGACTGGACGCGGTGGAAAGCCTGTCAGCCCATCCACCCTGCGCCGCTACCTCCTGCCGTTCCGGGTCTACAACGTGTGGGCGGAACAGCGACTGAGCAGCGAAACGCCGTCGCTCGATGCCATTGCGCATCAGTGCGTAGCCCAGGGCATCACTGCGCAACACAACAAGCCTCTCACCACCGACTACATTGCCGAGCAAGCCGTCGACTTCGAGCGGCGCTGGCAGGCACTGACCCGCCACCACGTACAGCCGCAGCAGTGAGAAGCCGCGTCCGACTCGACACTGCGCATCAGTGATCCAGCCAGTCCGAACGGCTGCGCAATCGAGAGAAACCGCAGGTCAACCCAGCATTGCGCAGCCAGGATCCCAGTGCGCAGCCAGTGCGTAGAACGATGCGCGCACTGGGCATCCGATCGCCGATATAGGAGGTCTCATGCGCGCCCTGCGTATCGCCCCGGACACCGCAGTCAGGGAACTCGACTTGCCCGAGCCCGGTGCGCACTCGGCGATCCGAGAGCACATCGGGACGACCGGCGCCGTTGATCAAGGCCTGTACCACCGGCAGGCCCTGCTGCACATCCACGGCGAAGGCCGCGTGATCGGACTCGCGCAGAACATCACCGCATGGGCCCTGGCGAGCGCCTGGCGAGGCATCGCCCTGTACCCGATCCACGGGCCGGTCGTCGTCACCGGGCGTGCTGAGGACGGGGGAGTGGCTGCCCTGGACGACGACCTGGCCCAGCAGGCGCACGCGGTTGCGCAGACCGTACGGGAAACACTGGGTGAGTGGCGCAGCCGGCCGCCCGCTTCCAACGAGGCGGCCCTGAGTGAACTGCTCGCCTACGTGGCTCGGGACGTTGCCCCCAACCAGTAGTGCGCACCGGGTCGTCCCGCGCATGCTCACCTACAGGGCCTTGCGCACCGCCGTGCCCGAGCCGTTGAGGAGCTCGTTGATGAGCTGGGTGGTCTCCATCTCCAGTGAGCAGTCCAGCGACCGGTTGACCTGTTGCACGCGGGTGATTGCGGTGTGCAGCCCCGAGCGGTGCCCGCGCGCAGCCTCAAGACGCATCCAGTCCCGATACAAGAGTTCTGCTGTCTCATCGACATCGAGACCGGTTGAGACGGCCTGCCGGGCGGCGCTCAGGTCGTGGTGGGGGCCGGCGGGGATGCGGTAGGTGGCCACGGTGTGCGCGACGTCGATGATCCGCGTGATCATTTCCTGAGCGTAGGGCTCGGCCCACGGCAGCGGCCGGCCGCCGAACGGCTTGCCCCGTATCAGACTCAGCGCCTTCTCCAAGTCGGGGAGGCCTGACGGGCCCAGCGGCAGCGCGCGTTCGACGAGCTGCTGGAATCGCGTCCAGTCACACCGCAAGCCGGGACCGAGCCGGTAGGGATCATCGCCCGCCTTGCGGCGTGGCACGTACAGGTTGCCGGAGGAGTCGCTGCCCAGCGAGCTGCGCAGGCCCTGCATCCGCGCGTTGAGGGTGCTCGTCGACCACGGGCTGACCGGATCCATGTCGGCACACAGAGCATCCGCGCTCCGCCCAGGACGGAAATACAGCAAGGCAGCCAGCTGTGCCATCCGCGGGCCGTGCCCGGTGCTGTCCACGCCTGTGACCTCGACCGGTCCCAGGACCCGGATCTCCGGGGCGTGTAGGTCGTGCGCCTCGCACGCTTCCGTCCCTGGCGCCGTCGACTCTTCGGCGGCGGGTGCCGGGACGTCGGCCTCTGCGGCCTGTGCCGTGTCGGTGGAGTCCGCGCCAGTCCGGGACTCTGGGGTCGAAGGCACCGTTGGCTCGGTGTCCGGGTCGGTTTCGTTGTCGGTCTCCACCGGCGGCGTGGTGGGGGAGAGAAGACGGAGCCCGGACGGATCGGCACTGGCGGCGAGCAGGGCCGGGAAAACCTCACCGCTCACATCCGATGCCGCGGCCGGCGCTGGCATCGCGTTGTCGGACGCGACGGACTGCTGAGACGATGCCTGCTCTGGCTGCTGCACGCCCTCAAGTTCCTCTGGAACGTCCTGCCACGGCCCCTCGGCGGGGTGGGGCGGCTGTCCGGACACCTTCAAGGCGGTGGTGATCTGCAGGTAGGCGGCGTGCTCCAACCGCTGCACCGTGATGTCGGTGCCCACGTAGTCGAGGTTTTGTGGCTGGCTGAGGGAGGCGTTGAGGATCTCCGCGTCAGGGAAGTGAGCGGCCGCAGTACTGGCCGGGGCGATCAGCGTGACGGGCACCGCCCGCGCCCGGTCGATGACGTCGGCGAACTGCCAGGCCGTGTCCTCGTCCAGCGAGGACGCGCACAGCAGCAGATACGGCTGATGCTGAGTTTCGGGCATCTGGTGCGCTTCCAGCAGGCGTTCACTCAGATCGCGCAGCGCGTGCGCGGCCTGCCGCATGTGGGCGATCCGCGCGGTGGGCAGCATCTGTGGCAGGTCCTCGCCGAAGCCGACGGTGACGACCTGGACGTCGGCCGCCCACGGACTCATCCCGAGTTCCAGCGCCAGGGAGGTGCACACCTCGGTGATGTGGACCGGGTTGCCGTCCAGCAGCAGAACGCGAAGGGCTGCGAGGTTGAGCAGCAGCAGGTCGCCAACCTTGGTGCTGCCGATGGTGACCAGCCCCGGATACGGTGCCGACACCTCGCGGGCGGCCTCTTCGTCCAGGAGGGCGGCGTCGGCGGGCAGGACCCACCAGCCGCCCTGCCCGGTAGTGAAGGGTGCCACCGGCTCCTGGGCGAGGTCCTCGGGCAGCACCTCCACCGTTCGGGTCCCGATCCGGGCAGCCCGCAGCGGCGGCAGAACCAGGTCCTCCTGTCGTTGGGCTGCGTGGTGGGCCAGCGTGCGCAGGGCCACGTCCAGGCGGGCAGCGCCTGCGGGCTCAGCGGCCGCTGCGAGCTGGGCCTCCGCAGCGGAGGTTTCCGACGCGATGGCGATCTTCTCTCCGGGCTTGCGGCGGCGGCGCTGCAGCGTCCTGCGCAGGGCGAGGGCGCCGGTGATGGCGGCGGCCAGCAGCGCGCCGGCACCGAGCACGATGCGCAGGTTCAGCGGACTGCTGCTGACCGGAGCCGTGGCCGGGGCAGCAGGAGTGCCGGATGATTCCGATGCCGACGCTGACGGAGAGGCGGCAGAGGGTGAGGCGCTGGCGCTGGGCTCGGGCGCCGTGGGCGCCGAGGCGGGCGGAGACGACTGCTCCTTCCCCGGCTGCTCGGCAGGGTGACTGGCCGGTGCGCTGGGCGCCGACGGCTCGGCTGTCGGCGCTGGGGACTGGCTGGGCGCGGGCGTTGCCGCGTCGCCGTCGCCCGGCTTCTGCTCGCTGTCGGGATTCTGGGTGGCAGGGGGAGTGGCCTCGTGGCCGCCCGACTCCGATTCCTGCCCGGCGTCTTGGTCCCGTTGATGAGGCCGGGCCTCGGGCACCGTGACCTGCTGGCCCGTGTAGATGACGTCGGGGTCGGTGATCTCGGGCAGGCCATGCGGCTGCGGCTTGCCCTTGCTGGCCTCGAACAGCTGTGGCCAGTCGTCGCCGTCGCCGAGCTCCTGCTCTGCGATCTTCGACAGGTAGTCGCCCGGGTGAACCGTGACGACGTGCCCAGCCTTCTTGTCGGCAGCGGGTACGCTGTCACCCAGCTGCGTACGGATGCCACCTACGGCCGCGGCGGTCTCGGGCATCTGCAGCTGCCAGCCGGGCTGCAGAAAGCTGTTCGCGCGGAAAACTGTGCCATCGACCATGACCCGGCCCTCGTTGAGGTCGGCGATCTCCCGCCACCGCTCGCCGTCCCCCAACTCCTTCTCTGCGATGCCCCACAGGCTCTCCGCGGGCCGCGTCTCACGCACCGTGTACATCGCGCGGGACGCCGGGGCGCTCGCCGCGGGCGTCGGAGCCGGCTCGTTCTCGATGGTCTGGGGGCTCTGAGTTTGGCCGGGGACGCGGGCGGCCGTGCTGGCGGCAGGGGAGGCCTGGGCCTCAGAGGCCAGGGCCGAGCTGGTGGGCAGCAGCACCAAAATGCTGCCGACCAGAAGCGCCGCGGCGCGTTGCGAGGCACCCAGCCCGCGCGGGGCATGCCAGGTACGGCCCCTCACCTGTGCGATCAGCTCGCGGATGGCGCAGAAGCTGAACTGCGCCCACCCGATCCACCCCACCACGACGAGCAGCAGCAAGAACACGCTGCCGGTGTCTTGCCGGTCCAGCAGGTGCATGACGTCGTCGTGGGTGGCTGCCCAAATGACCGGGGAGGCCCAGGCCAGCAGCAGCGGCAGCCCGACGACCGTAACCGCCAGGACCAGCAGGCTCAGCACGGCCTTGATGACCCGCGCCAGGGTGCGGCCGGCGGTTGCGGCGGGGGAAGGGGTGGTGCGCATCAGTTTCCTTCGTCGGGTGCCGTGACGCCATGCAGGAGGGTGGCCTTGCCGTGGCCGGTCACCGACAGAGAGCCGATGCCGACCACCGACAAGAACTTCGTGTCGTAGGTGCCGGTGACCGTGACGGTCAGCGTCTTTCCGTCGCCGGACACGCTGACCGTGCCGGTGGCACCGGCGGAGCGCAAGTAGACCTGGGCTGCGGCGGCCGCAGCCTGCGGATCCACATCGATCGCCTTCCCGCTGATCGCGTCGGAAGGATCGATGGCCTGCCCGCCTGCCCGGGCGGCTTCACCGGCGATGTAGTCCGCGCGTTCCGTGGCACGCATCTTGCTGCCCCCGTCGACGGCGACACCGATGATCCCGATCAGCGCGATGACGCACACGGCGACGAACACGGTGACGCCTCCCCGTTCGTCCAGCCGCGGCCGCCGCCGGGACATCTCACAGAAGATCATCCATCCCCCCGCTGCCTGTACTGGTCCACCACCGACGTCGCCGTCGACGTCAGCCTCTTCGCTCCGGGCACGCCCGGAAGCAGCAGGTCGGACAGATTAACCGTGCAGGTCACGGTCACGGTGACCGTGCCGACCTGCCCCACCGGCACGCTGAGACCGCCAGTGTTGATGTGGACGGACGTCGACGCGCACTTGATGCCCTGGTCGCTGAGGGACTCGGCAGCCGCTGACTGCGCGGCACTCTGGGCGGCTGCCGCTGTGCGATGGATGGACGCCTCCCGCGCCGCGTCCTCAGCAGCAGAGTCGATCTTCGCGCCGGAGGTGACGATCCGGCCGCCGGCGATCGCCAGGCACAGAAACATGATCAAAGCCGGGAGGACGATCGCCGCCTCGATCGCGGCACTGCCCTCATCGCTGCGCAGTCGGCGCGCCCAACGGCCCATGCATCGCACGTAGATCACTCCCCCGCGACGGTCCAGCGCTCCACGGGGCCGGACGCCGACTGCGTGACGCGCAGGCCCGGCAGACCCGGGATCATCGACAGGGCCGTGCCGGACACCTCTACGCGCACACGCTGACCGTTGCTGCTGGCCAAGACGCTGTAGCCGCGCAGGCTGTCACCCGCGGTGCGCCCCAAGACGCTGCGTGCCTGGGCCGCACCGTCGGCCGGACTCGACTGGTAGGCCCGGGCGGCGCTGACACCCTCGCGGGCTGCGGTCAGGGCGATCTGCCGGGCGTAGTACCACATGGAGGCCTGGATGACGGCGACCGTGGCGAGCAGCACGAACGGGAAGATGATCGCCATCTGGATGCTGGTGTCACCGCGGTCGTCGCGCCATCTTCGCCCCCGCCACCAGGCCTGCAGCCGCTCGGGACGACTCATCACAGCCCAGACAGCTTGCCGTTGTACTTGGCGATCACGACAGCGATGGTCCCGGCGATCAGAACGGCACCGGTTACGGCGGCCACCCAGATGATGACGGTCGTGGTGGAGATGTCTCCACGGTCCGGCCGGCGGGTGGCCTCCTGAAGGCCTTCCTGCACGCGCGTGGTCAGACGCAGGGCCGCACGGTTGGCGCCTGTCCAGGCACGTGCTCCCCGGCGGCCACGACCCGGCCGGCGGGACTCGGTGTACGGCCCGGTGTGCGGGTGGGCGGTTGCCTGGAGCACAGCACGGCGGGCGCGGGCTGCAGTGTGCTTCATGTTGCTTACCTCTCTGGAGCGTTGAACGAGTCGGGTGGTCTAAACGGTGAGCATGCGGATCACGGCGGGGAAGGCCATCAGCAGCATCACCAAGACGGCCAAGAGGGCTCCCGGCGCGGTCATCTTCTCGCTGGCCGCGTTCGCCTCGGCGGCCTGATCGGCCAGGAGCTCGGCGTTGAGTGCCGCGGTGCGGGCCCGCAGCGCCTTGTAGACGGCGGCGCCGTCGGTGGCCGAGCCGCGCATGATGTCGGCAACGTCGTCCAGGACGGGCAGGTCGTACTGGGCGGACAGGTCCGCGAGCGCCTGGTAGGGCGGGATCTTCTCCAGCCGGGCCCGGCGCAGTGCACCCTGCAGATACAGGAAGGGCCACCCTTCGCCGACGGAGGCGGCCTTCTCCAGCGCTTCGGCGGGACCGGCGTCGGCGGCCCGCTTCAGGGCGACTAGGTCGAGGTAGGCGGACAGGGCGTGCGCGAACTCCTCCCGCGCTCGCTTGGCCTGGTCTCGCACGGCCAGATCGGGCGTGATGAACAGCAGGGCCGCGACGAGGAGTCCGACGCCGGCGGGCACGTAGAACGGCAGGCCCACGCCGGCGATGATCCACGGGATCGTCGCGATGACCGGGCAGAGCAATCCCAGCGCGGCGAGCGCGGTCTTCTTGAGCATGAACTGGCCCGGGCCCTGGCCGAGCAGGGCCAGGTTCGTGGTGGGGACCCTCACGCCCGGAAGCCGCTCAAGGCGGGCCAGCAGCCACCGGCCCCACACCTCCTCGCGGTCCAGTTCCGGCTCCGGCATCGTCAACGTGCCCGGGGCACTGCGCTTGAGGGCAGGCCCCAGCGCCGGCTGCGGCTGCAGCAGTTCCCGGATGAGCAGCGCGACGCCGGCACCGACCGTGCCGCCAGTCACAACAACGGGAAGCAGGTTCACGGCGCGGCCCCTTCCGGCTCACGGGCGGCGACCGGCACGTCCGGCTCCGACGCGGCCGCGGGCAGCCGGACGGTGCTGGTTGGGTCGGTGACCAGGAAACGGGGGATCCGGCGGAACGAGCCCAGCTGCCGCATCAGGGCGAGCACTCCGACGAACCCCGCCGTCAAGAACGCGAGCACGAGCTGTCCCAGCAGCGTGGAGTACGGCTTCGTGTACGACGGCACGAAGAACCCGGCCACCACGACGCCCACGGTGATGATGGTCATCCACCGAACGGTGGTACGGGGCTTGGCCCGGTCCGCCTCGATGGCGCGCTTCTTGGCGACCTCCTCGCGGACGGTGCCGGACAGGTCCTCCAGCGCCTGTGCCAGGCCCGGTCCGCGGTCGTTGACCGACAGGATGAGCGCGGCGACCACCTTGTCCGAGGTGACATCGTCCAGTTCATCGGCGAACGAGCGCAGCGCCAACTCCGGCCGCCACCCCAGGCGCAGCCGGTCGGACAGATTGACGATCTGCGGCGCGAGTTCGTCCGGGGCGCCCTGACGGCTGGTCATCATCGCCTGTTCCAGGCCCATGCCCAGCCGCAGCAATCCGGCCAGCCGCTGCGTCCACTCACTCAGCGCCTCCAGCTGACCGATGCGCTCCTGCGCCATCTGCGCTGGGGTGATCAGCCAGGGCACACCGATGACGGCCGCGCCCAGCAGCGCACCGCCGACGAAGTTCCCTGAGACCAGCCACACGGCGACGAACACCACGACGGCCGCGACCAGCAGGGACCGCCGCCGCAGGCGGGCGTCCTCACTCTGGTTCTTCCCACCGCGCATGGCCGCCTTCCAGCGCACGTGCAGGGGAGCCCGGCGCGGCGCCGTGGTGCCCACGACACCGGCCACGACACCGATCAGCCCGCCGACCACGGCCATGCCGCACAGCAGCCCGAACAGCAGCGTCATCGGCTCACCCCCACCTTCAGGGGCAGCGGTGCCTGCCAGGCGCCATACGGCTGCTGCAGCAGCGACGAGTCGAAGCCGACGCGGCGCAGGTCGTCGATGCAGCCCGGGTCCATCCGAGGCACCGCCCGCAGCTCACCGAACTCGCGGCCGGGGGAGAAGATCTCGTTGGTGGCGGGCCGGCCGTTCTCGCCGATCCCGGTCAGTTCCAGAACGTGGGAGACGTAGCGGTGGCGGCGGCCGCCGATCTGCGTCTCGTCCGTCATGTCGACGTAGACGATGAAGTCCAGGCCGTTGGCGGTCTGCCGGTAGGCGAGCTGCTCGGACAGGTTCTCCTGGGCGAGCGCGTACAGCTCGGCGATCCGGTCGAAGATGATGTCCGGCCGCCGCGCGTGGATGGTGCACAGGTTGCCACCGGAGCCGTTCGTCAGCGCCTGCATCATGGCGACGACCTCGGGTCCGCGGACCTCGCCGACCACGATCCGCTCCAGCGACATCCGCAGCGCCGGATGCATCAGATCCAGCAGCGTGACCTCGCCGGCGCTGCGGCCGGTGACATCCTTCTCCCCATTGGACTCACGGCCGACGAGGGAGACCACCTGCCTGTGGTAGCCGTTGGCGTGGCAGAACAGCTCGTCCTCGGTCTGGATGGTCGCAAACCGGCACTCCGGGTCGAACTCCTTGAGCATGGCCCGCAGCAGCGTCGTCTTGCCCGCCTTCTGCTTCCCCGCGATCATGATGTTCTTCTCGGCGCGCACACACGCCCCGAGGAACTCGCGCAGGATCGGGTCGATGGTGCCCAGCCGGACCAGGTCGTCGAGGTCGGCGTGGGAGACCCGGTGCCGGCGGATGACCACATACGTCATCGGCCCGAGCCCGGTGATGGCCTGCAGACGGGAGCCGTCCTGCAGGGACAGGGCCAGGGTGGGGTTCGCAGTGGAGATGGTGCGCTCGCTGTGCCCGGAGCCACGGGCCAACTCACGCAGCAGTTCCAGCAGCTCCTCCTCGGAATCCGCGATCGGACCGACCCGACGGCGTTCGCCGTCGCCGTAGTCGAGCCACACCTCGTTGGGGCCCTGGATGATGATGTCCTCGACCCGTTCGTCGTCCAGGTACGGCTGGAGCCGACCAGCCCGAAAGAGCAAGTCGTACACGGCGCGCCGCAGCGCCTCGTCCTCCTGCGGCGTCATCGCCTGGGCGTCCGACCACAGCGCGACCGCCTCTGCGATCCAGTTCAGGCAGCGCTGCTCCTCGCTGGCCCGGTCCATGTCGGGCTTCGTCTTGAGCAGTTCCTCGCGCTGCTTGGCGACCTGGGACGCGATCTCCCGGGCCACCCGGTAGTCGACAGTGATCTGCGGAGCCGCCGTGCCGAGCACCTGCGGACTCGAGGCGGCACCGGCAGGCAGCGGTGCGCCGTTGGTCTGCTGCGCCCACCCCTGAGGCGGCGGAGCCACCGTGGGGTCGGGGTGCAGGGGCCTAGCGTGCATGGGTCACCTCCCCGCCTGCTGCGCGCACACCGCGTGGATCGAGGCGGGCCCGGCGCATGGCGGCCCGCTGAGCAAGCAGCGTGCTGCCCGTGCGGGCGGCCTTCATCAGCGGCGACCTGGTGAAATGGCGGGGCTGTTCGGCTCCGTCGGACAGCACCCGGGCCTCCTTCGGCGCGTACGGCAGGGTGGCGATCACCGGCACCTGCAGCACGCGCTGCACCTCACCAGCGGGATACGGCCCTTCGTTGACCATCAGCACGCCCACGTCGCCAACCCGCTCCTGAAGGGCACGTACCCGGCCCTCCGCCGCCTGCAGGCACCGCAGGGTGTTGCGGACCACCACGAACACGGCGTCGGCCTGCTCGGCCAGGACCCCGGAGGGTCCGTAGGCGCCGCGGCGGCCGAGGTCGATGAGGACATCGTGGCTGCTCTCGGCCTCGATGCCACGGAACATCTGCGCGAGGATCTTCCAGACCGAGCCGAGGCTCGCCGCTTGTGCGTGGTCGGTGAGGCCGGGCAGCAGCAGCCGGTTGCGCGGGGACTCTGCCTTGCCGTCATCGCTGCTGAGGTCGATCAGCTGCCGCCAGAAAGCGTCGCTGAACTCGCCCTTGCGGGCGGCGACCGAGAGGTTGCGCAGCCCGTACCGGTCGCCGAGCGTGCCCTGCAGCAGGCCGTGCAGTACGGCTCCGCCGTCTGGGTCACACTCGGCCAGAATCATCCGCCGGCCCGCCTCAAGTGGCCACGCCAGCAGCAGGGCCAGAGCGCTCGTGGTCACGCCGGGCGAACCGCTGCAGCCTGCGAGCGCGATCACAGCCATCAGTTACCGTCCGGGGCAGCAAGGACCAGCCGCAGGGCGCCGCCCGCCTCCCACGCGGCGGCCGTGGGGCCGTCGGTAGCAGAGGTGGCAACGTCGACGACCACGATTCCCGTACCCGGCGCGGCAGCGGACGCCTTCACTACCCGGCCGTCGATGGTCTGCGGCGCGGCGTCGGACGCCTTGCCGGTATCCGTGGTGCCCTGGGCCGGGACGTGCACCAGCTTGACCTTCTGGCCCGGCACCAGCGCGGTGGCAGGGATCTGCTTGGGCTCCAGACCGATCGGCACCAACTGCTCGCCGGCCTTGACGAGGTTGTCCTTCGTCACCTGCGAGGGGGTGAGGAGGGAGCCGGGCTTGAGTTCCACGGCGGCCCGCTTGCCCACCACTGACTTCAGGTCGTCGGCGCGCACCGCCTTGACGGCCGGGTCCAGGGCGATGGATGCCTTGCCAAGGTCATCCTCGGTGAGCACCTGGCCGACCTGGACGTCGCGGACCACGGTTACCACATCCGTGCGGTTGCCGACCTGGAGCAGCAGGACGGCAACACCGGCGCCACCGGCGGCGATCAGCGCCAACGACAGGGCGATGACGCCCGGGCGTCGCCTGCGGGCTGACACTCGGGGCGGCGCCACCGGAGTGGCCACGTGTCCCTGCTGGGGGACGCCGCTCGGGGCTGTGCTTACTCGTTCTTCGGTCTTGCTCAACGGTTCTGTCCTTCCGGCGGCGTTACCTGACGACCTGGACTTCGCCGACGGCCACCTGCACGTTGGTCTGCCGGACCTCGGTGAGCTGGCCGGCCTGTCCGCCGCCCTGCCAGTTGATCGTCCATGTCGAGGTCGCGGTCACTGGGAACTTGCCGTTCTGGGCGCCGGCCGAGGTCTTGGCGTACACATGTCCGCAGGTCGGCGACTGGGCCATGCCAGCGGACGACGTGTAGGGCGTTCCCGGCCCATTGCACGTCACGGAAGCACCGTCGCCCATCGTCCACACGATCTTCGAGACCTTCGCGGTCGCAGTGACGGTGATGCCGCCTGCCGTGGCCGATGCGGTGTTCGGTCCGTACGTTGTGGGGCTCTGGTTGACCCACATCCACATCGGGACACCCACGGTGTACTTCCCGGCCGGGCGCGGGCTGGCGATGTCCGGTCCCAGGAGCGTCATGGAGTCGACCGCACGCTGAGCCAGCTCGCGAGGATCCACCTGCGGCACAGGGGGTTGACCGGCCGGCACGACGACGAAGCCGTCCGGGTTGTCCTGACCGCCGTCCGTGCACCCGTAGAAGTACAGGTCGTTCTTCTTCGGGTCGGCACCCTTCCAGCCCGGCCATTCGGCCGGTGGCTTCGGATCGACCTTGGTGTACTTGCAGTCCATCTTGCTGTCGCCGCTGTCGCTGCCGCCTTGCGAGCCACCGGCCTGCCCGCCGTTGCCGCCGGTCTGGTCACCCACGCCTACGTCGACGCAGAACTTGATGACCTGGCACTTACCGGCACCAACGTCGGGATCACCGTCAGCGTGCGCGACGCCCGCCGAGGCCAGGGCGAGGGCACCGGTGAGTGCGGCGAGGCGCCGAGTTAGCAGGCCTGCTCTTGAGCGGTCAACTTCGTGACCATCCACTTCGTCCCCCACTTTTCAAGCGTTGCGGTGCTGACGTATTTGATGAGCCGTGTCGTGGGCAGAGGGACCTTCTTCTTCGAGGCCTTGTCGATCAGCGTCCAGTGTGTCGTGTCGATGCAGTCCGTCACCGTGGCCGTGGGGATCTTGGTGTTGGTCACCTTGACGACCTTCGGACGGATCACTGGCTTGCCGGTGGTCACCTGTCCGGCTTTCCGCATGACCTCGAGGTCGTGTTCGATATCGAACAGGGCCCTCAAGGTGGTGTTCTTCTTCAGGTCGGTGCCCGCCGAGGACGCCTTGCTGTAGGCCTCGGTCTGTGCATCCCAGGAGCTGGTGTACGCCGCGAGGACGGCGGCGTCGACGGTGGAGCTGGGCGCCGGCGAGACAGCCGTAGGGGTAGAGCTGGGCTTGGACGACGTGTCCGAATCGTGGCCGCTGCACGCAGCCAGCACCAGCAGACTTCCGGTGAGGAACAGCGCGGTTGCGTGCTTCCGGTTGCGAACAACGGCGTGCTCGCGCCCCGTTGAGCGCTGTTGTGTAGCTTTCACGTTGCCTCCCCGTACGACGCGGTGCGGTCGACCGCAACCCCCGGCCTCCGACGTGCGGTGGCCCAGAACCGCGGCCTGGTCCAACTGCGATGATGCGCTTGCGTGACCGCAAGATTACGCATATGCCAGCCAGCTTCCCAGCTCGCTATGCGAGTCCACTCGCACAACTCGGGATGTATCCGGTCACTTTCGGAACCGGAGGTCGATTTGTAGTTCTGTGTCTTCGCTCGTCGCGCCAGCACATCTCAGGACGTGATCGCCGGACCGGGCCGGACCTTCTGGCACTGCCGTGCGTGAGAACGAGATCTCCGCGCGCCGGTTATTCCCGAAGCCGGTCCCAGCGGCGTCACAGGCCACCGGAGGCCTCTCGCCGGAGCGCGTCTCGTGAGTGAGACGGATGGGGGTCATAGCCCAGTCCACGGACGAGGCTTGTCGCCGGCCAGCGGTACCCACACGTCAGAGGTGGGGCGGTACTCGTCCAAGTCCTCCAGGACGGCCGCTCCCAGTGGCACCTTGCGGGCCATATCGGCCACGAGCGGGTGAAGGGCGACCATCGCCTTGAGGTCCCTGATCCGGTTGTCCATCGCCTCACGCCCTGTGCCGGTCAGCACGAACAAGATCCGGGGAAACACCGGGTACCAGCGCAACCAGCCGGGCCCGGCCGCCTGCCGCCGCCGACCGACGGGCTGCGGCTCGTACGTCCACAGCCTCGCGTACCCAACCGTCACCGCGCCGGCGGGCATCGCGCTCCGCGCAGGAGGCAGTTGCGAGGCTGAGACGCACGACCGGCCGCAGCGCCGCCATGTCACAGCTCGGTCCAGGGCCTCGAATCGCCGCCGGCCAGAGGCACCCAGACGTCACCGGTGGGCCCCGGGTCCTCGAGGTCCTCCAGGACTGCCGCGCCCATCGGCACCTGCCGGGCCAGCGTGCCCACCAGCGGGTGCTCCGCCACCATGGCCTGCAGGTCACTGATCCGGTTGCCCAGGACGTACCGGGAGGCCCCGGTCAGCACGAACAACACCCGGGGAAACACGGGATACCAGCGCAGCCACACCGCCCCGGGGCTGGCGGGCTGGCGCGAGCGTGGCCGGCCGAAGGGCTGCGGCTCGTACGACCACAGCCGCGCGTACTCGATCAGCTTGGAGGCGAGCCGCTCGCTGCCCATCGTTGCCCGGTCGACCTCGACGAAGGCTCGCAGCTTGGTGCGCTCCTCACCCTCGATGAGGGTGTAGTGCATGACCGCGTCCGTGATGATCCGCTCGCCATCGCTGAGTGGGTGGGAGACCTCCGGTGTCCAGTCCAGGTGGCCGTGCTCGTCGCCGCGGCGGCGGGCGTCGGTGACGAACGCGAGGTGGGTGCGGAGAACGGTCAGGGTGTGTGGCGTCTTCAGCGAGGCCGCCGTGGCCGAGTTGATCGGATATGCGGGGCGTCCGCGCAGGGCGGGGAAGTCCTTCGTCAGCCGTACGCCCTCGCTGGTGAGGTACCAGGCGCGGGACCGGTTGGACTGCGGCAGCACGGTGTAGTCCACCAGGCCGTCGCGGCGCAGCTTGTTGAGCGGCGCGGAGACGGTCTGCCGCGCGGTCCCCGGCCGCAGCAGTTGGTGGAGCTGGCTAGTGGTCGCCATCCGGTGCTGGCCGAGCACGACCAGAAGCTGATGCGGCAGCGGCTCGATGGGGCTGGGCGTACGGGTGGACGGCGTTGTCTCGAAGGCAGTGGTCACTTGTAGTTCCTCTTCTGCAGATGGACGGCCGGCTGGGCGGCGGAGGTGTGCTGGGCGAGGAAGGTGCTTACGCGGGTGAGCTGGGCTTCGGCCCTGGCGGTGAGCGCCTCCAGCGGGGCGGCGCCCGCTGTAGCCCGGGCGGCGCGTTCCAGCGCCCTGGCCTGGCCCGGGCGGGCGTAGTCGGCGAACACGTCGTCCAGATGCGGGCCGGTGATCCGGACAGGCCCGACACGGCGGCCCTCGACGGTCAGCGACATGTAGTGCTCGAAGCGGTCCAGAGCGGCAACGACATCCGGAGTGGGACGGTCACCCCACTCGGCAGTGATCGGGGCGATGGCGGACTGCGACCCCGCGGTCGAAGCCAGGGTGGAGGCGTTCTGCACCAACGACAGTCGCACCGGGATGGGAAGGCGGGCCAGCAGCTGGGTCATGCCATGGACGTGCACCTTGTACTTACGGAAGTCCTCGAACATCGCGGCGATCGTTTCTGGGGCCGCGCCGGTGAGGGTGATCAGCTCGTCGAAGTACGGGCGGAACGGTACCCGTTGGGCTTCGGGGGTGTCGCGGCGCGAGCGCACGGCGCGCAGCAGGTCCCGGGCGAGCAGCGCGGTGATCAGCCGGTGGGTGGGCCCATTCCCGCCCGGGCACACCCACACGATCATCCGCGAGTCCATCGCGTCCCGAATGTTGTAGACACCGGCCGGCTGCCCGAGGAAGGCGCGGGTGACGGGGTTCGCGGCCAGACGGGCGATCGGATTGAGGACAACGGCGAACGCGTCGGTGGGCAGCGTGGGAAACACGGTCTGCCACCAGGAGCGGGTCTCATCGTCCAGCCGCCCCTCGACCGCGGCGAGCGCCGTCGTGCGGAAGACCGGGTCGGTCAACAGGGACCGCACGTGAAAGATCGTGGCCTGGTCCTCCGGCCGTCCGGCCCGGCAGGCGGTCTCGTTGACGGCCACCAGCACCGCCAAGGCGGCAGTGAAGATGGTCAGCGCGCGGGGAGCGGTGGCGTCATCCCAGCCGAGCACCGACGCGTAGGCGTCGGCGGTCGCCTCGACGACCTCGTGCGCGACCTGGCCTTGGTGCATACCGATCGGGTTCCAGCAACTGAGCTGCGAAGCAGGCCCACTGGCGTTGAGGTCGATCAGCGCGATCCGCGACATCAGGTGGTCGTGGGCGAGGAACGGCAGGGCGCGCGGCCACGAGTCGCGGTGCGGGTCGACGAACATCAGCCCGCCTCCGGCATGCGCCCAGCCGATCGCCTGGGCAAGGGCGCGCTCCGTCTTGCCGCCGCCCGCCTTGCCCACCCCGACCTCGAACAGCGTCTCCTTGGCATAGGTGGCGACCAGGCGCCGACGGCCGTCCGGGCCGCGGTAGATCCCCTGCAGCAACAGCTCGGGATTGCCATACTCGAACGTCGGCAGGTCGCCGGCGAGCAGAGGCAGACGGCAGTGCGTCGTAGGCGGCTTGAGCAGGCCGGTCAGCTCTTCCAGGCGGACCCAGTTCGGACGGGGCGGCTGGGAGTGCCCCAGAGTCCAGCGGCGTTCGAAGCTGCGGCGGCTGGGCCAGCGGTCCGCCCCGAACCGCCAGGGGCCCACCCTCCAGCCGCGCATCGCCCAGCGCGAGCCCCCGCCGAACACATCCAGGGCGGCCTGGATCTGGGCGAGCCGGGCCTCGGCGCGGCCCTCGGTGTTCGAGGCGCACATCACCAGCAGCTGCACTCGGACCAGGTGGTCGTCCTCGGCGAGCTTGCCCAGCGCCTCCTCCGGGTCCACCCGGCGCGGGACGGGCGGCATGACCAGTCGGCGCCCGCCTCCGCCCTGCTTGCCGGCTACCAGTTGCTGCAGCTGCCAGGTGAGCGAGTCCTCGATGCCGGTGGCGTCCTGCCGCACCCACCGGGCGGCCCGCTGGGCCTCGCGCCGCTCCGCGCGTCGCGCGTCGCCCATCAGCTGCAGACGACGCGCCCGCAGTGCCCACTTGGGGGCGCGCTGGATGTCGAGCCGGATCTCGGCGAGGTCCCCCAGCTCCGCACGGAGGTCCGAGACGGCGTCGATCAGCGGCTGCAACGGGTCGGGGTTCAGCGGAACCTGACGCAGGGGTGCGGTCGGCTTACCACGCAGGATGAACTCCGCCCGCACCACGTGGTCACGGGGCCGGTCGATGAGGGGACGGGCCCGGATCACGGTGACGGCCGGACCGAACGGCGTGATCGACAGCAGGCGTTCACCGCCGGCCGGGCCTTCGATGCGGTAGCGCAGCGGGCTGGAGCCATCGGCGCGCAACCTTATCTGCACGGTCTTCGACCGGCGCGGCGCCCACCACGGCATGCTCGTCGACGCCCGGGCGAGTTGCACACCCCGGCGGAAGATCTCCTCCAGACCAGGATCAAAGTGCCGCGACGGTACGAGCTCAAGCGCCATCCGTTCGGCCGAGGCCTTCCGCGCCAGGTGACGCACTGCTGCCTCGCCCGTGGCCCAGACCGCCACGGCGGCCAAGGCCACCACCCACCAGTAGGTGATCAGCCAGGCGACGCTGTGAACGATGCCCAAGACGAGGCCGAGCACCTGGCCGGATGCCGATGCGGAGCTCTGGCCAGTCAGAAACGGGTCTGCGGAGTCCACGTGGACGCCCCCTTCAGTGCGTTGGTGCGGGTGAAGTGCCAGTCGGTGATGCGGAGGTCGGTGAAGGTGCCGCCGCGGTCCGTGCCGGCCCAGACCAGATGGACCACCGCCTTGTCCGGGCTGCCATCTCGGCGGGCGATGGCAGCCTGGATGCGGAAACGCGCGGTGGCGAACGCCGGCGCCACCGCCCGGTTAGAGGCGGGGAACACCTGCGGCCAGTTCCCGCGGCCGACGCCGGTGGCGTCCGCGCGCAGCAGCGCGCGGCCCGCGGTGAGGAGTTGCTGTTCGACGCCTGCGGGAAGGTCGGGGGGCCAGGCCGTCTCAAGGGAGTGCTGGATGGCCCCATCGCCGGCCGGCCCCTCGCCATGGGGTGGAAGCGCGGGCTCGGTGGCTGACGGCGTCGATGCGGAGGACGGAGCCGATGCCGGGGGAGGCGGCGTGGCGATGTCCGGCTGGCTGGTGGGAGGCAGAGCAGCCGTTGACGGATCCGTGGCTGCGGGTGCACCCGACACCGCTGCCGGGGCGGATGGCCGCTGCTCGTGCGACACGCCCAGCAGGGAGACGCCACCGAAAACGGCCAGGATGACGGTGCTCAGCACCAGCAGACGTGGAGAGCGCGGAGTCGTGGTCACAGCAGCCGCGCTCCCCCCGCGTAGCCGGACATGGCGTTGACCGAGTCCAGCCGTACGACGGTGCCAGGGCGAGGGGCGTTGATCATTTGGCCGCTGCCGAGGTAAATGCCGACGTGATAGATCGTGGAATCGCGTCCGGGCGCGTAGGCGTAGAAGACGAGGTCGCCGGGCTTGAGGGCGTCCGTGCCGAGGCTGGCGGGGATCCGCTGGCCACGACCGGCCTGCGCGGCCGCGGTGCGCGGCAGGCTGATGCCGGCCTGGGCGTAGGCGTAGGTGGTCAGCCCCGAGCAGTCGAAGCCCTTGATCGTCGTGCCGCTTTTGCCGCTGGGTGAGCAGCAGATCCCGTACGACGGGCCGCTTGTACTGCCCCCGCCCCACGAGTAGGGCACGCCCCGCTGGGAGAGCGCGGCATCGATGACGGTGCGCACGGTCCCGGAGACGTTCTTCAGGTCGGGGCCCTTGGCGGCTGCCGTGTACTGGTCGATCCACCCCAGCACGTTCGCCACGTACTCCTCGGAGTGGTTGTACTGCAAGATCGCGGCCTTCAGCTGCGATCGTTGCGTCAGGTCACGGCCGCCTCCGCACAGGTAGATCGCGGCGCCGAGGGCGGCGTCGTCGGCGTTGTGCGGGTCGGCGACACGATCGCCGTTGGCGTCCTTGCCGATTCCCTCCCAGGTGGAGGGCAGGAACTGGAAAGGGCCCACTGCGCGCTCCCCGTTCGCGGTGCCGTCCCACTTGCCGCCGTCGGTGTCGGGGAAGACGGTGGTGTTGCCGCCCTGGCCGGAGCCGTTGAGGAGCACGCCGTAGATCTTTGGGCGGATGTCGCCGTTGTCGGCGACGTTGCGTCCGGCGGCGTGGTTGGACTCGACCTTCGCGATCCCGGCGAGGATCGGCCACCGCATGCCGCGGCATTTCGGCGCGTACTTCCCGACCTGCTGGACGGCCTTCTTGTAGGCGGTCAGCATCCGAGCGGGAATGTCCGCGGCGCTGCCGCCTTCGGCGATTCCGCCGTCGCCCGGTGCGCCCGCCTGCAGCGCGACGTACGCGCTGATCGCGTTCCCTACCGGTGCGGCACAGCACACGGCGGCGAACATCAGCAGACCCACCATGCACCCCCACCGCCTCACACGGCGTCCCGGCATTCTCACTCGTCCTCACCGTCCTCGGGCCGCCGCCGAGACCGCTCCTGGCGCAGGCGTTCGGCCTCGGGGGCGGTCCTGCGCATCAACTCCTGCATCCGGGCCCGCGCTTCGTCGCGCGTGCGGTTGCGGGCACCCCCGCCTCCGGGAAGAACCGGACCGCCGAGGTTGGCAGGAGGCCGCGGCGCAGCGCCGTCCCGGCGCAGGGACGGCGCCGGGTCCGGCGTTGCCGACGGACCGACCGCGGGCGCGGTCGGCCGCGTCGGGCCGGAGGCCGGCCGCCGTGCAGGACGACCGGACGGCGCAGGCCGGGCAGGCGTGGTCGGGCGGGGCGGAGCTGCCGGAGTGGCTGCGGTGGGCAGGCGGCGGCTGGCAAAGGGACCGGGACCGCCGCGGTCGTCGGTCTGCTCCCGCATGACGCGGGAGACGTGCCGTCCCGTGTCGGTCCAGGCACGGCCGTCCTCGCGCACGGTGTTGCCCCATACCCGCACCTGCTGGCGGACGTCCTGGGAGTAGCGCGAGCCCCCCGACCGCGCCCGGCGCACGTTGGCCGGCAGGCCGACCGTGGCCCCGTATGCGGCCCGGCCGCCGCGGTGCAGGATCCGGTAACCCCGGAAGCGCACCAGCCGGTTGTGGGCCCGCGTCGACAGCAGCGTGCGGTCGCTGTTCTGGTCGTGCAGGACCTGCCCGGTGTTGCGGTCGACGACCTGCCCTTGGCCGTTGCGGTACCGGTCGGGCGGCCCTGAGGGCTGGCGCGGCCCCGTGCCATCAGACCCACCGTTCCCGCCGTCCGGCGGGCCGCCCGCGCCCAGGTCCCCCTCGGCGGTGGGCTTGCGCCACTTGGCCAACTGCTCCTTGTCCGGGCGGCGGCCGATGAGCAGCCAGTGCGCGCCCTTCCTGCCCAGGCGGGCGCCCAGCCCACCAACGGCCGCAGCTGCGGTGAGCGGCGCCAGACCACGCCGGGCTTCAGCGGTGGCATCGGCCAGGATCCCGCCGGTGTCCACCGGCATTCCCGCACCGTCGAACAGAGAGGTCAGCGCGCCCATCAACCGCTGGCGGGTGCCGAGCATCCCGAATCGACCGCCACCACCCCCAGTGAAGGCGCGCAATCCTCCGCCGTATCCGCCCGCAGGGGAGTTCATGGCGAGCGCGGCGCCGAGTTCGGAGGTGTCGCCCGGCATGTGGGTGCCGCCGACCTTGGCGTACCGCATCCGCATGGCCATGCGCTGGCCGAAGGAGGTGATGCCGGCCAGGAGCCTGCGGTGCCCGGCCGCGCCGGCGATGGCGAGGACGTCGATGAGTAGGATCCGCTCCACCATCAGCTGGGGACCGTTGGTGATGGTGGCGTCGACAGCGATGCCGAAGAACGGGATGAACGCGCAGACCCCGACGACGGCCAGGACCGCGATGCCCCACAGGGACAGCCACTTCCACACGCTCTGCCGCGCGGGCCCCGGCAGCATGCCCGCGATGAACGTGACGCCGCCGGCGGCCGCCGCGGCCGCGCAGACACCCTGGGTGCCGAGCAGAACGATGGCGCTGGACAGGAGCATGCCGCAGATGAACAGGGCGGCGATCAGCAGCAGCGCGGCGCCACCGACTCGCCACCAGGTGGGCTTCTCGGCGTAGGCGGCGCAGGACTTGCCGACATCACCCGCCCGCTTCATGTCCGCGAGGAAGGCGGCGAACTCACGGTCCTCGTCCGTGACGATCGCATTCGAAGAGTCGAGTAGTTCCCCGCCTGGGGTGAGAGCTGGCAGACCGTCCTCGGTGTCCTTACCGCTGGGCACGCCTTCCTGGAAGCCGCGCTCGCAGTACTTCCTTCCCGGGCCGCGGATCTTGCGGCAGACGTCCTTGCCGTGCTCTGAGACCTTGACGTTGCCGGCCTTGTATCCGCCGGTGATCCATTTGAGGTGGACGGCATACGCTTTGCGGTCGGCTTCCTTGGCCGGGTCGAGGATGCGCCCGTACTGCAGCAGCATGTAAGGCTTCACGACGAGAGCGTTGGTGATCGAATCCTGAAGGGGGCGGGCCACCTCCTGAGCAGAGACGGGCCCTGTCCCATCGAGCTCCATGCACTTGGTTTCCTGCTGGCCGGCCATGCCGTCACAGGGAGCCTTGCTGGCGAGCTTGCCGCCCCAGTCGTAGGAGTTCACGCTCCGCTGGGCGACCTCGGCGGCCACCTGCTGGGACTGCCCCAACGGGCCGTTAGGGCCGAGCAGAGTGTCGGGGCGGATGAGAGCCGAGGCGGCGATCGCCCCGATGAGCAGGGTGAGGAAGATTTCGCTCAGACCGCGGCCGACCCGCCCGCGCACGATCATGAACCCAGCGAAGACGAACGCCCAGGCCAGCAGCAGACCTTTCAGCCCCAGGGTGTCGACCACCACGGTGCCGTAGGTGTCGGCGACCTTCTGCGCGGGCCGGGCGAGGATCTTCAGCAGCGGGAACCGGAAGGCGACCTCGATCGCCCACCCCGCCAGCCCGACCAGGAGCCGGATCAGGGTGAACAGGCCCGACAGGGCGAAGGCCAGGGCCTGCGTCTTGAAGGCGACGATGGATCCGCCCTCGGCATTCAGGTCGTATCCGTCGATCGGCACACCCTCGGAGGAGGTGATGTTCAGCGGGGCGAGCAGGTCTCCGGTCTCGCTGTTGCTGCCGGCCGCATACACGACCTGGGTGTTCACCAGAAGGAACACGCCGGTGAGCAGCACGACGAAGCCGGCGGAACGCAGGGTCGCGCGGTCTGGACGGAACACGTCAGCGCCGCCTTTGCCCAGCAGTCGACCTCCGCCGCCACACCACCAGGGCAGCCACACCCGCACCGGCCGTCCCCAGCCTCCACACGCCACCGGCCACGTCCCGCTGGGCAGCCGCGGTGGTCGTGGCGCCCCGCTCGCAGTAGGCCTTGGCCGGCCCGATGATCCGGGCGCATGGGTTCTGGTGCGTGGTGTGGGCGTCGGCGGCGAAGGCCTGTCCGGTCTGCGGCCACCACGTGTCCGGCACCCCCGCCCCGAGAGCGAGGATGACCGCACCGGCGACAACGGCGATCACCGTGAGGACGCTCGCGACTGAGGCAACGCTTCGGGAGCGGTCCCAGGAAGATGTGGTCATCAGGCGTGCTCCTTCGGACGTGCGTCTTCGACCTCACCGGCGAGCGGTTCAGAAAATGGGGGCGAGGCGGTGCCCGGGCGGCGTCCGGGCGTGGTGGTGATGGAGGCGGTGATGCGCGCGATGCGCGGGATGGAGACCTTGATGCGGCCGGTGTTCTGCCGCGGGCAGGTCAGCAGGAACTCGCCCTCCCTGCCCCTGTGGCCGACCGGGGACAGGCCGGTGGTCACCAGCCGCAACAGCTCGCCGTCGTTCGGGTCGAGGCCGATGAACTCCAGGCCGCGCCGAGCGCGCTCGCGGTCGGCGGTGCGGGCCAGCGCCCGGTAGGCCATCAGCCCGCGGTCCGGGCCCAGTTCATCGGCGTCGTGAGATCCAGCGATGAGCCCGGCGCCGTGCTTGCGGCCGTCGTGCAGGATCTCGTGCACCAATGCGGTGCCCTCGGCCGAGCTGGTGAGCCAGTACAGCTCGTCCAGCACCACGGCGGTGAACCGCTCCGGGTCCTCGAACGCGGTCTGCCGGGCGATCGCGGCGATCAGGTAGAGCACCGCGCGGCCGATCAACGCCTCCAGCGGCTGCTGATGCAGGATCTCTGGGTTGGCGAACGCGGCCTTCGGGGGCAGCTTCAGACCCGTGGTGGTGATCACGATCATGTCGGAGGCGCTGGACGCGTCCAGCCGCACAGGCGGCAGCGTCGGGTCGAAGACCATCCGGGCCAAGGAGTTGGTGGCGACGACCCGGATGAGGCCGGCGAGGGTCGCAGCCGCGTCCTGCCGCTTGCCCGCCTCGCGCGTGGCCATCTCCTCGAGGACCTCCAGGACGCGGTGCATGGACGGCTGATCTCCGGCGGCGGCCTGCTCGACGGCGTGGTGGAGGACCTCGCCGCTGGTGCTCATCGGACCGATGCCGAGCTGCAAGGTGAGGTAGGACAGGGCGTAGTGGCGGCCCTCCGGCCCGTCGAACATCCGCAGGGGGTCGATGGACACTTCGGCCTGGGCGGCGTC
Organism: Streptomyces sp. NPDC097129; assembly: GCF_055668065.1. Taxonomy (NCBI): domain Bacteria; kingdom Bacillati; phylum Actinomycetota; class Actinomycetes; order Kitasatosporales; family Streptomycetaceae; genus Streptomyces; species Streptomyces sp. NPDC097129. The sequence continues at coordinate 44,063 of NZ_JBVOQE010000020.1, read as the reverse complement.
GATGATCTGGACACGGCCCTTGGCCGCGTTGCGGGCGAAGGTCGCCCACTCGCGGACCGGGGTGCGGTCGATGCAGATCGCGCAGCCGCCACGCGCCCACACCGCCTCCGCGATCAGCTTCTGCAGCACGCTCTTGCCCGCGCCGAGATCCCCGACGATCCCCATGGACGCCGACGCGTCGACCTTGGGCGCATCGGCCACGTTGATCATCACGGGGCGGGTGGTACCGCAGTCCAGATCGATACCGAGGAACATTCCGTTCGGGTCGCCGACCTTGGCCGCGGTGAAGGCCCCAGACAGAGCCCAGTCCTCGGAGACCTGGTGCTGGGTGAACTCCCGCACCACACCCGGGCGGACGGTGCCGGGCAGTCCCAGGGCGAACAAGGCCTCCTGCAGGCCGGCCGGGCGCACGGCGCGGTAGTCGGCACCCGCGAGCAGCGCGGCCAGGGCCCGCGCCCGCGCGTCACAGACGGCCGCGGTCGGCCCCCACACCGTCAGCACGGTCACCGACTGGACCTCGACCTCCACGGAAGTGCGGGACAGGCGGGCATCCAGCTCGCCCAGGTCCCGGGCGGCCTCGGTGAGCGAGGCCGGCATGCCGGTGGGGCGGGCGTCGTACTGGTCGGCCTGGTCGATCAGCTCGTTCTTCTTGCGGCGCACCTGGTCGCGGGCCTTCTCCGCGGGCACGAGCGTGAGGTCGACGGTGTAGTCGACGGGAAAGTCGAGCATCTCCAGCTGGGCGAACAGATCAGCGGCGTCCTGGCTGACGGCGGGCGGGCACTCGGCCAGCGCCAGCTGCGCCTGGTAGCCCACCCCTGCGTCGGACTCGACCTGCAGCCAGCGCCGGCCGAGCGGCGAGCTGGCATTCACGCGCCACCAGGCCTTGTGGCCCGACCGCGTGATCTGGCCGGCGCTCTTGAGCTCGTCGACGTCGTCGAGGTCGGGATCGATGCCGCCCTCGTGCAGGCGGACCTGGCCGAGGTCGGCGTAGCTGGGGGAGCGCAGCACCCCGTCACGGATGTGCCCGCCATACAGGTCGCTGGTCTCGGCCTCGGTCAGCAGTGGCTCGGCCAGGCCGCGGTGGAGGGCGTGCTGGATCATCCAGACGATCTCCGCTGGGCGGGCGGGCCTGAAGGCGATGCCGCCAGCGAGCGCGGCCTCGACCCGGGAGGCCTGCTCGCGGTAGGCGGTCACCTCACGCCGTGCCACCGGTGCCGGGGGCATGCCCAGCATGGGTGCGATCTCCGCCCACGCCGCACCGAGCGTGGCCGCGACCTGCAGGCTGGTGTTCTCAGTGTGCAGAGGCACGGCCAGCCACAGGGTGCGGCGGTGCATCTCCTGCTCGTCCAGCAGATCCAGGGTGGCCTCGACGTTCTCCACCCACGGGTGCCGGCCCGCACCGGGTGCCTGCTCGGCCGGCTCGATGCCCTCGATCATCTTCAGGGCGATCTCACCCGGGTCGACCTGCGCGCACAGACCGAACAACCGGGGCGCCCCGGACAACGACCGCACCAGATGGGTGATCTTGGCGAGCTGTTCGTCGCGGACCGCCGCCGGCACGTACGTGCCCTGGACGGTCTCCTCACGCTGTCCCTGCGCGTCGGGGCCGGGATGCAGCCGGTAAACGGCCCACACACTGCCCTGCGTCGACCACACCAGATGCCCGGCGATGTGACGGATCGGAACCCTCATCGCGCACCCCCCTGCTGGGCGAGCGCGAGCAGCTGCTGCACACCCGACACCGGACCCGCAGCAACCGCAGCAGCAACCGGCTGCGTGCGGCGGGGCGCGGACGAGTGGACTGTGGGCGGGCCCGGGCGCTGCGCCCGCTCCGAAGGCCGCTGACCCGGACGCAACGGCGCGACCTGGGCAGCAGGGCCGGACGCGGGCGCGTCCTCGATGGTGAAGCCGCCGAGCAGCGCCTGGGGGGCGCGGTCGCGGGCGGCCCGCCCGCCGATCCGCCCTCCGCGGGGCTGCCAGCCCAGCAGCACCCAGCCCAACGCGGCCTGCATCGGGGCCCGGCCACGGATCTTCGGCCGGCGCACCGCCCAGATGGCCAGCACCCACGCGACGATGGGCAGGGGGAACATCCACGACCACCAGCTGATCGTCTTGATCAGCAGGAAGCCGCCACCGACGGCGAGAGCGATCTGCGCGGGCGTGTAGGGGCCGAGGGGGATCTTCCAGTCAGCGACCTTGCCCAGCACCCAGGGGTGGCGGCGGGCAGAGGTGTAGAAGCGGCCCATCCGTGCCGCGGCGGCCGCGCTCACAGCCAGCCTCCGACGCCCGGCGAGTGGTCACGGGAGGCGGGGAGCTGGGACTGCACGATGCCAGGGACGGCGGGTGCGCCCTTGGCCGGGTTCTTCACCTCGTCGGTGAACATGTTCGCGAGATCGTCGCGGGAGTTGTACAGCCCGAGGGCAGCGATCATCAGCAGCAAGGCGCCGATCCCGGCCTTGATGCTGAACTTCTGAATCATGATCACGACGACGAGGCAGATAAGACCCGCCTGCAGGCCCTTGGTCGCCCAGTCCTTGAACATGTTGATCCACGAGGTGCCGAGGTCGTTCAACTGCCCGGCGAGCATGAAGCTGTGCACCGCGTTCACCGCGCACCCCCGTTGCTTGCAGTCCCGGACTCCAGCGCCGCAACTTCCCACCGGCCAGAGCGGGCCTTGAGCGTGAGCTCATACGCCAGCGGCCACCGGCCGGCGGCGTCCCGGGCCTCCACTGAAGCCAGGACACGCACCGTCGTGCCGTCAGCCGGAACCTTCTCCGCGGCCGCGGCCTCCTCGACCGCGGACACCTGCTGGACGGCGACCGCCGTGTACGGGGCGGGCAAGACCGGCGCCACCGCCGCACCGGGCGCGAGATAGCGGTCGACCTCTCCGGCACCCGTCAGGTAGGCGGCGAGGAACTCCTCGACTGCCGAGGACAGATTCCCGTCGGGAACGCTCACGCCGTACGGCGACTTCGGAACCGATGCGCGAGCCGGACCGGCCACCACGCCGGGGGCACCCGTCACCGCGAACGAGGTGCCCGCCCGGTCGGAGATCACCGGCACGGCGTAGTACCGCACCGAGCCGTCGGCGTACTGCGCAGCCACCGTCACCGACCACGTGCCACCACCGCGCTGCGCAGTGCGCACCGCCGTCACAGACTGCGGCGCCAGATGCGCATCGGGGACGGGGGTGGGCAGGTCGACGCCCGGCGCCATCGACTGCGCAAGCCGCGCCTGCGCACTCGTCTCCTCGCCGGCGCTGCTGCGCAACCAGGCGCTCAGGAACAGCTGCGCATAGCCGCCCGGATCCGTGGCGGCCGCCGCGGTGCGCACAGCGGTGGGCTTGTTCGGGGTGGCCGCTTGAACCGTGGTCGGGGTGGAGGCGACGGCGACGCACAGGGCGATGGGGCCGGCCGCGATGGCGGTCAGCACCGCTACCCGCGACAGCCGTGCCCGGCGCCGCATCGCCTCCAGTCGGGCACCCGCCGCCATCACAGCAGCAGCCTCGCCCTTGGAGGCCTGCTTGCCAGGGGACATGGTCAAACTCCCAGGTCAGAACCGGATGTTGCTGACCTCGAGAAAACCCGCCGCCCCCGACCCGACCACCGACCACCAGACCCCGACCAAGGTCACGATGGGGACACGAAGCCCGTGGTCGGGGTCATGGTCGGCCCGACCACAGGCCCGACCACGGCTGGCCGTGAACGGACGACGGGACATCGGGGCCCGCCCGCGGTCGCGGATCAGACGAGCTCCTGGGCGACCACGTGACGCTCATCCACCGGTTCCCCCGCGATGTGTAACCGGCAGCTCCCGGGACACAGGCAGGTGCGCAGTGCCCACTGCGCGCCGGAAGAACAGGAACCGTCGGACCGACTGCGCAGCCTGACCGTGCATCGACTGCGCAGGATCCTCGGCCGGCTGCACAGGCCGATTGCGCACCGCCCATTCGCCGCTGCGCAGTCGGGTGCGCCAATGCTGCGCAACCTGTCTCGAAACCTGACGTTTTCTGTATCGTCAGGATTGCCTGACGAGATTGACGGGAGTCGAGGAGGGGGCCATGGGCTGGCTGTACTCGCAAGGCGACAACGAAAGCGAAGGCGACAACCACGAAGGATGGGTGGTGGCCGTCCTGTCGGACGGAACCGACGCCGAGCGCGACACGTTCGAGGACGCCGAAGAGACCTGGAAAAGGCGGGTGAACTGGGCGTGGTCCTACAAGTACGACGGCAACGGGGGACGACGGAAAGCCCAAGGCCTGCGCGTCATCTGCCACTGCGGATGGCGAGGGCCTCGCCGCCCGGTCGACTTCACCGACCCCGACGCCTGCGACGTGCAGCTGAAGCAGGAATGGGAACGGCACTGCGAGACCAGCCTGTGGCGCATGCAGACCCAACGCATGAAGCAGCTCATCAGCGACCTGGACGAAGCGTTTGACCAGTTGACCGGCCGCCTCACCGCGGACGGCGAGCCTGTACGTCCGCTCCTGGCCGTCCACGCGGCTACCTCTTTGCTGATGGACGTTGAGGCCTGGCAGCGGGACGCTGTGCGCGCGGCTCGCAAGGGCGGCTTCTCCTGGGACGAGATCGCCGGTCCGCTCATGATGAGCAGGCAGAGCGCACACGAGAAGTTCGCCAAGCATGTGGAAGCGGACGCGGAGGAGACGCCGTCGTGAACGGCCCCGGGCTCAGCTTCTGATCCGAGTGACCCCGCGCTGGATGCCCCGGCCCGCGACGGCGGGGCCGGGGCATCAGCAGTCCGGGAGAAGCCCCGCGCACTCAGCGAATGCGCGCAGTGGATGGTCATGGTCGGCCCGACCATGACCCCAACCATGGGCCTGCCCGGGCAGGCCATCGCGTCCGGCGCGGGCTGCCCGGACCGGCGGCCGCCGTGCGATCACGTGCCGCCCGGCCACAGGGCCCGGACACACCAATGCGCAGACGGAAGCCGGCCGGGCCGCGACAGATGCCTGCGCAGTGCGCGATACGGACCAGTGCAAGAGAAGATCAGGAACTCTCGGGCGGACTGCGCAGCCGTCCCAGCGCAACTCGACTGCGCAGGAACCCCAAGCCGGTTGCGCAGCCCGGTTGCGGAAGACCCTTCCGCGGCTGCGCAATCACTGAGCGCCCGGGCTGAAGGCGCCGTGGTCGGCCCGCCCATGGGCCCGACCACGGCTGCTAGACCGCTCCGTTGCCGGATCGTGACCGATGGTCGGGGCTCGTGGCCATCGGCCTGGTCGGGGTCGGCCAGTGAGCTGAGGCCATGGAACACACGCACGCCTCTACGCCCAGGACCCCCGGCCCGCCCAGAGCAGCGAGCCCGGTGGGCCGCCGCAGGCGCCGCCCGTGGCATGCGTCGGAGACACGGCGGTGAGCCGCTTCGGGGCGGGGATCCGCCGGGGCGTGATGGCGGCCGATCAGTTCACCCAGATCGCTAACGCGCTGTTTCGTGACTCCAGGATGTCGTTCAAAGCCAAGGGGCTCTTCGGATACGTCAGTACGCACAGGAACGGCTGGCAGGTGACGGTCACCGACCTCGTTCGCCTGGGCCCGGACGGACGCGAAGCGGTACGCACCGGCCTGCAGGAGCTCGAGGCGCACGGCTACCTGATCCGTGAACGCCTACGCCGCCCGGACGGCACCCTCGGCGAGATCGTCTACTGCATCACCGACCGGCCGGCCACCTTGGACATCGCGCTGATCGAGACCGACGTGATGGTCACGTCCACCGAGGCCGAGCCTGCTCGCGGCCTCCCGGCGGGAATCCGCCGGGGCGTGATGGCGGCCGATCAGTTCACCCAGATCGCCAACGGGCTCTTCCGTGACCCCCGGTTGTCTTTCAAGGCCAAGGGCCTGTTCGGACTGCTCTCCACGCATCGGGACGGCTGGCGGATGACGGTCGCCGACATCGCACGTCGTGGCCGCGACGGTGACTCAGCCGTCAAGAGCGGGCTGAAGGAGCTGGAGAAGCACGGCTTCCTGGTACGGGAACGGGAGCGCGGCCCAGACGGCACCCTCGGTGCGGCGTCGTATTTCCTCACCGACCTGCCAGCTCTGCAAAGTAGCAGGTCACAGCCAGAGTCGGGTTTTCCACCAGTGGATGACCCTACGTTGGCTGATCGGTCCACTAAGAACACCAACAGAAAGAAGACCAACAAGCAGAACACCAGACCCCTCCGTCCGTGCCGCGGCGACGCGTCGCGAACACCGGGACGGACGGACCGGCGGGACACGCCGGCGTCCCCGCCAGCCGCGCCCGCGGCGGATGAGATGCACGCGGGGATCCGGCTGCTGCTCGACCTCGGGGCGGCTCGCCCCGAGCTGCTGCTGACCGGGCAGGCGCTGACCGATCAAGGCCGCGTCGTGACCGTGATGCTGGAAGCCGGCTGGAGCCGCGAGCAGCTGCTGCACGTCATCGCCGACCGGCCCCTGCCCCATCCGGTTCGGACCACGGTCGGTGCGATCGTCGCCGCCCGCCTGCGCGCGGCCCAAGCCTACCCGCCGCCCGCCACCGCGGCCGACCACCACGACCAGCCCGTGTGGGACGGCCCGCCGCCGCAGCCGATGACCGGCTCCGCCGCCGCCCGCACGGTGAGCGAGGCCCTGACCTACCGGGCCCTTACCGAATGCGCCGGCTGCGGCCATCCCGCAACCGCCCCCGGCGAGGACCTCTGCCCGGCCTGCCTCGGCTGGCCGCTCTGCCGCACCTGCCCGGGCCCGACGCCCCGCCGCGCCCACCCCGCAGGCGACGGCCGCTGCACCACGTGCACCACCGCATCGCCCCGATCTGCGGAAGGAAGCAACGCATGAACGAGCCGAGCAAGCCCCTGCTCCCGGGAGAGCACGGGCGCGTGCCAGGCGGCCACCAGCCGGCGGACATGTCCCTGTATCTGCTTGTCCGCGCACGAGCCGTGAACCGCAGGACGCCGAGCCGTATGCTCGGCAGTGAACGCCGACGACGTCTGACCGTTGCGCGACTTCGCGGGGAGGAGATCGCATGCAGGACCCTTCGGACTCGACAGAGAACGCCGAGCCTGAGGAGAACGGCCAGAACAACACCGCCGACTCACCTGTTGCGTACGATCCGAAACCCGACTCGGGCATCGACTCAACGATGGCATCGACGGTCCTGGCAGAGGTGCTTCCAGGGGTTGCTGTCGTCTTCGGCGAGGTCCCGGCGGAACTCAAGCCCGATCTACTCGACTTCGGGCTCGTGTCGTCAACCGACCGCAAGCAGATCTCCACGGCCCTTGCCTCGATAGGAAACACGGCGACGGTGGCCGGCAACCTCGCAAACGCATTCGCCAGCGCGCAGGGGCTCTACAGGATCAGCGACGCAACACAGACTTTCCTGAGGGCCGGCGCAACGCTCGCGGTCAAGGATGGCGCGAACCTCGGAACGGTGATCTCCTCCAGCCGCTTCGTCGCTCAGGCCCGCTTCATCCCCGTGACTGCGGTGAGCGCGGCGCAGACCGCGGCTGCGATCGGGCCGGCGCTGGCCATGATCGGCCTTCAGATGCAGTTGAGCGAGGTCACGCGCCTGGTCAGGACCAACATCGCGCTGACAAGCCAGGTACTCACAACTATCCGCAACGAGCAGTGGGCCGAACTGACGGGCCTCGTCGCTACCATCGATCGCGCAGTCGACCACGCGCGAGAGGTCGGATCGGTCCCCACCACCTTGTGGCATAAGGTCGCGGATAAGGAGGCGGACCTGGAAAAGCAGCTCGAACTGTACCGACTCAACGTCCGCGACCACATCGGGCAGATCCATGAACTCGAACTGCATGGCCGCCGTGAGTATCTCCAGACGAACGCCGCCGCGATCTTCTTCGACGCCAACGCCCTCCTGTCTTCCCTGAAGGCATGGACCGGATATCAGGCGCTCCACGCTGCGCGGGCGAGCGCCGCTGGACCCGACGATGCCGGCGAGGCCCGGCTCGTCGACATCATTGCGCGCGACACTCGCGAAGCGCTCGGCTCCGCTCTAGCCGAGACAACGAGCCTCGTCGACTCGCTGACGCGGGAGCTACGAATCATCGCCGAGCTCCCCGGACGCGACACACTGCCACTGCTGAGCAAGCGGAAGGACTCGAACGCAGCCCGCCAAATCTCCGCCTGTCTTCTGGAGGCGATCGAGCCTCTTGCCGATGTTCTCCATCCGCCGGCCTCTCCGCTCGAGGCACCGGGCGTGGTCTGCGCACCCACATCGCTGGCTCTCGAGCCCTACCTTCGCATCCTGCGATGGTTCCTCGAGGACGGTGAGACCCTACGTGTCCTGGGCTTCCCCGACGAGCTCGATGCCCCCGATCCCGTTTCCGCGATCCTCAACGGAGCAATGGGGATGTTGGCCGCAGCGAGGGACAAGGCCCCGGCGAAAACACTGGTCGCCGTCACGGATCGCCGCATCATCATGGCCAAGGCAAAAGCATTCCTTGAGCAAGGCGAGATCCGTGAGGTCATCCCGATCGACCGGGTGCGATACGTCCGAGCAGCGACCGCACAGGACAAAAACACCCGCTTGGCGATCGACCTCATCACGCGCGACGAGAACATCCGGTGGCCTTTCCACGCTGACATCGACAACGCTCAAGTGGACGCGCTTGCCGCCGTGCTTGCCGAGTCGATGACGATCCCGGACGTTGAACGTGATGAGCTGCAACGGCGGCGCTACGCCCTCGTCGAGGCGGGCAAGAAGGGCGAGAGTACGGGCACGAGGTCTACGGAATCGACTGGATCCGAGGCCACGGCCTGCGCTGCCGAGTAGGCCTCGAGCTAATTGACGAGGGGTCGCCAATGGGCTCGCATGTACCGAGTCTGGTCCCGCGCGGTGTGCGCTCTGAGCCCGTCGCGTCTGCTCACCGGCCTGGGCTGCTCGGCTGCGGGCCAGCCGCCTGATTGCCTGCCAGGCAAGATCACGATTGCGGCACGGGTGTCGATTGTGTGTAGCGGGCATGGATAATCTGTGTCGCCGCCTGGTTCCTTCGGATGGTATCCGGGCCGGCAGAGGGCTGCTGTGGGGAGAGCGAGAGCCCCTGGCGTCTGCGCGACGGGATTTGACGCGGCCCGAGTGCACTGCTTGCGCGAGGGAGGTGGGTGGCGGCTGCGTGGGCGCGGGGTGAGCAGTCCGTCCTCGGTCTGGTCGAGGGGCCGGGGGTGCTTGGCGGGCCGGGTTGACTGGTGCAACCATGCGATGTCAGTGGTGGTTTGTAGGGTGCAAGCGCTGGGGGGCGGGCTGTAGGCGCGGGCGGTGTGGCATGTGCCGCGGGTGCCCGAGGGCGATAGGGGGCCCAGGCGGGCGGGCCGGGGCAAGAGGTGGGGGTAGGACGTGGACTTCGCGCCATATGCGGACTGGCAGCGGGTTTTGGAGGAGGCCTTCTTCAGCTCTGACTGGGACGGGCATCCGGTCATCATGTACGTAGACGACAGGGTGGCGGAGCAGCTGCGAGACCGTTTCAGCCTTGCTGTGCCGCTGGCTGAGGCAGTGCGCCGGGTCATCCGGCCGGATGAGCCCAGGCCCTACGAGGCCGTCGAGCGGTATGAGGCCTCAAAGGGCTCGAGCAGCGAGAATGCGCCAGCCGTGCTGCCCCTGCTGGCCTGCGCAGTAGTGGCTGCCACCCGTATGGCCCATGACGGCAATCGCCGGGCGAGCAACTACCACAGCCACTTCTCTGAGCTTCTCGCAGTCAGGGAAGGTGTGCTCACGTCCGCCGATTACGCTGCAGTCGCCGAGATGTGGCAGCGGCTTGCCTCCTGGCAAGTCCAATGGGGCTCCTACCGGGGCCTGTGCACCATCCCGTCGCCGGGCGACGTGCCCCGCCATCAGGCGCGTATCGGGTATGCCCTGTCCCAGGCCGTGCTGCGCGGCACCGACCGGCAGCTGCTGCCGAAGTTCTTCGAGGTCATGAGGTCCCGCAGTGCCGGGGCCTGGCCGCTTCCCGGAGCCGCGCTGCTGCGGGGCGCCCGGCTCTGGGATCAGGCCGGCAAGTTCTCCCCGGCCTTCCAGAAGGCGCTTGACCATCCCGAGTTCCGGCCGATCGTCGAGCGGCTGCTGGGCCGTCTGGCCGATGTGTGGGACGGCTCCACGGAGTACGTCCGCCACGGAACGCCGCGAGGGGAGCTCGTGGTGCGGTTCGAGAACCGGCGCCTTAGCTGGCTGGCCAGGTTCCAGCGCCCGGGTGCCGCCGAGTACCAGCTGGCCCGCGGTGTCGCGCTGCGGCAGCTGGGAGAGACGAACTACTACGCGGTGGACGGGCTGGAGCTGCCGGCCGACCGCTCCCTGCGTGCGGGCGTGCAGCTCATCGGAGAAGGCGTTGCCGTCAGCCGCCCCGCCTCCTCCCTGGTGGTGCTGACGCACAACGAGTCGCTGGACTGCCGCACCAGCGTGGATAGGTTCGTCCCGGGCGAGGAGCACATGATCCTCGCGGCGCCCGAGGCGGTCCGGGATGTCGAGGCTGTGCTGGAGAGGGCGGCGTCGCCCAGCCGCTCGCCCAAGTTCTCGCTGTCGTGGCTGCCGAAGGGGTGGGTCCTTTACCCCCGCGTGGTCTTCGAGGATGCGGTGACGCTCAAAGAGGCCATCCGAGATGTCGAGGGTTCGCTGCTCGCGGTGCAGCCCGCTCCGCAGTTCAAGGCGTCGTTGCAGGGCGGGCTGCTTCTCGCCCCGAAGCTCAGCAAGAAGCTGTACCTGGCCGGGGGCGAGCCCGACCTCGTGCTGCCCGACGGCGCGTCGGGCGAGGCGGTGCTCGACGGACGGCAGCAGGATCCGCCCTTCCAGGCCAGGGGAGTACCCATCCCTCTCTGGCCGAGAGCCCTCGCGCCGGGCGATCACCTCCTGGAGGCGGAGGGAAGTGCCTTGGCCTTCACTACAGCCGACGGCGCTCCGTCTCCTGCCGAGCCGGGCAGCGTCGCCGGATTCGCCGTCACAGGTTCTGAAGCTGCGGCATTCGCCTGCGCGGGCAGCGATACCCTCCTGGTGCGCGGAGCGGACCTCGGAGCCGCTGGCTTGGGCGCTGCGCCCCGTGTCGTCCTGTGCCGCCGCCGGGCGCAGCAGACGGTGTTCGTCTCCTCCGACGGGCGGGCCTGGCGGATAGCCGAGCCCGACACCCCCTCATGGTGGTCGAGGCTGCCTCAGGCGCCTTCCGACTACCGCTTCGAGGTCGACGTCCGTGCCGGCGGCGGATGGGTGCTGCAGCTGCGGCAGAGCGAATGGTGCGTCGAACCGGCCTATCCCGAGGCGCCTTCGTTCGCTCCCGGCCTGCAGCACCGGGCGTGGGCTGATGCCGTACTGGATGCGGCAGGTGCGGGCAGCGGAGAGCTCTGGGCCGCCTTCGTTGCCATGGCCCGGGAGGTCGCAGAGTGCTGAGTATCGGAAACCTGCTCCTGCGGTGGGCGAGCGAACGCGGGGGTGGCAAGGTTGCGGAGTTGAGGGCCGGCGTGCTGCGTACGGCCCGCAGCAGGGGCGTCTCCGTACGCGAGGGTGCGGACGGCCGATGGCTGCGCGATGTGTCCGCCCTGGGGCACCTGGACGTGGACTGGCGCCGGGGCTTGTGGTCCGCGGCGCCTCCCGTGCTCACGCGTGTGCCGTTCTCCGACGGCCTGGCCCTGATCGCCGGGCGCCGCACGGCATCCTTCGACCAGGCGGTCGATGCTGCAGCCGATGAGTGGGCCGAGGTCCTCTGGGTCGAAAACGAGGTGGCGGAAGGCGACATCCCCGTACCGGACACGCTGTATCTGCAGTACGACGCGGCAGAGGACCTGCTCCGCGACGCCGAGCGGCTGGGATGCGCCTACGTCCCCTGCGCGGCGCTTCAAACGGTGTCCGTCCTGCCCGGACTCGCAGCGGGCCCTGCAGCTGCCCCGCCGGGGCAAGGCAACATCCACACGGTGGAGCGGTACGACCTCGCAACGGGCCGGTTTGAACCCGCCCGTTCATACAGCGAGGAGGGCCTGTACCGGTGGCGGAGCGCAGACTTCGCACGCCTGGTGCAGGTCAGAAGAGGCAGCCAGTTCCTCAGCACGGAGTACGAGTGCGGCGTCTACCTCGAGCACGAGCGGCTGGGCAGCAGCGTGATGCGGTGGCAGCCCGAAAAAGGCACTGGGCGAAAGCGCGTAGGCCGCCTCGCAGTCGACTGGGGAGCGCCCCTGCCGCCTCTGCATGCCCGCGCGGCCGTCCTCTGCAGCGGCCTGCAGCCGCGGTTCCACAAACTGGCTGAGACCGTCCGCTACGACAACGTCCCCTTCGCAGCCGCCGAGAGGCTGGCCAAGTCCTTGCACCAGAAGCTCGAAGTCCAAAGCGCCGACGCGGCGTCCGGGAAGGCAGAGTGATGGCTGATTCCACCGAGCAGGCCCGGCGGCCCGAGGCCGCGGACATCTTCGGCAGCTTCCAGGCGCTGCGGGACACGCTCATGCGCTACTACGACACGCCGTTCGCTGTCGACGACCCCTCAGTGATGCGGGAGCGGCGCGACCTCTTGGACACTGACGGCGGCGCCTGGCGGGAGCCGCTGCTGGAACTGCGTCCGCAGTACGCCCTGAGCGGCGTTTCCATCGCCGAGTCCTTCCGTGCCGCAGGCGCGCACCCAAAGGCCTCAGAGTTCGGCCAGTTCGCCCTCCCCGACGACGTCGAGCAGCTCTACCGGCACCAGCACGACGCGCTCGTTGCCGCATGCCGAGACGGCAGGGACATCGTCGTCACTGCCGGTACTGGCTCCGGCAAGACGGAAGCCTTCCTGCTGCCGATCATCGCGGATCTGGTCGCTGAATCCGCTCAGTGGCCGGGCCGAGGCAGCACACAGGCCGCGTGGTGGCGAGGAGGCGGAGGCTACGAGCCGAGCCGGGCCGGCGAGGCCGGGCACCAGGCCGCCGTGCGGGCCCTGGTCCTCTACCCGACCAACGCCCTCGCCGACGACCAGCTCGTACGTCTGCGCAGAGCACTGGACAGCGACCGTGCGCGCCTCTGGCTGGACCGGAACCGGGACGGCCACCGCTTCTACTTCGGCCGCTACACAAGCGCTACGCCGGTGTCCGGGAGCGCTGAGGCCCTGCCCGCCCTGGACCGGATGCGCTCGTACATGAGAGAGCTCTACGAGCGGGAGCAGCGCGCCGCCGAGCTCTACGAGCGGGAGCAGGGGGCCGCCGAGCTCTACGAGCGGGAGCAGGGGGCCGCCGAGCTCTACGAGCGGGAGCAGGGGGCCGCCGACCACATCCACGACTTCATACCGCGGGTCGGCGGGGCGGAAATGCACGCCCGCTGGGACATGCAGCACGCCGCACCGGACATCCTTATCACCAACTACTCAATGCTCAACATCATGCTCCTGCGCCCGCAGGAGGCCCCGGTGTTCGAAGCCACGCGCCGCTGGCTGGAGAGCACCCCAGGCGCCCGCTTCACGCTGGTCCTCGACGAGCTGCACATGTACCGCGGGACGGCAGGGACCGAGGTCGCCTACCTGCTCCGCAAGCTGCGCCACCGGCTCGGGCTGGAAAACGCGCCCGAAAAGTTCCGTGTGCTGGCCGCTTCGGCTTCGCTCGAAGCGGGCAGGGACGACGAGTTCCTGGAGTCGTTCTTCGCCCTGCCGCGCGGACGGCACATGGTCGTGCCCGGCACCCTTGCACTGCCCAAACCCGGCTCCACCGACTTGACCGCCCATGCCGAAGACCTGGCCGCTGCGGCCGAGGGCGACCTGGCGGCCAAGTCGGCGGGCCGGCTACTACGGGCCACCGGCGCGGCCGACGCGCTGGCCCTGGCCCTGGCGCCAGAAAGCAAGCCCCAGGCCCAGCGACTGTCCCGCACAGCTGCCCGGCTCTTTCCCGGGCTCCCGTCACCGCAGGAGCAGGAAAAAGCACTCCACGGCGTGCTCCGCGCTCTCGGTGCCGCGTCGGACCCCGCACTGCCCAGGCTGCGCGCTCACATGTTCTTCCGCAATATCGACGGCATCTGGGCCTGCTCGGACCCGCAATGCCCCGATATCCCAGTACCCAAGCACCCGCTGCGCCGCGTCGGGCGCCTGTTCAAGACCCCCACCTCCCGGTGCAGCTGCGGGGCCCGGGTCCTGGAGCTGCTGTACTGCCAGAACTGCGGCGACCTCATGCTCGGCGGCTTCACCAGTCCCGCGCTGCTGGGCAAGCCCACCTTCCGAGGCTCACTGCACACCGACTTCCCTGACTTCGACCAGCTGCCGGACGACGCGACGGGCGCGGCAAGCGCCGCCAACTACGTCGTCTACTGGCCGCGCAAGGCGGCACTCGGCCTGGAAAGTGCTCAGTGGACCGCCTCGCAGTCCAATCAGGGCGCCAAGGCCACCTTTCAGTTCAGGCCGAGCCGCTACCAACCGGGAACAGGGCGACTCGCCAACGACAAGGCGGAATACACGGGTTGGTCGTTCCACGTCGTCCCAGACAAGGACGGAGAAGGAAAACCGGCCATCGACATTCGGGGACTGAGAGCGCTGCCGACGCGCTGCCCGGCCTGCGGCGATGACTGGGAGGTGAAGCGGACCCGAGACCCTAAGACAGGCGCGATGAAGCCGATCGGCCTGGAGGACCCAGCACGCCTGCGCACCGCCCCGGTGCGCCGGATGCGCACCGGCTTCGACAAGCTCAACCAGGTGCTCACCACCGAGGCACTCGGCCACATGCCCGAAGGCGAGCGCAAGGTCATCGCCTTCTCCGACAGCCGCGACGACGCCGCAGAACTGGCCAGCGGCCTCTCCTTGCGTCACTACCAGGACCTCCTGCGGCTCATGGCCGCCGAGGTCGTGGAGAGGCAGGGCGACCCGTACGCCGACCTGCAGCTGGTCAAAGCGCACTACGCACGCCAGGCTGCCGACCCGGAGCAGGTCAGGGCCGCGCTGCAGCGGCTGCGCGACCGGCACCCGCGCGAACTGTCGGCGCTGCGCGACATCCTCAACAACGAGATCGACGCGGAACCCGAGCGGCAGCCCGAGCTGGAGTCGGTGCTCGGCTCCCTGCCCTCGCTCCGGGACCTGCGCCACGACCTGCGCGGGCTCCTCATCGACTACGGGGTCAACCCGGGCGGCCCGGCAGCCTCGCTGCAGGCCTGCAACGGCATCCCGTGGACCGCCCTGTTCGACTGGAAGAAGGACCGCGGCCTCAAGCCAGGACTCACCGGGGAGCAGGAGGAGTACCTCAGGAGAATCGAGGACCGGCTGGGACGCGAGTTCGTCTTCGGACTGTTCTCCGGCGCCGGCCGCGATTTCGAATCACTCGGGCTCGGCTGGCTCAGCCTGTCCGGCGACCGCTCCCCGGTCGATATGCCGCCGGACTCGGACGTCGCGCTCGCCCGCGCCAGTCTCCGTATCCTCGGCCTGCTCCGGCGCTTCACAGAGATGCGGGCTGGCTCTGAGAAGCCGCCCGCTCTCCTTCTGCGCTTCTGGAAAAAGATCGCCCAGCGCGACGGCACGGACGTCGAGACCCTCGAGGACCGCGTCCTCGCCGCCTGGGGACCGGCAGTCGCCCAATACATCATCGACCCCTCCAAGGTCTCACTGCGCCCAGGCGAGGGACGGGCCTGGACCTGCCGCAGCTGCCGACGCCCGCACCTGCACAGGGGCGTCGGCCTCTGCACGAAGTGCCAAGCCGAACTGCCCGAAACCCCCGCGCAGTTCGTTGGCGCCCTCAACGACGACTACTACGCCTGGAAAGCCCGCACCCGCACAGGCAACTTCCCCCTCCGAGCAGCTGAGCTCACGGGGCAGACCGACCGCATGGACGCCCAGTCGCGCCAAGCGCGGTTCCAGGACGTGTTCATCGGCGAGGACGACGTGCCCGACGCCGACAGCATCGAGGTCCTCTCCGTAACGACCACCATGGAGGCCGGCGTCGACGTCGGCTCCCTCAACACTGTCCTGCTCGCCAACATGCCGCCCACCCGCTTCAATTACCAGCAGCGCGTAGGCCGCGCAGGCCGCCGCGGCAGCCCCGCGGCCACGGCCCTGACCATCTGCCGCGGACGCAGCCACGACGACCACTACTTCGCCAGACCCGAAGAGATCACCAACGCTCCCACCCCGCCGCCCTACCTGGCCCTGGGCATGCCGTCGATCTTCGAACGGGTACTGCTCGGCGAAGTGCTCCGTCAAGCCTTCGATGCGGTGTCCGCCGCACGGGGCAAACGCGCCCCCGACCTCACCAGGAACATCCACGGCCAATTCGGATTCGCGGCCGATTGGCCCGTGCACCGGGAGGCAGTGCGCCGCTGGGTGGACAGCCACCACGCAGACATCGAGTCGGCAGCCCGCGCACTGCAGGCACAGACACCCGAGCCCGTCGCGTCCATCGACCCGATCCCGCGCGTCAAAGAGCTCCTGGACCGGATAGACGCCAAGGCCGCCTCAGCAACGGGGCACGCCGAGCTCAGCCAGCGGCTCGCCGAAGCTGGGCTCCTGCCGATGTTCGGCTTCCCCACGCGCGTCCGCTACCTCTACACCGAGAGGCCGGAGGCGAACTTCCCCTGGCCCCCGCCCGGCGCGATCGACCGCAACCTGGCAGTGGCGCTGACCAAATTCGCGCCAGGCTCCGAGACCCCGCGTGACGGGCGCCTCTACCAGTCCATGGGCGTGGTCTCCTTCCGACCGGGGCGGACCCGCCCGTGGGCCGAAGAGGAGCCGTTCGGGCCCGAGACCCGGGTCGCCCTCTGTCGTCTGTGCGCCCACATCCGCCCGCTCGAGGAAGGTGAGGAGCCGAAGTCCTGCCCTGCATGCGGCGCGACCGGCCGCAACTACGCCTCGCTGCCCATGCGCGAACCGGCGGGCTTCCGCGCCGGGGTGCCGCGCGATTACGACGGCGTCCGCGAATGGGGCCAGGGGGGGACCAGCTCGCGTACAGCAGCAGACCTCGAAAAGGACGCACCCCGGGTATTCCGGAGCGCCGACGACTGGCTCGTTGCCCATGCGGGAAGCGGCGACCGCTTCACGATCAACAGCAACAACGGCCGCCTGTACCGGTTCAAGAAGGTCCATGGCTCCTGGGGCGGCTACCACGTCGTCGACAGCCCGAAAGCACAGGCCGACATCGAGACAGCCCTGGGAGCCACAGAGCACACCGACATGCTCTTCCTGGGCGCGCGGGCACCCCTCGATACGGACCGGGGCCTGCAGTTCGGTATCTCCCCGTACGATCAGCCACACGGGTTCCGCGACGCCTACCACGGACGGCGCGCCGCCTGGTACTCGCTTGCCGCACTCCTGCGCCGAGCCGCGGCACCGTTCCTCGACGTGCAGCCAGAGGAACTCCTGGCAGGCATCCACGGCTCGGCCACTGCTTCATCCCCGGTCCTGGCCTACCTCGCCGACAGCCTCGAGAACGGCGCCGGCTTCAGCACCTACCTGGGATCGCCGCAACACATCGAGGAGTTCCTCGACGCCGTCGACGGATACCTCGCAGGACTCGGCTCGGCCCACGCACAGGAGTGCAGCGGCTCGTGCTACCGCTGCCTGCGCGACTACTCCAACATGCGGCTCCACCCGCTGCTGGATTGGAGGCTCGCCAGAGACCTGCTCGGCGTTCTGCGGGGACGCCCGCTGTGTGTCGACACGGCTGCCTACGGCAAGCTGCTGCAACGCTGGGCGGAGGACCGCACCGACCTCGACGCGGAGGTACGCGACACGCCCTTCGGCTCCGTAGCACTGGCCCAGAGCGAATTCGCAGAAGAGCCCTTCGCCGTGGTGGTGAAGCACCCGCTGGAGTCGGCCGAGTCGACGGCGATGGCCCCTCGGCTCCGCCAGTGCAGCGAGTTCATCCTCAACAGCGGTCTGGCTGAGCGCGTGGCCTTCGCCGACGGGTACTGCCTGGACCGCATCCCTGCGGCAGTGACCAACGCGCTGGTGGAGTTCGCAGAGGAGGAGCTGTGACCGGCGGACCGCTGTTCTCGCACCCTGCGGCCGCCGACCGCCCTACTGCAGCTCAGACCCGCGAGGAATTGATCGAGCGGGAGCGCCAGCGCCGGCTCGCCTTGATCGCCGCACAGGCAGTCGGCTCGCCGAATGCGGTCGAGCGCTCGTGCAGCGAGGACGGATCCCTGCAGCCGCAGTCGGCCGAGGGAGCCGCCGAGCATGAAGCCGCCATGCCGGAGCGGCGTCCGCCAGCAGCACCGGTCCCGGCAGGATTCGCATCCCAGTCCGCTTGGCATGCCGCGCAGCAGGCTGCGCGCGTGCTGGCCGCTGCCGCACGGGCAGGCGGGCACCCCGCGCCCGAGCTCGAGGCCATCGCCGCGGACACGACAGCGGACCTGCTGGCGCGCAGCATGGTCGCGGCGGTCCTGCCGATGCCGCCGGTCAGCGCTGTCCGGGCGCTTGCAGAGGCGGCAGCTTCGGTAGATGCACTCCTCCCGCCGGGACTGGCTGTACGGGCCCGTGCACTCCTTGCAGGCCACCCTGGCCAGGTAGCCGCCGGGTACGGGGGCGTCCTGGAAGGGGGAGCCGACGACGCCTGGCAGGTGTACGCGGACTACGTGCGGCTCACCCAGTACGGCCGGGTGCCCGCCGAAAACCAGAAGCGGCTAGCGCAGCGCCTGCCGCTGCCCGTCGTCGACGACCTCGTCGACGACGGGCAGCTGGCGGTCAAAGCGGTCCCGGAAGACGGTGACCGACGGCTCTACCTGCAGGCCCGCCTCGCGCCCTCCCTGGTGGACATGGAAGGCTTGCGGGGCCTTGGCTGGGCCGAGGAGCAGACACGCCGGGAATTCCGCATCCGGCTCGCGCGCGGGGACATCGCGGTGCTCGATGAAGCGCGCGGGCTGACGGACGAGCAGCTTAGACTGGCGGCAGACCTGGCACAGGTGCGTGCAACAGGCCGGATCCCATCCGAGTTGTCCGCCCATAAATGGCTGTGGCCGGCACTCGAGCGGCTCGCCCCGCAAGCTGCGGTGAACCTGCGCCGCGACAAGGCCTTCGGCAGCTGGTACGTCGTACGGCGCATGCACCGGGCTCTTCGGACCGCGCACCGCGAGCAGCTGCTCAAAGACCAAAAGCGGGCCGACGCGCTACTCAAACACGCACGCAGCGACGCCTACGCCCTGCGGGACATCTGGTCGCCCGGCGGCTGGGAGGCCAAGAACCTCCTCGCCTACCTCATTGTGCTCAGCCCCACAGGAGACGACCCCTACGACGAGGCCCTCGAAGTGATCAGCCCCGTGCCGCTGGGCCGCGGGCCGCGCGAGGACCAGCTGCCCGGCCCAGGGCGCGCACATCTCGAGCACAACCGCACCGTGCTGCGCCAGCTGCAGCGCCACCGCGAAGACGACCACGTCCTGAACCCCTACCTCGTCCTGGGCGTACCGGACGGTGCGCCGACGGAGGTGTGGAAGGACAAATGGCGGGCTCTGCGTCGGGCACTCGACGATGACGGCGAGGCCGCGGTCAACCAGGCCAAGGACGCTATCCAGGCGCGCGAGCGGGGTCGGGCCCCCGTGGAGCCGTTCCTCGTGCCCCTGATGCCCCAGCGATGGGCCAACCCCGCCGCCGGGACAGCTGCGACCGGAGCAGGAGCGCCGCCGATGCCGCGCCGCACAGCTGAACCGACGAAGCAGGAGCGGGACTACGCCCGCGACCAGGCAGCACACGGCATCATCCGCGCTGCCTGTCAGAATGTAGGGCTTCCAACCGACGCCGTGGCCTTCCCGGCCTTCTCCCCAGAGAGCAGCAACCAGTGAGCGACAAGTCCCATGGCGGCAGCGGCTCGTCCGCGCGTACGGACAGGAAAGGCCAGCCGCCGGCCAAGGGCACCGGCCGCAGCACCCGGCTCCGGCGGGGCCAAGCAGCACCGCAGGAACGGCGGAGCCGCGCCGGCGGCGCACCCGCCGCCCCTCCCCGGCGGAAACCGCGGCCTGTCGTCGTCCATATTGGAGAAGGCCATCCCCGCTGCGAGGCAGGGACCTTCGATGCTGCGGCCCTCCTCGAATCGGTCCTGGCATCTATCGAACCGAGGATCACCGAGGGCCTGCACTCCCTTGAAGACGCCGCGGCCGGCCAAGGCACCAGCGCTGAGGCGGTGGCACAGGCCATCCGGGCTGTCGGCCGCCAGCTCGCGGACGCCGTGCGGTCGGGCGTCGTGGAAGGCATGAGGTCCCGGGACCGCCACTTGGCCCAACTGGCCGTGATCGACCGTGCTGCAGCCCAGGCCAGCGCCCTAGCGGAACTCCAGGAGCGCATCGACCGGGAACTGGCGCTGGCGGGCCTGCGCCGCATCTCCGAAGTCTCCGATCTAGCCGCGTTCAACCTGGCTGACGCGGGCGGCGCCCCCAGTGGCAGCCTGCCAGGCGATGATGCCTACGAACTGGTCAGTCCCGCTTACGTCGATGCCGAAACCGGGCGCATGGTCGAACGCGGGTGGATCCGCTCCCTGCCGCAAGGACCGGCTCCTGCGCCCGCCGGCAAGCTCCACGGGTCGGTATCGCGCGCACACAAGGACCGCCGGCCTGAGGCAGCCGCCGGCAGCAGCGCACCCGCAGCACAACCGGATCCGCAAGGCCCGCAGGAGGACTCCGCTCCGCCCAGCAGCAAGCAGCGCCCCGGCGGCGCCCCGGCACAGCTCGCCGCCGAGCCGGCTGCAGCCCCAGAGCAGACCGCCCAGGACCAACGGACGCGCCGGAGCGAGCACCGCACTGCGCCCCGGCAGCCTGACTGCGAGGAGCCGCAGTCCGAAGGCCACGGCAGCCGCGCCGCGCCGCGCAGTGCAGCCGGCCCCGCAGGCCCGGAGCCCTGGCATGCCGCGGACCTGCAGACCCGGCCAGCCGCAGGAAAGGACGCCGACGCGCGCACCGCCGGGCCCGCCCCAGCAGCCGATTCCCGGGAATCGGGCGCAGTCGAGGAGCCCGGGCACCCGCTGCCTCAGGCTGCCCACTCAGACAGGGCCAAGAAGCGCAGGCGCACGACCGGACGCGCGCCGGGAGCCGTCGGCGGCGTCGCCATGCCCCGCCGGTACCGCTCTCAGCAGCCCGGTACGGCCCCCGGACAGGACAACGAGCCGCCCAGGAGTACGAGTTGACATTCGGTATCGATTTCGGCACCAGCAACTCGGTTGTCGCACGGTCCGACGGCGCCCACACCGAGACCCTGCCCATCGACAGCCACGGCATCCCCGCCCAGTGGCGCCAGCCGGAGTTCGAGGAGCTCTTCCCCTCGGTCCTGGCCGTCCGCGACCTGCAGCGCACCCTGTGCTTCGGCTGGGCGGCCAAGACAGCGCCGGGCGAACCCGTGGACGCGGTCAAGCGGATGCTGGGCACCCGCTCCGCCGGGGTGCAGGAAGGTGATGCGGGAGCGCCCGCCCTCGAAGAGGACCATGTGTGGCTGGGCAGCGAGCCCTTCCGCACCACAGCCGCCGCAGCAGCGCTCTTCGCTCAGATGAAGACGGCCGCGCAGCGCAGTTTCCTCGACTTGTCCGAAGCCGTTGTCACCGTGCCGGCCAACGCAACCGGCGGCGCCCGGTACCGGACCCGTGCGGCTGCGCGGCTGGCCGGCATCAAGGTCAAGGCACTGCTCAACGAGCCCACGGCCGCCGCTGTCTCCTACACCAACGACATCGACATCCCGGGCCGCTTCCTCGTCTTCGACTGGGGCGGCGGCACCATCGACGTCACCGTCCTGTATTACGACGGGAAGTACTTCGAAGAGCTGTCCTCGCGCGGCATCGCCGCACTGGGCGGCCTGGAGTTCGACGAAGCGCTGGCCCGGATCTTCCTGGCAAAGCTCGGCCAGGTGCCCGAGCACCTGAGCCTTGAAGAACGCAACCGGTGGCGCCGCGATGTCGAGCTCACGAAGATCGCCCTGTCGCGGCGCGACGCGGCCGAGGTGCCCTTTGACCTCCCAGCCCTCGGCACGACACTGACCGTGACGCGCGCCGAGTACCTGGCGTCCGTTTCACCGCTGATCGAGCGTGCGATGCAACCGCTGGAGCAGGCTCTCCACGACGCCGGGATCGCTCCTGGCGGGATCGATACCGTGCTCATGATCGGCGGCACGTCCCAGATCCCCGAAGCACGGGAGGCCGTGGGCCGCGTCCTGGGCGCCGACCGGATCGTCCCGGCGGAGTTGTGCCATCCGATGACGGCAGTCGCACGCGGCGCGGCGATCTATGCGGCGGCCCTGGACGACCCCGACCAGAGGGACCGCTTCAGCCTGGTCACCAACTACGACCTGGGCACCGCCTTCGATGCCGGCCCGCGCAAGGGATTCCAGCCCATCATCCGCCGCAACCGCACCCTCATCGCCAGGGGGGAGCGGCGCTTCACCCCGTCGCAGCCTGACGCAGTTTCCGTCAAGGTGGAGATCATCGAGGGGGAAGCAGGCTACCCGGCGGACAGCGACCGGGCCTTTCCCCTGTCCCATCTGGAAGTTGCGCTGCCCAAGCCGGAGCGCGACCCCGAACGCAACGCGGTGCTGGTGCAGTTCCGCTACGACCACAGCGGCATCCTCGGAGTGAAGGTTACCCACGAGGTCACCAAGACACCTCTCTTCGACGGCGAGATCGACTCATTCGGCAAGGACGGCACCCCGCTCCAAGCCGGACTCGGCGACGAACTGGCGCGGCTCCTGTCCCACACCGAGGTGCCCTTCCTGGACGCCGGCTCCTCCCCGCATGAAACGGAGGGGGAGCGGGAGGAGGCTGCAAGCAGGCAGCGTGCGCAGGCCTCGCCGCAACCCGCTGCAGATCCGGACCTCTCGGTGAACGGCGTGGCCCAGCAGCGGTTGTGAGCGTCCCGCACCGAGCAGAGAGCCTCTCTTCGGGGCGGCTGAGCGGGGCTGGGCCAGCCGACCCAGCCCCGGGTCTGCGGCGGACGCTGCGCGGCAGACCAGGCGGCTGGCAATACTTCAGCTGATCTTGGCCCGGTGCTGGTTGAACAGGTCGTGGCGCTGGTGGTCGGCCTGGCCGACGAATGCCTTGAACGCGCCCAGGCTGTAGGCGAGTTGGCCGGTCTTCCGCTCGGCCGTCTCCAGCTCGAAGTCGTGTCCCAGGTGGTTCAGGTGGCGCTCGACCTCCGGCTGGTCCATGGCGACGCCGTCCGCCGAGAGCTTGGCGATGATCTGTTCGGCGGTCAGCGGGCGGGTGCTGTCCCTGAGGACCTTGTACACGGGGTCGTGGACGGGGCTGGAGGCCTCGACGAGGGGCTGCGGCTCGCCCTTCTTGTGCAGCGCGTCCCGGATCGCCTCGCCGAGGGCTTTGGCGACGGGCGGGGGGAAGGCGTTGCCGATTTGCCGGTAGACGGCTGTCTTGCGCCCTTCGAACTGCCAGCCGCTGAACTCCTCGCCGTGCCAGCCCTGGATCTTGGCCACCATGGCTGTTGTCAGCTTCGGTCCGGGGGCCCCGTTCTCGGGCTGGAAGCCGGGCTTGGGCGCGTGGTTGGCGACACCCATCGCATCCACTCCGAGCGCCGCCCAGGCCTTCTTCGCCCGGGTCGGGCCGAGGTCGGCGCCGCCGTGCTTCTTGGAGCCGCCGACGATGGTGGGGGCGATGCCGTCCGCCTTCTTCGCCCAGGCTGCGATCGCTTCCTCCTCCCAGCCCTCCTCGGCCATCAGGCCGGCAAGTACCTGGCCGACGGTCGGTGCTTGGCCGGGAGTGCCCTTCGGCCACTGGAAGTAGGGTGCGTATTCGGGCTGGAGCGCGACGAGGACGAACCGCGGGCGCAGCTGTGGGACGCCGAAGTCGGAGGCGTGCAGCAGCTTCCAGGAGGCGATGTATCCCAGGTCGTGGAGTTTGTCGAGGACGGCCTGGCGGTAGCCGGAAAAGCGGTTGGCACTCAGGCCGCGGACGTTCTCCAGGAGCAGCGCCTTCGGCTTCATCCGGCCGCACAGTTCGATAGCCCAGGCGAACAGGTCCCGCTCGTCGCTGGTGCCGAGCTGCTTGCCGGCAATGCTGAACGGCGGGCAGGGGACACCGCCCGCAAGGAGGGCGATGCCGGGGTGCTCCTCCGGCTTCCAGACCTCGGGGTCGGCTACGTCGCCGACCCGCACGAGATTGGCGGGCACCTCTGCGCCGTCCTCTTCCAGCAGCCTCCGGAGGTTTTTGTCCAGGGTCAGGGCGGCCTGGGGGTCCAGCTCCACGGCGAGGCGGTGCGTGAATCCGGCACGGTGCAGGCCCAGCGACTGCCCGCCGGCGCCGGCGCAGATCTCGACGACCTCGAGCCGTTCTTCGCACTCCGACGCCGACATTCCGATCTCCTTCCAGGCGCGCAGGCCGGGCCGGCGCAGGTGCAGTGCCGCCTTCCCGCCCTCGCAAGCATGCCGGGTCCATCCCGTACGCCGGGGCCCGGCAGGCACGATAGCCGCAGGTCCCGGGCTGGGCGGCCGATCTGTGCAGGGAGTCGGGCAAGGCTGTGGAAGTCTACGGCGTCCCACCGACAACTGCCGACACGGCTAGCGCGCATCGCGCATCCAGTGGGAGGGAGTCAGCCTCCGAGTGCCGTGCGGACGCTGTCCCGTGCGTCTGCCGGCAGTCGCCGGTAGGCGTTCCAGGCGCGGTCCAAGGGGGTTGAGCCGCGGCGGCCGCGCTCGATCCAGCGGGCAAGGCGCTTCTGGTCGGAAGTGTCGAGCGCCTTTATATCCGCAAGGACCTCGTCCGCGCGCGCCGGGCTGCCCCCGCTGCCGGCGCGGCAGCGCTTGCACTCGGTGACGAGGAGGACATCCTCCGTTCCGTCTGCAAGGACGGTAGGGAGGCGGGTGACGGACAGCACTGCGGTCTGGTTGGAGTCGTCCAAGTACGACTCTCCGCCCGAAATGCCGCAGATCGTGCACATGTAGTCGTCTCGGGCTAGGGCTGCCTGCTTGTCCTTGGCTGAGACCGACTTCTGCGGTGCTGCAGCGCGCCGCGCTGCCGGGTCCCAGACGGGGACCCCGGCCTTGACGAAGCGCTGGTCCTCGGCCGTCAGCGTCGCGTCCTCGGTGTTGGTGAGCATGACCCAGCCGTAGTTGCGCAGGTCGCGGATGCGCCGGTCGGCCTGGGAGATGCCGGGGAAGGCGTCGCGGATCTGCTCCTTGGTGAAAGTGTTGCCCTCGCCGATCTCCTGGACGAGCCAGAGCGCTCCGCGGATCATGGTTCCGGCTTTGAGGTCCGGGTCGTTCCACAAGGGGAGGGGCACCTCTTGCTCCGTTCTGCAGTGCTGGAGCACTGATTGTGGATCATCGGGGTGCCCGATGTCAGTGGGTCCTGCAATCATGCATGGCGAAGGTGTGCGCGATTTCGGGAGGCTGCAGTCATGGCTGTGAAGTTCGGTGTTCCGCCCGAGGGCGAGAAGATCCGCTCTTTGGTGGAGGAGCGGCTCAAGCAGGCCATGACCGAGAGCGGCGGCAAGGTCACGGTGGAGTGGCGCGGCGAGCAGAAGCACCTGCATGTCATCTCCATGCCGGTGGACATGCTCTACTTCAACCCCGACACCCACCGCATCCGCGCCCAGCGCACCCTGGACGCGGAGCGCAACCGGCTGCTGGAGGAGGAGCCGTGGAGCGAGGCGTCGCAGACCTACCTGCACCACCTGCTGCGCTGTCGGCCCTCCAACCCGAACCAGACCGACCCGGACTTCGTCGCGCTGCAGGAGGAGCTGGACGACTTCGGGCAGAAGGAGCCCGGCATCATCAGCCCCGACGGGATCCTCGTCGACGGCAACACCCGCTGCGCCGCCCTGAGGGACCTGGGGATCAAGGACATCCGGGTCGCTGTGCTCCCGGCGGACACCTCCCGCCGGGACATCAACAGCGTGGAGCTGGCCCTGCAGCTGCGGCGCGACAAGCGTCGCGAGTACTCCTACATCAACCGCCTCATCGCGATCGAGGATGAGCTTGCGAGCGGGCGGCGCGAGGAGGACGTGGCCCGCGACTTCAACATCAAGACCACGACGCTCCACCAGGACCGCTGGGTCTACCAGCTCATCAACGATGCCATCGAGCGCAGCAGGAGCGCGGACGGCGCCGCGCTGCGGCTGGTCGACTTCGAAGACCACCAGGAGAAGCTCCGCGAGCTGCACCGCGACTACACCAAGCGGGCTAAGACCGACCCGGACGCTGCCGAGCAGCTCAAGGAGACGCGCCTGGCCATGGTGGTGCTGAACTACCCTAAGACCACCGTGCGTCTGGCGGAGCCCGACTTCCACAGCCGCTACCTGCACGAGCGCCTGCCTGAACAGCTGCGGCCCGCCATCCAGCAGTCGGCGGCGGTGTCCATCCCGGGGCTGGCAGGGGTGGCGGTGCCGGACGCGACGGCAGCGGTGAAGACCACCCGCGCGCTCACCGACGCCCTGCTTCAGGCGAAGGCCGCAGCGCAGGCAGGCGGCACGCTGGAGCCTGCAGTCGTCGCGGAGGCGGATGGGCTCATTAAGTCGGCGCGCAAGACCTTCGACGTGGCGGTGAAGATGGCCGGGCAGAACGCCCAGCTGCAAAAGCGCCAGGTGGCCGTCCCCGAACGCCTCACGGACGCCGCCGACTACGTCAACCAGTGCGCTGCGGAGTTCGCCGAGGCCAAGGCCAAGCGCGCCCTGGACGAGGACGCCTTCGACGACGCGTTGTTGACCCTGCGGGCCAGCCTGGCGCGGCTGGCGAAGCAGGCGGGCCGCACGTTCAGCTCGCCGGGCGACGGCGTCGCGTGGCTGCTCGACGCCGCGCGGGAGAGCTGATGGCGGCGGCACCGGGCGGCGGCCCCAGCCTGGAGATCGGCTTCGCAGACGGTGTAGCCCGTGCCCGGCTGCGGGCCGGGAGCGGATACGAGGACGAACTGCGCCGCCTCGCCCTGCGGTTCGCCAGCAGCGTGCAGCGCTCGCCCCAGACCATGGAGGTCGAGATCGACGACCTCCTGACCAACCTGGTGGCGCTGACCGCCTGGCCCCAGCCGGGGAGCGTCGCATGGGACCCGCAACTGGCCGCGCTGGCCACCGACTCCGCCCTGGACGCGCAGGCCGTCGCCAAGCGGCTGGACCCCGCTGCC
The DNA here is from genome assembly GCF_055668065.1 of Streptomyces sp. NPDC097129. Classification (NCBI taxonomy): domain Bacteria; kingdom Bacillati; phylum Actinomycetota; class Actinomycetes; order Kitasatosporales; family Streptomycetaceae; genus Streptomyces; species Streptomyces sp. NPDC097129. Next base: position 17,139 of record NZ_JBVOQE010000020.1, on the reverse strand, counting down.
GAAGCCGACGGGCACCTCAGCCCCGAGCAGGTCGCCGACCTGCTCGGGCCGGAGTGGAAGGCAGACCTCACCGCTTTCCAGCGCAGGGACATCGCCAAACTGCTGTCCCTGCGCCACGGAGCCAACTTCTCCGTCCCCGGTGCCGGCAAGACGCGCGTCGGGCTCGCCGTCTTCCACGCCCTGCGGCGCACCGAGGGCGTCGAGCGGCTCCTGATCGTCGGCCCCAAGTCCTGCTACGAGTCCTGGCAGTACGAGAACCAGCAGTGCCTGGGCGAGCCCCTGCGCATGGACGTGCTTTCCCGCGGCGCCGACTCGGCAGCAGACGCGCTCATCGTCAACTACGAGCGCCTTTCAGGGGCCGTGAACGAGCTGGGCCAGTGGCTGGGCGCCCGGCCGTCCATGCTGCTGCTGGACGAGGCGCACCGGATGAAGCTCGGCGCCGACGGCACCTACGGAGCGGCCTGCCTCGCCCTCGGACCCCGCAGCCGCCACCGGCTCATCCTGACCGGCACGCCGGCGCCCAACGGCGTCAGGGACTTGGAGAACCTCTTCGGGTTCGTGTGGCCGGGCCACGGCCGGCAGAAGGTCACCCAGGCCGTCGCCGGCGGAGACCTCGCTAAGGCCAGCCAGGTCCTGCGCCCCCTGTTCACCCGCACCACGAAAGGCGAGCTCGGCCTGCCGCCCGTGACGACCACCGTGCGGCCCGTACCCATGCCCCCGGTCCACCAGGAGGTCTACGAAGCGCTTGTCGGGCGGTTCTCCGCCCGGGCCGCAGGCTCGGAAGGCGACTTCCTCGCCCTGGGGAAGATCATCGTCTACCTGCTGATGGCCGCCACCAGCCCGGCCCTGCTGGCCGTCGGCACCACCCGCTACGAGCCGCTGTCCTACCGGGTGCCGCCGCTGGCCGTCCCCCAGGGCACCCCGCTGTTCGACCTGATGCGGGACCTTCCCAGCTACGAAATGTCGCCGAAGTACCGCGAGGTCCTCGCCATCGTCGCAGCGAACGCCGCCCGCGGGCGCAAGACGCTGGTCTGGTCGACTTTCATCCGCAGCCTCAACACCCTCGAGCGCATCCTCGGGGAGTTCTCGCCCGCCGTGGTCCACGGCGGCACGGAGGACCGCGAAGCCGAGATCGAGCGGTTCCGCAACGACCTCGGCTGCATGGTGCTTCTGTCCAACCCCGCCACCCTCGGCGAGGGCATCAGCCTGCACCACCACTGCCACGACGCCGTCTACGTCGACCGGGACTTCGCCGCCGGCCGCTTCCTGCAGAGCCTGGACCGCATCCACCGCCTCGGCCTCGCCCCCGGCACCGAGACCCGGATCACCGTGCTCGCCTCGGAGGGAACCATCGACGAGGTCGTCGCGCAGCGGCTGGCCGACAAGCTCCAGTTCATGGGTGGCATCCTCGACGACCCCGCCGTCCAGCAGCTCGCCGACCTCGACGAGGAACCCGCCGTCGGAGGAGGCCTCGACCAGCGCGACCTGCAGGCACTGATGGGCCACCTGCGTGCCCATACCGCCTGAACCCGTCCTGCGCGCGGCAGTCCGCTGGCTGGACAGGCTCCCCGCCAGCGGCGCCGCCCGCATCCGCGTCCTGTTCACCGCGCACAGCGACTTCAGCGATATCACCCCCACCCAGTACGACGCCGCCTACCACTGGCTGCGCCAGACCGGCCTCCTGGACGACGTGCGCAGCCGCATCCCCGCCCGCCGCCGGGTCTTCGACGCCGCCATCGCCCACAGCGGGGCCCTCTGGCTGCCCGATGCCGACCTCCTGGTCCGCGGACCGCAAGAGCTGCCCGACGACGTCCTGCGCACCGCCGAGGCACTGGACCTGACCGACGGCGAGGCGTACGCGCAGATCGCAGCCGTCTGGGGGAAGGTGGACACCAGCGAGCGCGCGCGGATCGGAGCAGCCGGGGAGCTGGCGCTCGTCGAGCTGCTGACCGCCTCGGCCGATGCCCGCATCGAGCACGTAGCAGCCTGGGCGGACGGCTACGGCTACGACATCGCCGTCCATGCCCCCCAGCACCGCGCGCACCTCGAAGTGAAGGCGACGCTGCGCCGCAGCCGCCTCACCGTCTACCTCTCCCGCAACGAGTACGAGACGATGCTGCGCGACCCGCACTGGGAGCTGGTCGCCGTCCGCCTGGCGCCGGACCTGCAGCCGCTCGCCGTTGCAACGGTGCCCAAGGACTGGATCGCAGCTCAGGCGCCGGCCGATCGGGGCTCGCGCGGGCGCTGGGAGTCGTGCCGCCTCGACGTACCGCCCGGCGTGCCGGCTCCGGGCATCCCCTGCATCGCTCCCTTCCTGGCCCAGGACGCCCCGCCCCTGCTCAAAGGCACGGCGGGATGGCCCGGTTGCTGACTACAGCCACAGGCTGCACCAAAGGCCCCGCCTCCGGTGCAGCCGCCCGGACCTCAGGCAGCCCGCACCCCGGCATCCGAAAGCGGGAACTCCTCGGCATCCGCAGGCCATTGCTCGTCGGTGGGCTCAGGGCACTCGCTTAGCGGCTGCGCGTCCTCGAACGCGTCCTTGAGGGCAGAACGCCACTGGTCGAGCGAACCGCGCACCAGGAACGGCCCGAGACCGAATGCCGCACCGCCCTCGTCGTCGATCCGCATCGGAGTCGATTCGCCGCCGACGGCCACATCGCTGGCAAGGCCAGCGGCAGCAGCGTCCAGCGCCGCCTCGAGGTCGGCCGGATCGATCCAGCCGATCCAGCTCCGGCCGCCCAGCTGCGCATCGGCCACCAGCACGCGCCGCCCGCCGCCGGCATACCCGGCAAAAGCCAGCCACCGCACAACCGGCTGCACGCCCGGCCCACTGGCCTGTGCCAGGAAGCCGGGCCTGAACCGGTCGAAGAGCTCCGTGATCCGCTCCGCCAGCAAGGCCCTGCGGGCAGTCAGGAAGCCCCGGTACCCGTCGGCTTCCAAGAGTGCGGGGTCGGCGGGGACCGCGTGCGCCGCAAGGTCGCCGGCACCGACCTGCTGGGCGTAGGCTGCCGGGGAGCGGCTTCCGATCAGGTTCTTCGCCGTCTGCTGCGACACGAACACGATGTTCGCGAGCTCGTTGATCTCCGCGGAAGAGTACTTCGCGCGGTGGCCCCGCAGCTTCGCTGCGGGGTGCGCGAGGCTGTACTGCGGCCTGCCGGAAGCGTCGGCCGCGGCCGAGATCGGGCTGCCGTCCCACCAGTCGCTCGCACCCGCGTGGGCCGCCGCCAGATAGCAGAACATGAGGTAGGGGCTCTGGTGGTTGCGCCCGGCCAGGTCGCGGGCGCCCACGGAGATCCCGCTCTCGCCGACGCCGAGGTTGGACAGCAGCGCTCTGACCGGGTCCTCCGCATCGAGGGCCCTGATGTCCTGCGTCAGGCCGGTGTCGGTCGCGCCGCCGTAGCGGTTGCGGGCCGTGGCGGCCATGAACCAGTACAGCAGGCCGTCCTCGACCTCGCCGGCGACCGCAGCGCCCTCGGGCTGGCGCCCGTAGTAGACGACCAGGGGGTGCAGAGCGGCAAGCGACGGGATCAGAGCCGTCGTCGGAACCAGGAGCCTGTCCTGGAGCAGGGGCACCACGCGGGCCAGTCCCCGGCGGACCTGCTCCCAGCCCGCCTCGACAGAGTCCTTGCCCGCCGTTGTCAGCTTCGCAACAGACGACAGCCGCTTGCCGGAGATCGACAGGCTCAAAGTCAGGGCCTTGATGAGGAAGTTGACGTCCAGGCCGCCGTAGCCGCGCTCGGCCCACCGGGCCGACTCCGCCTCAAGCTGGCCAAGGAAACCCGGCGCGCGGGCGGACAGCGTCGCCAGCGCGAGGTCGGTCGTCTTCAGCGCCCGGCCGCCGCTGTTCACCCGCACGAAAATCTCAGCGACCTCCGCGTACTCGAAGTCGTGCAGCACCTCCATGTGGAAGTCGCGCTGAGTGATCTTCTGCAGCGCGCTGAGGCGGTGCCCGATCTCAGCATCGGGGATACCCAGGCCAGCCGCCTTGAGCTCTGCGTGGACGGCGAAGACGTCGGCGTCCGGGCCGACGACGTCGTAGACCTTGATCCATTTCCGGTTCTTCCGGGTAGCCGCGCTCTGGTTCTGGAAGGTCTCGGTCTCGATGTTGAACACGACCTGTGCTTCCGGATGGTCGGTCAATACCCGGAACAGCGACGTGAGGCGCTGCTGCCCGTCCAGCAGGTACAGGGGCATCACGCTCGGTAGCGCCTGGGCAGCACCGAGTGCGGCCACCCGGGTCTCCGCCGCCTGCCCGGTCTTCCAGAACAGAAGCGAGCCCGCCGGATACCCCCGGTACAGCGACTCGATGAGCCGCGCGACCTGCGACGTCTTCCACACATAGCCGCGCTGGATCTCGGGGAGCATGATCTCCCCGGCAGCGATCTGCGTGATCAGAGTCCGGACATCCCGGTTCGTACGTTCAACCGCCATCCCTCGGCGCCCCGCCCTTTCCCGAACGCGGACTGACTGAACCAGCCCCGCCCACCATGCTCCTTCGAAGCTGCAGCACGCCCTCACACGCTGGAACCCCCTGCCGCAGCAAGGAGACAGCGTATGCGAGAGGTGAGATAGCCCACCACGGGATCCCTGCGGTGCTGCCAGGCCCAGGGCCGCCGCGCAGGAAACCCGGCCCCGGCCCTGGACGGACCCGCTCTACCCGCGCCTTTGCGCGCTGCCGCGCGCGGCGGTCAGGGCAGCCCGCCGCGACGAGACTGCCTCGACGACAGCACGAGAGCACGCCTGCGCCGATTCATGCTCCCAGAACCGCAGGACAAGCCAGCCCGCCTCAGCAAGACGCGCGTCGGTGTCGCGGTCGCGCCGGACGTTGCGCTCGATCTTCTCGCGCCAGTAGTCCGGGTTGGTCTTCGGCGCCACGAAGTGGTCCGGGCAGCCGTGCCAGAAGCAGCCGTCGACGAACACGGCAACCTGTGCCGGGCCGAAGACGAGGTCCGCGGTGCGACGCATCCCCGGCAGAGGCTTGGCAGCAACCCGGTACCGCAGGCCGGCGGCGTGGACCAGAGAACGCAGGGCGCGTTCCGGAGAAGTGTCGCGGTTGCGGTTGCCGAGCATGCTGCGCCGGTTCCCAGCGGACGACGCCCACGATCCCTCGGGGGGCGTCCAGGGGCGGGGATCTGGCTCCGGAGGCTGAATGGTCATCGCCCTGGCAGTCTAGGCGCACTCCCGCCAGGGCCGCCCCGGCCCCGGTGATCAGGTCCCCGGGCCGAACGACACAAAAGCGCCGGTCGGCTCTGCCGCGCCGGAGGCATGGGGACTCCCTCCGCCCCGGCCGCGGGGCCGCAGGCCTCGCCGGGCACGGCGGCCGTACGGGCCGTGCCGCCGCGTGAGAAGGTAATCGGCATGCTGCGAGAACCAGCCGAGCTCACCATCGCCGACGACGGCAGTATCGCCCTGCCCCTCGGGCTCCTCGCCGAAGCGGGCCTGTCCCCAGGCAGCCGGATCCTCGCCTACACCCGAGGCGACGGCCGCATCGTCCTACGGCGCCAGCAAGACGCCGTCCAGGAACTGCTCGACACCGGGGAACTCGCATAGCGGGCCCGGCCCTGGACTGACCGGGCACGGCCGCAAGGCTGGTCCTCCGGCGCACCAGGCGCTCGCCGGAAGCGATGCCTTCGCCGGCGGCGCGCTAGCACTGCGGCGAGCCCTCTCCCAGTCGCTTCCCCTGCCTCAGGGGCGGGGGAAGCTCTGCTCCAGGCAGCGCCGCACCGCGCTGACAGTGGCGTGGCCGTGCTGCCGCAGGACGTCCACCACGTCCCTGCCGCACACGAGCGCGATCGGGTGGCCGTCTTCGTGCACCTCCTCCTGCACCTGATGATGAAAGTAGGAGGTGGTCACGAGCACGCCGAAGTTGCGGTGGCGTCTGCGGGAGATGAGACCGGATACCTCCCTGACCCTACGGAGTTGACCGGTGCGTAGCACTTGGCTTCGATGGCGAAGTCGATGGCGATGGAGCTCGCTACCGGCCCGAGGATGTAGTTGCCGACGGCGTCGCGTCCGCCGTCACGGCTGGGACGGGTGACGTCGCAGGCCCCGGTCCGCGGTGCGATCAGGCGCCAGATAGCGACAGCGCAGCGCTCGAAGTCGTTTTCCCGGCCACTGAAGTGCTCGCGGATGGCGTCGAGGACGGCTTCGCCCTCGCGGTCGCCGGGCAGCTGGTCTGCCTTGGACCGGATGGCGGTCGTCGCCGGCGCGAGCAGCGGCATGTAGGCGCGGCCCTTGACCCAGTGCGCCCAAGCGGGAGGGCAGTCGCTCTCCAGGGGGCTGTCTCCGTCGAGGACGTGCTGGACCCAGGAAGATCGCCGCCTGGCTTGTTGAAGAGGCGATTTCGACACCGAGCCGCCGAGGAATCTGGAGCACCAGCGCCGTGCAGAGACTGCTGGGCTGGGAGCGGGAGACCAACCGATGAGGGGACGAGGCCGCGCGGCACGCCAGCGTCCGTAGCGATGGCCGGTCCGCAGCAGCCTGTGGCTGCTGCGGGACGCGGTGGCGAGCCGCGTCATGCCGGCCATCGTGCGGCGTCTGGCCCGCCGGGAGTTCGTCGACCCTCAAACCAGAAGCCGCGGTCTTACGGTATCCCGCCTGCGGCGCGCCTCGGCGCGCTGCAGTCAGGACGTCGAGGAGCGGCGCGCGGCCAGCTCCTCGAGGCGGGAACGCTTCCAGCGCTGCTGACGAGGACGGCCGGCGCTGCCGCGCCGGTACTCGTATCCGTCGGGCTGCTCGAGGTCGGGCAGGAGGCCGTGCCCGAGCGCACTGATGAAACTGTCGGCGTTGCTGTATCCGAGGATCCGGGCTGCCTCGGCGGCGCCGACCAGGTCCTCGTGCTCGCCCTGGTCGGCCGGCGGCAGCACACCACGCTTGCGGGCGACAGCGACGACAGTAGCCCGCCGCCACTTCTTGCGGCCCGGGCCGCGGCTGCCTTCCTCCTTCACCTGGGCGTCCGGTTCGGGCAGTTCGGGGATGCGCCCCTGGTAGAGGGCACTGGAGAAGGAAGCCGTGCTGCCATAGCCGAGCAGCGCAGCGACCTCGGCTGTACCGAGCAGCTCGTCGGGGTCGCCGTTCGCCGACACCTCAGGCCGCGCTGCCGCCGGAGCGGAGTTGCGCCGGCCCTTGCCGGGGCGGCTGGCGACCCAGGCCACGATCGTGCCGCGGCGCCACATGGGACCGTCGACGTCCTCGTCGGGCTCCGGGAAGTAACCGGGCCGGTCGCGGAAGTAGCCGTCGATGGTCGATGTGCGGGTGTAGCCGAGAAGCTGGGCCACCTCCCGCTTGGTCAGCAGCTCGTCCTGGTCGGCCTCGAGTACCGCGGCCGGCAGCGCGCGCTTCTTCGGGGCACGCTGCGCGAAGAACGCCGCGACCTCGGCGTGGCGCCAGAACCGCTTGCGGCCCTCCGTGTGCGCGACCGCGGGGAACCCACTGTCCGGGTTGTTGCTCCAGTCGCTGATCCGGGGCTTGCTCGTGCCGAACTCGGACACGATCTGCGCGGTGTCCACGAGCCGCTCGGCGGAAGACATCAGGGCCCCTTGGGAAGGATCAGCACGGCGGTGCCGGCACTCGGACGAGCGCGACATGTTCGATAATCCCAAAGTGGGCGGTTTGCTGTCCAGCCCGACGCCAAATCGGCCTACAGCACTTCCTCGCCCAGCAGGCACACCCCGAAGCGGGCCGCACGCTCCGCCAGCTCCGTGTAGGCCATCGCGGCCGGCGCGGCATCCCACGTCATGAAAGCGAGAGCGGCGACCGCCTCGCTGCGCGTCATTCCCTCCTCCCATGGGACGCACGCAGCGGCGCACCGCTCGGCGAGCTCGGCGTCGGACAGGCTCATGGTCTCCCGGTCCAGGCCGGCCTGGACGTCGGCGACGCCCTCGCACCAGGCGCGGTGGCCCCTGGACAGCAAGTCGTACAGCGTGTCCGGGTCGCTCGCACGATGGGCCTGGGCGGCGAGTTCGAGCAGCAGGGCGGTGGGGTTCGTCTCCATGGTCATCTCTTCTACCCACTGTAGGGGGCGCCCGCTGCGCCGAGAAGCGCAGCGGGCGGTGGTCATCAGTTGTGCACGGTGCAGCCGTCGCACAATGCGCGGCCGACGCGGCGGGCCAGTTCGGGTTCCTTGCGGGGCTTCTTCTTCAGTGCCGCCGGTACCTGCTTCTTGAGAGCGGTGCATTCTGGGCCGTCGTCCGGGCGGACGACGGCCGGGTCGGGCGCGCCGCACTGCTCGGTGTGCCGGATCAGGTCGGTGATGCGCCAGTTCGCGCGGAAGCCGTCGCCCCGGACCTGTTCGACCTCGGCGTACAGGTCGACCAGCCGCGGCCGCCGACCGATGGAGAGCAGTACATCGTGGCGGGAGGCGGAGATGCACAGCGAGCAGGAGCAGCTTTTCCGGACTAAGAATTGATCTTGCTGCTGAACCGTAGGCTGCCTGTCATGGCACGATTCGATGAGGTCCTGGCAACGTTCTGGGCTAACGGTGATTTCGGCGTCCCGCCGCCTCTGACGGACCAGACGGTGAGAGAAGCCGAGCGTGTGCTTGGTGTGACAGCTGCCCTCGGCTCTGCTTGACCTTCTGCGGGTTCAGAACGGCGGCATCGTGGCTGCTGATCACGATGCGTTCCCCACGAGTCAGCCGACCTCGTGGAGCGAAGACCACGTGCCCTTCGATGCCCTGATGGGCATCGGGCCAAGGAAGCGAATGACGTCATTGCTGGACAGCCCTTACTTGGTCACAGAGTGGGGGCTGCCATCGTCGATCGTGCTTCTCTCTGGCGACGGGCACTACTGGATTGGTCTCGACTACCGAGGTTGCGGCCCAGCCGGCGACCCATCAGTCACCTGGTTCGACACCGATCTCGACAGCGAACTCGCACTGGCCAGCGACTTCAGGACCTTCGTCGAGAAGCTCACTGCAGGCAGTGCCTTCGATCTCGACTCCGGCAACGCCGTGTCGGGTTGACGTCAGCCTTTGGGCAGACGATACGAGTGCGCCGCCTTGACCCGACCAGACACGGCGCAGTACCGCACTATTTTCCGAGCCGTGACGCCGACATACGTGCTGGGCGGTATGCAGGTCGGAACGCTAAGGGACTTCTGGCGAGTCACCGGTGAAGCGATCAACGGTCCCGGGGGGCTGTATGACTTGGGCCGGTGCACGACTCAAGTCTTCTTGGCGCGAGTCGAGTAGGTGAGGGCACACGCGGGAGTACCTGGCCCACGCTACGAGACCCTCCCGGCGCGCTTCAAAGCCATGATCCACCTGGCCGTGACCGACTTGATGGGCCCCGCCTCACCGGCGAAGCCACCACCTCCTAGCGCGACCTGGCATTACCGAATAAAATCTGCATCACGGGATGAAACACCGAGAGAAAACGATCTCTGGCCGCTAGGGCTTCGCCCACCGCCGCAGCTCCGCGGTGTTGCGCTCCTTCAAGACTCGGGTCCCTGCTGTCTCGCTCGGGCTCGTCATCAATGCTGTGATCGGTGTCCATCGCCTGCGCCCCGTGCTAGTCGCCCGTGCGGGGTGTGATGGTGGGGGAGGGGTGCAGCCCTGCCGCGGCGCGTTCGGGCCGTGGGCGGGGCCGCTGCGGTGCAGTCCACGGGGCGTATGCCGCTCCCATTACCCTCCTGTTCCATAATACTGATCTCAGGAGTGGGGCAACCGATTTTCATGGGGCTGCCCCACCCCGGAGCGCGCAGATCAGGACCTGGTCGGCGGGTCGTTGTACGTGACCTGGATGCCGCCCAGCATGACGGCCACCGTCCGGCCGGGCCTGGTCAGGAGCCGCGCGTAGGCCTCCATGTCCTCGTCATAGCGCTCGACTTCGCGTTCGGGCGCCTCGAAGCGGGCACCGGGCCGGATCGCCCCCCAGGGCTCCAGCAGCCGCGCCACCTTGGCCCTGCCAGGCTCCGCGCTGGGGTAGATGTGGAATCCCGGCGTCTGCGTGTAGTCGACGTCGGTCAGGCCGTGGGGCATGTGTCCGGCGGTGGCCAACTCCACGGCCAGGGCCCGGAATCGCCCGTCCTCGATCAGGTCTGCCGAGAGTCCTGGCAGGTCCATGGACGCGACTTTGGCGCGCCGGGCGGCGTCCTCCTCGCCGTTCGCGCTCTCGGCGATCCCCTGGGCCGACTCCCGGTCGTCGTACGTGCGCACGCGCGCGCCGGTGAACTCGTCGACCAGATCCCACCCTGCGCCACTGGCGGCAGGGGCGATCCGGAACCGGGTCTCGGAGGGATCGGCCGGGGGCTCGGCGAAGAACACGTAGCCGCTGCCCTGCGGCTCCGTCGTCACCAGTCCGGCCCGGCGCAGGGCGTCAGCCATGAACGGTGCCACGGCGCGGGAGGGGCCGTCGAGCGTGTGCCACCAGGCGACGGCGCACCGGGCGGTCAGCCCCAGCGGGCGGCGTACCGGCTGCTCGGAGATCGCCACCCCGCCCCCGGGGCGGTCGAGGAATCCGGCAAGGGCGGCGTCGGCGCGCTGGAACGTGGCCGGCTGGGGGGCGGTGCGCTCACGCAGCTCGGCCAGGGCGGCGGTCTGCGCGGGCAGCAGCCGATGCCGGATGTGGTCGGCCGTGTGCCGCGCGGTGGCCTTGGCTTGGGTCTCGCTGGGGCGCGGGCGGGACAGGGCGGTGACCGTGATCGCCTTGACCTCGATGCCGTGCGCGGTGGCCTGCTCGGGCAGAACCGCGGTGACGGTGATCCGGGTCCGGGGGCGGTTGGGGGTGAGTTCCAGGGCGCGGCCGTCGGCGTAGACGACACGCGCCCGGCCTGTGTCGCCGTCCTTCTCGGCACGGTCGGCGCCGAGCTGTTCGGCAACCGCCCCTGCGAGGGACTCAAGGCCGGCGGGGGTGGACAGTTCCATGAGGGGCCTCCTTCGGGAAAGGTGGGCGGGGGACTCGGGTGCGGTGCACCTACGGCGCAGGGGGCTTGGCGCCCCGCTGGGCGGCGTGGCGCTCGGCGTCGGCGCGGGCGTCCTCGGCGGTGTATCCGGCGTCGCACCAGGCCTGGCAGAGCTGTCCGGGCGGGGCGTTGCAGGTCTCGCAGCGCTCTTCGAAGTCCTCGGGCCTAAACGGCGGCGGGCTGCTCATGCCGTGACGTCCTTCGCGGCGGCTGGCCGGGTCAACCCCTCGTACTCCGACCGGAAGAGCGTCACGGCGGCCCTCGTCCTCGGCTGCGCGCGTGCTGATCTCGGCCCACTTCGGCAGGTACTCGGCGCGGTGGGCCAGGCTCTCGCGGTCCGGCACCAGCAGCAGCGCGAGCACCGGGTGCGGACGGGCGGTGAACCAACCAGCCAGCGTCCACCAGGCGGCCAGACTGCGGGCGGCCTGGACCCGGTGGGTCTCGGCCTCCTTCAGCCAGCGGGCTTGCGCCCGTTCGGCGTGCGAGATCATCGCGTCCAGCCACTTCAGCAGCTGCGGGGTGTCGTGGCGGCGGGCCGCGTGCTGGAGGCTGGGGAAGTCGCTGCGCGTGGCGTAGTGGCCGGCGCACGCGCGCAGGATGGCGGTCAGCGTCTGGCTGGCCTGCGGGGGCACGGGCCGGTCGTCGGTGTCGGTCAGGTCGCGTTCCAGCCATCCCCAGGGCACGTCGGCGGAGTGGGCGAGCACCCGGACTGTGTTGCCCTGGTAGGCGCGGCCGCGGATGCGTACCAGTGGCTCGGCGGGGAGCTCTCGCGCGCTGACGGATCCGAGACTGGCGCGGACGGCGTCGAAGCGGTCCCAGCGGGCGGGGCTGCTGGTCCCGGTCACGTGGACAGTTCCCGTGGCGGCGCCGGCGAGGGTGTATAACACGCTGCCGGTGGCGTCCGCCTCGGACGGAACGGCGCGGACGGTGCCGGACGGGGTTCCAATGGTGATCACAGGGTGTCTCCTCACAGAGCGTACGAGAATCGAGAATGGCGAGTTGGCGGGCGGCCCGGACCCGCCCGGGGCCGGGCGGGGGCCTCAGCCGGTGACGGACGGGTCCGGCAGGAACGGGGCGGGGTACGCGCGGGCGACGGGCGCTGAGACGCCCCCGCGCCGTACGGCGGCCTGCACCGTGGCGGTCGTCATGCCACGCAGCCATCCGCGCTCGATCCGCCACCCGCACACGATCGGGCCCGGAGCCTGACCGGTCTGTACGACCAGGGTGGCCAGGACGGTGCAGCTGCCCTCCAGTGCGGCCGTCACGGCGGCCTCGATGACGGTGAACTCGTCCGGGTCGGCGTCCAGGTGCCATGCGGGGGCGGTCGCCACGTCGACGGTGGCGCTGGCCAGGGCATACCGGCCGTCGACGTCCACCGCGCCGAAGTGCAGGCGGTGACGTCCGGCACCCAGGGCGGTGAAGAGCTGGGCGAATGCCTGGTGCGCGCGGTCGCGGGAGGCGGTGACCGCTTCGTCTCCGGGGTAGGGCAGGGTGCGGCGGTCGGCGCGGGCGGGCTGGTCGGGGTGCGGGTTCGTCACGGTGACTCCAGCGAGGCGACGGGTTGGGGCCGGCTGCGCGCGGCGGGCGGGGGTGTCCCGCGCGCTGTGGCGCGCGGGCACTGGTCAGATGACGGGGCGGCGGCGACCCTGCTCGTCCAGGCGGCGCACGTCGGGCGCGGGCTCCCGGAAGTGGCACCAGGTGCGCCCCACGAAGTCCTCGGCGGTGTAGAAGTGCACCGTCCGGGCCCGGTCGCTTCCGCCTGCCGTGGTGTACGCGGCGGCGTACCAGTAGCCGTTGATGTTGAACGGAACGGCGTCCTGGGGCCACTCGTGCGGGATCGGGGTCAGGTGCGCTCGGCGGGCGTGGTGCAAACGGCGGTCGGTGGTGAGGTCGACGGCCATGAAGTGGTCCCGCTCCATCGGGTGCTGCTCGCCGAACTCGTCGTCCTGTTCCCAGCAGGCGTCGCAGTGTCCGAACCACGTGCACGGCAGGAGGTACAGGGGGCGGTCGTGCATCTCGGTGATGCTGCCGTGGTACGTGACGCGGCTACCGATGAACAACCTGGGCGCGGGGGCGGTCTCAGGCATGGGCGGCCTGCCAGGCCTTCGTGTTCCACTCGCGGGTCAGTTCGTCGGCGTACGCGACGTCGCGCGCGGAATCGGCGTCCAGCGCGGCCACGACCAGGACACTGCCCCGGATCTGATCGGCGCGGCGCTGGGCGGCGGCGGCCTGCTCCTGGCGCTCGGCCTGCTCCTCCGGCACGCGCCGTACGAGGAAGATCCGGTCGTCGCTGGTGAAGATCACGAGGTAGCGGCGGAAGTCCTCGATCCGCGAGGGGCGGGCCGGGCCAGTGGTGGTGTCGGCCAGCGTGGCGCGGGCCTTGTCCAGCAGTTTCGCCACTTCCTCGGTCGCCTTCACACCCGTGTCCCGCTGGTGCTGGTTGCGGCCGTAGTAGACGCGGGCCTGGTCGCGGACGGGGGCGAACTCTACCGGGGCGTAGATGCTGATCATCCGGCGGGCATAGGCGTCGCGCTGGTCCCACTCGGCCTGGGCGGCGCGCGCGGTGGCGGTCACCTTGCCCTGCGTCCAGCTCAGCGCGATAGCGGCGCACGACGTGCCGTAGTACACGACGTCTTCGGCGGTGCCGTCCTCGTTCCCGTCGGCGTCAAGCGGCATGAGCGCGACCGTGCGCTTGAGTCCGCGGCGGCCGCAGCAACCGCACGTGTCGTAGTCGTCGACGATGCCTTTGATCGTCCACTTCGGGATGGGCATGGATGGCCTTCCGCGGGGCGGTGGGTGGGCGGTGGGTGTCGAGTTGCTGGGCGTCCGCCGGCGCGGCCTGGGCGCAGCGAGGGGCGGACGTGTTCTTGGCGCGCGCTCTGCTCCGCAGACGCGACGCGCTGCCGCTACGCGGCAGGGGCCGGCGGGCAGCGCTCCGCGCTGCTGATGCGGGGGTGAGCGCTCCGCGCTCGGGCGGGTGCGGCCGCTGCTGGCCGGTGGGGCCGGGCGGGCACCCCCGTGGGGGAGTTGGGGTGCCCACCCGGCGGTCAGGGGGTCAGACCGTGGTGAGGGCGAATGCCTTCTCCATCAGGTCGTTCGCCGCTCCGCTGATGACCCGCTCGGCGCGGGCGTTCGCCTTCTCGGCGTCGGTCTTGCCCCGGGTCGGGGCGACGTGGTTGGCGTACTCGGTGAGCGCGTTGTATCCGGCCCACCGCGTGCCCCGGATACCGGCCTGGGTGTCGGCGTGCTCGAACAGGTTCGAGATCGCCCCCCACCGCTGGCGCTGGTTGGTCTTGGCGCGGGCGTGGTCGCTGTCCTTGACCGGCCACAGCGCGTCCACCACCGACTTCAGCTCGCCGAGCGTCATCTCGGCTTCGATCATCCGCTGAGCGGCCTTCTCGAACTCCTCGGCGTACCGGAATGTCAGACCGAGGGCGGAACGGGCCTGCGCGATGCGGGCCTTGGCTCCGGCGGTGTGCCGCACCACGAACGAGGACCGGGCCCCGTGGATGGCCGCACGCATGGTGTTCGCGCACACCACCCGGACCGGCGTCACCACGATGCGGAACGCTGAGCCTCCGTCGTGGCTGTTGAACGCTGCGATGTACAGATCAACGTCGTCGTGCCCGCCGATCGTGAGACCCTGCGGCATCTTCATGGTCAGGAACACCTGGCGTCCGTCCTTGAGCGATCCGGCGGTCTCGAAGTGCGCGCCGGACTCGTCAGCCAGCAGGTTGAGGAACTCGGCGTGTTCCTCGTTCTGAACGGGGTGGTAGTCGCTGCCGACCACTCCGAGCGTCTGCGTGCGGCCGGTCTTGGGGTGCGTGCGCGCGGTCGCGAAGTGCTGCGGTACCTCCAGCGGCGTGGTTCCGTCAGCCGTGATCTCGGTCGCGGTGAGGGGGAGGAGTCGCACGTTCCAGCCGGACAGAGACGCGATGCGCATGGCGTCTTCGGCGGTCATCGCGCCGTTGGTGACGGTGCCGAGCTTGTGCCAGGCGCTCGTGTTGGCGGAGGCGAAAGCGGCGGTGCCGTCGGTGAACTGCTCGATCTCGTGAGCCACTTGGGGCTTCCCTTCTGGTGACGAACTTTCGGCGTGTCCGGTAGGGGGCCAACCCTTCCGAGCTGGTTCCATAATACCTAATGCCGGGGGTGGGGCAACCGATTAAATCTCCGGTGCGCCCCACCCCCCGGGGCGGCTGCTGACCTGCGGCTACAGCTGTGGGCTTACCGCTGCCAGTGCTGCGGCAGTGCCGTGACGCTCCACGTGTGGACTCCGGTCAGTGCGGTGACGAATGCGCCGTTCCGGTACTCGCTGAGGCGGTAGAGCGTGGACTCTCGTCCTCGGCGGTCCAGTTCGCGCTCAATGCGCGTCACCCAGTAGCGGCCGTGGCAGCACTCCTGCGACCCGTGGTAGCTGACCAACTGCCCGATGCTAGGGCCGCTGTCCGCGTGTAGGGCGGCGGACAGGTTGGCCAGGGCCGTACCGAACGTGTGGGGAGGCAAGGGCACGTCGGCCAGCGCGGGCCCGGTGTGCCCGGTCCGTACGCCGGAGATCCATCCCACCTCGAACAGGGGCCGGGTCAACTCGCGCACGTCGTGCGGGAAACCGGTGTTCTCGGGGAGCTGTTCGAGTGCTGCCCGGAAAGCGGCCTCCATCTGCTCTCGCTCTGCCTCGGTCGCCGGAACGGCGCGGTGGGCTGGCTCAATGCTTGTCGTGCTCACGTGATTTTCCCTTCGGTTGGTGTGGGTGCTGGGACTGTCCGGGGGGCCCGGTAAACCGGGCCCCCCGGAATTGCCTCCTACTTCAGTCCGCGCGTCCGCAGAAATTCACTGATGCGGAATGCGATGGCTCGCACCGAAAGGGATGCTCCTCGGAATGTTCCGAGAATGCGGGGCCCGGTGTCGCTGTCGTGGATGATGTGGAACTCGAACCCCTGGGCGACCGGCAGAAGGATTCGGATGGGACCGGCCGTGGTCTCGAACCGAATTGACGTGGTGTTGTCGTCCTGGTTGTGCTCGATGACGGCATCCCGGAGGAGTTCCGGGCGCGGGAGGAAGTTGGCGATCCGGCGGGCCGTTACGGCCTGAGGGGTCGTGATCTCGTCCGTGCTGGGAGCCACCTTGCCTCCACTGATGACGATTTCCACGCTTACGCCTTTCTGTTGACGAACGTTCGGCGGTGCCGGTTAGGGGGCCACCCCTTCCGACATGTTCCATAATACAGCACTCTTGATCTGTTGCACCACCTCACGCGCAAACTCCTGCACCATCTCCTGCGTCATCCCCTGCCCTCGACCAGCGGCCGGCCTCTCCAACACCCCAGGTCAGAGCGACTCTTATGCGTGGTTGGGGAAGCTGACACCCCCTCTGCTGCCGCTCTCCCTGCCCGAATGAGAGAAAGGTGGGGGCGGGCTAGGGCGGCGCGGCGGCCTCGGGGATCGGGGCCGGGGGTTTCAGGTTGCGCGTCGGCGGAGCCTCCGCGCTCGGGCGCTGGCGCGCCCGGACCGCTCAGCGGTCTGCCGGAGGCAGCCCAACCCTCCACCCCTGAACGGGCGATCGGCCCCCGGAGGGGCCTATAGCCCTTCCTTGGGCACGAGCCGCTTAGCCGACGCGGCGGCGATGATCGTCTTGCCCGTGCCGCACGCGGCGTGCACCTGCCCACGCAGACCGTTCCACGGAATACCACCCGGCGGGACATCCAAGCCGCGCACAATGGCGGCAACGGCCTCGACCTGGTGGTCACGCAGTCTCACGGCCATGCCCCGTGTTCTCCCTTTTCGCGGAATGCGACACGTAATAGAAAGGGAATCCAGCGCGAGGCGCGCGCGGCGCTGGGGGTGTGGTGTCTAATCCCAAACTCTACACAGTGACAGTCTATGATGCATCACTCGCGCACCAACGCCGCTCCCCAGAGCGACACGTGACTCAATCCCATCGCGAACGACCGGTTGGGCCCGTGCTGGCAGGGTATTGGTGAAGATTGTCGGGCCAGCTTCAAGGTAGGGGAGGGGTTCGGGTGGAGCGCAGCGGAGCCCGTCACTGCGGTAGAAACTGACACTCCATCAGGCCGATAGACCGTCACATCCGATGCAGGGATGGTGGCCGGGAATCCCAAACCCTACACAGTCCCGCACGCGATGCACCCGCCCCTGCAGCCAGCCCAGGCGACCGCGCTTGCGCGGTCGCCTCCAATTCGCGCTTGCGCGAATTGCCCCGCCTTTCGAATTCCGCTTGCGG
>NZ_JBVOQE010000019.1:0-82314 GCF_055668065.1 Streptomyces sp. NPDC097129 | reverse complement strand
ATGTCCAGGCCGTGCGTGACGCCGTCCCGCATCAGGTAGTCGATCAGCGCCCGTTTCAGTACGGGGTTGTTGTGGCCGTAGTTCAGTGACCCGGCGCCGGCGAAGAAGTCGAGGTACTGGTGCCCGTCCTCGTCGTACATGCGGCTGCCCTGCGCGCGGTCGAAGACGGTGGGCCAGCCACGGCAGTAGCTGCGCACCTCGGACTCCACGGTCTCGAAGACGCTCAGGTCGGGCTGGGTGATGGTCACGACGAATCGCTCCTCAGTGGGAAGTCAGGGTCAACGGGCCGATGCGGTACAGCACTTCGGGGTCGTGCGGGCCGTCCGGGAACAGTCCGGCGTCGAACAGGACCTCCCGTTCGACCCGCGCGCCGTGCCGGGCGGCGAAGGAGGTGAACAGCCGCTCGGAGGCGGTGTTGCCCGGGCTGATGGTGGTCTCGACGTCGGTGATCCGGTGCTCGGCGGCGAGCCGGGCGGTCAGCCCGTCGAGCAGCGCGGCGGCGAGGCCCTTGCCGCGGTACGCGGCGTCGACGGCCACCTGCCAGACGAGTAGGGTGTGCGGCCGCTCGGGCCGTACGTACCCGGTGATGAAACCGACCGGCTCCCCGTCCTCCCGGCGCACCACTGCGGAGGTGCCGGCGAAGTCACGGCACCACAGCAGGTAGCTGTAGGAGGAGTTCAGGTCGAGGGCCTCGGAGTCCCGGGCGATACGCCACAGGGCGGCTCCGTCGGCCACCGACGGGCGGTCTATGAGCAGGTCTGCTGGTGCGGCGGTCATGCGGATTGAATTTACCGAGCGAAATTGAAAAATGCATGGAGGGTGGGGGTTTCCTGCGCGCTTGTTCTGTGTTATCACGCGGGCGCGGGCAGGTACGCGACCTGCTGGTGTGATGTCCGCATTTGACCCGGAGGAAAGTGGTGAAACGGACGCGGTGTGTAACGCGTCACAGCCATGTAACCCCCGCGAGATCTGCCCGGATTACCTCGCTCGACGTTCGCGAAATCTTTGCGTTTAGGGTCGTGAGAAGCGGGCAGAAGAAGACGGGAAGCTACCCATGGGAATAGGGCTGAAATAAGGGAATGGAATTCCCTGAAATAGATGTGTGTGTTAATTCAGGCGCCGATCGCGCCGTCGATGCGTTCGCGCAGGATGTCCGCGTGGCCGTTGTGCCGGGCGTACTCCTCGATCATGTGGATCAGCACCCAGCGCAGGGAGACCTCCAGCCCGGCCATCGGCCCGTCCACCACGCGCCCGGTGGCCTCCAGCGAGCGCCCGGCGCACAGCTCCTGCCCACGGGCCACCTCGCGGCGCCAGATCGCCAGCGCCTCGTCCAGCCCCCGGTCGGGGTCGAGGACGTACCCGGTCTCCTCGCCGAAGACCGGCGGGACGTCGAGGCCCGCGAACACCCGCTGGAACCAGTTCCGCTCCACCTCGGCCAGGTGCTGCACCAGCCCGAGCAGCGTCATGGAGGACGGCTCGGCCGCCGCCAGCCGCACCTGCCCGTCGTTCAGTCCCGCGCACTTCAGCTCCAGCGTGGCCCGGTGGAAGGCGAGCCAGCTCTCCAGCATGGGCCGCTCCTCCCCGGTCAGCAGCGGCACGGGGCGACCGTCGGGCAGCGTCTGATGCGCGTCGTTGGCCATGGCCCGAGCATGGCACGCCGTACGACGGTCGGGCCTCCGCCGACACGTCCGCACCGGAGGCACGGCGGCCGCCCCGCCCGGCCGACGTCCACGCAGACCCGGCGTGCGTCCGGGTGGGCCCGGGGTGCGTCGGCTCGCGCGTGGCTGTGGGGGCTGGCGCGCAGCCTGGGTGTGCTCAGGCCGGGCTTGCGGTGGCTGGGGCAGGCCCTGCGGTGGCTCAGGTCCGGCGTGTCTCGGCTCGCGCTCGGCCTGCGTCCACGTGGGCCCGGAGTGCGTCGGCGCGCCCGCCCGGCCTAGGTTCGGGTAGGCCCGGGGTGTGTCGGGGCGCGCCTGGCTTGTGGCGGTTGGCGCCCGGCCTGGGTGTGCTCAGGGGGCCGGGCTGCGGTGGCTGGCGTCCGGCCTGGGCTGGCTCAGGTTCGGCTTGCTATGGCCTGCGCCCGCGCTGCGTCCGTGCAGGCCTGCCGTGCGCCTGGTCGCGCCCGACCCGGGGCGGCGCAGGCCTGGCTCACGCCTGCATTGCGCCCGCGCGGGCCCGTCGTGTCTTGGCTCGCGTTCGGCCTGCGTCGGTCCACGCGCGGCCTGCGGTGGCTCGCGCCCGCCCTGCGTCCGCGCGCGCCGGGCCTGTGGCTGGCGCCTGGCCCGGGTGTGCTCAGGCGGCCGGGCTTGCGGTGGCTGGCGTCCGGCCTGGGCTGGCTCAGGTTCGGCTTGCGATGGTCCGCGCCCGCGCTGCGTCCGCGCAGGCCCGGCGTGCGCCGGCTCACGCCAGGCCCGGAGCCGCGCAGGCTCGGCTTGCGGTGGCTCACGCCTGCCCTGCGTCCGCGCGGGCCCGTCGTGTCTCGGCTCGCGTTCCGCCTGCGTCGGTCCACGCCCGGCCCGCGTCAGCTCGCGCCCGGCCTGCGTCCGCTCACGCCGGTCCGCGGCTGCTCACCCCCGGCCCGCGTCAGCTCACCCCCGGCCCGCGTCCGCTCACACCGGGCCGGCGTCCGCTCACCCCCTGCCCGCGTCCGCTCACCCCCCGCCCGCAGCCGGGCGCGTACCTCTTTCGTCGTCAGTGCCAGGCGGTGTCCGCGGCTTGCAGGGCCGCCTGCAGGTCGACGTTCAGGGACCTCTCCGTCATGGCCGTCGCCAGTGCCGTCAGGCTGCCACGTACCGTGCCCGGTGTCGCGGCGGGGCCGTAGTGGTTGACGCGGATCATCTCCTTGGCCAGCGCGCCCCCGCCCGCGGCCAGCGGCAGTGCCGGGTCGCTCGCCAGGGCGCGGGCGACCAGCTCCGAGGCGTCCACGCCGGACGGCGCCCGCAGTGTCGTGGCCACCGGCGCCGCCTCCGCGGCCCGGTCCACATACGGCTCCAGGCCGCCGCCCAGCGCCACCGCGCCCGCGCGGGTGGCCGCGGCGGCACGCGCGTGCCGGGCCGTCACCGCGTCGATACCGTCCGCCTCGATGCGGTCCAGGCATGCCTCCAGCGCCAGCATCTCCAGCTGCGCCGGCGCGTGCGGCAGCGCCCGGCGGCCGCCGTCGAGCCAGCGCTCCTTCCAGTCCAGCAGGGAGAGGTACGACCGTCGCGGCGCCCCGGGGTTGGCCGCCATCCGCGCCCATGCCCGCTCGCTCACCGACACCGCCGACACCCCGGCCGGCCCGCCCATCGCCTTCTGCGCCCCGATGACGCACAGGTCGACGCCCCACGCGTCCACCAGCACCGGCTCGGCGCCGACGGAGGCCACCGCGTCCAGGTAGAACAGCGCGCCGTGCTCCCGCACCACCGGGCCGACCTCGGCGACCGGGTTGGTGTTGCCGGTCGCCGCCTCCGCGTGCACCAGCGACACGAAGTCGATCTCCGGGTGCTCGGCGAGGGCCTCACGGATCTGCTCGGCGCTCACCGCCGTGCGGAACGGCACCGGCAGATCGATCACGCGCGCCCCGCAGTCCCGCAGCCAGTCGCCGAAGGTCTGCCCGTACGGCCCGGTGATCACGTTCAGAGCGGTCGTGCCCGGCCCGGCGGTCGCGCGGATCGCGCCCTCCAGCGGCAGCAGCGCCTCGCCCTGCATGATCAGCACGTCCTGCGTGGTGGAGAGCAGCCGGGCCACCCGGTCCTCGATGGAGGCGAAGCGGGCGGCGCTCAGCGGGGCGAGGTCCAGGAAGGGGTGGGTCACGGCGGTGCTCTCTTCACTTCACGGGTACGACTCACGGGGTACAGCCGTCGTCGAGGGTAACCGTCGCCCCCGAGGCTCCTCCCGTCGCGGCGTCTTGGGCGGGTTGGTCCCCGTTGCCCGGCGCGTCTTTCTAAGGTGAGACCGCCCCGTAACCATCGGTTTGATTTGAGAGGCCCAAACCTCTCCTTATAATCGGAACTCTCAGTTCCAACACAGGAGGCTCCCCCGTGAACACGCTCCCCGGGCGCCGGACCCGCGTTCTGGCCGCCACCACCGCGACGGCCGGGCTGATGCTCGTGGCCGCGTGCACCTCCACCAACAGCGGCGGCTCCAAGTCCGCCGCCGGCGGGGTCGAGCTGGTCAAGGCCGGGCAGCTGACCACCTGCACCCACCTGCCGTACCCGCCGTTCCAGTCGGAGATCGGCGGCAAGGTGCAGGGCTTCGACGTGTCCCTGATCGACCTGGTCGCCAAGGACCTCGGCGTGAAGCAGGAGATCCTCGACACCCCGTTCGAGAACTTCAAGACCGGCGCCTTCCTCAACGCCGGCAAGTGCGACCTGGCCGCGGCCGGCATGACCATCACCGCGGAGCGCAAGAAGAACGTCGACTTCTCCGACCCCTACTTCGACGCCACCCAGGCCGTCCTGGTCGACAAGAACAGCGGTGTGAACTCCCTCGCCGACGTCAAGGCCAAGGGCGTCAAGCTGGGCGCCCAGGCGCAGACCACCGGCGAGGACTACGCCAAGAGCAAGGGCTTCGACCCGGTCTCCTTCGAGTCCTCCGACGCCGTCATCAACGGCCTGCGCACCGGCCAGGTCAAGGCCGTCATCATCGACTACCCCGTGGTTCAGGGCTGGCTGAAGGACAAGGCCAACGCGGACAAGTTCAAGGTCGTCGACAACCTCAAGACCGGTGAGCAGTACGGCTTCACCGTCAAGAAGGGCAACACCAAGCTGCGCGAGGCCATCAACAAGGCGATCGCGAAGGCCAAGGCCGACGGCACGTACAAGAAGCTGTACGAGCAGTGGATCGGCCCCTACGACGCCTCCGTCGCCTCGCCCGCCGCCTCATGACCGCGACGGACACCGAACTCCAGCCTCGCAAGAAGGGCCTGACCCGGCGTCAGAAGCGCAGCGTCTCACGCGGCGCGCAGTACGCCGTCTTCGTCGCCGCCGTGATCGCGCTCGCGGTCACGGCGGACTGGGGGCGGCTGAAGAACCAGTTCGCGCAGGGCAGCATCGCGCGCCAGATGTTCCCGGACGTCATCACGCTCGCGCTGAAGAACACCGTGCTGTACACGGTGTCCGGCTTCGTCGTCGGACTCGCGCTCGGCATGCTGATCGCGCTGATGCGGCTGTCGTCCGTCGGCCCCTACCGCTGGGTCGCCGGCATCTACATCGAGATCTTCCGCGGCCTGCCAGCCCTGCTGATCTTCATCTTCATCGGTGTCGCCGTCCCGCTAGCCTTCCCCGGCACCGAGATCGTCGGCGGCACGTACGGCAAGGTCGCCATCGCGCTCGGACTGGTCGCCGCCGCCTACATGGCGGAGACCATCCGCGCCGGCATCCAGGCCGTGCCCAAGGGGCAGATGGAGGCCGCCCGTTCGCTGGGCTTCTCGCCCGCCCGCGCGATGATCTCCGTGGTCATCCCGCAGGCGTTCCGGATCATCCTGCCGCCGCTGACCAACGAACTCGTCCTGCTCTTCAAGGACTCCTCGCTCGTCCTCTTCCTCGGTGTCACGCTGGAGGAACGCGACCTGTCCAAGTACGGGCGCGACCTCGCCAGCACGACCGCCAACTCCACCCCGATCCTTGTGGCCGGCCTGTGCTACCTGCTGATCACGATCCCGCTCGGCTTCGTCGTGCGCCGCATGGAGGCCAAGGCCCAGGAGGCCGTCAAGTGAGCCGACCCGAGATCGAGATCAGGGACCTGCACAAGTCCTTCGGCGACAACGAGGTGCTGCGCGGCATCGACCTGGAGATCGGCCAGGGCGAGGTCGTCTGCGTCATCGGCCCCTCCGGCTCCGGCAAGTCCACGCTGCTGCGCTGCGTCAACCTCCTCGAGGAGCCCGGCAAGGGCCAGGTCTTCGTGGGCGGCACCGAGGTCACCGACCCGGACGTCGACATCGACGCCGTACGCCGCCGTATCGGCATGGTGTTCCAGCAGTTCAACCTCTTCCCGCACCTGACGGTGACCGAGAACCTCACGCTGCCGCAGCGCAGGGTCCTCAGGACGGACAAGGCGACGGCCGCGAGGGTGGCCGCGCAGAACCTGGAGCGCGTCGGCCTGTCCGAGAAGGCGGACGCCTACCCGTCCTCCCTCTCCGGCGGCCAGCAGCAGCGCGTCGCCATCGCGCGGGCGCTCGCCATGGGCCCCGAGGTGATGCTGTTCGACGAGCCGACCTCCGCGCTCGACCCGGAGCTGGTCGGCGACGTCCTCGCCGTCATGCGCAGGCTCGCGCGGGAGGGCATGACGATGATGGTCGTCACCCACGAGATGACTTTCGCCCGCGAGGTCGCCGACCGGGTCGTCTTCATGGACGGCGGCGTGATCGTCGAGGACGGCAGCCCCGAGCAGGTCATCACCCACCCCCGCCACGAGCGCACCCGCCACTTCCTCTCCCGCCTCCTCGACCCGGCGATGGCCGAGGTGGAGGAGGAGACGTCCGACCAGGTGGGCCAGGGCGAGTAGGGGCTCTCTTCAACGCCGGGCTGCGGCTCATTACAGTGCCGTGCATGAGCGATGGCGCGGTGCTGCACGTGAAGGGGCGGGTCCTCGCCGGACCCGACGACGTCCGGGACGAGCTGTGGGTGGTCGGCGGGCGGATCTCCTACGACCGCCCGGCCGGCGCCGGTGACGTGCGCACGGTCGAGGGCTGGGCGCTGCCCGGCCTGGTCGACGCGCACTGCCACGTCGGCCTCGACGCGCACGGCCCGGTGGAGCCGGAGACGGCCGAGAAGCAGGCCCTCACCGACCGGGACGCCGGCGCCCTGCTGCTGCGCGACGCGGGCTCGCCGTCCGACACCCGCTGGATCGACGACCGCGACGACCTGCCGAAGATCATCCGCGCCGGCCGGCACATCGCCCGCACCCGCCGCTACATCCGCAACTACGCCTGGGAGATCGAACCGGACGACCTCGTCGCGTACGTCGCCCAGGAGGCGCGGCGCGGCGACGGCTGGGTGAAGCTGGTCGGCGACTGGATCGACCGCGACCTCGGCGACCTGTCGGCGTGCTGGCCCCGCGAGGCGGTCGAGGCGGCGATCGCCGAGGCCCACCGCCTGGGCGCCCGCGTCACCGCCCACTGCTTCGCCGAGGACTCCCTGCGCGACCTCGTCGAAGCCGGCATCGACTGCATCGAGCACGCCACCGGCCTGACCGAGGACACCATCCCGCTGTTCGCCGAACGCGGGGTGGCGATCGTCCCGACGCTGGTCAACATCGCCACGTTCCCGCAGCTCGCGGCCGGCGGCGAGAGCAAGTTCCCGCGCTGGTCGGCGCACCTGCGCCGGCTGCACGAGCGGCGCTATGACACCGTGCGCGCCGCCTACGACGCCGGCGTCCCGGTGTTCGTCGGCACCGACGCCGGCGGGTCGCTGCCGCACGGGCTGGTCGGCGCGGAGGTCGCGGAGCTGGTGACGGCCGGCATCCCGCCGGTCGAGGCGCTCTCCGCGACGACCTGGGGCGCCCGTGCCTGGCTGGGCCGCCCCGGCCTCGACGAGGGCGCCCCGGCCGACCTCGTCGTCTACGACAGCGATCCGCGCGCGGACGTCCGGGTGCTGGCCGCTCCGCACCGGGTCGTGGTCAACGGGAACGTGGTGAGCTGAGGAGTCTCATGAGGCACGGGATTCGAAGGCGTGAGCGACGAACACCCTTTGGGGTGAAGTCCTGTTCCCACGCTGACCGCTGGGCGTTCGAGCCGTAATCCTTGCGGGGTCCCGAAGCGTTTCTTCTCTGGGGGTCCCACCCTTGAACGGCAACACCTTCCGCATGCCCGCACGCCGCCGACGCCTGACCGCCGTCGCGGCCGCCACGGCCCTGGCCGCCGCGCCCGTGGTCCTCGCGGGCGCGGGCCCGGCCCACGCGACCGGCGACCAGGGCCGGGCGAGCGCCGTGGTCCTGCGCACCGGCCTCGACGTGTCCCTGCTCAACAAGACCGTGAACGTCCCGCTCGCGGTCTCCCTCAACGAGGTCCAGGCGCCGCGCAGCGCACAGCGGACCGCGCTCTCCGTCCGCCTGGACGGCGTGAACAACGGCGGCCCGTTCAGCGTGCTCAGCGCGGAGGTGGCCACGGCGAAGGCGACGGCGACCGCGCGGAAGGCCGAGGGCCTCACCCGCCTCGCCCACGCCCGACTGCACGTCCCCGGCCTGCCGCTGCTGTCGCTGATCGAGGTCGGGGACGTCACGTCCAAGGCGACCTGCGAAGCCGGGAAGACCCCGGTGGCCACGTCGAACGTGCTGGGCGCGGTGACGGTCCTCGGCAAGCGCGTGACGCTGACGGCGGGCGGCACGACCGAGGTGAAGGTGCCGGGCGTGGGCGAGGTGCGCCTGGACCTGTCGAAACGTGAGACGACGTCCCGCACGGCGGCGGCCACGGCCCTGGAACTGACGGTCTCGGTGAACCCCCTGAAGCTCAACGTGGCCGAGGTGAACGGCACGGTGACCCTGGCGAAGGCCACCTGCGAGGCGCCGGCGGCCGCGCCCGCGCCGAAGCCGGCCGCCGCCGAGCCCGCCCCGGACGTCAAGCCGCAGGGCGCCCCCGCGCAGGCCGACCTCGCGGAGACCGGCGGCAGCTCGCTGACGCCGTACATCGCGGGCGGCTCGGTCGCCCTGCTCGCGGCGGGCGCGGGAGCGTTCGCGCTGGCCCGCCGCCGGGCCTGACGCCCGGCCGGGGCACAGTGAGGTGACGTGGGCGCCGCCGGGGGAGGCGCCCACCCGCCGTCACCGGCGTATCCGCGCTACGGCGCCGGTGCCGACGCCAGCGCCCGCAGGAAGCCGTCCGTCGTCGCCCGGTCCCGTACCGCCAGCCGGAGCCAGTCCTCGCCGAGGCCCGGGAAGGTGTCCCCGCGCCTTACCGCGTACCCGAGGGCGCGCAGCCGGTGCCGTACCGTCGCCGCCTCCGGGATGCGGATCAGGACGAACGGGCCCTCGGCCGGGGTCACCACCCGCACACCCAGACGCTCCAGCCCGGCGACGAGATACGCCCGGTCCGCCGCGATCTCCTCCGCCGCCCGCGCCGCCTCGTCAAGCGCCGCCGGCTCCATACAGGCCCGCGCCGCCGCCAGCGCCGGGGTGGACACCGGCCACAGCGGCTGGGCCCGCTCCAGACCGGCGATCGTCTCGGGGGAGGCGAGGACGTAGCCGATGCGCAGCCCGGCCAGACCCCAGGTCTTGGTCAGGCTGCGCAGCACCACCAGACCGGGCACGTCGGTCCGCCCGGCCAGCGCCTGGCGCTCACCGGGCACCGCGTCCATGAACGCCTCGTCGACCACGAGGACGCGCCCCGGGCGGGCCAGCGAGGCGAGGGTGGCCGCCGGGTGCAGGACGGACGTCGGGTTGGTCGGGTTGCCGACCACCACCAGGTCCGCGTCCTCGGGGACCAGCGCCGGATCCAGCCGGAAGCCGTCCGACTCCCGCAGCAGCACCCGGTCCACGCTGTGGCCCGCGTCCCGCAGCGCCGCCTCCGGCTCCGTGAACTGCGGATGCACCACGACCGGCCGGCTCGCCTTCAGCGCCCGCGCCAGCAGCACGAACGCCTCCGCCGCCCCGGCCGTCAGCAGCACCCGCTCGGCCGGCAGCCCGTGCCGCGCCGCGACCGCCGCCCGCGCCTCCCGCCCGTCCGGGTAGGCGGCGAGCGAGGACAGCGAGTGCGCGATCCGCTCCCGCAGCCAGGACGGCGGCGTGTCCGCGCGGACGTTCACCGCGAGGTCGACCAGGGCGGCCCCGTCGTCCCGCACCTCCGCGTCGCCGTGGTGGCGAAGGTCGTGCCCGTCAGTGCGCATGGGAGTGCGTGTGCCCTCCGTGCCCGTGGCTGTGCCCGTGGTGGTGGTGACCGTCGTCGTCCGGGTGGAAGTGCGGCTGCTGCGGCAGCCCCACCTTGTCCTCGAAGCCCGGCAGCGCGATCCGGTACACGCACGAGTCGCAGTTCATGCGCAGATCGCCCCTGACGGCCTCCTCGTACCGCTCCATCACCAGGTCCAGCAGCTCCGGCTCCGGCCCGATGACGTCCGCCGAGCGCACGTCCAGCCCGGGGTGCGCCGCCGCCCACTCCTCGGTCTGCCTGCGCACCCGGTCCGGCAGGATGCCCGTGAACAGGAAGTAGGGCAGGACGACGATCCGCCGCGCGCCGAGCTTCGCGCACCGCTCCAGCCCGCTCGGCACGTCCGGCGCCGCCAGCGACACGAACGCCGTCTCCACAGCGCCGTATCCGCGCCCCTCCCACAGCAGCCGCGCCGCCTTGAACACCTCGGCGTTGGCGTCCGGGTCGGTCGAGCCGCGCCCGACCAGCAGCACGGTCACCTCGGAGCGGTCCACCCCGTCCAGCACCTCGTCCAGGCGCCGCTCCAGCACGTTCAGCAGCGAGGGGTGCGGGCCCAGCGGACGCCCGTAGGTGTAGGTGATGCCGGGGTGCCGCTCCTTCTCACGGGACAGCGCCGCCGGGATGTCGCCCTTGGCGTGCCCGGCGGACACCAGCATCAGCGGGACGGCGGCGAAGCGGCGCACACCGCGCTCCACCAGCTCGGCCACGGCCTCGCCCAGCGGCGGCGGGGACAGTTCGATGAAGCCGCCCGCGACGGGCAGTGCGGGGTGGCGGCGGCCCAGTTCCCGGACGAAGTCGCGGAACGCCTCGGCTCCGGCGTCGTCCCGGGTGCCGTGGCCGGCGATCAGCAGGGCGGGCGGGGTGGTCACGCGGTCTCCTCGGATGAAAGGGGGTGGTACAGCAGGGCGTTGAGGGCGGCGGACGCGACCGCCGACCCGCCCTTCTCGGACACGTTGCTCACGGCGGGCAGCCCGCTCTCGCGCAGCGCGGCCTTGGACTCGACGGCGCCGACGAAACCGACGGGCAGGCCGATGACGAGCGCCGGGGCCGCGTCCAGCGTCAGCAGCTCCTCCAGCGCGGTCGGCGCGTTGCCGATCACCCAGAGGGCGCCGGGCCCGACCTGCTCGTAGGCGAGCCGGATGCCGTGCGCCGAACGGGTCAGCCCGGGGCCGGCGGTGGCGTCCTTCAGCCGGCAGACGGTCTCCCGGCGGGTGATGCCGGCGCCGACCATCTCGACGTCGACGACGACCGGCGCCCCGGCGTGCAGCGCGGCGTGCGCCGTCACCAGGTCGTCCTCGGCCAGGACGAGGTCGCTGGCGTACTCCAGGTCGGCGGCGGAGTGGATGACCCGCTCCACCACGGCCCGGGTCAGCGGCGGGAAGTGCGAGGTGTCCAGCCGGGCGCGCAGCCGCCGGTAGGACTCCTCCTCGATGGGGTGGACCACACGGTTCACCGGGCCCCCTCCTGGGTGGTCTGCCAGCGGTAGCCGCGCGGGGTCACCATGCGCCCCGCGATGTTCCGGGTCGCGGTGTTGCCCACGGTCACCACCGTCATCATGTCGACCGTCGCCGGGTCGAGTTCGCCGAGCGCCGTGACCCGGCTGGACTCGTCCGGCCGTGAGGCGTTGCGTACGACACCGACCGGCGTCCCCGGCTCCCGGTGCTCGGCGAGGAGGGCGAGCGCCTTCGGCAGCTGCCAGTCGCGGCCCCGGGAACGCGGGTTGTAGAAGGTGACCACGAGGTCCGCCTCGGCCGCGGCCCGCACCCGCCGCTCGATGACCTCCCACGGCGTGTGCAGGTCGGACAGGGAGATCGACACATGGTCGTGGCCCAGCGGCGCGCCCAGGATCGCCCCGGCGGCGAGCGCCGCGGTCACGCCCGGCACGCCGATCACGTCGATGTCGTCGGACGCCTCGGCCAGCGCCGGCGAGGCCATCGCGTACACCCCGGCGTCACCGCTGCCGATGAGCGCCACGGCCTGCCCGCGCCGCGCCTCGGCCACCGCGGTACGGGCCCGCTCCTCCTCGGCGCCGAGCCCGGACTCCAGGATCCGGGTGCCGGGGCGCAGCAGATCGCGGATCTGGTCGACGTACTGGTCGAGGCCCACGAGGACGGAGGCGCGGCGCAGTTCGGCCTTGGCGCGCGGGGTGAGCAGGTCGCGGGCGCCCGGTCCGAGGCCGACGACCGCGAGCCGCCCGCGCCCCGGCCGCCGTACGACGGCGCAGGTCGCCATGGCGGGGGAGCCGTCCGCACGCTCCGACTTCCGCTTGGGGACGAGGAGTTCGCCGCCGCGGGCGAGCGCGGCGGCCTCGGCCACGGACGGTGTGCCGACGGCGGCCAGCGGCGCGTCCGACGGGTTCGGCACCTCCACCGCCGCGAGCTCCCCGGCGGGGTACGTCACCAGCGGCACGCCGAGCCGTTCGGCGGCCTCGACCAGGCCCGGCTCGCCCGCCTTGGCGTCCACGGTGGCCAGCTCGGCCAGCGACCGCACGGACAGCCCGGCCCCGGCCAACGCGCCCTGCACCAGCGCCAGCACCTCGTCCGCCGGGGCGCCCTTGGACGCCCCCACCCCGGCCACCAGCGTCGGCGGCCGCAGCAGCACCTCGCGCTCCCCGGCGCTCACCGCGCGGTCGGTCACCCGGATCGTGTACGCGCCCCGCTCGGCCACCGGCAGCGGCGGCAGCGGCCACGCCACCTCCGCCTCCAGCGCGACCGGCTCCCCGTCCAGCAGCGCCCGCGACACGGCCGCGACCGCCCCCTCGACGGGCAGGCCCAGGGTGTCCAGGCCGGCCAGCCCGACGGCGTCCGTCGCCGTCGTCACCACCGGCGCCGCGCCCAGCACCTCGGCGACCTCGGCGGCGAGGTCGTTGGCGCCGCCGCCGTGCCCGCCGAGCACCGGCACCGCGAACCGCCCGCCCTCGTCGACGCAGACCACACCGGGGTCGGTCGCCTTGTCGCCCAGCAGCGGCGCGACCAGCCGGACGACCGCGCCGGCCGCCAGGAAGCACACCAGCTGCTCGCACTCCGCGAACGCCCGCCGCACGGCGTCCGCGACAGCGCCGTCGTACACGCGGGTGCGCTCCGGCCACGCCGCGGCCAGCCGGTCCCGCGCCGCCGCCCCCGCCGCGGTGGCGGAAATGAGGCCGATCACTGGGCAACTCCTTCGTCAGCAGATGCCGGGGGCCGCTCGCCCCACAGCAGGAAAACGGGATTGGCCGCCGCGAGCCGGGTCACGTCCCCGGGCAGCGGCGCGAGCCGCGACGACTGCAGCAGCACGCCGTCGACGCCGAACCCGGCGTCCGCCAGCGCCGCACGTGCCGCCGGCACCCGGTCCAGGGCGGCCAGCGCGACCACCACCGTGCGCCGGGCGCGCCGCGCGCACGCCGTGACGACGGCGGGCAGCTCCCGCCCGCCGCCGCCGACGAACACCGCGTCGGGCTCGTCCAGATCGGACAGCGCGGTCGGCGCGGCCCCGTGCACCACGTGCACGTCGACGCCGTGCGCGGCCGCGTTGGCGCGGATCCGCACCACACCGTCCAGGGTCTTCTCCACCGCGGTGACGGCGGCCCCGAGCCGCGCGCACTCCACGGCCACCGAACCGGAACCGGCGCCGACGTCCCACACCAGGTCGCCGGGGCGCGGCCCGAGCCGGGCCAGCGCCAGCGCCCGCACCTCGAACTTGGTGATCATCGAGTCCCGGTGTTCGAACGCCTCTTCCGCGAGCGCCCACCCTCCGGGCCCCGGCCCGCGCCCCGCGAGCGTCCGTACCGCACCGAGCGCCCGCCGCTCGTCCAGGCTGACGACGACGCTCACCGCCGTACCCCAGTCGCGGGCCGCCGCCTCGGCGGGCGTCACCCGCTCCAGCCGTTCCCCGGGGGAGCCCAGCGCGGTCGCCACGACCAGCGTCCGGTCGTACGCCCGCAGCGCGGCACCGATCTCGGCGGGGCCCGCGCCCGGCCCGGTCAGCACCGCGACCTTCGGCTGCGCCCGGCACACGTTGACGGCCGTGCGCAGGTCGCGGCCGTGCGCGCTGACGACGACCGCGTCGTCCCAGGGCAGCCCGAGCCGCGCGAACGCCGCCGCCACGGACGACACCCCGGGCCGCACGTCGAGCCGGTCCGCGCCGAACCGCTGCGCCAGCACCCGCACGATCCCGAAGAACCCCGGATCGCCGGAGGCCAGCACCACCACCCGCCGCTCCGTGCGCACGTACTCCTCGATCGTGTCCAGGGCGGGGGCCAGCGGCCCGAGCACGAGCCGCTCGGCGGTCTGCGGCAGGCCGGCGGCCTCCAGATGCCGCCGCCCGCCCACGACGAGCTCCGCACCCGCGAGGACGTCCGCGCCGGCCGGCTCGCCCGTCCCCGCGCCCACGACCGTGATCACGTGCTCGCACCCCGCTCGCGCAGCGCCCTGCGGGCCTCGGGGTCGGCCTTGCGGAAGCCGTGGAAGTGCCCCGGGTGGTACAGGTGCGAGCGGGTGCCGTGCGCGTCGAGCGCCGGGCCGACCAGGAACAGGGTGTGCTTCCAGAGCTTGTGCTCCTTGACGGTCTCCTCCAGCGTGCCGATCGTGCACGTCACGATCAGCTCCTCCGGCCAGGTCGCCTGGTACGCCACGACGACCGGCGTGGTCGTCGGATAGCCGCCCTCCAGCAGCTCCCGCACCAGCTGCCCGCTGCGCGCCGCCGACAGGAACACCGCCATGGTGGTGCCGTGCCTGGCGAACTCGCGGACCTCCTCACCGGGCGGCATCGGCGTCTTGCCGCCGCCCAGCCGGGTCAGCACCACCGACTGCGCCACCTCGGGGATCGTCAGCTCCCGCTGGGCCAGCGCGGCCACCGCCGAGAACGACGACACGCCGGGGACGACCTCGGTGGCGATGCCGATCTCCCGGCAGCGGTCCAGCTGCTCCTGCGTGCCGCCCCACAGCGCCGGGTCGCCGGAGTGGATCCGGGCCACCTTCCGTCCCTCGTCGAACGCACGTCGGTACACGGCGACGACGTCCTCCAGGGACATCGTCGCCGAGTCCAGGATCTCGGCGTCCTCGCGGGCGTGTTCGAGGGCCTCCGCCTGGACCAGGCTCGCGGCCCAGATCACGACGTCGGCCTCGGCGATGGCGCGGGCGGCACGGAACGTCAGCAGATCGGCGGCGCCGGGGCCGGCACCGACGAAGGTCACCTTGCCGGTGGGGGCATCGGCCATGGGAATCGG
Source organism: Streptomyces sp. NPDC097129 (assembly GCF_055668065.1). Taxonomy (NCBI): domain Bacteria; kingdom Bacillati; phylum Actinomycetota; class Actinomycetes; order Kitasatosporales; family Streptomycetaceae; genus Streptomyces; species Streptomyces sp. NPDC097129. The sequence goes on along the minus strand of NZ_JBVOQE010000019.1, from coordinate 67,279 downwards.
TCCTCTCCTACAAGACGGCACAAGTCGGTACGGGTTCAGTGGGTCGGCGGCTGCCGGACGTGCGCGCACGCCGGTGCATCGGATAGCAAGGGCCTATGGCGGTCTTCGTGGCGCTCGGCGCGTTCCTGATGACGCTGGCCGGCGGCTGGACGGCACAGCGTGTGACCGACCGCCGCCATCTGGTGCTGGGCCTGGCGGGCGGGCTGATGCTCGGCGTGGTCGGCCTCGACCTGCTGCCGGAGGCCCTGAAGGCGGCCGGCACCGAAGTCCACGGTGTTCCCGCCGCCCTGCTGCTGTTCGTGGCCGGCTTCCTGCTCGCCCATCTGGTGGAACGCCTGCTGGCGGCCCGCCGCGCCTCCCACGGAGGGGACGAGCACGATCACCGGGCGCCCGAGGTGGGTCTGACGGCCGCGGCGGCCATGGTGGGCCACAGCCTGATGGACGGCGTGGCGATCGGCGCGTCCTTCCAGGTCGGCGGCTCCATGGGCACGGCCGTCGCGCTCGCCGTCATCGCCCACGACTTCGCGGACGGCTTCAACACCTTCACCCTGACCAGCCTGTACGGCAACGCCCGCCGCAAGGCCTACGCGATGCTGTTCGCGGACGCCGTCGCCCCCGTCGCCGGAGCCGCCGCGTCCGCGTTCCTCGCCATCCCGGAGCACGTCCTCGGCGGCTATCTCGGCCTGTTCGGCGGCGTCCTGCTCTACCTCGCCGCCGCCGAGATCCTGCCCGAGGCCCACCACGAACACCCCGCCGGCTCCACCGTGCTGTGCACGGTCGCGGGCGCGGCGTTCATCTGGCTGGTGGTGGGTTTCACCGGGTGACGGCGAGCGTCCCGGGGTGCGTCTCACAGCTTGCCGCCCCGGCCGCCGTGCCGCCGCGCGGGCGCGATCAGCGTCGACAGATACGGCAGCGGGGCGCCGTCCAGCTCACCCGCCGGCCGGATCGACTCCTCCGGCAGGCCCAGCGCCGAACCCCACACCGCGTCACCGAGCCGGCCGGTCTCCCGCAGCACCTCGGCGACCTCGGCCGCCTGCCGCCCGAACTTGTACGCCACCACCGTGCCGGGGCCGTTCAGCGCGTCCTTCAGCACCGCCGAACCGGCGGTCACCGGCACGAGCGTCAGCGGCTCGGTGCCCTCGGTCAGCACCGCGCCCGAGCGGGCCGCCAGGTCCTGCATCGCGGTGATGCCGGGCACCGTCTCCACGACCGTGCCGGGCACCAGCCCGGCGATCGTCTGCGCGAGGTAGGTGAACGTGGAGTACACGTTGGGGTCGCCGATCGTCGCGAAGGCCACCGTGCCGTGCTGCCGCAGCAGTGCCGCGACCCGCTCACCGGCCGCGTCCCAGGCCGCCTCCCGGCGCGAGCGGTCCGTGCGCTCGTTCAGCGCGAAGACGACCCGCAGGACCTTCTCCTCGGGCACGTAGTGCAGCACGGTCGCCTCCGCCCGCCCGCGTTCCCCGGTGTCCATCACGGGCACGACGACGACATCGGCGGCGCGCAGCGCGTTCACGCCCTTGACGGTCACCAGTTCCGGATCGCCCGGACCGACTCCGACCCCGATCAGCTTGCTGCTCATGACGTCCGGCACCTCTCCACGAACCGACGGGCGACACCGGGCGCGGACGCCCAGTGGGTGTGCAGATAGCTCGCGTGCACACCGCCCTGTACGAAACCTTCGACCCGCTTCACGGGAGTGCGGACTCCCCAGGCGGGAGCCGCGCCGGCGCCGGGCTCGACGACCGTGCGGTGGAACTCGTGCCCCCGCATCCGCGTCCCGGCCGGCGCGAGCACACTGTCGCCGACGGCCACCGCGTCCCGGTAGCCGAGGGTGAGCCGCTCGGTCATGCGGGCGGTGGCGTCCAGCACCCCGCACATCGGCTGCCCGTCCAGCTCCCGGCACAGATAGAGCAGCCCGGCGCACTCGGCGGCGACGGGAGCGCCGGAGCGGGCGAGGTCCGCGATCGCCTTGCGCAGCGGCTCGTTGGCGGACAGCTCACCGGCGTACACCTCGGGGAAGCCGCCACCGACGACCAGTCCTCGCGTCCCGTCCGGGAGTTGCTCGTCCCGCAACGGATCGAAGGTGACGACGTCGGCCCCGGCGGCGGTGAGCAGTTCGGCGTGCTCGGTGTAGGAGAAGGTGAACGCCTCTCCTCCGGCGACGGCGACCACGGGACGCTCCGCCACGGAGGTGACCGGTGCCTGCCACGGTTCGTCCGTCAGCGCCCCGGCGCTGTGAGCCAGCGCGAGCAGCGCCTGGAGGTCGCACCCGGCGGCCACCTGCGCCCCCATCGCCGCGACCGCCTCCACGGCCTGTGCGCCTCGCTCCGCGACCGGCACCAGTCCCAGGTGCCGCGACGGCGTCGACACCTGTTCGGCCCGCCGCAGGACGCCCAGCACTGGCACCCCGGCCGCATCCAGGGCCTCCCGCAGCAGGGACTCGTGCCGCTCGGAGCCGACCTTGTTCAGGATCACGCCCCCGACCCGCACCTCGGGGTCCCAGGACGCGAACCCGTGCACCAGAGCCGCCACGGACCGCGACTGCGACGACGCGTCCACGACCAGCACCACCGGCGCCCGCAGCACCTTCGCGACCTGCGCGGTGGACGCCAGTTCACCCTCCCCGGCGGCGCCGTCGTACAGCCCCATCACGCCCTCCACCACGGCCAGGTCGCAGCCCCGCGCCCCGTGCAGGAACAGCGGAGCGAGAAGCTCCGGCCCGCACAGATACGCGTCGAGGTTGCGGCCCGGCCGCCCGGTGGCCAGCGCGTGATACCCGGGGTCGATGTAGTCCGGGCCCACCTTGTGCGGGGACACGGAAAGCCCCCGCGCGGCGAACGCGGCCATCAGCCCCGTGGCGACGGTGGTCTTGCCGCTGCCCGATGAGGGCGCGGCGACGACCAGCCGGGGAACGGACATCACCACTCGATGCCCCTCTGGCCCTTCTGCCCGGCGTCCATCGGATGCTTCACCTTGGACATGTCGGTGACCAGGTCGGCGAAGTCCACCAGCTTCTCCGGCGCGTTCCGCCCGGTGATCACCACATGCTGGGTGCCCGGCCGGTTCCGCAGCACGTCGATCACCTCGTCGGTGTCGACCCACCCCCAGTGCATCGGGTACGCGAACTCGTCCAGCACGTACAGCCGGTACGTCTCGGCGGCCAGGTCACGCTTGACCTGCTCCCAGCCCTCGCGGGCCTTCTCCTCGTTGTCCATCTGCGCGTCGCGCTGGACCCACGACCAGCCCTCGCCCATCTTGTGCCAGTCGACGGCGCCGCCCTCGCCGGAGGCGCCGAGGACGCGCAGCGCGTTCTCCTCGCCGACCTTCCACTTCGCCGACTTCACGAACTGGAACACCCCGATCGGCCAGCCCTGGTTCCAGGCCCGCAGCGCCAGCCCGAACGCGGCCGTCGACTTGCCCTTGCCGACCCCGGTGTGCACGACGACCAGCGGACGGTTGCGGCGCTGACGGGTCGTCAGGCCGTCGTCCGGTACGACACTCGGCTGTCCCTGCGGCATTACGCGGCCCTCCTCGAAATCCCCTGCACGTCCTTCACCAGCCCGGCGATCGAGTCCGCCCGCAGCTCGTCGAGCGTGACGGCCGTGCCGCCCAGCTCGGCGGCGAGCTGCCCGGCCAGCCCGAGCCGCACCGGCCCCGACTCGCAGTCCACGACCACCGAGGCGACCGAGTCGGCCGCGAACAGCCGTGCCGCCCGGCCGGCCAGCGCGACCGGTTCGGGGCCGCCGGTGGCCCGCCCGTCGGTCACCACCACGACCAGCGCCCGGCGCGCCGGGTCCCGCAGCCGCTCCACCCGCAGCACCTCGTGCGCCTTGAGCAGCCCGGCCGCCAGCGGCGTACGGCCCCCGGTCGGCAGCGACTCCAGGCGCGCGGCGGCCGCGTCCACGGACGACGTCGGCGGCAGCGCCACGTCGGCGGCGGCGCCCCGGAAGGTCACGAGCCCCACCTTGTCGCGCCGCTGGTAGGCGTCCAGCAGCAGCGACAGCACGGCGCCCTTCACGGCGCCCATCCGCTGCCGCGCCGCCATCGACCCGGAGGCGTCGACCACGAACAGCACGAGGTTGCCCTCACGCCCCTCGCGGGCCGCCTGCCGCAGATCGTCCCGGCGGATCACCAGCCCCGGCCCGGACCGGCCCCGCGCCCGCTGGTGCGGGGCGGCCGCCTGCACGGTCGCCGCCAGGTGCAGCTTGGTCAGCGCACCCCGCGGGCGACGCGCCCCGATGGTGCGCCCCTGCTCGGTGCGCGCCCGCGAACGCCGCCCGGCGGCGCCCTCACCGAGCCCCGGCACGCTCAGCACCTTGGTGCGAAAGGGCTCCGAGGCGCGCGCCGCCTGCTGCTCACCCGCACCCGCGCCGGACGGCTGCGGCTCGCCGCCCTCGCCCTCCTCGGGCCGCGCGCCGGTGTCGCCGCCCTGCGGGCCGGAGTCCGGCGACGGCTGCCCGCCGCCCCCACCGGGCCCGTCGGGGCCGGGATCGTCGTCGGGGGACTCGCCGGAGAACTCCTCCAGCGTCTGGTCCAGCTTGTCCTCGTCCAGCCCCGGCGCGTCGAAGGGGTTGCGGCGGCGCCGGTGCGGCAGCGCCAGCAGCGCCGCCTGCCGCACGTCCTCCGCGAGCACGTCCGTCCGCCCGGCCCACGCCGCCAGCGCGGTCGCCGTACGGGCCATCACGATGTCGGCGCGCATGCCGTCCACCTCGAACGCCGCGCAGGTCGCCGCGATCTGCCGCAGCGCCCCGTCGCCCAGCCGCACCTGCGGCAGCAGCGCCCGCGCCGCCGCGATCCGCTGCCGGACGGCGGTCTCCTCCTCGGCCCACCGCGCGGCGAAGGCGGCCGGATCGTCGTCGTACGCCAGGCGCCGCTTGACGACCTCCACCCGCTGGTCGGGCTCCCGGGAGGCGGCGACCTCCACGGTCAGCCCGAACCGGTCGAGCAGCTGCGGCCGCAGCTCGCCCTCCTCCGGGTTCATCGTGCCGACCAGCAGGAACTTCGAGGCGTGGCGCACGGAGACGCCCTCGCGCTCCACATAGGAGGCGCCCATCGCCGCCGCGTCCAGCAGCAGGTCGACCAGGTGGTCGTGGAGCAGGTTGACCTCGTCGACGTACAGGATGCCGCGGTGCGCGTCGGCCAGCAGGCCCGGCTCGAACGCCTTCACACCCTCGGCGAGCGCCCGCTCGATGTCGAGCGCGCCGACGAGGCGGTCCTCAGAGGCGCCGACGGGCAGTTCGACCATGCGGGCGGGCCGTGCGACGCCCGTGCCCGGCTCGTGCGGACCGTCGGGGCACGACGGATCCGGGGCCGCCGGGTCGCAGGAGAACCGGCACCCGGCGACGACCTCCACCTCGGGCAGCAGCGCGGACAGGGCGCGTACGGCCGTCGACTTCGCGGTGCCCTTCTCGCCGCGCACGAGCACCCCGCCGACCGCCGGCGAGACGGCGTTCAGCAGCAGCGCGAGCCGCAGATCGTCCTGGCCGACGACGGCCGTGAAGGGAAAGGTGGTGGTCACTTCTCGTCGCCCTCCAGGTCGCCTTCAAGCTCCAGATAGGTGGCGCGCAGCCGCTCCAGCGTGTCCGCGTCCGGCTCCGCCCACAGGCCGCGGTCGGCGGCCTCCAGCAGTCGTTCGGTGATGCCCCGCAGCGCCCACGGGTTGGACTTCTTCATGAAGTCCCGGTTCTCCGGGTCGAAGACGTACTCGGCGCTGAGCTTCTCGTACATCCAGTCGTCGACGACCCCGGCCGTGGCGTCGTACCCGAACAGGTAGTCCACGGTCGCCGCCATCTCGAAGGCGCCCTTGTAGCCGTGCCGGCGCATGGCCGCCATCCAGCGCGGGTTGACCACGCGGGCACGGAACACCCGGTGCGTCTCCTCGCCCAGCGTGCGCGTCCTGACCTGGTCCGGGGTCGCCGAATCGCCCACGTACGCCTCGGGGTTGGCGCCGGTCAGATGGCGGACCATGGCGACCATGCCGCCGTGGTACTGGAAGTAGTCGTCCGCGTCGACCAGGTCGTGCTCACGCGTGTCGACGTTCTTCGCGGCGACGGCGATCCGCTTGAACGCGGTCTCCATGTCGCCGCGCGCCGCCCGCCCGTCGAGCCCGCGCCCGTAGGCGTAGCCGCCCCACACCGCGTACACCTCGGCGAGGTCGGCGTCCGAGCGCCAGTTGCGGGCGTCGATCAGCGGCAGCAGACCGGCGCCGTACGCGCCCGGCTTGGAGCCGAAGATACGGGCCGTGGCCCGGCGCCGGTCGCCGTGCTCCGCGGTGTCCTCGTCGGCGTGCGCCCGGACGTAGTTGCGCTCGGCGGGCTCGTCCAGCTCGGCCACCGTGCGGACCGCGTCGTCGATCAGCCCCACGACGTGCGGGAACGCGTCCCGGAAGAAGCCGGAGATACGGACCGTGACGTCGATGCGCGGCCGGCCCAGCTCCTCCGGGGGCACCACCTCGAAGCCGGTCACGCGGCGCGAGGCGTCGTCCCAGACGGGGCGGCAGCCCAGCAGCGCCAGGATCTCGGCGATGTCGTCTCCCTGCGTGCGCATCGCCGAGGTGCCCCACACCGTGAGGCCGACGGACTGCGGGTACGCGCCCGTGTCCTGGAGGTAGCGCTGCACCAGGGAGTCGGCGAGCGACTGCCCGACCTCCCAGCTCAGCCGCGACGGGATCGCCTTGGGGTCGACCGAGTAGAAGTTCCGGCCGGTCGGCAGCACGTTGACCAGACCGCGGGTGGGCGAACCGGACGGCCCGGCCGGGACGTACCCGCCGTTCAGCGCCTTCAGGATGTGCCCGATCTCGTCGGTCGTACGGGCGAGCCGCGGCACGACCTCGTCACAGGCGAACTCCAGCACGGCGGTCGCATCGGGGAGTTCGGCGTCGAGCGCGTCGCGCAGGACCTCCGGCACGGCCGCCCGGTCCCACGCCCGCGCCTCCATGCCCTCCGCGATCCGCCGGCACAGCTGCTCCAGCAGGTCGATCGCGTCGGCGGCCGTCCGCGCCGGGCCGTCCACCAGGTCCGTCAGCTCCACCGGCGCCTTCACCGCGGCGCCCGGCTCGGCCAGCAGCTCCTTCTCGACCAGCCCGAAATACGAGGCCAACGCGGCCCGCAGACCCGGCAGCGCGTTCGCCTGCCCGCCCCACACCTGCGACGCGCGCAGCACGGCCAGCACCAGGTTGACGCGCGGTTCGGCGACCGGCCCGCCGCCCAGGATGTGCAGGCCGTCGCGGATCTGCACGTCCTTGATCTCGCACAGATAGCCGTCGATGTGCATGACGAACTCGTCGAACGTCTCGTCGTCCGGCTGCTCGTCCACATGCAGGTCGTGGTGCAGCTCGGCCGCCTTCACCAGCGTCCAGATCTGCGCGCGGACGGCCGGCGCCTTCGCCGGGTCCAGGTCGGACACCAGCGCGTACTCGTCGAGCAGCTGCTCCAGCTTCGCCAGGTCGCCGTAGGTGTCGGCGCGCGCCATCGGCGGTACGAGGTGGTCGACCACCGTGGCGTGACCGCGCCGCTTGGCCTGGGTGCCCTCGCCGGGGTCGTTGACGATGAACGGGTAGATCAGCGGCAGGTCGCCGAGGACGGCGTCCGGGGCGCACCCGCCCGACAGGCCGAGTCCCTTGCCCGGCAGCCACTCCATCGTGCCGTGCTTGCCCATGTGCACGATCGCGTCCGCGCCGAAGCCGTTCTCCAGCCAGCGGTAGGCCGCCATGTAGTGGTGGGACGGCGGCATGTCCGGATCGTGGTAGATCGCGATCGGGTTCTCGCCGAAGCCGCGCGGCGGCTGGATCATCACGACGACGTTCCCGAACTGCAGGGAGGCCAGCACGATGTCGTCGCCGTCGACGTACAGGCTGCCCGGCGGCTCGCCCCACGCCTGAAGCATGGCGTCCCTGAGGTCGGGGTCCAGCTTCTCGAACCACGCCCGGTAGTCGGCCAGCGGCACCCGTGCGGGCGCGGCGGCCAGCTGTTCCTCGGTGAGCCATTCGACGTCGTGACCGCCGGCCGCGATGAGCCGGTGGATCAGCTCGTCGCCGCCGCAGGGGTACTCGGTCAGCGCGTATCCGGCGTCGCGGAGCGCGTCCAGCACCCGCACCGCCGACGCGGGCGTGTCCAGACCGACCGCGTTGCCGACGCGGGAGTGCTTGGTCGGGTAGGCGGTGAAGACCAGCGCGATCTTCTTCTCGGCGTTCGGCTTGTGCTTCAGCCGGGCGTGCCGCACAGCGATCCCGGCGACCCGCGCCGCTCGCCCGAGGTCGGCGACGTACACCGGGACGTCGTCCGGGCCCTGCTCCTTGAAGGAGAACGGCACGGTGATCAGCCGGCCGTCGAACTCCGGGATCGCCACCTGCATCGCCGCGTCCATGGGGGACAGGGCCGCGTCGGACTCCTCCCAGGCGCTCTTCGACGAGGTCAGGCAGAGCCCCTGCAGCACGGGGACGTCGAGGTCGGCGAGCGCGCCGATGTCCCAGGCCTCCTCGTCGCCGCCCGCCGACGCCTGCGAGGCGTGCGTGCCGCCGGCCGCGAGCACGGTGGCGACCAGGGCGTCGGCCCGCGTCAGGAGTTCGTACAGCCCGGCGTCCGCGCCGCGCAGCGAACCGCAGTACACGGGCAGCGCGTTGGCGCCCTGCGCCTCGATCGCCTCGCACAGGGTGTCCACGAAGGCGGTGTTGCCGCTCAGTTCGTGGGCGCGGTAGAAGAGCACCCCGACGGTCGGACGCCCGTCCTCCAGCGCGTACGAGCCGTGGACGCCGAACTCCGGCATCTTGTGCGGCTCCTCGAAGCCCTCACCGGTCAGCAGCACGGTGTCCGACAGGAACCGCGACAACTCCAGCAGGTTCGCCGGGCCGCCCTCGACCAGGTAGCGCAGCGCCTGAGCGACCACGCCGGCCGGCACGCTCGACTCGGCCATCAGCTCGGCGTCCGGGACGGCCTCGCCGCCCAGCAGTACGGTCGGCACGCCGGACGCCTTCAGCGCGGCGAGGCCGTCCTCCCAGGCCCGCTTGCCGCCGAGCAGGCGGACGACGGCGAGGTCCGCGCCGTCGAGCAGGCCCGGCAGTTCGGCGGCGACGTCGACGCGGGTGGGGTTGCCGATCCGGTAGTCCGCGCCGGAGGCCCGGGCCGCCAGGAGATCCGTGTCGGCGGTCGACAACAACAACACTGTGCTCATGCGGGCGCTCCCGGTGGAATGAAAGGCAGTCCTTGTGGCGCGCCGGACTCGATGAGCCGCCACAGCGCGTCCGTGTCCGCGTGCTGTTCGATCAGGTCGCCGAGCCGGTCGAGCTGCTCCTCGCGCAGCGCGGCGAAGGAGGTGTCCGGCGCGGGCACGAACCGGCGGCCCGCGGCGGCGGCCACCTCCCGCAGGAAGGCGCGGCGGAAGCCGTCCGACTCCAGCGAGCCGTGCCAGTGGGTGCCCCAGGTCTGGCCGACGCGGCAGCCGTCGAGGAAGGGGTCGCCGCCCTCGACCGTAGCCACCCCGTGGTGGATCTCGTACCCGTCGACCCGCTCGCCGAGGGCCTCCCCGGCCGGCCGGGTCAGGGTCTTCTCGCGGGCGAACCGCACGCGCACGGGCAGGACGCCGAGCCCGTCGACCGCGCCGGCGCGCGACTCGACGTCGTCCTCGATGTGCTCGCCGAGGACCTGGAAACCGCCGCAGATGCCGAGGACGGGGCGGCCTTCGGCGGCCCTGCGCTTCAGGGCGCCGGCAAGTCCGCGCTCCCGCAGCCACTGAAGAGCGCGTACGGTCCCGCGCGTGCCCGGCACCACCACGAGATCCGCGTCGGCCAGCTCCTCCGGCCGGTCCACGAACCGCACCACGACGCCCGGTTCGGCGGCCAGCGCGTCCACGTCGGTGAAGTTGGACATCAGCGGGATCGCGCAGACGGCGACCCGCAGCACGTCCTCGCCGACGGGCGGGGAGACGGCCGACTCGCGGACGGTGCCGCGCAGGGACACCCGCAGGCCGTCCTCCTCGTCGATGCCGAGCCCGTGCCGGAACGGCAGCACGCCGTAGGTGTGGCGTCCGGTGAGGCCGTGCAGCATGTCCAGGCCAGGCTCCAGCAGCGAGACGTCACCGCGGAACTTGTTCACCAGGAACCCGGCGACCAGCTCCTGGTCCTCCGGCGAGAGCAGGGCGAGCGTGCCGAAGAAGGACGCGAAGACGCCCCCGCGGTCGATGTCGCCGACGACGAGCACGGGCAGCCGCGCACCCCGCGCGATGCCCATGTTCACGATGTCGGTCCGGCGCAGATTGATCTCCGCCGGTGAGCCCGCCCCCTCGCAGATCACCGCGTCATACGTGCCCCGCAACTCGGCCAGGCACTCCAGGACCGTGCCGAGCAGCTTCTGCTGCCGCCCGCCGTGGTAGCCGCGCGCGCTCAGCTCGCCCACCGGCTTGCCCAGCAGCACCACCTGGCTGCTCTGCTCGCCACCGGGCTTGAGCAGCACCGGGTTCATCAGCGCGGTCGGCTCGGTCCGGCACGCCTGGGCCTGCATGGCCTGCGCCCGCCCGATCTCGGCGCCCTCGCGGGTGACGAAGGAGTTGAGGGACATGTTCTGCGCCTTGAAGGGCGCCACCTTCACGCCCTGCCGCACCAGCCACCGGCAGATCCCGGCGGTCACGACGCTCTTGCCCGCGTCGGAGGTGGTGCCGGCGACGAGGAGACCACCGTTCATCGTTCACGCCCCTTCCCGATGAGGCGTGCGCCCGCGCACACGCCGAGCGCAAGCCAGCTCACGCGCCGGGACAGCCGTACCGCCCGGGCGATGTCCTGGGTCCCGACGGCGCGTCCCTGCGCGTTCAGCACCGGCCGGTGCTCGACGCGCCCGCCGTAGGAGAGGGTGCCGCCCAGCCGCACGCCGAGCGCGCCCGCGAAGGAGGCCTCCACGGGGCCCGCGTTGGGGCTCGGGTGCTTCGCCGCGTCCGCCCGCCAGGCCCGTACGGCGCCGCGCCGGTCCGGGCCGGTGAGCGCGGCGAGGACGGCGGTCAGCCGGGCGCCCGGCCAGCCGGCCACGTCGTCGAGGCGGGCGGCGGCCCAGCCGAAGCGCCGCAGCCGCGGCGACTTGTGACCGACCATCGCGTCCAGGGTGTTGACGGCCCGGAACCCGAGCAGCCCCGGCACCGAGCCGACGGCGCCCCACACCAGCGCGCCCACGACGGCGTCGGAGGTGTTCTCGGCGACCGACTCGACCACGGCCCGGGCGATCCCGTCGGCGTCCAGCGCCTGCGGGTCCCGGCCGCACAGATGGGGCAGCCGGGCCCGCGCCGCCTCCACGTCCCCGGCTTCCAGCGCGCGCCCGATCGCGCGGGCCTCACGCGCGAGGGAGGTACCGCCGACCACGGACCAGGTGGCGGCGGCGGTCAGCGCGATCGAGGCGGCGGGGGAGCGGCGCACGGAGCGGGCGGCGACGGCCCCGAGGGCGGCGGCGCCACCGGCGCAGACGGCGGTGTGCAGGGCGCCCCAGCCGCGGTGGTCGCGCCACAGGGCGCGCTCGACGGCGCCCGCGGCCCGTCCGAACACGGCGACCGGGTGCCCGCGGCGCGGATCACCGAGGAGGAGGTCGCCGAGGAGGCCGGCGGCGGCGCCGTACGCGAAGACGCGTTCGGCTCGCATCGGGCTCAGCCGGCCGTGGGGTCGGGCTGGGCGTCGCTGATGGGCGTGGTCCTCAACCGGCAGCCGCGCATGGCGTCTTGTCCTCACTCAGGGTGTCCGCGCCCTGGTTCGAAGGAGATCGGCGGTGAGAGTTCCTGGCTCCCGGGGTTGCTCACCCCGGTGACAGTGGCGGGACCGCGCCGGACTTCCACCGGCTTCCTCTCCTGCACGCCGCAAACTTGGCTCCGGCAGTCCACCACGGCTGTTCGGGGACCGTCAACTTGCCCTTGACCTGGGGCGGAGGAGTGTGGGCAGGCCCACACAGGGGTGACCTGCCCGGTCACACGGCGGCGACGTGCCCGGTCACACGGCGGCGACCTGCCCGGTGACACGGCGGCGACGTGCCCGGTCGCACGGCGGCGACGTGCCCGGTCGCACGGCAAAACGCGGGGTGCCGGTGTGGCACCCCGCGTCCTTGTGGTGTGGCCGGTCAGGCGACGATCAGGCTGATGCCGTACGCCACCGCCGCCGCGCACGCCGCGAAGCAGGCGTACGCGCCGGTGAGCGTGAGGGCGGCCGAGCCGCCCTGGGCCTGGACCCGCTCGCGGCGGGACAGGCCCATGATGCCGAGGGTGAACAGGGTCACCAGGCCCACGGTGACCCCGAGGCTGACACCGAAGACGGAACCGAGGGCCGCCCAGTCGATCTTCATGCTGCTTCTCTTCCTTCGTACCCGGTGGCGGCGGTCAGGCGGCCGGGGCCGGGGCCGGGTTCGCGGTGGCCGGCTGCTCGGGGGAGGGGATGGTGGTCATCAGGTCGTCCGTGCCGGCCGGGCCGGCCGCCGGGGGCGGGGTCACGGCGGCGATCGCGGTGGTGACCACGCCGGCCGGCTCCTCCTCCACGGCGTTGACGTTCGTGTGGTCGACCACCTCGCGGCGGGAGAGCTTCCAGATGCCGAAGCTGGAGGCCACCAGGAAGACGGCGACCAGCGCGGTGCCCCAGGCGCCGAAGCCGGTGACGTACTCGGCGAGCGCGCCGACCAGCGCGGCGGCCGGCAGGGTCAGCACCCAGGCGACGAGCATCCGGGTCGCGGTCGACCAGCGCACCACACCGCCCTTGCGGCCCACGCCCGCGCCCATCACGGAGCCGGAGACGACGTGCGTGGTGGACAGCGAGAAGCCGAGGTGGGAGGAGGCGAGGATGGCGGTGGCCGCGCTGGTCTGGGCGGCGAAGCCCTGCTGCGGCTGCATGTCCGTCAGGCCCTTGCCCATGGTGCGGATGATGCGCCAGCCGCCGATGTAGGTGCCGAGCGCGATGGCCAGGCCGGCGGAGAGGATCACCCAGGTGGGCGGGTCGGAGTCGGGCGCGATGGCGCCGCCGGCGACCAGGGCCAGGGTGATGATGCCCATCGTCTTCTGCGCGTCGTTGGTGCCGTGGGCGAGCGAGACCAGGCCCGCGGAGGCGATCTGGCCGGCCCGGTAGCCCTTCGCGGCGGCCTTGCCGTCGGCCTTCTTGCCGAGCGTGTACGACAGGCGGGTCGCGACCATCGCCGCGACGCCGGCCACGACGGGGGCGGCGACCGCGGGCAGCAGCACCTTGGTGACGAGCACGTCGCCGTGGACGGCGCCGAAGCCGGCCGAGGCGACGGTGGCGCCGATCAGACCGCCCATGAGGGCGTGCGAGGAGCTGGAGGGCAGGCCCACGAGCCAGGTCAGCAGGTTCCAGAGGATCGCGCCGACCAGGGCGGCGAAGATGACCTCGGGACGGATGCCGCTCTCGTCGACGAGACCCTTGGAGATCGTGTTGGCGACCTCCACGGAGAGGAAGGCGCCCACGAGGTTGAGGGCGGCGGACATGGCCACGGCGATCTTGGGCCGCAGCGCGCCGGTCGAGATGGTGGTGGCCATCGCGTTGGCGGTGTCGTGGAAACCGTTCGTGAAATCGAACGCGAGAGCAGTGACCACCACAATCGCGAGGATCAGCGAGAAGCTTTCCATTTACCCAGGCATTCGTTCGAAGTCATTGGCGGGTCGAACGTAGGTAACCCGGGTGAACGGAAGGTGAACTGAGCCGGGCGTCCCGATGTCGGAAAGAGGGGGCCGCTGCTCCGTTCCACCGCCCCGGCCCGGGCGGCACACGGCCCGCGTGCCCGGCGCGGGCCGTCGCGGCCGCTCGCGGGCCCGGGGAAGAGATTTCGGTCACCCCGGGCTGGCAGGATCGCGGCATGACGGAGCAGTGGCGGGAGCGGCAGGACGGACGGACGGGCGGCGAGGGGGAGGCGGCCGGTGAGCGTCAGGCTCCCGATCGGGAGGCGGCCGATCGGGAGGCGGGCGAGCGGGAGGCGGGCGAGGGGGACGCGGGCGAGCGGGAGGCCCGGGCCTGGGCGGATCTGGTCGCCGCGGCGCGCCGGACCGTCGCCGACGGGCTGGTCGTCGGCACCTCCGGGAACGTCTCGGTGCGCGTCGGCGACCTGGTGCTGGTCACTCCGTCGGGCGTGCCCTACGACCGGCTGCGGCCGCGGGACCTGACGGCGGTCGGCCTCGACGGCCGCCAGGTGCGCGGCACGCTGGTGCCGACGAGCGAGCTGCCGATGCACCTCGCCGTCTACCGCACCACGGACGCCCGGGCCGTGGTGCACACGCACGCCGTCCACGCCACGGCGGTCTCCACGCTCGTGCCGGAACTCCCCCTCGTCCACTACATGGCAGCGGCCCTCGGCGGCCCCGTCCGGGTCGCCCCCTACGCGGCATACGGCACGAGGGAACTGGCCGAGAACATGCTGCGGGCCCTGGCCGGCCGCACGGGCTGCCTCCTGCGGAACCACGGCACGATCACCTACGGCGCCACCCTCGACCAGGCCTACGACCGCACCGCCCAGCTGGAGTGGATGTGCCGCCTGTGGCTCACGGCGGCCTCCGTCCCGGGCCTCGCCCCCAGCCTGCTGAGCGAGGAGCAGCTGACGGAGGTGGGGGAGCGGCTGCGGGGCTACGGGCAGCGGGAGTGACGGCGGCCGCGTGAGGCCGGCCGCCGGGGGCCTTCCCCCGCGTGACGCCCGGCTCGGTTCCCCGGATGTCGCCCCCCTCGGTTCCCCGGATGTGCTTCCGGTGGCTTGGGACGGACACCGCCGGGAAACTGAATGTCGTGCGCACTGTCAAAGCGACGGCCGCTGCCGTCACCGCCGTGATGGGTGCCGGGGCCGCGGCCGTGGTCGCCGGCCGACTGGCCAGCGACGCCGCGCTCAAGGCGCCCCCGGGCCGGCCGCTGCCGACCGAGCCCCGGCTCACCGTCCACGCCACGGCCGCCGGCCGGATCGCGCTCACCCGCGACCTGGCCGCCCTGCGCCCCGGCACGTACGGCCTCGCCGGCGACGGCAGCCATGCGGTCGTCGGCCAGGTCCTGGACTCCGCCGAGCACACCGCGGACACCGTCGTACGGCGCCTGGAACGCGTCACCCACGGGACGCTGGAACCAGGCGACAAGGTGTGGCTCACCGCCAACCTCCACGTCGGCGACCCCCGGGCCGCCATCGGCCTGGAACACGCCGACGTCGACGTGCCCGGGGAACTCGGCTCCCTGCCCGCCTGGTTCGTGCCCGCCGCCCGGGACACGTGGGTGATCGCCGTGCACGGTCTCGGCACGACCCGCGAGCTCCCCCTGAACGTCATGGGCATGCTGAACCGGCTGCGCCTGCCCGTGCTCGCCCTCGCCTACCGCGGCGACCTGGGCGCCCCCCGCCCCCCGGACGGCCTGAACCACCTCGGCGAGACCGAGTGGCGCGACGTGGACGCCGCGATCCGCTACGCCGTGCGCTATGGCGCCCGCCGGGTCGTCCTGTACGGCTGGTCCACCGGCGCCACGATGGCGCTGCGCGCGGCCGAACTCTCGGGCATGCGGGAGCACGTCTCCGGGCTCGTGCTGGACTCCCCGGTGCTCAGCTGGCCGACCACACTGCGCGCCCTCGCCCTGGCCCGGCGCACACCGGGCGCGCTGCTGCCGCTCGCGGTGCGCGCCGCGCAGGGCCGCACCGGACTGCAGGACGGCCCCGCCGACGGCACCATCACCGCGGACGCCGACGGCCTGTCGGTGCCGACGCTGATCGTCCACGGCCCCGGCGACACGGTGGCCCCCTGGCGCTTCTCCCGCCGCTTCGCCGAACGCCGCCCCGACCTGGTCGCCCTGCACACGGTCGCCCACGCTCCCCACGGAGCGATGTGGAACGCCGACCCCGAGTCCTACGAGGAAGCACTCCGCCGCTTCATGACCCCACTGATGTGACCCCGCCGCGTGGCGATGAGACGCCCGACGGGGGCACGGCGCTATCCGGCGCCGACACGGCCGCCACCGGGGCCCCGCCCCCGGCACGGAAGCCCGTGCCCGGCCCGCCGCCGGTCACGGTTCCCCTGCCGAGCGGCTCGCCGCCTCACGCCGGCCAACGGCAGCCATGCGCCGGGACGGGCGCCCGCGCGGGCGAGCCGCCGCGCCTTGCAGCACCGGTCGGGGCGGATCGTCGACTGACGCCGGCGTGGCCCCCTGCCGGGCGGCTTGCCGACTCACGCCGGCGAACGGCTGCCATGCGCGGGGACGGGCGCCCGCGCGGGCGAGCCCGCTGCGCCTTGCAGCGCCGGTCGGGCGGATCGCCGGTGGGCGCCCGTCCCGTGGCAGAGCACGCCGCCTTGCGACCGGCGGAGCCGCCGCAGGCCCGGGATCTCCCGACGGCCTGTCGCCGCTCGGCGAGGTGGCGTGGCCCCCAGGCGAGTGGTGCTCCGCCGCCTCGGCCACCCGTCGCCGTCGGAGCAGTGCCCGTGTCGCCGCTGTCCGGCCGCCGGGGGATGCGCGGTCGGGACCTGGCCCCGGGCTCGCGGCGACGTGCCTGGGTGTCGGCCTCGCCTCGCGGAGTGGCGGTCCCGCGCGCAGACGCCCCGTGGTGTCACTCGCGCCGCGGTGGTCGCCGCGGCGGGGCCTGCGCAGGCGGTCTCGCGTGGCGACGCCGACACCGCCGTCCACCGGTTTCCGAGCCGTGCCGCCGCTGTCCGGCCGCCGACGGGCGCGCGGGCGGGCCCGGGCGCCCGGGGCCTGCGGGTGACGTGCGGGGGCGTTGGTGTCGCCGCGCGGAGCTGTGGCCGACGCGACGGGGCCCGGCGTGCACGTGCAGGCGGTTCGCGCCGTCGCAGTGGCCCCGGGGCGGTGGGGCTTATTCCGTTTCTGGGGTCCGTTCAAGGGCGTACGAGTGGCCTGATCACGCCTGGTCCGGCCGTCCTGAGCAGGCCCGCCACCCACCGCCGAAGCCCGCCGTGGCATTCCGTTTGGGTTTTCGGACCGTCAACCGGAAGACTGCACCTGTGACGTCCCGTATCCCGCGCGACTCCAGGCTTCGACTCGTCCGACCCCGACCCCTGGCCGCCGCCCCCAGAGCCGTGAACCAGAGGCGCCCGCGCCGGCGGGCGCCCCGCCCGCCCGAGGGCACCCCGGCGCCCGCGGAGCTGGCCGGAATGGCTCGTTCCGGGCTGGCCGCCGCCGCCCGCGTCGCCCGCTGGGCCGACGCCGCGCTCGGCCCCGGCCGGGCCGGTGCCACCGCCGACGGCAAGGCCACCCTCTCCGACACGACCGCGGAAGGCGCCGCGCGCGAGCTGGGCCTGACCGTGGATCAGGTCCGCGCCGACTGGGACATCGCCCGCCTCGCCGGTCTCGTCGAGGTGCACGGCGACAGCGCCCGCCCCGGCTGGCGGCTGCGCGCCTGGGACCGCGACGACAGCGCCGTCCTGCGGGGCTGGGTCGCCCTGTTCGACGCCTGGTCGCTCGCCCACCCCGAACCCGGGGACCAGGAGCCCGCGGCCGTCGCCGAGGTCGTCTCGGCCATGCCCCAGCTCCTCTCCTTCCTCCAGCTCTCCGCCGGCCCCGTCCCCGTGGAACAGCTCCTCGACCTGCTCCGCCAGCGGGTCACCGAACTGCGCACCGAGCGCTGCGAGGTCCCCTACGCGTCGGAGGTGCCGCGCATCGGCGCGTCCGCCGTCCCCGGGGATGCCGCCGCGCCCGGCGCCGACGCCGCCGTACCGGTCGACGAGGCCGAGCTGGCGCCGCTGCTGGACTGGGCGCTGCGCGCCCTCGCCTCGGTCGGCGCCCTCACCTACGGCGACGGGCACGCCACGCTCACCCCCCTCGGCAGCTGGGCGGTCTGGGTCAAGCTGGAGCAGATCTGCGTCGCGGCGCAGAGCCCCGCCGGCAACATCGAGCAGTCCGCCGAGGACATGCTGCGCGGCTGCGCCCAGCTGCGCCCGAACGCCGCCCGCGCCGAGTACCGCGCCTGGCTCGCCGCCCGTCCCGTCGGCAACGCCGTCACCGAGCTGCTCGCCGCCGCCCGCGGCGACGACGCCCTGCTGCGCGGCCTGGCCTTCGAGGCGCTGCGCGTCGTCGGCGCCCCGGCCGAGCCCGACGTCCGGGCCGTCGTCGAGGAGCCGACGCTGCGGCCGTACGCCCTGCTGTGGCTGGCCGAGCACGACGGGGTGGACCCCGAGGACGCCCACGAGGTGCTCACCCGCGAGGAGGCCACCTGGCTGTGGGTCGACACCGCCGCCGCCGTCGCCGACCACGGCGAGGCCCCGATGCTGGTCCGGCACCTGGAGTCGGCCCTGCAGCCCACCGTGCCGGCCCTGCTCGACGAGGTCCGCGCCGTCGGCCACCCGCGTACCGTGCAGGTCCTGGTCGCCCTGGCCGCCGCCCACCCGGACCCGGCCCTGGCCAAGGCCGTGCGCCGCGCTGCCTTCCAGGTGCACACCGGGGGCAGCTGACCGCACCGGGGGCGCACGACCCGCACCGGGGGGCGCACGCCCGCAGCGGACGTACGCCCCCCACCGCGGGCCCCCGCCGCGGGTCGCCCCCCGCCACCGTGGGTCGCCCTCACACCGCGGGCCGCCCCCACCGCAGGCCGGAAAAGCAGTTGCACGGGGCCGTTAGACTGGTCCCATGGCCATTCTCCTCGCGCATTAGACGGCGGGACCGTCCTTCACACCGTCCACCGTCAATCCCCACCGCCCAGGAGTCTGACCCCGTGATCTCCGCCTCCGGTATCGAGCTGCGCGCCGGCGCCCGCATCCTCCTCGAGAACGCCACCTTCCGCGTCACCAAGGGCGACCGCATCGGCCTCGTCGGCCGCAACGGCGCCGGCAAGACGACGCTCACCAAGGTCCTCGCCGGCGAGGGGCAGCCCGCCGCCGGCAACGTCGCCCGTTCCGGCGAGGTCGGCTACCTCCCTCAGGACCCGCGCACCGGCGACCTCGACGTCCTCGCCCGCGACCGCATCCTGTCCGCGCGCGGCCTCGACGTGCTGATCCGCAAGATGCGCGACAACGAGCAGCGCATCGCCAACGGCTCGGGCGCCACCCGCGACAAGGCCCTCAGGCAGTACGAGCGCCAGGAGACGGAGTTCCTCACCAAGGGCGGTTACGCCGCCGAGGCCGAGGCCGCCACCATCGCCGCCGCGCTGAACCTGCCCGACCGGGTGCTCGGCCAGCCGCTGCACACCCTCTCCGGCGGTCAGCGCCGCCGTATCGAGCTGGCCCGGATCCTGTTCTCCGACGCGGACACCCTCCTCCTCGACGAGCCCACGAACCACCTCGACGCGGACTCGATCATCTGGCTGCGGGACTACCTGAAGACCTACCGCGGCGGCTTCATCGTCATCAGCCACGACGTCGACCTCGTCGAGACGGTCGTGAACAAGGTGTTCTACCTGGACGCCAACCGCTCCACGATCGACGTCTACAACATGGGCTGGAAGCTCTACCAGCAGCAGCGCGAGGCCGACGAGAAGCGCCGCAAGCGCGAGCGGGCCAACGCCGAGAAGAAGGCCGCCGCGCTCAACGCGCAGGCCGACAAGATGCGCGCCAAGGCGACGAAGACGGTCGCCGCGCAGAACATGGCCCGCCGCGCCGAGCGGCTGCTGTCCGGGCTGGAAGGCGTGCGCGCGCAGGACAAGGTGGCCAAGCTCCGCTTCCCGGAGCCCGCGCCCTGCGGCAAGACCCCGCTGATGGCCGAGGGCCTGTCGAAGTCGTACGGCTCCCTGGAGATCTTCACCGACGTCGACCTCGCCATCGACAAGGGCTCCCGGGTCGTCATCCTCGGCCTCAACGGCGCCGGCAAGACCACCTTGCTGCGTCTGCTGGGCGGCGTGGAGCAGCCGGACACCGGCCAGGTCGTCCCCGGCCACGGCCTCAAGCTCGGCTACTACGCGCAGGAGCACGAGACGCTCGACCCGGAGCGCACGGTGCTGGAGAACATGCGCTCCGCCGCGCCAGACCTGGACCTCGTCGAGGTGCGCAAGGTGCTCGGCTCGTTCCTCTTCTCCGGCGACGACGTCGACAAGCCGGCCGGCGTGCTCTCCGGCGGCGAGAAGACCCGGCTGGCCCTGGCCACCCTGGTGGTCTCCTCGGCCAACGTCCTCCTGCTCGACGAGCCCACCAACAACCTCGACCCCGCCAGCCGCGAGGAGATCCTCGGCGCGCTGCGCACCTACAAGGGCGCCGTCGTCCTGGTCACCCACGACGAAGGCGCGGTGGAGGCGCTCCAGCCGGAGCGGATCATCCTGCTCCCGGACGGCGTCGAGGACCTGTGGGGCGCGGACTACGCGGACCTCGTCGCCCTGGCTTGATCGAATGGATGATCCACCGGTATGGATCATTCGGCCGAGCCGTGATCCATCATCTGTGTGAGATCTCCTCGTATCGAGGTGTGTCATACACGTATGTGACGGCCGGCCCTCCCTGCCCGGAGGGCCGGCCGTCCTACGTCTCTGACCTGCGGCTTCCCTGGCGGACCCGTTCGATCCTCTGGACGCCGACCCGCGGAATTGCTGCTTCCGATTGTGTGGACGCGCTCCTGTCGTCACGACGGTGTCGCACGGACCTTGCCGAATGGGTGGCCAACCCGCGCCGGAGGGGTGATCATGAGGAGACCAGAGCGCACTTCCCTTGAGGAGGCACGGGTGGCCGAGACTCTGAAGAAGGGCAGCCGGGTGACCGGCGCCGCGCGCGACAAGCTCGCGGCAGACCTGAAGAAGAAGTACGACGCCGGTGCGAGCATCCGGGCGTTGGCCGAGGAGACCGGCCGCTCGTATGGCTTCGTGCACCGCATGCTCAGTGAGTCGGGCGTCACGCTCCGCGGACGCGGTGGGGCAACCCGGGGCAAGAAGGCCCAGTCGGCCTGATTGATCCCCCGGGCGGCCCCTCGACTCCGATGGTGGCCACCCGGTCGGCCGACCGGCCGGGCGGGTGGTTACTGTGCAGTCACTTACGGATGCCCGCACGGGCATCCGGCCGACGGATGCCCCACGTGGGCATCCCCGTGACCGCACGCATCGGAGGCGCCCCATGGCCACGCCCGGCCCGGAACTCGTTCCCCTGCTCGACCAGGACGGCGTACGGCTCACCGTCGACGGCGCGATCGCCACGGTGACGCTGACCGCTCCGGCCAAGCGCAACGCGCAGAGCCCCGCCATGTGGCGGACGCTCGCCCAGGCCGGCCGGCGGCTGCCGGGCTCCGTCCGGGTGGTCGTGCTGCGCGGTGAGGGCAAGTCCTTCTCCGCCGGGCTCGACCGGCAGATGTTCACGCCCGAGGGGATCGAGGGCGAGCAGTCGTTCGTCGACCTCGCCCGCAGCAGCGACGCGGACCTGGACGCGGTCATCGCCGCGTTCCAGGAGGCGTTCACCTGGTGGCGGCGCAATGACATCGTCTCCATCGCCGCCGTCCAGGGCCATGCCATCGGGGCGGGCTTCCAGCTCGCTCTCGCCTGCGACCTGCGCGTCGTCGCGGACGACGTGCAGTTCGCCATGCGCGAGACCAGCCTCGGGCTGGTCCCCGACCTGACGGGCACGCATCCGCTCGTCGGACTGGTCGGCTACGCCCGCGCGCTGGAGATCTGCGCGACCGGGCGCTTCGTCCTGGCCGAGGAGGCGGTGGCCTGCGGCCTGGCCAACCTCGCCGTGCCCGCCGACCAGCTCGAGGGCGCCGTCAAGGACCTGGCCGCCGCCCTGCTCGCCGCGCCCCGGGACGCGGTCATCGAGACCAAGGCCCTGCTGCGCGGCGCCGCCGACCGCACCTACGACGAACAGCGCGCCGCCGAACGCCAGGCCCAGGCCCGCCGCCTGCGCGACCTGGCCGGCCTCGGCGAGTGACCCCGGCACATCACCCGAACGCCGTACAGGCCGCGGAAGCGACTCACCCGACCGGCGTACCCGCCACGACGGCCGGGTGATCGGGCGGGGCCGCGGAGGCGCCCCGAGGGGTCGGTGCACCGCCTCCTGTCACGGCCGAGTGCGTCGGACCGGCTGCGAAGGCGCCGCAGCCGGCCGGCGCGCCGCTACCGCCACGGCCGCCTGATCCGGCGCGCCGAGGATCAGAGCCGCCTCACCCGGCCGGCGTACCCGGTGCCGGCACGACGCGGGCCGGGTGATCGGGGTCGGCTGCGGAGACGCGTCACCCGGTCGGCGTACCCGTTCCTGCCGCAGTCGCGCCGGGTGGGCCGGGCCGGTCGCGGTGGGAGTCAGCCGACCTCTGTGACCAGGACCGCCACCGTCGGGCGG
This sequence comes from Streptomyces sp. NPDC097129, assembly GCF_055668065.1. NCBI lineage: Bacteria > Bacillati > Actinomycetota > Actinomycetes > Kitasatosporales > Streptomycetaceae > Streptomyces > Streptomyces sp. NPDC097129. Next base: position 45,115 of record NZ_JBVOQE010000019.1, on the reverse strand, counting down.
TCCGGCAGCGCCTGGGCCACCGCCACGCGGACGGCCCGGGCCACGTCCACGGGCCGGTGGCCGGGGCCTACGGCGATCTCCACGCGCGCGTGGCGGTGCGGCAGGGCCGCGCCGTCCTGCGCGCGTTCCGACAGGTGCACCGGACGGCTCAGCCCGCCCAGCGAACCGGTGAGCCCGGCGACGCCCGGCACCGCGAGGGCCGCCGCGGCGGCACGCGCCTCGTCGACGTCCGCCGTGTCGCCGCCCGCCCCGGCCCGGTCACCGCCGGTCGCCCGCGCGCTCGCGCTCGACGTGTCCGCGGGCGCCGCCTGCCACGGTGCCGGGGCCTCGTCCAGCAGGTCGACCACGCGAACGTCCACCTCGGAGACCGTCAGCCCCAGCCCCTCCCGCGCGGCCGTCGCCAGCAGCGAGCGCACCCGCTCCGCGGTCACCGGCAGCGGCTCGGCCGACGTCACCGACACCTGCGCCGTCACCCGCAAGGGCCCCGGCGGCAGCGCACTCGGCGGCGGCGGTACGACCGGCTCCGCCACGTCCGCCGGATCGGCCGGCCCGATGCGCATCGCGCCCAGCAGCACACCCGGCAGGCCCACCGCCGCCCGCGCGAGGAACGCCCGCGCCGCGCCCTCCGCCAGCCACGCGCCGTCGAGCGCCTCGCCGAGCGGCAGCAGCCTGCCGAGGCCCAGCCGTTGCCGTACGTCCCGCGTCCACCGATCCGCTGTCATTCCTCCAGCCTGCCGCATCACGGGCGCGCGATCGCGGAACCGCACTTACGGTGGTCGAAGTACGACGATGCGGAAGGACACGGCGATGAGCGACATGACGGCCGGAAACCGGACGGGCGCGTCCGAACTCCACAAGGAGCCGCAGACCACCCGTCGCGGTGGCGGCGACCCCGGCAGCCGCGGCAAGACGACGATCGCGGACGGCGTCGTCGAGAAGATCGCGGGTCTCGCGGCCCGCGACGTGCCGGGCGTGCACGCGATGGGCAGCGGGCTGTCCCGCACCATCGGCGCCGTGCGCGACCGCGTGCCGGGCGGCTCCAAGTCCGTGACCCGGGGCGTGAAGGCCGAGGTCGGAGAGGTGCAGACGGCGCTCGATCTGGAGATCGTCGTCGAGTACGGCGTGTCGATCTCGGATCTCTCGCGCGAGGTGCGGGAGAACGTCATCGCGGCTGTCGAGCGGATGACGGGCCTGGAGGTCGTCGAGGTCAACATCGCCGTCAGCGACGTGAAGCTCCCCGAGGAGGAGGACGAGGAGCCGGAGCAGCCCCGTATCCAGTGACGGCGACCGAGCGGGCCGTCGAGCAGGCTGACGAGCTGAGGAGCACAGCATGAGCATGGCCGTGGCCGGCATGATCGCCGGCATGGCACTGGCCTTCGCCGGATACTTCGGCGGCTTCGGCGCCTTCGTGCTGGTGGCGGCACTGGGCGCCATCGGCTTCGTGGTCGGCCGGTTCCTGGAGGGAGACCTCGAGGTCGGCGACTTCTTCCGTGGCCGTAGCGACCGGCGGCGGTGACGCCCGTGACCAGTGGGGCCGCTGAGCTCCGCAGCTCCCGGGCCGCCGTGCCGCCCGGCGAGCGCGGCGCGACACGGATCGCCGACCGGGTGGTGGCCAAGGTCGCCTCACAGGCGGCGCGCGAAGCGGTCGGCACGCTGCCCGGGGAGGCCGCGACCCCGTACGCCACGGTGGTCGTCCACCACAACACCGCGCGCCTGCGCGTCCACCTCGAACTCGACTACCCCACCGACATCGGCGCCCGCTGCCGCGCGGTGCGGCGCCATGTCGCCGAGCGGGTGAACGCACTGGTGGGCATGGACGTTCCGGAGGTCGCCGTCCACGTCGAACGGCTGCATCTCACACCCGCGTACGGCGCGGCCCAGGGGAGGACGACATGAGTGAACCCGAGGGGGCCACCCGGCAACCGCCCGTGCTGGAGAAGCCCGCGCCCGCCCCCGACGAGGGCGGGCACTCCCGCGCGGGCCGCTTCTGGTCGGCCCGCCGCATCCCGGCCGGCATCGTCGCCGTGCTGCTCGTGGCCGGCTTCGGCATCTTCCTGTACGACATCAGCAGCGTGCGGGCCGGCCATCCGGCGATGCACTGGCGCCGGTTCCTCGCCCGGCAGCTCGCCACGCGCCCGCTCGACGACGTCTGGGTCCTGCTCGGCGCGGGCGTCGCCGCGGTGCTCGGGTTGTGGCTGATCGTGCTGGCCCTTACGCCCGGCCTGCGAGCCTTGCTGCCGATGCGCCGCACCCACCCCGACGTGCGCGCCGGACTGACCCGGGACGCGGCCGCCCTGGTGCTGCGCGACCGGGCGATGGAGGTGGCCGGGGTGCAGGCAGCGCGGGTCCGGGTGGGCCGCGGGAGAGCGGACGTCCGCGCGATGTCGCACTTCCGTGACCTGGACGACGTGCACGCCGACCTGGACGCGGTGCTCGGCGACGCGGTGGCCGCACTGGGCCTCGCCCGGCCGCCCCGCCTTGCCGTGCGCGTCCGGCGGCCCGGACGGAAGGGGTGACGGGGATGCTCACCACCGTCAACCGGGTACTGCTCGCGCTGACCGGGCTCGTGCTCCTGGCACTGGGCGGCGCGGTCCTCGCCGTGGGGCTGGGCGCGCCGCCGCCGTCCTGGTGGATCCACGCCGACCGCCACGACGTGCTGCTCAGCGACGCCGAACGCACCCACTGGCGGGACGCCGACTGGTGGTGGCCGGCGGTCATCGCCGCGCTCGCCGTCCTGCTCCTGCTCGCCCTGTGGTGGCTCACCGCGGTCCTGCGCCGCCGCCGGCTCGCCGAGGTCCTCGTCGACACCGGCGACGGCGAAGGGGCGCGGGTGCGCGGCCGGGCCCTGGAGAACGTTCTCGCCGGCGACGCGACCACGCTGGACGGCGTCGCCCGCGCGCAGGCCCGTCTCACGGGCCACCGCACCGCGCCCTCGGCGCACCTCCGCGTCCACCTGGAACCGCATGTGGACCCCGCGACGGCTCTCCATCACCTCACCGACCACGCCCTCACCCACACCCGCGACGCGGCAGGCCTGACGGCCCTGCCGACGGAAGTGCGGCTACGGGGCGTCAGACACGGGGCGGAGAGGGTCAGCTGACTCCGGGCCGGCGCGGAGGGGTCAGCCGAGTCCGGGTCGGTGCGGAGGGGTCAGCTGATTTTCGGCCGGGTGCGGAATGGGTCCTGCGCGGAATGGGTCCTGATTCAAGGCCCGCGCGGACGAGTCAGCCGATTCCGGGGTCGGCCGGAGGGTCAGAACCCGTGTCGCGTGCCGCCGTCCACGGGCAGCATCACTCCCGTGACGTAGGAGGCCGCCGGGGAGAGCAGGAACGCCGCCGCGCGGCCGAACTCCTCGGGGGCGCCGTAGCGGCGCAGCGGGATGCGCGACTCGCTCGCCGCCCGCGTCGCCTCCGGGTCGGCCGACAGGGCGTCCAGCTCCCGCACCCGGTCGGTGTCGATCCGGCCCGGCAGCAGCCCCACGACCCGGATGCCGCGCGGCCCCAGCTCGTCGGAGAGGGACTTGGCGAACCCGGCCAGGCCCGGCCGCAGCCCGTTGGAGATGGTCAGCCCCGGGATCGGCTCGTGCACCGACCCGGACAGCACGAAGCCGATGACGCCGCCCTGCTCCAGCTCGGCCGCCGCGGTCCGCGCCAGCCGTACCGCGCCCAGGAACACCGAGTCGAACGCCGCCCGCCACTGCTCGTCGGTGTTGTCGGCGACGAAGCCGGGCGGCGGCCCGCCGACGCTGACGACCATGCCGTGGAAGCCGCCGAAGTGTTCGCGCGCGGCGGCGACGAGCCGCTGGGGCGCGTCGGCCTCGGCGTTGTCCACGGCCACCCCGACCGCGTTCGCACCCAGCTCGGCGGCCGCGTCCGCGACCCGCTTCTCGTCCCGCCCGGTGATGACGACCTTCGCACCGTCGGCGACCAGCTCCCGCGCGGTGGCGTTGCCGAGCCCGCGCGTGGCCCCCGTGACGACGTACACCCGGTCCTTCAGTCCAAGATCCATGGCCCCTATCCTGCCTCCTGCCCGCCGAAGAGGGCGAGTGCGGTGGAGACCAGGCCGATGTGGCTGAACGCCTGCGGGAAATTGCCCAGCTGGCGGCCGCTGGCCGGGTCGTACTCCTCGGACAGCAGCCCCACGTCGTTCGCCACCCCCACCAGGCGCTCGAACAGCTCCCGCGCGTCCTTCGTACGGCCGCTCGCGTGCAGGGCGTCCGCCAGCCAGAACGAGCACGCCAGGAACGTGCCCTCGTCGCCGGGCAGCCCGTCCACGGTGGCGTCGTCGGTGGTGTAGCGGCGCACGAAGCCGTGGTGGCCGAGCTCCTCGCGGATCGCCTCGATCGTGCCGAGCACGCGCGGATCGTCCGGCGGCAGGAAACCCACGCGCGGGATGAGCAGCAGCGCGGCGTCCAGCTCCTTGGAGCCGTAGTACTGGGTGAAGGTGTTGCGCTGCTTGTCGAAGCCCTTCTCGCACACCTCGCGGTGCACCTCGTCCCGCATCGCCCGCCAGCCGTCGAGGTCCCCGTCGAGGTACGCGTGCGTTTCCAGCGTGCGCACGGCACGGTCGGCGGCCACCCACACCATCACCTTGGAGTGGACGAACTGCTTGCGTCCGCCGCGCACCTCCCACAGCCCCTCGTCGGGCCGGCGCCACTGGTCCCGCAGCCAGTCCAGCAGCGACCGCTGGATCGCCCACATGTGCGGCTTGGTGGACAGCCCTGCGCAGCGGGCCAGCCACAGGGAGTCCATCACCTCGCCGTACACGTCGAGCTGGAGCTGTCTGACCGCGTCGTTGCCGATGCGTACGGGCGTGGAGCCGGCGAAGCCGGACAGCCACGGCAGTTCCACCTCCGGCAGCCGCCGCTCGCCCGCCAGCCCGTACATGATCTGCAGGTCGGCCGGGTCGCCCGCGACGGCGCGCAGCAGCCAGTTGCGCCACTCCTCCGCCTCACGCCGGTAGCCGGCCGTCAGCAGCGCGCCCAGGGTGAGGGTGGAGTCGCGCAGCCAGCTGTAGCGGTAGTCCCAGTTGCGCACGCCGCCGATCTCCTCCGGCAGCGAGGTCGTCGGCGCGGCGACGATGCCGCCGGTGGGGGCGTAGGTGAGCGCCTTGAGGGTGATCAGCGAGCGGACCACGGCGTCGCGGTGCGGGCCGTGGTAACGGCACCGCGCCACCCAGCTGCGCCAGTCCCGCACACTGCCGCGCAGTGCCTCGTACGGGTCGATCTGCCGGGGGCGCGGCTCGTGCGAGGGGTGCCAGGTCAGCACGAACGCGACCGACTCGCCCTTGCCGACGGTGAACTCCGAGTGGGTGCCGAAGTCCTCGCCCCAGGTCCGTACGGACGGCTCGCTGCGCAGCCACACCGAGTCCGGTCCGGCGACGGCCACCCGGTGGTCGCGGGAGCGGCGCATCCACGGGACGATCGAGCCGTAGTCGAAGCGGATCCGCAGCGTGCTGCGCATCATGACGCGGCCCTCCAGGCCCTCCACGATACGGACCAGGTCGGGTGCGCGGTCGCGCTGCGGCATCAGGTCGGTGACGCGGACGCGGCCGTCGGGGGTGTCCCACTCGGTGTCGAGGACGAGGGTGTCGCGCCGGTAGGCGCGGCGGGTGCAGGGGCCGTCGACGCCCTGGGGCGCGAGGCGCCAGTGGCCGTTGTCCTCGTCGCCGAGGAGCCGGGCGAAACAGGCGCCGGAGTCGAAGCGGGGCAGGCAGAGCCAGTCCACCGAGCCGTCACGGCCCACCAGGGCCGCGGTCTGCTCGTCGCCGATCAGGGCGTAGTCCTCGATGCGGGGGTGCACGCAGTTCCGGGTTCCCGCGCGGGGATCAGGGCAATCAGCGGGTGCGCCGGGGGAGTGAGGGCCGCCGCCACGGGCAGGTGCCCGTCAGGTCACACCGCGGTCGGGTCACACCGCGGACAGGTCACACTGCGGTCGGGTCACACCGTGGCGGGCTCGGTCTCCTGCGCCGTCTCCTGCGCGGCCTGCGCCCGCTCCCGGATCTCGCGGCGGGCCATGACGACCCAGCCGACGGGGACGCACGCGGAGAACAGCCACCACTGGATCGCGTACGCGTAGTTCAGCGCGGAGTCCTCCATGCCGGGCTTGCCGCCGATCAGCTCCGGGCTGCCGCCCTTGGGCTGCGGTGCGCTCAGCGCGAGGTAGCCGCCGACCACCTGCGCGCCCAGGCGCCGCGCCTGCTGCTCGCTGTTGATCAGCATGATCTGCCGGTCCGGCAGTCCCTTGACTTCCTTGATGCCGCTGGCCGCGGTCGTCTCGTCGGGCATCAGCCGCCCGGTGACGGTGAGCCGGCCGCTCGGCGGGGCAGGGACGTTCGGGAACGCGGTCTGGGTCGGGGCGTCGGCGGGGATCCAGCCCCGGTTGACCAGGACGACCTTGCCGTCCGTGAGGACGAAGGGGGTGAGGACGTGGAACCCGACCTCACCGGAGTCGTCGACCCGCCGTCGCACGACGACCTCGCGCCCGGCGTCGAAATGCCCCGTGGCGGTCACGTTGCGGTAGCGCTGCTTGGTGGTCACGGTGTGCCCCGGGGAGGTCAGCCGCTCCACGGGTACCGGCTTGGAGTTGAGGGCGTCGGTCACCAGCTGGTTGCGGGCGCTGCGCTCCTCGTAGCGGTGCATCTGCCAGAAGCCCAGCTTGATCATCGTGGGGATGAGCAGCAGAGCGACCAGCGTGAGGATCACCCATTGCCGGGTCAACAGGAAGCGGTACACCCCACGACGGTACAACTCGGGCCGTGGGGTGCTCGCACAGGGGGTGTGCTGTCCGCGGTGCTGCGGGCGGGCTCCGGGGGTGCTCCGGCCCCGGTCAGACCCGGTCGATGATGCCCGCCTTTCCCTCCGCGCGGGCGCAGTGGGCGCCGCAGAACCAGTGGCCCTCGACCTCCACGCCCTGGCCGATGATCTGGACACGGCAGTGTTCGCAGATGGGGGCCATGCGGTGGATCGCGCAGGAGAAGCAGTCGAAGACGTGCACCGCGCCCTGGGCGTGGACCTCGAAGGTCATTCCGTAGTCATTGCCGCAAACTTCGCATCTCGCCATGGGCCACAGGGTGAGCCGTCGGCCGGACGCGGGCGAGCGGATGCCGGGCGAGTCGCACGGCAATCACCCGTCCGCGCGGGTCGCGGGCCCGCGCGGACGGGTCCCCTCGCCCGCCGGGCGACTTCCGGGGCACGGCGCGCTACGGCCGTCCTGCCGGGTGCGGCCGTCCCGCCGTGCGCCGTCCTGCCCGGTGCGGCCGTCCCGCGCCGTGCCTCGGCGCCTCGCCCTATGCCGGGCCCTCGCCGTCCGCCGGCTCCACGTCGCTCAGCAGCTGGCCGAACGCCGCCTCGTCGACCACCGGTGTGCCGTACTGCCGGGCCTTGACCACCTTCGACGTGCCGGACTCGGGGTCGTTCGTGACCAGCAGGCTGGTCAGCCGGGAGAGGCTCGTCGCCACGTGCAGCCCGGCCTCGACCGCCCGGTCCTCCAGCAGCTCGCGGTCGGTCGACGTGTCCCCGGAAAACGCGATCCGCATCCCCTGCTTGAGCCTTTTGCCCTCTTCGTACCGGCCCGGGTTGGGATAGGGGCATGCGGGCCTTTTGCGGGAAGGGCGCCAACTGCCCGATCCGTAGCCGCCGAAGCCGGAGGAGCCGTAACCGGAGGAGCCGCCCGCCTGCCGCACGATCAGCGGCGCGGGTCCGTCGCGCCACTCCGTCAGCGGGCGGCACTCCTGCAAGGGGAGCCGCGCCCCGCTCGCCGCCGCGGCCTTGAGGCTCGGCCGGAACGCCTCGGCCAGCACGCGCGCGTCGTCCAGTGCGTGGTGCGCCCGCTGCTGGACGACGCCGAAGTGGGCGGCCAGCGTCTCCAGCTTGTGGTTGGGCAGCGGCAGCCCCAGCTCCTTCGACAGCGCGATGGTGCACAGCCGCTGCCGCACCGGGGCCTCGCTCTCGGCGCGCGCGTACTCCCGCGCGATCATCTGCCAGTCGAAGACCGCGTTGTGCGCCACCAGCACCCGCCCGGCCAGTCTTGCCGCGAACTCCTCGGCGACCTCCCGGAACAGCGGCGCCCCTTCGAGGACGTCGCTCGTCAGGCCGTGGATCCACACCGGCCCCGGATCCCGCTCGGGGTTGACCAGCGTGTACCAGTGGTCCTCGACCTCGCCGCGCGCGTCCAGCCGGTAGACGGCCGCGGAGATGATGCGGTCGTCGCGGGCCAGGCCGGTGGTCTCCACGTCAACGACCGCGTATCCCAGGGGATACGCGGCCGGCCACTCGGTGGGGGAGGAGACTGCGGTCGCGAGGTCTTCGAGCATGGTCCCTGAGGATACGGGCCGCCACTGACAGCACCGTCCGTCAGGTCCGCCTCCGGCCAGGCCGATTCACGCCACCAGCATGCCCGATACGTCCCTTCTTCCTCCGAAACGCCGCTGCTTTCTCCGCGTTCGCCCTCCGCGACGGCCCGGCGGGTCGGTGTTCCCGGCCGCCGCGCCGGGTGCCATGCTCCGGAGGTGACCGACTCCAACCATGACGAAGCCCACGGCGGCGCGCTCGGGGAGCGGCTGAACTGGCTACGGGCGGCGGTACTGGGCGCCAACGACGGCATCGTGTCGACCGCCGGTCTCGTCGTCGGCGTGGCCGGAGCCACCGACGACCGCGCGGCCCTGCTGACGGCGGGCCTGGCCGGGCTGCTCGCCGGGTCCATGTCGATGGCGGCCGGCGAGTACGTGTCGGTGTCCACCCAGCGGGACTCCGAGCTGGCCGCCCTCGCCCTGGAGAAGCGGGAGTTGAGGGAGCAGCCGGAGGCGGAGCTGGAGGAGCTGGCCCAACTCCTCCAGGAACGCGGGCTGTCGTACGAGGTGGCGCGGGAGGCCGCCCAGCAGCTGACGGAACGGGACGCGCTGCGGGCGCACGCGCGCGTGGAGCTCGGCATCGACCCCGACGCGCTGACCAACCCCTGGCACGCGGCGTGGGCGAGCTTCTTCGCGTTCACCGTGGGCGCGCTGCTGCCGCTGCTCGCCATCGTGCTGCCGCCCGCCGGCTGGCGGCTCGTGGTCACGGTGGTCTGCGTCCTGGCCGCCCTGGTGCTCACCGGGTGGAGCAGCGCCCGCCTCGGCGCCGCGCGCCCGGGCCGGGCAGTGCTGCGCAACGTCGCGGGCGGCGCGCTGGCGATGGGCGTGACCTACGCGGCGGGGGCGCTGCTGGGGGCGGCCGGCGTCTGACGAGGCGGCCCCGTCCGGGGAGCCCGGCATCCGGCTCTGGAGGTGATCGTCACCGACGGACCCGCTAGGACCAGCGGATCGGCAGCGGCAGCGCGGTCAGCAGCCCCGATACCGCGACGACGGCTCCCAGCGCGACGACCTCCGCCCGCGCGGGCGCGCACGCGGCCAGCGGGTCGGCGGCCCGGCGCAGCCGCGTCCGCGCCACCAGGGCGAGCACGACGGCGACGGCGACGAGCAGCACCTTGGCCAGCAGGGTCCGCCCGTACGCCGTCACCGTCAGCTGCTCCACGATCGTTCCCAGCGGCATGCGGCGCAGCGAACTCCACACCCCGGTCGCGGTGATCGCGGCGAGCAGGAAGACGGCCACGCGCGCGTAGAGCCCCAGCAGCGCCGCCCCGGCCGCACCGCCGCCCCAGGTGCGCAGCGTGCGCAGCACGGACAGCAGACCGCCCGTCCACAGCGCCGCGCACGTCAGATGCACCACGGTGAGCGCGGAACCGAGCAGCGCGGTGTGCTCGGTCGCCGGGTGGGCGCGCAGCGCCTCGGCGACGACCACCGCGGCCAGCGGCCACACCTGGCTGCCGGGCCGCCCCGACAGGGCGCACAGCCCGGCCACCAGGAACGCGTTCACCTCCAGCAGGGCGAGCTTGCCGTCCCGGGACTGGTAGAGGCCGCCCACGTCGATCTGGTCGAGTCCGTGCGGGATCAGATTCCCGGTGGCCACCACCGAGGCGAGCGCCAGCGCGGCGACGAAACCGGCGGCCGCGGCGTACGGCGCCCAGCGGCGCGGCCGTACCCCCGCCGCGCCGGGCACCCGGCGGGCGAGCCGGCCGGTGAACAGCTCGCCCACCGGAACGGCCAGCGCCGCGAACAGCACGGTGCGCAGGAGCGCGATGCCCGCCACGCCGGGCGCCGCGGCCTCCCCGGTGCCGTGCAGCGCGGCGGACGGTCCCAGCAGCGGTATCAGCGCCCCGAGCGCCACCAGGACGAGGACGGCGGCGGCCCGGCCCGCGCCGGTCCGCCGCTCGGAGCCGCCCGCGTCGGCGACCTCGGAGGTCGGTCGTATCAAGCTCACCTCAAGATCTTCACCAGCCGTACAGAACCGGGCAAGTCGAGGAGAGCCGGGTGCGGGACGGCGTGCGGCCCGCGCGCGCGTGTCCGGCCGCCGTGCGCTCGCGGCCGGTGCGCTCACCTCCAGCGGGCGGGATCGGCGCCCCACGGCCCGGAGGGCCGGGCCCAGTCGGCGGGGCCGCCGGCGAACGACACGGCGGGCCGCGCGTAGCGCAGCCGGCCCAGCGCGCTGCCGGCCTCGGTGAGCCAGGGCCCGGGCCCGTCGTACGTCTGACGCGGCCCGGCCGGCGTGTCGGGTACGCCGTCCGTGAGCCAGCCCGCCGTGCGCGCGAGTGCCAGCCGGACGCACCGGCTGCCGCCCTCCCGCGTCTGCTCCGTCACCGCCCGCAGCACGGCCGCCGCGAGCAGATACCCGGTGCCGTGGTCGAGGGCCTGCGCGGGCAGTGCGCCCGGCTGCCCGGCCGCACCCTCGGTGACCGCGATGCCGGTCGCGACCTGCACCAGGCTGTCGAAGCCCCGTCGCGCGGCCCACGGTCCGTGCGCACCCCACGCCGACACCTGCGCCACCACGATCCCGGGCCGGCGTGCGGCGAGCGCCCGCGGGGAGAGCCCGAACCGGTCGAGGGCGCCGGGCCGGTAGCCCGTGACGACGACGTCCGCACCGGCGAGCAGCTCCTCGAAGGCCGCCCGGTCGGCCGCCAGGTCCAGCAGCGCCGACCGCTTGCCGAGGCCGGTGTCGGCGTGCTGGTCGGCGAGTTCGGGCAGCCAGGGGGCGTCGACGCGGAGCACGTCGGCGCCGAGCAGGGCGAGCGTGCGGGTGGCGACGGGGCCGGCGAGGACCCGGGTGAGGTCGAGCACGCGCAGCCCGGCGGCGGGCAGCAGGGGGTCGCCGGTGAGCGGCGCGAGCACGCGCGCGGGGGAGTCGTCCAGCCGTTCCCGCCCGACGAGGGGCAGCTTCGCGAGGGCGGCGGCCTGCGGATGGCGGGCCCACTCCTCGGGGGTGCGCAGGGCGACGGCGAGCCCGCCGGCGGCGTACACGCTCTCCTCGACGTCGGCGGCGGAGCGTCCGGCGAGCACGGTCTCCACGGCGCTCACGTCGTCGGGGACGCCGCCCAGCGCGGCGAGCAGCCGGGCGCGGTGGTGCGGGTAGTTGGCGTGCGTGCGCACCCAGCCGTCGGCCGTGCGCCACAGCCGGGACAGTGGCGCGAACGAGACCGGCGCCCGCCCGTCGACGAGCAGCAGCCGCTCGCTGCTGAACGCGGCCGCCACGGCGCCGTCGTCCACCCGCACGGCCGGCACTTCCCGGAGCCCGGCCCGGCGCGCCGCCAGCTCGGCGGCGGCCAGCGCGCACGCCCCGACGCACGCGCGTGCCAGCTCCCGGACGGGAAGGCGCGCCGTCAGCGCGCCCTCCCGCACCACGGTGGACGTCCGCGCGAGAAGGGCGGGGTCGCCGCCCAGCGCGGACCATGCGGACATGAGGTCAGTCATGACTGCACTATGCAGTATTGACTGAATCAACGTATGGATAGGGACTGGACGGGATCTGGACGGGGTCGCCTTGACCCCCGCCCTCTTGATCGCCTACTTGGTCACGGCGTCCAGTGCGTCCGCCATGCCCCAGCCGTAGAAGCCGTTCCGGTTCTTCGTGCCCTCGCACACCGCGTCGACCTTGCCGTCGGCGTCGATGTCGTAGGGGTCCGTGCACGGCGTGGCGTCGGCCTCGGCGTACAGCAGCGCCTTGACCAGGGCCGGCGAGGCGTGCGGATGCGTGGACTTGATCAACGCGGCCACGCCCGCGACATGCGGCGTCGCCATCGACGTACCGGCCATGTAGCCCCACTTGCCCCCGGGCAGCGTGCCCAGGATCAGGCCGCTGGTGGCCGGCGGCGCCGGGGTCTGGTAGCGGGTCGAGTCCCCGCCGGGGGCGGCTATGTCGATCACGCCCAGGCCGTAGTTGGAGAAGGACGACTTGAGCCCCTTCGCGCCCGTCGCCGCCACCGTCACCACACCGGGCAGCTGGGTCGGGATGTCGAAGCACTTCGACGGGTCGATCACCCGGTCGCCCGGGGTGGAGTCGTTCGGCGAGACCGGGTCGGTGATCTGGTCCGCCGCGAGGTCGTAGCTCTCGTTGCCCGCCGCCGCGACGTTCACCGCGCCCTTCTTCTCCGCGTACCGGGACGCGCGCGTGACGGCCTCCACCAGCGCCTTCTGGTCCGGATCGTCGGCGCAGTTGAAGTACCACGGGTCGGTGTAATAGCTGTTGTTCGTCACGTCGACGCCGTGCTCCGCCGCCCAGACGAAACCGCAGACGACCGCCTCCGTGTAGAAGAAGCCGTCCGGGTTGCCCACCTTGATGCCGGCGACCTTCACGCCCGGCGCGACCCCGGTCATGCCGATGCCGTTCTTCGCGGCGGCGATCTCCCCGGCCACATGCGTGCCGTGCGGGCTCTCCGCCGCGCTCGGCCGCCACGCGCCGTCGGCCGTGTCCGGCTTGCCCGACACACAGTTGACCGACGCGGCCCGGTCGAAGTTGGGCGCGATGTCCGGGTGGGTGTCGTCGACCCCGGTGTCGATCACCGCGACGGTGACGTCCCGGCTGCCCAGCGTCTTCTCGTGCGCCTTGTCGGCCTTGATGGCCGGCAGATCCCACTGCAACGGCTCCAGCGGGTCCTGCCCGGCGCCGGTCTGCGCGGCGGTGGCCTGCGCGGCGGCGACCTCCTGGGCGGTGAGCACCTTCGGCGCGCCCATGTCGCCGGTGGACTGGGCGGGCAGCGGCGCGGTGCGCGTGGCGCCCGCCGACTGCACACCGGGCACCTCGCGCACGGTCTTGGCGAAGTCGGCGTTCGCGGAGTGGACGACGATCACGCCGATCTGGTCGTACGACGTCACGATCGTGCCGCCGGCCCTGGTGATGGCCTGCTTCACGCGTGCCGAGACGCCGTGCCCCGGAGGGACGTTGACGACGTAACTCAGCGCGGTCGAGTCGGCGGCCACGGCGGCCGTGTGCTGCGGCGCGGCGGAGGCGGTGACGTTCGGCAGGAACGCCAGGGCGGTGGCCAGGGCCATGCCGGCGGGGATCGCCACGAGACGGCGGGGGCGCGGGTGGGGCGCTGTCATGGTGTGAGAGTCTCCAGTTCGTTCGCGGGACGAGCGGGACGAGCGGGCCGTGCGGGCCGTGCGCGACGAGGGGGCCGTACGGAAGTGCCGGAGAGGTCCGGTCACTTGACCGCGCGCAGCGCGTCGACGACGCCGAAGCCGTAGAAGCCGTTGACACGCTTGCCGCCCACGCAGGTCGCGTCCACCACGCCGTCCCCGTCGCCGTCGTACGGCCCGGCCGGGCAGCCCGGGTTGTCCGCCTGCGCCTTGAGCAGCGCCTGGAGCTGGGCGGGGGTCGCGTGCGGGTGCGTGGACTTCAGCAGCGCGGCCACACCGGCCACGTGCGGGGAGGCCATCGAGGTGCCCTGGAGGAAGCCGTACTGGTTGCCCGGCATCGTCGACAGGATGCGGCCGTTCTTCGACGGGGTGTCCGGGATCTGGTACTTGTCACCGCCCGGCGCCGCCACGTCCACCACGCCCAGGCCGTAGCTGGAGTAGTACGACTTGGTGCCCTTGACGCCGGTCGCGCTCACCGTGACCACGCCGGGCAGCTGGGTCGGCACGTCGAAGCACTCGTGCGGGTTCACCGTCCGCGTCACCGGCGTCGCGTCGTCCGGGCTGGAGTCGTCCACCAGCGCGTCGGAGTCCAGGTCGTCGTTGGAGTTGCCCGCCGAGGCGACGTTGAGGGTGCCCTTGCGCTGGGCGTACAGCTGGGCCCTGTTGACCGCGTCAACAATGGCCCGCTGGTCGGGGTCGTCCATGCAGTTGTACAGCCACGGGTCCACGTAGTAGCTGTTGTTGGTGATCTCCACCCCGTGGTCGGCCGCGAACACGAACGCGCAGACCACGTTCTCCGGGTAGAACAGGCCGTCCTTCGGGTCGCTCACCTTGATGCCGGCGACCTTCACGCCCGGCGCGACACCTGCCACCCCGATGCCGTTGCGGGCCGCGGCGATCTCACCGGCGACATGCGTGCCGTGGTAGTCCTCGGCCGGGTTGTACGGCCGCCACGCGCCCTCGCTGGTGTCCGCGACACCGCCGACGCAGTTGGCCGACTGGGACCGGGAGAAGTTCGGGGCGAGGTCGGGGTGGGTGTCGTCCACGCCCGTGTCGATGACCGCGACCGTGACGTTCCGGCTGCCCGGGTCGGTCTTCGCCGCCTTGTCGGCGCCGATCGCGCGCAGGTCCCACTGGTCGGCCTCCAGCGGCTCCTCGCCCGCCGAAGCGCCCTTCGTGACCTTCGCGGCCTCGGCCTTCGACAGGTACTGGACCGCGCCCTCTTCGGTGGTGCCCGCCGCGCTCAGCGGGACCGTGCGTGTGGCGCCCGCCGACTGCACGCCGCGCACCGCGCGTATCTCCTTGCCGAAGTCCGGGTTGGCGGAGTGCACGACGAAGACGCCTATGCGCGCGTACGTCGCCACGACATTCCCGCCGTGCGCGGTGATCGCGCGGCGCACCGACTCGATCGTGCGGTGGTCGGTTCGCGTGTTGACGACGTACGCCAGCGTTCCGGCCGTGCTCGCCTGTGCGGTGGCCTCGGCGTGCGGCGCCGCCGACGCCACCGACGGCAGGAAGCCGAGGGAGGCGGTCAGCGACAGCACGACGGGCACCGCGAGGGCGAGTCGGCGTCTGGAGCGCAGATGAGCCATGGGGTCTCCACATCATCCTGAAACGAAACCGGCCCGAGACACAGGTGGTCCTCGGGCAGGTACATGACGGTTGGCGCAGGCCGAAGCTATCCCGCCACCTCGGCGGCCAGCAATGACCTATGGCGATGCTGCTGAAAGAAAAGGCGACGCTGCTGAAAGAAAAAGCGAGCAATGAACCGGTCCTCGCGTGGCGCCGTGCCGTTGTACAGGGAGCCCCCGCAGTGCCGGGAGCCCCGGCCGCAACCGTCCGCGACGCGAGGAGAACCAGGTGGCCACCGAGACACCACCCCCCTCCCAGACCCCCACCGCGCTCCCCGCCCAAGAGGAGTTCGTCCACATGCAGGCCAGTGCGGAGTTCGGTGAACTGCGCCGCTCCCACCGCTCCTTCGCCTTCCCGCTCACCGTCGCGTTCATCGCCTGGTACCTGCTGTACGTCCTGCTGTCCAACTACGCGGGCGACTTCATGGGCACCCGGCTCGTCGGCAACATCAACGTCGCCCTCGCCCTCGGCCTCGCCCAGTTCCTCACCACGTTCCTCATCGCCTGGTGGTACGCCCGGCACGCCGCCGCCAAGCTCGACCCCAAGGCGCAGGCCATCAAGTCCCGTATGGAGGACCGGACATGAGAGCCGCGATCGCCCACGCCGCCGTGACCCCGCTCGCCGCGGGCGAGGCGAGCGAACACCGGACGCTGATCATCACCCTGTTCGCGGTCTTCGTCGCCGCGACCCTCGTCATCACCGTCTGGGCCGGCCGGCAGACCAAGGACGCCGCCGACTTCTACGCCGGCGGCCGGCAGTTCACCGGCTTCCAGAACGGCCTCGCCGTCTCCGGCGACTACATGTCCGCCGCGTCCTTCCTCGGCATCGCCGGCGCCATCGCCCTGTTCGGCTACGACGGCTTCCTGTACTCCATCGGCTTCCTCGTCGCCTGGCTGGTCGCCCTGCTCCTGGTCGCCGAGCCGCTGCGCAACTCCGGCCGCTACACCATGGGCGACGTGCTCGCGTACCGGATGCGCCAGCGCCCGGTGCGCACGGCGGCCGGCGCCTCCACCATCGTTGTGTCGATCTTCTATCTGCTCGCCCAGATGGCCGGCGCCGGCGTCCTCGTGTCGCTGCTGCTCGGCATCACCAGCGACGGCGGCAAGATCGGCATCGTCGCCCTGGTCGGCCTGCTGATGATCGTCTACGTCACGATCGGCGGGATGAAGGGCACCACCTGGGTGCAGATGGTCAAGGCGGTCCTGCTCATCGCGGGCGCCGTGCTGCTGACCTTCCTGGTGCTGCTGAAGTTCCACTTCAACGTCTCCGACCTGCTCGGCTCGGCCGCGGACAACAGCGGCAAGGGCGCCGCCTTCCTGGAGCCCGGCCTGAAGTACGGCGCCACCGGCACCACCAAGCTGGACTTCCTCTCCCTCGGCATCGCCCTGGTGCTCGGCACCGCAGGCCTGCCGCACATCCTGATCCGCTTCTACACCGTCCCGACCGCCAAGGCCGCCCGGAAGTCCGTCATCTGGGCCATCGGCCTGATCGGCGCCTTCTACCTGATGACCCTCGCCCTCGGCTTCGGCGCCGCCGCGCTCATCAAGCCGGACGAGATCATCGCCTCCAACAAGGCCGGCAACACCGCCGCCCCGCTGCTCGCCCTGCATCTCGGCGGCACCGACTCCAGCTGGGGCGCGATCCTGCTGGCCTCCATCTCGGCGGTCGCCTTCGCCACCATCCTCGCCGTCGTCGCGGGCCTGACCCTGGCGTCGTCGTCGTCCTTCGCGCACGACATCTACGCCAACGTCATCAAGAAGGGCGCGGCCACCGAGAAGCAGGAACTGGGCGCCGCCCGCTGGGCCACCGTCGGCATCGGAGCGGTCTCCATCGTCCTCGGCGCCCTCGCCCGCGACCTCAACGTGGCCGGCCTGGTCGCCCTCGCCTTCGCGGTCGCCGCCTCCGCCAACCTGCCGACCCTCCTCTACAGCCTGTTCTGGAAGCGGTTCACCACCGCCGGCGCCCTGTGGTCGATCTACGGCGGTCTGGTCACCGCGGTCGGCCTGGTGCTGTTCTCCCCGGTCGTCTCCGGCAAGCCGTCGTCGATGTTCCCGGACGTCGACTTCCACTGGTTCCCGCTGGAGAACCCCGGCCTGATCTCCATCCCGGTCGGATTCCTGCTGGGCGTGGTGGGCACCCTGTTGTCGAAGGAGACCCCGGACACCGGCAAGTACGCCGAACTGGAGGTGCGCTCGCTGACCGGCACCGGAGCCCACTGAGCCGCCCCCGGCAGATCCTCCGAGCGGCCGTGACGTGGGCACCTGGTAGGTATCTACGACACGGCCGCGTCTTACGTCGTGGGATCGGGCTGGTGTCGCTGTCAGTGGTGTCACGTAGGCTCACAAGTGACGGAACTGGTGAGCTGGGGACCAGTGACAGGACTGATCCGCGACGAGGGAGGGGGCCCACGTGCTCATCGACACCTACGGCCGGGTGGCCACCGACCTGAGGGTCTCGCTGACCGACCGCTGCAACCTGCGGTGCACCTACTGCATGCCCGAGGAGGGCCTGCAGTGGCTGGCCAAACCGGACCTGCTCACCGATGACGAGATCGTCCGCCTGATCGACATCGCGGTCACCTCCCTCGGCATCACCGAGGTCCGCTTCACCGGCGGCGAGCCGCTGCTGCGCCCCGGCCTGGTCGGCATCGTCGAGCGCGTCGCCGCGCTCGCCCCGCGCCCGCAGATGTCCCTGACTACCAACGGCATCGGCCTCAAGCGCACCGCCGCCGCCCTGAAGGCGGCCGGCCTGGACCGGGTCAACGTCTCCCTCGACACCCTGCGCCCCGACGTCTTCAAGACCCTCACCCGCCGCGACCGCCACAAGGACGTCCTCGAAGGCCTCGACGCCGCCCGCGACGCCGGCCTGACCCCGGTCAAGGTCAACACGGTGCTGATGCCGGGTCTCAACGGCGACGAGGCCCCCGACCTCCTCGCCTGGGCCATCGAGCACGACTACGAGCTGCGGTTCATCGAGCAGATGCCGCTGGACGCCCAGCACGGCTGGAAGCGCGACGGCATGATCACCGCCGGGGACATCCTGACCTCGCTGCGCACCCGCTTCGAGCTGACCGCCGAGGGTCAGGACAAGCGCGGTTCGGCCCCGGCCGAGCGCTGGGTCGTCGACGGCGGCCCGCATGTGGTCGGCGTCATCGCCTCGGTCACCCGCCCCTTCTGCGCCGCCTGCGACCGCACCCGCCTCACGGCCGACGGCCAGGTCCGCACCTGCCTGTTCGCGACGGAGGAGACGGACCTGCGCGCAGCCCTGCGCTCGGGCGCCCCCGACGAAGAGGTGGCCCGCATCTGGCGCCTGGCGATGTGGGGCAAGAAGGCGGGAGCGGGCCTGGACGACCCGAGCTTCGTCCAGCCGGACCGGCCGATGTCGGCGATCGGGGGCTAGGCGGGGGGCTCGATAGCTGCGACAGGTTCAGGCGCCCTCGGGCGCCTGCCACTCGTCGAACTTCACGACGTCCTTGAGGAAACCCCGCACCCCGAGGAACTGGGAGAGATGCTCCCGGTGCTCCTCGCACGCCAGCCACGTCTTGCGCCGCTCCGGCGTGTGGATCTTCGGGTTGTTCCACGCCAGCACCCACACGGCGTCCGCGCGGCAGCCCTTGGCAGAACAGATCGGGGTCTCGTCACTCACAGGTTCGTCTCACAGAAACAGGCGCACAAAGGGCGACGCCGAGCAGCCACGGGGGGAGCTGCCCGGCGTCGGTCCGTCGCTCCGACGGGGGATGCGGAGCGCGTACGCAGTATGTCACGACCCACAGGTCGCAGGGCAGCGGAACAACAGGATTGATCTGAGCTTTTCTTGAGCTTCACGCACAGGCCACGCACAACCGGTGCGCACCTCACTCACACCTGCGGCTCGGGCGGCTCCTTGACGGTCCGCTCGGCGTGCTCGGCGCGCTCCGCTCCCGGTGCCGCGAAGCCCTGGCCGAACGGCTCCTCGGCCGACGGCGGCGTGATCATCGGCCGGACCGGTGTGGTCAGGAACGTCGAGGGGAGCCCCGGAGCGTTCTCCCGGCCCGCGTTGGCGACCACCACCGCGATGTACGGCAGCACCGCGCCCAGGACCAGCGCCGCGATCGCGACGTAACGCTCCACGTTCCACAGCGAGACCGCGAGGATCACCGACAGGGTGCGGACCGTCATCGAGATGACATAGCGCCGCTGCCGGCCGCGCACGTCGTCCTGCAGGCTCGTGCGAGCCCCCGTGATCCGGAACACCTGGGTGTTGCCGCCGTCGTGCTGCAGCTTCCGCATCACACTCCACCACCCGCCCGCTCGGACTCCCCCGGACATCCCGGACACCGTCCACGGTACGCCGCCCCCGTGCCGCCCACGAGACCGGGTCCCTGTCCTGTGGGGGGCGTACGACCTGCGCCGTAGCGCGTACGGCGGTACCCGGCATGCGCCGTACGCGCTACGACCCGAGACTCGTCGTAGTGCTCACGTCGAGCGGGACGAGGAGGCAGCCATGGGCTGGTTGTGGGCGATCATCGTGGGATTCGTGCTGGGGCTGATCGCGAAGGCGATCATCCCGGGCAAGCAGCACAGCCCCCTGTGGCTGACGACCATCTTCGGCATGCTCGGCGCCATCGTCGGCAACGCCGTGGCCCGCGCCGCGGGCGTCGACGCGACCTCGGGCATCGACTGGATGCGCCATGTGTTCCAGCTGGTCGCCGCGATCGTCATCGTGGGCGTCGGCGACATGGCGTACATGGCCATGTGGGGGAACCGCAAGCAGCGTCAGCGCGCCTGAACGCGCCGGGCCCCGCACCCCCGGAGGGATGCGGGGCCCGGCACCGCGCTCATGCTCCGGTGACCTCGACGGCGGCCAGGTTCTTCTTGCCGCGCCGCAGCACCAGCCAGCGCCCGTGGATCAGGTCCGCCTCGGAGGGGACCGCGTCCTCGGCGGTGACCTTGGTGTTGTTCACGTAGGCGCCGCCCTCCTTGACCGTGCGCCGCCCGGCCGACTTGCTGGCCACCAGGCCGACCTCGGCGAACAGGTCGACCACCGAGGACAGCTCGGTGACCCGCACGTGCGGCACCTCGGAGAGCGCCGCGGCCAGCGTGCGCTCGTCGAGACCGGCGAGGTCACCCTGGCCGAACAGCGCCTTGGACGCGGCGATCACCGCGGCCGTCTGGTCGGCGCCGTGCACCAGCGTCGTCAGCTCCTCGGCCAGCGCACGCTGCGCCGCGCGGGCCTGCGGACGCTCCTCGGTCTGCTTCTCCAGCTCCTCCAGCTCCTCGCGGGACTTGAAGGACAGGATGCGCAGGTAGCGGGAGATGTCCCGGTCGTCCACGTTCAGCCAGAACTGGTAGAACGCGTACGGCGTCGTCATCTCCGGGTCCAGCCAGACGGCGCCGCCCTCGGTCTTGCCGAACTTGGTGCCGTCCGCCTTGGTCATCAGCGGCGTCGCCAGCGCGTGCGCCGTGGCGTCCGGCTCCAGCCGGTGGATCAGGTCCAGGCCGGCCGTGAGGTTGCCCCACTGGTCGCTGCCGCCCTGCTGGAGCGTGCAGCCGTAGCGCCGGTAGAGCTGCAGGAAGTCCATGCCCTGCAGGATCTGGTAGCTGAACTCGGTGTAGCTGATGCCCTGGTCCGACTCCAGACGCCGGGCCACGGAGTCCTTCGTCAGCATCTTGTTGACGCGGAAGTGCTTGCCGATGTCCCGCAGGAACTCGATCGCGGACAGGCCCGCGGTCCAGTCCAGGTTGTTCACCATGACCGCGGCGTTCTCGCCCTCGAAGGACAGGAACGGCTCGATCTGGCCGCGCAGCTTGTCCACCCAGCCGGCGACCGTCTCCGGGTCGTTCAGCGTGCGCTCGGCGGTCGGGCGCGGGTCGCCGATCAGGCCCGTCGCGCCGCCGACCAGCGCCAGCGGCCGGTGCCCGGCCTGCTGGAGCCGGCGCACGGTGAGCACCTGCACGAGGTGTCCCACGTGCAGCGACGGCGCGGTCGGGTCGAAGCCGCAATAGAACGTGACCGGACCGTCCGCGAGAGCCTTGCGCAATGCGTCCTCATCGGTGGACAGGGCGAACAGCCCGCGCCACTTCAGCTCGTCGACGATGTCCGTCACGGTCGTATGTCTCCTCGAACGAAGGAAAAACGAAGAAAAAACAGTGCCCCGAAGGGGCGGGTCCCCCCAGTCTATGGGGGACCACCGACACCTCAGACGCCTTGGCTGACCGAGCTCATGTTGAAGTCCGGCACGCGCAGGGCGGGCATCGCCGCCCTAGTGAACCAGTCGCTCCACTCCCGCGGCAGCGTCTTTTCCGTGCGCCCGGCCTCGGTGGCCCGCCCCAGCAGGCCCACCGGCGACTCGTTGAACCGGAAGTTGTTCACCTCGCCGGTCACCTCACCGTTCTCCACGAGGTAGACGCCGTCCCGGGTCAGACCGGTGAGCAGCAGCGTCGCCGGATCCACCTCGCGGATGTACCACAGGCAGGTCAGCAGCAGCCCGCGCTCGGTGCTCGCGACCATCTCGTCCAGACAGCGGTCCTCGCCGCCGGACAGGATCAGATTGTCCGCGCCCGGTGCGACCGGCAGCCCGGTCAGGCCCGAGCTGTACCGGCTGGTGGTCAGGTGCCTGAGCTCACCCTGGCTGATCCACTCGGTGTCCTGGACCGGCAGACCGTTGTCGAACACCGACTGGTCCCCGCCCGAGGAGTGCGCGATCACGAACGGCGCCGACTCCAGGCCGGGCGCGTGCGGGTCGCTGCGCAGGGTCAGCGGCAGATCGGTGAGCCTGTCGCCCACGCGCGTGCCGCCGCCCGGCTTGGAGAACACCGTCCGGCCCTCGGCCGCGTCCCGCGCCGACGCCGACCACCGCTGGTAGATCAGCAGATCCGCCACGGCGGTCGGCGGCAGCAGCGTCTCGTACCGCCCGGCGGGCAGCTCCACGCGCCGCTCGGCCCACCCGAGACGTACGGCCAGCTCGGCGTCCAGCGCCGCCGGGTCGACGTCCTTGAAGTCCCGCGTGGCGCGGCCCGCCCAGGCGGAGCGGGCGCGGTCGGGCGACTTGGCGTTCAGCTCCAGCGTGCCGGTGGGCTGGTCGTGCCGCAGCCGCAGCCCCGTCGAGCTGCCCAGGTACGTCGAGACCAGCTCGTGGTTGGCGAAGCCGTACAGCTCCCGTCCCCCCGCACGCGCGCGTGCGAACGCCTCGCCCAGCGCCGGAGCGAAGTCCGCGAAGACGGCCGAGGAGGTCTCGGCGGGCGGCTCGGCGAAGTCGGCGGACTGCGGGACCCCGGCGACCAGCGGCTGCGCGTCCTCGGCGGGCGCGGCACCGCGCGCGGCGGCCTCGGCTGCCCGCACCAGCGGCTCCAGCTCGTCGGCGGTCACCGCGGACCGGGACACCACGCCGGACGCCGTGCCCTCCTTGCCGTCGACGGCCGCGATCACGGTGAGCGTGCGCCCGCGCGTGACGCCGTTGGTGGTGAGCGCGTTCCCGGCCCAGCGCAGGTTGGCGGTGGACTGCTCGTCGGCGATCACCACACAGCCGTCCGCCCGGGACAGCTCCAGGGCCCGCTCGACGATCTCGTGCGGCTTGTTCGTCGCGGCGCTCATCGACCCGCCTCCTGGGTGGTGTTGAGAATGTTGACGCCCTTGAACAGGGCCGACGGGCAGCCGTGGGAAACGGCCGCCACCTGCCCCGGCTGGGCCTTCCCGCAGTTGAAGGCGCCGCCGAGGACGTACGTCTGCGGGCCGCCGACGGCCGCCATGGAGCCCCAGAAGTCGGTGGTCGTCGCCTGGTAGGCGACGTCCCGCAGCTGCCCGGTGATGCGCCCGTTGTCGATCCTGAAGAACCGCTGACCGGTGAACTGGAAGTTGTACCGCTGCATGTCGATCGACCAGGACCGGTCCCCGACGACGTAGATCCCGCGGTCCACGGAGCCGATGAGGTCCTCCGTGGACATTCCGGCCGGGTCCGGCTGGAGCGACACGTTGGCCATGCGCTGCACTGGCACATGCGCGGGGGAGTCGGCGTAGGCGCATCCGTTGGACCGCTCGAAACCGGTGAGCCTCGCGATCCGCCGGTCCAGCTGGTAGCCCACCAGCGTGCCGTCCTTCACCAGGTCCCAGGACTGCGCGGCCACGCCCTCGTCGTCGTAGCCGATCGTGGCGAGCCCGTGCTCTGCGGTGCGGTCGCCGGTGACGTTCATCAGCTCCGAGCCGTACCGCAACTTGCCCAGCTGGTCGAAGGTGGCGAAGGACGTGCCGGCGTAGGCGGCCTCGTAGCCGAGGGCGCGGTCCAGCTCGGTGGCGTGCCCGATGGACTCGTGGATGGTCAGCCACAGGTTGGACGGGTCGACGACCAGGTCGTACAGCCCCGGGTCCACGCTCGGCGCGCGCATCTTCTCCGCGAGCAGCTCCGGGATCTCGGCGAGCTCCCGGTCCCAGTCCCAGCCGGTGCCGGTCAGATACTCCCAGCCGCGCCCCGCGGGCGGCGCGAGTGTGCGCATCGACTCGAACTCGCCGCTGGAGTCGTCCACCGACACGGCCGTGAGCACGGGGTGCAGCCGCACCCGCTGCTGTGTGGTCACGGTGCCCGCGGTGTCGGCGTAGAACTTGTTCTCATGGACGGTGAGCAGCGAGGCGTCGACGTGGTCGACCCCGTCCGCGCCCAGCAGCCGCCGGCTCCACTCGGTCAGCAGCCCGGCCTTCTCCTCGTCCGGCACCGAGAACGGATCGATCTCGTACGCCGAGATCCACGTCCTGTCGGCGTGCACGGGCTCACCGGCCAGCTCCACCCGCTCGTCCGACCCTGCGGCCTTGATGACCTGCGCGGACAGCTTCGCCATGGCCACCGCCTGGGAGGCGACCTTGGCGGCGGCGTCCATCGTCAGGTCCACGCCCGAGGCGAACCCCCACGTCCCGCCGTGCACGACCCGCACCGCGTACCCGAGGTCGGTGGTGTCCGACGACCCGGCCGGCCTGGCGTCCCGCAGCCGCCAGGAGGCGCTGCGCACCCGCTCCAGCCGGAAGTCGGCATGCTCGGCGCCGAGCGCACGCGCGCGTGCGAGCGCGGCGTCGGCGAGGGCGCGTAGGGGCAGGGCCGTGAACGCTTCGTCGATCGTATGAGGCACCGAGGTCTCTCCTGTCGTCGTGACCTGTCGTCGTGGCCTGTCGTTGCCCCGATCATGTCGCGCCCGCCCGGTCGCGGACCACACGTTTGCGGCTGACGTGCGCCGCTTTCTGTAGGGACCCCACAGTCAGTGCCGTATGCCGCTGTTGGTGCCCGATTGCCCGCGCGCCCGGGCGGACCGATAGGTTTTCCGGGAAGCCGCCTGTCATTCCAGCTGTTCGGGCGGGTGTCCGACCGCAATCGAAAGGGTGATCCGTTGAGCCGCTCGGTTCTCGTCACCGGAGGCAACCGGGGCATCGGCCTCGCCATCGCCCGCGCGTTCGCCGACGCCGGCGACAAGGTCGCCATCACGTACCGCTCGGGGGAGCCGCCGGCCGCTCTGACCGCGTTGGGCTGCCTCGCCGTCAAGTGCGACATCACCGACCCCGAGCAGGTGGAGCAGGCCTACAAGGAGATCGAGGCCGAGCACGGTCCGGTCGAGGTGCTCATCGCCAACGCCGGCATCACCAAGGACCAGCTCCTGATGCGCATGTCCGAGGAGGACTTCACCTCGGTCATCGACACCAACCTCACCGGCACCTTCCGGGTCGTCAAGCGCGCCAACCGCGGCATGCTGCGCGCCAAGAAGGGCCGGGTCGTCCTGATCTCCTCCGTCGTCGGGCTGCTCGGCTCAGCGGGGCAGGCCAACTACGCCGCCTCCAAGGCCGCCCTCGTCGGCTTCGCGCGCTCCCTCGCCCGTGAGCTGGGTTCGCGCAACATCACCTTCAACGTCGTCGCGCCCGGTTTCGTCGACACCGACATGACCAAGACGCTCACCGACGAGCAGCGCCAGAGCATCGTGGCGCAGGTGCCGCTCGGCCGGTACGCGCAGCCGGAGGAGATCGCCGCGACGGTGCGGTTCCTCGCCTCGGACGACGCCTCGTACATCACTGGAGCCGTCATTCCCGTTGACGGCGGACTGGGAATGGGTCACTGATCACCATGAGCGGAATTCTCGAGGGCAAGCGCATCCTGATCACGGGTGTGCTGATGGAGTCCTCCATCGCCTTCCACGCGGCCAAGCTGGCGCAGGAGCAGGGCGCCGAGATCATCCTGACCGCGTTCCCGCGGCCCACCCTGACCGAGCGCATCGCCCGGAAGCTGCCCAAGCCCACCAAGGTCATCGAGCTCGACGTCACCAACGACGAGCACCTCGGCCGGCTGGCGGACCTGGTCGGCGAGGAGCTGGGCGGCCTCGACGGTGTCGTGCACTCCATCGGCTTCGCCCCGCAGGACGCGCTCGGCGGCAACTTCCTGAACACGCCGTTCGAGTCCGTCGCCACCGCGATGCACGTCTCGGCGTTCTCCCTGAAGTCGCTGACCATGGCCTGCCTGCCGCTGATGCAGAACGGCGGCTCGGTCGTCGGCCTCACCTTCGACGCGTCCTTCGCCTGGCCGCAGTACGACTGGATGGGCCCGGCCAAGGCCGCCCTGGAGGCCACCAGCCGCTACCTCGCCCGCGACCTGGGCAAGCAGAACATCCGCTGCAACCTCATCTCCGCCGGGCCGATCGGCTCCATGGCCGCCAAATCCATCCCGGGCTTCGGCGAGCTGGCCTCGGTGTGGGACAGCCGCTCCCCGCTGGAGTGGGACCTGAAGGACCCCGAGCCGGCCGGCCGCGGCATCGTCGCCCTGCTGAGCGACTGGTTCCCGAAGACCACCGGCGAGATCGTCCACGTGGACGGCGGTCTGCACGCCATCGGCGCCTGATCACGGCCGACCCGGTCACGACCGTCCGTGAAGGGCCCGCACCCCCCGGGTGCGGGCCCTTTCCGCGTCACCCGTTCGGCTCACCGGCCGGGCGGAGGGCGGCGCTCACCACGCACGCTGGAAGGGCGCCGCCCCGCAGCCGTACGGCCGAGGAGGTCTGCTTGTGCGCCTGTTCCGCAGCCTCGCCCCAGTGACCGTCGCCGCCGCCGTCGTCCTCTGCCTCCCGTACGACGCGCTGCCCCACGCGCGTGCGGCGCGCCCGGCCTCCCCACAGCCCTTCGGCGCCGACTGCCGCACGAGCGTCCACGGCTCCGAGGTCGTCGCCTGGTGCCACAACCCCTATGTGGACACCGATCGCGTCGCGCTGCACATCGAGTGCGCCCGATGGTGGGACATCGACACCGACTCCGCCCCGGTCGACGCCGGACCGGCCACGACCGTCCGGCTGACCGGGAGGTGCTGGAAGGAGGTCGAGGCGGTGTGGATCAGCCACGACAAGGCGTGAGCGGCACGACGTGTGCGGGCGGGCCCGTCAGCCGCCCGGCGGCGTGAACCGGCCCGGGCGGCACAGGAACGGGTAGCTCGCGGCCTCCTCGGCGGCCGTCTCGGCGTCGCCCGTGCGCAGCGCGTCCAGCAGCCGCCGGTGGTCCATGTGCGTCTCCGGGGTCAGCTGCCCGCCGACGTCCTCGCGCAGCCAGTCGCGCAGCACCTCGCCCAGGTCGGCGTAGAGCGCCTTCAGCACCTCGTTGTGGGATGCCGAGACCACCGCGAGGTGGAAGGTGGCGTCCGCCGTCACGAACGCCTCCGCGTCCCCCGACTCCCACGCCTCCTCGCGCCGCAGCAGCAGCGCGTCCAGCTGCTTGAGGTCCTTCTCCGTGCACCGGTGCGCCGCCAGCCTGGCCGCGCTCGACTCCAGCGTGGAGCGCAGCTCGGCGACGTGCTGCGGATCGGCGCCGGCGAACCGGCGGTGCATCACGCCGGCCAGCTCGCTGGTCGCGACCACGTACGTGCCGGAACCCTGGCGGATGTCCAGCAGGCCGTTGTGCGCGAGGGCGCGCACGGCCTCACGGACGGTGTTGCGCGCCACCCCGAGCTGTTCGACCAGCTCGGGTTCGGTCGGGATGCGCGAACCGACCGGCCACTCGCCGGAGGTGATCTGGTCACGCAGCTCGGCGATGACCTGCTCGGACAGCACCGAGCGTCGGGGATGGCTCAGGGGCATGGGACACCTTCGCACGCGCGCGGCCGGGGCCGACCGACCGGAAATGGACAACCAATCATCCCATGATTCTATGATGGGCGGCATGGCTAGTGAGGAAACCCGGACGATGACGACCCCGACCCAGCCCGCGGCAGGCGGGAAAACCGGCGGTACCACCCCGCGCGCGTGGGCGACGCGCCTGGTCGTGCTCGGCATCATGCTGTCCGCGCTCAACCTCCGCCCGGCCATCACCAGCCTCGGCGCCCTCCTGGAGGAGGTCCGCGACGGGCTCGGGATGAGCGGCAGCGTGGCGGGCCTGCTCACCTCCGTGCCCCCGCTGTGCTTCGCCGTCTTCGGCGTGACGGCGCCCCGGCTCGCCCGCCGCTTCGGCCCCGTCGCCGTCGTGTGCGCGGGCATGGCCGCCATCGCCGCCGGCCTGGTCATACGGCCGTACACCGGAAGCACGGCCGGCTTCCTCGCGGCCAGCGCGCTCGCCCTGATGGGCATCGCCGTCAGCAATGTGCTCATGCCGGTCATCGTCAAGCGCTGGTTCCCCGATCGGGTGGGTTCCATGACCGGCCTGTACTCGATGTTCCTCGCGTTCGGCACCTCCATCGCGGCCGCCGCGACCGTGCCGATGACCCGCGCCCTGGGCGGCAGCTGGCAGTCCGGCCTCTCCGTGTGGGCCTTCCTGGCCGTCGCGGCCGTACTGCCCTGGCTGCCCGTGCTGCGGGAACGCGGCACCACCGAGCCCGGCGTGTCCCCGGCCCCGCGCGAGAGCGCACCCGCCGAGGGGCCCGCGCCCGTGCTGCGCATCACCCGCAGCCGCACCGCCTGGGCGCTCGCCGTCTTCTTCGGCCTCCAGGCCACCGCCGCCTACATCACGATGGGCTGGATGGCGCAGATCTTCCGTGACTCGGGGGTCTCGGCCGGCACCGCGGGCCTGCTCCTCGCCGTCACCATGGTGATGGGCGTGCCGCTCGCCTTCGTCATCCCACGACTGGCCACCCGGCTGCCCCACCAGGGCTCCATCGTGCTCGCCCTCGGCGTCTGCGGCCTCGCCGGATACGCCGGGCTGTACTTCGCGCCGGCGGCCGGCGCCTGGGCCTGGGCCGTGCTGCTCGGCATCTCCAACTGCTCCTTCCCGCTCGCCCTGACCATGGTCGGCATGCGCGCGAAGACGGGCGCTGGCGTGGCCCAGCTGTCGGCGTTCGCCCAGAGCACCGGCTATCTGATCTCCATCCCCGGACCGCTGCTCGTCGGCGTGCTGTACCAGAGCAGCGGCGGCTGGGGCGTGCCGATCGCGCTGATGGCGGCCCTGATGCTGCCGCAGATGGCGGTGGGCTTCCTCGCCGGGCGCGACCGCACGGTGGAGGAGGAGGCGGCCGCCGCGCGGTGACGGCGTCCGCCCGGAGGTGACCCTGAACGCCGAGTGACCGCGCCCGCCGGCCGACCCCGACCCCGGAGCCGGGCGTTCCGAGCCGGGGTGCGAGACTGACGGTATGCCCGTGCTCGAGCCGAACCCCCAGAACGGCCAGAAGAAGATGCTCATCGTCTTCGGCTCGTTCCTCGCCATCTTCGTGATCATCGCCGTCATCGCGACGATCGCCGCCCCCTGAACCCCGCCCCGGCCGATGGTGGGGCTGTCCCCACCATCCCCTAGGGGGCGAGGGTCAGGGTCAAGTGGGTGGATCACCGGATGGGCCGCGGTCCGCGGATTCCGTAGCGTCGAGACGTGGCCGCCGAACGGCGGATCACGACCGTTCACGGCACGCTCGACGACCGCGGAGGCACTCATGCCGGCCCGTTCGCACACCCCGCCCCACCCGGCGACCACGGGCGGCGTCCAGACCCGGCTGCCCTGGTGGGCCCTCGCCCTGCCCGCCCTCGCCTTCGTCACCCTGTTCGTGCTGATACTGAACCCCACCGACGCCCAGGCGGCCACCGGCGAGCCGGCGCTCCTCACCCACCTGCTCCAGCACCTGCGGGCGCTCCTCGCGCGCTAGGAATCCCAGGGTGGGCAGGCCGGTCAACTCCCTGCGACCCGTGGCCTGTTTCATGCGAAGCTGGGATGCATGAGCGTCGCAGAACCCCGCAGGATCGTCCTCTTCCGGCATGCGAAAGCCGACTGGCCACAGGTGCCCGACCACGAGCGGCCGCTCGCCGACCGGGGCCGCAAGGAAGCCGTCGAAGCCGGACGCAGACTGGCCGACACCGGCATCCCCTTCGACCTGACCCTGTGCTCCACGTCGACCCGCACCCGCGAGACCTGGAAGCTCGCCGCGCACGAGTTCCCGCACCGGCCGAAAACGGTCTACGAGGAGCGGATCTACGAGGCGTCCCCGGGCGAGCTGATCGCCCTGCTCAACGAGACCCCGGACGACGTGCGCAGCCTGCTGCTCATCGGCCACAACCCAGGGGTCCAGGGCCTCGCCGAGATCCTGGCCGGCGCGGCCGAGGACGACGCTCGCGCGAGCATGAGCCGGCGCGGATTCCCGGCCGCCGCCTTCGCCGCCCTCACCTTCGACGCCCCCTGGAAGTCCCTGGAGCCGGGCGTGGCCACCCTGGCCGACTACTGGGCGCCCGCCGACTGACCCACCCCCGCGGGACCCCGTCCTCGACGCACACCCCGACGCACAGGGGCCCGGCACCTTCGCGGTGCCGGGCCCCTGACGCGTCCGCCGGCCCACTCCCCGGCGACGGTGTCCCTCGGTCTACTCCCCGGCGACGGTGTCCGCCGCTTCGACCTCTTCCCGGGTGATCCCCAGCAGATACAGCACCGTGTCCAGGAACGGCACGTTCACCGCGGTGTGCGCCGCCTCCCGCACCACCGGCTTGGCATTGAAGGCGACCCCCAGCCCGGCCGCGTTCAGCATGTCCAGGTCGTTGGCACCGTCACCGATCGCCACCGTCTGCGACAACGGCACGCCCGCCTCCGCGGCGAACCGGCGCAGCAGCCGCGCCTTGCCCGCGCGGTCGACGATCTCGCCGGTGACCCGGCCGGTCAGCCTGCCGTCGACGATCTCCAGCGTGTTGGCCTGCGCGAAGTCGAGACCCAGCCGCTCCTTGAGGTCGTCGGTCACCTGGGTGAAACCACCCGAGACCACGCCGACCTGGTAGCCGAGTCGTTTCAGCGTGCGGATCAGCGTGCGCGCGCCCGGCGTCAGCCGCACCTCGCTGCGCACCTTGTCCACCGCGGACGCGTCCAGGCCCTCCAGCAGCGCCACGCGCGCGTGCAGCGACTGTTCGAAGTCCAGTTCCCCGCGCATCGCGGCCGCGGTCACCTCGGCGACCTGGTCCTCGCAGCCGGCGTGCGCGGCGAAGAGCTCGATCACCTCGTCCTGGATCAGCGTCGAGTCCACGTCCATCACCACGAGCCGCTGCGCCCGGCGGTGCAAACCCGCCGCGACGACCGCGACATCGACACCGAGTGCCGCCGCGTCCGTCACCAGGGCGGTCCGCAGCCGCTCGGTCTCCACGCCGGAGACCGCGAACTCCACCGCGGTCACCGGGTACTTGGCCAGGCGGAAGATGCGGTCGATGTTGCCGCCCGCCTTGGTGATCTTCGAGGCGATGGAGGCGGTGGCCTCGGCGGTGAGCGGGTGGCCGAGCACGGTGACCAGGGAGCGGCCGAGCCCGCGCGGACGGTTGTCGCCGCGGCCGGAGATGATCTCGGCCTGCATCTTCATCGACTCGGCCCAGCTGTGCACGGTCGCCCGCAGGTCGCCCTCCAGGCCCTGCGGGGGCTGGGTCATGAGCGCGCACAGCACGATCCGGCCACGGGTGACGACCTGCTCGATGTCGACCACGTCGACGGAGTAGGCGGCGAGGGTGTCGAAGAGTCCCGCCGTGATGCCCGGCCGGTCCTTGCCGAAGATCTTGACGAGGAGGGTGGGGACGTCCGAGGACTCGGGGATCTCGGGAGTCCCGGGAGTCGAGGTCTGCGAAGCACTCATGGTGTTCCCACCGTATCCGGCACCGAGTGCCTCGCGCCCCCGAGGTCCGCCTGGCGGACACGGAACACTGCACGACATCCAGGTGACACCGGGCCGAAGGGGAGGAGTCCGACGTGGGCCGGCGGGGGCCGGTGGGGCCCCCACCCCGGGAGCGTGGAGCAGGCGCGCGGGGGCGTGCGCAGGGGCGTGCGCGGGCGCGCGAGGCTGCATCCACCGCTGACGCGGGTTCCCCGCACCCCCGGGACGCCCCCGCCCGGCGAGATCTCCTGGACCCGAGCGGCGGGGGAGCGGCCGGTGCGGCGACGGAGGCGTCACGTCGCCGGGCCGGGACGCCGACCGCCGGTCTTTCGGCCACGGCAGCCACACCTGCCCGCCCGCCGAACCTACCGAGCCCGCCGAGCCCGCCGAGAAGCGTCGGCGTCACGTCGACCACGAAACAAGGACCGCAAGAAGACCCACGACAGCGGCAACGCGCCGACCAGGCACCCCCAGTGGCGTGATCTCGATGGCCGTGGGGACCTCGGCGCCGTGGACCCCCAAGGCGGACGCATCCCGGACGGGCGGACCCGCACCACCCGCCCCGAGCGACGGCGATCGCGGACAACAGGGCCCCGCCTCAGGGCACTTCGGCGCAGCACCTCGCGCCTCCGGTCTTCGCAGCTGAGCCCCCCTGGCAGGCCCCCGATCCGCGCCGCGGCTTCTGCCACGCTTGTCTGTCTCGCGTGGGATTGCCACTCCCGGCCCGGTTCACACCCCGTCAACGGAACCGGCCGAGACGCTCGTGCGCGGTCTTCACAAGGCCCGACTTTCGGTCAGGGGGCCGCTCCTGAAATAGTTCCCCCCGATGTTCGACATCCCTAGACTCCCCGCGACGGGGGCAATTCGGGGGACAACTCAGTGGGGCATGGAGTGCCGGAACTCGTACTGGAATCAAACGGACGTACCTGGACGCTCGATCCGTCCAGGTCATACACCCTCGGACGCGATCCGCAGGGCGACCTCGTCTTCGACGACGCCAGGGTTTCCTGGCGCCACGCCACGGTCAGTTTCAACGGCCGCAGTTGGGTGATCGAGGACCACGGCAGCACCAACGGCACGTTCGTGCAGGGCCAGCGGATCCACCACGTGGAACTCGCCGCCGGCACGTCGGTGAACCTGGGCAACGCCACCGACGGCCCGCTGCTGAACCTCTCCGGCGCGGCCGCCGCGGTGGCTCAGCAGCCGCACGCCGCGCAGGCCGCCAACCCGGCCTGGGGCCACCCGCAGACGCCGCAGGCCGACTGGCAGCAGCCGCCCCAGCCGCAGGCCGCGCAGCCCCAGGCCCCGCAGGCCGACTGGCAGCAGCAGTCCGCCCCGGGCATCCCGCAGCAGCAGGGCCCGGCACAGCACACGCCCGGCGGAGTCGCGGGGGCGCCGCCGGTGTACGGCGACCGCAGCCCGACCACCTTCCACCAGTTCTCGCTCGGCCGCGTGATGCGCATCGGCCGTGCCCTGGAGAACGAGCTGGTCGTCTCCGACCTGCAGGTCTCCCGGAACCACGCCGAGTTCCACG
Organism: Streptomyces sp. NPDC097129; assembly: GCF_055668065.1. NCBI lineage: Bacteria > Bacillati > Actinomycetota > Actinomycetes > Kitasatosporales > Streptomycetaceae > Streptomyces > Streptomyces sp. NPDC097129. The sequence goes on along the minus strand of NZ_JBVOQE010000019.1, from coordinate 12,491 downwards.
CCACGCCCGACGGGCGCATGGAGATCCGCGACCTCGGCTCGCACAACGGCACGTACGTCAACGGCCAGCCGATCCCCAAGGGCGGCTCGCAGCTGCTCGGCCCCACCGACATCGTCGGCGTCGGCCACTCCACGTTCCGGATCGTCGGCGACCGGCTGGAGGAGTTCGTCGACACCGGCGAGGTGTCCTTCTCCGCCCGCCACCTGACCGTCACGGTCGACGGCGGCAAGCAGATCCTCAAGGACGTCTCGTTCGGCGTGCCGGAGAAGTCGCTGATCGCGGTCATCGGCCCGTCCGGCTCCGGCAAGTCCACGCTGCTCAAGGCGCTGACCGGCTACCGCCCCGCCGACCAGGGCGAGGTGCTGTACGACAACCGCAACCTGTACAAGCAGTTCGCCGAGCTGCGCCAGCGCATCGGTCTGGTCCCGCAGGACGACATCCTGCACAAGGAGCTGACCGTCAAGAAGGCCCTGAAGTACGCGGCCAAGCTGCGCTTCCCGGCCGACACCACGACCGCCGAGCGCAACGCCCGTATCGACGAGGTGCTGCGCGAGCTCAAGCTCGACATCCACAAGGACAAGAAGGTCACCTCGCTCTCCGGCGGCCAGCGCAAGCGCGTCTCGGTCGCCCTGGAGCTGTTGACCAAGCCGTCGCTGATCTTCCTGGACGAGCCGACCTCGGGCCTCGACCCGGGCATGGACCGCGACGTGATGCAGCTGCTGCGCGGCCTCGCCGACGACGGCCGCACCGTGCTCGTCGTCACCCACTCGGTGGCCGAGCTGGCGATCTGCGACAAGCTGCTGGTGATGGCGCCGGGCGGCTCGGTCGCCTACTTCGGGCCGCCGGAGGAGGCGCTGAACTTCTTCGGCTACGACACCTGGGCCGACGTGTTCTCCGCCTTCGAGAACTACCGCGACTACGACTGGGCGGGCCGCTGGAAGGGCTCGCAGCACTACCAGATGTACGCCGCGGACCTCGACGCCGTCGCCCCGCAGGCCGTACAGGTCCCGCCGATGCAGGCGATGAAGCCGCCGAAGCCCCAGGGCTGGATGTCGCAGTGGGGCACGCTCGTGCGCCGCTACATGTCGGTGATCGTCTCCGACCGCGGCTTCCTGGCGCTGATGGTGATCCTGCCGGCCGTCCTCGGCGCCGTGAGCCTGCTCATCGACCACGACCGCGGGCTGCTGCCCAACCCGGTCAACCCGCAGAGCGGCCGGATCATCCCCAACGGCACCGCGACCACGGTCCTGCTGATCCTCGCGGTCGGCGCGTGCTTCGCCGGCGCCGCCAACTCCGTCCGTGAGCTGATCAAGGAACGGGTGATCTACGAGCGGGAGCGCGCGACCGGACTGTCCCGGTCGGCGTATCTGATGTCGAAGGTCTTCGTGCTGGGCCTGATCACCGTGTTCCAGGGCCTGCTGGTCGGCGTGATCGGCTTCGCCAGCCGGGAGATCCCCCAGAAGGGCCTGGTCCTCGGCGGCGCCACGCTGGTCGAGCTGTCCCTGCCGATCATGGCGCTGGGCTTCACCTCGATGATGTTCGGCCTGATCATCTCCTCGCTGGTGAAGACCGCGGAGAAGACGATGCCGCTGCTGGTGATGTTCGCGATCATCCAGGTGGTGTTCACCGGGTGCCTGTTCAGCCTGCACGGCTCGATCGGCGTCAACGAGTTCTCGTATCTGATGCCGTCGCGCTGGGCGGTGGCCGCCGCCGGTGCCACCCTGGACTTCAACAAGATCAGCCCGCCGGAGAAGGCGGGCGAGACCGACCCGCTGTGGGACCACACGGTCGGCGCCTGGGGGCTGGACATGGTCGCGCTGATCGCGCTCGGCGTGGTCTGCGGCATCTTCGTGGCGCGCTTCCTGCGCCGCCACGAGCCGGAGGTCATGCGCAAGTAGGCCGTACGACCCCGAAGGGCGGCACCCCGTCAGGAGGGTGCCGCCCTTCGGCGTCTGTGCTCGCGAGATCCGTGTCTTCGCGAGACGTCGCCTGTGCGTGAAGAGGTCCGCGCCGACCTCAGTACGCGCTGTTGACGTTGTCCATCGAGCCGTAGCGGTCGGCCGCGTAGTTGCAGGCGGCGGTGATGTTGGCGACCGGGTCGTAGATGTTCCAGGACGTGCCGGGGACGTGGTACGCCTTGAAGGTCGGCGGGATCACCTGGAGCAGGCCCTTGGACGGGATGCCGTTGATGGCGTTGATGTCCCAGTCGTTGATGGCCATCGGGTTGCCGGAGGACTCCCGCATGACGTTGCGGTGGATGCCGGAGTAGCTGGCCGGGATCTTGTGCTTCTTCAGGATGTCGAGCGACTGGCGGATCCAGCCGTCGAGGTTGTTCGGGTAGCTCTTGACCACGTGCGGCTTCAGGGCGGGGCGCTTGGCGGCGCGGCTCGCGGCCTCCTTGGCCTTGCGGACGGCCTCGGCCTTCTTGGCGGCCTCGGCCTTCTTGGCGGCGGCGGCCGCCTTGGCGGCAGCGGCCTTCTTCGCGGCGACGGCCTTGGCGACGGCGGCCTTCTGAGCGGCCTCGGCCTTCTTCTGGGCCGCGATCTGCTGCGCCTTGAGGTCGGCGCTGGCGAGCTGGTCGGTGATGCTCGCCTTGACGTCCTTGATCTGCTCGGTGCTGTAGGCGACCTTCGCGGGCGCTGCGGCCTCGCTGGTGACGGCCGTCTTGGTCTCGGCGCTGCTGGGCACCGCGGACATGGCGATCGCGGCGGCACCGAGGACGCCGACACCGGCGACCGCGATCTTGTGGTGCTTGGTCAGCGAGCGACTATAGAGACGGGTGGAGAAGTTCTTGGGCATGCGTAACGGACCTCTTCGAATAGCGCGGAGGTCGCTCACGTCCGGCGGGGGACTACGGGCACTTCCCGCACGAACGCCGCGGACGGTGAGCCCGCGGCGCTGAGCGACGAAGCAATTCTTAGCGGCCGCAAAATCGCGTGGCAAAGGTGTGACGTACGAAGCCAGGTAGTGGATCAGGTAATGGCAAAACGGGACAGACTGGACTGTCTGTGCCGTTCATGTGGGGGTGCTTGTCCTCCTAATCCCCTTCGTACGTGATGTGGGCCCTATGCGCGGGCTCACACCGGCGGCCGGCCGGTCTCACGGCCAGTTGCGTCAGCAATGCAGTGTGTGAGGGCCCTCGCACGGGCCGGAGGTGTGGTGGGCGAGGAGCGGCTGGTCCCGCTCCGCATGCGCGTAGCGGCCATAGGGAGGCACCCGCAGGCGCGCGCCCCCGCACGCGCACGCGTAGCCCGTCGGCCGTCCGGCTCGCGCAGTTCCCCCTCCCGTCGGCCGCGTCCCCGCGCGTGGAGGCCCCCTGACGACGGACTGGTCCAACCGGCAGGGCCTACGTCCCGAGTCCCAGGCGGCGGCCGCCACTGGTCGGATCCGTGATGTCCGGCCCCGCCGGTACCGTGAGGTCATGAGTCACGGTCCCCGGTCCGGCCTCGCCGCGGTGAGCGCCGCGCTGCTGGCCATGAGCAGGCATCTCGAGGTGCGCGACGTCCTGAAGACGATCGTCGCCTCGGCCCGCGAGCTGCTCGACGCGCAGTACGCCGCCCTCGGCGTCCCGGACGACCACGGAGGGTTCGCCCAGTTCGTCGTCGACGGCATCAGCGAGGAGCAGTGGAAGGCCATCGGCCCGCTGCCGCGCCAGCACGGCATCCTCGCGTCGATGCTCCAGGAGGCCAGACCCGAGCGCCTCGCCGACGTGCGCAAGGACCCTCGCTTCGAGGGCTGGCCCTCCGCCCACCCCGAGCTCGCCGACTTCCTGGGCCTGCCCATCCGCGACGGCGACGAGGTCATCGGAGCGCTGTTCCTGGCCAACAAGAACTGCCCCAGGGCAGCGGGACGGTGCGGCTTCACCGAGGAGGACGAGGAACTGCTCGCCCTCCTCGCCCAGCACGCGGCGATCGCCCTGACCAACGCCCGCCTGTACGAACGCAGCCGCGAGCTGACCATCGCCGAGGAGCGCTCCCGCCTCGCCCACGAATTGCACGACGCGGTGAGCCAGAAGCTGTTCTCCCTGCGCCTGACCGCCCAGGCCGCCGCCCGCCTCGTCGACCGCGACCCCGCCCGCGCCAAGGGCGAGCTGCAGCAGGTGGCGGCCCTCGCTGCCGAGGCTGCGGACGAACTGCGCGCCGCCGTCGTCGAGTTGCGCCCCGCGGCGCTCGACGAGGACGGCCTCGTCGCCACCCTGCGCACCCAGATCCAGGTCCTCGACCGCGCCCACTCCGCCCGCGTGACCTTCGCCGCCCGCGGCATCCGCGCCCTGCCCTCGTCGCAGGAGGAGGCCCTGCTGCGCGTCGCCCAGGAGGCCCTGCACAACGCGCTGCGGCACGCCGCTGCCGAACACGTCGACGTCACCCTGGACCGCCTCGGCCCCGGCGCCGTCCTGCGCGTCACCGACGACGGCACCGGCTTCGACCCGAAGGCGATACGCCGCGCCGGACGCCACCTCGGCCTGGTCTCCATGCGCGACCGGGCGGACGGCGTCGGCGGCAGGCTGACCGTGGAATCGGCGCCCGGCAAGGGCACCACGATCGAGATGGAGGTCCCCGGTGGCTGACGCAATCAGGGTGCTGCTCGTCGACGACCACCAGGTCGTCCGCCGGGGCCTGCGCACCTTCCTGGAGGTCCAGGACGACATCGAGGTGGTCGGGGAGGCCGCCGACGGCGCCGAAGGCGTCGCCCGCGCCGAGGAGTTGAAGCCGGACATCGTCCTCATGGACGTCAAGATGCCCGGCATGGACGGCGTGGAGGCCCTGCGCAGGCTCCGTGAGCTGGACAACCCCGCGCGCGTGCTCATCGTCACCAGCTTCACCGAACAGCGCACGGTGGTCCCGGCCCTGCGCGCAGGCGCCGCCGGGTACGTCTACAAGGACGTGGACCCCGACGCGCTGGCCGGCGCCATCCGTTCCGTGCACGCCGGGCACGTGCTGCTCCAGCCCGAGGTCGCCACCGCGCTGCTCTCCCAGGAGGAGACGAACTCCGGGCAGGGCAGAGGCGGTTCGCTCACCGAGCGGGAGCGTGAGGTGCTCGGTCTGATCGCGGACGGCCGCTCCAACCGCGAGATCGCCCGCGCGCTGGTCCTGTCCGAGAAGACGGTGAAGACCCACGTCTCGAACATCCTGATGAAACTCGACCTGGCGGACCGCACCCAGGCCGCGCTGTGGGCCGTTCGTCATGGTCTGTACGGATGATCGGCAACTCGGAAGGTTCCCTTCCGGACTGAGATTCATACCGTCGTGGGAATGTCCCCCGGATGGCGTATCCCGTCGTGGATCTCCGCCGTTCTCCAGTGCGTGCTGCGGCGACTGCCGCGGCAATCGCGAGGAGGGCTTTGAAAGTGAAGAACCTGAAGAAGGCAGCGGCCGTGACGATGGTGGCCGGCGGACTGATCGCCGCCGGTGCGGGCATGGCCTCCGCCACCGAGGGCGCGCACGCCGACGGCAAGGCCGTGGGCTCGCCGGGTGTCGTCTCGGGCAACGTCATCCAGGCCCCGGTCCACGTGCCGGTCAACGTCGTCGGCAACAGCGTCAACGTCATCGGCGCGCTGAACCCGGCCTTCGGCAACCTCGGCCTGAACCACTGACATCTCCGACCACCGTCGGTGCCTCGCCGGCCTCCCGGGCACATCCGGGAGGCCGGCGCACATCCGGACCGACGCCACCGCGATCGTGCAGGCCCCCCCGCCAGGGGCAGCCCCGCGACGCAGACCGGTCACCAGGCGACGCACCCCGCTGAGCCGACCTCCCAGCACCGCCGGGCGGAAGGGCGAACGCTCACCGCGCCCTCCAGCCGCGCCGCAGGCTCACCGCTCCCGCTCCTCCACATACGCGTTGTACGCGGCCACCTGCGCCCGCCGGGCCACCCGCTCCACCGGCCGCAACGCCTCCGCCCGCGCGAACATCTCCCCGGCGCTCACCGCACCCCCGTGCCCCTTCTCCGACGCCAGCGACACCAGCATCGCCACCCGCTGCGCCAGCTCCAGCACCCGCACCGCCCGCGGCGGATACCCCGGCGCCAGTACCTCCCGCCCCCGCTCCGCCCGCGCCCGGTACGCGTCGATCGCCGCCTGCGCGACCGGCCCCGACCCGGCGACGTCCAGCCGCGTCAGCGCCGCCGTCGCCTCCCGCAACGCCTCCGCCAGCTCCCGCTCGGCCTCACCCAGCGACGGCACATCGGCCGGCGGAGCCTCCCGCACCGGCAGGCAGTGCCAGACGACCTCCACATGCACATCACCGTCGGGCCCGGCCTCGTACACCTCGGGCACCAGACCCAGCGCGCCCCCGTGACAGACCACCGCCTCCTCGGCCTGAAGTGCCCGCTTGTTGAACTCCGGCGGACCGCTCAGTCCCAGCGGATGCCCCGGCGCCGGCAGCGCGACGCGCAGCCCGCTCACCCCCAGCGACCGCAGCCGTCCCAGCGCGAGCGTGAGGCCGACCGGAGCCGACTCACCCGGCAGTCCCTCCACCCGGTGCACCGCGTCCTCGCCCACGATGGCGAGCACGGCGTCATCCGGAGAGGCAAGTCCGGCAAGAAGGGCATTTCCCCAGGCGGCAAGGCGGCCGGCGCGCGGTTCCACGAGCATGCCCCCCACCCTAAGGACCGGACCGATGGAACGGCTCGCCCGGCCGGTGGCGTAGATTCGTTCAGGGCCGCGCCCACCGGCGCGGCGAACAGAGCCACAGGCGTACGCGAGCCGAGACCGGCCACACTGCAAGGGGAGACAACGCGCTCATGAGCGATGTTCTGGAGCTTCAGGACGTATCCGTGGTCCGCGAGGACCGGGCGCTGGTGGACCAGGTCTCCTGGTCGGTCAAGGAAGGCGAGCGCTGGGTCATCCTCGGCCCGAACGGCGCCGGCAAGACCACCCTCCTCAACGTCGCCTCCAGCTACCTCTACCCCAGCAAGGGCACCGCCACCATCCTCGGCGAGACCCTCGGCAAGCCCGGCACCGACGTCTTCGAACTGCGCCCCCGCATCGGCATGGCCGGCATCGCCATGGCCGAGAAGCTCCCCAAGCGCCAGACCGTCCTGCAGACCGTCCTCACCGCCGCCTACGGCATGACCGCCAGCTGGAACGAGGACTACGACGAGATCGACGAACGGCGCGCCCGCGCCTTCCTCGACCGCCTCGGCATGAGCGACTACCTCGAGCGCCGCTTCGGCACCCTCTCCGAGGGCGAGCGCAAGCGCACCCTCATCGCCCGCGCCCTGATGACCGACCCGGAACTGCTGCTCCTCGACGAGCCGGCGGCCGGCCTCGACCTCGGCGGCCGCGAGGACCTGGTGCGCCGTCTGGGCCGGCTGGCCCGCGACCCGATCGCCCCCTCGATGATCATGGTCACGCACCACGTCGAGGAGATCCCGCCCGGCTTCAGCCACGTCCTCATGATCCGCCAGGGCAAGGTCCTCGCCGCCGGCCCGCTGGAGCTCGAACTCACCTCCCGCAACCTCTCCCTGTGCTTCGGCCTCCCGCTCGTCGTCGAGCGGCTCGGCGACCGCTGGACCGCCCAGGGCCTGCCCCTGTCCTGACCCCGTGCGCCCCGCCCGGCGCCCTGTCGGCAACCGGACCGGCGGCCCTACGATTGCCGTGTGAACGACATCGACGCATGGGTGTGGTGGCTCGTCGGTGCGGCAGCGCTCGGAATCCCGCTCGTGGTCACCGCGATGCCGGAGTTCGGGATGCTCGCCGTGGGCGCCGTCGCCGCGGCGGTCGCCGCGGGCTTCGGCCTCGGCGTCGTCGTCCAGGTGCTCGTCTTCCTCGCCGTCTCGGTCGCCCTCATCGCGGTCGTCCGGCCCATCGCGGCCCGGCACAGCCGCCAGCGCCCCCAACTCGCCACCGGCATCGACGCCCTGAAGGGCCGGCAGGCCGTCGTCCTCGAACGCGTCGACGGCTCGGGCGGCCGTATCAAGCTCGCCGGGGAGATCTGGTCGGCCCGCGCCCTCGACACCCACCACGCCTACGAAGTGGGCCAGGAGGTGGACGTCGTGGACATCGAGGGGGCCACCGCGATCGTCATGTGACCTCGTACGACGCGACAGACGAGGACCCGGCACGGACTCGGCGGAACACCCCACGAGCCCTCCGACGGTCTGTCAGACTCGACCAGCAAGATCTTCAACAGCCATAAGATCTTCCGAAAGCGCCGAGGCGGAGAAGGGTACGGGCAGCCACGATGGAACCGGTCATCATCGTCCTGATCATTCTGGTGGTGTTGGTCTTCATCGCCCTGATCAAGACCATCCAGGTCATTCCACAGGCGAGCGCCGCCATCGTGGAGCGCTTCGGCCGCTACACGCGGACCCTGAACGCGGGCCTCAACATCGTCGTCCCGTTCATCGACACCATCCGCAACCGCATCGACCTGCGCGAACAGGTCGTCCCCTTCCCGCCGCAGCCGGTGATCACCCAGGACAACCTGGTCGTCAACATCGACACGGTCATCTACTACCAGGTCACCGACGCCCGCGCGGCCACCTACGAGGTCGCCAGCTACATCCAGGCCATCGAACAGCTCACCGTCACCACGCTGCGCAACATCATCGGCGGCATGGACCTGGAGCGCACCCTCACCTCCCGCGAGGAGATCAACGCGGCCCTGCGCGGCGTCCTCGACGAGGCCACCGGCAAGTGGGGCATCCGCGTCAACCGCGTCGAACTCAAGGCGATCGAACCGCCCACCTCCATCCAGGACTCGATGGAGAAGCAGATGCGCGCCGACCGGGACAAGCGCGCCGCGATCCTCCAGGCCGAAGGTGTCCGGCAGTCCGAGATCCTGCGCGCCGAGGGTGAGAAGCAGTCCCAGATCCTGCGCGCCGAAGGTGAGGCCAAGGCCGCCGCACTGCGCGCGGAGGGCGAGGCCCAGGCCGTCCGCACGGTCTTCGAGGCCATCCACGCCGGCGACCCCGACCAGAAGCTGCTGTCCTACCAGTACCTGCAGATGCTCCCGAAGATCGCCGAGGGCGACGCCAACAAGCTCTGGATCGTCCCCAGCGAAATCGGCGACGCCCTCAAGGGCCTCTCCGGCGCGATGGGCAACTTCGGCGCCATGGGCGGCGGTTCGGGCAACGGCGGTTCGGGCAACGGCGGCGGCTCGGAACGCCGCGAAAAGCCGTCGATCGACTGAGAGCACGGGAAACGCAACGTTCCCCGCACCCACCTACAGGGCCGCGGGGCCGTGTCGACATGCGGCTGCCGCCGCGCGGGCGCGACAAGCCACGACGAATCCCGCGGCCGGCAACGTACACAAAGCCCTACGGCGAAGAGTCAGGCCGCATCCCGGGCCAGCCACCCGGGAAGAGCGGCAAAATCATCCGCCCCCAGCGTCAGCAGCATCGCATCGGCCGGCGTCGGCTCGAACGGCTGCCGAAGCAACCGCATCCCCGCCTCTTCCGGCGTCCGGTCCGCTTTGCGGTGATTGTCCTCCGCACACGCGGCCACCGTGTTCAGCCACGTGTCCTGCCCACCGCGCGACCGAGGCACCACGTGGTCCACGGTCGTCGCCCTGTGCCCGCAGTACCCGCACCGGTGCCGGTCCCGCACCAGCACACCCCGCCTCGACCACGGCGCTTGTCTTCGGAACGGCACCCGTACGTACCGGCACAACCGGATCACCCGGGGCGCGGGTATGTCCACATCGGCACCGCGCATACGCAGCTCGGGATGGGCCTGTTCGACGACCGCCTTGTCCTGCAGCACCAGAACGACGGCTCGGTTCAGCGTCACCGTCGACAACGGTTCGAAGCTGGCGTTCAGAACGAGCGTGTCCCGCATCAAGCCCACCTCCCGTGTGCACCGGCCCACCCCCCGGCGGGCTTGGATCAACTCTGGACGGGCGCGCCGAGATGGACAACGCAATAAAAATGCCCGCCTCCGATCACTTCCAAGACCAGAGGCGGGCAAACCTTCCGTGAACGTCAGGCTTGGGCGGGCTCCTCGTACTCACCGATCAGCTGCGCCCGCCCGATCGTGTGGAACCGCAGGTTGAAGCCGACGGCGGCAGGAGAGGCGTCGGAATCCGGACCGAGCTTCTCCTGGTCCACGGCGTACACCGTGAACACATACCGGTGCGGTCCGTCGCCGGGCGGCGGCGCGGCACCGCCGAAGTCCTTCGAGCCGTAGTCATTGCGCACGTGGACCGCACCCTCGGGCAGGCCCTCGAACTTGCCGCTGCCCGCACCCGCAGGCAGCTCGGTGACCGAGGCCGGGATGTCGAACACTGACCAGTGCCAGAACCCGCTGCCCGTCGGGGCGTCCGGGTCGTAGCAGGTCACGGCGAAGCTCTTGGTCTCCGGCGGGAAGCCCTCCCACCGCAGCTGCGGCGAGGTGTTGCCCTTCGCGTAGACCTGGGCGTCCTTGAGAGTGGCACCCTCCTGGACGTCCTCACTCGTGACCGTGAAGGACGCCACGGGCGGATGGAAGTCGTGGGGGAGCGGCCGCCTCTTGAGCTCGGTCACCTCGGTACCTCCTGATCGCTTGCGTTCAGTCGTTCCGAGCCTAGAACCAGTTCCGCTTGGAGCCGACCTCGGACAGCCACTGGTTGAGATACGCCGCCCAGTCGGTCCCCTGCCAGTCGTTCAGACCCACCTGGAAGGACCGGTAGGTGTCGCTGCCCTCACTGAACAGACCCGGCTTCTTGTCCATCTCCAGAACCACGTCCATGCCGTGTCCGTCGGCGACGAAGCTCAGCTCCACCTGGTTCAGACCGCGGTACTGCGACGGCGGGTAGAACTCGATCTCCTGGTAGAACGGCAGCTTCTGCCGCGTACCCCGGATGTGGCCGCGCTCCATGTCCGCGTCCTTGAAGCGGAAGCCCAGCTGGATGAACGCGTCCAGGATCGCCTTCTGCGCCGGCAGCGGATGCACGTTGATCGGGTCCAGGTCGCCGGAGTCCACGGCCCGCGCGATCGCCAGCTCGGTGGTCACCCCGATGTGCATCCCGCGCAGCGCCTGCCCGTCGATCATGGTGACCGGCGTCTCCCAGGGGATCTCCAGCCCGAACGGCACCGCGTGCACGGCGCCCGCCTGCAGCTCGAAAGCGCCGCCGAGCCGCACCTTGGTGAACTCGATGTCCTGCTTGTACTCCTGGTCGCCGCTCTCCACCTCGACCTTGGCCTGGAGCCCCACCGACAGACCCTCGATGTCCTGGCTGACGGACCCGCCCTGGATCCGCACCTCACCCTGGACCACGCCACCCGGCACCACGTTCACCTCGGTCAGCACCGTCTCGACCGAGGCCCCGCCGGCCCCCAGGCTCGCGAGCAGCTTCTTGAACGCCATGGCTCTCCTCACCTACATACGACAACTACATACGACTGCGACGACGGCGACTGCGTCCTTGATCCCTACAAACGCGATCCGGCCGGGACCGGTTCCGGGCCCTCACCCTGGCAAGCCGCACGCCCCCTGGCCACCCCACCGCACCGGCCGACTCCAGTACGCTCGGAGGGCATGATCGCGAGCCCCGACCGTACGCCCCTGCCACGCGCCTTCTTCGACCGGCCCGTCCTCGAGGTAGCGCCCGACCTCCTCGGCCGCGTCCTCGTCCGCACCACCCCGGACGGCCCGATCGCCCTGCGCCTGACGGAGGTCGAGGCCTACGACGGCCCGAACGACCCCGGCTCCCACGCCTACCGTGGTCAGACCGCCCGCAACAGCGTGATGTTCGGTGAGCCCGGTCATGTGTACGTCTACTTCACCTACGGCATGTGGCACTGCATGAACCTGGTGTGCGGCCCTGTGGGACGAGCCGGCGCTGTCCTGCTCCGCGCCGGTGAGATCGTCGAGGGCGCCGAACTGGCCCGCACCCGACGCCTGTCGGCCAAGAACGACAAGGAGTTGGCCAAAGGCCCCGCCCGCCTCGCCACGGCCCTGGACGTGGGCCGGGCCCTGGACAGCACGGACGCCTGCGCGGAGGGCGAGACCCCGCTGCGGATGCTGACGGGTACGCCCATCCCTTCCGACCAGGTATGCAACGGCCCCCGCACCGGCGTCGCCGGCGAGGGTGGCAATGGCGACGTCCACCCCTGGCGCTACTGGGTGGCCAACGACCCGACGGTGAGCCCGTACCGGGCGCACGTCCCGAGGCGGCGCCGCAGTTGACGCAGCACGCGAAGGTGCGTAATGTGGCCCGAGCCGCTGAACCGGGTACGGCGATCGCCTGCAGCCGGAGCGGCCAACCCACTACCTAGCTACAGCCCCTCGGCGGGGTCGATTCTGGTGCGTCCGCGTACCCGAATTCGAACTCGTGAGGCTCGATTATGAGTCGCCGAGAGAATGAGCTAACGTAGTGAATGTCGAAAGGGCGGACGGCGAAAGCCGAAAACCCCGAGACAGTGCCAATATCCCGCTAGCGCGGGGTGGCGCCGACCGGAAATCGGATCCGAAAGGATCTGATAGAGTCGGAAACGCAAGACCGAAGGGAAGCCCGGAGGAAAGCCCGAGAGGGTGAGTACAAAGGAAGCGACCGTTCCTTGAGAACTCA
>NZ_JBVOQE010000018.1:0-89157 GCF_055668065.1 Streptomyces sp. NPDC097129 | reverse complement strand
TCGGCGAACGCCTCGGAGTCTCCCAGATGCACGTCTCCCGGCTGATCACCCGGCTCCTGGCCCGCCTGCGCGAGGGCATGCTCACCACGGACTGAGTGCCGGGCACCCAGCAGGCTGAGACGGGTCCCGCAGCTGCCCAGCACGGTCTGTCAGCAGATGGCGGGAGTCGCCTGTGTCGTCACGCCGCCTGCAGGCCACGACAACGCGCTGAGCGAACGGACACCGCGTGAAGGGGTGTCCGCCCGCCGGCCTGCTCGACGGGCCCTTTCGCGTATTCACCGACACTGCCTGCCCCGAGCCGGCGCACGCACCATCGACCGCGGAAGGACCATATGGCCGACGTGGAGGTCACGGCGGGCAGCGAGAGCAGCAAGCCTTGCAGCCCCGAGGCGACCGCCCGCAAGGCGACCGCCCGCAAGGCGACCGCCCGCAAGGCGACCGCCCGCAAGGCGACCGCCTCGGGCGCACGATGGCGGGCTTGGCTCCTTCAGGGGCTGAGTGAACAGACGGCCCGCCACCCAGGCCCGCACCGCACGCCGCACCCCGAGCAGGAGGGGCACCGGTGGTGGCGGGTGATGTGCCTGACCGGCGTCGATTACTTCTCCACGCTCGGCTATCAGCCTGGCATCGCCGCACTCGCGGCGGGCCTGCTGTCCCCCCTCGCCACCGTGGTCCTGATCGCTCTGACGTTGTGCGGTGCGCTGCCGGTCTACCGGAGGGTTGCGCGGGAGAGTCCGCACGGCGAAGGGTCGATCGCGATGTTGGAACGACTGCTGCCGTGGTGGCCAGGAAAGATCTTTGTCCTGGTGCTGCTGGCGTTCGCCGCCACCGACTTCATGATCACTATGACGCTGTCGGCCGCGGACGCTTCCGCACATGTCGTGGAGAACCCGTTCGCCCCGCAGTGGCTGCACAACGCGAATCTGTGGATCACGCTCGTTCTCATCGGCATGCTCGCCGGCATCTTCCTCAAGGGCTTCCGCGAGGCCATCGGCATCGCGGTGGCCTTGGTGGGCGCCTACCTGGCTCTCAACGTCGTGGTGCTCGCCGTCGCCTGCTGGCACGTCGTCAGCCATCCGGTGAGGATCGGTGACTGGGCGGAAGCCATGACAGCCGCGCACAGTTCTCCGTGGGCGATGGCAGGTGTGGCTCTGCTGGTCTTCCCGAAGCTCGCTCTGGGCATGTCCGGCTTTGAGACAGGCGTCGCAGTGATGCCACAGGTCAAGGGTGACCCGTCGGACACACATGAAGAGCCCGAGGGGCGCATCCGCGAAACCCGCCGCCTGCTCACCACGGCCGCCGTCACCATGAGCTTCTTGCTCCTGCTCTCCAGCCTGGCGACAACGATCCTCATCCCTCAGGACGCCTTCAAGAGCGGCGGACCGGCCAACGGCCGCGCCCTCGCCTATCTGGCCCACCGCTACCTCGGGGAGGTGGGCGGCACGGCGTACGACGTGTCGACCATCGCGATCCTGTGGTTCGCCGGAGCCTCCGCGCTCGCCGGACTGCTGAACCTCGTCCCGCGGTATCTCCCGCGCTACGGCATGGCACCGGAATGGACACGGGCCGTGCGCCCGCTGGTGCTGGTGTTCATGGGGGCGGCGGTTCTCATCACCGTCTGGTTTCACGCGAATGTGGACAAGCAGAGTGGCGCCTACGCGACCGGCATGCTGATGCTGTCGGCGTCGTTCGCCTCCACAGTCGCGGCGCGCCGCCGGCGCCATCGGTGGGCGACTCTTGGCTTCGCCGTGATCACTGCGGTTTTCGCCTACACACTGATCGCCAACGTGATCGAGCGGCCCGACGGCATCAAGATCGCGGGGATCTTCATCGTGGCGATACTGGTCACCTCGTTCGCCTCGCGCGTGCACCGGTCGTTCGAACTGCGCGTCGCGGAGGTCGGTCTCGATGAGGAGGCGGAGCGCATCGTCGACCACGCCGCCGCAGACGGACCACTGCACTTGATCGCCCACGAGCCGCACGAGCACAGAGGCCGGCGAGGGGCTGCCGTCGAGAACGCGTCGGAGGCGCGCCCTCACTCACCCATCACGCCCATGAGCGGACCGCCCCTCCTCCTCGAGGTGTCCGTGCGGGATTCCTCCGACTTCACAGCGGAGGTCACCGTCCACGGGACCGAGGAGGAGGGGGTACGCCTGCTCCGGGTGCAGGGACCGACGGTGCCGAACACCATCGCGGCGATCCTGCTGGCTCTGCGTGACCGCACCGGCGAGGTGCCACATGTGTACTTCAGCTGGACCGAGGGCGGACCGGTCGGTCATCTGGGTCGCTTCCTGGTCTTCGGTGACGGAGAAGTCGCATCGGTCACCCGAGAGGTATTGCGCCGCGCCGAGCGGGACGTGGACCGGCGGCCGCGCGTCCACGTGAGCTGAGCGGGTTGCCTCTCCCGAGCCCAGGCGAGCAGACGCCCTCGGGTCTGCTGGTCAGGACGGTGCAGTCCCGTTTGACCCGAGCGGCGAGCGGCTGCGTGGCACCCGAGCCACTCGGTACAGCTGGGCGCGTGCGTCCAAAGGCGCCGGGCGGTCCGGCGGCGCCGGCGGCTGTTCCAGAAGCTGCCGACGACGTTGACGCATCGCTTCAAGGACGCACTTCCCGGCGCCAGTGAGGCAGAACGTGCCGGAGGGGTGGTGGTGCACCAGCGTGCGCCGCTCCAGTCGGTCGAGCAACCGCGTCGCCGAGGAGTTGCTGACGCCCAGGCTTTCGGTGATTCCGCCCAGATCGGTGGGCTTGCCGTCCAGGGCGAGGAGTCCGCGCAACTCTTCCTGGGGAATGGTGGGGGCGACTTCTTCACGGGCCCGTTGCCACAACTCGATTTCCGGTGCGGCCACGGGTTCCGCAAATGCATGGAATTCGTCGGTCATTCGGGTGAGGGGGGACTGGGGTGAGGGGTGGGATTTCTGTCCTTCCTCGGATCATCGCCGAGGTGACCGGAAAGGTCCGTCACCGCGTCTTCTACGGCGTTGTAGATGCGAAGGATCTCGTTGACGCCGGTGAGTGTCAGCAGAGCTCGTAGTTGCTCCTGCACCCGTGCCAGGACCACCGTCGTACCGATCTCACGTGCGTATCGACGGGCCGCCAGGAGGGCGTTCAGTCCCGCAGAATCGCAGAACGGTACACCGGCGAGGTCCAGCACAATGCACCGGTCACCAGAGTCCAGGAGGTCCAGGAACTCGTTGCGAAACATCGGCCCGGTCGCGTAATCCATGTCGCCGCTGAAGCTGGCCACCAGACAGTGGCCGACATGGGCCTTCGTAACCGAAGGAACGTCGCACATTCCGAGCCCCCTATCGCTTCTCCGGTGCGTCGTTCGCACCTGGGTAAACCCTGCCCCCGATGTCTCTGTGCAACCAGCACAGTGACTGGACAGGGCTCAGGGGGAACGGTCCACCTTTGCGGTCGCCGCCCGTGTGATTTCCCAAGTAGCGGGAATCTGCAGTGCAGTGCACCTCCGTTCCCGACTAGGAGATCGACAACTATGCTGGCCATCGCTTCCGCCGTCCTCTTCTTCATTGCCTTTTTGATCAACGCGGCAGACATATCGACCAACCACGTCTTGACGTCCACCAACCTGATGCTCATCGGTCTCACCGCGTTGGCTTTGCATCTCGCGGGTCTGGGAGGCGGCTGGAGAGTCCGGGGCCGTCGACGCTGACGTCTCATGGCCGTGTCCGTCTGCCGGGCCCCGGCCGGCGTCGCGGCTTGCCGTCGGCCAACCCGGCATCGCGGTGGTCCGGATGCGCCGACCCGAGGTGTTCGATTCAGGCACTCGGGTGGGGTGGCGACTCCTGGGGGTAGACGCCACCCCAGTGTGGTCGGCGGAATGGAGCCCTGATGCCCCACGGAGGCTATCCAGCGAGCGCTGTCGAGGCTGCGGAGCAGGTCGCCGAGGCCGTGATCGAGTTGTGGCGGCGCGCTCACTCGGACATAGCCCCGGATGTCTCCGACCAGCAGATGCGTACCGTGCTGGCGCTGGAGAGCACGCCTCTCAACGGGGCCGGTCTCGCCCGTTCGCTGGGAACCAGCCCGTCCTCCGCCACCCGGCTGTGTGACCGTCTTGAGCGGCGCGGCCTGGTCGAGCGCCGCGCTGCGGGCCGCGAGGTCACCATCCGTCTCACTGAGGAGGGGCAGAAGCTCTTGCAGATCACGCGGGAGCACCGCCGGCATCTGCTGAGCCTCGCCCTCACCAATTCCGGAGCCGACCGGGAGGTCCTCAAGGATGCGCTGGGGCAGCTCTGCGCCCTGCTCACCGCCCGCGAGGGCCACTGACACCGACCAAAAGTTTCCATGCAGCAACAGTTGGCATGTGAATCTGTCAGACTGATGGCACCACCTGCCTTCAGAGTTGGGGCAGGTGACTTCACCTCGCTAGCTTGATCAACAGGGGGCGGCCGTGGCGTGGTTCTCGAAGCGAAGACAAAAGGAGCCGACTCCTCGCCTCAGTGATGATCGCCTGGTGGTTGAGCTGAGCCAGAGGGATTTCCGGTCTCTGGTCCGGGTGATCGAGCACGCTCGGGGACAACTGGAGAGCGCCGGAGGCATTGATGCCGGCACGATCGGCAATGCCAGCGGCGCCGACCTGTTGCCACTGCTCTATCCCCGCGTCGGAACGGCCGTCGCTCAGGGCTGCGGGGTGGCACTGCTGGTGTCCGAGATCCGCTACGTGGAAGCGGCAGTCGTCAACCTGGAGTCCTACGGGGGCCACGAGACGGTACTGGTCGAGGGCTACGCACTCTTGGAACGCCTCGACACGCTGAGAGGCGAGGCAAGGACGGCGCAGATGGTGGACGGCATCCTGACGTTGCCGCGGCCCGTACCGCATGCCCCTTGCAGCTGATCCGCGAGCGGTTCCCTTTGTCCATCCAGCCTCCCCGGACGTCCCGGAGGCGGTTCCCGGCATGCTCGATTACTCCGCATTTGCGGTGAACTGCGCCACAGCTGTCGTGTGGGCGGCGGGGCCGGGTATCAGGGAATGAAGACGCAGTCGCAGAGGTCAGTACAGCGACTGTTGCCGTTTGACAATTATAGCCTTGAGGCAACAAAGTACACGTGTCGCACGTACGCGGGAAGGGATCCGAGATGTTCCGGTGGGCGGGCACGGCTCCGGCCGCCGACCACCGGCATCGGTGGGTGCCGGTGAACTCGGCGTCGCGTTGGCCGTCTCAGGCGGACTGGCTGTCGGCGTCGGCTTCGGGCTTTATCTGCAGAGAAGCGGCGTCGCAGAAGGCCTCCAGGCCTTCCAGGAGGGCTGCCCGCTTCGCTGCGGGCATCACGTTCAGCACCGACCGCAGTTCCCCTCGTCTGCGTTCGCGCAGGTCGGCGAGGAAGGCGCGGCCGCGGGTGCTGAGGTGCAGGCGCACCTCGCGCCGGTCGGTCGGGCTGATATCGCGGTCGATGAAGCCGGCGGCCTGCAGCCGGTCGCAGAGCCGGCTGGTCGACGGCGGCGTGGAGGCGATGCAGTCTGCGAGAGTGCGCAGGTTGATGCCCTGGTGGTGTTCGAGGATGAGCAGTACCCGCATCTGGGATGCCGAGGCGGGGACGGTCGAGGCCCTGCCCCAGAGGACTTCCAGCAGCTCCGCCGCCGTGGAGGTCACGCGCGCGACCTCGTCGGGCAGTGGGCGGGCGCGGAAGTCGGTCACGGTCACACTCTCGCAGGCGTCGGGGCGGCTGTCAGCGTACTAGGTGACCGGGCCTGGTACTGCGGCTTGAGCGAGCGGGTAGTGGCATGGGACGACCCAGTTCCCGTGATGACGTGCGGTAATTCTCCGGCAAAGGATTGGTGTTTTTTCCATCGTGAACAGATTTGTGGTCGCTGAACGCGCTGTACGTACGGCGGCTCCCCATGACCTGCTCGAGGCCGTCCGTCGTGTCCTGAAAGAGCAGTACGCGGCGGAGTCGGTCGAGCTGTTCATGGCCGACTACGGTCTGACCGTGCTGCAGCCGGTCTCGGTACTGCCGCACACCCTGGAGCCGGTGTCGGTGCACAACAGCCCCGCCGGCCGGGCTTTCGGCGCCCAGGAGCCCTTCGTGGAAGCCCTTAGCGACGGCTCGGCACAGGTGGCGCACCTGCCCGTGACCGTGCGCGGCGACCGGCTCGGCGTGCTGTCCGTCACCCTGCCCGACGCCGAGCACGCCGAGGAGTGCCTCGCAGAGCTGGCGGAGATCGCCGACGTGCTCGCGCACGAGGTGGTCGTGGCCGAACGGGACACCGACGTGTACCTGCAGGCGCGCCGCAAGGACCGGCTCACCCTGGCCGCCGAGATGCAGTGGCAACTGCTGCCCGGGCGCTCCTGCTCGCGCCCGGAGTACGAGCTGGGCGCCCAGCTCGAGCCCGCCTACGCGATCTTCGGGGACAACTTCGACTGGTCCGCGACGGCCGACCACCTCGTGCTCTACGTCACCAACGGCATGGGCGAGGGCACAGAAGCCTCCCTGCTCACGAACCTCTCGATCAACGCACTGCGCAACGCCCGGCGGGCCGGCATCTCCATCGAAGACCAGGCCGCCCTGGCCGACCAGGCGGTGTACGCCCATTACCGGGGCCGCTGCTACCTGTCGGTTCTGATGTTCGACTTCGACCTCGTCACCGGCCGCGCCCGGGTCGTGGACGCCGGCTCCCCGCAGATGCTGCGGCTGCGTGGTGGCGTCGTGGAACGTGTCCGCTTCGAGGCCCAGCTGCCGCTCGGCATGTTCGAGGAGACCGACTACGTCGCCCAGGAGTTCCAGATCGAGCCCGGGGATCGCCTGATCTTCGTCAGTGACGGCGTCTATGCCGTCGCCTCACCCAAGGGTGAGACATACGGGGACGCCGCGCTCGCCCGGGCGATCCATGCCACGCGTCTGCTGCCCGCCGCCGAGGTCCCGCGCGCCATCCTGCGCGAGCTGACCGGCCATCGCGGTCGAAGCCTCCCGGACGACGACGCCCTCGTGGTCTGTCTCGACTGGCGGGGGCGGTGACGAGCGACACGATGCGCGGCGTCGACGGATTGCGGTCGTGCCTTGTTTGCGTCACTCACCCGGCGCTAATATTTGTCATGAGACAATAATTGGCCGAGCGTGCTGATCGCGGCGCGGAGCCTCTTCAGAGGAGAAGATGCAGGTGTCGGAGCGGGACGCGGCCCAGGAGCCGGCGGCGCAGGTGGCTGGCTTCCTGGAACAGCGGCGCGAGCAGGTCGCTCAGCGGTGGGCGGACGCGGCGCTGTTCCGTACGGTGTTCACCGTCTCGCGCGACGAGGCGGTGGAGGCCTGTAAGGCCGTCGTCGATGCCCTGGCCTCGGTTGCGGCCTCCGGCCGGCTGGAGGACATCACGGCACCCGGTTTCCAGACCGTGCGCGAGCAACTGGGGCGGATGGCGGCCTCCCGTGCGCGCAGCGGATCGACGCCGGCGCAGATCGCTGACGAGGTCGCCACCCTGCGCTCCTCCGCCACGGACCTCCTGCGCGTCGAGTTCCGGGACCCGTCCGATGTCCACGCGCGTGAGGCCGCGTTGGCTCTCACGCTCCTCATGGGCACTCTTCGGCTGGTGGTCATGGAGACCGCGTTGAGCGCGGGTGAGGAACTCATCGCGCGGCAGCGTCAGCAGCTGTTCGAGGTGGCCACGCCCGTCATCAAGTTGTGGGACGGAATCGTCGCCGTGCCCCTGATCGGCACGCTCGACAGTGCCCGCAGCCAGGTCGTCATGGAGGACCTGCTCGAGGCGATCGTCGACCAGCAGGCCCAGTACGCCATCCTCGACATCACCGGCGTGCCCACGGTCGACTCCCTCGTCGCCCAGCACCTGATGAAGACGGTCGCAGCGGCCGGTCTGATGGGAGCCGAGTGCATCGTCTCCGGGATTCGTCCGGCGATCGCGCAGACCATCGTGCAGCTCGGCATCGACCTCGGCCCGGTCGTCACCCGCAGCGGTCTGTCCGACGCCCTGGCTTACGCACTGAGCCGACAGGGTGTCGAAGTGTCGGCCCGAACGCCCGTCCTGCCGAGCCCACGGTGAACCACTCCTCTGCCGACCGTGCAGCCCCGGTGCCGGTTCTCGCACTGGGGGATGTCCTGCTGGTCACATTGCAGGGAGAGTTGCAGGACGGAGCGGCTGAGCAACTGCAGCACGACATCGCGCGGCGTATCGCGCAGGAGCCGGTGCGGGGAGTGGTCATCGACATCTCCGGCGTGGAGATCGTCGACTCGTTCCTCGGCCGGATCCTCGCCGACATCGCTGCCGGCGCCCGGCTGCTGGCGGCCCGCACGGTACTGGCCGGGATGCGGCCTGCCGTAGCGATCACACTCGTCGAGCTGGGCCTCGCCCTGCCCGGCCTGCACACCGCCCTGAACGTCGAGAGAGCGCTGTCCCTGCTAGGAGGGTCCACTCTGACCGGCCCGTCCGTTTCTTCGGGGGAGGGCGCGTAATGCATGCCCGACTCGCCGCGACGACCACGGTCGCGATCGGCTCCGACGCCGACCTGGCCTGGGCGCGGCAGCAGGTTCGGCAGGCTGCGGCCGAACTCGGTTTCAGCCTGGTCCAGCAGACCAAGCTGATCACCGCCGCCAGCGAATTGGCCCGCAACACTCTCATCCACGGCGGTGGAGGGCACATGGAGCTGAGCGTGCTGGACAAGGGGGCGTCCCAGGGTCTGCGGCTGTCCTTCACGGACCGAGGGCCCGGTATCCGTGACCTCGAACTCGCGCTGACCGATGGCTACACCACTGGTGGCGGTCTCGGTCTGGGGCTGAGCGGCGCGAAGCGACTCGTACAGGAATTCGAGATCGACAGCCGGCCCGGACAAGGCACCACCGTCACCGTCGCCGTCTGGCTCTCTGGCCTGCCCTTTCCGCGTGCGGGTGCCAGATGAGCCGCGTCTGGGACATTCCGGTCCACGACTCCACACGCATCCGTGACGTTCGGGTGGCCACCGAAGCCGCCTGCGCCCATGTAGGGCTCGACGCCCAGCGGACGGCCGCCGCCGCGCTCGTGGCCACCGAACTGGCCACCAACCTGCTCAAGCACGCGGGAGGAGGTCACATCGTGATCAATCTCGTCGCCCATCCCGACGTCGTCGCGGACAGCGGCGAGGTGTGGGTGCAGATCGCCTCGCTCGATCACGGGCCAGGCATCTGCAGCGTCGAGACGGCCCTGCGCGACGGGTACACGACGGTGTCGGCCTCGCTCGGTGCCGGACTCGGCACGTGCCGGCGCATATCGAACGACTTCGGTCTGCACAGCAGGAGTGGCCACGGCACGGTCGCCACCGCCCGTCTGGGCCCCGTACCTGCCGCTCAACAGGCCGCCCTGGGCCGTGCCCGAAACGGAAAACGAGCTGGAGGCATCAACGTGCCCCTCGGCTTGGCCGAGCACTCGGGTGACGCCTTCACCTGGGTGCGGTCGGGCCCACGCCTGACCGTGATGCTGGCCGACGGACTCGGTCACGGTGTCAAAGCCGCGGAGGCGTCGACAGCCGCGGTCGCACAACTGCACCGGACAGCCGTCCTGTCACCCGAGGAGATCCTCCGCGGCCTCCACACGGCGCTGCGCTCCACCCGGGGCGCAGCCATCGCCGTAGGACAGCTCGACGAGGCCACCGGCATGCTCACGTTCTCCGGTGTCGGCAATGTCGGTGCACGGCTTCGCGTCGGCGACGCCTGGCAGCCGCTCCTGTCCCATCCGGGCATCGTCGGCGCCCATTTCCCTGCGCGCCCGCCCGTGTACCGGGTGCCATGGCAGGGAGACAGCCTGTTCATCCTGCACAGCGACGGCCTGCCCAGCCGCTGGGAGCCTCCCAGTGATCCCCAGCTTCTCGCCCATGAGGATCCGGCCGTGATCGCCGCCGCCATCCTGAGGGATGCCAGCAGCGCCGCCCGACCACTGCGCGACGACACCAGCGTGGCCGTGCTCGTCCCCGACCGCTGGACGGATCCCCATGACCGCCACTGATGTCTGGACCATCCGGTCGTCCACCGACGCCGCACGGGCCCGCACGACCGTAGCCCGCCTCCTCGCGGACGCCGACGTGCCGGTGCTCGACCGCTTGCGCTTCGTGACCGCCGTGACCGAGCGATTGCGCCGATGCCTCGCAAGGAAGGGCACCTGGGAGCTGCTGCTCGGCATCCGGCAGCCGACCTCCGACACACCAGGGGAGGTGCAGGTCGCGCTGACGCCGGCAGAAGGTACGTCGGCGGAACCCGAGTGGCAGCTGACGACGACCTTCACGGGCCATCGACGGCTGAGCCCCGTCTGCCGGCCAGGTGCCGATGCCGCGTCACTGGCCGATGCTCTGCTCGCCGCAGACGAGGACATCGCCGAAGTCCTGCACCGCCTCGACGAACACCAGGATCTGGTCCATTTCCACCGGGAGGAGATGCACCAGACCAACCAGGGCGTGCTCGCGCTGCACGCCGAGCTGGACGCCGCCGCACTGGTCCAGCGGGAGCTGCTCGACGCAGAGCGGCAGGCACGTGCCGTGGCGGAGAACGCCCGTGGCCTGCTGACCTTCCTCGCCGACGCCAGCGCGGCCGTGACCGCTTCCCTGCATCCCGAGGACATCGTGCGACGTCTGTCCGACCTGCTGGTCCCGGAGTTCGCCGAGCACCTCGACATCTGGCTCTTCACCGACGACCAGCGGGAAGGCGCCGCTGACGCCGACGCCACCCAGGTGCGTCCGGCATGCGCGGTGGTCGCCGCCCGCACCGGCCGTCCCCAGCATGCTGCCGCTCATCCGAGCGGTGCACCCGGCATCGACGATCTTCCGCCCTCGGCGCTGGCCCCCGACAAGCCGCTGTTGTCCATCCCGCTCACCGCGCGGGGACTGGTCGGCGTGCTGACGCTGACCGCGCCGGGTCCCCGCTTCGACCCGGACACGTGCGTCATGCTGATCGAGCTGGCCCGCCGCGTCGGCATCGCCCTCGACCACGCCCGCCGCTACGAACAGCACCGGGACGTCGCCGAAGCCCTGCAGCGCGCCCAGCTCACCGAGCTGCCCACGGCACAGGGCCTTCGGCTGGCAGCCCGTTACCTGCCCGCGACGCACGGCCTGAACATCGGCGGCGACTGGTACGACGCCTTCACCCAGCCCGACGGAAGCGTGCTCGCCGTCATCGGAGACGTCACCGGTCACGGACTGCGCGCGGCCGTGGTCATGGGACAGCTGCGCACCGCATTGCGTGCCTACGCCGTCGAGGGCGGCGGGCCGGCCGAGATCCTCACGCGCCTGCACGGCATGCTCCGCCACCAGCACCCCGAGCTGTACGCCACGGCCGCCGTGGCCCGGTTCCGGGTCGGAGAACCGACGGTCACCTGGGCGGCAGCCGGTCACCCGCCACCGGTCGTGAGGTTCGCGGACGGCACCGTGCGGGTCCTCGACACCAGGCCGGGGATCATGCTCGGCGTCCCTGTGCCGTACGAATACCAGGAGCACACGGTGGAACTGCCCCGCGGTTCCACGCTGGCCTTGTACACCGACGGGCTCGTCGAACGACGAGCGCAGGGGATAGACCCCGGGATCGAGCGGCTGGCGCACGTGCTCAGTGGGCTTGGTGCGGCGGAACTGGGGCACGATCTGAACGCGGCGGCGGATTCCGTTCTCAAGCCGCTGCTGCACGACTCCGACCGCGATGACGACGTCTGCCTGCTGCTGTGCCACTGCACCGACGAGGCGGAGTGACCGGGTGGGCAAGGCGCCCAACACCGGGTCTTTGCTGCGATAGCGTGGAAACGGCAAGGGGAGAAGGTGGACGCCGTGCATGCCTCTGAACCCGTCCCGTCCGTGGAAAGCCGACTCCGGTCGGTGCCACCGCACGCACTCGTCGCCACAGCGCAGCGTCTCCTGGCAGAGCAGGTGGGCGCCCTGGGAACCACCCTCCTTCTTGCCGACTACGGTCTGCGGGTTCTTCAACCGGTCACCCACCTGCCGCACACCGGGGTCCCCGTTCCCGCCCATGACGGCGCTCCGGGCAGCGCGTTCATCAACCAGAGCGCGGTCGTGGAAGTGACCCGTGATCCGGCGACCCACGTGGTGCACCTGCCCATCACCGTGCGCGGTGACCGGCTGGGCGTCCTCTCCGTCCGGCTGCCCGCCGATGCCGCGGACCCGGTCACCGTCCTCCGCCTCGCCGAGTTCGCCACCGCACTCGGCCACGAGGTGGCCACGGCCGGCCGGGACACCGACCTGTACCTTCTGGCCCGCCGCACTCGCCGCCTGACCCTCGCCGCTGAAATGCAATGGCAGCTGCTGCCCGGCCGCGGCTGCGCTCGCGACGAGTACGTCATCGGCGCCCACCTCGAGCCCGCCTACGCCATCGGTGGCGACAATTTCGACTGGTCCACCGGAGCCGACCACCTGACGTTGACCGTCACCGACGGCATGGGCCAGGGCATCGACGCCTCCCTCCTGACCAGCCTCACCGTCGGCGCCCTGCGCAACGCCCGCCGTGCCGGCGTCGGTCTGGCCGACCAGGCATGCCTCGCCGACCAGGCCGTCTATGCCCACTATGGCGGCGAGGTCTACGCCTCCACGCTCCTGATGAACTTCGACCTGATCACTGGCGTGGTCCGTGCCGTGGACGCGGGATCCCCCAAGCTGTACCTCCTGCGCGGTGGCATGACCGAACAGGTCGACCTGGAAGCACAACTGCCCCTCGGCATGTTCGAGGAGACCCCCTACAAGGAGCAGACCTTCTGTATGGAGCCCGGCGACCGACTCGTCGCTGTCAGCACTGGGGTGCACAACACACGTTCCGCCCTCGGCGACCTCTTCGGCGAGCACGCCCTGCGTCAGGTTCTCAGCGCGACACGGCACACACCCGCGCACGAAACGGCGCGTGCCGTCGTCTCCGCACTGGTGGAGCACTTCGGACGCACCGACCTCATGGCTGACGCCGCAGTGGTCTGCCTCGACTGGACCGGCCGTTCCACCCCACAGACGGTGCGGGTGCTGCGCCCAGCCGACTGAGCCCGCTTGTCAGGGCTGCCCAGGGCGTGACTGGCCGACTTCCTGCGCGGCCAGGAACGCCAGCATGCCGCGGCTCAAAGCGGCGCGTTCGTCAGCCGCCATCGCTGCCAGGGCGGCCCCGAGAGCCTGTGCTCGCCGAGCCGCCACGTCACCCAGTACCCGGTTTCCCTGTCCGGTGAGCCTCAGCCGCACCTCGCGCCGCTTGTGGGGATGGGGGGAGCGTTCGATCAGACCGGCGGCCTCCAGCCGGTCGCACAGCCGACTGGCGGTGGGAAGCCCTGTTCCCAGTTGTTCGGCGAGGGCCGTGAGGTTCAGATCCGGATCCATCTCCAAGGCACGCAACGCCCTCAACTGATGCAGCGACAAGCGCAGAATCGCCCCCTGGGCAGCCAACGACCAGAGGTTCGTGAGGCTGTCCACAGCATCGGCGATTTCCAGCGCGACAGCGTCTGTGCCCTCGCGCACGTCTCTCGCTTCGTCGCCGCCGGGACTGCCGAGACGGGTCACGAAAACATCACTCTCAGTAAGCTCCAGGCACTAGAACAACGCCCCCATCCAAACGCTGTACCCGAAGAGGCGCGAGGCAAGCTGTATGAACGTCTGCCACTTCGGTCGTACGCCGGATCGGGCGCCGGTGACGGCCACCCGGCCGGGGGCGGGGAGACGCTCGCCGACGACCAGGACGGCGAGGACGGCGGCGATGGCCGGTTCGAGCAGTGACAGGGTGGTGGCGGTGCTGGCCGGTACGTGGGCGAGGCCCCAGCCGAAGAGGACGTACCCGGCGAACATGGGGACGAGTGCCATGTAGGTGCCGACGGCGGCGTTGGACCAGGAGGTGACGAGCGGGGCACCTGTGGCAATGAGGACGGGCAGGAGGAGCAGTCCGCCGAGTCCGAAGACGGCACCCATCGCCGCCCGGGAGGGGATCTTGCGGGTGATGAGCCGGTGTGCGGCCCACGAGTAGAGGGCGTACGTGGTGGCGGCGACCAAGCCGAGGCCGGTGCCGAGCAGCGTGCCGGCCATGGAGTCGCGGCCCGTGCTGTCAGTGGCGTGGGCCGCTTCCGCCACGCACAGCAGGGCGGTGCCGAGCAGGCCGAGGGCGGCGGCGAGGGTCCAGCGGCGTGTGAGCCGGCGGCCGTCCACGACGCGCTCGATCAGGGCCGACGCCAGTGGGGCGGTGCCGATCGACACGACGGTGCCGACGGCGACTCCGGCCAAGTGCATGGAGCTGTAGAACGCGAGGCGGCCGACGCCGGGGGCGAAGGTGGCGGCCGTGCCCGTCGTCCCCCAGAGGACGGCGGCTGCCAGCACGCCGAGGGCGCCCATCCCCGCGGACCGGCCGCGGTCGGCGCCGGTCAAAGCCGGTCCAGCAGGGCCGCGGCGATCGAACGGGCATGCCGGACACGCTCACCGTCGCCCTCCAGGCCGGCCCGTGCCATCGCGCCCTCCAGCAGGAAGGACAGGTGCTCGGCCGTCGCACGGGCCTCTTCGGGGCGGCCGGGCAGCAGCTGCTCCAGGTGCCCGGCGATCAGGCGCTCGACCTCCTCTTTGTGGGCGCGGACCACGGCGCGGCCCTCGTCGCCGGCCGGGAGCTCGGCGGCAGCGTTCAGCAGCCCGCAACCGCGGAATCCGTGCTCGTACGCGAAGGCGGCGTGATCGGCGTATGCGTCGAAGACCGCCAGCACACCGTCACGCGGCCCCTCGGCTCGCTCCAGACGGGTCCGGTACAGGCCGAGCCATTCCTCGTGCCGGGCGTCCAAGTAGGCGCGGACCAGGTCGGCCTTGGAGGAGAAGTTGTTGTAGAGACTCATCTTCGCCACGCCGGCCTCGGCGGTGATCGTGTCGATCCCGGTCGCCGCCACACCGTCGGCGTAGAAGCGCAGGCGATGGCCTTGAGTCGGTCCTACGACCCCGACGGTCCGTTCAGGCGGTGAGCGCTTGGCTCAGGGTTTCGTGCAGGTCGATCAGGGTGTCGACCCCGACGAGGCTCAAGGTGCGCATCGCGGAGTGGCCCACGGCGGCCAGGCGAAGCCAGCCGCCGACGTCCGTGAGTGTCTGATGGGCGGCGATGAGGATGTTGATGCCGCTGGAGTCGATGAAGGTCACCTGCCGCATGTCCATGACTACCCGGGGACACCGTGCGCTGGAGAGGTCGAGAGCCTGTCGGAGCACGTCACCTGTGTGATGGTCGATCTCCCCGGCCAGTGTCAGCACGCGGATGTCGTCCACGGCAGACGTCGCGACGGACAACTGGCCCGGCTGCACCTCGTATGCGGTACCCGGCATTTCTTCCTCAGCCACGCCGTGATCCTGGCACATCCGGCCCTGCCTTCGAAACCACGGGAACAACGGGCGTCATTCGCGCCGGAGCGGGTAAGCGCGAGTCGTGAATGGAGTGGTGAAGGCGGCAGCAATGGACTCGAAGCCCGTGGGCGAGGACGTCACCATGCCCGACCGGCCGGTCATACAGACCACGGTGGCCCTGGACGGGGACGGCACAGTCATCGCCCAGGCACGCCACCTGGCCGCCGACTTCCTGGCCCGTGTCCAGGCCGAACACGGCCTGCCCGTCTCCCAGCGCGCCATGGACCTCACACAGTTGGTGGTCAGCGAACTGGTCACCAACGCTTGCAAGTACGCTCCCGGCCCGGTGCTGCTGGACCTGCGCGTCCTTGGCGGCATGGTGGAGGTCGTGGTGTGGGACTCCGATTCCGTGCTGCCGATCGCCCGGGCCGCGGACGTCGGCCGGGTCGGACAGCACGGCCTGGAGATCGTGATGGCCGTCGCCCAGGGTTTCGAGGTGCAGCGCGAGCCGGTCGGAAAACGCATCACCGCCCGCCTCGCCCTGGCTGACGATCCCAGTGGCGCCATCTCCGGCCGCCTGCCTCAGTAGACACACCGGAGTGGTGGCCTCGCAGGGCGTAACTGGCGGCCATGCAAGGAGCACCGGCCGTGGGCGAGTTACGTCTTTTCCGTCGCGTGTCGGCGTCCGTCGCCCGGGAGTGGTCACCCGATGGGGTTCATGCCTGAGCCGGGGAGGCGGTAGCGGGGGAGCCGGACCACGGTCACGAAGAACTCGTCGATCTGCCGGACGGCGGCGATGAACTGGTCGAGGTCTACGGGCTTGGTGACATAGGCGTTGGCGTGCAGTTTGTAGCTGCGCAGGATGTCCTCTTCGGCGGACGACGTCGTCAGCACGACAACAGGAATATGGGCCAGCTCGGGGTCTGACTTGATGCGTTCCAGGACCTGTCGGCCGTCATACTTGGGCAGGTTGAGGTCCAGCAGGATCAGGTCGGGTGTCGGGGCACCGGTGTGCGCTCCGCGCCGGTAGAGGAAGTCGAGGGCTTCCTCCCCGTCGCGGACGACGTGGAGGGTGTTGCCGATCTTGTTGTCCTCGAACGCCTCGCGGGTCATCAGTTCGTCACCGGGGTCGTCCTCGACGAGCAGGACCTCGATGGGCTGGACGGCGGTCATGCGGGTTGTCCTTCCGGGGTGGTGCGTGCGGGCGTGGCCTCGCCAGTCGGGCTGGTCGGCTCAGTGGGCTTCGGCAGGGAGAAGCAGAAACGGGTGCCTTCGGTGTGCGTCGTGTCGATCCAGATGCGGCCGCCGTGGAACTCGACGATCTTCTTGCACACGGCCAGTCCGATTCCCGTCCCGCCGTAGGCGTCGCGGCCGTGCAGTCGCTGGAAGATGACGAAGACCTTTTCAGCGAACTCCCCGGGGATGCCGATGCCGTTGTCCGTGACGGACACTCTCCACGCCTCGGCGTCCCCAGTGGCATCGGGGTCCGGGTCGCAGGTGATGCGAATGTCGGGGGTGCGCTCCGGGTGGCGGAACTTGATGGCGTTGGCCAGCAGGTTCTGCCAGAGCATGACCAGCAGCGTCGGGTCACCCGTGACCTCTGGGAGGTGCTCGGGGCGCTCGATGTGGGCGCCCGACTCTTCCACCGCGCTCGTCAGGTTGGCGAGCGCCTTGTCCAGAGTGCGGTCCAGTGGGACGTTCACGTGTGCGTCGTTGACCCGTCCGACGCGGGAGAAGGTGAGCAGGTCGTTGATCAGGGTTTGCATCCGTTTGGCGCCGTCCACGGCGAAGGCGATGTACTGCACGCCGCGTTCGTCGAGTTTGTCGCCGTAGCGTTTTTCGAGCAGCTGACAGAAGGAGGCGACCTTGCGCAGTGGCTCCTGGAGGTCGTGTGAGGCGACGTAGGCGAACTGCTCCAGTTCGGCGTTGGACCGGCGCAGTTCCACCGCCTGGGCGTCCAGATCGGCTGTCTGCCGGGTCAGATTCTCCTGTTGGCGGCGGGACGCGTCGAGCTCGGTCACCAGGCGTTGCCGCATCGCCTCGACGTCGCCCGCCATGGCCTGGATGTCGGCGGGGCCTTCCGAGGTGATGCGATGCGTGAAGTCGCCGGCGGCGACGCAGCGGGAACTGGTGCGCAGGGCGGTCAGCGGGCGGGCGACGAGAGTGTGCACCAGCACGGCCAGGAGGATTCCGGTGACCAGGTAGACGGCGACCATGCCGCCCAGTACCCAGTTGCGCACGGTGCGGACGTGCGTCAGTTCCTTCCGGCTGTCCTGCCGGGCATGGGTGAGATGTGTGTTCTGGGGCAGGAACAGTGCGCGTAGCCGATCGAAGGCCACTTTGCCCTGCTCTGTGGTGGCCTTGCTCATCGGACGCGGAGTGCCGGGAGTGACTCCGGCGACCAGCGGGTCGGCGTAGGTGCGGCGCCAGTCCGCCGCAGCACGCTCGATGGCGTCCACGTCCGCTTGCAGGGCCTGTCGGTCACCGACGAGGGCGCGCAGGCGGCCGGCGGATTCCTTCTCGGCCTGCTTGCCCTCGGTGTACGGGGTGAGGAACTGGGGGTCGGCGGCGATGGCGTAGCCGCGGGCCCCGGTTTCCTGGTTGAGCAGCGCGTTCTGCAGCCGGAAGGCCTCGGCGCGGGCCGGCTGTATCTGCTCGATCAGCTCGTCCGAGACCTGTGCGGTGCGGCTGAGGAGTTCGGCTCCGACGACGGAACCGGCCACCACCAGCGCGATCATCACTGCGAGGGCCACATGGAACCAGCCCTGCACGGTGATACGGCTGCGGCGGAGCGGCTCGGGTGGGGCGGGGGGCGTTGTCACGGTCACGGTTCCTAGCTCGCTCATGATTGCTGATTCCACTGCAGGTGCACCACGGCCACGTCGTCGGCCAGACCGCCGTAGTCCTCGGCCATGGCTTCAGCGCTGCCGACGAGCCTGTCGACGAACGCGTTCGGCGACAGGGCCGCGACCGAGCGCGCGAGCTCCAGGAGCCCTTCCTCGCCGAGCCGCTCGTTGTCGGGGCCGCTCCGGCCTTCGAACAGCCCGTCGGTGAAGAGGACGATGCCGGCGCCCTCCGGCAGCGTGAGCTCTTCCACCGGCCAGCAGGCGACACCGGCCGGCAGCAGCCCCAAGGCGGGCCCACCCGGCACCTCCACCCACTCGACGCCGGCGCCGGCCCTCAGCAGCATCCCCGGGTGGCCTGCGCGTATGACCCGCACCGAGCGCCGGTCGGGCGACAACTCCAGGCTGGTGAGCGTGGCGAAGATCTGCTCCCCGGTCCGCTCGGCGACCAGCACCTCCTGCAGAGTGCTCAGCTGTCCTGCCCCCGTGGACCCGCTGACCACCAGGGTGCGCCAGGCGATACGCAGGCCCACGCCCAGGGCCGCCTCGTCGGGACCGTGACCCGACACATCACCGATCAGGGCGTGCACCGTGCCGTCCGGGGTCTGCACCACGTCGTAGAAGTCCCCGCCGAGCAGGGCCTGTTCCCGCCCGGGCTGATAACGGGCGACGACTTCCAGGCCCTTGTCGTGCAAAAGGGGAGTGGGTAGGAGGCCGCGCTCGAGCCGGGCGTTCTCCTGGGCCCGCAGTTGGCCGGCCTGGTAGGCGGCCGTCGTCTGTTCGGCGAGTTTGCGCTGGATGGCGTATCTGACCGCGCGTCCGAAGAGTTCTGGCTCGACCCGTCCCTTGACCAGGTAATCCTGCGCGCCGGCGGCGACGGCGGCCAGCCCTGTGCTCTCCTCGGCCAGCCCGGTCAGCACCACGACCGCGACCCCCTCGGCATACT
The DNA here is from genome assembly GCF_055668065.1 of Streptomyces sp. NPDC097129. Lineage (NCBI taxonomy): Bacteria > Bacillati > Actinomycetota > Actinomycetes > Kitasatosporales > Streptomycetaceae > Streptomyces > Streptomyces sp. NPDC097129. Next base: position 70,114 of record NZ_JBVOQE010000018.1, on the reverse strand, counting down.
GCCGCATCCGGGCCACCGCCTCCAGCCCGTGCGCGTCGGGCAGATGCAGGTCCAGCAACACGCAGTCAGCCGGAGCTGTGGCCAGCGCCTGGCGGGCTTCATCGAGCGAGCGCACCCAGGTCAGCCGCATGCCGGGAAACCCGTCGGCGACCAGCTCCTCGACCAGGAGGGCGTCTCCCTCGTCGTCCTCGACCAGGAGCACCGAGGGTTCCCGATCGAGCCGCTCGGCACCGAGAGAAGCCGCGGTCGGCCGCGGCACCGGTGGCATGGAGGGACGGGAGAACACGGTGCGGGAGCCGGGCTCCAGGGTGCCTGTTCGCCCGGCGTCGGGGGAAAGCCTGTGGGTGCCGACAAACCCGTGCTGAGCTGGGAGCATCGGTCCCTGCCTCTCCCTCCGCCGCCTCCACGGCAGCTTTCTTGTTTTGTCATTGTCGTACGACAACAGAGGAAGAGTACTGGCACCGCCGGCCCCTGTCTGCCGAGCCCTTCCTGGTGGAGGTTCGCCCAATGGGCCCACGATGGTGTTCCGGCGCAAACGCAGGGTAGGCGAGCATGCAGAGCTCTTTGCGGCCGGAAAGACATCGCCGGGCAGGAGGCAGCGGACAGATGGATGATCTCGCGCGGCTCATCCGGAGTGCTATGCGTCGTCGCGGACTGAGCCCTCGGGCTGTCGCCGAGCAGACCGGCATGCGAACCCCGAGGGTGCAGGCGTTCGCGGAGGACGGAGCCGACGGGCCCATCCGCCCCACCGAAGAAGAGTTGACGGAGCTCGCGCGGACCTTGTCCGTACCCGCCTCGACGCTGTTGAGAGCCGCTCGCGCCGCTCACAGGCAAGGGGCCGCGCCGGCAGTGTGATGACATCCAACGCCGTCGTCGCATGAAGAAGAGCTGCGGCCGCGCCGTCGAGCTGGTACGCATGGCATATGGGCACGGATGAAGACGGCGAAGAGAGCGATCGGCGGTCGGCGAGTGTGGTTCCGCACGCTGAGATCGAGGCCGCGTTGAACGATCTGGCGCAGGACGATGCCGGCGAATCCCCGCAGTTCCGCGCGGGTCGGTCTGCGGCGTACGAATGGGCGCTGGGCCGTGCCGAAAGCTCACCGGTCACCGGTCGTGGGGGACGTGGTGCTCCCGACCTGCCGGTGCTGCTCGCCGAGTTGGATGCCGTCACCGTACGACTTGAGGACACCACCGAGACGCCGGGCGGCCTGGACTATTTCCGCGGCGTCCACGCCGCGCTCGCCTGGGTGTGCGGATACAGTACCGGCCTCCTGTGAGGGCCGTCCGGGCCGAGAGGCGTGCCGGGGGGCAGGTTGATCAGTCGGGCAGACCGGTCGGCCGGGGCGCGAAGGAGGGGGCCTCGACGGCGGCCGGGACGCGGGTGTTGTGCTTCCAGCGTCCCAGCTGGTGCCGTCGGGGCCCGGACATACAAGGTGCGGGGCCCGCTTGCAGCCTCGTCACGGGCCTGCGGCGGGCGTCGTTCCTCTCAGTCACCAGTAGTGGCGTCGCCCTGCGACGGCGTGTCCCATCGCGCCGAGGACCCACATCACCGCTCCGATGACCGCCAGGATGATCCCGATGGTCCACAGGATGGAGATGCCGGTGACGAAGCCGACAACGAGCAGGATGATTCCCAGGACGATCATGATGTCTCCTCATGGGGCCAGTGCTTGATTCGCCGCCGGATACGACGGCTTGGAGGAAGGGGGCCTACTGCGTGCGCTGAGCCTTGTGGCGGGCGACGCGCAGGCGAGCCTCGGCGGGTAGGTGGGGGAGACCGGTGGACCGGCGGGCGGTGCTCAGTGGGCCTTTGAACAGGTCATCGAGGGCGGCGCCGGGGTCTCCCTGAGGGTCGAGAGTGAGGTTGATTCGCGTGTGCGGGTGGCCGGATCGGCTGGTGACATGGACGTTCGCCTTATGGACGCCGGGCAGTGCGCCGGCTTCGGTGGCGATCGCGTCACTCAGCGCGCGGCGGCTCAGTTCCACTCCTTCCTGTGGCCGAGTGCTCCCGATCGGCAAGGCCCCCGGGCGGCGCCGGCTCAGTTGGGCGAGTAGCCACCACAGGGCGAGCAGGGCGGTGACTGTGAGGGCGGCGATGACAGCCGGCCACCACCAGCCGGCGTCGCTCCACCGCTCCCGGTCGGCGGAGCTGAGAAGGACATCGTCCGGTGTGGTCAGGGGCCAGCCGGAGGGCGGCTCCAGGTTTTGTCGCCGGTAGAGGTCGAGTCCGGGAACGATGACGAGCAGGCCGCCGACGAGGAGTACCAGACCGATGAGGGCCAGCAGGATGCGGTTGAGCAGAGGTCGCGGCGTCATGGCGCAGGCTCCGTCCCGGGGCTCGGTCAGGCAGTGCGTTGTCGCACACGTACGACGATGCGGGGAGGACGGGAAAGGGCGAGCCGATCCCGTTCCTTGACGAGGACGGCGATGAGGTCGTCCCTCACCTGCTGCGGGTCGCGGAAGTGCACGTCCGCACGGGCCTTGACGCGGTGGCGGCGTACCCGGACACGCGCGCTGCGGACGCCTGGAACCTGAAGGGCGGCGTCACGCAGCAGCGTGGCGGCACCCTGGCGGTCCAACTGAGCCCGGAGCTGAGGGGCGGGGCAGTCCGCAGGGGCCCGCAGCGGCAGCAGCCGGCGCAGACCGGGGCTGAAGGCCAAAACCATCAGCCACACGCCGAGGGCAGCGGTCACGGCGGCTCCTGTGAGCAGCCACACGTCATCCAAGGGGCGGGTGGCCAGTTCGGCGGCCAGGCCTCTTCGCCAGGCCGCTGCCTGACGCCCTGCCCGCACGGCGACCACATCGATCAGTGCCGCACCCGCCGTCGCGAGGATCACCGAGGCGACCAGAGCGGCCGGAAGGCGGCGCGCGGACCATGGACGCCGGGGCGGTGCGGGAAGGCCCTCGTGGGGTGTCATGCCGGTCCTTCTTCGTGTGCGGAATGCCGGGGGCGCGCGGCGGGTTACCGAACGCGCTTCCTCGTGGTGCCGGCCACGGTCACCAGGCGTCGGATCGTGAGGGTGACCTCTCCGACGTTCAGGCCGGTCAGCTCGGTTACCTGGGTGGCGACATCGTGCTGTAGCCGCCCGCAGACGTGGGGCATGTCGATGGGATACGGCAGGTCGAGGGCCACGTGCAGGCGCACGACTCCAGCACGTGCGGTGGCCGTGGCGCTCGGGCTTGTCGATTCGCCCAGGCGGGGTGCTGCTGCCGCCCGCCGCAGCAGTGCTCCTTGTGCGGCCTGGGCTGCTATCCGGGCAACGACCCTGTCGGGGATGACGGTGGCACCTCGCTCGGCCGGCGGCAGGCGGGTGTCGCGCGCCGGCGGGCCGAACCCGGTGCCGGCGGGAGCGGCGGAAACAGGCCGGGCACTCACCGCTGCCTCCGTGCCGGGAGCTCGAGATCGCCCTGCAGGATCAGGCCGATGGCCAACCCTGCCCCGCCCAGGACCAGAACCAGCAGGAAGGCCCAGAAGCCGCCGAAGTAACCGGCGAAACCGAGAGCCATGCCCGCTGCTAGGCCCGTGCTGGCTGTGTTCATGACTTACTCACCCGTCTTGCGAGGACCGTCGAGGGATCATCCGCTGCCGCCAGGAGGTGGCAGCAGGTCACCGCGCGTCACCTCACACGGCCTTCATGCTCTTCGGACGACTCTTCTTCCTCGTCGGGAAGGTGGACGTCGTCGACGGAGATGTTCACCTCGACGACCTCCAGTCCGGTCATCCGCTCCACGGCGTTGATGACGTTGGTGCGCACGTCGCCGGCGACTTCGACGATGGAGACGCCGTACTCGACCACCACGTTCAGGTCCACCGCGGCCTGCTTCTCCCCGACCTCGACCTTGACTCCTCGGGTGACGCCTCCGCTTCCGCCGGGGACACGGTCCCGCATGGCGCCGATGGCACGGGCCATGCCGCCGCCCAGGTTGTAAATGCCGGGTATCTCGCGGGCGGCCATACCCGCGATCTTCGCCACCACGCCGTCCGCGATGGTCGTCCTGCCCCGCGTCTCCGCCGGAGCGTCGGCGCCGGTACGGCCCTTCAGCACGCTCTCGCCTGCAGCTGGCCGGCCGTCGCGGTTGGCGGTGATGCTGTTGTCCGTCATGGCGGTCGCCTCGATCGGTTGGTCGGGCATCTGCGTGATGCCCGTCGAACGGTTGGACATGACGGTCGGCTGATTCCTCACGCACTCTCGGTGTGATGTGCATCACATTTTGCGGACTGGGTACCCCGGGGCCCGGGGCCAGAGTGATCCCGAGCCCCGCCGAATCCTGAGCTGGAGCGGCATGACCGAATGGACTGGTCCGCCACCGCCGGCACGTGACCTGCCGGACGGGCTGCTGGCCGTGCGGGCGGCCGAAGGGGACGAAGACGCCTTCGCGGTTCTGGTCCGCAGGCACAGCCGTCCCCTCCTCGCCTTGGCCTACTACATGCTCGGAAATGCCCAGGACGCCGAGGAAGCCGTACAGGATGCCTTCGTGAGCGCCTGGCGCCGGCTGCCGGAATACCGCCACGACGCGGAGTTCCGCACATGGATGTACCGGATCACCGTCAACCGATGTCTGAACACGCTCCGCCGCCGGCGGCCGCCTGTCTCCCTGGATGCCGTCGCGTCACCCGCTACGGACGACGAGTGGGCTTCGCCTGCCCAAGCCGCCGAGCAGGAGGCGGCCGCGGCCGCCCTGACCTGCGCCCTCGGCGAGCTGGACCCCGATCAGCGGGTCTGCTGGATTCTCCGGGAACTGCAGGGTCTGCCCTACAAGGAGATCGCTCAAGTGACACACACCACGGAGCAGACTGTGCGCGGCAGACTGTATAGGGCACGGCGGTCCCTCAAGGAGGCGATGGCCCCATGGCGCTAGACGACCCGTACCCGCAGCGGCCTGCCGAGCCGCAGGGAGTCTCTCGACCCCGGGACGCCCCGGTCGTCGATGACGCGGGCCCGATCGCGGACGACGAGGTATTGCCCTGTGGGCGTCTGCTCAGCCAGGTCTGGGAACTGGCGCAAGACGCGCCACCGGCCGCCGATCCACACCTCGCATCGTGCCCTGAGTGCCGCGAGGCCGTCGAGGGACTCGCGGCGTTGAACACGGCGACGCGGGCACTGCGCGCCAAGGACCCTCCAGGCCTCCAGGCGCTCGTCGACCGCATCATGAGAATCGTCCGAGCCGAACTCCGGCTCGGACAGCTCCTGCCCCTGGCTGACACGGTGCTCGATCTCCGGATCGCCGAGAGCACAGCCGCGAAGGTGCTGCGGCAGGCTGCGGACGCGGTTCCCGGAGTGCGGGCCGCAGAGTGCCGGCTCGTACCCACAGGCGAGGGCTTCGGCGTGCAGGCGGCCATGACCGTGATCGTGACCCTCGAACGCCCGCTGCCGGATACGGGCGATCAGGTACGGCGAGCGGTACTTCACGCGGCCGACCGCGTCCTGGGCCTCGGCGTGACGGTCGTCGACGTCACCGTGGTCGACGTCCTGGAGTCGTCCCTGCCGGTCGGGCCCGGCACCTGGATATCAGGAAGTGGCGGTACATGATGTCTGCCCCTGCAACTCCTCTTCTCGGCGTCGCGGCCCAGGCGGCCCTCGCGGTACCAGGGGTGGCCCGCCTGCAGCCTCGCCTCGCCCGCCGCCTGGCCGCAGTTGCCCAGCCCGGGCGGTCGGAATCAGCAGTGGAACGCACGCCGCCCGAGGCGGGTGTGCGAGCCGACCGGGCGCCGGACGGCGCGGGATGGCACATCGAGGTGCGGTGCGTGGTGGCCGAGGGGCACAGAGCCTTGGACACCGCCCGGAACGTTCACCGCCAGGTACGAGCCGCAGTTGATTCTTATCTCGCCGCGCACGGCGTTCCGGAACCGGTGACCGTGACCGTGACGGTCACCCGGGTCGCTACGCCGCACTACACACTCTGAAAACCGGCCGGCGGGACGGGTGCCGGTTCGGGTACAGCGCGACGGCGCCACGACTGTCCGGTCGATTGTCCGGGGTCGGATGCCTCAGCCCAAGGAACTCCGCCCGGCGGAAAGGCGTTTGCTCCTCCGGCGCGAGTCGCTACGTGCGGTTCGCCCGGCCGAACAACTCGGCGTGCCCCGGGGGCAACTGTGTGAGGATACGGCGCAGGAGAGCATCGTCGGCGATGTCTCCGACCACGGGGAGGACCGCGGTGGCAGCCCGGTGAGCGTTCTGTGCGCTCATGGCGCCACTGGCGGCGACGGCCGCGACGAACCCGGCGGGCCGCAACGGCTCGTCTGCCGGGAGGGCATCGTCGAGCCAGGACGCGTATTGCTGGGGCAGCCGGTCTGCGAGGTCCGTGCGGTCGTCCCCGACGAGATGCGAGCCCAGCACCTGCAGGACGCATCGCACCGCCGAGGCGGCTTCGCTCCGGGCGGAATAGCATCCACGTTCCTGCACGTGGTCGAGCAGCTCGTGAGCGATTTCGTCCATGACTACTCCTGCCGTTGCCTGACCGTTCCACCGGGGCCGGGGAACACGTACGGTGTTCGTCATGAACCGTCATTTACCCGCATCAATGAGCTGAACTCATACAGCAAACGAAAACACTGAGTTCGACAGGGGCTCAGTATTTCGAATCGGGCGGTATTCGTTGACGTCGTGTTCGCCGGCTGAGGAAGCCCGATGACGTCCTGCAACTCGCCAACGGCGCCTTGGCCCTGACGGCCACCTGAATGCCCAGGAGGGCCGGTCTCTTGGAACCGCTGAGGCCCCGGGCACACTCTGCATGTTGTAGTTGTGTTTTGAAAGGGATGGCCGATACATGATCACGCTCACCAAAGAAGACGGCCCGGCGGACCTCGACGGGGTGACGCATCTGTCCATAGGGGTGTCCTGGGACGCCACGGCCGGCAGCAGCGGCGGGGTGCTGGGCGCGCTGCGCCGCAAGCAGGGCACGGACCTCGACCTGATCGCCGTCGCCATGCAGGGCGGTGACCCCGTGCGCCTGGCCGGCCTCGACTCGCTCGACCCCATGGGAAACGGCTCGTTGGTGCACAGTGGCGACAACCAGACCGGACACGGGGACGGCGACGACGAGACGGTGACCGTCGAGTTCGCCCGGATACCGCCCCACATCACGTCGATCGTGTTCGTCGCCGCCGCATTCAAGAAGGGCAGCTCCTTCCAGAAGGCGCGCAACATCAGCTTCAAGGTCTACGACGCGACCGGCGGCAACTCCCAGCAGGTCGCAGACATCTGGCCCAGCCTCCTCACCCAGGACAACGGCTGTGCCGTGGCCAAGGCGGTGCGCCACGGCGGGACCTGGAAACTCGAAGTGATCAACCAGACCGGGAAGATCAAGCAAGGCGACGAACACGCCCTGATGCGCTTCGCCATCAGCAAGTAAGGCCGGCCCAAGGGCCTGGGTACCTGTGGTGGGGCTTGCAGTGAGCGAGAGGCTCTATGGCGAGCGGTCATGGAATCCGTTGGCGCGGACCGTGGAATGACCGAGCACGGGCTGGGGGCGGAGGGGTGGAGCGCCCGCTGGAACGGAGTCGTACCGGTGACCCGTGTCACCGGCACGACCCACGCCGGTGAAGGCCCCGCCATGCCGCCGAATTCGCCCGCGAGCTGGGCGAGTTGGCGGTACGGCCGTGTGGTGGGACAGAACAGGTGGCCGCTCTGGCCGCTCTGGCCGCCCGGGCCCGGGCCGAGGGCGTACCGCTGTGGATGGCGCGTCGGCTCGCGCCCGGGCCGGCAGGCCCGATCGCCGTCGCCGTGGACCGGCGCCTGGTGCGCGTCGACGCGTGGGGACCTGGGGCAAGAGCTCCGTGGAGGTGCGCCTGCCCGGGCTGCCCGGGCAGCAGTGGGTGCTGCGGCGGGAGAACGCGGCGAGTTCGTGGCTGCTGCGCGACGAACGGCGGGTCGCCCTGCTGATACTCCCTCCGCGGCGACCCGCGCTCGATGCGGGCGAGGTGCTGTTGCCGCCGGCTCCCGTGCGGTACGAGAGTGACGACCCGTTGGACGCAGTCATGGCGCAGGTCTTATCGGTCGCCTTCGGACTCGGCGACACCACGGGCCTTGCACGGTTCCGTTCGGTACGGCGTCCGGCGAACGGTGGCGAGCCGATCGTCACCGACGAAGCGTGGGACCGGCCCTGGTTCAGCAATCTGGGCAGTGGCAGCGACGACAACACACGGCGGTTGAGCAGAGCGGCACGTGAACCGTGTTGGCAGTGGTGCACCACGCCCGGCTGAGTGCCTGAACGCCGCCTCCGTCGCTGCAGGCCGGCGAGACGTGGTTGCGCGGGACGCCGTCGCCTTTCAGGCCGCGGCCGCACCTCCTACCGCTGCCCGTTCCGCTGCGTGGCCGACTGATACAGAATGAGGGCGGCGTGCAGGTCGATCTGGCTGCGTGGGTCGGACACGCGACGACCGGTGAGCGCCTCTGCTCGCTCGATCCGGTAGTGGACGGTGTTGACGTGCAGGTGCAGGGCTGCTGCCGTACGGGTCCACGAGGCCCCGTTGTCCAGGAAGGTGGCCAGCGTCTGCAGTAGTTCGGTGCCTTTCACGGCGTCGTACCTGATGACCGGGCCGATCGTGTTCGCTTGGAAGGCGTGCGCCACGGAGGCCGGCAGTCCTCCGAGCATCGCACTCAGACTCGTGATGGCGGAGGTCGTGGAGACTCGCGGCATTGAGTCCGGTCGCTGTTCGGCGGCATCTGCGAGGTAGCGAGCCGCGAGCAGTGCGGGAGCGAGGTCGCGGGGATCGGCGCTCGGGCCGACACCGACTGATAGGGCGACGCCGCCGTCGACGAGGTCCTGCAGGCGCGGAAGGTGCTCGGAAAGCCGTCGGGCGAACTGCTCCGGCAGCGCGGCGACGAAGGCGACCGATTCCCCGGCTCCAGCCGGACACGTGGCGAATTCCACCGCGCATCCCGCGAGCAGTTCGTTGGCTGCGTCGACGGCCCAGGCGGTCGGCGCACCAGGTGTTCTCACCACGACCGGTGTCAGCGCGGCGCCTGCGGGGAAGCCGCACTCCTGCACGATGCTGGATATCGCCGCCGTGTCCTTCGTCTCGAGAGCGGCGAGCAGCGCACCGGCTCGCACGCCGCGTTCGTGCAGCCGTACCCGGTGCTGCCCCAGCCGGGTGGACAGCAGTGCCGCGATCTCGTGGAGCACCGGCCGATGCCGTGCATCGGCGCTTTGGGCCGTGCGCAGCCACCAACCGTCGAACGGCGATCCCTGATCCGAGCCGATCGGCACAGGTGCGCCCGGTGGGGCGCCCGCGGCATCAGGGTGCGTACTCGCGATCACTCGGCCGGCGGAGGAGGTGAGTGTCAGCTCCGGTAGTCCGAGGCGCTCGACTGCTGTGCTCAGCGCGTCTTCGAGCGGGGCCGGCGAGGCGATGCTGTCGAGGAGTTCGTCCTTGAGCATGGGCGGCAGCGCGGGCCCGTCGGATTCACGCAGGTCTGCCCAGAGCCGCACGTAGATGCTGTCGAGGATCGTGCGGAACGTGGTGCTCCGTGGCACGGAGAAGAGCGGGAGTTCCTGGTCGCGGCACGCGTCGACGAGCTCGTCCGGGATTTCACCGTGCACACCTTCACCGGCGATGAGCGCGACCGCTCCCGCGGCTCGAACCGCGGAGACGAACGCCCGCACGGTGCCGCGGCGGTCCGGCTGCCACCAGACCAAGCCAGTCAGCACGATTTCGCCGGGCGACAGGTAGGTCGACGGGTTCTCCATGTCGGCAGTCGTGACACCGGTGACGGCGCGCTGCAGCGCGCCGGGTGGCGCGCACAGCGGCGTCAGCCCGAGGTCGACGAGGTCCATCACCTGTTTCACCAGCATGGGCCCATCACTATCAGCCCCGGCATGGCGAGATCACGTCGTCCCCGAGCACTTCGGTTGATCAACCGAATCCGGGTTCGGAGATCCGTATGCGGCAGGCATGACGAGCGGCACACCGCTGACGCTCTACTGGTCGCGTTCCGAGCCGCCGACCCCCGGCGGCGCACATGTGCATGAGGTGTGTTGTGGACTTGAACACCATCGAGACGTGGCGTCCCGCGCGCGCACGCCAGGATCTCGTTCTGGCACCGGGTGAGGTGTTCCTCGGCGGCGGGACCTGGCTGTACTCGGAGCCCCAGGTGAACACGACCGGGCTGGTCGACCTGGCGACGATGCGGTGGCCTTCGATCGAGGACACGCCAACGGGATTGCGTATCGCGGCCACCTGCACGGTTGCCGAACTGTCCCGCATCCGCCGGCGCGAGGGCTGGAGGGCACATCCGCTCTTCTTCCAGGCGGCCTCCGCGTTGCTCGCCTCGTTCAAGGTCTGGAACATGATGACGGTCGGCGGAAACATCTGCCGCTCGTACGCCGCGGCCGCCATGGTGTCGCTGGCTGCGGCTCTCGATGCCACCGCGCTGATCTGGACGGCGGACGGCGGTGAGTACACGCTGCCCGTCGCAGACATACCCACGGGCAACGGAACCAACTCGCTGGCTGCCGGCGATGTGTTGCGGTGCATCGACATCCCCGCCCACGCGCTGCGCGCGCGTACCGGGTTCCGCAAGATGGCGCTGGTCGAGATCGGTCGTAGCGCGGCGGTGCTCACCGGCCGACTGGACGAGTCCGGAGCGGCGGTGTTCACCATCACGGCCGCCACCTTGCGTCCCGTGGTGCTGCGCTACGACACCCTGCCCTCGTCCGTCCGGTTGCGTGCGGACGCGCTGGGCGCGGACGGCTACTACACCGACCCGATGGGCACCGCCGACTGGCGCCGCGCCGTCAGCGCCGTGCTGCTCGAGGAGATTCTGGAGGAGCTGCAGCCATGGAGCTGAACGTCAACGGTCGGGCATGCACAGCCACTCCACGCCCCGGACAGTGCCTGCGTACCTTCCTGCGTGACCAGGCACACTTCGAGGTCAAGAAGGGATGCGATGCGGGCGATTGCGGGGCTTGCACGGTGCTGGTCGACGGCAAGCCCGTGCACTCGTGCATCTATCCGGCACAGCGCGTCGAGGGACGGCGGGTGACCACCGTCTCCGGCCTGGGGACGGTCGATCAGCTCCATCCGATGCAGCAGGCGTTCGTCGACAACTTCGGCTTCCAGTGCGGCTTCTGTACCGCCGGCATGATCGTGACCGCGTCCACGCTCACCGAGGACCAACTCGACGACCTGCCCCGGCTGATGAAGGGCAGCCTGTGCCGGTGCACCGGGTACCGGTCCATCCGCCAGGCGATCGTCCAGGGCGTCAAGGCCGCCGGCGCCGAGCAGTCGGGCGACTCCGAGCCGACGTGCCGGGCCGGCGGTCGCGGCGACTGCGATCAGCCGGGCACCGATGATGCGAAGACGAAAGTCGGAACCTCGGTGAACCCGCCCGCTGCCAAGCGGGTCGTCACCGGAACCGAACCGTACACCTTCGACATGGAACTCCCCGGCGCACTGCACCTTCGCGTCCTCGGCTCGCCGCACGCGCACGCCCGCATCCTCGCCATCGACACCACGAAGGCAGAGCAGCTGCCGGGCGTCGAACTGGTGCTGGACCACCGCAACGTACCCCGGAGCCGCTACTCCACCGCGCAGCACGAACGTCGCACCGACGACCCCCACGACACCCGGATCATCGACGACGTCGTGCGCTTCAAAGGGCAGCGGGTCGCGGTCGTGGCCGCGACGTCCGCAAGCGCCGCCGAGCAGGCCTGCCGTCTCATCGAAGTGACCTACGACGTTCTGCCCTCGGTGCACGATCCGGAACGCGCCATGTCACCCGGCGCACCCGTGCTGCATCCCGAGCTGATCGACAGTGACCAGCCCGAGGCCGAGCTGCCGCAGGACCCGGCACGCAATGTGGTCGCCTCCATCCACGACGGAGTCGGCGGGGACGTCGACGAAGCGCTGGCGGACTCCTATGTCACCGTGCACGGGGAGTGGCGCACCCAGCGTGTGTCGCACATGCAACTGGAGACGCACGGCAGCCTCGGCTGGCTCGACGACGACGGCAGACTGGTCATCCGGACCAGCTCCCAGGTTCCCTTCCTGACCCGACGCACGCTGTGCCGGCTGTTCGACCTGTCCGAGGACCGAGTGCGTGTCTTCACCAAACGTGTCGGTGGCGGCTTCGGAGGGAAACAGGAGATGTTTTCCGAGGACCTCGTCGCACTCGTGGTCCTGCGCACCGGAAAACTCGCGCTGTACGAGATGAACCGCGCCGACGAGTTCGCGCGCACCTCGGTGCGCCACCCGTTCCGCGTGCGGGTCACCCTCGGGGCCGAGCGCAGCGGGAAACTCACCGCGATCAAGCTGCACGTGCTGGCCGACACGGGGGCCTACGGCAACCACGCACCCGGGGTGCTGTTCCACGGCTGCGCCGAGTCGATCAGCCTGTACAGGGCTCCCGTGAAGCGGGTCGACGCCGCATCGGTGTACACCAACAACGTTCCGTCGGGCGCCTTCCGGGGCTATGGCCTCGGACAGGTGATTCTCGGTGTCGAGTCCGCGATGGACGAACTCGCGCTCGCCCTCGACATCGATCCCTTCGAGCTGCGGCGCAAGAACATGATCCGCGACGGTGACCCTCTGGTGGAGGCCCATCCGGCCGATGAGGGGCTCGTCTTCGGAAGTTATGGCCTCGACCAGTGCCTCGATCTCGTGCAGCAAGGTCTCGGCCGCGGCAACGGCGTGGCCCCGCCGGAAGGCGAGCACTGGCGCGTGGGCGAGGGGATGGCGGTCGCGATGATCGCGACGATGGCGCCCTTCGGCCACGTCTCCAAGACGACCCTGACCGTGAAGCCGGACGGCACCTACGTCGCCGGCGTGGGGACCAGCGAGTTCGGCAACGGCACCACGACCGTACACACCCAGATCGTCGCCACCGACATGTCGACCGAGCTGGACCGAGTGCGCCTGACGAATTCGGACACCGACGGGGCGATCTACGACACCGGGGCATTCGCCTCGGCGGGTACCACCGTAGCGGGCAAAGCCCTGCATGCTGCGGCGATCGCTCTGCGCACACTGCTGCTTCGCGTCGCTGCCGAGATCACCGGCAGCGAGCCCGCAGACTGCTCGATGTTCCCCGACGGCATCCGCACCCCGAAGCGGATCGTCGGCTTCGCCGAGGTCATCCGCGCCTGCCCGGCGGCCCATCGGGACGGCGACGGCGCATTCGCACGCGGTGACGAACTGGGCGAGTTCCGCTCGCTGGCCTGGAACGTGCACGGAGTCCGCGTCGCCGTCGACACCCGCACCGGCGCGGTACGCATCCTGCAATCGGTGCACGCCGCCGACGCGGGCACCGTGATGAATCCCGAGCAGTGCCGCGGCCAGGTGGAGGGCGGGGTCGCCCAAGCCCTCGGCACCGCACTGTCCGAGGAGGTCATGCTCGACGAGAAGGGCAACCTGCTCACCCCGGTGCTGCGCGCCTACCGGATCCCCCAGATGCAGGACGTCCCGGAGACCGAGGTCTACTTCGCCGAGACCTTCGACGAACTCGGCCCCTTCGGCGCGAAATCGATGAGCGAGAGCCCCTACAACCCTGTCCCGGCCGCCCTCGGCAACGCCATCCGCCGCGCAGTCGGCACGCGGCCCTATGAGACGCCGTTCTCCCGCGACCGGGTCTGGCGCATGCTCAACGACCCGACTGCGGTGCCCGGTTGGTGGAAGCTGGCGCACGTGCGCATCAACAACCGGTCGAGAGAGCTCTCCACCGTCCACTGAACACACCCCTCCCGCCGGCCCGGCCGGGGGCGACGCACAGGATGGAGTAACCATGCGGGACATCGCCGGACAACTGCTGGAGTGGATCGACGCGGGGGAGCCGTTCGCCGTCGCGTCGGTGACCGGGGTCAGGGGCAGTGCACCGAGGGGACCGGGCGCCGCGATGGCAGTGCGCGCCGACGGCACTGTCCTCGGCAGCCTCTCCGGCGGATGCGTCGAAGGCTCCGTGCACGACGCCGCTCTGGAAGTGCTCAACACCGGTGTACCCGTCCGGCACAGCTACGACTACGACCCGGACAACCCGTTCGCCGTCGGTCTGACCTGCGGCGGTGTGATCGACGTGCACATCCAGCGATTCGCCCCGTGGCCGGGTGGCGCCCTGCCGGCCGCGCTGCGCGCCGCTCGCGACGGCGCCCCGGTCGCGGTGGCCCGCGTGCTGAGCACCGGCGCCCTGCTGGCGGTGCATCCCACGGGATACGACGGCACCACGGGTGACACCGACCTCGACGAGCGCATCGCCGCCAAGGCACGGGGCCTGCTGGCGCAGAACACGACCAGGGTGCTGACCGTGTGCCGGTCGCTACCGGACACGGATCATCTCGACCATGAGGTCTTCGTGGAGAGCTGGACCACCCCGCCCCGGATGCTCGTGTTCGGCGCCATCGACTACGCGGCGGCGCTGGCCCGCATGGGCAAGTTCCTCGGCTACCACGTCACGGTGTGCGATGCGCGAGCGGTATTCGCCACAGCATCACGATTCCCGGACGCGGACGAGGTGGTCGTGCAATGGCCGCACAAATACCTCGCCGACTGTGAACTCGACGAGCGAACCGTGATCTGCGTGCTCACGCACGAAGCCAAGTTCGACGTCCCCGTGCTCCAGGAGGCCCTGCGCGGCAAGGCAGGCTATGTCGGCGCCCTCGGCTCGCGCCGCACCCACATCGACCGTCTGCGGCGACTGCGCGACGCGGGACTGAATGAGGTCGAGCTCTCCCGCCTGCACTCTCCGATCGGTCTCGATCTGCGTGCGAACACGCCGGAGGAGACGGCGGTCTCCATCGCTGCGGAGATCATCGCCACCCGTTCCCAGGCCACCACCCTGCCCCTCGGCCACACCGACGGCCCCATTCACATGGCAACTCTCCAGAGCGCCTGATGCTGTTGGGGAATGTGCTCATGCGGCGACCAGGTCCCGGCCACTTGAGGCGAACCACCAAGTGGTGCCCGTTCCCGGCCGCCAGCCCGGTCAGGGAGCCGGCCGTCAGCCCGAGCGCGGCGGCCGGCGTGGCCCGACCGAAGGGACCGCCCGTACGTCCCCAACAACATCAAGGCCTCAGCAGTCCGCCCACCCACCAGTCGTGCGGCTTGCCATCGTTGGCGATGCCGCGATTGCGCAGTGTCCCTTCGACGGTGAAGCCGAGTTTCTCAGCGACGGCACGCGAGCCGGTGTTGCCGGCCATGGCCCACCACTCGATGCGGTGCACGTCGAGCGTGGCCCAGCCCCAGTCGCACAGGGCCCGAGCGGCCTCCACCGAGTACCCGCGTCCGCGCTGCTCCCTGACCGCCCAGTAACCGAGTTCCCAGACGCCGCGGCTGATGAGGGTCAGGCAGTACGAGCCGACCAGGACGCCGGTGTCCTTGCGGAACGCGCCGAGGGTGTAGTCCCTGTCCTCGGCCCACTGAGTGGGGAGCTTCTCGCCGACGAACTTCTCCGCGTCCGCACGCCGGTACGGCACCGGCACCGGGGTGTAGAACTGGATGTCCTCGTCCTGGCAGGCCGCATACACCGCATCCACGTCGGCAGGTGTGAAGGCCCGCAGCACCAGACGGTCGGTCTCAAGAGTCACTGGATCCATCGCGGCAGTATGACCACCAACAACAAGCGGCCACCAGCGAATTGGTTCCCGCCTGGGGTCATACGGCTGAGAGCGAGACCTCCGTCGACTTGAAGAGAGCGGTGACGGAGGAGCCCTCGGCCAGGCCGAGGTCGGTGGCCGCGTCCTTCGTGATGGAGGCGGTCAGTTCCGCGCCCTCGACCGAGACCCTGACCGTGGCCATGGCGGCGCCCGTCGCGACCTCGCGCACGGTGCCGGGCAGCTGGTTGCGGATGGACAGGCCCTCCACCTGGCCGGTGGCCAGCGAGACCTCGGTGGCCTTGACCAGGGCACGAACCGAAGAGCCCTCGGCGAGACCGAGGTCCTTGACGGCGTCGACGGTGATGGCGGCGGTGACGTCCTGGCCACCGTCGAGGCGGACCTTGACCGTCGCCATGGCTTCGCCCGGGGTGACGGAAGTGACGGTGCCGGGCATCTGGTTGCGGATACTAAGGCTCATGGTCGGACGCCTCGCAGAGTATGGGTGATTCGTCTGTCTTCGGGTGCTGCGCGATCCACCGTAATGCGGCAGTGGCAGCCTGGCCTGGGCGCCATCGCATACGCGAGCGAAAGATCTTGCTGCGCCTCGCAGACGCGGTACGGCTCATCCGGCCGGCCCTCTGCGCGTCTCCTCAGACTCGGTGTTGCGGGAGTACCAGGAGCGCCAGGCCGATCAGCGCGATCAGGAGCGTCGGCGGGGGTTCCCGCGGACGCACCGCAGCCGCGGCCCACCCGTGCGGGGGTCGGCCGCAGCGCCGGCCTCGTGGAGCTAGGCCCTGTCGTTTGGATCACGCCGACCCGAGCGGGGTCTGGCACGCACATCTGCGGCGTTGTCGTCGGTCGCCGACGCTCCGCGTCGACTCCCTCCTCCGCCTTGCAGCTGCACGCACCAGACCCCGCTCGGGTCGGCCGAAAGGCACTGCACCTTGCAGCCAGCGTGATCCGAACGACAGGCCCTTGGTCACGGCTTGAGGAAACCTGCCCCGGTCAGAACCTTCTGGCCTTCGGGGGACTGCACCAGCGCGATGAACGCCTTGGCGGCCTCGGCGTTCTTGGCGTTCTTGAGCTGGGCGATGGGGTAGTTGTTGATGGCCTTGGCCGACTCGGGGAAGTCCACGCCCTGCACCTTGTCGCCGGCCGCCTTCACATCGGTCTTGTAGACCAGCGCGGCGTCGGCCTCCTTCAGCACCACCTTGTTGAGGGCGGACTTGACGTCCTCCTCGTAGGACACCGGGGTGAGCTTGATGCCGCTCGCGGTCAGGGCCTTCTGCGCGGCGGCGCCGCACGGCACCGTCTTGTCGCACAGCACGACCTTCAGTCCCGACTTGGTGAGGTCCTTCAGGGAGGCCAGCTTTGCGGGGTTACCCGGAAGGGTGGCGATCTCCAGCTGGTTGCGCACGAAGGTGGCCGGGGCGCCGGCCGCGTCGCCCTTGTCCGTGACGATCTTCATCGTCTTGGGGCTGGCGGCGGCGAACACGTCGGCCGGGGCGCCGCCTGTGATGCTTGCGGCAAGGCTGTCGCTGCCGCCGAAGCTGAAGGTGACCTTCGTGCCCGGGTGCTCCTTCTCGAACTCCTTGCCGAGCGTCGTGAAGCTTTCCTTCAGCGAGGCGGCCGCGAAGACCGTGACCTCGCCGGACAGCTTGGCGGAGCCCGAGGCCGAGGCGGACGCGGAGGAGTCCGGCTTCGCGGAGGAGTCCGAGTCGGAAGACGAGCAGGCGCTCACGGCCATGAGGGCGGCGGCACCTGCCCCGGTCACCTGAAGCATGCGGCGGGTCCGGCGCGCGGAACGGGTCATCACGGGTCCAACTCCCTCTAGGTCCTGAACGGACTCATCTGGTCCTGAACGGACGCATCTACGGTCTTTCGACGACCACGTCGGTCGATTTGTTCACGGCTGCTGCCGGAACACCGGGCTTCAGGTCCTCAGCCGACTCGCGGGCGTAGGCCGTGAGGGCCGGCTCGGGGGTGCTCCAGCGTCCCGACTCCTCGCGTTCGGCGGTCGGTTTCCCGCCGTCGACGAGCGCCTCGCGGTGCCGGGACAGGCGCCGAGCAAGGCGGCCGCGTCCCCGATCCGGTAGATCCGGATACGGGGATCATACTTCCGCATATGCAAGGTGAGAGTCACCTGTAGCTTCGCATGAGCCGAACGTTATTGGTTTTGTCCTGGCATGTGCGTTTGTACGGGACGTCTGGTCGGGTACGGTCATGCAGGAGGTGGTGGCTCGTGACCCAGTCCCTCGCGGCTGCCCGTACGTCCGCCGGTGAGCTGGCGGAAATCGTCATCAGCGGAGATCTATCCCGCCCGGCCAGGCTGACGGTGCCCGGCCTGCTCGCCTGGCCCCAGCACGAGGCACAGGTCGCCTTCGAGTGCGCCACCCGCGGCACCCAGCACCACCGCTTCACCGGGCCGCTTCTGCACGACGTCCTCACCGCGGCGGGCCCCGCCTACGACCCGGCACGCCGCAAGGACCGCCTGCGCTTCCTGATCGCCGTTCGCGGCGCGGACGGCCACCACTCACTGCTGTCCTGGGCTGAAATCGACCCGGACTTCGGCCGCGCCCCCGTCCTGCTCGGCGTCACGCTCGACGGCACCCCGCTCGACCGCGCCGGCCCGCAACTGGTGCTGCCGCAGGATCGTTGCGGGGCCCGGCACATCAGCGGCATCGACACGATCCAGGTGGACGGCGGCTACGCGACGACGGGCGTGACCCGGTGAGCCCCTCGACCGGCGCGCACGTCCTGGTCCTGGAACACGCGCCGCAGGAAGGCCCGTACGCCATCGCCACGGCGCTGCAGGCCGCCGGGCTGAAGCTGCGGGTCTGCCGCACCTGGGCGGGGGAGGCGGTGCCGGCCACGCTCACCGACACGGTTGCCCTGGTGGTCATGGGCGGCCCTATTGCGGCCTACGACGGCTGTCCCGGCCCTGCGGACGAGTTGGCACTGCTGCAAGCCGCGCTCGAGGCCGAGGTGCCGGTGCTCGGAGTGTGCCTCGGCGCACAGCTCCTGGCGTCGGCGGCGGGCGGAACGGCTCTCGCCGGCGACGGCACCAGGGCCGCCTGGGGCGAGATCCGTCTGTTTCCGGCCGCGGACACCGACCCCCTCTTCTCCGGCTTGCCCCCTCGGCTCCGCGTCCTGCATGGGCAGGCGGACATCACGAACCTGCCGACGGGGGCGACTGTCTTGGCCTCCTGCGACCGCCGAAGGGTCCAGGCGTTCCGGATCGGCGGCACGGCGTGGGGCCTGCGGTTCCACGTGGAGGTCGACAAGAGGGCCGTCGAAGCCTTCGAGGCGGTGCTCCCCGACCAAGCGGCAATGGCACCCGACCACATCGAATCGGCCCTCGCGGAGCTGAGTGCCCTGGCCCCGCACCGCGACCAGATCCTCGCCCGCTTCGCCGACCTCGTCATCGCACGGTCGGCCGGCACGGCGACCCGCACCTTCTTCACACCCCGGGCAGCCTCCTGGGAGGAACGCTACGCCGCGGACAACCCCGTGTACGCGGCGGCCGTCGCCCGCATGGGGCTGCGCCTCGGGCAGCGCGCTCTGGACGTCGGCTGCGGCAGCGGCCGGGCCCTGCCCGCGCTGCGCGCCCATGTCGGCGACGAGGGGGTCGTCCTCGGCCTGGACCTGACCCCGGCGATGCTCACGGCCACCGCGCGGGAGGGCCGCGCCGACCTCGCCCGGCTGCTGCTGGCCGACGCCTGCCGGCTGCCGCTGCCGGCCGGCGCCGTGGACGGCGTCTTCAGCGCGGGCCTGATCAACCACGTCCCCGACCCCGCGGCCGCCCTGCACGAGTGGGCCCGGGTGACCGCCCCCGGCGGAGTCCTGCTGCTGTTCCACCCCTCGGGCCGCGCCGAACGCGCGGCCCGGCACGGCCGCCCACTCGACCCGGACGACCCGCTGGCCGAGGAGAATCTGGGCCTTGCCCTGGAGACTGCCGGCTGGGACCTGGCCTGCTACGAGGACGCCGCCCGCCACTTCCTGGCCCGCGCGGTCCGTTCCGGCGGATGAACCCGTAGTCCTTCACCGTCCCTGCGAGGCAGGGCGAGCGGACCTGACCACACCCGCAACCGCCCATGCCGCGGACCGGTGACCACCGCGCACCGGGCTATGCGTTCGGCGCCGCTGCGGTCCCTGGCGGCTGCTTGTCACGGGAAGGGGGGCTGCACGACTGGTTCGCAGCACGGAAACGACGGCTCTCACACGGCGGTGGTCGGTGAATCAACCAAGAGGCGTTCCGCCTATCGTGCCTTGCATTTACGATGCGATGACTCACACTCACCTGGTGAATGTGAGATGCCGGGTGTCGGGCACTGCCACCCGCAGTCGTATGAGGAGCCGGACCACATGCACGTCGAACATCTCTTGCAGGAGGAATCCCTCGGCCTGCGCCTGCTCTGGGCCGAGGACTCGCTGCTGCGCCAGGACATCAGCGGCGTCACCGTCACCGACCTGGAGGACCCCGCCCGCTTCGTCCGCCCCGACGAGGTCGTGCTCAGCGGACTCGTCTGGTGGAGCACGGACGGAGGAAGCGGCAAGGCCGAACGATTCGTGTCCGGCTTGAAGGAGGCAGGCGCCGCCGCGCTTCTCGCAGGCGAGGAGACTCACGGCTCGGTGCCTCGCAGCCTGGTCGAGGCGTGTAAACGGCACGGAGTCCCGGTCGCCGGCGTGCCCGCCCATGTGATGTTCCGGGCGATCACCGACACCGTGTACCTGCGGCAGTGGGGCGAGCTGAGCCGCAATCACGCGCTGCCCGGACACATGCGCGCCCGGCTGGACCGGCTGGTCGCGCAGGGCGCCGACCCGGCCTTGGTGCTCACCGCCGCTTTCGCGCATCTCGAGGGCACCGCGGCCTACGTCCTCACCCCGGCCGGCCGGACCGTCGCGGGCACGCCGGGCGCGGAGCCACTCCCGGCGCGGGTGGCTGCGGCCCTGCCGGGGAGCGGCACCGGTGCGACGGTACCGGTGGAAGCCGACAAGTCCACTCCGTACGAACGCTGGTGGCTGCACCTGCCGGACCCCGACGCGGTACCCCCGCGCCTGCTGAACGAGATCACCACCGTCCTTGGCCGCTGCCAGGAAGTGCTGGCCCGCCGCCGGGCAGCCGGGCGTCATGCGGCGGACGAGCTCGGCAGGCTGCTCCACTTCCCTGACACGGGCGATCTGGCTGCCGCGGTACGCGCCTGCGGTCTGCCGGCCGATGGGCCGTTGCGTCTGGCCGTGGCCGGCACCGACGTGCGGTACGACGGGCTGGCGGAGGGGGCACTGGCGGAAGCGGTCGCGCACACGACTCCGGCGTTCGCCACTGTGGGACGTCTGCCGGACGGGACCGCGTTCGCGGTGGTGCCCGAGGATGCCGCGGCCCGGCTGACGAGGACCTGGCCGCTGGTGGCCGCCTGCGAGCCGGGCGTCCTGCTGCACGGTGGGCTCGCCTCACCGGCGGGCGAGGCGGCCGGGTTGCCCGGCGCCCTGGCCGAGGCCCGCTATGCCCTGGCCTCCGCCCGCGCGACGGCGCCAGGTACCTCTTCCCTGACCGACATCACCGCGATGATGACGCTGGACACGCTGCTGGCCGGAGTACCGGCCGAGGTTCGTGCCGCCTACAGCAGTACCGTCCTCGGACCACTGCGCAGCCCTGTGAGCGCCTCCACCGCCGCGCTGAGGCGCACCCTGGAGGTCTTCCTCGCCCACGACGGTTCCTGGAGCCGCACGGCCGAAGCCCTGCATCTGCACGTCAACACTGTCCACTACCGCGTCGAGCGCATCGAGCACCTCACCGGCCGTAACCTCTCCCGCCTCCAGGACCGCCTGGACCTTTGGGCTGCCCTGCTGTGCCGCACGGACCGGGCCGGCACGCCAGGAGCGACGACGGCGGACCGGGCCGGCACCCCAGCCGCTACGACCGCTCGACGTGCACGCTCGTCGACTTCACCCGCGCGACGACCGTGACGCCCACCCCCAGGCCCAGATCCTCCACCGCCTCGCGGGTCACCAGGGACACGACCTGGTGCGGGCCGGCCTGGATCTCCACGCGAGCCACGACGTCGTCCACGTCCAGCGCCGTGACGATCCCGGTGAACGCGTTGCGCACGGAGGTCGGCGGCCCGGCCACGTTGCTCCGCACGTCCTCGGCCGCCCGCTCCTTGGCGAACCGCGCCAGCCCCACCCCGTCGATCACCCGGTTCCCTGAGCCGTCCCGCCCGACCGGCAGGCGGCCCGCGTCGGCCCACCGGCGCACCGTCTCCGGACTCACCCTCAGCAGGCGCGCGGCCTGGCCAATGCTGTACGTCGGCACAGGGAAACCCTAGGGGGTCGCCCACGGGGCCGCGCAGGCCGGTGTGTCACGTCACCGGCACCGCCCGAACCGGGGACCGCTCACGGTGTCGGCCCTCTGGTCCAGCCCCGGTTCGTTGCCGTCGCAGTACAGCGGCCCGAACACCTGATTGCCCTCGAACGCCGGAGTGGCCTCCTGGGGCGTCAGGCCGCTTCCGCTGTTGTCGGTGATCACCACCGGGCCGGTCACCGTGTTGCCCGTGACCGCGACACCGCCAGTGTTGGCATCGAGCGTCAGCGGGCCCCGCACGGTGTTTCCCCCACAGGTCGTCGGGTCGCCCCCGATGCGCACAAACCCGCTGCTGCGCCTGACGGTGAGCGGCCCGGTCAGCGTCGAGTCGCACAGGGTGAGGGCGAGAGCGCCGTCGGAGCTGACGGGGCCGGTGATCCGGGCAGCCGAGACGGCGAGCGACCCGCCGGGCAGCACTGTCACCTTGCCGTCCTGGCTGCCGCCGGAGGATATGCAGATCGCCTCGTCGGCGGCGACGGTGAGTCCACCGTGGCGGGCGGTGGTGATGCAGGGCCGGCTGAAGCCGACGGTGACGTCCGTGGCGGCGTCGGTCGCGCTCGGAGCGAAGCCGGTGTCGCCGCTGTAGGTGGCGGTGACGGCGTGGGAGCCGGGTCGCAGTCCGCTGGTGGTGAAGCGGGCTTGGCCGTGGTCGAGCGGGACGGTCGCCAGTTGCATCGTGCCGTCCGAGAAGGTCACCGTGCCGGTCGGGACACCGGCGGTGGTGTTCGCCGGGCCGATGACGGCGGTGAAGGTGACGGCGTGGCCGAACAGCGGCGTGGGCGTGTCCGCGGTGAGCGAGACGGAGGTGCCGTAGCGGAAGGTGACGACCGCCTTGCCGCTGCCGTGGTGGACGCCCTGGAGCAGCGAGACGTCGGACGCGGCGGGCGCCGCGTAACCGCTTCCGCCGCCTCCGCCGGCGCCGTAGAGGTTGCCCGGGTTTCCGCCGCCGGAGCCGCCTCCGCCCCCGAAGTAGCCGCCTCCGCCTCCGCCTCCGCCGTTGCCGCCTCGGGCCCCGTTGCCGCCGGCGCCGCCGCTGCCGGGGTTGGGCAGGCCGGTGTTCGGATCGGTGTCGCCGCCGGCGCCTCCGGGCCCGCCGAGGGCGGAGTTGGGGCTGCCGGTCCCGGGAGCGGTCCGGCTTCCCCCGCCACCGGCGACGCCGGATCCCTCGGGGCCGCCGCCCTGGCCGCCGTCCTGGCCGGCCGGGCCTCCGCCGTCGCCTCCGTGCAGGAGCGGTCCGCCGTTGCCCGCGCCACCGCCGCCACCGGCCACCAGGACCCGGTCTGCGGGGTCGAAGTCGCCGATGCGCACGTCGGAGGCGCCGCCGCCGGATCCGCCGCCGCCGTGAGCGCCCCCGCCGCCGGATCCATGGCCGAATCCGCCCGGCCGGGCGTACTCGCCGTGCCGGGAGGTCCCGGAAATACCGGGTGCGCCGACCGTGATCTGGAGCTTCTGTCCGGCAGTGACGGCCAACCGCGCCCGGGTCTCGCCGCCGAGCCCGCCGGGAGCGCCGGTGTTGGGCGGGTTGGGAGCGACGAAGCCGGCCGCACTGCCGCCTTCGGCGCCGTACAGATCGACCGTGACGGCGTGCACCCCGTCCGGCACGGTGAAGGCGTCCGTGCCGGCGGAGTCGTACGTGCACGTTGGCGGGGCGGTGCTGAACAGGCCGCCGACGCCGCAGGGGGAGGCAGTGGCGGGAGTTGCGGTATCGGCGCTGGTGGCGGCTTCGGCTGGGAGCGGCGCGAGCACCGCCGTGACGAGACCGGCGGCGCCGACGGCGGGCAGGAGCTTGGAGCGTAGGAGGTTCAACAGATCTACCTCAGGGAGGAGTTGGGCAGTTGTGGGTACGGCGGCTCGGCTCAGGCGCCGTCGTCGGCGCACAGGGCCCAGGCTTCGGAGTAGGTGCTCGGCGAACTGGTGCCGCCGGTGTGGGTGAAGGCGGTCCAGTACGCGGCGTTGGTGGTGCCGTCGGTGAGCGGGGTGCCACCGGAGTCGCTGGGGTAGCTGCCGTTGAGGTGGTCGCCGCCGGAACCGGGACCGGTGAAGTCGGTGGTGGTGACGCTGCCTCCGCTGATCGCGGCGCCGCCGCTGACGAGCTTGCCGTCGTTGCCGCCACAGCCGGCGGTCACGGTCTGGCCACTGGTGGCGTTGGTGGGTCCGCTGACCTCGCTGAAGCGCACCTTGACGGTCGTACCGCTGATGTCGATGGTGTTGCCGCTGCAGAGGGCGTAGGCATAGGTGGTGTTGGTGCTGTTGCCGCCCCCGCCGTTCCAGCCGACCGCTGTCCAGGAGTCGGGGTTCGCGTCGCCGTCGGCCGCGGCCTTCTGCCCGTAGTCGTGTGCGGCGTCGTTGAAGGTGGGGAAACTCGCGATCGGCTTGAGGCTGCCGACACTCGGGGGCGTGATGCGGGCCCCGCCGCCGAGCAGGCGGGTGTGCGCCGGGCAGGTGGCGGTGGCCAGACCGACCGTGCCGCTGGTTGTCGGACCGGTGACCTTGTTCATCACCACCTGGGTGTGGTTGATGACGTTGCTGGTGAAGCACAGGGCATAGGGGGTGGTGGAGAAGGAGGCGTTGACCGCGCCCCCGCTGCCGCCGATGCCGAGCCAGTGGGTGACGTCGGTGCCGACCACTCCGGTGGAGCCGAGGTACTCGGTGCTGCCGTCGGGGCTGGGGGAGGTGCCGTTGATCTTGTTGCCGTTGGACGAAGCGCCCGTGCCGATGGCCTGGTTGATCCCCCCTCCGGAGATCAGGCCGCTCGTGCAGGAGGCACTCGTGGTGATCTCGGAGAAGGTGGAGGCCGGGCCGGCCGTGGCGCCGGGAGTCTTCACCACGCCCCCCACGGTGTTGGCGTACGCGACGCCCGGAACCGCGAGGGCGAGCACGGCGCCGACAGCGAGGGTCTTTCCTGCGGCGAGCCGCCGCAGACGTCTTGTCTTCATCGAGTCCTCTTCACATGCGCAGAACGGAGGGGGAGCGACCGGCCGCAGCGCTGTCGCGCGACGGGCAGGTGGCGATGGGAGATGCTGCTTTCCTGATCAGGGAAAGGGTGGGCGGCAGGGCCCCGTTCGCTCCCGGTGGGGAGCTCGCTCAGGGAACGCGGCAGCGGCGGCTCCCGGGTGTTCCGGGGCGCCTCGATCCGCTTGGAGCATGCGGACTCTAACAGCGATTCCGGCCCGCATCTACACGTCAATCACGGAGAAAGGCTTGCAGATGCGTAAGCCGGGCAAGGCTCCGACCGAACCTCGGACGACCGTCCGTACGCTGGCTGCCGAGGCCGACGACAGCTCGTGTGATGCTCCAGCGTGGCTGCCGCAGCCGTTCCGTCCCATCGGCAGTCGGCGAGGCGCCGAGGCTCTCAACGCTTTGGCGAGGACGAGGGTGCTGACGACGGACGCGATGTGGTCGCGGCTGATGCGGATGCCCGCGCGGTACAAGCCGCGTCCCCGCATCGGCGGGCTGACCTCGTTCGGCACCGTCGTCGGGCCACGGGTCGCACCGCCGGGCTGCTTCGTCGGCGGCCTGAACGGCGCGCGGAGCTGGTCACGCGGGGCGCGACCGCCCCGGCCGCGAGGCAGGGGCACCCTCGGACAGTCGCGGCCGGCGGCGGGCGGCAAGATGGTGACGGATCCGCCGGTCAGGTGGCTGGCCAGGAGCACCGGACCGGCGGAAGCCTCCGCTCGACTGTCCCTCACCCGGAACTACTGGTGCAGGGCGCGCCGCCACGGCCACCGTGACCGCCGAAGACGGCCGGGTCGGTGCAGGCGACCCAGCACTTGAGCCCGCGGCGAGACGATCCCCGACGCCGACCACTACCTGCCGCTGCGTAGCCCGGAACGCCTGACCGAACTGCTGCTGACGCGTCTCCGGTAACGGGTGAGGAGAGCCGCACCGACCTGCTCGGCAGCCAGGCACTCCAGCTCGGCGTGGGGGCCGTCGGCCGGGAAGAGCCGCCGGCCGGTGCCGAGGACGACGGGGAAGGTCAGCAGGCGGTACTCGTCGACCAGGTCCGAGGCCATCAACCGGTCCACGACGCTCAGGCTCCCGGTGACGACCACGTCCCGCCGCTCGCCCTTGACGGCCTCGACCAGGTCGCCGTCGAGGACCTGGGAGTTCGCCCACACCGAGGTGTCGGCGCCGCTCAGGGTGCGGGAGGCGACCAGCTTCGGCACGGCGTTCATCCGCGCGGCGAACGGGTCGTCGCGGCCCGGCCACAGCCGCGAGAACAGCTGCCAGGTGGTGCGCCCGAGCAGCAGCACCCCGTCGTCCAGCGTGCGGCCGAGCCGGAACTTGTCCCCGGCGACCGCCTCGGGGCCGTACCGGAACGCCCAGCCGCCGAGCGGGCTGCGGGCGGAACCGTCCGGGTCGGACACGACCCCGTCCAGGGTGATGAACTCGATGACGACGACGCTCATGATGAGATTCCCTTCGGTTCGGTGCTCACCGGTACGTACCGGCGGCACCGCCCCGACTCATCGCCGCCGGCGGAACTCTTCTGCCGGGATGTCGCGCGGCAGCCCGAAGGCGTCGAAGACGCGCGGATCGGCGAACACCACGTTGCGCGCGACGCGGCCGCCGGTGACGGTGAAGACCTGCAGGGTGTGCAGTCGGTGCCCGCCGCCCGGCTCCGGCGCGTACGCGGCGAGCGCGGGCTGCCCGTTGGCGGTCAGCTCCCGCACGCACCAGCCCGTGCCGCGCATCGCGAACACCCGCTCCATGAACCGTCCGTAGTCCAGGCTCCCGCGGTACCACAGCGGCACCGGCGGCATCTCCAGCACCGCGTCGTCGGCGAGCAGCCGCACCAGCGCGGGGACATCGGCCGCCTCGAACGCCTGCATGTACCGCTGGACGACCGCCCGCACCTCGGGATCGTCCGGCTCGGTGACCGCCCCGGCATCGCCCACGCCGGCCAGGGCGGCGCGGGCCCGCTGCAGTGCGCTGTTGACCGCCGCGACCGTGGTCCCCAACTGCTCGGCGACCTCCGCGGCGGTGAACGCCAGCACCTCGCGCAACACCAGCACCGCCCGCTGCCGCGGCGGCAGGACCTGCACCGCCGCCACCCACGCGAGCCGCAGATCGGCCCTGACCTCCACGTCGCACCGCGCGTCGGGGAACGGCTGCAGCCAGGGCACATCGAGCGCCGGCACCAGCGGCGCCCCGGGATCGTCGCTCGGCACTCCCAGCCCGGACGGCAGGGGACGCCGCCCGCGTCCCTCCAGCGCGGTCAGGCACACATTGGTCGCGATCCGGTACAGCCAGGTCCGCACCGACGCCCGCGCCGGGTCGTACCGGTCGCGGGCCTTCCAGGCGCGCAGCAGCGTCTCCTGCACCAGGTCCTCGGCCTCGTGGAACGACCCCAGCATCCGGTAGCAGAACGCCACCAGCTCACCCCGGTACGGCTCGAGATCCACAGGCTCATCATGCCGCACACCCGGCCTCACGCCCACGGAGAACGACGCCGGGACGGCGAGCAGCCGCGCTCGCCGTCCCGGCGTCGTGGCCGGTCGGAGGCGGTTCGGATAGGGCCCACGGCGCGCCGCGTGCGGGGGTGCGCCGTGGGCCGGGCGGTCAGGGGCGGTCGGCGGTCAGGGGAACTGGAGCACCTTCGACGGGACGGTGCTCGTGCCCGAGGTGGGGGCGCCGGTGTCGTTGACGACGTGGGCGTACTGGCCCTTGCCGCCGAGGGAGATCACCAGCAGGTCGTGCATCTTGATCCCCGGCTTGACGGGCACCTGGAAGCCGTGGGCCTGCACGATCGAGGGGTCGGCCGTGTAGTTGCAGTAGCTGCCCAGGCCCCATGCCTCGTGCGTGGTGACGGTGTCGGCGACCTTGTAGGCCGCGTAGCCGACGATGCCGTCGTGGGTGACGGCGGCGGCGTTCGGGGCGTCGTACGCCTTCTCGTTCTGGAAGAAGATCGTGCGGCCGCGTTCTCCGTTCCAGTAGACGTCGTACTTGTTGAAGTGCTCGACGAACAGCCCGGTGGCGAGGACGTCGTTGCCGTTGACGCGCAGGCCGTAGTCGGCGCGGTTGGTGTCCCAGCCGACGCCGCTGCCGTGGTCGGCGCGCCACAGCCAGGTGTGGTCGATGACCACGTTGTTGCTGTTGACCACCACGGAGTTGGTGGCGAGGCCGGGGCCGGCGCCGCCGATGCGGACGAAGACGTCCTGCATGGTGGTGGGGTTGGCGGAGTGGTCGGCGGTGGAGCCGGGGGCGCCGATGCGCAGCAGTGTGTCGGAGTTGACCGGGCCGGCGTCGATGAGGAATCCGGCGAGCCTCACACCGTCGACGTCGGCGACGTGCATCGCGTCGACGCCGTTGTCCGGGACGAGGGTGGCGAGGCCGAGACCGAGGACGACGGTGTTCGCTCGGGTGACGTCGATGGTCCGGTCGAGGTGGTAGACGCCCGGGGTGAACAGGAGGTTGAGGCCCTGGGCGAGAGCCTGGTTGATGGTGGCCGCGGTGGCGCCCGGCTTGACGACGTAGAACTGGTCGAGCGGCAGGGACGTGCCCGCGTTCGCCGGCCAGGACACTCCGCGGGCGTTGCTGCGCTTGGCCGGGACGAACACCTTGTAGGCGGAGCCGTCCAGGTAGAGGAAGGGCTTCTCGCGGGAGACGGGGGTGGTGTCCAGGGTGGTGTAGGGGCCGCTGTCGAAGTTGGTGGCCGGGGCGCCCTGGACGCCGCTGAAGGTCATGTTCCACACGCCGTTGGACCAGCCGCCGACCGAGCTGTCCCGGGTGTACCACTGCTGCTGGGAGTACGGGCCGACGGTGCCGTCGATCTTCGAGTCGGCGATGTAGCCGCCGGAGGCCCAGCCGTAGCCGTTGGGCGCCAGGTTGAGACCGCCCTTGACGTGGATGCGGCGGAACGGGGCGGCCTGCGCCACGGCCCAGCGGTCGGTGCCGTTGGACGGCGTGATCGCGAGGTTCTCCGCCGAGCGCCAGAAGTTCTGCGTGGCGTTGCCGTTGAACCAGCCCGCGTCGACGGTGACGTCACCGTTGATCTGGGTGTCGTCGGGGTTCAGGCCGAGGCCGGAGATGGAGGTGTAGAAGCCGATCTGGGCGTTGACGCCGTTGTAGGTGCCCGGCTTGAGCAGGAACTGGTAGCGGCCGGTGCCGAACTGGTTCGACTCCTGCTGGGCGAAGACGTCGTCGAACTTCTGCTGCAGGCCGGGGGTGGAGGGGTCGACGACGATGACGTTCGGGCCGAGGTCGCCGCCGCCCTGGACGGGCGGGACGCCGGAGGCGCCGGTGTGCACCGCGACCTCCCAGAGGGAGTATCCGTATCCGGTGCCGCGTGCGGTGCCGAGGATGCGCACATACCGGCCGGAGCCGCTGACGTCGTACGAGGCCGTGCCGCCGCTCGCGCCGGTGACGCTCTTGAGCGTGCTCCAGCTCTGCCCGTCGGAGGAGGCCTGGATCTGGAAGTCCTTGCCGTAGGCGGCCTCCCAGTTCAGGTCCACCTTGCACACGTCCTGCACGGATCCCAGGTCGACCTGGATCCACTGCGGGTCGGTGGCCTGGCTGGACCAGCGGGTGGCGGTGCTGCCGTCGAAGGCGGCCGAGGCGGGCGTGCCGGCGTTCTCCGTGGAGGAGGCCGAAGCGGGCCTGCCCTGCGCGGAGTTCGCCGTGGAGCAGCCGGACTGGGCGCCGCCCGTGGAGCCGAACACCTGGAACTCCCAGAGGGAGTAGCCGTACGGGGTCGCGCGGTGCACGCCGAGCATGCGCACGTAGCGGCCCTGTCCGGACACCGCCAGGGTGTCGAGCCCTCCGTCGCCGCCGGTGACGGACTTCAGGTCGGTCCAGGTGCTGTTGTCGTCGGAGATCTGGACCTTGTAGTCCTTGCCGTAGGCCGCCTCCCAGTTCAGCGCCACCTGGGTGACCGAGGCCCTGGCCCCGAGGTCGACTTCGAGCCACTGGTCGTCGGTGGCGGCCGACGACCAGCGTGTTCCCGTGTCCCCGTCGACCGCGTAGGCGGCGGGGGTGCCGTTGTTCTCCTGGGAGGACGCGGTGACCGTCTTCCCTTGTGACAAGGGCGTTTCGGCCGCGGAGGCCGCGGTGTGGGCGAGGGGCAGGGCGCTCAGCGCGGCCGTGGTGGCGAGCGCGACGCCCAGGGATCTGAGTCTCATACGGGTCCCTGCGGGTGGGGGTGGACGAAGTGCGGCAACAAGGGCTGGACTTGACTGCGCCGGCGTACGCGGGCACAGCGGGGAGGCGTTGCCGCGTGCTTAGTTCAAGACTTGAGTTAACTAGTGACGTCAGTCGGGTGACAAGACCCCGGCACGCAAAGGGTGTGGGGATTTCGGGCGGCCTTCTGAGTGCGGTCGCCGAATGACGCTCCGTCAGTTATCCCCTCGCGCACGGCAGATCACCTCTTAAATCAAGGCGTAGGAAAAATGCTCCGGGCTCCTTGACCGACGGGTGGCCGCCGGGCATGGTTCGGAGAGCGCTCTCCCAGGGCCGTGTCCGTCACGGTCCGCCCCGGCAACCGCCCCCGGCCGGCAGGCCGGCGTCACCGTCGAACGGGACCACCAGGGCCGGCGAAGCACAGGCCCCCGCACGCCGCTCTCCCTTCGGCGAACCAACCCGTCAGGAGCACCCGTGCCCAGACTGCCCTTCACCGTCCCCCCGCCCCGCCGCCGCGCCGGCTCGGCCCTGCTTGCGCTCGGCGCCCTCATCGCCTCGTCGCTGACCACCCTCGCGCTGGCCCCGAGCGCCCACGCGGCCGACACCCTCCTGTCCCAGGGCCGCCCCGCCACCGCCTCCTCGCAGGAAGGCGACGGCTACGCGGCCGCCGCCGCGGTGGACGGAAACCTCACCACCACCCGCTGGGCCAGCCAGTGGAGCGACCAGCAGTGGTTCCAGGTCGACCTGGGCCGGCAGGCCGACCTCAGCCGGGTCGTCCTGACCTGGGAGGCCGCCTACGGCAAGGACTACGCGATCCAGGCCTCCGACAACGGCACCGACTGGCGCACCCTGAAGACGGTCACCGGCGGCGACGGCGGCACCGACGACCTCGCCGTGTCCGGGACCGGCCGCTACGTCCGCATGCAGGGCATCACCCGCTCCGGCGGATACGGGTACTCGCTGTGGGAGTTCCAGGTCTTCGGCTCCGCCGACGGCACCACCCCGCCGCCCGCGTCCGGCGGCGCCGTCAAGGTCGAGGGCACCCAGGGCGACTGGCGCCTCACCGTGGGCGGGCAGCCGTACACCGTCAAGGGTGTGACGTGGGGCCCGGCGGTCTCGGACGCCCCGGCCTACATGCCGGACGTGAAGGCCATGGGCGCCAACACCATCCGCACCTGGGGCACCGACGCCTCCACCAAGCCGCTGCTGGACACCGCGGCCGCCAACGGCATCCGCGTCATCAACGGCTTCTGGCTCCAGCCGGGCGGCGGGCCGGGCGCCGGCGGCTGCGTCGACTACGTCACGGACACCACGTACAAGACCAACGCGCTCACCGAGTTCGCCAAGTGGGTGGACGCCTACAAGAGCCATCCGGCGACGCTGATGTGGAACGTCGGCAACGAGTCGGTCCTCGGGCTCCAGAACTGTTACAGCGGCGCCCAGTTGGAGGCGGAACGCAACGCCTACACCAGCTTCGTCGACGACGTCGCGAAGAAGATCCACAGCATCGACCCCGACCACCCGGTGACCTCCACCGACGCGTGGACCGGCGCCTGGCCCTACTACCAGCGCAACGCGCCCGACCTCGACCTGTACGCGATGAACTCGTACAGCAACGTGTGCAAGGTCCGTCAGGACTGGATCGACGGCGGCTACACCAAGCCGTACATCATCACCGAGACCGGCCCGGCGGGGGAGTGGGAGGTCCCGAACGACGTCAACGGCGTCCCCGACGAGCCGACCGACGTGCAGAAGGCCGACGGGTACACCAAGGCGTGGAACTGCGTCACCGGCCACCAGGGCGTGGCCCTGGGCGCCACCCTCTTCCACTACGGCACCGAGCACGACTTCGGCGGCGTCTGGTTCAACCTCCTGCCCGACGGGCTCAAACGGCTGTCGTACTACGCCGTGAAGCGGGCCTACACCGGGACGACCGCGGTCGGCGACACACCCCCGGTCATCAGCGGCATGACCGTCAGCCCCGCCTCCTCGGCGCCGGCCGGCGGCGAGTTCACCGTGCACGCCGACGTGCGCGATCCCGAGGGCGACCCGGTCACGTACAAGATATTCCTCAGCGGCAACTACGCCAACGGCGACAAGAGCCTCGTCCCCGCGCAGTGGCGCTCCACCGGCAACGGCACCTTCGCGGTCACCGCCCCGCAGAAGCTCGGCGTGTGGAAGGTGTACCTCCAGGCCGAGGACGGGCACGGCAACGCCGGCATCGAGACCAAGTCCGTGAAGGTGGTGGCCCCGCCGGTCGGCGGGACCGACCTGGCGCTGAACCGGCCCGCCACCGCCTCCTCCTCCCAGCAGTCCTACGGCGACTGCCCCTGCACCCCGGAGCTGGCCGTCGACGGCCGCGCCGACACCCGCTGGGCCAGCGACTGGAGCGACCCGCAGTGGATCCAGGTCGACCTCGGCGCCGCCAAGGCCCTGCGCACCCTCCAGCTCGTCTGGGACCCGGCCTACGCCACGTCCTACGCGGTGCAGGTCTCGGACGACGGCACCACCTGGCGTTCGGTGTACTCCACGACCGCCGGCGACGGTGACGTCGACACCATCGGCGTCTCGGCCACCGCACGCTACGTCCGCCTGCAACTGACGGCACGCGGCACCGGCTGGGGCTACTCCCTGCACGAGATCGGCATCTACGGCTGACAGACCGCTGACAGGCACCAACCCGCGCGGCACCCACCCGGGCGCGCGGTCCTCTTCCCACCCCACGGGCAGGAGATCCCATGAGACCGAGTCCGCACCGACTCCCCGCACTCCTCCTCGGCACCGCGCTGATCGCCGGCGCCCTCGGTGTCGGCACCATCGCCTCGGCCACCACCGACGCCGGCACCGGCCGCGCCGCTCCCACGGCGGCAACCGCCGCCCACACGGGCCACATGACGGCCGTCTCCACCCAGGCGTCCGGCGACGACCCCGACGGCGACGGCTACATCCCGGCGGTCCCGCAGGTCACCGGCGTCATCCCGTCCACGGCCACCCCTCCGCCGCGCTACTTCCACGAGTTCCAGGCCAACTGCTCGGTCACCCACACCGCGCCCGACGACCCGATCGTCTACCCCGGCCAGCCCGGCAAGTCCCACGACCACACCTTCATGGGCAACACCTCGACCGACGCCGGCAGCACCACCGCCTCCCTCGACGGCGGCGCCACCACCTGCAAGGCGCCCGCCGACGCCTCCGGGTACTGGATGCCCTCCCTGTACAACGGCGACCGGAAGATCCTGCCCGTCGGCCCGCAGACCATCTACTACAAGGCCGGCGTCACCGACTACACCAGCGTGCGGCCCTTCCCCAAGGGGCTGCGGTTCGTGGTGGGCAGCCCGATGCAGACCGCCGACGAGTTCCGCCACCACCGCGGCTTCGTCGAGGGCTGGGAGTGCGGCGACAGCTACTTCAACGTCGACTTCCCCGCCACCTGCCCGAGCCGCGCCGACGTCCAGCTCAACATCCGCTTCCAGGCGCCGAGTTGCTGGGACGGGAAGTACCTCGACACCCCCGACCACAAGAGCCACATGGCATATCCGGTCGTCAAGCCCGGCACCAACGACAACATCTGCCCCGCCGACCACCCGGTCGCGCTGCCGATGATCGAGTTCAAGATGGCGTTCCCGGTCAACGGCGACATGTCCCAGGTACGGCTGGCCAGCGGCCGCGGCTACTCCTTCCACTACGACTTCTTCAACGCCTGGGAGGACCGCACGCTCAAGGCTCTGGTCGACCACTGCATCGTGGGCGGCCTGCAGTGCGACGCCCGCGGCTACGACCAGACGCACCCGGAGGCGGGCGCGGCACTGAACACCGACTACCGGCTGCCCTGAGCGCAGGGCGCTGCCCCGGCCCGGCCGTCCCCGCCCGAGCGCGGGACGGCCGGGCCCCGGCCGCCGGAGTGTGTCCGGCGGCCGGGGCCCGAGCGGGTGGGACGGGGAGGCTCAGGCGGTGGCGGCCCCCTCGCGGTGTGCCCGGATCAGCTCGGCGTAGCGTCGCCCGCTGGCCTTGACGGTGCGCTTCTGCGTCGCGTAGTCGACGTGCACCAGACCGAAGCGCTTGTCGTAGCCGTAGGCCCACTCGAAGTTGTCGAGCAGGGACCAGGCGTAGTAACCGGCGAGCGGGGCGCCCTTGCGCAGGGCCCGCGCGCACGCCGCCACGTGCTGTTCCAGATAGCGCACCCGGCCCGGGTCGGCGACGGTGCCGTCGGGGGCGACGGTGTCGGAGAACGCCGATCCGTTCTCGGTGACGTACAGCCGGCGGATGCCGTAGTCGTCGGTGAGGCGCATCAGCAGGCTCTCCAGACCGTCGGCGTCGATCTGCCAGTCCATGCCGGTGCGCGGGACATCGGGCAGCCGGACCTCGCGGGCGTGGGGGACAGGCCCGTCCGGGTCGTCGGCGACCGTGGCCGGGAAGTAGTAGTTCAGCCCGTGCCAGTCCAGGGGCACGGCGATGGTCTCGAGGTCGCCCGCACGCTCCGGGAGGTCGAC
Organism: Streptomyces sp. NPDC097129; assembly: GCF_055668065.1. NCBI lineage: Bacteria > Bacillati > Actinomycetota > Actinomycetes > Kitasatosporales > Streptomycetaceae > Streptomyces > Streptomyces sp. NPDC097129. The sequence continues at coordinate 35,620 of NZ_JBVOQE010000018.1, read as the reverse complement.
GCCGTACAGCTCGCGCATGTCGGCGGGGAAGCCGCGACCGTAGACGGGGTCCAGCCACCACCGGTTGGTGTGGCCGTCCATCCGGCCGGCCGCCGCGATGTCCTCGGGGCGCGTGGAGGCCGCCACGACGGGGGAGTGGTTGGTGACGAGGCCGACGCGGGCGCCGGGGACGGCCGCCCGGATCGCCTGGGCGGCCAGGCCGTGGCCGAGCAGCAGGTGGTAGGAGGCGCGCACGGCGGCGGTCAGGTCGGTCAGCCCGGGCGCCATCCGGCCCTCCAGATGGCCGATCCATGCCGAGCACAGGGGTTCGTTGAGGGTGGACCACTGGGTGACCCGGTCGCCCAGCCGCTCGGCGACGAGCGAGGCGTAGCGGGCGAGGTGTTCGGCGGTGGCGCGTTCGGTCCAGCCGCCGCGGTCCTGGAGCGCCTGCGGCAGGTCCCAGTGGTAGACGGTCACGTTCGGGGTGATGCCCGCCGCGAGCAGGCCGTCGATCAGCCGGTCGTAGAAGTCCAGGCCCTTGGCGTTGACGGCGCCGTCGCCGTCGGGCACCACGCGGGGCCAGGCCAGGGACAGGCGGTAGGCGTCCGTGCCCAGCTCCCGCATCAGGGAGACGTCCTCGGGCCAGCGGTGGTAGTGGTCGCAGGCGACGTCGCCGTGGTCGTCGTGGTCGATCTTCCCCGGGGTGTGGGAGAAGGTGTCCCAGATGGACGGCGCGCGGCCGTCCTCGGCGACGGCTCCCTCGACCTGGTAGGCGGACGTGGCGGTGCCCCAGACGAAGTCGCGCGGGAAGGCGGCGAGGTCGATCGAGTCGGACACGGAGAACCTTTCGGAAGACAGCGAGGGAGGGGGCTACTTCACGGCGCCCGCGGTGAGACCCGCGACGAGGTAGCGCTGGAGCAGCAGGAAGCCGGCGACCACGGGGACGCTGACCACGAGCGAGGCGGCCATGATCTGGTTCCAGTAGACGTCGTTGAGCGTGGAGTAGCCCTGCAGGCCCACCGCGAGCGTGCGGGTGGTGTCGTTGGTCATGACGGAGGCGAACAGGACCTCGCCCCAGGCGGTCATGAAGGCGTAGACGGCCACCGCGACGATGCCGGGGATCGCGGCCGGCACCACGACCCGCAGCAGCGCGCGCAGCGGTCCGCAGCCGTCGACCAGTGCCGCCTCGTCCAGGTCTCGCGGCACCGAGTCGAAGTAACCGATCAGCATCCAGATGGAGAACGGCAGCGAGAACGTGAGGTATGTCAGGATCAGGCCGCCGCGCGAGCCGAACAGGGCGATGCCGGTCGCGTTGCCGAGGTTGACGTAGATCAGGAACAGCGGCAGCAGGAAGAGGATGCCGGGGAACATCTGCGTGGACAGCACGGTCACCGTGAACACGCGTTTGCCGCGGAAGTCGTAGCGGCTGACCGCGTACGCGGCGAACACCGCGATGACCACCGAGCAGACCGTGGCCGCGCCCGCCACGATCAGCGAGTTGGTGAAGTAGCGGGCGAGCGGGACCGTGGACCAGATGTCGATGTACGGCCGGATCGTCAGCCCGCTGGGCAGCCAGCGGAACTTCCCGGAGACGTCCTGCAGGGGCTTGAGCGAGCTGGAGACCATGACGTACACGGGCAGCAGCACGAACGCGGTCAGCAGCGTCAGGAAGATCCGCCGGGACCACAGGAAGGAGCGCGGCGGCGCCATCGGCGAGCGCGGCGCGGGCGAGGTGCTAGACATCGGCCGGCTTCCTCCCTCGGGACGTGAACAGCAGGTACGCGCCCGTCACCACGAGCAGGAAGAGCAGCAGCAGGACGGACATGGCCGATCCGGTGCCGAAGTTCCAGGTGACGAACGACGACTGGTAGATGTGGATGGAGATGAGGTCGGCGGCCTCCGGGGCGGCCTTGCCGAACAGGACGTACGGGGTGTTGAAGTCGTTGAACGTCCACAGGAACAGCACCAGCACCAGCACCTGGTTGACCGGGCGCAGGGAGGGCAGCGTGATACGGCGGATCTGCTGCCACATCCCGGCGCCGTCCAGGGCGGCCGCCTCGTACAGCTCGCCGGGGATGTTCTGCAGCCCGGCCATCACGATGAGGAAGGCGAACGGCCAGCCCTTCCACACCGAGACGATCAGCAGGGCGTAGAAGCTGTTGTCGCCGATGAGCCAGAAGGACGGCTGGTCGGTGAGGTGCAGCTGGTCGTGCAGGATGTGGTTCACCGCGCCGTTGTCGTGCTGGAACATGAACGCCCAGGTGATGACGGCCGCGTAGACCGGCAGCGCGTACGGCACCAGGAAGACGGTGCGCAGCAGGCCGCGGCCGCGGAAGGTGTCCTGCATGCAGATCGCGGCGGCCGTGCCGAGGAGCCAGCACAGGCCCACCGACAGCACGGTGTAGCCGCAGGTGACGAGGAAGGAGTGCAGCAGCGCCTCGCCGACGGGGCCGTCGAAGTCGACCGACAGGCGGTAGTTGCCGAGGCCGGACCAGGGGGCGCTGCTCCAGTCGCGGATGAAGAACTGGGTGAGCTGCTTGAAGCTCATGGTGATGCCGATGACCATCGGCACCAGGTGCACGAGCAGTTCGAGCAGCAGGGCGGGCAGCAGGAGCAGGTAGGGCAGTCCGATACGGCGGATCCGCCCGGTGCGGCGGCGGGGGCCGCGCGCCGCACCGGGGGAGTTCTTGTGCACCGCCCGGGTGTCCGGCTCGGGAACAGTGGTCGTCATCAGGGCGTCCCGGCTCACTTCGCGGGCATCTGCTGCTGCGCCTTGGCCAGCTTGGCCTTCACCGACTCGGTGGTCACCGCACGGCCGGCCGCGGCGTCGGCGAAGAGTTCCTTGACGGCCGTTCCCACCGCCGTCTCGAACTGCGACTCGTCGGCCACCTGGGGCAGCGCCTGCGCGCTGGCGGCCAGGGTCTGCCGCAGGACCGCGGTGCCCTGGGCGTTGAACGCCGGATCCGACTGGGCGGACTTGACCGGCGGGATGGACCCGTAGGCGGTGTTGAGGATCTTCTGCTCGGTGTCGCTGGTCATGAACTTCACGAACTGCCTGGCGCCGTCGAGGTTGTGGGTGTTCTTGAAGACCGCCATGTTGATGCCGGCGACCATGGAGTTGACCTGGGTGTCCGTGCCGGGGGCGCCCGACTGCACCGGCGCGGGGGCCACGCCCCAGTCGGAGTCCTTCATCCCGAGCGACTTGAAGGTGGCGGAGGCGGTCTGCCACAGCACCATCGCCGTCTTGCCCTTGGCGAAGTCGCTCAGCGACTGGTTCTGCGCGTACTCGGCGTTGCCGGGGTTGACGATCTTGTCCTTGGCCATCAGGTCGACGTACTGCTTGACCGCCGCGACCGCGCCGTCGCTGGTGAAGTCGGGCTTGCCGTCCTGGGTGAAGAAATCGGCGCCGTGCTGGCGGGCCAGGACGAAGACCTGGTGGATGTTGTTCGACAGGTTCGAGCCCTCGGCGCCCAGTCCGTTCTTGCCCTTGGCCTCGATCTTCCTGCCGTCGGCGACCAGTTCGTCCCAGGTGGCCGGCGGCTTGGTGAGGCCGGCCTCCGCGAAGAGCTGCTTGTTGTAGTAGAGCGCGTACGCCATCGAGTACAGCGGCACCGCCGCCGGGTCCTTGCCGGCCACGCCGGTGGAACCCAGGGCCGAGTCGACGAAGCGGTCCCGGCCGCCGATCGTGCCGAAGTTCTGCGCGTCCCAGGGCAGCAGGGCGCCGGTCGCCTGGAGCGAGGCCGACCAGGTGTTGCCGATGTTCAGCACGTCGGGGCCCTGGCCGGAGGTGGTGGCCGTGAGGATGCGGTTGAGCAGGTCGGACCAGGGGACGACCTCCAGCTTGACCTTGATGCCGGTCTGCTTCTCGAACTTGTCGAGTTCCGGCTGGAGGACCTTCTTGTCGACCTCGATGCTCGCGCCCTGGTTGGAGGCCCAGTAGGTGAGCGTCTTCGGCGAGTCGTCGGACCCGCCACCGGTGGACGAACCGCCGCCGCAGGCCGTGGCCGTGAGGGCGAGAGACAAGGTGACGGCGCTGAGGGCCGCGGCTCTGATGTTGCGCATGGCTCCTGGTGTCCCTTTCCGGGAGGCGAGAGCCGTGAAGGTGTCACCGGAGCCGACCCCGTTCGGCACCGAAGCCCCCCATGGCTTAATTTAGAACGTGAGTTAAGTCGTGGGGTGAGGCGTCGTCAAGAGTCCGGCGCAGCACTTCCCCCGACGACGGCGGCACACGAGGAGGCCCGGGTGGCAGCGCGCAGTGGTCGCACCGTACGTGACCTGCGAAGAGAGAATCGGACGGCCGTATTGCAACAGTTGTATTTCGACGGGCCGATGAGCCGGTTCCAGCTCATCCCCGCAACCGGCCTGAGCTCGGGCACGATCAGCAACGTCGTGGGCGAACTGCTCTCCGACGGACTGCTGGAGGACTCCGGCGGCGCCGGCGGCCATCGCGGCCGTCCCCGCGCTCTGGTGCGCATCGCACCCGGCAGCGCCCACATGATCGGCGTCGACGTCGGGGAAACCCGGGTACGCGTCGAGCTGTTCGACCTCTCCCTCGCCGAACTCGCCCGCACCGAACGGCCCTTCACCCAGCCGGGCGAGTACGACGTCGGTGTCGTCCTCCGCCACATCCACGACGGTGTCGCAGAGGTCCTTGAGACCTCCGGCGTCGAGGCGGCCAGCTTGCTGGGCGTCGGCGTCGGGGTGCCGGGAATCGTCCAGCCCACCGCCACCGACGGTGCCGTCGTGCACGGCCAGACGATCGGCTGGGACGCGGTTCCGCTGGAACGCCTCCTGCGCGCCTGCAGCCAACTACCAGCCGGGTGCCGTACTTCATCGACAACGGGGCGAAGACCCTGGGGCAGGCCGAGATGTGGTTCGGCGCCGGACGGGGCGCCCGCTCCGCGGTGGTGGTGCTCTTCGGATCCGGTGTCGGCGCCTGTGTGGTCACCGACGACGCCGCCGACGGCCGGGCGGTCGAGTGGGGCCACCTCACCGTGCGGGTGCGGGGGCGACGCTGCCGGTGCGGCGCGCTCGGCTGCCTGGAGGCGTACGCGGGGGCCGAGGCACTCCTCGAGCGCTGGCGTGAGGCGGGCGGCAGCCCGTCGGCGGGAGCCGATCAGGAGGCCGCGCTGACGCGACTCCTCGCCGCCGCCCACCCGGTCGACGGCGACGCGCCCGACCAGGTGGCCACGGCCGTCCTCGCCGAGACCGCCGAGTACCTGGGCGCCGGCCTGTCCGACCTCATCAACCTCTTCCAGCCCGAGCGCATCCTCGTGGGCGGCTGGGCCGGACTTCAACTCGGCGCCCGTTTCCTGGAGTCGGTACGCCGCCACGCCCTCGCCCACGCTCTGCGCCACCCCGCCGCCCGCGTCGGCATCGAACTCGGCCGCCTTGGCCCGGACGCGGTGACCGTCGGAGCGGCCACCCTGCCGCTGGGCGACTTCTTCGCCCACGGCGGGCGGCGCCGGCCGGCTTCTTCGGGCACGCGGAAGCCGGCGCCACCGTGGAAGGCCGGGCTCGGGCGACGGCTCGCGTGAGCACAGGCCCGTGAAGCGAGGGAGCGTCAGGCCGACTCCCGTGTGACGAGCTGCGGGGCGAAGACGACCGAGGCCGGCTCGGTGCGCTCACCGCGGATGTGGGCGTCCAGAAGACGGGCCATCTCCTCGGCCATCCGCTCCACCGGCTGACGGACCGACGTCAGCGCGGGCCGGCAGGACGCGGCGACACCGCTGTCGTCGAAGCCGACCACGGCGACATCCTCGGGAATCCGCCTCCCGCGTTCCTGGAGCAGCCGGCAGGCGCCCTCGGCCATGAGGTCGTTGGCCGCGAACACCCCGTCGACGTCGGGGCACCGGGCCACCAGCGCCGCCGTCGCCTCCACTCCACTGGTGAGGGTGAAACCCCCTTCGGCGAGCGGCGCGTCCGTCACGCCGGCCTCCGCCAGGGCCTCACGGAAGCCCGCCAGTCGCTCACGGCTCGCGGGCACGTCCAGCGGACCGGTCACCGTGCCCGGCCTGCGGCAGCCACGCGCCAGCAGATGCCGCGCCGCCAGCCGTCCGCCGGCCCGGTGATCGAGGTCGACGTGGCTCAACGGGACCGGCCGTGCCGGACGGGCGAACAGCACCGCCGGCAGCCCCGCCTCGGCCAGCTGGGCGGGCAGCGGATCCCCGGGATGCGTCGAGACGACGAGCGCGCCGTCGGCCCGGCCCTGCCGCAGACAGGTCAGCACCTCCCGCCGGTCCTCGGCCGACTCGGCGAACATCAGCACCGGATGCATCGAGCGCGGCCGCAGGAAGCCCACGACTCCGCCGACCACCCGCCCGAAGAAGGGGTCGGTGAAGACCCGGGTGACGAAGGCGTTCCGGGTGTCGTCGTCCGCGACGTCCCCCACCCCCGACACCACGAGGGCGACCGTCTCGGCGCGCCGGATCACCAACGAGCGGGCGGCCCTGTTGGGGGCGTATCCGGTGACTTGGATCGCCCGGCGCACCATCTCCTGAAGCACGGGATCGACGTTGCGTACGCCGTTCACGACCCGGGAGACCGTTGCCCGCGACACCCCCGCCGCACGGGCGACGTCCTCCAGGGTCGGCGTCTGCCTGCTCATGCCCGCACCCTAACGGCACGCCAGGACGGGCAGACCCTGCCCGTGCGGGATGCGGTGGGCGGTGGAGGCGGCGACGCCGGTGCGGGCGGCCGGCCGGTGCGGTGCTCGCGCCGCGGCTCCCGTACGGAGGCCGAGGTCTGCCGCGGCTCGGCGCCGGGCCCGGGCCGGTGGGGGTCCGGTGACGTACGGTGGGGCACATGGCCCCGCCTCTCCCGGGCCCGCTGGCCCACCTGGCCCCGGTGCTCAGCCACTACGGCTACTGGGCCGTCGGCGCCGTCGTCTTCGTGGAGGACTTCGGCATTCCCGCCCCCGGCGAGACCATCCTGATCGCGGCGGGCGTCTACGCCGGAGCCGGACGGCTGAACATCGTCGCCGTCGCGGTGCTCGCGTTCGCCGCGGCGGTCGCCGGGGACAACGTCGGCTACCTGATCGGGCGTACCGGCGGACGCGCCTTCGTCCACCGCTGGGGCCGCTATGTGCTGCTGCCCCCCGAACGCTTCCACCGGGCCGAGGAGTTCTTCACCCGCAACGGCGCCAAGATCGTCACCGTCGCCCGGTTCATCGAGGGCCTGCGCCAGGGCAACGGCATCATCGCGGGCACCAGCGGCATGCCCTGGCGCCGCTTCCTCGTCTTCAACGCCCTCGGCGCCGCGCTCTGGGTCGGCCTGTGGACCACGCTGGCCTACCTGGCCGGCACCCACATCACCACCCTCTACGACGAGATCAGCCGCTACCAGCTCTACGCCCTCATCGCCCTGGGCGTCGTCGCCGCCGCGTTCGTCGCCCGGCACCTGCTGCGGCGTCGGCACCAGGACTGACACCCCCACCTCGCTTGCGCGGCACCCGCTCGGCCGATGTATGAGGCACGTAACCCGCTTGCGTTGCTTGCGCTAGCCTTGCGTGTATGACGCGACGACTTGCTCAGGTGGCTAAGAAGGTGGGGGTCAGCGAGGCCACGGTCAGCCGTGTCCTCAACGGCAAGCCCGGTGTCTCCGACGCGACACGGCAGGCCGTGCTGACGGCGCTCGACGTCCTGGGCTACGAGCGGCCGACGCAGTTGCGGGGCGAACGCGCGCGGCTCGTCGGCCTGGTGCTGCCGGAGCTTCAGAACCCCATCTTCCCGGCCTTCGCCGAGGTGATCGGGGGTGCCCTGGCGCAGCAGGGGCTGACGCCGGTGCTGTGCACGCAGACACAGGGCGGCGTCTCCGAGGCCGACTACGTCGAGCTCCTGCTGCAACAGCAGGTGTCCGGCGTGGTGTTCGCCGGCGGGTTGTTCGCGCAGGCCGACGCGCCCCACGAGCACTACCGGCAACTGGCCGAGCGCAACATCCCGGTGGTGCTGATCAACGCGTCCATCGAAGGCCTGGACTTCCCCTGCGTCTCGTGCGACGACGCCGTCGCCGTCGAGCAGGCATGGCGCCACCTGGCCTCGCTGGGGCACCAGCGGATCGGTCTCGTCCTCGGCCCCGGCGACCACGTGCCGTCGGGGCGCAAGCTGGACGCCGCACGGGCCATGGCGAAGGCGGCCGGGACCACGCTGCCGGACGAGTTCGTCGTACGGTCGATCTTCTCCCTGGAGGGCGGGCAGGCGGCCGCCGCGCGTCTGCTGGAGCGGGGTGTCACCGGGATCGTGTGCGCGAGCGACCCGCTGGCCCTCGGAACCATCAGGGCGGTGCGCCGCCGCGGACTGTCCGTGCCGGGGGACGTCTCGGTCGTCGGATTCGACGACTCGGCCTTCATGAGCTGTACCGAGCCGCCGCTGTCGACCGTCCGGCAGCCCATCGAGGCGATGGGGCGGGCCGTGGTCGAGCTGCTGTGCACCCAGATCCAGGGCACCCAGGCCCACCCCGGTGAGCTGCTGTTCGAGCCCGAACTGGTGGTCCGCGGCTCGACCGCCCAGGCCCCTGTGAGCTGACCCGCACACCACCTTCAGCAGGCGCCGGCCCCCGGGACTTCTTCCCCGGGGGCCGGCGCCGTTGTCGTCTCGCGGTCGGCGGCCCGCCTCGCTCCCCAAGCTCCCGCACCGTGACGTCCGTTGACACAGTCTTCGTCCGAGCCGTAGACGTTCGGACGATCCTCTGCAACTCTCTGAGCCGCAAGCGCAAAAAGCTGACAACTCAAACCGACCATGGCTACGGGGAGAGATCGAGGACCGATGACAATCCGCAGAGGGAGATCACGGGCCCTGAGCACCGTGATCGTGACCAGCCTCCTGGCACTGGGCGGCCCGGCGATGGCCGCCCGGGCCGCCGGAGGGCCGAACATCGCGCTGGGGGACACCGCGTCGGCGAGCAGCACCCACAGCGGGTACGCGGCGCCGAACATCACCGACGGCGACCAGGGGACGTACTGGGAAAGCGCCGGCCCGGAATTCCCCCAGTGGGTGCAGACCGACCTCGGCGCCACCGAGCGGGTCGACGAGGTCGTCCTGAAGCTGCCCGCCGGGTGGCAGAGCCGCGACCAGACCCTCTCCGTCCAGGGCAGCGCCGACGGCACCAGCTTCAGCACCCTGAAGAACAGCGCGACGTACACCTTCAGTCCGGCCTCCGCGAACACCGTGACGGTGGCCTTCCCGGCGACCCAGACCCGGTTCGTCCGGATCGCCGTCACCGCCAACACGGGCTGGCAGGCGGCGCAGCTCTCCGAGCTGGAGGTGCACACCGCGACGGGATCGTCGGCGAACCTCGCGGCCGGACGCCCCCTGACGGCCAGCTCCACCACCCAGGTCTACGCCGCCGGGAACGCGAACGACGGCAACCGGGCCACGTACTGGGAGAGCGCCGGCAACGCCTTCCCGCAGTGGCTGCGGGCCGATCTCGGCTCCTCCGTCCGGGTCGACCGCGTCGTCCTGCGGCTGCCGGCCGGCTGGGAGACCCGCAGCCAGACGCTGAAGATCCAGGGCAGCACCAACGGCACCGACTTCACGGACCTGACGGCCTCCCGCGCCTACACCTTCGACTCCGCGAGCGGGAACACGGCGACGATCACCTTCGACGCGACCACCACCCGGTATGTGCGGGTGCTGGTCACGGCCAACACCGTCCAGCCCGCGGCGCAGATCTCCGAGCTGGAGGTCTACGGCCCCGCAACCGGCGACACCCAGGCACCCAGCGCCCCGACCGGACTCGCGCTCACCGAGCCGGCCACCGGGCAGATCCGGCTGACCTGGAACGCCGCCACCGACGACACGGGCGTGACCGGGTACGACATCTACGCGGACGGATCGCTGCTCAGCAGTGTCGGCGCGGGCGTCACCACCTACACCGACACCCGGCCGGCCGGCGAGACGGTCTCCTACTACGTGCGGGCGAGGGACGCGGCCGGCAACCAGTCCGCCAACAGCAACACCGTCACCCGCAAGGGCGACACCGGCGACACCCAGGCCCCGACCGCGCCCGGGAACCTCGCCCTCACCGAACCCGGCGACGGCAAGATCAAGCTGACCTGGACCGCCTCCTCGGACAACGTCGGCGTCACGGCGTACGAGATCTACGCCGACAACACCCTGCGGGCCAGTGTCGCGGGCGACGTCACCACCTACACCGACACCCAGCCCGCGACGAGCACGCTGACCTACACCGTGCGGGCCAAGGACGCGGCGGGCAACCGGTCCGCGGCGAGCAACAGCGTCATCCGCAACGGCAGCGGCGGGGGCGGCTCCAACCTCGCCGTGGGCAAGCCGATCAGCGCCTCGTCCGTGGTGTACACGTACGCCGCCGAGAACGCCGACGACAACGACGTCAGCACCTACTGGGAGGGCGCGGGCGGCAGTTACCCGAACACCCTCACCGTCAAGCTGGGCGCCAACGCCGACCTCGACCACCTGGTTCTCAAGCTCAACCCGGACTCCGCCTGGTCCAGGCGGACGCAGACCATCGAGGTCCTCGGGCGCGAGCAGAGCGCCGCCGGCTTCACCTCGCTGGTCGCGGCGAAGAGCTACACGTTCGACCCGGCCGAGGGCAACACCGTCACCGTGCCCGTGTCCGCTCGGGTGGCCGACGTGCAGCTGAAGTTCACCGCCAACTCCGGTTCGTCGGCGGGCCAGTTGGCCGAGTTCCAGGTGATCGGCATCCCGGCGCCCAACCCCGACCTGGAGGTCACCGGGCTGACCGTGTCCCCCGCCGCCCCGGTGGAGTCGGACGCCGTCAGCGTCTCGGCCACCGTGCGCAACAGCGGGCCGGCCGACGCCCCGGCGAGCACCGTGGCCGTACGGCTCGGCGGCACCAAGGTGGCCACCGCGCAGGTCGGCCCGCTGGCGGCAGGCGCGCAATCCACCGTCACCGCCTCTCTCGGGCAGCGCGAGGCCGGCACGTACCAGCTCAGTGCCGTCGCCGACGACGGAGACAAGGTGATCGAGCAGAACGAGACCAACAACACCTACACCAGCCCCACCTCCCTGGTGGTCAAGCCGGTGGAGAGCGCCGACCTGGTCGCGGCCTCGGTGACCACCTCGCCGTCCAGCCCGGCGGCCGGGGACGCCGTCACCTTCAAGGTGGCGCTCAAGAACCAGGGCAACGAGGCGAGCGCCGCGGGCAGCCACGGCGTCACACTCACCCTCGCCGACTCCCAGGGGACCACGGTCAGGACCCTGAGCGGCGCCTACAGCGGCTCGCTGGCCGCCGGCGCCTCGGCGGACGTGGAGCTCGGGCCGTGGACCGCGGCCAACGGCTCGTACACCGTGAAGACGGTGATCGCCGACGACGCGAACGAGGTGCCGGTCAAGCGCCAGAACAACACCTCCAGCCGGCCGCTGTTCGTCGGGCGCGGCGCCCACATGCCGTACGACACGTACGAGGCGGAGGACGGCACAGTCGGTGGCGGAGCCACTGTCGTGGGCCCCAACCGGACCATCGGGGACATCGCCGGTGAGGCCTCCGGCCGCAAGGCCGTCAGCCTGGACGCGACCGGCGAGTACGTCGAGTTCACCACCCGCGCCGCGACCAACACGCTGGTGACCCGCTTCTCCATCCCGGACGCGCCGGGCGGCGGCGGCATCGACTCCACGATCGACGTCTACGTCGACGGCGTCTTCAAGAAGGCGCTGCCGCTGACCTCCAAGTACGCCTGGCTGTACGGCGCGGAGGCGTCACCCGGCAACTCCCCGAGCGCCGGAGCCCCGCGGCACATCTACGACGAGGCGCACATCCTGCTCGGCGAGACCGTGCCCAAGGGGAGCAGGATCCGGCTGCAGAAGGACGCCGCCAACACGTCGACGTACGCCATCGACTTCGTCGACCTGGAGCAGGCCACCCCGGTCGCCAACCCCGACCCGGCCACCTACGTCGTGCCCGCCGGCTTCACGCACCAGGCGGTGCAGGACGCCCTCGACAAGGTCCGTATGGACACCACGGGCAAGCTCGTCGGCGTCTACCTTCCGCCCGGCGACTACGAGACGTCGAGCAAGTTCCAGGTGTACGGCAAGGCCGTGCAGGTGGTCGGCGCCGGACCGTGGTTCACGGCCTTCCACGCACCGGCCTCGCAGGAGAACACGGACATCGGCTTCCGCGCGGAGGCCTCCGCCAAGGGGTCGCTGTTCAAGGGCTTCGCCTACTTCGGCAACTACACCTCGCGCATCGACGGACCGGGCAAGGTGTTCGACTTCTCGGGCGTCTCCGACATCGTCATCGACAACATCTGGGACGAGCACACCGTGTGCCTGTACTGGGGCGCCGACACCGACCGGATGACCATCGAGAACTCCCGGATACGGGACCTGTTCGCCGACGGCGTCAACATGACCAACGGCTCCACCGACAACCTCGTCACCAACAACGACGCGCGCGCCACCGGCGACGACAGCTTCGCGCTGTTCTCGGCGATCGACGCGGGCGGCGCGGACGAGAAGAACAACGTCTTCGAGAACCTCACCACCACCCTGACCTGGCGTGCCGCGGGAGTGGCCGTCTACGGCGGCTACCACAACACCTTCCGCAACATCCACATCGCGGACACGCTGACCTATTCGGGGATCACCATCTCGTCGCTGGACTTCGGCTATCCGATGAACGGCTTCGGGACCGATCCGACGACCTTCGAGAACATCTCCGTCGTCCGGGCCGGCGGCCACTTCTGGGGGCAGCAGACCTTCCCGGGCATCTGGCTGTTCTCCGCGTCGAAGGTCTTCCAGGGGATCAGGGTGAACCACGTGGACATCGTCGATCCCACCTACAGCGGGATCATGTTCCAGACGCAGTACCAGGGCGGCCGGCCGGTGAACCCGATCAAGGACACGGTCTTCACCGACATCTCCATCACGGGCGCACGCAAGAGCGGTGACGCCTTCGACGCCAAGTCGGGCTTCGGTTTGTGGGCCAATGAGATGCCCGAAGCCGACCAGGGCCCGGCGGTCGGCGAAGTCACCTTCAACGGCCTGGAGTTGAGCGGCAACGCCGTCGACATCCGCAACACCACCTCCACCTTCAAGATCAACGTCAACCCGTGACGGGCGGCGCCCTCCAGGCGCCGCCGCACGAGCAGGGGGCCGGCGCGAGTCCGGTGCGGGCTTGCGCCGGCCTGCCTGCGATTCATCGGCAGCGGAAGCTCCGCTTCCCTCAACTGTCGAGTATTTACGAGAACTGTGCGAGATATTGCGTCCAGTTGTCGACGGTGGTTGAGTGTGCGACGCCCCACCACGCCTCACCACGTCCCGCCACGCCCCACAACGCCCCACCACGCACCGGCGACGGGGCCACCTCACCGTTCCTGCCCGAAGGGGACCACCCATGAGAACAGCCCGGCTCCGCCGTACCCGCCGCACCGGCGCGGTCGTCGTCGTCTCCGCTCTCACGCTCACCGCTCTCGCCGCCTGCGGCACGAGCAGCAGCGACAACGGCAGCGGCAACTCCGGCAGCGGGTCCTCCGACCCGGCCGCGCCGCTGGACCCGAAGACCAAGGTGACGATCACCATCGACTGCATGCCCCCGGCGGCGAAGGCGGCCGAGCTGAAGGAGTGGAACGAGGACGTCGCCGCGTTCCACAAGATCTACCCGAACGTCACGATCGAGGGCCGTTCCACCCCGGGCCAGTGCCTGGAGCCGCCGCGCTTCACCGCGATGCTCAAGGCCAAGTCCCAGCCCGACGTGTTCTACACGTACTTCACCGACCTGCCGCAGGTGCTCGACAACGACGGCGCCGAGGACATCACGGCCTACGTCAACGACAAGAGCGTGCCCGCGCTGAAGGACATCGACCCGGACGTCCTCGGCTCGCTCAAGCACGACGGCAAGCTCTACGGCCTGCCCACCAGCAACTACACGATGGGCCTGCTCATCAACCGGGGACTGTTCCGGCAGGCCGGCCTCGACCCGGACAACCCGCCGCGCACCTGGGACGAGGTCCGCGCCGCAGCCAAGAAGATCGCCGGGCTCGGCAACGGCATCGCCGGCTACGGCGAGTACAGCGCGGCCAACACCGGCGGCTGGCACTTCACCGCGCAGATGTACAGCCTCGGCGGCGACATCGTGGACACCAGCGGCAAGAAGGCCGCCTTCAACAACGAGATCGGCAAGCAGGTCGTGCGCAACCTCCACGCGATGCGCTGGGAGGACGACAGCATGGGCAAGACCCAGCTGCTGAAGTGGGGCGACCTGCAGAAGCAGATCGCCACCGACAAGCTCGGCATGTTCCTCGCCGCCCCCGACGACATCGCCTACATGGTCCAGCAACTCGGCGCGACGTACGAGAACTTCGGCATGGGCCCGATCCCCGGCGAGAAGAACACGCTGGCCGGCGGTAACAACTACATGATCAAGAAGGGGATCTCCGCCGACAAGATCAAGGCCGCCGTCGCCTGGCTGAACTACAAGAACCTCACCGTCGGCAAGGGCCAGTTCGACTGGTCCCGCACCAAGGCCGACCAGCTCCCCGTCGGCGTCCCGCAGCCCAACTTCTGGCGGGGCGAGTCCAAGAAGAAGGACGACGCCGCCCGGCTCGCCAACGCCACCATGCCGGTCGCCAACTTCAAGACGTTCATGGACAACCCGGTGCCCGGCAAGGCCGAGCCGCCGAAGGCCCAGGAGCTCTACAAGGTCCTCGACAACGTGATGTCCGGTGTCCTCACCGACAAGGACGCCGACCTCGACAAGCTGCTGTCCACGGCCGAGGCACAGGTCAACCAGGTCCTGGCCGGCCAGTGACACCGGCGGGGGAGGGCCCCGGGGCCGCCCCCGCCCCGCGCGGCGCCCACCGGGCGACGCCGCCGACGGCCTTCTTCGGACCCCGCCCGCGACCGTGACGCCAGACCAGCACGCACCAAGGAGCGACGATGTCGGCCCCCAGCCTGACCCCGAGCAAGGCGGACCCCGCCCGCCGTCACGCCCCGCCCCTCCAGACGGACCCCCCGCCCGGCCGCGACCGGTTCCTGCGGAGCCTGCGCCGCAACCTCACCGCACACGGCTTCCTCATCGGCGCCGTCCTGTGCTTCGCGGTGTTCTCCTGGTACCCGATGATCCGGGAGTTCGCCCTCGCCTTCCAGAAGGCCGAGGCGGGCCGCACCAGTTGGGCCGGCCTGGACAACCTCACCACCGTCTTCAACGACCCGGCCTTCTGGCAGGCCTGGCGCAACACCGCGCTGTTCACCGTGCTGGCGCTGCTGCTCGGCTTCCTGGTCCCGTTCGTCGCCGCGATCGTCATCAACGAGTTCCACCACGGCCAGGGCTACCTCAGACTGCTGGTCTACCTCCCGGTGATGCTGCCCCCGGTCGCCTCGGTGCTGCTCTTCAAGTACCTCTACGACCCGGGATACGGCCTGCTCAACGAGGTGTTCCGGTTCCTGCACCTGCCCGAACAGCAGTGGCTGCAGGACCCGGACCTGTCGATGCCGTCCATCGTCGTCGCCGCGACCTGGATGAACATGGGCGGCGCCGCCCTCGTCTACCTCGCCGCGCTCCAGGGCATCCCCGGCGAACTGTACGAGGCGGCCGAACTCGACGGCGCCGGCCTGCTGCGCAAGATCTGGCACGTCACCATCCCGCAGACCCGGCTCGTGCTGTCGCTGATGCTGCTGATGCAGATCATCGCCACCATGCAGGTCTTCGTCGAGCCGTTCCTGCTCACCGGCGGCGCCGGACCCGAAGGCTCGACCACCACGGTCGTCTACCTCATCTACCAGTACGCCTTCAACTTCAACAACTACGGTGCCGCGGCGGCGCTCGGACTGCTCCTGCTCGTCCTGCTGGCCGGATTCTCGGCGGCGTACGCCAGGCTCAGCCGCGCCGACGACGAGTAGACCGGGGGAGACCGGCATGTCCACACGCACACTCATCTCACCGGCCCGGCTCGCCCGCCCCCGCGGCAAGGCCCTCTACTGGACGGTCTTCGCGGTGGTCGTCACCGGGTTCACCCTGGTCTTCCTGGGCCCGCTGTACTGGATGGTCTCCAGCGGCTTCAAGGACACCCAGGAGGTGGTGCAGACACCCCCGACCTGGGTGCCGAACACCTTCACCCCGGACAACTACTCCCGCGCCTGGCAGGTCATGGACCTCTCCACGCTGCTGCTCAACACCCTGTACTACGCCTTCGGCGCCCTCGCCTTCCAGCTCGTCCTGGACGTCGCCGCCGCCTATTCGCTGTCCAAGCTGCGGCCCGTCCTCGGCAAGGCGATCCTCGGCATGATGCTCGCCACGCTGATGATCCCGGCGACCGTGCTCGTCGTACCCCAGTACCTGACCGTGCTCGACGTGCCGGTCGTGCAGCGCAACCTGCTGAACACCCCCTGGGCGATCTGGCTGCCGTCGGTGACCAACGCCTTCAACATCTTCCTGCTGAAGCGGTTCTTCGACTCCATCCCCAAGGAACTGCTCGACGCCGCGGCCATGGACGGCGCCTCCCCGCTGCGCGTCCTGTGGTCGATCGTGCTGCCGATCTCCCGGCCCGTCCTCGGCGTCGTGTCGATCTTCGCGGTCGTCGGCGTCTGGAAGGACTTCCTCTGGCCGATGCTCACCCTGCCCGACCCCGCCAAGCAGACCCTCAACGTCGGCATCTACTCGCTGTCCAACGGCGTCCCCGTGAACGTCCTGATCGCGGCACTCACCATCGCCTCACTGCCGACGCTGCTGCTCTTCCTGCTCTTCCAGCGCAACATCATGAGCGGACTGACCGCCGGCGGCCTCAAGGGCTGACGCTCCCGCCGCTCCAGTGGCCCCGAGGGCCGGCGCCTGTGCCGCTCCAGTGGCCCAAAGGGCCGGCGCCTGTGCCGCTCCAGTGGCCTCAAGGGCTCACGCCCCGCGGCAGGCCCGAACCGCGTGCCCCTCGCCAAGTCTTCGCCGCCGGCCCGTCCGACGCCCCGCAGCCTCCGGGCCGGCGGCGAAGTACCCACCCCTGCCCGAAAGGACCGTTTCACGTGGCAGCCCCTCACTCGCCCCGCACCGACGCCTGGTGGCGGGACGCCGTCATCTACCAGGTGTACCCGCGCAGTTTCGCCGACGGCGACGGTGACGGCACCGGGGACCTCGCGGGCGCCCGCGCGAGACTGTCCCACCTCGCCGACCTCGGCGTGGACGCCGTCTGGTTCACGCCGTGGTACGCCTCCCCGATGGTCGACGGCGGATACGACGTCGCCGACTACCGCGCCATCGACCCGGCCTTCGGGACCCTGGCGGAGGCCGAGAAACTCATCGCCCAGGCCGCCGAGATGGGCATCCGGGTGATCGTCGACATCGTCCCCAACCACGTCTCCGACCAGCACCGCTGGTTCCGTGCCGCCCTGGAGGCCGGACCCGGCAGCCCCGAGCGGGAACTCTTCCACTTCCGGCCCGGCCGCGGCGAGGACGGCGCACTCCCGCCCAACGACTGGCCCTCCCAGTTCGCCGGACCCACCTGGACCCAGGTGGCCGACGGCGAGTGGTACCTGCACCTGTTCACCCCCGAGCAGCCCGACCTCAACTGGGCGCACCCGGCCGTCCGCCGGGAGCACGAGGACATCCTGCGCTTCTGGTTCGAACGCGGGGTGGCGGGCGTACGCATCGACTCCGCCGCCCTGCTCGTCAAGGACCCGGCGCTCCCCGACTTCACCGAGGGCGTCGACCCGCACCCGTACATCGACCAGGACGCACTGCACGACATCTACCGCTCCTGGCGTGCCATCGCCGACGAGTACGGCGCCGTGTTCGTCGGCGAGGTCTGGCTCCCCGACGCCGAACGCTTCGCCCGCTACCTGCGCCCCGACGAACTGCACACCGCCTTCAACTTCACCTTCCTCGCCTGCCCCTGGGATCCGGACCGGCTGCGCCGCTCGATCGACGACACCCTCGCCGAGCACGCCCCGGTCGGCGCCCCCGCCACCTGGGTGCTGTGCAACCACGACGTGACCCGCACCGTCACCCGGTACGGCCGCCGCGACACCGCCTTCGACTTCGCGACCAAGGCCTTCGGCACCCCCACCGACCTGGAGCTCGGCACCCGCCGCGCCCGCGCCGCCGCCCTGCTCACCCTGGCCCTGCCCGGTTCCGTCTACCTCTACCAGGGCGAGGAACTGGGCCTGCCGGAGGCCGACGTCCCCCTCGACCGCATCCAGGACCCCATGCACTTCCGGTCCGGGGGCACCGACCCGGGCCGCGACGGCTGCCGCATCCCGCTGCCCTGGGAGGCCGACGCCCCCCACGCCGGCTTCGGCTCGCACGGCGAACCCTGGCTGCCGCAGCCCGCCGGCTGGGCCGCGTACGCCGTCGACCGGCAGATCCGTGATCCGCAGTCGATGCTCACCCTCTACCGCCGGGCACTGGCGCTGCGCCGCTGCGAGGGCGGCTTCGGCGACGGCCCGCTGACCTGGCTGCCCTCGCCGGGCGGCGTCCTCGCCTTCGCGCGTCCGGGCGGGCTGCTCTGCGTGGTCAACCTGTCGACGGCGCCCGTGGACCTGCCGTCCCACGAACGGCTGCTCCTGGCCAGCGGCCCCCTCACCCCGGACGGCAGGCTCCCCGGGGACACGGCGGTGTGGCTCCGCACGCAGGGGTGACCCGCGCGGCCGCCCCGTCGGGCTCAGCCGTGGCCGTCGGCGCGTGCGGCGCCGTAGGCACGGGCCAGGGCGCGGAAGGACTCCTTCGGTTCCCAGTGCCACGGGGAGTCCGGGTCGGCCGGGCGGTCCCGGACCGTCCTCACGAGGCTGTAGCTCGCCATGTCCAGATCGAGCCGGGGCTCGGCACGGTGCGGGGCGTCCGGGGTGACGAACGTGTAGGCCATGGCCGTGTGCAGACGCATCGACTCGAAGACGCGCAGCACCTCGCTGAGATACGCGGCCTGGGTGCGTTCGCTGCGGACGAGGCCCGCCCTGACCTGGGGCGGCGTCTTCGTGTAGTCGACGACGTCCCAGCCCATGCCGCCCAGCTCCGGCGCCCCCCGAAAGGTGCAGGTGCCGAACTCGCTGATGGCGAGGGGCTTTCCGGGCCGCAGGTACCGGCGCAGTTCGCGGACGTGGCCCGCGGCGGTGGGATGCGATCCGTAGTAGTCGACGCACACCAGGTCGAACAGGTCCCAGTCCACGTCCTCGTCCTGCGCCGCCGCGTACGACAGCGGCCCGTGGAAGACGGACCGGCCCACGGCCGCGGCCCGGGCGGTGAACCGGGCGAGCCGCCGTGCCGTCCGCACCGGGTCGTAGGCGCCCTTCAGGAGGTCCTCGATGCGCTCCTGCGCCGTGGCGCCGGGCACGATGCCCGGTACGAACAGCAGGAACTCGCAGCCCACGTTCAGCTGCACCCGCACGCCCTGGCGCCGCAGCCGCTCGGCGAACCGGCCCGTCTGCGCGAGGTGGTCCAGGATGTCGGCGGCCGGCACGTCGCCCAGCGTCGGCTCCAGCCAGACGCCCAGTCCCAGCTCCGCCGCCTCGGCGGCCGTGACCGTGAGCCGCTCGACGCCGTCGCCGGTGACCTTCACCGTGTCGGCGTGCAGCCGGTGCCGTATCGCGTGCAGGTCCGTGCGGGCGCGCAGCGGGCTCCACGCCGTGGCCGGGGTCTCGCCCGCGCCGACCTCATAGACGACGCCCCGGTGCCGCAGCCCGCCGCGCGGGGTGCGGCCCACCGCCGCGTTCGCCGCCGGAAGCGCCACGGAGGGCGCCCCCGGAAGCGCCACGGAGGGCGCCGCCGGAACCGCCCCTGCGGGCACTGGCGGAAGCGCCACCCCGGGCACTGGTGGAAGCGCCGCCGCGGCGCCGACCGCGCCGGCCAGGCGGAGGAAGCGCGCCCTGCTGATCCCGTCGTTCCTCATGACACCCCGCATCGACTAGCCGCGGCTGAAGGGAAGTTTGCCGGTCAGCCAGGTGACCAGCGCGGAGGGATTGCGGCTCTGGGTCCACAGCCGGCCGGGGCCGGTGAACTCGAAGACCAGACCCTCGCCGGACTTCAGGGTCTGCATCAGCCCCTGGGTCACCTTGCGCGTGCGGTACGTCAGCCCGTCCTCGAAGGCCACCAGGTGACCGGAGTCGAGGACGAGCGTGTCGCCCGGGCCCAGCTCGACGCGGTCCAGGGCGCCGTAGCAGGCGGCGGCCACCCGTCCGGTCCCCTCGGCGCGCACCAGGAAGCCGCCCTCGCCCCCGGCCAGGTTCTTGAACCCGCCCCACTTCGTGTCCAGGCCGATCCCGTCCGAGGAGCACAGCCACGCGCCGCGGGCGAGACTGACCCCGCCGTCGACGTCGATGGCCGTCACGTCACCGGGAAGCCGCGCGGCGAGATCCACCCAGCCGCCGCCGGCGTCCGCGGTGAACCGGGTGACGAACAGCGACTCACCGCCCAGGACGCTGCGCTTGAGCCCCTTGAGCAGCCCGCCCTCCGCCGTCGCCGCGACGGCGATCCCACCGGAGGCCGCCATCATCGCCCCGGACTCGGCCCGCACCGACTCCCCGGCGGCCAGGCGCACCCGGGCCACCGTGAACGACGGGCTGTGTCGTACGTCGATATCCATACCGGCCACGCTAGGAACGGCCGTGCCCCTGCCGCGTCGGCCGAAGGTAGCCGGCGTGTACGACCATCGGATACCCCTCGGCCCCGACCCCGCGACTTTCCTCCTGCCCCTGGACGGCTACTTGGCGGCCCAGTAGCCCAGGTCGTTCACGCCCAGGGCGTCCGCCTGCTGCAGCGCCTGGGGCGAGCCCAGCAGATCGGGCGGCAGGTAGCCGGAGCGTACGCCGAGCTCCCAGCCGTGCACCTGGACCGCGAGGACGGCCGCGGCGAGCGCGCCGAGCGGGAGGAGGCTCGCGGCGGCGGGATCGGCGCCCACGTTCTGCCGGTGCTCGACGAGCCGGTCCGCGAGGGCTTCCTCGAAGCGGGCCCGGTCGTCGTCCAGGAGTATCCGCAGCAGACGCAGGTCGGGGCTCACGGGGCCCGCCGCGTCCAGGCGCCGGGCGGCTTCGGCGCGTACGTCGTCGTCCGGCTTGCACAGTGGCACGGTCGGCCAGTCCCGTGGCAGGTGCCCCTCCGCCTCGGTCAAGTAGCCGCACAGGGCGTCCATGGCCGCGAGATCCGCCGGATCCGACACCGGGGTGAACCGTGAGTACGGCACCCCGTCACGGACCGCCGAGGCGCAGTCGCCGCGCAGGGTCAGCCCGATCGCGCGCTGCCAGTCCCACACCAGCCCGCTGACCAGGCACAACTGGAACGCGTCCAGCCATGTCCGGGCCGTGGGCGCGTGGTCGACCACGTCGGCGAAGGCGACGTCCTCGCTGGTGAGCTCCTCGTCGATGAGCGGGAAGGGAACCTCCTGGTCACCGTCGGGGAAACACCCGATGCTCAGCACTCCCAGCGCGCACTCCGCCGCGGTCCGCAGAGCGACCCGCGACGTCTCGTCGAGCAGGGACTCCCGCACCGTCCGGGCGGCCACGTGCTCGACGAGTTCGTCGCCCATCTCCCGCAGCCTCTGCGGGGACGCGTCGTCGTACCGCAGTCCGTGCCGGCGCCCCCGGGCCCGTCTGTGGATGTCCTCGAGCGCCTCGGTCATACGCCGGCCGCTGACGGCATGACGCGTCACTTCCCGCACAGGTGCCGTCCTTTCGTGATCTTGTCGACAGGGGGTGGCACGCTATCAGTGGCCCCTGACATCCCTCCGGGGGCCGCCGGGACGGCACGAGCGTCACGTGGCCATACACGAAGGCCGGTCTTTCACGGAGTGAAACACACCACGGCGCCGCCCCCTCTGCTCGGGCGATTGTGGCGGGTAGGTTCCTACGACCTGCGGCCATCAGGGGAACACGGCCTATGGGACACCCACTGATCGCGGATACCCGTCACGCCTCCTCCGAGGAGAGAACACGAGAATGTCTGCCCATGAACCCGCGCACCACCCACCGCAGCGCATCGGCGTCGTCGCCGAGTCCGCTTCCGGGGAGACGCGTGTGGCGGCGACCCCCGCCACGGTGCGTCAGCTGCTCGGCCTCGGCTATGCAGTCGTCGTGGAGCCCGAGGCCGGGGCGGCCTCCGGCTTCACGGACCAGGCCTACCGCGACGCCGGCGCGGAGATCGGCGAGGCCTGGTCCGCGGACGTCGTGCTGAAGGTGAACGCCCCGTCCGACGCCGAGATTGCCCTGTTGCGGCGGGGTGCGTCCGTGGCCGCCGTGCTGGCCCCCGCGCAGCGGCCCCAGCTGCTCCAGGCGCTCGCCGAGGCCGGCATCACCGCTCTGGCGCTGGACGCGGTGCCGCGCATCTCGCGCGCCCAGTCGATGGACGTGCTGTCGTCGATGGCGAACATCGCCGGCTACCGGGCGGTCATCGAGGCCGCGCACGTCTTCGGCCGGTTCTTCACCGGACAGGTCACCGCGGCGGGCAAGGTGCCGCCGGCGAAGGTGCTCGTCGCCGGTGCGGGCGTGGCCGGTCTCGCGGCGATCGGCGCCGCCTCCAGCCTCGGCGCGATCGTCCGCGCCACCGACCCGCGGCCCGAGGTCGCGGACCAGGTGAAGTCGCTGGGCGGCGAGTACCTGGCGGTGAACGTCGCCCAGGAGGCGAGCACCGACGGGTACGCCAAGGCGACCTCCGCCGACTACGACCGGGCCGCCGCCGAGCTCTACCACGAGCAGGCGAAGGACGTGGACATCGTGATCACCACCGCGCTGATCCCGGGCCGGCCGGCGCCGCGCCTGCTGACGGCCGAGGACGTGGCGGTGATGAAGCCGGGCAGCGTGATCGTCGACATGGCCGCCGCGATGGGCGGCAACGTCGAGGGCACCGTCGCGGGCCGGGCCGTGGTGACCGACAACGGCGTCACGATCATCGGTTACACCGACCTCGCCTCGCGGCTGCCGGCCCAGGCCTCGCAGCTGTTCGGCACCAACCTGGTGAACCTGATCAAGCTGCTCACGCCCGGCAAGGACGGGCAGTTGCTGATCGATTTCGACGACGTCGTGCAGCGGGCCGTGACCGTGGTGCGCGACGGCGACGTCACCTGGCCGCCGCCGCCCGTCGCGGTCTCCGCCGCGCCCGCCGCGCAGCCCGCGGCCCCCAAGCCGGAGCCCGAGCCGAAACGCGCGCGGCTGACCCCCGTGGGGCGCTTCGTCCTCATCGGGCTCGGCATGCTCGCCATGTTCCTCCTGGTCGCCTTCGCGCCCGCCCAACTCGCCGGGAACTTCACGGTGTTCGCGCTGGCCGTGGTGATCGGCTACTACGTCATCGGCAAGGTGCACCACGCGCTGCACACCCCGCTGATGTCGGTGACCAACGCGATCTCCGGGATCGTCGTGATCGGCGCCCTGCTCCAGATCGGGCACGAGAGCACGCTCGTCACCGCGCTGTCGGTCGTGGCGATCCTGCTGACGAGCGTCAACGTCTTCGGCGGTTTCGCCGTCACCCGCCGCATGCTGTCCATGTTCTCGAAAGGCTGAGCCGAGATGACCTCCCTGACAGCCTCCCACGCTGCCGACCTGGTCGCCGCGCTGCTGTTCATCCTGAGCCTGGCCGGCCTGTCACAGCACCGCACCTCCCGCGCCGGCGTCGTCTACGGCATCGCCGGCATGGCCCTCGCCCTGGTCGCCACCGTCGTGGTCGCGGCGCAGAGCATCACCGCGGGAGCGGTGGCCCTGATCGTGCTGGCGATGGCGCTCGGCGCGGCGATCGGCCTGTGGCGCGCCCGCCGCGTCGAGATGACCCAGATGCCGGAACTGATCGCGGTCCTGCACAGCTTCGTCGGTCTCGCCGCGGTGCTGGTCGGCTGGAACAGCTACCTTGAGGTGGAGGCACACGGCAGTGCGCAGACCCGGATCGGCGCCGACCTGCTGGGCATCCACCACGCCGAGGTGTTCATCGGCATCTTCATCGGCGCCGTCACCTTCACCGGTTCCATCGTCGCGTTCCTGAAGCTGTCGGCGCGCATCAAGTCCCGCCCGCTGATGCTGCCCGGCAAGAACGCGCTGAACATCGGCGCGCTCGTCGCGTTCATCGCGCTGACCGTGTGGTTCACGGTCCGTCCCAACCTGGGGCTGATGATCGCGGTGACCGTGCTGGCGCTGGCGCTCGGCTGGCACCTGGTCGCCTCGATCGGCGGCGGCGACATGCCGGTCGTCGTCTCCATGCTGAACAGCTACTCGGGCTGGGCGGCGGCCGCCGCCGGCTTCCTGCTCGACAACAACCTGCTGATCGTCACGGGCGCGCTGGTCGGCTCCTCCGGCGCCTACCTGTCGTACATCATGTGCAAGGCGATGAACCGGTCCTTCCTCTCCGTCATCGCGGGCGGTTTCGGCATCGAGGCGCCCTCCGGCGGCGAGGAGGAGCAGGGCGAGCACCGCGAGGTGCGGGCCGCCGAGGCGGCCGAGATGCTCGCCCACGCGACCTCGGTGATCATCACCCCCGGCTACGGCATGGCCGTCGCGCAGGCCCAGCACCCGGTCGCCGAGCTGACGCGCCGGCTGCGGGAACGGGGCGTCGAGGTCCGCTTCGGCGTCCACCCCGTGGCCGGGCGCCTGCCGGGGCACATGAACGTGCTGCTGGCCGAGGCGAAGGTGCCGTACGACATCGTGCTGGAGATGGACGAGATCAACGACGACTTCGCCGGCACCTCGGTCGTCCTGGTCATCGGCGCGAACGACACCGTCAACCCCGCCGCGACCGAGGACCCGGCCAGCCCCATCGCCGGCATGCCGGTGCTGCGGGTGTGGGAGGCGGACCAGGTCATCGTCTTCAAGCGCTCCATGGCGTCCGGCTACGCGGGCGTCCAGAACCCGCTGTTCTTCCGCGAGAACAGCAGCATGCTCTTCGGCGACGCCAAGCAGAGCGTCGAGGAGATCCTGCGCGCACTGGGCGCCGACGACCGGCACAAGCCGAACCCGGGCACCCGCGAGGCCACGACGGCCGGCCGCTGACCCGCCGCGAGCACCTGGTGCACACGCGGCCGGCGCCGGCGGACTCGTCCCGCGTTCCGTCGGCGCCGACCGCAGTACCGGCCCCCGCGCCGCGCAGCCTGGCCCGCTCACGCGGGGCTGCGTAGACTCGCCGCGGCGGTGCGGACCGGGCGATCCGGGGGTGGGAGATGGGTGCGGACTCCGTCCCTCGCCGGGAGGTGGTCACCGGCGATCCGGCCGGCACCCGCGGCGGGGGGTTCCGTCCGCCTTCCGGCCCCGCCGTAGCCGACGCCCCCGACGACGTCTCACGGGTGCGGGCGCTGATGCGCCGGCAGATGCGGCTAGCCCTGGCGTCCCTCGCGCTGCTCGTCGCCCTGCTCGGACTGCTTCCCCTGCTGCTGCGCCTGGCGCCGGCCCACGACGCACGGGGGCACGTCCCGCTCGTCGTGTGGCTCGCCCTGGGACTGGCGCCCTACCCGGTCCTGGTGGGCATAGGGCGCTGGTACACCCGGCGCGCGGAACGCCACGAGAACGAGCACGAGCACGCCGAGTCCGCGCGCCCCGAGAGGACATGACCCCTTCGGTCGGTGGCCGGTCGTCGTCGAGAGGACATGACCCCTTCGGTCGGTGGCCGGTCGTCGTCGGTGGCGCACATCCACCGCCTGGACGGGCCCGGGCGGGTCGTCGCTATCGTCCTCGGGAAGCCCACCGCACGGGTGGGCCGCCTGAGGGAGCCTGGGGACGGGTCGGATGGGTGACTGGACTGCGGCCGCAACACACGGGCAGGACCACGCGCCGCAACGGGCGGGACTGCGCGCGCTCGCCGTCGACGACGAGGAACCGGCCCTGGCGGAACTGCTGTATCTGCTGCGCGGCGACGCCCGGGTGAGCCGCGCCGAAGGGGCCCGGGGCGCCACCGAGGCGCTGCGCAGGCTCGGCCGGACCGTGGGGGAGGGCCGGGACACGGACGACGTCTTCGACGTGGTCTTCCTCGACATCGACATGCCCGGCCTCAGCGGCCTGGACATGGCACACCTGCTGGCCGGGTTCGCGGACCCGCCGCTGATCGTGTTCGTCACCGCCCACGAGGACTACGCGGTGCGCGCCTTCGACCTGGAGGCGGTGGACTACCTGCTCAAACCCATCCGCAAGGAACGGTTCTCCGAGGCGGTCCGCCGGGTGACCGAGGCCCTCGCCACCGGCCCGGGCCCGCAGGCCGCGCCCCACATCCCGGTGGAACTCGGCGGAGTGACCCGCTTCGTCGACCTGGACGACATCACCCACGTCGAGGCGCAGGGCGACTACGCCCGGGTGCACACCCGCCAGGGCGCCAGCCACCTGATCCGCCACTCCCTGGCCGCCCTCGAGGAGAGCTGGCGCTCCCGCGGCTTCGTCCGGATCCACCGCCGCCACCTGGTCTGTCTGTCGAGCATCGAGGAACTCCGTCTCGACGGCGGCGGCCTGAGCGTGCGCATCGGCGACCAGACCCTCGCCGTGAGCCGGCGCAACGCCCGCGAACTGCGCGATCTCCTCTTCCGGCGGGCGAACGCGGCTCCGCGGCGCGGCCGTTGACCCCGCCGGGGCCGCTCGGCGCGCGGTGACGCGCCGCTGCCCCCGGCAGGGGAACGGCACCTGTTCCACGGCGGCGCCGCTGCGTACACTCACCGCCACATGTGATCACCACGCGAGCGGCGAGCACGACCGGCGAAGCCCCGGTGCCGGACCCCCGGTGAGACGGCGCGGGCCGGCCCGCACGACGCTCAGGGGGGCGACCGGTTGAACCAGACCTACGCGATCGTCGCGGTGTCCGCGGTCGTGACGCTGACCCTGCTCGTCGGCGCGCTCGGGCTGCGCATCTCCCGCACCACGTCCGACTTCTACGTCGCCTCCCGCAGCGTCCCGCCCCGGCTGAACGCCTACGCCATCAGCGGCGAGTACCTGTCGGCCGCCTCGTTCCTGGGCGTCGCCGGACTCGTGCTCGCCCAGGGCGTCGACATGCTGTGGTACCCGATCGGCTACACCGCCGGTTTCCTCGTCCTGCTGATCTTTGTGGCGGCCCCGCTGCGCCGCTCGGGCGCCTACACCCTGCCCGACTTCGCCGAGGCACGGATGGAGTCCCAGGCGGTACGGCGCATCGCCTCCGTGCTCGTCGTCGGCATCGGCTGGCTCTACCTGATGCCGCAGCTGCGCGGCGCCGGACTCACCCTGCGCCTGCTCACCGGCGCCCCCCAGTGGCTCGGCGGCCTGCTGGTCGCCGCGGTGGTGACGACAGCCGTGGCGGCCGGAGGCATGCGCAGCATCACCTTCGTGCAGGCCTTCCAGTACTGGCTGAAACTGACCGCGCTGCTCGTCCCGGTGGTCTTCCTGCTCGGCGCCTGGCACGCCGACCGCACCCCGCAGCCCTCCTGGGACCGCCCGGCCACCTTCCACCGGTCCACGCTCGTCAGCCTGGACACCGCGCAGGACATCGTCCTCGACCGGCCCGTCCGCGTCACCGCGCGGGGCACGATCGACGGCACGTACCACGACGACGAGCTGCTGCTCGCCCGGGGCACGCACCGCGTCGCGGCCGGCACCTCGCTGGACTTTCCCGCCGGGGCGGGCGTGCCCCGGCCGGCGACCGGGGAACGGGCCCGCGCGCTGCCCTCCGGCTGGGCGCGACCGGCGCCGCAGGGCCGGGAGGAGCACAGCCTGTACGCCACCTACGGTCTGATCCTGGCCACGTTCCTCGGCACGATGGGCCTGCCGCACGTCGTGGTGCGCTTCTACACCAACCCCGACGGACGCGCCGCCCGCCGCACCACCGTCATCGTCCTCGGCCTGCTCGGCGCCTTCTACCTCCTCATGCCCGTCTACGGGGCGCTGGCCCGCCTGTACGCCCCCGACCTGACGCTGTCGGGCGACACCGACGCGGCGGTGCTCCTGCTGCCGCAGCGGCTCATCGGCGGCATGGCCGGGGACCTGGCCGGCGCCCTGGTCGCCGGCGGGGCGTTCGCGGCGTTCCTGTCCACCACGTCCGGGCTCACCCTGTCCGTCGCCGGCGTGCTCGCCCAGGACGTCCTGCCCACCCTCGGCGTACGGCACTTCCGGCTCGCGACCCTGCTGGGCATCGCGGTACCGGTCGCCGCCTCCCTCGCCCTGCCGGACCTGCCCGCCGCCGGAGCCGTCGGACTGGCCTTCGCCGTCTCCGCCTCGTCCTTCTGCCCGCTGCTGGTGCTGGGGATCTGGTGGCACGGCCTCACCCCGCCCGGAGCCGCCGCCGGCCTGGTGGTGGGCGGCGGTTCGGCGCTGGTCGCGGTCACCGCGGCGATGAGCGGCGCACCCGGCTCCGGGTGGCTGCGCGTGCTGTGCGCCTGGCCCGCGGTGTGGTCCGTGCCGCTGGGCTTCGCCACCATGATCGTGGTCTCCCTCGCCACCCGGCACCGCGTCCCGCGCAGCACCGCCGCCGTCATGGCCCGCCTGCATCTCCCCGAGACGAACGGCACGCGCCCGCGCCGCCGTGACGCCGCGGAGCCGGAGATCCCTCACCCCCGCGCCTCGTAAGGAGCGTCCTCATGAGCACTCTGGCCCTCGCGCTCGGCGTCGCCGGAGGGGCGCTGCTGTGCGCGCTCGGCGCGGCCGCCGGTTACCTGACCGCCCGACAGGGCCGCGGGGAGCCGCACGGGCTCGGCACACCGGTGGAGCGCGCCACGTTCCACACCCTGCACACCGCCTCGCTCGCCGCGCGTCCGCTGCGCGCCGGGCTCACCTCCGACACCGCCCGCAAGGCGGCCCGGCGGCTGAGACCTCTGCTGGGCGAGGCGGCCATGACCCTGACGGACGAGGAGACAGTGCTCGCCTGGGAGGGGCCGGGCGCCCACCACCGGGACCTGGTGGAGCGGCTGCTGCCCGACGTGGTGGGCAAGGGCCACACCCGGGCCGTCAAGATCGTCTGCGACCGGCCGGACTGCCCGGTGCGCTGGGGTGTCGTCACCCCGCTCACCGTCGACGGCCGCCGGAGAGGGGCCCTCGCGGCCTTCGGACCCGCGCAGTCCGCCGTGCTGGCCCGGGCCGCCGACGAAGTGGCCCGCTGGGTCTCCGTACAGCTGGAACTGGTCGACCTGGAGCGCGGCCGCTCCGACGTCATCGAGGCGGAAATACGGGCGCTGCGGGCGCAGATCTCGCCCCACTTCGTCTACAACTCCCTGGCATCCATCGCCTCCTTCGTCCGCACCGACCCGGACCGGGCCCGCGAACTGCTGCTGGAGTTCGCCGACTTCACCCGCTACAGCTTCCGCAAGCACGGCGACTACACCACGCTCGCGGACGAACTGCGCTCCATCGAGCAGTACCTGGAGCTGGCCCGGGCCCGCTTCGGCGACCGGCTGGAGGTGAACCTGCGGATCGCGCCCGAGGTGCTGTCCGTGTCGCTGCCGTTCCTGTGTCTGCAACCGCTGGTCGAGAACGCCCTCAAGCACGGACTGGAGGACAGCATGGAGCGCAGCACCATCACCATCCTCGCGGAGGACGACGGCCCCGAGGCCCGGGTGATCATCGAGGACAACGGGATCGGCATGGAACCGGAACGGCTGCGCTCGATCCTGAAGGACGCCGGCGGGCCGTCCACGGGCATCGGCCTGGGCAACGTGGACACGCGGCTGCGCCAGGTGTACGGCGACGCCTACGGGCTGGTCATCGAGACCGCCGTCGGAGCGGGGATGAAGGTCACCGTACGCATCCCCAAGTTCCGCGCGGGGGTCCAGTCGTCACCGGCCCGCTGACGTGCTCGCCGTCCGGGGTGGTCAAGAGGGCGTCGAGGTACGGGGCGTTCATCGGCGAGCCCGCCCGGCCGGGCACGCAAAGGGGTCGACCCCCTTGCGTACCAGGGTCGTTCGGGACATAGGTGAAGGAACGGCCCCGCAGGTCAGGGTCCCTGCCGGGTCGTCATTGATCTTTCACAGGTTCCGGGCCGAAGGGTCGAACACACTGCTGGTTTGCCGATAAACTCCGGGCGGACCGGCAACGGCCACCGGGCGTCGCGGAGGCGACGCAGGACGACGAGACCGCGGACCCGAAAGGACACTGTGCCCGCCGCCTTCCCCGACTTGGCCGGCAGGCCCGTTCACCCCGGCCGCACCGCGCTCGCCACCGGCCGGATCCGCGCCGCGACTTCACCGGCGCAGGCCCGCCCGCGGAGGCGCGGGTTCACGAGGTTCCCGGCACCCGGACTGTCATGCCCGCATCCAGCCGGTGGTACCACCTCGCCCGGTCGCCCTGCCCCGTGCCGGCCGGTTCACGGGCCGGACCCCTTGGAGAGGACTCGATGACCGACCTGTTACTGGCCGCCGGCACCGCGGTCGCGCTGGCGGCCACAGGAACCACCTGGCACTTCCACCGCGCGTACCGGCGCGAGCGCGCCAGAGGCGAACAACTGCGGGGCCATACGCGGCAACTCACCGAGCAGCTGCACGCGACGGAGTACGCCCTCGGACAACTCACGCACGCGATACCGGCGTTGGCCTCGGGCGAGGCGTCCGGCGACGGCCTCGTCCCGCCCCCCTCCCTGGCACACACCGCGCTCGCCCACCGGCTGCATGACCTCACCGGCCGGCTGACCGCCACCGTGACCCAGGTGCGGGAGACCGCGCAGGCCTCGGCCGACGAGCAGACCGCGCAGATCCGGGCCGCGGCCGAACGGGAGACCGAGAAGGCGCACCGCGACGCCCGCGAGGCCACCCGCGCCGCTGTGCGCAGCTTCGCGTCCAACGTGGTGGCCAAGGCGTCCCGGCTGAGCCGGGAGATCAGCCAGGGCGTGCGCTCCCACCAGGACGACGAGGCGTACGCGACCCTCGTGCACATCGACCACTTCGCGCAGCAGATGCTCCTCACCGCGCAGGGGTACGCCGTCCTGGCCGGCGACAAGCTGTCCCGGCGCTGGCCGCGGACCACGCTGACCGATGTGATCCGCGCCGCGATGGGCCGGATCGAGGGCTACCAGCGCATCGAGCACCACGAGCTGGACACCGTCGCGGTGGAGAGCCGGGCCGTCGAGGCCGTCGTGCACACCCTGGCGCTGCTCCTGGACAACGCCCTGCGCTACTCCCCGCCGACCGCACGCGTGCACGTCTCCGTCGAGGAGGGCCACCACGCCTGCTTCCTGATCGTGGACGACGCCGGGCTGCGCATGGACGACGAGCGGCTGCTGTGGGCCAGCGACATCATGTCCGGCGAGCACCGCGACGACATCACCCGGCTCGGCGCCCATCCCCAGACCGGTCTGCGGGTCGCCTCGCTGCTCGCCGAGAACTACGGCTTCCGGGTCGAGCTGACCGCGCCGAACATCTACCAGGGCACCCGGGCCGTCCTGGTGCTGCCGAAGAGCCTCCTGACCGCTCCGGCCACCGCTCCCCGGCCCGCCGCGGCGCAGCCCGCCGTACAGCCCGCGGTGCGGTCCGCCGCACCGGAAGCGACCGCCGTGCCCGCCCGGGACGCCGCCCCGCCCGCCCCCCGGGAGGCCCTCGCCGGGCCTGAATCCGCCGCCCGGTCCGCCGCCGAATCCGCCGCCGGCTCCGCCTCGCCGGAGGCCGCCGATGCGGCGCCCGCCCGGACCACCGCCAGCGGCCTGACGGTCCGTCAACGACCCTCCCGGGCGCGCAGCGCGCCCTCGCGGCAGGCCGAGGACGCCGTCGTGCCGGGCCGGCCCGGCGTCGCCGCCGCCTGGGCGGCAGGCAGCCGACGCGGCCGCCTGATGCCGGAAGACAACGGACCCATCGAAGGACACTGACCATGCGCGACACGCACAGCAACAGCCTGGGATGGCTGCTCGACCAGGAACTCGGCTCCGTCGAGGGCGTCGAGTACGCCGTGCTGATGAGCGGCGACGGACTCCTGCAGGCCCGTACGCAGACCATCGGCCAGGAGGACGCGGAGAAGCTCGCCGCCGTGACCGCGTCGCTGCGCGCCGCCGGCAAGGCGTGGGACGAGCACGTCGGCGGCAAGGGCATGTGCCAGCTGCTGATCGAATCACAGGGACGCATCGGGCTGACCACCGCGGCCGCGAGGAACACCATGCTCTCGGTCGTCACCACCGGCCCCGAGGCGGACGTCGGCCTGATCACCCACCACATGGTCCGCCTCGCGACCCGGCTCGGCCACGAGATGGACGTCGCCGGCCGCCGCCCGGCCGCGGACGACGGCACCGCGACGTGAGCGGTCCGCGGCACGACCCGGACATGATCCGGCCGTACGTCCGCACCGGCGGCCGCAACCGGCCCAGCCGGGACGTCCGCCTGGAGACGGTACTCGTCGCCGCGTCCGGTCCCACCGACAGGCTGGGGCCGGACGCCCGCCGGGTGATGCGCCTGTTCGCCGGCGGACGCGGCGGACTGGCCGTCGCGGACGTCGCCGCCGCACTGGAACTGCCGCCGTCCACGGTCCGGATCCTCGTCTCCGCGCTCATGGACAGCGGCCATCTCACCGCGCCGGCCCCCGCCGAGGAGGACCGGCCCGGACCCGACCTGCTACAGGAGGTGCTGCGTGGACTCCGTGAAATCGTCTGACCAGCCCGTCTCCTACCTCGCCCCCGGCGTCACCCGGTCGGCGAAGATCGTCGTCGCCGGCGCGTTCGGCGTCGGAAAGACCACCTTCGTCGGCAGCGTCTCCGAGGTGACACCGCTGCGCATGGAGGAGCCGATCACCGAGGCGAGCGTCGGCGTGGACGATCTGCGCGGCAAGCCGCACAAGACGGCCACGACGGTCGCCATGGACTTCGGCCGCATCCACCTGCTCGGCGACCGCCTGGTGCTCTACCTCTTCGGCACCCCCGGCCAGGCCCGCTTCCGCCCCCTGTGGCAGGGGCTGACCGAGGGCGCGCTGGGCGCGGTGGTCCTCGCCGACACCCGCGACCTGGACGGCTGCCACGAGGTGCTGGGCCTGCTGGAGGACCAGGACACGCCGTACGCCGTCGTCATCAACGTCTTCCCGGACGCGCCCCGCTACCCCCTGCACGAGATCCGGCAGGCGCTCGCCCTGGACGACGACACGCCGCTCACCGAATGCGACGCGCGGGACCGCCGGTCCTGCGTGTACGCGCTCATCACCCTCCTCGAGTACCTGACCGCCCGTCAGGCCTTAGCCCCCCTGGTGGAGCCCCGTTCATGACGACCCACGCCCCCGGCAGCGCGAGCCCCTTGACACGGATCGCGCTCTACGACGCCGAGTTCGCCGACGACCCCCACGCGGCCTACGAGCGCATGCGCCGCGACATCGGACCGCTGGTCCCCGTCGACCTCGCCCCCGGCGTCCCCGCCACCCTGGTCATCGGCTTCCACCAGGCCCGGCGCATTCTCAACGACCCGCTGCACTTCCCCGCCGACCCGCGGATCTGGCAGCAGTCGATCCCCGGCACCTGCCCGGTCAAGCCGATGATGGAGTGGCGCCCCAACGCGCTGCGCTCCTCCGGCGCCGAGCACACCCGCTACCGCGCGGCCAACACCGCGAGCCTGCAGGCCGTCGACCAGCACGCGCTGCGCGCCCTGGTGGAGCAGGTCGCCGCCGCGGCCATCGGCGAGTTCCGCGCCCTCGGCCACGCCGACCTGCTCACCCAGTACTCCTGGCCCATCGCCTTCCGCGTCCTGAGCGCGCTGCTGGGCTGCCCCGACGAGATCGGCCGGCGCATCGCCGACGGCATGGCCAAGATCTTCGAGGCGGAGGCCGAGACGGCGGCGAAGGGCAACGAGATCCTCGGCCGGGCCGTCGGCGACCTCGTCGCCCTGCGGCGCCGGCAGCCCGGCGACGACGTCACCTCACGGCTGATCGCCCACTCCGCCCGCCTGGACGACGTCGAGATGGCCCACCAGCTCGTCACGCTGTACGGCGCGGGCATCGAACCGCTGACCAACCTGATCAGCAACACCGTGCTCAGGATCCTCACCGACGAGCAGTTCTCCGCGGGCCTGCACGCCGGCCAGCCCGTCCGTGACGCCCTCGACACGATCCTGTACACCGACCCGCCGATGGCCAACTACTGCATCAGCTACCCGCAGTACCCGATCGACGTCGAGGGCGTGCTGCTGCCCGCCCACCAGCCCGTCGTCATCTCCATGGCCGCCTGCAACAACGACCCGGCCGTCACCGCCGGCCTCACCGCGGCCGAACTCTCCGGCAACCGCGCCCATCTGTCCTGGAGCATCGGCCCGCACACCTGCCCGGCCAGGACCCACGCCTACCTCATCGCGGAGACCGCCGTCAGCTGTCTGCTGGACGCACTGCCGGAGATCGACCTCGCGTGCCCCGAGTCCGAACTCACCTGGCGGCCCGGCCCGTTCCACCGCGCCCTGGAAGCCCTGCCCGTCCGCTTCCCCGCAGTCGTCTGAAGTCCCGTTCCCCGCCTTCCCGTTGTCGCCCCGAAGGAGACCGGCCATGTCCCAGCACCCCCCGCTCGTCCTCGACCCGACCGGCGCCGCCGCCCACGAGGAGCAGCGGACCCTGCGCGCGCAGGGCCCGGCCGCGCGCGTGGACGTCCTCGGCGTCCAGGCCTGGGCCGTCACCGACCCCGCGCTGCTCAAGCAGCTGCTGACCAGCCCGGACGTGTCCAAGGACGCACGCGCGCACTGGCCCGAGTTCGAACAGCGGGTCACGACCTGGCCGCTCGCCCTGTGGGTCGCGGTGAAGAACATGTTCACCGCCTACGGCGCCGACCACCGCCGGCTGCGGCGCATGGTGGCCCCCGCCTTCAGCGCCCGCCGCATCGCCGAACTGCGTCCCGCCGTCGAGACCATGGTCACCGAACTCATCGACGCCCTCGCCGCCCGGCCCGCCGGACAGGCCGTGGACCTGCGCGAGCACCTGGCCTACCCGCTGCCCATCTCCGTCATCGGCCACCTGATGGGCGTCCCCGAGGACCAGCGGGAGGGCTTCCGGCAGCTCGTGGACGGCGTCTTCGACACCACCCTCACCCAGGAGGAGTCCCACGCCAACACCGTCGGCCTCTACGGCGTCCTCGACGAGCTGATCGCCACGAAGACCGCCACCCCCGGCGACGACATGACGTCCCTGCTCATCGCGGCCCGCGACGAGGAGACGGACGGCAGCGGCCTGACCGCCGAGGAGCTGCGCGACACCCTGCTGCTGATGATCAGCGCCGGGTACGAGACCACCGTCAACGTCATCGACCAGGCCGTCGTCGCCCTGCTGACCCACCCCGGCCAGCTCGACCTCGTCCGCACCGGCAAGGCCGGCTGGGACGACGTCGTCGAGGAGACCCTGCGGCACTCGCCCGCCGTCAAGCACCTGCCGCTGCGCTACGCCGTCACCGACGTCGAACTGCCCGGCGGCTCCGTCATCGCGCGTGGCGAGGCCATCGTCGCCTCCTACGGCGCCGCCAACCGCCACCCGGACTGGCACGGCGACGACGCCGACGTCTTCGACGTCACCCGCACCCTCAAGGAACACCTGGCGTTCGGCCACGGTGTGCACTTCTGCCTCGGCGCCCCCCTGGCCCGTCTGGAGGTCGTGGAGGTGCTGCGGCAGCTCTTCGCCCGCTTCCCGGACATGGCCCTCGCGGTCCCGGCGGAGGAACTGCGTCCGGTGCCGTCCCTGATCAGCAACGGCCACCAGGAGGTCCCGGTGCGGCTGACGCCGGCGTAAGGCATACGACCGCCCGGCGGACGCGGTGTCGCGCTCCGCCGGGCGGTCGTGTCCCCGGTTTCCCTCAGTGGGTCAGTCCGTGATCTCGCAGATGGCGGCGCCGGAGGTGAGGGAGGCGCCGACCTCGGCGGTGAGGCCCTTGATGGTGCCGGACTTGTGGGCGT
>NZ_JBVOQE010000017.1:0-97989 GCF_055668065.1 Streptomyces sp. NPDC097129 | reverse complement strand
CTGGCGTTGACTTTTGGCACGCTGTTGAGTTCTCAAGGAACGGTCGCTTCCTTTGTACTCACCCTCTCGGGCTTTCCTCCGGGCTTCCCTTCGGTGTTTCCAACTCTACCAGGCTTTTTCCGGCCCCCCGACCACCGTCCTGCAGGCATGCAGAAGGTGATCCAGGATAGGATCTGACAAGTTGGGGTGCTGCTCGGGCGATGACGCTCGTTCGCATCGCTCAGCCCGTTGCAGGAGTACGACTGTACACGGGGCCGTGGAGCGGGTGCAAATCCGTGGGAGATGTGGTCTAGACCTCTATTGGGATCTCTCATGCGGAACCGGTACTACCTATGACATACCCTGCTGCTCAGTGCGCCGTCCGGGACAGGCGAGACGGCCCTTTTGATCTCCACCCCTGGGAGGTTTCCCATGACCACCGTGACGTCCCCTCTTGCCGGACGTGCCATCGGACTGGCGGCCGTGCCGGATCCGGTCTTCTCCGGGGCCATGGTCGGCCCGGGTACCGCGATCGACCCCGACCGTGAGGCCTCCGAGGCCGTCGCGCCGGTGGACGGAGTCATCGTCTCCCTCCACCCGCACGCCTTCGTGGTCGTCGACGAGAGCGGACACGGCGTGCTCACGCACCTCGGCATCGACACCGTGCAGCTGAACGGCGAGGGCTTCGAGCTGCTCGTCAACAAGGGGGACACCGTCACGCGCGGCCAGGCCGTCGTGCGCTGGGACCCCGCCGCTGTGGAAGCCGCCGGCAAGTCTCCGATCTGCCCGGTGGTCGCCCTGGAGGCCACGGCCGAGGCGCTCCACGAGCTGCGTGAGGACGGCGACCTGAAGACCGGCGACAGCCTCTTCGTCTGGCAGTGACGTCAGCGCCGTCCCTGTGACGGCTGGTAGGACAACCACCGCGGCGGCGGGGCCCGCCGCACTATCGGAGACGGGTGAGATGGAGACAACGCTGCGAGGCGTCGGCGTGAGCCACGGTGTGGCGATCGGCGAGGTTCGGCACATGGGAACGGCGGTGCTCGAACCGCCGGCGAAGCAGATCCCGGCGGAGGATGCGGAGCGCGAACAGGGGCGTGCCCGCAAGGCCGTGGAGGCTGTGGCAGCCGACCTGATGGCGCGCGGCAACCTGGCGGGGGGCGAGGCCCAGGCCGTGCTCGAGGCCCAGGCCATGATGGCCCAGGACCCGGAGCTGATGGCGGACGTGGACCGTCGTATCGCTGTCGGCAGCACGGCCGAGCGCGCGGTGTACGACGCGTTCGCCTCGTACCGGGAGCTGCTGGCCGCGGCGGGCGAGTACCTGGCCGGCCGGGTGGCCGACCTCGACGACGTGCGGAATCGTATCGTCGCCCGTCTGCTCGGGGTGCCGATGCCGGGTGTGCCGGACAGCGACGAGCCGTATGTGCTCGTGGCCCGGGATCTGGCTCCTGCCGACACGGCGCTGCTGGACCCGACGCTGGTTCTGGGCTTCGTCACCGAGGAGGGCGGTCCGACCAGCCACAGCGCGATCCTGGCGCGTGCCCTGGGGGTGCCGGCCGTGGTCGCGCTGCCCGGCGCGGGTGAGCTGGCCGAGGGCACGCTGATCGCGGTCGACGGCAGCACGGGGGAGATCTTCGTGAACCCGACCGAGGAACGGAAGGCGCAGCTGGAGGCTGCTGCGGCCGAGCGCAAGGCCGCGCTGGCCGCCGCGACGGGTCCGGGCGCCACCGCTGACGGGCACAAGATGCCGCTGCTCGCCAACATCGGCGGTCCGGCGGATGTGGCCGCCGCGGTGGAGGCCGGTGCCGAGGGTGTCGGGCTCTTCCGTACCGAGTTCCTGTTCCTGGACGACAGCAAGCAGGCGCCGTCCGAGGAGAAGCAGGTCGAGTCCTACCGGCAGGTGCTGGAGGCGTTCCCCGAGGGCCGTGTGGTCGTGCGGGTGCTGGACGCGGGTGCCGACAAGCCGCTGGACTTCCTGACGCCGGCCGACGAGCCGAACCCGGCGCTGGGCGTGCGGGGTCTGCGGACCCTGCTCGATCACCCCGAGGTGCTGCGCACCCAGCTGACGGCGCTGGCGAAGGCGGCCGAGGGTCTGCCGGTCCACCTCGAGGTCATGGCCCCGATGGTGGCGGACCGCATCGACGCCAAGGCGTTCGCCGACGCCTGCCGTGAGGCGGGGCTGCGGGCGAAGTTCGGCGCGATGGTCGAGATCCCGTCGGCCGCGCTGCGGGCGCGTTCGATCCTGCAGGAGGTCGAGTTCCTGTCGCTGGGGACGAACGACCTGGCGCAGTACACGTTCGCCGCGGACCGTCAGGTGGGCGCGGTGTCGCGTCTGCAGGACCCGTGGCAGCCGGCGCTGCTCGACCTGGTGGCGCTGTCCGCCGAGGCGGCCAAGGCCGAGGGCAAGAGCTGCGGTGTCTGCGGTGAGGCCGCGTCCGACCCGTTGCTGGCGTGTGTGCTGACCGGTCTGGGTGTCACGTCCCTTTCCATGGGTGCGGCGTCGATTCCTTATGTCCGGGCGACCCTGGCGAAGTACACGCTCGCGCAGTGCGAACGGGCCGCCGCGGCCGCGCGGGCCACGGACAGTGCCGAGGAGGCGCGCGCCGCGGCTCAGGCGGTGCTGTCGGGCGAGTAGCCGCGTCAGGCACCTGTGTGTAGGGAGGGGCGCTCCGCTTTCGGGCGGGGCGCCCCTTCGCGCTGTGCGGGGGCGTTGTGCTGGAGCGGTCCTCAGGGCCGGTGGTGGTGAGGGGTCTCGTCCTCGCCCAGGTCGGGCGGTTCGCAGTAGTCGACGTCGGACTCGGGGGAGACGAGGTCGCCGGTCTCGGCGTCGGTGCAGTAGGCGTCGAAGACCTCGCCGGCTGTCAGCGGGCGGAGCGTGTCGGCCCGCATCCGCCATCCGTAGATGCGGTCGGGGGTGCCGGGTGCGCTGGTGCGCATGACGAGGCCACCGGGTCCGTCGGTGGCGAGGCCCAGTGCGAGGACGGTGGTGAACTCGAGGGCTTCCGCTTCGTCGAGTTGGGTGGCGCCGTCGTCGTCCTGTTCGGCGTGGAGCACGGCGAGGAGGGTTTCCGGTGGGCCGGAGACGCTGCAGACGAGATGCCGGTTGCCGGGCGGTGCGGTGTCCAGGACGCGCATGAGAAGCCTGGAAGCGTGCGCGAAGGCGGCGCGTCCGATGTCCTCGCCGCAGGAGGCGCAGTTGCCGAGGCGGGCCAGCAGGGTGGCGGCGTACTCCCAGGTGGCCTGGCGGACTGCCTCGTCGACCAGGGCGGGGACGAGTTCGGTGAGCGGTTGTCCCTCGTAGGGGATGGTGGGGCCGGTGGTGGCGAGTTCAGCGGTGAAGCGGGTGCGGTGGGAGGGGTTGTCGGGGTCCAGGCCGCGCTCGGTGCAGTAGGCGGCGTATTCCTCGGGGTCGAAGAGAGTGACGGTGGTGTGGCCGCCCTGGGTGGCGCGGGTCTTGAGGAGGGATTCCACCTCGCGCAGGTAGGCGGTGTGGTCGTCGAAGGTGAAGCTGCGATAGCGCCGCATGGCGCGGAAGTCGTGTTCGTCGGTGAGCAGGCCGATGGTGCCGGCGATTTCGCGGCGAAGGACGCGTCGCATGGTCCGGCGGTCGGTGTGCGCCATGTTTCCCCCTGTGCGCAGTCGATCAGTGCTCACTCACCGTAACCGGGGGCACTGACAACGGGGTCCGGCCGAGTCGGTCGCGGCCGAGCCGGTGCTGGATCGCGCAGGTCAGGGCGATGGACAGGTGGGCGAGGGAACCTGGGCGCCGGGCGCCGCGCTGCCTCCGGTGCGGCGGCTGGCGGACGAGCTGGGCGTGAGTCCGGGGACCGTCGCCACGGCGTAGTGGACCCTCACCGCCTCGGGGATCGGGCGCTGGGTGCATGCGCGGACCGTCAGCAAGTTCCTGGGGACCGACCTGCACTGGGCGGCTGCGGCCCGCGATCCGGTGGCGCTGGCCCGGCACGACGGTCGGTTGCTGCTGACGTCGGGGTGGGTGAGGCACCTGTTGCAGGAGACGGCGCACGGTCTGATGACGGACCCCGGAACACGCGCGCTGGTGGCACGCGCGCGTGGAGCGTACGCGCGGCGACGCGAGGCCCGGCTGGTGGGTCGCGGCCGGCGCCGATTCCGGCTGGCGGCGCCTGCG
Source organism: Streptomyces sp. NPDC097129 (assembly GCF_055668065.1). Taxonomy (NCBI): domain Bacteria; kingdom Bacillati; phylum Actinomycetota; class Actinomycetes; order Kitasatosporales; family Streptomycetaceae; genus Streptomyces; species Streptomyces sp. NPDC097129. Next base: position 93,866 of record NZ_JBVOQE010000017.1, on the reverse strand, counting down.
GGGGGTGCGGATCTCGGTCGCCGAGCTGGAGAGCGCCGATGCGGCGCGGCCGGCCTCGGACTTCGCCGCTGTGCTGGGCGAGTCCGAGGCCACCTGCGGGGGCTGAGACCGCAGGCGCTGATCCCGGGGGCCGTCAGGCGCGCTTGCGGGCCAGGTCCTCGTAGAAGTGCAGGAGGTCGAGGTTGTCGATGGAGCCGGGGTTGACGGCCTTCTCCAGGGAGGTGCCCTGCAGCAGGCGCTTGACGGGGACCTCGATGCGCTTGCCGGTGAGGGTGTGCGGCACCCCCGGCACCTCGATGATCTCGTCGGGGACGTGGCGCGGGGACAGCTGCTCGCGGATCGTGCGCTTGATCCGGTCGGTGAGGGCGTCGTCGAGCACCGCGCCCGGGGCCAGGTGCACGAACAGCGGCATCCAGTAGCCGCCGTCGGGCTGTTCGACGCCGATGACGAGGGACTCGCGGATCTCCGGCAGGCGCTCGACGGCCTCGTAGATGTCGGCCGAGCCCATGCGCACGCCCTGGCGGTTCAGGGTGGAGTCGGAGCGGCCGTGGATGATCACCGAGCCCCGGGAGGTGAGGGTGATCCAGTCTCCGTGGCGCCACACGCCGGGGTAGGTGTCGAAGTAGCTGTCGTGGTAGCGGCTGCCGTCGGGGTCGTTCCAGAAGCGGATCGGCATAGAGGGCATCGGGTTGGTGACGACCAGCTCGCCGACCTCGTCGGTCAGGGGCCGGCCACTGGGATCCCAGGACTGCAGGTCGGTGCCCAGGCAGGGGGCCTGGAGCTCGCCGATGTACACCGGGAGGGTCGGGACGGCGCCCGCGAAGCAGGAGCACACGTCCGTGCCGCCGCTGACCGAGGCGATCCACAGGTCGTCGCGCACCTCGTCGTGCAGCCAGCGGAAGCCGTCCGGGGGCAGCGGGGAGCCCGTGGTGGCGACGCACCGCACGCGGGAGAGGTCGAAGTCCCGCGCGGGGTGCACGCCGGCTTTGCGGCAGGCCATGACGTAGGCGGCCGACGTGCCGTAGAGGGTGGCCCCCGTCCGTTCGGCGATCCGCCACTGGGCGCCGGTGTCGGGGTAGCCGGGGCTGCCGTCGTAGAGCACGATCGTGGTGCCGGTCAGCAGGCCGGAGACGAGGAAGTTCCACATCATCCAGCCGGTCGAGGTGTACCAGAAGAAGCGGTCCTCGGGGCCGAGGTCGCAGTGCAGGCCGAGCTGCTTGAGGTGCTCGACCAGGATGCCGCCCTGCGACTGGACGATGGCTTTGGGCAGACCGGTCGTGCCGGAGGAGTACAGGACCCACAGCGGGTGGTCGAACGGCACCTGCTCGAAGACCGGCTCGATGTCGGCCGCGGTCAGCGCCGACCACTCCAGCGCACCGTCGGGAGCCTCGGTGCCCAGCAGCGGGATGTGCACCACGGCGCGCAGGGTGGGCAGCTCGCGGCGCAGTTCGGCGACGGTCTCGCGGCGGTCGTGCTCCTTGCCGCCGTACCGGTAGCCGTCGACCGTGAACAGCACGACCGGCTCGACCTGCTGGAAGCGGTCGAGAACGCTGCGCGCGCCGAAGTCGGGAGCGCAGGAGGTCCACACGGCGCCGACGGCGGCCGTCGCGAGCAGGGCGACCACGGCCTGCGGGATGTTCGGCAGATAGCCGCTGACGCGGTCCCCGGGGCGTACGCCGAGGACGCGCAGTTCGGCGGCGAGGGAGCCGACCTGGCGGCGCAGCTCGCCCCAGGTCACCGGACGCGTTTCGTGGGTCTCGTCGACGTACAGCAGCGCCGGTGCGTCGGCGCGGTCGGCGGCGGCGCGCAGGGCGTGCTCGGCGTAGTTGAGGGTCGCCCCGGGGAACCACTGGGCGCCGGGCATGGCACGGTCGCCGAGCACGCGCGTGTACGGGGTGGCGAACCGTACGTCGAACCACTGGGTGACGGCCGTCCAGAAGGCTTCGAGGTCGTCGACGGACCAGCGCTGCAGCGCGGGGTAGCCGCCGTCGGCCGGTGCGCCGTGGTGCTCGGCCGCCCAGGTCTGGAACCTGGTCACCTGGGCCTGTGCGATGCGCTCCGGATCCGGCTGCCAGAGCGGTTGCGGGTTCACGGTCGTCATGGGGGCGGCTCCCGGGCTGTGCGCGTCGTGTGCGTCCGTCCGCGCACGAGCTGGGGTGTGCGCGTGACGCGGCTGGAACGGACGATGCCATGTGATCGTCTTCTGCACCAGGGTTCGCCGCACATAGTTCGTGTCGTGAAGATGTGGTCCGATCACGGGTGAACGGCAGTTGAACGACGCACCCGCGCGGGGCGGTCAATGGCAGGGTGAGCAGCATGGACGGTCGTGACCTGGTGCGTTCGGTGAAGCTGGTCGGTTCGGTGCGGACAGCCCAGGGTTTGCGTGCCGTGCGGGCGGCGTGGCGCAGGCGGCGGGTCGACGCCGCGGGGCTGCCGAGGCGCGGGGCCGAGCGGGCGCGGGTGCCCGGCACTATCCGGGAGGTGGAGCCGGGCCCGGGCGGTGGTGTCATCCGTTTCGACCGCTCCGAGCTGCGCATTCTCGTCGCGGGCAACGGGGCCGCGTTCTGGGGCTGGGACGGGGCCGGCGCGGAGCCGTCGTACGGCCTGGCGGGGCGCTCCCCGGAGCCCGACTCGCGGGCGTCGCTGGAGCCGGACAAGGAGGGCGGCTGGCGGGTGGTGGCCGAGCGGGTGACGGTCGCCGTCTCGCGGCACGGCGCCGTGGAGATCCGTACGCCCGGCGGGGTGCCCCTGCGTCGCGAGGATCCGCCCAGGTGGTGGGAGCCGGCCGGCGGTGGGCCGGGGCGCTGGATGGTGCGCTCCGAGGTCGCCCCGGACGCACGGTTCTTCGGCCTCGGCGGCCGAGCGGGCGGCCCCCGCCTGCGGGACGGGACGTACCGCCTGTGGAACACCGATCCCGGACACGCGTTCTCCACCGGTGACGACCCGCTGTACATCACGATGCCGGTGCAGGTGGTGGTGGCCGACGCGGGGACGCACCTGCTGTTCCACGACAACTCCTGGGACGGGACGGTGACCCTGCGCGAGGGCGAGGAGGGAGCCGGTTCGGGGCACGACCGGGCCGGGGTCTGCGAGCTGCGCATGCAGGGCGGCCCGCTGCGCTGCTGGGTGGTGGTGGGCACTCCCGCGCGCGTGCTGCTCGTCTGGGCCTCGCTGACCGGGGCGCCCGCGCTCCCGCCGGCGTGGGCCCTCGGCCACCAGCACGCACGCTGGGGCTTCGGCAGCGAGCAGGAGGTGCGGCGGATCGTCGCGGGCTACCGGGAGCGCGGTCTGCCGCTCGACGCGGTCCACCTCGACATCGACCACTACGACGACCACCAGGTGTTCACCGTCGACCCGGAGCGCTTCCCGGCGCTGCCGAAGCTCGCCGAGGAGCTGCGCCGGGACGGGGTCCGGCTGGTCTCGATCGTGGACCCGGCCGTCAAGGCCGCTCCGGGCAATGAGGTGTACGACAGCGGCGTGGACCTGGACGTGTTCGTGCGGGACGCCTCGGGGCGGCTCGTCGAGGGGGTGGTGTGGCCGGGGGACGCGGTGTTCCCGGACTTCACGCACGCGCGCGTGCGCAAGTGGTGGGGCGGCTTGTACACGGAGCGGCTGGCGCAGGGCTTCGTGGGTTTCTGGCACGACATGAACGAGCCGACGTCGTTCACCGCGTTCGGCGAGTCGACGCTGCCGCGGTCGGCCCGGCACTGCCTGGAGGGCAGCGGCGGCGACCACCGCGAGGCGCACAACGTCTACGCCCTGTGCATGGCGCGTGCCGCGCACGAGGGGCTGCGCGAGCTGTCACCGCGCGAGCGCCCGTTCCTGTTCTCACGTTCGGGGTGGGCGGGGATGCAGCGGTACGGCGGGGCCTGGTCCGGTGACGTCGCCACGGGCTGGCCCGGGCTGCGGGCGTCGCTGTCGCTCGTGCTCGGCCTGGGGCTGTGCGGGGTGCCGTACTCGGGTCCGGACGTCGGCGGGTTCGACGGCAGCCCGTCACCGGAGCTGTTTCTGCGGTGGTTCCAGCTGGGCGCTTATCTGCCGCTGTTCCGCACGCACGCGCGTAAGGACGCGGGGCGCAGGGAGCCGTGGGAGTTCGGGGCCGACGTGCTCGAGCACGCGCGCGTGGCGCTCGTCGAGCGGCGGCGTCTGCTGCCGTACTTCATGACGCTGGCGCACCTGGCCCGGCGTACCGGAGCTCCTTATGTGCGCCCCCTGTGGTGGGGCGCCCCGGAGGACCGGGCGTTGCGCGGCTGCGAGGACGCCTTTCTGCTGGGCGACTGCCTGCTGGTGGCGCCGGTGCTCGACCCGGGGACGGAGCGGCGCACGGTGCGGCTGCCGCGTGGGCGCTGGTACGACACGGCCACGGGACGCGCGTACGAGGGGGCCGGCCAGGTGCTGCTCGACGCGCCGCTGTCGCGGATCCCGGTGCTGGCACGCGCGGGTGCCGTGATGGCGGTGCGCGGTGACGACGGGCGGCCGGCGCTGGAGGTCTGGGCTCCTGCGCCGGGCCGTTCCGGGGGCGGGCTCGTGGTGGCCGGCGGCGGCGACGGCTGGGGCGAGCCGGAGATCGAGCGGTACGTCACCCGCTGGGAGGGCACGCGCGTGGTCGTGGAGCTGCAAGGCCCGGACGGCCTGCGCGAACCGTCCCTTCCGGTCCGGGTGCGGGGCCTGTCCGGGGGCTGACGTCCCGGTGCGCGGGGCGCCACGGCTCAGACGTAGCGGCCCTCGAACCACGCCCGTACGGCCGCCGTGTGCAGCGGGAACGCGAGGTGCTCCGGGCGGCGCAGCAGCTGCCAGCCCTGCGTCTCGTCCGTGGCCGCCGAGGGCGGAAGGCCGTCGACGGGGCGCTCGGGCAGCAGTCCGAGCAGGAGCAGGTGGCCGTCGGGGGAGCTCATGGCGTCGACGAGGCGGACGTCGCGGGCGGCCGCGTCGATGCCCGTCTCCTCCTTGAGCTCGCGGACGACGGCCTGCCGCCAGTCCTCACGGTCGTCGACGTAGCCGCCGGGCAGGGCGATGCCCCCGCGCGCGGGTTCGACGGTCCGGGTGATCACGATCAGGGCGGTGCCCTGTGTGTCGTACACGGGCTGGAGGGCGATCGCCACGGGCAGCGGGTTGCGGTAGGCGACCGTGCCGCAGCCGGAGCAGATGCGCGGCCAGCCGGTGACGCCCTCTCCGTAGGGCGCGCCGCAGCTCGAACAGTGGGAGCCGGGACCGGAGTTGGAAGTGGAGTGCTGAATTTCGGACACGCGCGGACTGTATCCGATCGGAGAGGGCGTCGACTTCGGTCACTTGACTGTGCCTGCAGGCCGCCTTCCAGGGGTCGGCGGTGTCTTCACAGCCGGCTTCAGCGGGCCGGCCGTGCCTTCGTCAGCGACTTGGCGGACACGGGGAAGTCGAAGTAGGTGTCCGGGTAGGGCTCCGGCTTGTAGGTGTAGTGCCACCACTCCTCGGCGAGGTTGACGAACCCGAGGCTCTCCAGGGTGCTTTTCAGGAGCAGCCGGTTGGCGCGTTGCTCGCCCTGGACGCGCGGATCGAGGGTGTGCGAAAGAGTGTCGAAACAGTCGAATCCGGTCCCCATGTCGATGGAGTTGTCCGGAAAACGTTCCTTCTTGGGGGCGTAACAGGGCACGAGAGGTTGCCCCGGCACATAGGGATGCGTCGGCCTGGCGGGCAGCCGCACGATCGTGAGGTCCATGGTCGAGCCGCGGCTGTGGCCGGACTTCTCCGCGATGTACCCGTCGGCGAACAGCCGGGTCTTGTCGACGTCCGGGTAGAACTCGGCCTTCATGCGGTGGTCGTCGAGGTCCTTCGCCCACCGCACGAAGTGGTCGACGGCGCGCTGCGGCCGGTAGCAGTCGTACACCTTGAGGCTGTAGCCCTCCCGCAGCAGCTTCTGCTGCGCCGCGTGGAGCGCCTGGGCGGCGGGCCGCGTCAGGATACACATCGGCTGCTCGTAGCCGTCGATGCGTGCGCCCACGAAGTTGTGCGGCGTGAAGTAACGGATCTCCTGGATGATCGTCGGGTCGACGGCTCTCAGGGCGACGAAGTCCGCGGGGGCCTTGGGTTCGGTGGACGCCCGGGCCGTGACGGAGGCGAGGGGCACGGTCAGCAGGGCGGTGAGCGCGGTGATCAGCGCACGCGCCAGACGGGGCAGTCGTGTCATGCCCCTTGCATCTACCAGGTAGCCGGGCCGGCGGGGGCCGATTACCCACATCTCCCGCCGTCCGCGCGGGGGCGGGGCGCCACCTCCTACGCTGAGTGATCGCTTCAGAATCCTGCGTGAACGTCTCATGAACTGCGCGTGGGCGCGCTCCCGTGGCGCCATCATGCTCCCGTGCGCTCCTGGACGGATACTCTCCGCTTCGCTTTCCAACCGGTGGTCAACCTCACCACCGGCGGGGTCGCGGGCCTGGAGATCCTCGCCCGCCCGGAGGCCGGCGACATCCTGGCCGAGGCCCGCCGCGACCCCGAACTCGACGGACAGCTCGCGGTGTCGGCGTTCCGGGCCGCCGTGCACAAGGAGACGCTGCTGCCGCTGCAGGTGAACGTCTTCGCCGCGACCCTGGCCGACCTCGGCGGACTGTCCGCGCTGCACGACGCGGTACGGCAGGCCGGCCGGCTGCCCTGGGAAGTGACCGTCGACATCGGCCCGCCGTACACGCACGTGCCGCAACGCGCCCTGCTGGAGGCCGTGAGCGTGCTGCGCCGCCAGGGCTTCCGGATCAGCGCCGACGGGGTCGGGGACGGGGATCTTCCGCTGCGGCTGCTCACGGACCTCTCCCCCGAGCTGATGAAGCTCGACGCGTCCCTGCTGGCGCGGCCCGCGGCGGTGCGGGCGATGCGGACGCTGTGCGACGAACTGGGCGCCCTGCTGGCCGTGGAGGGCGTGGAGACCGAGTCCCAGTGCGCCGCGGCGCTGGCGGCGGGGGCGCAGCTGGCGCAGGGCGAGCTGTTCGCGCCGCCGGCTCGGCTGCCCGCCGCGGACGTCTACGTGCCGCCCCGCTCCCCCGGCCTTGTCCCGGTGCCCCGCTCGGGCCCGCCGGTCCGGCAGTTCGTCCGCCCGGCAGCGCTGTTGCCCGCCGACGCCTCCGCGGGCCAGGTGCGGGCGCTGCTGACCGGGTCGCCCGACGTGTCGGGGGTGCTGCTGGTGGACCGGGCGGGGTTGCCGGTGCGGTCGGTGCACCGCTCGCGGTTCCTGCTGACGATGTCCGGGCGGTACGGCCACGCCCTGTACGCCGACCGTCCGGCGGCCAAGCTCGGGGATCTCCCGCGCACGGTGGGGATCGACGCCACCGCGTGGGAGGTGCTGGACGTCGTGGCGGTCGGCGGGCGGGACCGTACCTCGGACGATGTCGCCGTCGTCGACGGGGGCGGGCGCTGCGTGGGCGTCGTACGCCTCGCCGACCTGGTGCGGGCGCTCGCGGAGAGCCGCGTGGAGGAGGCCGCCGGGCTGAATCCGCTGACCCGGTTGCCGGGGTCGGACGCGATCACCGGCGAGGTGGACCGCCGGATCGCGGCCGGACGGGCGTTCGCGCTGAGCTGGCTGGACGTCGATCACTTCAAGCAGGTCAACGACGGGGCGGGGTTCGCGGCGGGCGACGAGCTGATCCGATCGGTGGGGCGGGCGCTGCAGCGGGCCGCGTCCGGCGCCACGCGCGTGGGGCACATCGGCGGGGACGACTTCCTGGTGCTCGCCGATCCGGAGGGTCTCGGTGCGCTGGCGGCGGCCGTGCTGGACGCGCCGTGGGCGGCGGGCGGCCTGCCGGTCACGCTGTCCCTGGCGACGGTGGTGTGCGCGCCGGGGAGTGTCGGCGACCACCGGGAGGCGGCGGCGTCCCTGGCGCCGCTGAAGCAGGCCGCCAAGGCGCTGCGCGGGGCGAGCTGGGTGCTGGGCCGAGCCGGGCTGGCCGGCCATGAGGTTCTGCGCGGCACCGAGGAGGCTCCGGTGGCGTCTTGAGGGCTTTCGGGCGCTTTCGGGCGCGGAAGAGGGCCATGAAGGCTTCAGGAGGGGCATGGGGGGCCGCGGGGTGCCTTCCAGCGGCGTGTGAGGACGAGGAAGCCGGGCGGGGGCGCGGGGTGCCCGTCGGTGCCGGGCCCGTCGATCGAACAGGCGGGCGATGTCGCACCGTGAGGGGTCGAACGCGTGCGGTCGCTCGCCTTGACGCTCCCTGAGCACCGGGGAAGACTTCCCGTTGTCAGCCGACATCGCCGTACATTCTCGGCGAATCACGCACCGTGCCGCGTGGGCTCTCTGCGTACCAGGCCTGTCTCGGGGCGGGTCGGCTGCGACGGCACGCTCGTCACGGGCGGACGCCGGACGGGGCGCCCAGGTGCCTCGCCCGCGACACAAGCCGCCACGGGAAAGCGCACCCTGCACGGAGCACCGAGGTTGATCATCGGCCGGACCCGGGAGCCGCCATGAGCAGCGAAGGCACCGCGACTCCGAGCGGAGTGGCACCTGGAATCCGGCGCCGGCCCGCTGCCGGCAAGGAGCGGGCCCCGTCCTCCACCCAGCCTGCTGAGCCGAAGCGCAAGGGGTAGCCATGACGGACAACGCCGACAAATACGTCGCCGCCATCGACCAGGGCACCACATCGAGCCGCTGCATCATCTTCAACCACTCCGGCGAGATCGTCGCCGTGGACCAGCGCGAGCATCGCCAGATCTTCCCGAAGCCCGGCTGGGTCGAGCACGACGCCACCGAGATCTGGTCGAAGGTGCAGGCGGTGGTCGCCGGGGCAGTCGCCAAGGCCGGGCTGCGCGCCGACCAGCTGAGCGCCCTCGGCATCACCAACCAGCGCGAGACGACCGTCCTGTGGGACCGCGCCACGGGAAAGCCCGTGCACAACGCCATCGTGTGGCAGGACACCCGCACCGCCGGACTCTGCCGCGAACTGGGCGGATCCGACGGGCAGGACCGCTTCCGCGAGCAGACCGGACTGCCTCTGGCCAGCTACTTCTCCGGGCCCAAGGCCGCCTGGCTGCTCGACAACGTGCCCGACCTGCGGGCTCGCGCCGAGCGCGGGGAGATCGCCTTCGGCACCATCGACTCCTGGCTCATCTGGAACCTCACCGGCGGCACCGACGGCGGACAGCACGTCACCGACGTGACCAACGCCGGGCGCACCATGCTGATGAACCTCGAGACCCTCCAGTGGGACCAGTCGATCCTGTCCGCGATGAACGTGCCGGAAGCGGTGCTGCCCGAGATCCGCTCCTCCTCGGAGGTGTACGGCACAGCCATCGGCCAGCTCGGCGGCGTCCCCGTGGCCTCGGCGCTGGGCGACCAGCAGGCGGCCGTGTTCGGGCAGGCCTGCTACGACGTGGGCAGCGCCAAGAACACCTACGGCACGGGCAGCTTCCTGCTGCTCAACACCGGCAACCGGCCGGTGCCCTCCAAGAACGGGCTGCTGACGACGATGGGCTACAAGATCGGGGACGAGCCTCCGGTCTACTGCCTGGAGGGCGCCATCGCGATCACCGGTGCGCTCGTGCAGTGGTTCCGCGACCAGCTCGGCATCATCCGCACGGCCGACGAGATCGAGCCGCTCGCGGCGAGCGTCGAGGACAACGGCGGCTCGTACATCGTGCCCGCGTTCTCCGGGCTGTTCGCGCCGTACTGGCGCTCGGACGCGCGGGGTGTCGTCACCGGGCTGACCCGGTACGTGACCAAGGCGCATCTCGCGCGCGCGGTGCTGGAGGCCACGAGCTGGCAGACCCGTGAGGTCGTCGACGCCATGTTCCAGGACTCGGGCGTGGAGATCACCAGCCTGAAGGTCGACGGCGGCATGACGAAGAACAACCTGCTCATGCAGCACCAGGCGGACGTGCTCGGGGTGCCGGTGATCCGGCCCGAGGTCTCCGAGACCACCTGCCTGGGCGCGGCCTACGCCGCCGGGCTGGCCACCGGGGTGTGGAACGACCTGGACGAGCTGAAGGCGCACTGGAAGAAGGACGCCGAGTGGACGCCGTCCATGGAGGACGCGGTGCGCGAGCGTGAGTACCGCAACTGGCGCAAGGCAGTGGAGAAGAGCTTCGGCTGGCTGGAGGACGATGACGACTGACACGGTGACGCCCGACCACGCGCGCGTGCACGCTGCCCGAGCCGGCTTTCCCGGCGCCTGAGAGGTACGCGCGCGTGCGGGCCGGATGCAACCGGCGCCCGAGACGCACGCGTGTGTGCTGCGGGCACGGCTTGCGGCTCGCACCCTGGTCGCGCGGCTCGTACCTCGGTCGGCGGGGGTACGAGCCGCGTCCGTGCGTCAGGTGGTGACGGCCCGGCGGTGTTCGGCCGTGTACGCCATGGCGTGCTGGACGACGCCGATCAGCACGTCCTTGACCGACGCGCGGTCGCGGGCGTCGCACAGCACGACCGGGACCGCGTCGTCCAGGTCCAGCGCCGCGCGGACGTCGTCGGCCGGATACCGTGCGGCGCCCTCGAAGCAGTTGACGCCGACGACGAACGGGATGGAGCGGCGCTCGAAGTAGTCGACGGCGGCGAAGCAGTCCTCCAGGCGGCGCGTGTCCGCGAGGACGACCGCGCCGAGCGCGCCCTCCGACAGCTCGTCCCACATGAACCAGAAGCGTTCCTGGCCGGGCGTGCCGAAGAGGTAGAGCACCAGGTCCTCGCGGAGGGTGATGCGCCCGAAGTCCATCGCGACGGTCGTGGTGTGCTTGCTCTCCACTCCTCGCGTGTCGTCCACGGGGCGTCCCGCCTCGGTGAGCAGTTCCTCGGTGCGCAGCGGTCTGATCTCGCTGACCGCGCCGACCAGGGTGGTCTTGCCCACGCCGAAGCCGCCGGCCACGAGGATCTTGAGCGTGACGGGCTCGACCGGGGGCTTGCCGCGTTCAGAGCGCCCGAAGATCATCGGTTCCTTCTCCTGCTCGATGGGGTGCGTCCGGCGGCGGGCCGTAGCCTCCTCCGCCGGGGGTTTCGATGACGAGTACGTCGCCGGGTACGACGTCGGCCGAGTCGCGGCCGGCCAGTTCGGTCACCGTGCCGTCCGCGTGCTCGACCCGGCCCGCGCCGAGGGCTCCCGGCTCGCCTCCGGCCATCCCGTACGGCGGCACCCGGCGGTGCTGGGACAGCGTGGAGACGGTCATGGAGGCGTCGAAGCGGATCCGGCGCACCGCGCCGTCGCCGCCGCGCCACTGTCCGGCGCCACCGCTGCCGCGCCGGACCGCGAACTCCTCGAGCCGCACGGGCAGCCGCCACTCCAGTACCTCGGGATCGGTGAGGCGGGAGTTGGTCATATGGGTCTGCACGACGCTCGCGCCGGCGAAACCGTCGCCGGCGCCGGACCCGGACGCGACGGTCTCGTAGTACTGGTGCCGGTCGTTGCCGAAGGTGACGTTGTTCATCGTGCCGGAGCCCTCGGCCTGCACGCCCAGCGCCGCGTACAGCGCGCCCGTGATGGCCTGCGACGTCTCGACGTTGCCCGCGACGACGGCGGCGGGCGGCTCGGGGGCGAGCATCGAGCCGGGCGGGACGACGATGTTCAGCGGGCGCAGGCAGCCGTCGTTGAGCGGGATGTCGTCGGCGACCAGGGTGCGGAAGACGTACAGGACAGCGGCGTTGACGACCGAGAAGGGAGCGTTGAAGTTGGTGTCCAGCTGGGCGGAGGTGCCGGTGAAGTCGATGGTTGCCGCGCGCTGTTCGCGGTCCACGCGCACGCGTACCCGGATCACCGCGCCGGAGTCGGTCTCGTAGGCGCACTCCCCGTCGTCGAGGGCGTCGATCACCCGGCGGACTGCCTCTTCGGCGTTGTCCTGGACGTGCCGCATGTAGGCCTGGACGACGTCGAGGCCGAACGTGTCGATCATGCGGCCGACCTCCTCGACGCCCTTGTGGTTGGCGGCGATCTGGGCCCGCAGGTCGGCGAGGTTGGTGCCGGGGTTGCGGGACGGGTGGGGCGCGTCGGTCAGCAGGCGGTACGTCTCCTGCTCACGCAGCCGGCCGCCCTCGGCGAGCAGCCAGTTGTCGAACAGGACCCCTTCCTCCTCGATGGTCCGGCTGTCCGCCGGCATGGAGCCCGGCGCGATGCCGCCGATCTCGGCGTGGTGGCCCCGGGAGGCGACGTGGAAGAGGATCCGCTCACCCCGCGTGTCGAAGACAGGAGTGATCACGGTGACGTCGGGCAGGTGGGTGCCACCGTGGTAGGGGTCGTTGACGGCGTAGGTGTCCCCCGGGCGCATCCGGGCACCGCGGCGCCGGATCACCTCCTTCACGCCGGTGCCCATCGAGCCCAGGTGGACGGGGATGTGCGGGGCGTTGGCCACCAGGTTCCCGTCGGGGTCGAACAGGGCGCAGGAGAAGTCCAGGCGCTCCTTGATGTTGACCGACTGGGCCGTGGACTCCAGGCGGGCGCCCATCTGCTCCGCGATCGACATGAAGAGGTTGTTGAAGATCTCCAGCAGGACCGGGTCGGTTTCTGTGCCGACATCGGAACTCTGCGTGACGGCGACGCGTTCCATGACCAGATGCCCGTCGTCGCGGGCGACGGCCTCCCAGCCGTCGTCGACGACGGTGGTCGCACTGGTCTCCGTGATGATCGCGGGACCGGTGACGGCGCGGCCGGGAGGCAGGTGCTCCCGGCGGTGCAGGGGGACGTCACGCCAGGCACCGCCGGTGTGCAGCCGGACGGTCTCGGGGGTGGCGGGGGTGCCTTCGTACGGGGCGAGGGCGGACAGATCGGGGGGTGTGGTGATGCCGGTGGCTTCGACGGAGAGGGCTTCGACGACGATCGGACGGTCGAGTGTGAAGGAGTACGTGGCGCGATGACGTTCTTCGAAAGCCTGCCGCATGGCGTCCGGCTCGGTCAGCTCGACGGAGAGGGTGGTGTCGGTGCCGTCGTAGCGCAGCTGGGCGCGGCGGCTGACGCGGATGCGGTCCTCGGGCACGTCCTCGGCGAGGAGTTCCGCGCGGGCCGCGGCCTCCAGGTCGTCGGCCGTCCGGTGCACGCCGGGCAGGGCGGACGGGTTCAGTGGGGCCTCGACGGACTGTTCCCGCATCGCCGTGGTGTCGGCGAGGCCGATGCCGAGCGCGGACAGCACGCCGGCCATGGGCGGTACGAGGACGGTGCGGATGCCGAGGGAGTCGGCGACCATACACGCGTGCTGTCCGCCCGCGCCGCCGAAGGTGGTGAGGGTGTAGCGGGTGACGTCGTGGCCCTTCTGCACGGAGATCCGCTTCACCGCGTTGGCGATGTTGGCGACGGCGATCTGCAGGTAGCCCTCGGCGACCTGTTCGGGTGTGCGGTCGTCGCCGGTGCGCTCGCGGATGTCCCGGGCGAGCGCGGTGAAGCGGTCCCGGACGACGTCGGCGTCCAGGGGCTGGTCGCCGTCCGGGCCGAAGACCGTGGGGAAGTGCGCCGGCTGGATGCGGCCGAGCATGACGTTGGCGTCCGTCACGGCGAGCGGTCCGCCGGCGCGGTAGCAGGCGGGGCCGGGGTCCGCGCCCGCCGAGTCCGGCCCTACGCGGTAGCGGGAGCCGTCGAAGTGCAGGACCGAGCCGCCACCGGCCGCGACGGTGTGGATGTCCAGCATCGGGGCGCGCAGCCGGACCCCTGCGATCTGCGTGGTGAAGACGCGTTCGTAGGCGCCGGCGAAGTGCGAGACGTCGGTGGAGGTGCCGCCCATGTCGAAGCCGATGACGCGGTCGAACCCGGCCAGTTGCGACATCCGGGCCATGCCGACGATGCCGCCGGCCGGCCCCGACAGGATCGCGTCCTTGCCGCGGAACTGCCCCGCTTCGGCGAGGCCCCCGTTGGACTGCATGAACATCAGCCGCACGCCCTTCAGCTCGTCGGCGACGTGCTGCACGTACCGGCGGAGCACGGGCGAGAGGTAGGCGTCGACGACGGCGGTGTCCCCGCGCGGGACGAGTTTCATCAGGGGGCTGACCTCGCTGGACAGCGAGATCTGCGGGAAGCCGACGCGGGCGGCCAGCTCACCGACGGCCTGTTCGTGCGCCGGGTGGAGATGGCTGTGCATGCAGACCACGGCGACGGCGCGGATCCCGTCGTCGTACGCCTGCCGGAGGGGCCCGGTGAGAGCGTCCAGGTCGGGCGCGCGCAGCACGGTCCCGTCGGCGGCCAGGCGTTCGTCGACCTCCACCACCCGCTCGTAGAGCAGCTCGGGCAGCTCGATGCGGCGGGCGAAGATGTGCGGGCGGTTCTGGTAGGCGATGCGCAGGGCGTCGCGGAAGCCACGGGTGATCACCAGCAGGGTGCGTTCACCCTTGCGTTCGAGCAGGGCGTTGGTCGCGACCGTGGTGCCCATGCGTACGGCGTCCACCGGGTCCGCGGAGCCGGCGAGCAGCGTGCGCACGCCTGCGACGGCCGCGTCGCTGCTCGGCGTCCCCCCGCTGGAGCGAAGCCGCGAGGCCGAGAGGGCGGGGGTGTCGGAGAGCAGCTTGTGCGTGAGGAGGCGGCCGTCGGGGCGGCGCGCGACGATGTCGGTGAAGGTGCCGCCCCGGTCGACCCAGAACTGCCAGCCGGTCATGTCCTCACCCCGCTTCCGCGCTGTTCACAGCGCTCGCAGGCCGTTGATCACGTCGCGCAGAATACTCTCGTCCGGCAGGTCGGCAGGCGGTACGGGCCGGTTCACATGGACGAATTCGGCGTGCACGAGGTCACCGATGAGGACCCGGACCACGCCGATGGGCAGATCGAGCTCCGCGGCCAGTTCGGCGACCGACTGCGGGGTGGTGCGGCACAGCTCCACGATGTCCACGTGCTCCGGGGACAGCGCGGGATCGGCTTCCGGGTCGCCCGCGCCGGATTCCGTGACGACCACCGCGATCAGGTCGAGGCGGTGCTGGGCCGCACTGGTGGTGCGGCCGCGCGTCATGGCGTACGGGCGGACGACCGGTCCGGCCTCCTCGTCGAACCAGCGGCTGCTTGCCTGACCGTCTGCGCTCATGACCTCTCACTACCCGCCGGAGGGCAGATCGGTGCGCGGTGCGGTGCCCAGATGCACACCGACCCGCTTGACCAGGAGGGTCATCTCGTAGGCGACCTGGCCGACGTCCGAGTCGGCGTCGGACAGCACGGCGAGGCAGCTGCCGTCACCGGCGGCGGTCACGAAGAGGAAGGCGTCGTCGAGCTCGACCACGGTCTGGCGGACGCTGCCCGCCTCGAAATGCCGGCCCACGCCCTTGGCGAGGCTGTGGAAGCCCGAGGCGACGGCGGCGAGGTGCTCGCTGTCCTCCCGGGTCAGATCCCTGGACACGCCGGTCGGCAGGCCGTCGCCGGAGAGCACGATGGCCTTGCGGATGCTCGCGACGCGGTCCACCAGGTCGTCGAGCAGCCAGTTGAGCTCCCCGTTGCTGGTCGTGCGGTCGGTCGGCTTCGGTGCGGTCATCGACCGTCCCCCTTAGTGGTTCCCTGTGGTGCTGTGCCGCGCTGGGCGTTCTCGCCCGCGGCGTTCTCCTCGCGGCCGCGCTGCCAGCCACGCTGGAGCGAAGCCATACGGCTGCGTACTTCTTCCGCATCCCGGTTCTCGGGCTCGTCCGCTGGGCGCCGGGAGTCTCGGGACGGCGTCTGTTTGAGCTGCGGTGCCAGGCTGGCCTGGCGCACCCGCCGGGGCAGCGGGCCCTGGCCGGCGGGTGCCTGTCCGGGTGTGCCGGGAGGCGGGGCGCCCGTGGTGTCCCGCTCGCCGGAGGAGGCCCGGTCGGGCAGGCCGGTGCTTCCCGCCGCCCGCGGGTCCTGGCCCTCCGGGCTCGCTCCGGTCGCCGCCGGCTCGATGCCGCCCGGCGCCGTCGCGGGCCGGCTCTCCGGGGCGTCGTCCGTGCCGCCGCGGGTGAGTTCGCGCCGTCGCCGGGCGTCGGGGTCCGGGGTGTTCGACGGTGAGGCGCCGCCCCGCGTCCGCAGGGGCAGCGCGGGGACGTCCGCCGGGTCGTCGGCGGCGGCGGCGGCGGTGACCGGTTCGGCCGGACGGCGGTCGGCCGTTCCGCGCTGGTGCGGTGCCGGGCCGCCCCGGCGCCGGGTGGGCAGGGGCGCCAGGTTCTCCGCGTCGGACGACGGGCGCCTGCCCTGTCGGGGCGCGGGCTCCGGGCCCTCCTCGTCCCGCGGTGCCCGTCGCTCGCCGACGGGGCGGCCGTGCGAGCTGACGAGCTTGGGGGTCTGGCGTCGGGGCGGCGGCACCGGGCCGCCGGCGGCATGCATCCGGTCGTCGGAGTCCGCGGCGTCCGGGTCGCGGTGGGCGCCGAGGCTGCCGCGCAGCGACCCCCGCGGTTCGCCCGGCGGGCCGTCAGCGGCGTCCGGTGTCCCGGTCAGGGAGCGGCGAGGACGGAACAGAGCGTCGTCGCCGTCCTCGTCGAGGACGGCGGGCAGGTCGCCGAGCGCGTCCAGATCGACGGGGGCGTCCAGCTCCACCGGCCCGTCCAGCAGGGAAGCGGGCAGGCCGGGCAGGTGCACGGGCCCCTTGGTGAGGACCGCCCTGCGCCGGCCGGCCGTCTTGGTGTCCTTGGCGGTGTGCGGACGGTCCAGGCGGAAGCCGATGCCGTTGGTGTCGGGGACGTCGTCGCTCAGCAGCGCGTCCGGCAGGAACACCACGGCGGTGGTGCCGCCGTAGGGGGAGGGCTGCAGGGAGACCCGGACGTTCTGGCGCTGGGCGAGCCGGCTGACCACGAACAGGCCGAGCCGGTCGGTGTCCGACAGTTCGAACTCGGGCGTCTCGGCGAGGCGCAGGTTGGCGTCGAGCAGGGCCTCGCCGGTCATACCCAGGCCGCGGTCGTGGATCTCCAGGGTGAAACCGTTGGCGACCCGCTCGCCGATGACGTGGACGGCGGTGTGGGGCGGCGAGAAGACGGTTGCGTTCTCGAGGAGTTCGGCGACGAGGTGGGTGAGGTCGGCGACCGCGGGGCCGGTGACGGCGACCCGGGGCAGCCGGCGGACCTCGATGCGTTCGTAGTCCTCGACCTCCGCGACGGCGGCCCGGACCACGTCCATGAGCTGGACGGGCTTGCGCCACTGCCGCGAGGGGGCGGCGCCGGAGAGGATCACCAGGCCCTCGGCATGCCGGCGCATACGGGTCGTCAGGTGGTCGAGGCGGAAGAGGTCGGCGAGTTCCTCGGTGTCCTCGGTCCTGCGCTCCATGGTGTCGAGCAGGGTGAGCTGCTTGTGCAGCAGGACCTGGCTGCGGCGGGCGAGGTTGACGAACACCTCGGACACGCCGGCGCGCAGCTGGGCCTGCTTGACGGCGGCTTCGACGGCCGCGCGCTGCAGGGTGTTGAGAGCCTGCCCGACCTCGCCGATCTCGTTCCGGTCGTATTCCAGGCGCGGTACCTCGGTCTCGACGTCGACCTGTTCGCCCGCGGACAGACGCCGCATCACGCTGGGCAGCCGTACGCCGGACGCCTCGTGCGCGTCCAGGCGCAGCTGGCGCAGGTCCCGGACGAGTGCCCGTCCGATGCGCACCGACAGCAGCAGGGACAGCACGAGGGCGACGAGGCCGAGAGCAGCGGCGAAGACCGCTTTGAGGATGACGTTCATCGCTACGGGCTCGACCCGGTCCTGGTAGCGGTCGCTCGCCTGGTCGTCGAGGGCGCCGAGTTCCCGCAACGCGGTGCCGGCTGCGGTGTCCCAGTCCTTGGCGGTCACATCGTCGGGCATGCGGCCGGGGGACGCGGAGACGACGGACTGTTCGGCGGTGCGCAGCGGTGCGGTGGTGGCGTTCTTCCAGAAGCGTTCGTAGCGTTCGCGCTCCGTGGCGGGCAGCTGCGGAAGGCTGACCTCGTAGAGGACCTCCCGCTGGGCGACCAGGTCGGAGACGCGGCGTGTCTCGGCGCGTTGGATCTTCCCGACGACCAGAGCGGAGCCGAGGAGCGCGTCCTCGCGGGAAAGCAGTTCGCGGGCCCGGGCGGTGTTGACCAGCGCCCGGTACTCCTTGTCCATCTCGACGCTGTCGACGACGTCCAGTTTGGACAGCAGGGTGAAGCACGGGTCGACCAGCCGGTTGTAGAGGTCGAGGGCCTGGGCGCGGGTGACGGTGCCCTGTTCGACGCTGCGGCGCAGGGAGTCGATGCCGTCGAAGGCGTCCAGGACGGCGGTGACGCCCTCGCCGTCGTCCCCGTCGAGGTCCTCACGCACATCGGACTTCGCGGCGTTGCGGCGTACCTCGGCGACGGCCTTGTCGGTGGCGGTCCGGGTGCGGTGCAGCGCGGACAGCGCGTCGGCGGCCCTCGGGTCGGCCAGATAGACGAGGGTCTGACGGCGTTCCTGTTGCAGGACGCGGACGGTGTCCCCGACCGGAAAGCCGACGTTCTCCATGACGGAGGAGACGCTGAACAGCCGGCCGGCCTCCCGTCCGGTGAGTACCGTGGCGAAGCCCCAGATCGCGGTCAGGGACACCAGCGGCACGAGAAGCAGCGCCACGATCTTCCGGCGGATCGACTTCCCGCGAAAGCGCATGGCCTCCCCCAGCTCGACCCCCATCAGCAGGGGGTACACATGTACGTCAACAAACGGCGCGAGCCTACTACCGACGCAGAGGTAACTCGAAGACCCGTCCGGAACCTGAACTTCCGTACCGGGGGCGCGACATGCGGAGGTGTCCGGGCATTGCGGGAGATTGTCCGGCGGACCACGGCGGGACGGCCGCCGCGGGACGGCGTACCGAACTACGGGAAGTGGCTGGATTTTTTCGCCGCGTGGGAATCTTCGGGCGGTCCTGTTCGTCCTTCTCTACAGGAAATAGGGGGCGGAAGGCGCCACAGGAGCCACATCCCGCCTCCCGGGGGCATAAAGCAGAGCAAGCCGGGCAGCCAGACAAGGAGCCGGAGACCTTCCGGCACCGAGGGGAACGGTTCGACCGGCGGTGGGGAGGGGCACGTTGATGGGCACGGCGGAGCGGCGCCAGACGCCTGGCACCGGCACGACGGGAAGCACGACGGCGTGGCAGGGACGGCAGCAGCCGGATCCCGGCACTCGAGCCGACGAAGGGCCGACCGGGCGGCCGGTTCCCGAAGGCCGGGAGACGTACCGGCCGTTGTGGGTGGAGGAGCCCGCGCGGCGGCGCCGGCTGCCCGATCCGGTGCGCACGGCCGCCGTACGGGCGGTGCTGATCATCGCCGTGACGCTGATACAGGCCGTGGCCGCCTTCCTGTGCACGATGGCCGGGTCCTGGCTGGCCTTCCCGATGGTGCTGAGCAGCATCGCGAGCACGGTGGTGGCCACTTGGAGCGTCCTCGACGTGTGGGTGACCCGCCAGGTGTGGAACCAGCGCAACGGCGTGGTGTCGATGCCGAGCAGCACGGCGCGGGCGTTGCGCCGCGAGCGGCGGCGGGCCCGGCGGGTGGCACGGGTGGCCGAGCGGGGCCAGAGCCGAATACGGCGGCGCGGGGGCGCCGGTCAGCTGTCGCATCCCTGACGCCGTTCCGCCCCGCCGTACGCGTGGACTAAGAGGTGGTCGGAGCCGGGCGTTTGAACATCCGCGTCGCGGTGATCTCGCTGTGCGCCGCCTCCCCGGCGGGGATCTGCTGGGGCAGACCGGGCCGCAGATGCTCCTCGACGCTGATGTACTTCAGGCCCGCCCGCAGGTCGGCGTCGTTGCGCAGCCGGATGACCAGCGGGAACTCCGCGAGGGCGGTGGTGTCGAACAGGCCCGTGGTGTACAGCAGTTGCACGCCGAGCGCGTCGGACACCGCCCGCTGCAGCTCCAGCAGGTAGGTGGCGTTGGCGCGGCCGATGGGGTTGTCGAGGAAGAGCGTGCCGGCGTGCCGGTGCTTGTCCCGGCCGCGGTCGTTGGACCGCAGCGCGGCCATCGTGCAGTACAGCGCGATCGCGGCGGTGAGCAGCTGGCCGCCGGAGAACACGTCGCCCATCTGCCCGACCGGCACCCGCTCGGCGCGCAGGACGGCGTCCGGCTTGAGGATCTCCACGGCCACGCCCTTGGGCTGCAGCGCCGCCGCCACCCCGCGCAGCAGCAGGGACATGCCGTCGCGGCGCAGATCGGAGTTCTTCTTCACGGCCGCGCGGGTGGCCTCGTCGATGACCTCACCGAGACGCTCGGTGAGCGTCGCCTGGTCCGGTTCCTCGAAGCGGATGCGCAGGAACTCCTGCCCGGACCACTCGCCGAGCCCTTCGGGCAGCCGCGACAGCCGTTGGGCCGAGCGGAGGGTGGCCAGCGCGGTCTCCACCAGACCGCGCAGCCGGTCCACGATCGAGTCGCGGTTGCGTTCCAGCTGCGCCAGCTCGTCGGTGAGGACGCGCAGGCGGGGCGCGAAGGCGTCCGCCCACTTCTGGGCGTGCTCGGGCAGCGCGGAGGCGGGCAGTTCGCGGATCTGCTGCCGGGCGGGGGTGCGGACCTGCTCGTAGCGGGTGGAGTTGGCGTGCCGGACGAGGATGTCGCTCGCCTCGCGGACGGCGGTGTCGGCGGCGGACAGGTCGGCGGCGCAGCCGCGCAGTGAGCGGCGGGTCTCCGCGGCCGCCTGGCGGGCCTCCTCCAGCGTGCCGGGGTACGGCTCGGGCTCCTCCTGCTCCTCCTCGGCGGCGTGTTCGCGCAGCAGGTCGCGGAGCATCGCGGCGAGTTCCTCGAAGCCGCCGACCGCGTCCTCGGCTGCGCGGTGGGCCTGGAGCAGTTCGGCGTGCGCGTCGCGGGCCTCGGCCAGCGCCTCGGTACGGGCGGCGAGTTCGGCACTCGCCGTGCGCAGCAGGGCCTGCGCGTGCTCGGCGTCGCGCGGGAGCATCTCCTCGGGCAGTTCGGTGTGGGCCTCGCCGTCCTCGGGGGCGTGTCGTTCGGCCTCGCCGCGCAGCCGGCCGAGCTGTTCGCTGGCGTTCGACATACGGGTCTCCAGGAGCTGCACCAGCTCCTCGGCACGGGCGGCGGCCGCCTGCCGGGACGGCCCGTCGGAGCCGTCGGGGGACTCCAGCAACTGCTCGGCGCGGGTGCGGACCTTGTTGCTGAGCCGGTCCAGTTCCGCGCGGGCGGCGCTCTCGTCGCTCTCGGCACGGGCCTGCTCGGCGCGCAGATCGGCGCCGACGCCGACCTTCTCGTACACCTGGGAGGCGGCCCGGTAGGCCTCACGCAGGGCGGGCAGGGACGCCCTCGGCGTGTCCCCGTCCGTCTCCGGTACGTCGTCGGGGGCGCCGGCGATCTCGGAGCGCTCGGCGCGCAGCGCGCGTGCGGTGCGGCGGGAGTCGTCGGCGGCGCGCTGGGCGGCGCGGCGGTCCTCGTCGGCGGCGCGGGCCCGCTCCAGGCAGGCCTGGGCGCGGGCCTCGGACTCCGTGGCCTCGTCGGCGAGTTCACGCAGGCGGGCCTGCCAGCCGGCGCGTTCGCGCAGCCGGAACGCGAGCCCGGCCAGGGCGTCGGCGGCGCGGCGTGCCTTCTGCGCCGCCTCCTGCCGCTCGTCACGGACGCGGACCGCTTCGGCGGCGACCTCCTCGGCCTCGGCACGGGCGGTGCGGGCCTCGGTCAGCTCCGCCTCGCTCTCCTCGGCGAAGGCGCGCGCCTCGCGGGCCGCCTCGGCGAGTTCGGCCAGCCGTCCGGCGGGGCAACCGGTGCGCCAGGACGCGAGCCGCGCGGACAGCTCGCGGTCCTTGCCCAGGCGGGCGGCGAGCGCGCGGATCTCTTCGTCGCGCTCGGTGGCCCGGGCGCGCAGCGCCTGCCGTTCCTCGTCGGCGGCGTGCTCGTCGTGCATGGCCGGGTTCGGCGGGACGAGGAACACGTCGCCGGTGTCCGTCTCCGCGGCCGGGGTGGGGGCGAGCAGGGCGGCGGCCGTGCCGACGGCGACGGCCGAGCGGGGCAGCAGGGCCGCGTCACCGAGCGCCTGCCGTGCGCGGGCGTGCGAGGCGGGGTCGGTGATGATCACACCGTCGACCAGCTCGGGCCGGGCGGCCAGTACGCGCGCGTGGTCGGCGGGGTCGACGGCCTGGGCGAGGT
Source organism: Streptomyces sp. NPDC097129 (assembly GCF_055668065.1). NCBI lineage: Bacteria > Bacillati > Actinomycetota > Actinomycetes > Kitasatosporales > Streptomycetaceae > Streptomyces > Streptomyces sp. NPDC097129. The sequence goes on along the minus strand of NZ_JBVOQE010000017.1, from coordinate 71,984 downwards.
AGCGCCAGCCGGGCAGGGCGGGGATGCCGTGCTCGCCGAGGAACTCGACGGTGGCCAGCACGTCGGGGCCGGGCGGCAGCAGACCGCCGTCGCCGAGCGCGCCCAGGATGCGGGCGTCGTCGGCGGCGGCCGTACGCAGGTCGAACAGCTGGCGTTCGGCGAAGGAGACGGCGTCGTCGAGGAGTTCGCGCAGCTCGTCGGCGCAGCGGTCCAGCTCCTCCGGGGTGAGGGCCCCGCGGACGCCGTCGCCGTCGCCCTGCCGGGGCTGCGGGATGGCGGAGCGCGCGTCGGTGAGGCCGAGCAGCTCGGCGAGCCGCTCCTCGCGCGACAGCGCCTCGGCGGTGCGGCGCTCGCCGTCGTGGGAGCGCTCGGCGGCGGTGGCGGCGTCGGCGGCGCGAGCGGCGGTCAGTTCGGCGCGGGTCTCGGCGGCGGCCGCCTCGCGCGCGTGCTCGGTGGCCCGGCGGGCGGCCTCGCGGGCGGTGTCCCAGGCGGCCACCGCGGTCTTCTCGGCGTCGCTGGCGGCGAGTGCGGCGCGGGCGGGGTCGGCGTCCGGTGTGCTGTCGTCGAGCCAGCCGGCGCGAACGGCTTCGGCGGTCTCCTGCTCGACCTCGGTGAGGCGCTGGCGCAGATGCCCGATCTCGCTGCGGGCGCGCTGCGCTTCGGTCGCGGCGGCCGTGGAGTCCCGGTAGGCCGCGTCGCTGACCTCCTGGAGCTGCGCGGAGCGCTCCTCTTCCTCGTTGGCGAGGTTCTCGGCGTTCTCCGCGGCCGCGTGCAGGGCGCGGACGAGCTCCACGGCGGCCTTGGCGCGGGCGGCCAGCGCGGGCGCGGCGTCGCGTTCGGCCTCCTGGATCGCCGCGGACACGCGGGCGACCCGGTCGGCGGCGGCACGGTGGCGCAGGACGACCTCGGCGGCCTGCCAGGCGGCGTGCAGGGTGCGGGCGTCGGCCAGCTCCCGCTTCTGCGCGGCGGCGGCCTTCTCGGCGGCGGTCAGCGCCAGGGAGGCGTGCCGGTAGGCGAGTTCGGCCGCGATGAGGGCGCTGCGCTCGCGGGCGCTCTCGGCGTGCGTGACGGCGTAGGCGGCGGCGGTGACCCGCTGGGCGAGGTCGCTGGCGCGGGCGCGCTCCTGCACGGCCCGTGCGGTCAGCCGGCGGGCCAGGGTGCGGGTGCGGCGTTCGGCGCCGGTGTGGACGTCACGCGCGCGTGCGCGGGCGTCGGCGGCCTCGACGATCCGGCCGAGCAGGTCGACGGAGCCGGCGGTGAAGTCGCGTTCGGCGATCAGCTCGGCGCGCCGGCCGAGTTTGTTGCCGAAGCCGCCGACGAGATCGGCGAGGCCGTCGGTGTCGCGGGTGTCGGTGACCGCGCGCAGCAGCAGGTCGGTGAAGTCGGAGTCCTTCTTCACCGCGAACAGGCCGGCTGCCTCGCCCTCGTCCGCGTTCATCTCCCGCTGGTAGCGGAAGAGTTCTGGGTCGAGGCCGAGGTCGCCGAGGTGCTCGATCCAGCGGTCGTGGATCTCCTCCCAGTGCACCTCCAGGTGCGGGTACGCCTTGCCGGCCTCGGTGATGGCGTCGCGGAAGCCCTTCATGGTGCGGCGTCGGCCCTGCGCGCCGGACTGGCCCTCGACGGACGGGCGTACCGCGGTGGACTCGGCGACCGGCAGATTGTCCAGAGTCAGTCCGGGGCCGGGCCGGAAGGAGTACCAGGCCTCGGCGAACTTGCGCGGGTCGTTGGAGACCTGGCGGCCGCGCCACTCACTGACCTTGCCGACGACGACGCACTCGCCGGTCTGCACGTGCTGCCACTCCAGGGCGACGTGACCGCAGTCGTCGGCGAGCAGGAACTTGCGCAGCACGCCGGAGCTGGCGCCACCCAGGGTGTTGCGGTGACCCGGCAGCATCACCGAGAAGATCAGCTTGAGCAGGACGGACTTGCCACCGCCGTTCTCCAGGAAGAGCACACCGGCCGGTGCGGGGCGGCGCGGCGGGCCGACCGGCTCCTCCTCGAAGAACTCCGCCTGGGTGGGCGCGGGATCGGGCACGGGCTCGCCGACGCCCCGCAGGTCAAGCACGGTGTCGGCGTAGCGGGCACCGGCAGGACCGATGGAGTAGAGGCGGACCCGGGACAGCTCGTACATGGCGGACTCTCGTCAGTCTTCGAAAAAGGTGCGGTGGTTCGGCGGGTGCGGGTCAGGAGTGGAACGGCAGCCCGGCGTCGGCCACCAGGTCGTCGCTTTCCTCTGCGGGCAGCAGCGTCGGCGAGCCGTCGGTGACGGGGACGACGCCCAGTTCCAGCAGTTCGGCCATGGCGGCGCTGCCGGCCATGTCACGCACCTGGAGCTGGTAGCGGGCCGTGGTGCGGTAGGTGCCGCCGTTGTCGTCGCCGGTGCGCTGCAGGAACCCGGAGTCGGTGAGGAAGGCGACGGCCTTGGCGACGATGCCGGTGGTCGAACCGGCGAGCCGGCGGGCGTCCTTGGTGGCGCCGGTGGCGCTGCGTCTGGCCCAGATCCGCCAGGCCGCCTCGAGGCCGGGCGCGTCGGCGGCCGGGTCGGTGTTCTCGCCCTGCTCGGCGGCCCGCTCCTCCAGGCGGCGGCAGGCCTGCCGGACGAAGGCGTCGACGCCGTTGACGGTGACGCGGCCGATGTAGCCGTCGTCGGCGAGGTCCTCGGGGCGCGGGAAGGCCAGGGCGGCGACGGCGAGGTGGGCCAGGCCGTGCAGGAAGCGGTCGCCGGAGTCGGCGGAGGCGCGACGCGCGTAGTCGCCCATGCGGACGGCGAACACGGAGTCCTCGGCGGCGGTCACGGCCATCCCGGCGCGCGGGGACACCTCCAGCACCACCAGGCCGAGCCCGGCGGCGACGGCGTCGGCGAGCCGGGCGAAGGGCGGGTCCTCGCGGTAGCGGCGCAGCAGGTCGGCGTACTCCTGGTCGCGGGCCGGCTGGAGTTTGGGCTGCAGCCCGAAGGCGACGAGCCGGGCCGCGTCGGCGGCGTCGGCGGGGGTGACGGCGGCGGTCGCCGGGGCGGGTCCGGCTTCCGGCTCACTCCACTCGACGTGCTCGGTCACGGCTGTCGCTCCTTGTCGTGCGGGTCGTGCGGGTCGGGCTGGTCGTGCGGGTCATGCCGGTCGTGCTGGTTGTGCGCGTCGTTCTTGTCGCGCGGGACATGCGGGGCCTCCGGGTCGCGCGGATCATGCGGCGCTTGCCGGCAGTTCGGCTTGCGCGGGTCATGCCGGGCGTGCTGGTCCACCGGGCCGAGCGGGTCCTGCTGGTCCACCGGGCCGTACGGGTCCTGCTGGTCCACCGGGCCGTACGGGTCCTGCTGGTCCACCGGGCCGTACGGGTCCTGCTGGTCCACCAGGCCGTGCGGGTCCTGCTGGGAGGCCAGGGCCCGCGGGCAGTCCGAGATCCGCCGGTACTCACTCATGCCGCTTCCGTCCGGTCCGCGGCCATCCCCGCCGCGTCCAGCAGCGCCGTGCCGACGATGAGGTCGGCTCCGCCGAACTCCCAGTCGTCCAGTTCGGTGCCGTCGTCGACGGCGAACAGCAGCTTCTCCTCGCCCTGCCGGTAGGCCGTGCCGAAGGGCGGGCTGGCCGCGTGCACGGCCAGCAGGGCGACCAGGTACGGCAGCTCGGGATCCTTGCCGCGGGCCTCGGCGAGCAGGCCGGACAGCCGGCGCGGCGCGTCGTGCGGCAGGTCGAGCAGCTCCTGCGCGGCGGCCATCTGCTCCTCGCTGAACCGGCTGTCGTCGGGCGTGGCGACCAGGTCGGGCTCGGGCATCTCGGCGCCGAGGTGCTCGCGCTCGACGGGCGGGGTCAGCAGGATGTCGACCAGGTCGCCGACCCTGACGGCCACCGGCGTGCGCAAGCCGGTGCCACGGCGGAAGAACGCGTCCGTCACGCGCGTGGCCTGCTCCAGCGGCAGTGGCAGGGTCGGCGCGAGGAGGTGGCCGTACAGGTCGAGTCCCGATGTCGTCAGCGGCGTGGCGAAGGCCTGCCGGTCCTGTTCGGCGCGGAAGAGGGGGCCGGCCTCCAGCAGGCGGGACTGGAGCTGGGTGTGGCGGCGGATGCAGTCCTTGACGATGTCGACGAGCTCGGCCCCGCGCCGCTTGTGCTCGGGATCCTCGGACTCGTCGCGGGCCTTGCGGATGTTGGTGAGGATCGCGTTCTCGTGGCGGTAGCGCTCGGCGACGTGGTCGAGGGCCTCGGCGATCATGTCGGGTACGGCGTTGAGCCAGTCCACCGCGCGGACGTTGCGTCGGGTGGCGTCCAGGGCGCGGCGCAGCGTCTCGGAGTACTGCACGGTCCGGTAGCGGGCCTGCTCGGCGGCGAGCTGGGCATCGGCCAGCCGGCCGCGGCTGATCAGGACCTCCAGCTTGACCTCGGCGGCGATCTGGGCGCTGGTGACGTCGGTGTCGAGGGCGCCGACGAGGACGTTGACGGCTTCGTCGGTGGTGCGCAGATAAACCGTGCCGCCGGGGCCGGGGACCTCCTCGATCAGCTTGAAGTCGTAGTCGCGGCGGACGTAGGAGCCGTCGGCGGCGAAGGTGCCGTACACCACGCGGAAGCCGCGGTCGACGCTGCCGACGTTGATCAGGTTCTCCAGGACCCAGCGGGCCACCCGCTCGTGCTCGGGGCTCGGGCGCTGCGGGGCCTGGGCGGCGATGCGCGGGATCAGCCGGGCCACGATCTGCTCGTGGTCGGCGCCCGTGTCGAAGTCCATGTTGAGTGTGACGAGGTCGATGGCGGCGAGGGCGATCTCCGCCATGCCGTACACCGAGTACTCACCGGCGAGGTTGGCCTTGCGCGCGTCGAGGTCGTGGATCGGCGCGGTGCAGGCGAGCGCGCGCAGCCGCCGCGCCAGTCCCTCGTCGGCGGCCGGCCCCGGTGCGGGGCGCGGCCCCGCGCTGAGCTGGGGCGGAGCACTGTCCGTCGATGCAGGCGAAGTCACGGTGCACAGACTAGGTCCTTGGTCTGACAACAGCCCAAACGAGCGGCTCCGCCGGGGAGCGCCGGGTATGTGCGGTTGTCGTTCGGGGGCGGGCCCGGATGTGGCTGGTCGCGCGGCTCCCCGCGCCCCTGGGGAGTCCTCCGGCCGTCAGCCGGGAAGGGGGCCCTCGTCTCCGACCCGCCGTCGGTAGACCTCGACCACCCGGTCCAGGGAGTCGCGCAAGTACACGGCCAGCAACTGCTCTGCGCCCTCTTTGTTCCCGTTCTGCAACATATGCAGGATCTGCCGGTTTCGCGCCAGGTACGGCTCGTGCAGCTGACGTGGATCGTCCACCACGTGGAAGGCCAGGCGGAGTTCCGCGAAGACGCTGCGCATCACCTCGTCGGTGCGTTCGCTGTCGGCCAGGGCGACCAGCTCCTGGTGGAAGTGGATGTTCGCCGTGCCCAGCGATTTCCAGTCATTCTCGGTACTCGCCCGTTCGCCCTCGGCCACCGCCGCGGCGAGGCCGTCGAGGGTGTACGGCGGGTCGCCGAGACCCCGTACGACCGCGCACTCCACCAACGCGCGCGTGCGGTAGATGTCCTGCACGTCCTCGACGGTCAGAACCCTTACGAACACCCCCCGGTTGAGTTCGTGGACGAGCAGGCGCTCGTGGGTGAGCAGCCGGAACGCCTCGCGCAGCGTGTTGCGGGACACGCCGAGCGCGCCGCCGATGCTGTCCTCCGACAGCCGGGTGCCGGGCGGGAAGAACCCGTCGGCGATCCGGCTCCGCAGGATGTCCGAGACCCGTTCGGCCGTGCTGGTACGACCCAGAAGGGCACGGTCGTCGGCCAGTGACGCCAGCTGCTCTGCCATGCCCGGAATTCAAGCGCAGATAGAGGGACGAGACAACGGGGGTATTGAAGGATCGTTGAACGATCCCCTACGGTGCTGCGCACGGCTCTTCCTGACGCTTCCCCGTCCCCCCTCTGCGAGGTGTCCATGAGCACGACCCCTCCACCGCAGGCCGCCGCTGCCGACACCCACTCCGCCGCACCGGAACCCGGCTCCGCCGACGGCACGTTCGGCTGGCTGCGCGCCCTCGGCCCGAGCGGCCGGCGCGCCTTCGCGGGCGCGTTCGGCGGTTACGCGCTCGACTCCTACGACTACTTCACGCTCCCGCTGAGCATGGTCGCGCTGGCCGCGTACTTCGGCCTGGACAGCGGCCAGACCGGCCTGTTCACCACGGTCACCCTCGTCGTCTCCGCGGTCGGCGGCGCCCTCGCGGGCGTGCTCGCGGACCGGGTGGGCCGGGTGCGGGCCCTGCTGCTCACCGTGATCACCTACGCGGTCTTCACGGTCGCCTGCGGCTTCGCGCCCGACTTCGAGACGCTGATCGTCTTCCGGGCGCTGCAAGGCCTCGGCTTCGGCGGCGAGTGGGCGGTCGGCGCCGTCCTGGTCGCCGAGTACGCGAGCGCCCGGCACCGCGGCCGCACGCTCGGCGCCGTGCAGAGCGCTTGGGCGGCCGGCTGGGCGCTGGCCGTGATCGTGTACACGCTGGTGTTCTCCTTCGTCGACGACGCTCTCGCCTGGCGGGTGATGTTCTGGACCGGCGCGCTGCCCGCCCTGCTCGTGCTCTGGGTACGGCGCCGGGTGCACGACGCGCCCCAGGCCACCGCCGCCCGTGAACGCAGCGCCCACAAGGGCTCCTTCGCGGCCATCTTCAAGCCGGGCCTGCTGCGCACCACCGTCTTCGCGGGCCTGTTGTCGACCGGCGTCCAGGGCGGCTACTACACGCTCGCCACCTGGGTGCCGACGTATCTGAAGTCCGAGCGCGGCCTGTCCGTCGTCGGCACCGGCGGCTATCTCGCCTTCCTGATCTCCGGCGCGTTCATCGGCTACCTCACCGGCGGTCATCTGACGGACCGGCTGGGCCGCCGGCGCAACATCTGGCTGTTCGCCCTGCTGTCGGCACTGTGCATCGCGGTCTACGCGAACATCCCGAGCGGCGCCAACGCCGCGCTGCTGGTGCTCGGTTTCCCGCTCGGGTTCTGCATGTCGGCCATCTTCAGCGGCTTCGGGTCGTATCTGAGCGAGCTGTATCCGACGGCCGTGCGCGGCACCGGCCAGGGCTTCACGTACAACACCGGCCGCGCCGTGGGCGCCGTCTTCCCGACCACGGTGGGCTTCCTGGCGGACAGCTGGGGCGTGGGCGGCGCGCTGGTCTTCGGCGCGATCGGCTACGGGCTGGCCGCCGTCGCCCTGCTGGGGCTGCCGGAGACGCGCGGGAAGGAGCTGGTGTGAGCCGTACGGACGACAACTCAGCCCTCCTCGTCGGCGATGACGACGACCGGTCCCTCACCCACAAGGACCGGCCGCTCACCCACGACGAACGGCCCCTCACCCACGAGGACCGGCGGCTCATCCACGCCGAACGTCCCCTCCCCCTCGACGACCGGCCGGTCACCCTCGTCGACCCGCACGCGCACGCGTGGAGCCCGGCGGCCGCACGCGCCCGTTTCCGCGACGGGCTCTCCGGCCCGACCGCCGGTGTCGCCGCCGGCCACACCCAGGTGAACCTCATCTCGGTCCCGGCCGACTGGGCGTACGAGACACTGCTGTTCTGCACCCGCAATCCCAAGCCCTGCCCGGTCCTCGACGTCACCGACGCGGGCTCCTGGACGACCGCGCTCGCCGACGGAGCCGACCTGCGCACCGATCTGCCGCGCTACCGGGTGTGGGAGGACGGCCGGCTGGTGGACGAGCCGGCCGATGTGCGGGCGTACTGGCGCGACGACCTGGTGTCGTTCCTCATCGGGTGCAGCTTCACCTTCGAGTGGGCGCTGACCGCAGCCGGTGTGCCGCTGCGCCACATCGAGCAGGGCCGCAACGTGCCGATGTACACGACGAATCGGCAGTGCCTTCCGGCTGGGCGGCTGCACGGCCCGCTGGTGGTGTCGATGCGCCCGGTGCCGCCGGAGCACCTTTCGGCGGCGATCCGGGAGAGCGCACTGCTGCCGGCCGTACACGGCAGCCCCGTACACTGCGGCGATCCGTCGGCGCTCGGCATCGACGACCTCGGCCGCCCCGACTTCGGCGATCCGGTTCGCCTGGAACCGGACGACATCCCGGTGTTCTGGGCCTGCGGCGTGACCCCGCAGGCCGCGGTGACGGCCTCCCGGCCGCCGTTCGCCCTCACCCACGCGCCGGGACAGATGTTCCTCACCGACGCCCGCGACGAGCAGTACCGCGTGGCCTGAGCATCCGGGAAGAATCCATGACCGCTCCATCCACGACCTCGCAATCCACGACCCCGCAACCCATGACGCCGCAATCCATGACCCCGCAATCCATGACCCCGATCGACCTGAACGCCGACCTCGGTGAGGGCTTCGGCCGCTGGGAGCTGACCGACGACGAACGGCTGCTGTCGGTCGTGACCAGCGCCAACGTGGCCTGCGGCTTCCACGCCGGGGACCCGGCCACCATGCGCCGGGTGTGTGAGCTGGCGGCCGAACGCGGGGTGCGGGTCGGCGCGCAGGTCTCCTACCGGGACCTGGCCGGTTTCGGGCGGCGCGCGATGGACGTGCCGCCCGCCGAACTGGCCGCCGAGGTGGCGTACCAGATCGGCGCCCTGGAGGTGTTCGCGCGGGCGGCCGGCACGCGCGTGGCCTACGTCAAGCCGCACGGCGCGCTGTACAACCGGGTGGTGGGCGACGAGGAGCAGGCGCAGGCGGTCGTCGACGGGGTGCTCCTCGCCGACGCCGGGCTGCCGGTGCTGGGACTGCCCGGCTCGCGGCTGCTGGAGAGGGCGGAGAAGGCCGGACTGCCCGTCGTCACCGAGGCGTTCGCGGACCGCGCCTACGCCGACGAGGCCACCCTGGTGCCACGCGGCCGGGACGGCGCCGTGATCACCGACCCGGAGACGGTGGTGGAGCGGTCGGTGAGCCTCGCCCGCTCCGGGACGGTCGCCGCGCACTCCGGGGCGCGGATCGCGGTACGCGCGCGTTCCCTGTGCCTGCACGGCGACACGCCGGGCGCGGTGGAGCTGGCCCGCCGGGTGCGCCGGCGCCTGGAGGAGGCCGGTGTGCGGGTGGAGGCGTTCGCGTGAGGACGCTGCCCGTGGGCGACCACGCCCTGCTGATCGAGCTGACCTCCGGTCAGGAGGCCGAGGCCCTGCACGCCGAGCTGGTGCGCCGGCGCGCCGAGGGACTGCTCACCGCGCGGGAGATCGTCCCGGCGGCGCGCACGGTCCTGCTCGACGGGCTGCCCGACCCGCACCGCGTGGCCGGCGAGCTGGCCCGCGCCGAGATCCCGCCCGCGCCCGCACACGCGCGTGAGGTCGTCGAGATACCGGTCCGCTACGACGGCCCGGACCTGACGGAGGTGGCGGCGCGCTGGGGGGTCGGCGCGGTGGAGGCGGCGCGGATCCACGCGGCGGCCGAGTTCCGGGTGGCGTTCTGCGGGTTCGCCCCGGGGTTCGGCTACCTCACGGGCCTGCCGGCGCGCTACGACGTGCCACGCCGGGACACTCCGCGCACGGCCGTGCCGGCCGGTTCCGTGGCGCTGGCCGGGCCGTACACCGGGATCTACCCGCGCTCCTCCCCCGGCGGCTGGCAGCTGATCGGCACGACCGACGCCGTCCTGTGGGACCCCACGCGCGTGCCGGCCGCGCTGCTCGCGCCGGGCACGCGCGTGCGGTTCGTGCCCGTGGACGGGACGGGTGCCGTATGACGGACCGTGCGTTCGCCGTCGTACGGGCCGGGGCGCTGACGACCGTGCAGGACCGGGGGCGGCCCGGGCACGCGCATCTCGGGGTGCCCCGTTCCGGGGCGCTCGACGCGCCCGCCGCAGGACTGGTCAACCGGCTGGTCGGCAACGTGCCGGAGGCGGCCGTCCTGGAGACGACGCTGACCGGCTGCGCCCTGCGGCCGCGCTGCGCGGTCACCGTGGCGGTCGGCGGCGCGCCCTGCCGGGTCACCGTGGACGGGCGGCCGGCCGCCTGGGGAGCGCCGGTGCGGGTGCCCGCCGGGGCGCTGCTGGACGTCGGCCCCGCGGTGCGCGGCGTGCGCAGTTATGTGGCGGTCCGCGGTGGCGTCGCCGTCGACCCGGTCCTGGGCAGCCGCTCCACCGACCTGCTCTCGGGGCTCGGCCCCGCGCCGCTCGCAGACGGCGCGGTGCTTCGCCTCGGGCCGGAGACGGACCCGGCCACGGCACCGTACGCGCGCGTGGACGTCGCTCCGCAGCCCTGTCCGCCGGACGAACTGGTGCTGCGGATCACCCTGGGCCCGCGTGACGACTGGTTCACACGGGAGGCGGTGCGCGTCTTCACCACGCGCGCGTACCGGGTGTCCGCCGCGAGCAACCGCATCGGTCTGCGCACCGAGGGGCCGTCCCTGGAACGCGCGCGGCCAGGTGAACTGGCCAGTGAGGGCATGGTGCTGGGGGCCGTGCAGGTGCCGCCCGACGGACGCCCGGTGGTCTTCCTCGCCGACCATCCGACCACCGGTGGCTATCCGGTGATCGGCGTGGTCCGCGCCGCGGACCTCCCGGCCGCGGCACAGGCGGTGCCGGGTACACCGGTGCGGTTCGTGGCGGTACGCCGCCGGTAGGGCATCGCCGCGAAGGGCTCCGGACTGCTGCCGGCAGGGCGTCGCTTCGGCCGGCTCCGGACTCCCGGCGGCAGGAGGTCACTCCGGCCGACTCCGAACTCCCGGCGGCAGGACGTCACTTCGGCAGGACTCCCGACTCCCGTCGGTAGCGCGTCGCTCCCGCCGACTCCGAACTCCCCTCAACCAGGCATCACCTCGGCCGCGGGCGAACTCCGTGTGGGCGGGCGACCGGTTCCGTGTACAACGTCGGCTTCCTGGTCGACGGCGAAGTCTTCCACCCGGGCGACGCGCTCACGCGTGGTCAACGCGCCGACCCTCCTGCTGCCCGGTCAGGCGCCGTGGCTGACCGTGCCCGACCTGATCCGCTACCTGCGCCGCATGGCGCCCCGCCATGCCTACGCGGTGCACGACGGGTTGCTGAAGGACTGGGGCCTGAAAGGCCTGGACGACGTGCTCGCCATGGCGGCCGGCCGGGCGGGCGGGCCGCGAGTACCGGCGGCTCCGCCCCGGGGAGAGCGTCGGCCTCTCATAGGGACGTGGCGGACCGGCGCGGGCTACGCCGCCTCCCCCATCTCCCCCACCGTGACCGCCGCCAGGGCCGCAGAGACCGCCGCCGCCGTGCGACGGTCGAGGCGGGCGCTGGTGCCCCGGGCCCGGTGGCGCAGTTCGTCGGCGGCGAGGGCGAGCAGTTGGGGCAGCAGGTCGGTACAGCGGCGGGCCACCCAGCCGGTGCCGGCGGTGGCCAGCCACCACAGGCTCGCCGTCCGCGTGGGGGCGGGGAGTTCCGGCTCGGGCGAGGGCGCGGGACCGCTCGCCAGGCCCGCCTCGGCCAGCAGGGCGTGGCAGCGGACGGCGAGTTGCCGGTGCCCGCGTTCGCCGGGGTGCAGACGGTCAGCGCTCCACATCGCGCGGTCCGTGATCCACTCCCCGGAGTCGGCGTGCAGGTGCAGCGTGCCGTATCGCTCGGACAGGGCGTGCACGACGGCGTTGACGGCGCGCTGCCGCCGGGACAGCGGCCGGGCGAGGGTGCCGGGGAGGCCCAGCATGGCGCCGGGGTCGGGCAGGCAGGCGGTGAGCACCGTCGCGCCCTGCCGGCTGAGGGCGCCGTACACGGTGTCGAGGCGGGCGGCCACCTCGTGGAGGTCGAAGGTGCGGCGCAGGGTGTCGTTGACGCCGATCACGACCGACACCAGGTCGGGGCGCAGCGTGAGTGCGGCCGGCAGCTGTTTCTCCAGCACGTCACGCGTCTGCGCGCCGCTGACCGCGAGGTTGGTGAAGTCCACGGGCGACGCGGCCAGGGACGGGGCAAGCAGCGCGGCCCAGCCGCGCCACCCGCCCCCGACCGGGTCGCCCACGCCCCCGACCGGGTCGCCCACGCCCTCGGTCAGCGAGTCGCCGAGGGCCGCGAACCGCACGGCTCTCATGCCACGCCCTCCGGCACGGTGGGCCGCGGCGCGAGGGGCACGTCGTGCGCGGCGAGGAACGCGTCCACGGCCTGCTGCCAGCCGAAGCACTCCGCACGCGCGCGTGCCGCAGCCCGCCGGTCCCGCTCGGGCCGCGCCAGCAGCAGCTCCACGGCGTCCGCGAAGGCCTCGCCGTGGTCGGCCGCGGTGGCGCCCGCCGATCCGACGACCTCGGGAAGCGCCGAGGTCCTGCTGACAGCCACGGGCGTGCCGCAGGCCAGTGCCTCCAGGGCGGCCAGACCGAACGTCTCCGCGGGTCCGGGCGCCAGGCACACGTCGGCGGACGCCTGGAGGACGCCCAGGTCCCGGCGGTCGGCGACGTGCCCGAGGAAGTCGACGGGCAACTGCCTCTCCCGGGCCCGCTGTTCGAGGCGGGCGCGCAGCGGGCCGTCCCCGGCCACCACGAGCACTGCCCGCCGGCCGCGTCGGAGCAGCGTCTCCAGGGCGTCCAGGGCGGTGCCGGGACGTTTCTCCGCGGACAGCCGCGAGCACATCAGCAGCAGCGTCTCGTCCGCACGCGCGTGTACCGCCCGCACGCCCGCGTCCCGCAACGCCGGGTGCCGCTCGGCCAGATCGACGCCGAGCGGCGCGCGGACGACGTTCCTGGCGCCGATCCGTACGAACTCGCGCTCGGCGAACTCCGTCGTGCACACCACGCGCGCGTACGTGTGCGCGGTGCGGACGTTGAGCGCGTCGGCGGCACGCCGGGCGGCGCCCTCGGGCAGGCCCCAGGTGCGCAGCACGCCGTCGGCGGATTCGTGGGAGACCATCACGGCCGGCACCCGCGCGCGGCGCGCCCACCGGCCGGTCCACCGCAGCGTCGTGCGGTCGGACACCTCCAGACGGTCGGGGGCCAGCTCCGTCAGGAGCCGGGCCACACGCCGCTTGTCGGTGAGGACGCGGTAGCCGCCGGTGCCGGGCAGTACGGGTCCCGGCACGGTGATGACCCGCCCCTGCTCGGTCTCCTCGTCGCTCTCGCCGTCGCCGGGGACGACCAGGACGGGGTCGTGTCCGGCGGCCCGGTAGCCCTTGCCGAGCTCGCGCAGGGCGGTGCGCAGACCGCCGGAGGCGGGCGTCACGAAGTTCGCGAGCCGGACGATCCGCAGTCCACCCATGCCGCCACCGGGCGTCGCGTCGCCGCTCTCGATCCCGGTCATGCCGCCACCACCGGCCTGCGCGCGGCGAGCACGTCGGCGTAGTGCCCGATCAACTGGTCCCCTACGGCCGCCCAGGTGCGGCCCTCGACCATGGCCCGCCCGGCGGCGCCGAAGGCCGAGCGCAGGGCCGCGTCGGCGGCCAGGACCCGCACGCCCTCCCGTACGGCGGTGGCGTCGCCGGCCGGGAAGAGCAGCCCGGTGTGGCCGTGGGCGACCAGGTCCAGCGGGCCGCCGGCGGCGGGCGCGAGCACCGGCACACCGCTGGCCATGGCCTCCTGCACGGTCTGACAGAACGTCTCGAAGGGACCCGTATGGGCGAAGACGTCGAGGGAGGCGAAGATCCGGGCGAGGTCGTCGCCGGTGCGGCGGCCCAGGAAGACGGCGCCGGGCAGCGCCGCCTGCAGGCCGGGGCGGCTGGGTCCGTCGCCTACGACGACCACCCGCACCCCGCCCAGGCCGCACACCCCGGCGAGGAGCTCGACCTGCTTCTCGGGGGCGAGCCGGCCGACGTAACCGACGATCACCTCACCGTCGGGGGCGAGTTCGCGGCGCAGCGCCTCGTCCCGGCGGTCGGGGCGGAAGCGGGCGGTGTCCACCCCGCGCGGCCACAGCCGCAGACGCGGCACACCGTGCTCGTCCAGGTCGCGCAGGGCGGCGGTGGACGGGGCGAGGGTGAGGTCGGCCGTGGCGTGCACGGAGCGGATGCGCCGCCAGGCGGCGGCCTCGCCGGCGCCCATGTAGGTGCGGGCGTATCCCGGCAGGTCGGTCTGGTACACGGCGACGGACGGGATGCCGAGCCGGGTGGCGGCGGCCATGCCGCGCGCGCCGAGGACGAAGGGGCTGGCCAGGTGGACCAGGTCGGCGCGGTGCTCGATGAGCGTCGCGGTCAGGCGCCGGCTGGGGAGGGCGACGCGGACCTGGGGGTAGCCGGGGAGCGGGAGGGAGGGGACGTGGACGACGGGGCAGGGGGCGGACGCGTCGGGCTTGTTCCCCGGCGCGGGGGCCGGCGCCACGACGAGCGGGGCGTGACCGCGGTCGACGAGATGCCGGGCGGTCTGGAGCGCGCAGTGGGCCACGCCGTTCACGTCGGGGGGAAAGGATTCGGTCACGATGACGACACGCATAGGGGTGTTGTCGCCGCGCCGGACGTGGCCGCGTCAACGTGGATCTTTCCGGCCGAGGAACGTCCCGTGAGCGTTGCGCTCCGCACCCGGGCAGGTCGGAGACCGGCCACGCCCTCCTGACGTACGGGTCACCCGGCGTTCACACGACGGGCCGCGGCGCCCCTGCGCCTCGCCCGCCACGCGGCGGGGTCCGCCGGCGCCGGACAGCGGCACGCGGCAGGGACACACGGCGGGCCGACAGCGGCGCGCGGCAGTGTCACCAGGCGCGCGCACCACCCGTCCCCGCCCGGGCCCCGTCCCCGGCTCACACCGCCGACGCGTCCGGCCCGATCCGGCTGCGTACCGCCGTCTGGACCTCGTCCTCCTCCGCCGGGTCGGCGGCCAGCCGGCGCAGTCGCTCGACCACGCGCGTGTCGCCGGTCTCGGCGTGCCGCGCGGCGATCTCGCGGGTGGTCTCCTCGCAGTCCCACAGGCACTCGACGGCGAAGCCGATGGCGAAGGAGGGGTCGGTGGCGGCCAGCGCGCGGGCGCAGCGGCCGCGCAGATGGGAGGAGGCGGTCTCGCGGTAGACGTGCCGCAGGACGGGTGCGGCGCAGGCGATGCCGAGGCGTCCGGCGCCGTCGACGAGGGTCCACAGGGTGGGCGCGTCGCAGCCCTCGCCGCGTACGGCCTCCCGCAGGGCGCCGAGGACGAGGTCGCTGTCCTGGGCGCCGCCCCGGCAGGCGAGGACGCGTCCGGCGGCGGCGCCGAGCGCGTCGGGGCGGCGGGCCCAGCCGCGGGCGCGGTCGACGGCGGCGACACCGCGCATGCGTTCGAAGGCGTCGACGGCGGCCTCGACGACCGGCGCGGTGCCGCCCACGGCGGCGGCTTCGATCAGGTCGAGAGCGTGGGGGTCGTTGCTGTCGGCGAGGTAGCGCAGGGCGGTGCACCGGGCTCCCTCGGTGCCGTCCAGCGCGGCCCGCACGATCTCGGGCCGGTCCTCGGGGCCCGCGACGGCGGCGAGGCAGCGGGCGGCGGGGACATGGAGGGCGGCGCCGCGTTCGACGCCCTGCTGGGCCCATTCGAGGACCGCGGCGACGCTCCACCCGGGCCGGGGACCGGTCGGCCGCATCTGCCGCTGCCAGCGGTCGAAACAGCCGGCCTCGTGGGCGGCACGCACGCGTGCCGCGATGTCGGCGCGCGGGTCCTTCGCCCACAGCCGCCACGGCCGCGGTTCGAAGGCGTCGCGCACGACGGCGGCCAGCGCGGCCTCGCCCTCGGCGTCGGTGGTGAAGCGGGCGAGGACGGGTACGGCGAGGGTGCGCAGCCCTGCGTCGTCGTCGCGCAGGGCGAGTTCGTCGAGCGCCCAGGCCCAGTTGGAGCCGGTGGCGGCGTAGCGTCGCAGCAGCTCGAGGGCGTCGCGCCGGCCGTAGGAGGCGAGGTGGCCGAGCACGGCCAGGGCGAGTCCGGTGCGGGACTCGTCGGTGTCGAAGGCGTCCTCGACGTCGAAGAGGTGGGCCTCGATCTCGTCCAGCTCACCGGCCAGGTCGAGGAAGAGACGGGCGTAGTACAGGGAGCGGTTCTCCAGCTGCCAGTCGTGGCGGGGGTCGCGCAGCACGCAGTGGTTCAGTGCCGCGAGCGCCTCGGCGCGGGGGGCGGTGAGCGCGTGGAGTGTGCCGTCGCCGCGGCCCCGCTGGAGCAGGCCGAGCAGCGTACCGCTGGGCGCTATGACCGGATCGAACATGGGAAACAGCCTCACATCAAGCGTCGACACAACCGGGGACGTGCATTACCTGGCCGCGTGACGACACGTCGGGGCGCCCGCCGTTTCCTGCTTGCTGTAGACCATTTCTCTCTGCCTCTCGTCGGTGGCCCCATGCGGGCCGCGTCACGGCCCGCGCGGTGCGGCGTCACCTGCCCGGCCATCGCGTCCGTGAATCCCGACGTCATGATGACCCGGCGGTTCCGCCCACCGCGACCGAAATTTCCGGCGGCCTGCTACCGCCTCCCCCGTGGTCGGTGTCCTATCTGGTCAAAATCCTTGTTGCCGCTGGTCGGAGCGGGTGTGTTCAGGCCGCGCCGAACAGTTCGAGCAGTTCGGCCTTGCCGAACATGCGCGCCGTGTCGACGGCCGACGGGGTCCCCGCGGCCGGATCGGCGCCGCCCTCCAGGAGGGCCCTGATGACGGCTTCCTCGCCCTTGAAGACGGCCCCGGCGAGCGGGGTCTGACCCCGGTCGTTGGCGCGGTCGGCCTCGGCGCCGCGGGTCAGCAGCGCACGGACGGTGTCGGCGTGGCCGTGGTAGGCGGCGAGCATCACCAGGGTGTCGCCGCGGTCGTTGGTGAGGTTGGCCGGTACGCCCGCGTCGACATAGGCCACGAGCGGCTCCGTCTGCCCCTGCCGGGCCAGATCGAAGATCTTGGTCGCCAGCTCCACGACCTCGGGGTCGGGGGCTTCAGTCATCGGCCGGACCGCCTCTCACTGCGTTGTTGGGGACTGCTGGTGTTGCCGGGGCGCTGCCGCCGCGGACGCGCGGAGCAGCGTACGGCCGTGAGCGGTGCGGCCGTACGAGTGAATCGCCAGGGTACTGGCTCGTCGGTCGCCTGTCGGGCGCCGTGAGCGGCAAAGATCGCGGACAGGCTGGTTCAACGCCAATTCTCCTGCTCGGACAGCGCAGCCGACGCTCCACCAAGTGGGGGAAATCGTGGGGATTTCCTCCATTTGCACCTTTAATCGTATAGATACATCCTGTGAGCCTGGAAGTACTCATGGTGACTGTCCCCACCGAACACCAGGAGAGCTCAAATGATCCTGTCCATCTCAGGCGTCGTCCTGCTCGGCATCGTCGTGTTCATCTTCTTCCGCAAGGACGGCCTCAAGGCGTCACACGCGCTGATCTCGGCGCTGTTCGGCTTCTACCTGGCCAGCACGGCGATCGCGCCGAGCATCAAGGCCGGCGGCGAGAGCCTGGCGAGTCTTCTCGGCGGCATCAGGTTCTGAGGCCGCACCCCCCGACCGTACGCACCACAAGGAGGCAGCAGTGGCCCGGCGCCCCCTCCCCCGCATCCTGAGCACAGGCAGCGCGCAGATCGCCCGGAGCCGGGAGCTGGCCCGGACGGCGGCGGACAGCGCCACCGACGTCCTCCATCCGCTGATCACGATCACCCGCGGTCTGCGCCGGCTGGCCTCGGCCGGGCGGCGCAGGTGGGCCGAGACCCCGAAGGACAAGCGCGGCCAGCTGCTGTTCATGGTGGCCGCGGTGATCCTGGCCGTGGTCCTGGTGCCGTACGGCCTGCTGCTCGCCGTCATCACCCTGATGGCGGCGGCAGCCTGGCAGGGCCGTGACCGCACGCCCCCGGAGCCCGAGGGCCCGGACGAGTCGCAGTCGCAACGGCTGAAGGCGCTGTACGAGGCCCTGGTGCCGTACTTCTCCACCGCCGAGGACCCGGCGCCGCTGTACGCGCACGGCGGCGAGTGGGAGAAGGCCTTCCCCGCGCACGAGTTCGACGGCTCGGGCCGGATCGCGCACCTCCAGATCCGCTACCCGGCGTACTTCCCGGACGGCCGGGCCGAGGCACGCGCGCGTGTCGAGCAACTGCTCACCGCCAAGTCGGGCCGCGGCCGCGAGTACCACTTCGCATGGGACGAGGAGGGCAACGAGCTGACGGTGAGCGTGCTGGCCCCGCTGCCCACCGACATCGCCGCGCAGCGATTCGTCACCACCCCCGGCGAGACGGTCCTCGGCTTCACGGACTCCCTCCAGGTCCAGCGGACCCTGCCGCTCTCCTTCGGCGACGAGCAGCGCGACATGCCGCCCGTCGTCTGGCGCACCGGCATCCGCTCCACCGAGCCGCACCTGCTGGTCCTGGGCCAGCCCGGCAGCGGCACCTCCACCCTGCTGCGCTCGATCACACTCCAGGCCCTGCCCTACGGCGACGTCCTGATCGTCGACGGCGGCAGCACCGGCGAGTACGCCTGCCTGACCGGCCGGGACGGCGTCCTGGCCGTCGAGTGCGGGCTGAGCGGGGCGCTGGCCAGCCTGGAGTGGGCGGCCACCGAGACCGAACGCCGGCTGATCGCCGCCAACCGGGCCCGCCAGGAGGGCCACCCGCCGCCGGACGACACCCGGCGCCCGCTGTGGATCCTGCTCGACCGGCCGACCGCGTTCGCGCCGCTGGCCGCCGCCGACGGCCGCAAGGACCCGCAGGCCCTGCTCCAGGTACCGCTGCGGCACGGCCGCGCGGCGAACGTCACCGTCGTGATCGCCGAGCAGTTCGACAGCCTGGACGCGCTCACCGATCCGGTACGGCAGCACACACGCGCGCGTGTCGCCCTGGGCCCGGCGACGCCGGCCCAGCTGGAGGACGTCCTGGGCGCACCGCCCTGCACCACTCCCCTCGCCCACGTCCCGCCCGGCCGCGGCTACGCCCGCCTGGGCAGCGGCGCGGTGCACCGGCTGCAGGTGCCGGCGACCCCCGACCCGTACGACGACGCGACCACGGACGCGCACCGGCAGGCGGTCCTGGACCTGCTGCCGCCGCGCACGACCCCCGCGGACGGCGAGAAGGTTCCCATGGACAAGGACGACCCGGAGGAGCCGCTCACCACGGAGGCCGCGGTGGTGGAACAGGCCTAGGCCCGGTCCGTACGCCTGCCGGAGGCGCCGCACGCCACGCACGCGTGCGGCGCCTCCGGCGTGAGGGAGGAGACCCCGGACCCCTCCGCCACGGCAAGGGGACCGCAGGCCGCGTACGCCCCCCATCCGGGAAGAACCGGCCGGCTCACGCCACGAACGTGCGCGGCGCCTCCGCGCCCCCCGCCCCGCCGCTGGCCACCAGCCGCGCGGCGGCCGCCAGCCGTGCCGCCGCCTCCTCGGCGAGCGCGCCGCCGACGGTGAACGGCAGACGGACGAAGCCCTCGAAGGCCCCGTCGACGCCGAAACGCGGTCCTGACGGCACCCGGACGCCGACGCGCTCGCCCGCCTCGGCGAGCCGCGACCCGGACAGTCCCCCGGCGCGCACCCACAGCGTGAGCCCGCCGCGGGGCACCTCGAACTCCCAGTCGGGCAGCTCCCGCCGCACCGCGGCGACCAGGGCGTCCCGGTTCTCCCGGGCCTGGGCGCGCCGCAGCCTTACGGCCTCCTCCCAGCCGCCGGTGCTGAACAGCCAGTTCACCGCCAGCTGCTCCAGCACGGGGGTGCCCAGGTCGGCGTACGCGCGTGCGGCGACCAGGGAGCGGATCACGTCGGGGGCGGCGCGCACCCAGCCGATGCGCATCCCCGCCCAGAAGGCCTTGCTGGCCGAGCCGACGGTGATGACGGTCGAGCCGGCGGGATCGAAGCCGCACACCGGCCGCGGCATGGCGCCCTCCAGGCCGTCCTCCAGCCACAGCTCGGTCATCGTCTCGTCGGCCACCAGCACGGTCCCCGCCGAGCGGGCCGCCTCCACCAGCCGCCGCCGCTGCTCCTCGTCGGCGAGCGCCCCGGTGGGGTTGTGGAAGTCGGCGACGACGTAGGCCACGCGGGGCGCGGCGTCGCGCAGCACCTGCCGCCAGCGGTCCAGGTCCCAGCCGGACAGCCCCTCGGCCATCGCGACCGGCACCAGCCGGGCGCCCGCCTCCCGCATCAGCTGGAGGATGTTGGCGTACGACGGGGACTCCACGGCGATGCGCTCGCCGCGCCCGCCGAAAAGATGGCAGATCGCGTCGATGGCGCCCATCGCACCGGTCGTCACCATGATCTGCTCGGGCATGGTCGGGATGCCGCGCGCGGTGTACCGCTCGGCGATCATGGCGCGCAGCGCCGGCAGCCCGGCCGGGTAGTCGCCGTGTGTGTGCGCGTACGGCGCCAGCTCCTCCAGGGCGCCCTGCACGGCACGGGTCAGCCACGGTTCGGGCGCGGGCAGCGCGGCGCAGCCGAGGTCGATCATCGAGCCGAGCGCCTCGGGCGGCAGCGGCTCCAGACCACGGGCGGGAAGCGGGTTGCCGGCCGGGACGGCGGTCCAGGAGCCGGCGCCGCGCCGGGACTCCAGGAAGCCCTCGGTGCGCAGCGCCTCGTAGGCCGCCGCCACCGTCGTACGGCTGACGGACAGGGCGAGGGCCAGCTCGCGTTCGGCGGGCAGGCGGGCGGCCACCGGGACGCGCCCCTCCAGGACCAGCAGGCGGATGCCGTCGGCGAGCGCGCGGTAGGCGGGGGGCCGGCGGGTGCCGGGGCCCGCCGGGCGGTCCTGCTGCGACTTGAGCAGCCGGGCGAGCTGCGTCGCACCCACCGCAGAGGTCCACTGCGCCACCTCGATCAGTCCACCTTCCCCGAATTGGCCATGGAGAGCGTGTGCTTCCACGCCACAGGGTGTCATGCAGCAGGCCACTACCACCACCCTGGGGGACCCGACATGCCGACGCCACCGCGCCACCTGCCCCGGCGGCTGATCCAGCTCTACGTCGGACTGGTCCTCTACGGCGCCAGCTCCGCGCTGCTCGTGCGTGCGGGCCTGGGCCTGGAACCGTGGGGCGTGCTCCACCAGGGCCTCGCCGAGCTGACCGGGCTGAGCATGGGCATGGTCTCGATCGTCGTGGGCGCGGCGGTGCTGCTGCTGTGGATCCCGCTGCGCCAGCGCCCGGGCCTCGGCACCGTCTCCAACGTCTTCGTCATCGGCCTCGCCATGGACGGCACGCTCGCGGCCGTCCCCACGGCGCACGCCCTGGCCGTCCGCGTTCCGCTGCTGGCCGCCGCGATCGCGCTGAACGGCGTCGCGACCGGTCTGTACATCGCCGCCCGCTTCGGACCGGGCCCGCGCGACGGGCTGATGACCGGGCTGCACCGGCGCACGGGCCGCTCGATCCGCCTGACGCGCACGGTGGTGGAGGTGGCGGTCGTGGTCACCGGATTCGCGCTGGGCGGTACGGTCGGCGCCGGCACCCTGCTGTACGCGGTGTCCATCGGTCCGCTCGCCCAGTTCTTCCTGCGCGTCTTCGCCGTTCCGCGGGCACCGCAGGGCAGCACGGTCGTTGCCACGGGGTCACCCGTTCGGGCGATACTGCGTCCGTGACGACGTCCATACGCCACCCGTACCTCGACCATCCGGGCCCGCTGGCCTTCGCGCACCGCGGCGGCGCGGCCGACGGCCTGGAGAACACCCTGGCGCAGTTCCGGCGGGCCGTGGAGGCCGGCTACCGGTACATCGAGACCGATGTGCACGCCACCAAGGACGGCCGGCTCGTCGCCTTCCACGACGCCACGCTGGACCGGATGACGGACGGCGCCGGCCGGATCGCCGACCTGCCGTGGACACAGGTGCGGCAGGCACGCGTGCGGGGCAGCGAGCCGGTGCCGCTCTTCGAGGAGTTGCTGGAGGCCTTCCCCCGGGTGCGGTGGAACGTCGATGTGAAGTCCGAGGCGGCGCTGCACCCGTTCCTGAAGATGATCGGCCGGACCAACGCCTGGGACCGGATCTGCTTGGGATCGTTCTCCGAGGCACGCGTGGTGCGCGCCCAGCGCCTGGCGGGCCCGAAGCTCGCCACCTCCTACGGCACCCGGGGCGTGCTCAACCTGCGGCTGCGCTCCTGGGGTGTGCCGGCCGCACTGCGCCGCTCGGCGGTGGCCGCGCAGGTGCCGGAGGTGCAGTCGGGGATCCAGGTGGTGGACCGGCGCTTCGTCCGCTTCGCCCACGCGCACAGGCTGCAGGTGCACGTGTGGACGGTCAACGAACCCGAGCGCATGCACCGGCTCCTGGACCTGGGGGTCGATGGCATCATGACCGATCACATCGACACACTGCGCAAGGTCATGGAGGAACGCGGCGTCTGGGTCTGACCGACCGGCGCCCGCCCGGGCGGCGCGCGGCACCTTAGCGGGGAAGCGAGGGGCGCGGGTGGACATCGGCACCGTGCGCAGGGCGGGGGCGGACGACGCCGCGGACCGCAGGCGCGAACAGCGCGGCTGGTACTTCTACGACTGGGCCTGCTCCGTCTACTCGACGAGCGTGCTCACCGTGTTCCTCGGCCCCTACCTGACCTCGGTCGCGAAGTCGGCCGCCGACGCGGACGGATACGTCCATCCGCTGGGCGTCCCGGTCCGGGCCGGCTCCTTCTTCGCCTACGCGGTGTCCCTGTCGGTGATCGTGGCGGTCCTGGTGATGCCGCTGGTCGGAGCCGCCGCGGACCGCACCGGCCGCAAGAAGCCGCTGCTGGCCGCGGCCGCCTATGTGGGGGCCGCGGCGACGACGGGGATGTTCTTCCTCTCCGGCGACCGCTATCTGCTCGGCGGCGTGCTGCTGATCGTGGCGAACGCGGCCCAGTCGGTCGGGACGATGCTGTACAACTCCTACCTGCCGCAGATCGCCGGGCCCGAGGAACGCGACGCGGTCTCCTCCCGGGGATGGGCCTTCGGGTACGCGGCCGGCTCCCTGGTACTGATCGCCAACCTGGTCCTCTACTCCGCCCACGACAGCTTCGGCGTCTCCCGGACGATGGCCGTGCGGATCTGTCTGGCCTCGGCCGGCCTGTGGTGGGGCGCGTTCACGCTGATCCCGCTCGCGCGGCTGCGCGACCGCCGCTCGGCGCAGCGCGAGGCCGCCCTGCCGGGGATGCGGCAGCTCGCGGCGACGGTCCGCGACATGCGCCGCCACCCACTGACCGTGGCCTTCCTGCTCGCCTACCTCGTCTACAACGACGGCATCCAGACGGTGATCTCCCAGGCGTCGGTGTACGGCTCGGAGGAACTGGGCCTCGGCCAGTCCACGCTGATCACCGCCGTACTGCTGGTGCAGGTGCTGGCGGTCGCGGGCGCGCTGGCGATGGGCCGGCTGGCCCGCACCCACGGAGCGAAACGGACGATCCTCGGCTCGCTGATCGCCTGGACGGTCACCCTCGGCGCGGGGTACTTCCTGCCCGCGAAGGCGCCGGTGTTCTTCTTCGTGCTGGCGGCCGGGATCGGTCTGGTCCTCGGCGGCAGCCAGGCGCTGTCCCGCTCGCTGTTCTCCCACCTGGTGCCGCCGGGCAAGGAGGCCGAGTACTTCTCGGCGTACGAGCTGAGCGACCGCGGAATGAGCTGGCTGGGCCCCCTGCTGTTCGGCGTCACCTACCAGCTGACCGGCAGCTACCGGTCCGCGATCATCTCGCTCGTGGCGTTCTTCGCGATCGGTTTCGTGCTGCTCGCGCGGGTGCCGGTGCGGCGGGCGATCAGCGACGCGGGCAATCCCGTTCCCGAGAAGATTTAGCACTCGGGGTGAAAGGGCGGTAGTGTACGCGTTTGGCCTGCCAGGCGTACCGTTACTGCGCGTCAAAGGCGACGAGGCGCTAGGTGACATCTCCGATCAGGCGTGACAAACCGGGCGTCGGTGGGTACTGCACTGGTTGACAAGGCTGCGGCACGACGGCGACGCATGACCCGGAACGGGACATCGGGACGGGAATCTTTACCGCCGACCGGACGTTGACCGGATGACGACGACAGCGACACCTGTCCTGTGGGCGACAAGCCCGGGAGGCACGATTCATGAGTGAGCGAGCTCTTCGCGGCACGCGCCTCGTGGTGACCAGCTACGAGACGGACCGCGGCATCGACCTGGCCCCGCGCCAGGCCGTGGAGTACGCATGCGAGAAGGGGCATCGATTCGAGATGCCCTTCTCGGTCGAGGCGGAGATCCCGCCGGAGTGGGAGTGCAAGGTCTGTGGAGCCCAGGCACTCCTCGTGGATGGCGACGGCCCTGAGGAGAAGAAGGCCAAGCCCGCGCGTACGCATTGGGACATGCTGATGGAGCGGCGGACCCGAGAGGAACTCGAAGAGGTCCTCGAGGAGCGGCTCGCCGTTCTGCGTTCCGGTGCGATGAACCTCGCGGTTCATCCCCGGGACAGCCGCAAGTCCGCGTAGTCCCTGCGGGGCTCAGCCGGAACACAGCGCGCGTTACTGACCGCGGGCGCCGTACGTCTCGACGTACGGCGCCCGCGGTCTTTTTGTGTGCGGGGGCGCCGGCCTGCGTCTGCGTGTACTTGCGCGAGAGCGCGGGGCGTCTTGCGCGGACGCGCGGTGCGACTTGCGCGGGGGCGCGCGGCGGGTCCGCGCCAGGGTGCGGGGCGCGGGGCCCTCTTGCGCCAAGGCGCGGTCAGCTTTGTGGGACGGCACAACGTTAAGGGCGCGGTCCGCCAGGCACGGAAGCTGCGCCTGCCGGAGCGCAAGGCGCCCTGCCGCCAGGGGCGAAGGCCGGCCGTCGTACCCAAGGCGCGCCCGCCGGGCGTAAGGCAGTGACCGTCGTACGGCGCGGCGCGTGCGTCGCCAGGGGCGAAGGGCGGCCGTCGTACCCAAGGCGCGCCTGCCAGGCGCAAGGCACTGGCCGTCGTACGGCAAGACGCGCCTGTCGGGGCGTGACACTGGCCGTGACGCGAAAGGGCCGTCGAGCGGCAAAGGCGCCTGCCGGCGCGCAACGCGGCAAAGGACGCCTGCCGGGGCGCAACGCACCGGTCACCGTGCGAAAGGCCGGAGACCGACGTACGGCGCGGCGCGCCTGCCGGGGCGTGAAGCGCTGGCCGCGAGGAGCGGACCTCGGGGCTCTCGGGCGGCGCGGGCCAGCGGCTCCGGGGCCAGGGCTTTCCGGGACTCCGGGGCGCCGGGCTCTCCGGGACTCCAGGTCTCCGGGCTCCAGCGCTCCGGGACTCCGCGTCTCCGGGACTCTGGGACTCCAGGTCTCCGGGGCCCCGGGACTCCAGGTCTCCGGGGCTCCAGGTCAGCGGGTCAGTGGGGGGCGGTGGTTCTGGGGGGTGTCGTTCGGCTCGTCGTGGTGGATGACCTCGCCCTGGACGACCTTGCCGTCGGGGCGGCGGATGCGGGCCTGCTGGAAGACGTCGCCGAAGCCGCCCGTGCCGGCCGCCCGCAGCGTGCGGTCCACCGTGCGCTCGGCGTAGCGGCTGACGGCCTTCTGGATCGGCGGGACCAGCAGGAGCAGGCCCACCGCGTCCGAGAGCAGCCCCGGGATCATCAGCAGCAGGCCCGCCAGCATCAGGAAGCCGTTGCCGCCGCGGCGCGACGGGGAGCCACCCCGCTGCAGCGCCTCGTTGAGGTTCTGGAAGGCCCGCCGCCCCGCCCGCTTCACCACCGCCGCACCGGCCACGACGCCGGCGAGCAGCAGCAGGAAGACCACGAACCCGCTCGACGCGCCGGCGACGACGGTCAGCAGCCAGATCTCCAGCACCAGCCACGCGGCGACCCCCAGCGGCAGCACGGTGCGCAGCCGCGAGCGACGGGTCGGGCCGGAGGGGCGGGAGGAGGAAGGGGTCGGAGAGCCAGTCGTCATATGTCCAGTGTGCCTGGCTCCGGCTCAGCTCCGGATAAGCGCCTGATCAGGCGGTCCCGCCGGCCGACGGGCCGCCCGGCTCACCCGGTTCACCGGCCGAGGGCTTGGCCGGTTCACCCGCCGAGGGCTTGGCCGGCTCGCCCGCCGCCGGCCTGGCCGGCTCGGCCGCCGCCGGCCTGGCCGGCTTCGCCTTACCCGTCAGTTTCTCCACGCGCTCCCCCACGCCCCACGCGGTGACCCGCCACAGCGCCTCGACGAGGATGTCGCGGCTCATCTTGGAGTCGCCCAGCTCCCGCTCGACGAAGGTGATGGGCACCTCGACGACGTGATAGCCGGCCTTGATCGCGCGGCGCGCCAGGTCGACCTGGAAGCAGTAGCCCTGGGAGGCGACCTCGTCCAGGCCCAGGCCCTCCAGGGTCTCGCGGCGGAAGGCGCGGTACCCGCCGGTGATGTCCCGCAGCGGCAGGTCGAGCGCGAGCCGCGAGTACAGGCTGCCGCCGCGGGAGATGATCTCGCGGGACTTCGGCCAGTTGACCACGCGGCCGCCCGGCACCCAGCGCGAGCCGAGGACCAGGTCGGCGCCCTTGAGCGCGGTGAGCAGGCGGGGCAGTTCCTCGGGCTGGTGCGAGCCGTCGGCGTCCATCTCGACCAGCACGCCGTAGCCGTGCTCCAGCCCCC
Organism: Streptomyces sp. NPDC097129; assembly: GCF_055668065.1. Classification (NCBI taxonomy): domain Bacteria; kingdom Bacillati; phylum Actinomycetota; class Actinomycetes; order Kitasatosporales; family Streptomycetaceae; genus Streptomyces; species Streptomyces sp. NPDC097129. The sequence goes on along the minus strand of NZ_JBVOQE010000017.1, from coordinate 45,770 downwards.
AGCGGAAGCCCGCCAGGTAGGCCGCGCCGAGGCCTTCCTTGCCCTTGCGGTGCAGCACGCGCACGTGGTCGTCCCCGGCGGCCAGCTCGTCCGCCAGCTTGCCGGTGCCGTCCGGGCTGTTGTCGTCGGCCACGAGAACGTGCGCCTCGGGAACCGCCTGCCGCACTCGGCCGACGATGCTCTTGATGTTCTCCGCCTCGTTGTAGGTCGGAATGATCACCAAGGCCGTGCCGAGCGGACCGAACTTCCTCCCCTGGGCCTTGGCCTCGAAAGTCCCGTCGCCGTCGTTCACTGCTGCCCCTTCATCTCCGTACGCAGAGGTCCACCATAGTGGCCGCGGCCTGCGATGACGTGACAGGACGTTCGTATGGTGGTGTCCAAAGAGGAAACTCGGGGTAGGGCTGACGGTTTTGGGGCCGTTCGCACGCGCGCGTGCGGCGGATGGGGGCCCGGCGCCCTTCGGGCCGGCCTCGGACCCGCCGGCTGCGGATCGACCGAGAGCCGTTGTCTACTGAGCGCCCGGGCCCCACCCGGGTCACACCTCCCCGGCGCGGCCAAAACGTTCCCTCGCCGGCGCCGCGCTGAGCCTGGCTCCCAGTGGCGCTGCTCCCGATTCCGGGTGCACCGTCCCTGACCCAGCGGCGCTGCGGCGACTGCGTGAACGTTTCCCGCACCGGGCGTCCGGTGGTGGACTCCGCCGAACCTACCGGCCCCGGGGCGCCGCCTGTCAACAGCCGTTCGACCTGCGGTGACGGCGTCAACGCGCAGGTCAGCCCACGGGAGAGCGGCGGCCGGGCGGCGGCCCCGGTCCGCCGCCCGGCCGCCGTAGATCACTCGCCCGGCCGTACGTACACGGTGCGGCCGCCGACCACCGTCCGCAGGCAGACGGGCAGGTCACGGCCCGGGGTGAGGTCGGGCAGGCCGGGGGTGCCCGAGCGCGGGTCGGTGGACCAGCGGGCGACACGGTCGTCGGGGGCCTGGACGACGAGGGCGTCGGTGCGCCACACGGCGTAGTCGGCGGGGGCGCCCGGCACCAGGACGCCCGCGTCGTCGCGTCCGACCGCCCGCCAGCCGCCGCGCGTATGGGCGGTGAAGGCGGCACGGACGGAGACGCGGTGCTCGGGGGTGCGGTGGAAGGCGGCGGCGCGGACCGTGCCCCACGGGTCGAGCGGCGTGACCGGGCTGTCGGAGCCGAAGGCCAGCGGGACGCCGGCGCGCAGCAGCGCGGCGAAGGGGTTCAGCGTCCGGGCCCGCTCGGCGCCCAGACGCTGGACGTACATGCCGTCCTCGCCGCCCCACAGCGCGTCGAAGGCCGGCTGCACGGAGGCGGTCAGGCCCAGCTCGGCGAAGGCGGCGATGGTCTCCGGGCTGAGCATCTCGGCGTGCTCGACGCGGTGGCGCGCGGCCCGTACGCGGGTCAGGCCCACCTTCTCCGCGGCGGCGCGTACGCCCTCGACCACGGCGGTCACGGCGGCGTCGCCGATGGCGTGGAAGCCCGCCTGGAGGCCCGCCTCGGTGCAGGCGACGACATGGGCGGCGACGGCGTCGGTGTCGAGGTAGGCGGTGCCGGTGTGGGGGGCGTCGGCGTACGGCTCGTGCAGGCAGGCGGTGTGCGAGCCGAGGGCGCCGTCGACGAACAGGTCCCCGGCCGCTCCGATCGCGCCCAGCTCCCGCGCCTTGGCGACGTCGGCTTCCGCCCAGTAGCCGACGACCCGCGGGCCCGGCTCCTCGGCGGCGAGCCGGAGCAGGCCGGTGAAGTCGTCCTCGGAGGAGATCTCGGGGCCGCCGCACTCGTGAAGTGAGCCGATGCCGAGGGACGCGGCGTGCGCGAGGGCCGCGCGCTGGGCCTCGGTGCGCTGCGCGGCAGTGATCGCGCCGAGGGCGGTGGCGCGCACCGCGTGGTGGGCGTCGCCGGTCAGCGGGCCGTCCACGGCGCCGGGAGCGGGGGTCAGCTCCAGCAGGGCGGTGGTGACGACGGCGGAGTGGACGTCGATGCGCGACAGGTACAGCGGGCGCCCGCCGGTCGCCTCGTCCAGCTCCGCGCGCGTGGGCGGGCGGCCGTCCCTCCAGCGGGCGGCGTCCCAGCCGTGCCCGAGCAGCACCCGGTCGTTCGGGCGGGCGGCGGCGAACTCCCGTACGGCGGTCAGGGCCGCTTCGAGCGAGGGCGCGCCGGACAGGTCCAGGCCGGTGAGCGCCAGGCCGGTGGCGGTGGTGTGCACGTGCGCGTCGGTGAACGCGGGGGCGACCAGGGCGCCGTCGAGGTCGATCACCTCGTCGACGCCGTCCGCGAAGGCGTCGGCCGCGCCCTCGGAGCCGACCCAGGCGACCTGGCCGCGTTCGACGACCATGGCGGTGGCGAAGGGGTCGGCGGGGCTGTGGACCTCGCCACGGCGGAGCAGGACGGTCTGCGGCTCGGGGGTGCGCTCACTCATGGGGAACAGTCTCGCGCCTGTGCCGGACCGCTCCGCACCCAGGTCGGGTCAGATGCGTGGCGGACGGGCCTCGTACGGCGTGGACAGCACCACTGTGGTGCGGGTGGACACGCCGGCCAGCGAGCGGACGCGGGCGAGCAGCTCCTCCAGTTCGTGCGGGGTGGCCACCCGCACCTTGAGGATGTAGTTCTCGTCGCCGGCGACGCTGTGACAGGCCTCGATCTCGGGGACCCCGGCCAGCCGGTCGGCGATGTCGTCGGGCGCGCTGGGGTCGAACGGTTTGACCGAGATGAACGCGGTCATCGGCAGCCCGACCGATTCCGGGTCGACGACGGCCGCGTACCCGCGGATGACGCCACGCTGTTCCAGCCGTCGCACCCGCTGGTGCACGGCTGACGTGGACAGGCCCGTGGCCTTGCCCAGGTCGGTGTAGCTCATCCGCCCGTCCTTGACGAGCAGCTGCACGATCTGACGGTCCAGCTCCTCCATGACGCAGAAACCTACAGGGCGGCTGATCTCCTCGGATACCTCCCAAGCCCAGGTCATGCCCGGTTCGTGACCTCGCGGCCGGCCGCCGTCTGCGCCATCCGGGCGGCGCACGGCCCGCGCCCGACCGCCGGCACACGCTGTGTGACGAACGCCACACGCTTCGAACGGTCTCCGTGATGGTGGCGTGATTACCCCCCGGAGCGGACGGGAAGTGCTTGCTGTGGTCGAGGCCGCAGCGCCGTCACGGCCCAGCCCGAGGGGGAGAATCCCATGCAGAGTCTTAAGCGCCCTGGTCGTTCCGTGCCCAAGCGGCAGCAGCCGGCCGTCGAGCCCGAGCCGGAGGGCGTCGAACCCGACGCCTTCGACGACGGCGAGGAGTTCGACGCCTACGACACCTTCGAGATGTACCGGGTGATCTGCCCGGACTGCGCGCAGCCCATCGCTCTGCTGGCGGACGAGGAGGTCCTGCCGGAGCACGCGCTGTGCGCCTCGCCGTGGAACCCGTTCGGGCTCACGGTGTGTGCCGGTACGGGCCGCCGGGCGTCCGACGCCCGGCCCGCGGACGAGTCGTTCGCACCGCAGGAGCAGGACACGGCGCTGCTGTTGACGCTCCCTCAGGGGCTCGACTGGCGGACGCAGCCCTTCTCGCACGTCGGAGGCCCGGGCTCACGCCCGCTGCGCGTGCCGACGATGCGCCGCCACGCCGCCTGACCCACAGGCCGGCGCGGCGCGCCACGCCCGACGCACCATGACCGCCCTGCACCACGGCCCTTGGGGTGCCGTGGTGCGGGTTCGGCGTGCGGCGCCCGAGCGGTTCCGGGTGCGGCCGATTTTTGACGCTCCGTCAGGTACGGGCGGGCGGCTCGGAACCGAACGGCCGCCCCGCGCGAACTCACGCCCGATTCTGCGGGCCGGTGACCTGGTGGACCGCCGCCGCGTTGCCCGGGTATGACCCGCACGTATGCGACGACCGGGAATGAGCGGCGCCTCTTCGTGCCGCCGTCCGCAGAATCGGTTCCTCTGGCGCCGCCGCAGCACCCGGACCCGCCCATCTACCGCGCGGTGCTGCGCATGTGGGCGGAGGGCGGCCGCACCCTGCCGGGCCGCCACGACCCGGAGTGGACCCGGCTGGCGGCCCCGCTGGTACGTCCAGGGCAGTTCGGCGGCTTCCGCGGCGTGGGCGACCCGGGCTGAGCGGGCCGCGGGAGCTCAAGAAGCCGGGGCTCAGCGGACCTCGAGGCCCGCCGGACCGGGACTCACCGGACCCTCGCGGCATCGCCGGGGCAGGGGCGCAGCAGTCCTCGCGGCATCGCCGGGGCAGGGGCGCAGCAGTCCTCACAGTTCCGCCCACCCGAGCCCTGCAGGCCACCCAGCCCCACCGAACCCGAGCCCAGCAAGCCACCCAGCCCCACCGAACCCGGGCCGGCGGACCGAACCGCGGCGCCGGCGCCCGGACCGGCGGACGGAACCACCCCGCCAACCCTGGCCGGCGGGGCCGCGTCCCCTCTCCGGGCCGGGATTCAGCGGGTCTCGGGGCCCGCGAGGTGGCGGGCGATGACCATGCGCTGGATCTGGTTCGTGCCCTCGACGATCTGCAGCACCTTCGCCTCGCGCATGAACCGCTCCGCCGGGAAGTCGGCGGTGTAGCCGTAGCCGCCGAGGATCTGGACGGCGTCGGTGGTCACCTTCATCGCCGCGTCGGTGCAGTGCAGCTTGGCCATGGCCGCCTGCTTGGCAAACGGGCGGCCGGCGTCCTTCAGCCGGGCCGCGGTCAGGTACAGCGCCCGGCCCGCCTCGATCTGGGTCGCCATGTCGGCCAGCATGAAGCGCAGGCCCTGGAAGTCGGCGATCGGCCTGCCGAACTGCCGCCGCTGCGTCGCATAGGTCACCGCCTCGTCGAGCGCCGCCTGGGCCACGCCGATCGCGCAGGCCGCGATGCCGAGCCGCCCGGAGTCCAGCGCCGACAGGGCGATGGTGAAGCCCTGGCCCTCCTCGCCGATGCGGCGGTCGTCGCCGACGCGTACGCCGTCGAAGTGGACCTGGGCGGTGGGCGAGCCCTTCATGCCCATCTTCTTCTCGGGCGCCGCGGCGCTCAGCCCCTCGGCGTCCCCCGGCACCAGGAAGGCCGTGATCCCGCGCGGGCCCTCCTCACCGGTGCGGGCCATGACCGTGTAGAAGTCGGCGACCCCGCCGTGCGTGATCCAGGCCTTGGTGCCGGTGATCACCCAGTGGTCGCCGTCCCGGACGGCCTTGGTGCGCAAGGAGGCCGCGTCGGACCCGGAGGCGGGCTCGGACAGGCAGTAGGCGCCGAGCAGGCCGCCGCCGAGCATCGCGGGCAGGTGCTCGACCTGCTGCTGCTTGCCGCCGAAGGTCGCCAGGGCGTGGCAGGCCAGGGTGTGCACGCTGACGCCGAGGCCGACGGTGAGGCGGGCCGCGGCCAGCTCCTCCAGCACCTGGAGGTAGACCTCGTACGGCTGGTCTCCGCCGCCGTACTCGGAGTCGTAGGGCAGGCCGAGCAGTCCGGACTCGGAGAGCAGGGAGAAGATCTCGCGCGGGAAGCGCCCGGCGTCCTCCTCCTCGGCCGCCTTCGGGGCGATCTCACGCTGCGCTATGTCGCGGACGAGCGAGATCAGATCCCGGGCCTCCTCCGTGGGCAGCAGACGGTCCACCGGCTGCGGGGCGCGGTCGGGCATGGCGACGCTCTCCTCCCTGTCGGGCACATCGGCGGACGTGCGCCCGGGGTTGGGGGCGGCTCCGCCGGGTCTTCCTGGTGCCGGCCGGGGCGGGCGTTTCCGGGTCTCGGAACACTGCTGACCAGCGGCTGTGCGCTGTGAGTATGCCCGATTCGAAGGGTCGCGTCACCAGTTAACGACCGCTTACTTCAAGAAAAATCCGCGGCCTTTCCGAGAAGGCCGGAATCGGTCCGCGCCGCGGGTGTCAGCCGTCGCGGCGGGCGGGTCCGGGAGCCGGGCGGGCCGGGTCGATCTCCTCGATGGCGCGCAGGGCGCCACCCAGCGTCTTCACCAGCAGGTCGCGCATCACGTCCCGGGACAGCTCGGGGCGGCCGACCCAGTCGAGGGTGGCGCCCTCGACCCCGCACACCCAGGACAGCAGGCCCATGCGGGCGGCCGGGCTGAGGTCGCCGCGGCCGTAGGCGCCCTCGGCGATGGTGAGGATGATCGCCTCGCGGACCGAGTCCCGTATGGCGTGCACCTCGGCGTCGAAGCCGACGCCGCCGCTGACGATGGTGCGGTAGGCGGCCTGGTTCTGCTCGGCGTAGCGCAGATAGCCGTCGATGGTGCGGTGCACGCGGTCGACGGCGGGCAGGTCCGCGCCGCTCGCGGCGAAGGCGACCAGGTCGGCGACCGCGTCCTGGACGATGGCCAGGTAGTAGCCGCGCTTGGACCGGAAGTAGTAGTAGATCAGCCCCTTGGCGACATGGGCCTGACGGGCGATGTCGTCCATCGACAGGGCGTCGTAGGAGGTGTCGGCGAACAGACGGCGCCCGATGGCGATGAGTTCGGTACGACGCGCCAGCGAGCGCTCCGTGCCGCGGGGTCCGGGAACGGCGACGGCAGCGGGCTGGTTGCTGAGGTTCAAGGTCGACCCCGGGTTCCTGCGGGCGGCGGACATGCCGCAGTATGGCAGGCCGGGTCTGCCTCAGATCACAGCTGTCCGCGCTGCGGGAACCCTTCGGGCGACGGCCGGTTCAGAGCAGTCCGAGCTGGGTGACGAGCATCGCGAGCACGACGACGAGCACCCAGCCCATCGCGTGCTCGAGGATCGTCGGGCCGTCGTCGCGGGGGCCGCCGGTGCGGGCGCGGGGGGCGGTGGCCGTGTGTGCGGTCATGGCGTCGTCTCACTGTGGTCGTCCGTGCGGGGTCGTCCCCCGCCGATCGTCCACCATGCCACCAACGGGCCGTCTTGCGGCGGAGAGGTTGGTCACAGCCCGCTCCGGCACGGCGGCCCCCGGGCGCTCCCCTGGGGCCGCCGGGAGCGGTTCAGCGCACGCCCACCGCCGCGAGCGCGGCCCGCTGGCGCGGGGTCGGGCGGGCCGGGAAGTACAGGTAGCAGACGCCTCCGGTACCGGAGGCGACCTTGCCGGAGGCGTTGTACCGCTTGGTCCGCAGCCAGATGTTTTCAAATTCTCGCCGCAGGTAGACCCGTCGTACCGCCGCGTCGCTGGGCGACGCCGGGTCGTTGGCGATCACGTCGCCGTCGGCGGTGAAGCCGATGACCGTCATCAGGTGCCCGGAGGTGCCGTAACCGGCCCCGGTCAGCTCGGCCTTGAGGAAGGACTGGGACGTCATGGCCGGGATGCCGGCCGCGATCAGCGTCTCCAGCTCGGTGAGCGAGGCGAGCCGGGTGACCACGCCCTGCAGGTCCGGGAAGGTGGCCGCGTAGGCGGCGTTGAAGGGCCAGTTGCCGCAGCCGCCGTACTGGTAGTCGTAGGTGTACCGGGCCGCGTGGCAGACCTGCGGGTCGGCGTACGACGGATCGACCCAGGCCAGCTGCTGCGGGGTCAGCCGGCCGCCCCAGTACTCGACGATCATCTGCGAGGAGGTGGGGCTGCACCAGGCCTCGCCGCCGTTGTCGTACTCGGGGTACTGGCCCTTGTGGATCTCCTGCGAGTAGCGCGGGACGGCCAGCTCGCGGGCGAGGGCAGGGGTGGAGGCGGGGACCGTGAAGCGGTCGGGGATGTCGGAGGCCATGGCGCCGAGCCGCCACACCGTCGGCGTGGCCTTCAGCCCCGGGCGGCGGTACAGGGTCAGCCGGAGCCGGTAGGAGGCCAGCCGCAGGCCGGAGGCGGGGTCGTCGATCGAGAAGGTGTCGGTCCAGATGCTGCTCCTGCCGTCCTTCTGGCCGTCGACGGAGGTGCGCCTGATGTCCTGGTCGCCGGCCGCCCAGCGGCCCATCACGTACCAGGGGGTGGCGGTGCCGTCGGAGTACGTGCCCTGCAGTTCGGTCCCGATCCAGGTGCCGGCGGGGGTGTGGGCGTTCCAGGAGGCGACGGCCTCGGTGGCCGGGACGGCCGGCCGGTGCACCGGGGAGGTCCAGGTGGCGTACTCCCAGCGGGCGGTCGTGCCGGTGTGCGGGTCGGTGTAGTCGGTCGTGCCGGCCGCCTCGCCGATGACGAGGCCGGGGCGGACGCCCGCGACGGCCCGGGCGCCGCGGGAGGTGCCGCCGCGCCAGTCGGTGTACGTGGTCCAGGACCGGTGGTCGATCGGCCGGGCCGGGGTGGGGCGGCCGGCGGCGGACGCGCCGGCGGCGGCCACGACGGGGCCGGCGCCACCGGCCACCGCGGCGGTCACCGCTGCGGCCAGGAGGGTTCTGCGGGAGGGCTGTTCGGCTCTGCTCATGGGCAAAAGACCCCCAGGGATGCGAGTCGGGGCAGGCAGGTCCGTGCGACAGTGGGCCCACTATGACCGCAGCGGGCGGCACTGGCCAGCATCCGACGGGCATGCCGCGCCACCAATATTGGTCCACACCCCTGGCACGACCTGGGCCGCAGCGGCCGTACACTCTCCCCGCCACGGCTACCGCCACCGCCACCGCCACCCCACCGGACGATGCCCGACACCCTGCACCAGCTCGCCGCACAGCTGCACCGGCTCCCGCCGTCCTGCGGCCCGGTGCGCCTGGTCGGCGTCGACGGACACGCCGGCTCGGGCAAGTCGACGTTCGCCGCCCGGCTGGCGCGCGCCCTGGGCGACGTCCCCGTTCTGCACCTGGACGACATCGCCAGCCACGAGGAGCTGTTCGCCTGGACGGACCGGCTGCGCCGCCAGGTGATCGAACCGCTCGGCCGGGGCGAGACGGCGCACTACACGCCCTACGACTGGCGCGCACGCCGCTTCGGCGCGCCGCAGCCGCTCCCGCCGGCCCCGGCCGTCCTGATCGAGGGAGTCGGCGCCGGCCGCCGCGCCCTGCGCCCGCACCTCGCCCGGCTGCTGTGGCTGGACCTGCCGCGCGAGGAGGCGTGGGAGCGGGGCAGGCGACGGGACGGGGCGGAGCAGACGGACTTCTGGACCGGATGGGTCACGGCAGAGCAAAGACACTTCGCCGAGGACCCCTCCCGGCCGCACGCGCACCTTCTGGTACGCCAGTTGGCCACGGGATACGAGGTGTTGCCGGGGCCCGGGTTGACTGCCACCGAGCGCCACAACATCACACACAGTGACGGACCGTCCGCGATGTGGTGAACCCGTGAAGACCCTTGTCCGGCAACTTCCCCGAGCGCCTCAACTCCGCTTGACCGGGGGCCCGTACAGGACTTACGTTCTCAATGTGCGGCAAAAGAAGCCGCCCTTTCACGCGAAGCCCTCGGTTGTTCCCCCGTGACCGGGGGCTTCGTTCTGCCCTCACCGCCCCGCGCGGCCGCTGTGAGGCGCCGAACACTCACGCTCGGTGATCGCCCCGCGTGCGCCCCCTCTGCCCCCACCTCGCCAAACGGCCGGTACCGCACCCTTCGGCCCACCACCGACCCATGGGTACGATGCCTTCGGTGCGACCTTGCTTCGCGCACCTGCAACTCCGGTCCGCGGCACAGCGGTTCGAACCAAGGCATCGGCGGGGGCACGGTTTGTGGGGGACGTGATGGACTTCGGCACGCGGGGCCCCGAGGCCCCGGCCGACCTCGCCTGGCTGCGGGGCGTGGACGCCTACACGATGGGCGCCTACCCGCAGGCGGAGGAGGAGTTCCGCACCGCGGTGCGGATCGATCCCGGCATGGCCGACGGCTGGCTGGGCCTGCACGCGCTGCGCGTGGACACCACCACCGCGCTGCTGCGCATGCACCGCCACCGGGACCGCTTCGGCGAGCAGCGGACCCGGCACCGCCGCACCCTCAACTCCTGGTACTGGCTGGGCTGGTGGGTGCAGCCGGTGCTGGAGTCCCCCCGCGACCTCCTCCTCGCGCACGCCTCGCACTGGCTGGACGGCCGGCACGTGCCGGAGCTCGACCGGGCCCTGGCCGGACTGCCGCCCGTCGACACCGACCCGCAGGTCCGCTTCCTGCACGCCTGCCGCGCCTATCTGGTCAAGGACTGGGAAGAGCTGGTCCGGCACACCGACCCCCTGCTGGACGACCCGCTCCTCGGCATCGAGGCCGGACTGTTCGGCGGCATGGCCAGAGTCCGCCTGGAGATGTACGGCCAGGCCGAGCCGCTGCTGTCCACCGCCCTGATGCGCTGTCGCAGCGAACAGCCGCAGCGCAAGGAGCTGCGCTACTGGCTGGCCCGCGCCCACGAGGGCACCGGCCGCTCCGCCGCCGCGCTCCCCCTGTACCGGGCGGTGCACCGCGTCGACCCGGCCTTCATGGACACCTCGGCCCGGCTCGCGGCGATCGCCGAGGGCGACGGCTACGACGTCACCACCGACCCGTCCGACCTCGCGGCGGTCACCCTCACCGGCACCGGCCAGGACGGCACGGACGGCCCCGACGGCCTGGACCCGCTCTTCGGCACCGAGGGACGCGACCTGAGACTGACCGACCTCGACCTGCCCCCGGTGCCGTCGGCGGTTACCCCGGTGGTGCGCGAGAAGACGACCCTGACCTCCCCTCTGCCGGCCGGCCCGACCGACCCCGCCTTACTCGAGGAGGCGCTCGCCGAGCTGGAGCGCATGGTGGGCCTGGAGCCCGTGAAACGCCAAGTCAAGGCGCTGTCGGCACAGTTGAACATGGCACGGCTGCGCGCCGGCCAGGGCCTGCCGGTCCAGCCGCCCAAGCGGCACTTCGTCTTCTCCGGCCCCTCCGGCACCGGCAAGACCACCGTCGCCCGCATCCTCGGCCGCGTCTTCTACGCCCTGGGCCTGCTCGGCGGCGACCACCTGGTGGAGGCGCAGCGGGCGGACCTGGTCGGCGAATACCTCGGCCAGACCGCCGTAAAGGCCAACGAACTCATCGACTCGGCCCTCGGCGGCGTCCTCTTCGTGGACGAGGCCTACTCCCTCTCGAACTCCGGCTACGGCAAGGGCGACGCGTACGGCGACGAGGCGCTCCAGGTCCTGCTGAAGCGGGCGGAGGACAACCGCGACCATCTCGTCGTCATCCTCGCGGGCTATCCGGAGGGCATGGACCGCCTGCTCACGGCCAACCCCGGCCTGTCCTCCCGCTTCACCACCCGCGTGGACTTCCCCTCCTACCGCCCGCTGGAACTCACCGAGATCGGCAAGGTCCTCGCCGCGGAGAACGGTGACCTGTGGGACGAGGAGGCCCTCGACGAGCTGCGCTCGATCGCCGGGCACGTGGTCGACCAGGGCTGGATCGACGAACTCGGCAACGGCCGCTTTCTGCGCACCCTCTACGAAAAGAGCTGCGCGTACCGGGATCTGCGGCTGTCGGCCTACGCGGGCCCCCTCTCCCGCGACGACCTCGCCACGCTACGCCTCGCGGACCTGATGCAGGCATACGGCGAGGTCCTCTCGGGCCGAGGCCCCCAGGACCCGTCGGCCCGATAGTCACCACCGAGACGGGTTGCACGCCCGGCGTTTCCAGATTCCCGACGCCCGGCGTTCCCTGGCAAGGGAGCTGGCCCCGCGGCGGCGCGGGTAGGTGGCTACCTCCGCGCGGCGCCCCGCTGCTCAGCCGATGGCGGCCCGCACCCGCGTACGGCGGAAAGGGGCCGGGGTGGGGGGTGTCCGCCCGCAGCGGCCGGCACCGGGCAACGGCGCCGTCGTCGGAAACGGGCGGCCGGACCGAGGACGGACACCCCCCACCCCGGCCCCGACTCAGAAACCGGCCGTAGGCGACGCACGCCACGACGCAACCGCAACGGGCCGCCGCAGGCATCAAAGGGGCGCGGGGCTGTGTCGATATGCGGCTCCGCCGCGTGGGCGCGACCAGCTACAACGCACCCGCACCCGAACCACGACCCAGCGCCGCAGGCACCCCCCTACGAAGCCAAAACCTGCTCCGCCGCCGCAGCCCGATGCGCCGGATCCCGCACCTCCCCCACCAACAGCTCCAGCACATCCTCCAGCGCCACCACCCCCAGCACACGCCCCGCGCCATCCGCGACCTGCGCCAGATGCGTGGCCGCCCGCCGCATCACCGTCAGCGCGTCGTCCAGCGGCAGCTCCGCCCGCAGCGTCGTCATCGGCCGCCACACCTGCTGCGGCACCGCCCGATCGGAGTCCTCGAGATCGAGCACGTCCTTGACATGCACGTACCCCATGAACGCCGACCCCCGCTCCGCCGCGACCGGGAACCGCGAGTACCCCGTCCGGGCCGTCAGCTCCACGATCTGCCCCGGCGTCACCGACGGCGGCACCGTCACCAGCGACTCCCGCCTCAGCAGCACATCGGTCACCGGCCGGGACCCCAGCTCCAGCGCGTCCTCCAGCCGCTCCTGTTCCTCCGGATCGAGCAGTCCGGCCTGCCCGGAGTCCTCCACCAGCCGGTTGAGCTGCTCACTGGTGAACACGGCCTCGACCTCGTCCTTGGGCTCCACCCGGAACAACCGCAGGATGCCCTTCGCACAGGCCCCGAGCGCCACGGTGATCGGCTTGCACAGCCGTGCGAACGCCACCAGCCCCGGACTCAGCCACAGCGCGGCCTTCTCCGGCGCGGCCATCGCGAGGTTCTTCGGGACCATCTCCCCGATCACCAGATGGAAGAAGACCACCGCCGCCAGCGCGATCACATAGCCCAGCGGATGGATCACCCCCTCCGGCATCCGCACCCACGCGAACACCGGCTCCAGCAGATGCGCGACCGTCGGCTCGGCCACGGCGCCCAGCGTCAGCGAGCACACCGTGATCCCGAACTGCGCCGCCGCCATCATCTGCGGCAGGTGCTCCAGCCCGTACAGCACCTGCCGCGCCCGGGCGGTCCCGAGCGGCTCGATCTGGCTGCGGCGCACGGAGACCAGCGCGAACTCGGCGCCGACGAAGAACCCGTTGGTCAGCACGAGCAGCGCGGCGAACGCCAGTTGGAGAACGCTCATAGCGCGGCCTCCATCACATTCACGGCCGGCGACGTCCGCACCAGCCGAACCCGCTCGGCCCGGTAGTGCCCCACCTGCCGCACGGACAGCCGCCACCCGGGCAGCTCGGCCTTGTCGCCCGGCGCCGGAATCCGCCCGAGCAGGTCGGCGACCAGCCCGGCGACGGTCTCGTACGGCCCCTCGGGCGCCTCGAAGCCGACCCGCTGCAGCAGATCGACGCGGCAGCTGCCGTCGACGTCCCAGGCGGGCCGCCCGTCCTCCGGCGGCGCGGGCGCCAGCTCCGGCAGGTCGTGCCCGTCGTGCTCGTCGCGCACCTCGCCGACGAGTTCCTCGACGATGTCCTCCAGGGTGACCACCCCGGCCGTACCGCCGTACTCGTCGACGACGACGGCGATCGGCTGCTCGCTGCGCAGCCGGGTCAGCAGCGGCCGCACCGGCAGGGTCTCCGGCACCAGCAGCGCGGGCCGCGCGATCCGGCCCACCGGCGTGCGCAGCCGGTCGTGCACCGGCACGGCCAGCGCGTCCTTCAGATGCGCCATGCCGACGATTTCGTCGATCTTCTCGCGGTAGACGGGGAACCGCGACAGCCCGGTCGCCCGGGTCAGGTTCACGACGTCCTCCGCGGTCGCCGACGCCTGCAGCGCGCTCACCTTCACCCGCGGCGTCATCACGTGCTGCGCGGTCAGCTCGCCCAGGGACAGTGTCCGGACGAACAGGTCGGCGGTGTCCTGTTCCAGCGCACCCGCCTGCGCGGAGTGCCGGGCCAGGGAGACCAGCTCGCCCGGGGTGCGGGCGGAGGCCAGTTCCTGTGCGGGCTCGACGCCCAGCGCCCGTACGAGCCGGTTCGCGACGGTGTTCAGGGCGGCGATCACCGGCCGGAACAGGCGGGAGAACACATGCTGCGGGCCGGCGACGAACCGTGCGACCTGCAGCGGGCGCGAGACGGCCCAGTTCTTGGGCACGAGCTCGCCGATCACCATCTGCACGGCGGAGGCGAGCAGCATGCCGACGACCACGGCGATCCCGGAGACGGCGCCCGCGGGGATGCCGATCGCGGTGAAGGGGCCGTGCAGCAGCCGGGCCAGCGCCGGCTCGGCGAGCATGCCCACGACCAGGGAGGTGATGGTGATGCCGAGCTGGGTGCCGGAGAGCTGGAAGGACAGTTCCCGCAGGGAGGCGACGACCGTGCGGGCGCGCTGGTCGCCCTCGGCGGCGGCCTTCTCGGCCTCCGGACGCTCCACGGTGACCAGGCCGAACTCGGCGGCCACGAAGAATCCGTTGGCGAGGATCAGCAGAAACGCGGCTGCCAGGAGCAGCAGGGGGGTGGTCATGATGCCACCGCCTCCGAGTGTCCGTGGCGCGGTGCCACGGAATGTCGGCAGGGGGCGGCGCAGGTACTACAGGACGATCCGTCCATCGCCGGAGAGGGTCACTCCTCGGTTAGCAGGGGCCCCCGACGCCGGGCGGCGTGCAGGGGCGGGGCGCAGCGAAAAACGCCTCCGCCCCCAGATTAATCAAGATGCCGGGCACTACGGCAGGGTGGACGACCCCGAGTTGGCCCGTGATCTCCCCCGAACGATGTCCCCGGGCCGGCTCAGGGCCGCTCGCCGGAGGCGTCGGGGTCGGTGATGGACTGGGCCTCGACCAGCGCCCGCAGGGTGTTCGCGTCGGCGAGGGCGCGCTGCTTGTTGATGCCGGGCTGGATGCCGAGGGCGGGCAGGCTGGTGCCGTCGCTGAGGTTGAGGAACACCCAGGGGTCGCCGGTGCGCAGATTCACCTTGAGGATCTCCGCCCACTCCAGCCGGCGGGTGCTGGCGAAGTTGACCACGGTGACGCCGGACTCGTCGGCGACGACCTTGGGCCGCGACAGCCAGAGCAGGACGCCGAAGAGCAGCGCCCCGGTGACGACGAAGCTGAGCTTCTCCCCCGGGCTGAGCTGCTCCAGCAGCAGAGCGACCGTGGAGATCACGACGAAGATCACGGCACCGGCGGTGAGCAGGACGACCCGGGTGCGGGCCGGCCGGAAGGTGACGGGAAGCGAAGGCAGATCGGACATGTCAGGAAGATCCCACAGAGGCGACGTACGGCCGCCGCTCAGAGCCGGCAGGCGTGGATGGCCGTGGTCAGGATGGCCCGCGCTCCGATGGCGTACAGGTCGTCCATGATCCGCTGGGCCTCCTTGGTCGGCACCATGGCGCGGACGGCGACCCAGCCCTCGTTGTGCAGCGGCGAGACGGTCGGGCCCTCCAGGCCGGGGGTGACCGCGACGGCCTCCTCGAGGTGCTCGGCGCGGATGTCGTAGTCCATCATCACGTAGGTCCGGGCCACCAGGACGCCCTGGAGGCGGCGCAGGAACTGCTGGACCTTGGGGTCGTCGGTGCCGGCGCCGGTGCGGCGGATGACCACCGCCTCGGACTTCATGATCGGCTCGCCGAACACCTCGAGGCCGGCGTTGCGCAGCGAGGTGCCGGTCTCCACGACATCGGCGATGGCCTCGGCGACGCCCAGCTCGATGGCGGTCTCGACGGCGCCGTCGAGGTGCACGACGGAGGCGTCGACGCCCTGGTCGGCGAGGTGCTGGGAGACGATGCCCTCGTAGGAGGTGGCGACGGTCTTGCCCTTGAGGTCCGCGAGGCTCGCGACCGCGCCGGGCTTGGCGGCGAAGCGGAACGTGGAGCGGGCGAAGCCCAGCGGCAGGATCTCCTCGGCGTCGGCGCCGGAGTCGATCAGCAGGTCACGGCCGGTGATGCCGATGTCGAGCATGCCGGAGGAGACGTAGATCGCGATGTCGCGGGGCCGGAGGTAGAAGAACTCGACGTCGTTGCCCGGGTCGACGATGCGCAGCTCTTTCGACTCGCGGCGCTGCTGGTAGCCGGCCTCATGCAGCATCTCCGCCGCAGGGCCGGACAGTGAACCCTTGTTGGGGACGGCGATGCGCAGCATGAGGTCGGCTTCCTTTGGTGTGAAGGGGTTGGGGGTACGGCAGGTCAGGGCGTGCGGCGTGCGGGTGCCGCGTCCTACAGGTGCGCGTAGACGTCGTCGAGGGAGATCCCCCGGGCGACCATCATCACCTGGAGGTGGTACAGCAGCTGGGAGATCTCCTCGGCCGCCGCCTCCTTGCCCTCGTACTCGGCGGCCATCCAGACCTCGGCGGCCTCTTCGACGACCTTCTTGCCGATGGCATGGACGCCCTTGCTCACCAGCTCGGCGGTGCGGGAGGTGGCGGGATCGCCCTGGGCGGCCTTGTGCTGGAGCTCGGTGAACAGCTCCTCGAACGTCTTCTTGGACATGGTGCCGCCCACTCTACGCGGTGTGCCGGACGGCCTAGTGCCACGGTTCGGATACTGAGCGGAGCGTGGACGCGGTGGCGACCGCCGCCGTCACCGCCTCGTGCCCCTTGTCCTCGCTGGAGCCCTCCAGGCCGGCCCGGTCCAGGGCCTGCTCGTCGTTGTCGCAGGTGAGCACGCCGAATCCGACGGGGACGCCGGTGGCGACCGACACCTGGGTCAGGCCCTGGGTGACGCCCTGGCAGACGTACTCGAAGTGCGGGGTGCCGCCGCGGATGACGACGCCGAGGGCGACGACCGCGTCGTAGCCGCGCTCGGCCATGACCTTGGCCGCCACCGGCAGCTCCCAGCTGCCGGGGACCCGGAGCAGGGTCGGCTCGTCGATGCCCATCTCGTGCAGGGCGCGCAGGGCGCCGTCCACGAGGCCGTCCATCACCTTCTCGTGCCACTGCGCCGCGATGACGGCGACCCGCAGGTCACCCACATTGCGTACGGACAGCTCCGGTGCGCCCTTGCCGCTCACGTGTCTCCTCAGTGCCGTTTCTTACTGGTTGCCGCAGGTGGTGGCGGGGGCCGTGTCCAGCCAGGGCAGGTCGTGCCCCATCCGGTCCCGCTTGGTGCGCAGATAGCGCAGATTGTGCTCGCCGGCCGTCACGGCCATCGGCACCCGGCCGGTGACCTCGATGCCGTGCCGCCGCAGTGCGTCGGTCTTGTCGGGGTTGTTGGTCATCAGGCGGACGCTGCGCACGCCCAGGTCGCTCAGGATCTGCGCGCCGGCGGCGTAGTCGCGGGCGTCGGCGGGCAGCCCGAGCTCCAGGTTGGCGTCGAGGGTGTCGCGGCCGCGTTCCTGCAGTTCGTAGGCGCGCAGCTTGGACATCAGGCCGATGCCGCGGCCCTCGTGTCCGCGCAGGTAGACGACGACGCCCTGCCCCTCGGTGTGGATGCGCTCCAGGGAGGCGTCGAGCTGGGGGCCGCAGTCACAGCGCTGGGAGCCGAAGACGTCGCCGGTCAGGCATTCGGAGTGAACGCGGACCAGGACGTCCTGCCCGTCGCCGATCTCTCCGTGGACGAGGGCGACGTGCTCGACGCCGTCGACGGTGGAGCGGTAGCCGTAGGCGGTGAAGGCGCCGTGCGCGGTCGGCAGGTGGACCTCGGCCTCGCGGCGGACGGTGGGCTCGCTGGAGCGGCGGTAGGCGATCAGGTCCTCGATGGAGATGATCGTCAGGCCGTGCTTGCGGGCGAAGGGGATCAGCTCGGGCAGGCGCAGCATGCGGCCGTCCTCGCCGGCGATCTCGACGATGGCGCCGGCCGGGCGCAGGCCCGCGAGGCGGGCGAGGTCGACGGCGGCCTCGGTGTGGCCGTTGCGGACCAGCACACCGCCGGAGCGGGCGCGCAGCGGGAAGACATGGCCGGGGCGCACCAGGTCGGTGGGCTCGGCGGTGCCGCTCGCCAGCAGTTGCAGCGTGGTGGCGCGGTCGGAGGCCGAGATGCCGGTGGTGACGCCGTGGGCGCCGGAGGCGTCGACGGAGACCGTGAAGGCGGTCTTCATGGACTCGGTGTTGTCCTGGACCATCTGCGGCAGTTCGAGCCGGTCCAGTTCGTCGCCCTCCATGGGGGCGCAGATCAGGCCGCGGCACTCGCTCATCATGAAGGCGACGATCTCCTCGGTCGCCTTCTCGGCGGCGATGACGAGGTCGCCCTCGTTCTCGCGGTCCTCGTCGTCCACGACCACGACCGGGCGGCCCGCGGCGATGTCGGCGATGGCCTGCTCGATGGGGTCGAGGGAGAAGTCCTCGATGCCGTCGGTGGAGTACAGGATCGGTGCGGTGCTCATGCCGGCGCTCCTTCCAGGGCGGGCTGCGCGTTCCGGCGGGAGCGCAGCCACCAGTCGCGCATGCCCCACAGGACGAGCGCGCCGTAGATGACGTAGACGAATCCGGAGAAGGCGTAGCCGTTGGCGAAGTTCAGGGGGACGCCGACGAGGTCGACGAGCAGCCAGGCGAACCAGAACTCGACCATGCCCTTGGCCTGGGCGTACATGGCGACGATCGTGCCGACGAAGATGTAGGCGTCGGGCCACGGGTCCCAGGAGAGCCGGGGGTAGGCCGTGAAGAGCAGGGCGACGGCGAGGGTGCCCGCGGCGGCCACGGCGAGCATCGCGCCGCGTTCGCGCCAGGTGGCGAAGCGGACGGCGATCCGGCCGTCGTCGCCCTTGTCCCGGTCGCGCTGCCACTGCCACCAGCCGTACAGGGCGACGGCCATCACGACGACCTGCTTGCCGGCGCTGCCGGTGAGGTGGCCGTAGAAGGCGCCGAAGAGGACGAGTCCGGACAGGAACTGCACCGGCCAGGTCCACACGTAGCGGCGCCAGCCGAGGGCGAGGGTGATCAGGCCGAGGATGTTGCCGGCCATGTCCGACCAGATGATGTGCTGGCCGAAGAGGGTGAACGCCTCGGAGTTCATCCAGTTCATCGGCCGGCCCCCGGCAGGCGGTCGCCGAGCATCCGCTCGACGTACTTGGCGACGACGTCCACCTCGAGGTTGACCGGGTCGCCGGGCTGCTTGAGGCCCAGCGTGGTCAGGGCGAGGGTGGTCGGGATGAGGCTCACGGTGAAGTGGTCGGGCCCGGCGTCCACCACGGTGAGGCTGATGCCGTCGACGGTGATGGAGCCCTTCTCGACGACGTAGCGGGAGAGGCCGGCGGGCAGGGAGATCTTCACGATCTCCCAGTGCTCCGAGGGCTTGCGGTCGAGGATCTCGGCGGTGCCGTCCACGTGGCCCTGCACGATGTGACCGCCGAGGCGGTCGCCGACGGCCATGGGGCGTTCGAGGTTGACCCGGGAGCCGGTGGTGAGGGCGCCGAGGCTGGAGCGGTTCAGGGTCTCCGCCATGACGTCGGCGGTGAACTCGTCACCCTCGTGCTCGACGACGGTGAGGCAGACGCCGTTGACGGCGATGGAGTCTCCGTGCTTCGCGCCGTCGGTGACGACGGGGCCGCGAAGCCGGAAGCGACAGGCGTCGTCGAGGGTCTCGACGGCGGTGACCTCGCCCAGCTCTTCGACGATTCCGGTGAACACTTCCCGGGTCCTCCTGCCTCATAGGGGCACGGACTCCGGGGCTGTCGATGACGACAGAGATCACGGGCGAAGACACCGGGGGCGACGCCGGACAGACTCGTCCGCGTGGACGAGCGAATACGGCGGCGCGCATGGATGCCCGCCCGCCGCGCACTGCCTCCCATCCGGACTTTAACCGTCGGTCCAGGAATTTCACCTGGTCAACCGGTCACTGGACGTGACCGGGTCGCGGACTGTAACCGCCGGTTCGGACTTTCACCGACCCCGGAGTGCGCTGCTTTAGGTACAGGGCCAGTGTGCCACGGCCGCTAGTCGTCCATAGGGGTGAGGTGTGTGGAGTGGCTCACAGGATGCCTCCGGCCGCCCCTTGGTCCGTACCTATTGACACATTGGTCTAGTCCTCCCTAGGGTCGGCGCAACTTCCCGGCAGACAGGCCCTGTTGCCGTCGGCGGGAGGGGGCCGCCCCCAGGCAGCGGGGCCTGCCGGGCGGCCCGCGCAGACGGGCCCGGCGGCGGTGACGAAGGCCCTTGCCCGCCGCCGGGTCCTCCCATGGCCGGGGCGGCGGGCCGTCTGGCAGGGTGAGGCCATGACGACCGCGCTCGCCGAGGAGTTCGAGCCCCACCGGCCCCGTCTGTTCGGCCTGGCCTACCGCATGCTGGGGTCCGCCGAAGAGGCCGAGGACACCGTCCAGGACGCCTATCTGCGCTTCAGCGGAGCCGACCGGGCCGGGATCACCCACCTCGGGGCCTGGCTCGCCAAGGTCGTCACCAACCTCTGCCTGAACCGCCTGACGTCCGCCCGGGCCCGGCGCGAGAGTTACGTCGGCGCCTGGCTGCCGGAGCCCGTCGCCACCGTGGA
This sequence comes from Streptomyces sp. NPDC097129, assembly GCF_055668065.1. Lineage (NCBI taxonomy): Bacteria > Bacillati > Actinomycetota > Actinomycetes > Kitasatosporales > Streptomycetaceae > Streptomyces > Streptomyces sp. NPDC097129. The sequence continues at coordinate 25,679 of NZ_JBVOQE010000017.1, read as the reverse complement.
CGGCGCGCTCGGCCCTCTCCCCGTGTCCGACGGGTGCGGGTGGGGTCCCCAGGAGTCCGCCGAGCAGCGCGAAGCGGTGTCCATGGCCCTGCTCGTCCTGCTGGAGCGGCTGACGCCGACCGAGCGGGCGGTGTACGTGCTGCGCGAGGCGTTCGGCTACGGCCACCGCGAGATCGCGGGCGTCCTGGGCCTGGGCGAGGCCAACTGCCGCCAGCTGCACCGGCGGGCGCTGCGGCGGCTGGAGTCGGCCGAGAGCCGGTTCCGGCCGGCGCCCGACCGGCAGCGCGAGTTGGTCGCCTCCTTCCTCTCCGCCGCCCGGGACGGCGACCTGGCGGGGCTGGAGAAGCTGCTCGCCGACGACGTGACCTGGTGGAGCGACGGGGGCGGCAAGGTCAGGGCGGCCCTGCGGCCCGTCGAGGGCCGGGAGAAGGTCCTGCGCTTCCTGGCGGGCATCTCCCAGAAGTACGGCGCCGGCCTGGACTTCGCGGCCGCGGAGGTCAACGGCGCGGACGCGGTGCTGCTGCGGGCCGACGGCACGCTGTCCGGGGTGGTCGCCTTCGAGTACCGCGACGGCCTGATCACGCAGGCGTGGACCGTGATGAACCCCGACAAGCTGGAGTTCGTACGCCGTCAGCTCGACCGGTCGTAGGCGTCTGTCACATTCTCGGGGGCCGGCCGGTCCTTGCCGGTGAGGGGCGCTCCGGACGGGAGTGCCCGATGCCGCGAAGGAGCTGAACAGCATGACCACGATCCTGGTGACCGGAGGCACCGGCACCCTCGGCCGGCTCGTCGTCCAGCGGCTGCGCGCGGGCGGCCACGAGGTGCGGGTGCTGAGCCGGCACACGCGGCCGTACGCCGCCGATCTGCGCGAGGGCGGTCCCGGACTGGAGGCGGCCGTGCGGGGCGTGGACACGATCGTCCACTGCGCGAGCGGCCCGCGCGGCGACGAGCGGGCGGCCGGGAACCTGATCGCTGCGGCGCGGCGGGCCGGAGTGGGGCACCTGGTGTACATCTCGATCGTCGGCGTGGACCGGGTGCCGTTCGGCTACTACCGCGCCAAGCTCGCGGTGGAGCAGTTGGTGCGGGAGTCGGGCCTCGGCTGGACGATCCTGCGCACGACGCAGTTCCACGACCTGGTGGCCCGGGTGCTCCAGACGCTGGCGACGTCCCCGGTGATGCCGCTGCCGGCCGCGGTGAGCGACCAGCCGATCGAGGTGGCGGAGGTCGCCGACCGGCTGACCGAGCTGGCCCTCGGCGCGCCCGCGGGCCGGGTCGCGGACATGGGCGGCCCCCAGGTGCGCACCCTGGAGTCGCTGGCCCGCGCATGGCTGAGGGCGACGGGCCGCCGGCGGCGGCTGGTTCCGGTACGGCTGTGGGGCGCGGCGTACCGGGGCTTCCGGGCCGGCGGTCATCTGGCGCCGGAACAGGCCGTGGGCGAGGGCACGTTCGAGGAGTACCTGGCGAAGCGCTTCGGCGACCTGCCGGCCCGCTGAGGCGGACCCGCTCCGGCCGGGCGGGCGACCGCCCACTGTGCCCGCGGCCCGGCCGGAACAGCTGTCCCTGCGGCCGGGCGAACGGGCTCCCTCCCCTGGGCCTGGCGGACGGCTACCCCTGGGGCCCGGCGAACAGCTCGTCCTGTGCGCGTTCCCGGGCCGTCAGGAGTGCGCCGCGCAGCACGGCGCCGCCGCCGAGCGTGCTCGACCGGACCTGTGTGGGCAGCGGCGACATGGCATCCAGCCGTTCCTGCACGCGCCGTGCGAGGGCCTCTCCGCCGGCCTGCCCCAGCTCGCCGCCGAGGACCAGGCAGCCGGGGTCGAGGACGGCCACCACGGAGGCGGCGCCGACGGCGATCCGCGCGGCGAGCGCGTCGAGGAAGCGGTCGGCGGCCCCGGGCGCGGGAGCCTGCCGGGTGGCAGCCACAGCGGCCCGCACGACCGCCGCGCCCACCGGCTCGCCTTCCCGCGGGGTGCCGCTCAGCCCGTGCTCCGCCGCGAGGGCGGCGACCGCCGCCGCCCCCGCCAGCGAGTGGAATCCCCCGTCGCAGCCCGTCGCCGACGGCAGTCCCGCCGTGCCGGGCACCGGCAGGAAGCCGATCTCCCCGGTGCCGCCGGAGGCGCCCCGGCGCAGCGCCCCGTCGAGGACCACGGCGGCGCCGGTGCCATGGCCGAGCCAGAGCAGGACGAAGGTGTCGCGGTCACCGGCGGCGCCGTCGCGCTGCTCGGCCAGGGCGGCGAGGTTGGTCTCGTTCTCGACGCTGACGCGGGCGTCGGGCAGGCGCTCCTGGAGGGCGGCGACCAGACGGCGGTGCCACGCGGGCAGGCCGCCGGAGGCGCGCAGTTCGCCGGTGGCGGGGTCGATGAGACCGGGCGCGCCGATGCCGACGGTGTGCAGCCGGTCGGCGCCGGCCTCCTTGGCCGTCCGCTCGACCAGGGCGACCGCCTGCTCCACCGCCGGTCCGGTGCCGCTCTCGCCGCCGATCGGCGCGGACGCCTCGGCGAGGACGCGGCCGACCAGGTCGGAGACGAGGACGGTGACGCCCTCGGTGCGCACGTCGAGCGCGGCGAGGTGGGCGCGGCCGGCGACGATGCCGTACAGCTTGGCGTTGGGGCCGCGGCGTTGCTCCCCGGCCTCGCCGACGACGGTGATCAGGCCGGAGGCGGCCAGGCGCTCGACGAGGTCGGCGACCGAGGGCCGGGACAGACCGGTCAGCTCTTTCAGCCTGGCCGCCGTCAGCGGGCCCTCCTGCTGGAGCAGCCGCAGGGCGAGCCGGTCGTTGATGGCCCGGGCGGTGCGCGGTGATGCGGGCATGGGCGCATCTTATCCGCTATCTATCAGGCAGGGTTCCTGATAGTTTGCTGCGGCGCGGCGGCGACACCGCTGCCGCACAGCGGGCGACGCATGTCCGGGAGGGACGGGAGAATGAAGGCAGTGTCCTACGACCAGCGCGACGTACGGCGGGCCCGCTACGCCGTGGCCGCCGTGTTCGCCGTGCACGGCGCGGTGACCGGCTCGTTCGCGACGCGGGTGCCGTGGATCCAGGAGCACGCCTCGGTCAGCGCGGGCCAGCTCGGCCTGGCGCTCGCCTTCCCGGCGCTCGGCGCGTCCCTGGCGATGCCGCTGGCGGGCCGGATCAGCCACACCTTCGGCGCCCGCAACGCGCTGCGCGGGCTGATGGCGCTGTGGACGCTGTCGCTCACGCTGCCGTCCCTCGCCCCGAACCTGCTCACCCTGTGCCTGGCGCTGTTCGGTTACGGCGCGACCGCGGGCATGGCCGACGTGGCGATGAACGCGCTCGGCGTGGAGGTGGAGAACCGCCTCGGCCGCTCGATCATGTCGGGCCTGCACGGCATGTGGAGCGCGGGCGCGCTGGTCGGCTCGGCCGCGGGGACGCTCGCCGCGCACCTGGGCGCCGACGCGCGGCTGCACCACACGCTGGCCGCCGCCGTGCTGACCGTGCTCGGGGTCGTGGCCTGCGGCTGGGTGCTGGACCTCCAGCCGGCCGAGGACGAGGAGCCCCCGCCGCGGTTCGCGCTGCCCCCGAAGTCCGCGCTGCTGATCGGCGCGGTCGGGTTCTGCGCGGTGTTCGCCGAGGGGGCGAGCCTGGACTGGTCGGCGGTCTATCTGCGGGACCGGCTGGAGACCTCGGCGGGGCTCGCGGCGGCGTGCACGACGGGATTCACGCTGACCATGGCGGTGGCCCGGATCGCCGGCGACAAGGTCGTCGACCGCTACGGCTCGGTGCGCACGGTCCGGGCGGGCGGCCTCCTCGCCGTGCTCGGCGGGCTGCTCATCGTCGTCTCCCGCCAGCCGGCCGCGGCGATGGCCGGGTTCGCCCTGATGGGGCTCGGCATCGCGGTCGTCGTGCCGCTGTGCTTCGCCGCGGCGGGCCGCAGCGGTCCGAACCCGAGCCAGGCGATCGCGGGCGTCGCGACCATCACCTACACCTCGGGGCTGGTCGCGCCGGGCGCCATCGGCGGGCTCGCCCAGGCGACCAGCCTGGTGGTGTCGTTCGGTCTGGTGACCCTGCTGGCCTGTGGTCTCGCGGCGTTCGCCGGTGTGCTGCGGGCGGGCGACCGCAACCGGCCGACGGTCAGCCGTCCGTCGGACGCAGCAGTTCCCGGCCCGCGGCCCTGAACGCCTCGCTCCACGGCGCCGGGCGCAGCGTGTCCGCGTCGAGGCGGACCAGCACCCGGCTGCCGTGCGCGTACGTCGTCACCCCGTCGGCCGAGCAGAAGCGGAAGCCGTAGGTCAGGCCGGTGGTGCCCAGCCGCTCCAGCCAGAGGTGGACGGCGTACGCGCCGGGCCGGGTGACCGGGGCCTCGTAGGTGATGCGCAGTTCCTTGACGGCGTTGCAGGCGTCCCCGGCGGCGGCCCAGTCGCCCTCGAAGCGGAAGCCGTGCTCCTGCCACAGCTGGGCCCAGGCCCGCTCGGCCATCAGCGGGTAGCGGGCGTTGTGCAGCAGTCCGAGCGCGTCCAGGTCGTCGAAGTGGACGGTGACGGGGAGCAGCCGGCCGTACGACAGGGCGGGGGCGATCGGGGCTTCGGCGGTCACGGGTGGATCTCCTGTGGTGGACGGTTCAACCACCCCATCCTAAGCGGACGCTCAGTACCCGTTCGAGCGGGGACAATGGTCGGCGGCCCTCACCCGCACGACGAAAGCGAAACCCCCATGGATCTCGGCGTCCGCTGGAAACTGCACGGCGACGGACGCACCCCGGCCCCCGGAGCCGTGGTCCGGCCCGACGAACGGCTCTCCTGGCCGCGCACGCTCGGACTGGGCGCCCAGCACGTGGTGGCGATGTTCGGCGCGTCCTTCGTGGCGCCCGTGCTGATGGGGCTCGACCCGAACCTGGCGATCATGATGTCCGGCATCGCGACCGTCGTGTTCCTGCTCGCCACCCGCGGCCGGGTGCCCAGCTACCTCGGCTGCTCCCTGTCGTTCGTGGGCGTCGCCGCCGTCATCCGCGCCCAGGGCGGCACCAGCGCCACCGTCACCGGTGCGGTGTTCGTGGTCGGCGCGCTGCTGTTCCTGGTCGGGCTCGCGGTGCAGAAGTTCGGGGCGCGGATCATCCACGCGGCGATGCCGCCGATCGTGACCGGCGCGGTCGTGATGCTGATCGGCTTCAACCTCGCCCCGGTCACCGCCTCGACGTACTGGCCGCAGGACCAGTGGACCGCGCTGCTGGTGATGCTGTTCACCGGACTGGCCGTGGTCGGTCTGCGCGGCTTCTGGTCCCGCATCGCGATCTTCCTCGGCCTGATCTTCGGCTACGGCATCTCCTGGCTCTTCGACCGGGTCTTCGGCAAGATCCACTCCGTGGACGCGAGCGGCAAGCTCACCGACCACTGGCGCCTGGACCTCTCCGGCGTCCACCGGGCCGACTGGGTCGGCCTGCCGTCCTTGCACGGCCCCACCTTCCAGTGGTCGGCGATCCTGGTCGCGCTGCCGGTCGTCATCGCGCTGATCGCGGAGAACGCCGGACACGTCAAGGCGGTCGGTGAGATGACCGGCGACCGGCTCGACGACAAGCTCGGCACCGCCATCTCCGCCGACGGCATCGGCTCGATGCTGTCCACCGCGGTCGGCGGCCCGCCCAACACCACCTACTCCGAGAACATCGGCGTCATGGCCGCGACCCGGGTCTACTCCACGGCCGCGTACTGGGCCGCCGCCGCCTTCGCCCTGCTGTTCGGCGTGTGCCCGAAGTTCGGCGCGATCGTCGCCGCCGTCCCCGGCGGGGTGCTCGGCGGCATCACCGTCATCCTGTACGGCATGATCGGCCTGCTCGGCGCCCAGATCTGGAGCACCGCCGGGGTCGACCTGCGCAACCCGCTCAACCTCGTGCCGGCCGCCGCCGGCATCATCGTCGGCGTCGGCAACGTGACCATGAAGTTCACCGACACGTTCTCGCTCAGCGGCATCGCGCTCGGCACCCTCGTCGTCATCACCGGCTACCACGCCCTGCGCGCCTTCGCCCCCGCCCACCTCAAGACGCAGGAACCGCTGCTGGACGAGGGCACCAGTTCCTACGACACCGAGGGCGACGACGGCTCTCGGCGCGCCGAGTCGTAGGCGCCCCGCACGGCGGGTCCGTTCCCCCGTTCTGGGGAAGCAGCGGGCCCGCCGGCGCCCCGGGAAGCCCAGGACTGGGACGCTTCCTCCATGGCGCAGCTGGAACAGTTCACCACTCCCGTCGACGCGGTGGTCCGCCGCATGCGCGCCCTGGACGCGGCCCTGCCCGCCCGGGACGGCGTCGGCGTGTTCAACCGCGTCTACCTCGCCGTCACGGAGGAGGTGGACCGGCGCATCGACGCCGGAGCCTTCGCGGACCGGCGCGCCGCGATCACCCTGGACGCGCTGTTCGCCGAGCGGTACCTGACGGCGGTCGAGGCGGACGGGCAGGGCCGCCGGGCGCCGGCGTGCTGGCGCCCCCTGCTGCAGTTCCGCCGCCATCCCGGCGTGACGCCGCTGCAGTTCGCCCTCGCGGGCATCAACGCGCACATCGGCCACGACCTGGCGCTCGCGGTGATCGACGCCTGCCGTGGCCTCGGCTGCGCTCCGGCCGAGCTGGAGGACGAGTACGACCGGGTGGGTGATGTCCTCGTGTCGCTGGAGGAGCGCATCCGCGAAGAGCTGATGCCGGGCCCCGATCTGCTGCAGATCGCCGACCCGCTCACCCATCTGCTCGGCTCCTGGAGCCTGGAGCGGGCCCGGGACGCCGCGTGGTCGGCGGCGCGTGCCCTGTGGGCGCTGCGCCTGCTGCCCGAACTGGCCGGGGACTTCGCCGACCGCCTCGACGCGGCGGTGGGCTTCGCGGGCCGCATGCTGCTCACCCCGCTGAGCCTCGGCCCGGCGGGTGCGCGGGCCGCCCGGCCGAGCGTGGCCTGACGGGTGTGCGCCCGTCGGCGGCTGTACGTTGGCCGATGGGGCACTCCGATCGCGAAGGAGCAATCAGCCATGGCCATCCGTCTCGGACTCGGTCTTCCCCAGCACCGGCAGTACGACCTCGCCCAGGACGTCACCGACGTGGCGCGTGCCGCCGAGCAGATCGGATACGACAGCCTGTGGGTGTACGAGCGGGCCCTGGTCCCGGAGAACCCCACGCAGGGCCTGTACGGCATCCCCGGCCTGCCCTGGCCCGACTTCTACCGCGGCATGGCCCACCCGCTGGTCACGCTGACCCTGGCCGCGGCGGTCACCGAACGCGTCCGGCTGGGCTCGGGCATCCTCGTCGCCCCGCTGCACGGGCCGTTCCAGCTCGCCAAGGCGCTCGCGTCGCTGGACGCGGCGAGCGGCGGCCGGGTCATCGCCGGTCTGGGCTCGGGATGGTCGACCGACGAGTTCGCCGCCGCGGGCGTACGCCCCCACGAGGAGCGCGGCCGTGTGCTGGACGAGGTGATCGACGTGTGCCGGGCGGTGTGGGGCCCGGACCCGGTGAGCTACGACGGCCGGATCACGAAGCTCGACGCGGCCGTCGTCGGGCCCAAGCCGGCCCGGCCGATCCCCCTCCTGGTCGGCGCGGCCAACAAGAAGGCGCTGACCCGGGTCGTGGACCGCGCCGACGGCTGGATCCCGGTCGCCATGGGCGTCGACGCCTACGCCAGCGGATGGAACCAGCTCCAGGACATCGCCGCCGAGCGGGGCCGCAGCCAGCCGATCCAGCGGGTGCCGCGGGTCAACGCGACGTACAGCGCCAAGCCGTACGACGGCGACGACCGCCAGCCCTTCCAGGGCAACGCCGACCAGATCGTGACGGACCTCGCGGCGTTCGCCGAGGTCGGCATGGACGAGGTCCTGCTCGACCTGCAGACCACTCCGCGCGACGCCCAGGAGCTCAAGGACGTCGCCGCGGAGGTCTATGGCAAGGCGCGCGCGGCCGGGCTGTGAGTGCGGCCGTGCGTGCCCGCCAGGCCGGGCGGACTGTGAGTCCGGCCGTGAACTGCGCTCAGTCCTCGGGGAGTTCGACGGGCGCGATCTCGTCGTAGACGTCACCCGGGCCGGGGTTCGTCGCGTCCGTCGTGCCGCCGAAGTGGTGCATGACGCCCCAGACCGCGTTCAGCGCGGTCTGGACGGCGCCCTCGGCCCAGCCGGCCGTCCAGGAGATGTCGTCACCGGCGAGGAAGATGCCGCGCTTGTCCTCGGGCAGCCGGTCCTGCATGAAGTGCGTGAACAGGCGCCGCTGGTAGCGGTAGTGGCCGGGCAGGTTCGCCTTGAACGCGCCCATGAAGTAGGGCTCGTTCTCCCAGGACACCGTCACCGGGTTGCCGATGATGTGCTTGCGGATGTCGACCTTCGGGTAGATCTCGCCGAGCGACTTCAGCATGACCTCCATCCGCTCGTTCGCGGACAGCGGCAGCCACTTCAGGCTGTCGTCGCACCAGGTGTAGGAGAGACAGATGACGGCGGGCTGGTCCGGGCCGTTGTCGAGCAGGTAGGTACCGCGGGTCATGCGGTCGGTGAGCGTCATCGACATGACGTCCCGGCCCGTCTCCTCGTCCTTGTCCAGCCAGAACGGCCGGTCCACGGGCACGAAGAGCTTGCTGGACTCCATGTAGTGGGTGCGCTCGATCGCGGTCCAGTGGTCGATCGGGAACAGCGAGTCGTCGCAGGCGATCTTGGACAGCAGCATCCAGGACTGGGCGGTGAAGACGGCCGCCTTGTAGGTGCGGATGTCGCCGTTCGCGTCGGTCACGGTGATCTGGTTGCCCGCGGTGCGGTGCAGCCGGGTCACGGCCGGCCTGGGCTCGCCGTCCACGTGCAGGGACTTCAGCGAGGTGCCGTACGGCCAGTGGACGATCTTCTCCGGCTCGCGCTCCCACAGGCGCAGCGGCAGCTGCTGGGAGCCGCCGACGATGCCGCGGTGGTGGTCGTCGGCCTCGGTGTAGACGACGCGCAGGATCTCCAGGATGGAGTTCGGGAAGTCCGTATCCCAGCCGCCGGTGCCGAAGCCGACCTGGCCGAAGATCTCGCGGTGCCGGAAGGACTTGAAGGCCTCGGAGTCGCAGAGGAAGCCGTAGAAGGTCTGGTTGTCGAGCTTCTCGACGAGCTGGGCCCAGATCTCGCGGATGCGCGGGACGTCCCGCTCGCGCATGGCGCGGTTCATGTCGGAGAAGTCGGCGCCCTCTTCGAGGCACTTGTTCCAGGCCTCGGCGACGTCCCGGTACACCTGGGGCAGGTCGTCGACGGTCTCGGCGTAGTGCGACTCGCCCTTGAGGTCGACCACGGTGGAGGGGGTGGTCTCGGCGAGCGGGTTCGGGAACGGCTTCGTCTCCAGGCCCACCAGGTCGATGTAGTGCTGCAGGGCGGTCGAGGACGGCGGGAAGCGCATCGCGCCCAGCTCGCAGTTCAGCGACTCGTCGCAGCCGTCGAAGCCGACGGTGCGCAGCCGGCCGCCGAGCTGGTCGGCCTCGTAGACGACGGGCTTGAGGCCCATCTTCATCAGCTCGTACGCCGCGACGATGCCGGACAGACCGCCGCCGATGATCGCGACCTCGGTGCCGTGCTCGGTCGCCGGGACCTGGCCGAGGCCCGCCGGGTGGGCCAGGAAGTCGTCGTACGCGTAGGGGAAGTCCGGGCCGAACATGGTGATCGGCGGCTGCTGCTCGTCGGTGTGCTCGACGGCGTTGGGCACCGTGGACGTCATGGGGTACGGACTCCTTGCGCGGGGTGACTCGGTGAGGCGTGAGGGGGGTCAGATCAGGGACCCGTACAGACCGGGGCGGCGGTCCTTCAGGTACGGGTTGTTCTCGCGGGAGGCGGCCAGGAACGCCGGGTCGGCGTCGGCGAACACCAGCTGCTCGGTGCGGCCGGCGCGGGCGCGGGCGACTCCGTCGGGGCCGGCGAGGGTGGAGAGGCCGACGAACTCGAACTCGGCCTCCTGGCCGACCCGGTTGACGTACGCGACGTACATCTGGTTCTCGAAGGCCCGCACCGGGATCATCGACTCGGCTACGAACTGGAACGGGTGCATCTGCGCCGTCGGGACGAGGAGGAGGTCGGTGCCGGCGAGGGCGTGGGCGCGGACGTTCTCCGGGAACTCCACGTCGTAGCAGATGAGCAGGCCGACGGTGAGGCCGTTCAGCTCCACCTGGACGAGCTGCTGGTCGCCGGGGGTGAAGTGGTCGCGCTCGAAGCAGCCGAAGAGGTGGGTCTTGCGGTAGTTCGCTCGGCGGGTGCCGGTGGCGTCGATCAGCTGGGCGGAGTTGTGGACGGTTTCGCCGTCGCGCTCCGGGTAGCCGTAGGCCACGGCCAGCCCGTGCCGGGTGGCGATCTCCGCGATCGCGTCGGCCGCGTCGCCGTCGGCGGGCTCGGCGAGGCGGGCGATGTCGTCGCCGATCGCGTAGCCGGTCAGGAACATCTCCGGCGCGGCCAGCAGCCCGGCTCCCGCGGCGGCGGCGCGGCCCGCGGCGTCGTCGAGCACCTTGAGGTTCTCGGCGACGGATCCGGGGCGGCCGGAGCTCTGGAGCAGGGCTGTGCGCATGCGTGTTCCTCACCGGTGCGGAGGGGGTCGGGGGCCTTCTAGACGGTACGGGGGGCTGCGCGGGCGGGACAAGAAGGAGCTGTTGCGCGGCGGTGAGCGGATTGTTGCGTGGGGTGGGGGGTGGGTGGTGATTCGTTGCGCGGTGCCATCCGGCGGGGGGCGCGTTGTTTGTCTGCGGGTGCGTTGTGGCTGGTCGCCGGTTGCCTGCGGCGCTGGGTCGTGCTTCGTCTGCGGGTGCGTTGTGGCTGGTCGCGCAGTTCCCCGCGCCCCTTTGTGCCTGCGGCGGCCCGTTGCTGTCCGGTGGGTGGTTGCTGTCGCGCCTGCGGTGCGTTGTGGGGCGGGGCCGGGGTGGGGGGTGTCCGTCCTCGGGCCGGCCGCCCGTTTCCGACGACGGCGCCCTGTGCCGGTGCCGGCCGCTGCGGGCGGACACCCCCCATCCCGGCCCCTTCCCGCCGTACGCGGGTGCGGGCCGTCATCGGCTGTCCGCGCGGTGGCGCCCCTCAGCGCCGGGTCGCGCGGGTCTGCCCCGGCCGGTCGTGGGCCCGCAACGGTCGTCGCCAGAGGAGCGCTGATGTGAGGAGGTACGGGACCGTGAGTGCCGTGAACGTCGTCGCGTGGTTCAGGTGGGTGGTCAGGGCCGCGTACGTGGCGTAGACCGCGATCGTCGTCAGGTCCGTGCCCAGGCCCGCGAGGGATGTCACAGTCGCGCGGGTCGTGTCGTCGAGGCGTCGCTGGAGGCGGGCGTCGGCCAGGACCGACGTCAGCTGGAAGGCGCCGAAGGAGAGGGCGACCAGGGCGAGGGCGGCCGGCGTGTGTGCGGCGGCGCCTGCGGCGAGGGACAGCGCGCCCGCTGCCAGTACCGTCGCCAGGCCGCGTGAGCGCAGGCGGGCGCCGGGGCCTGCGAGCAGGCCGCCTGCCGTGGCGCCGGTCCAGATCATCAGGAGGAAGAAGGGGACCGTGTCGTCCGGCACCCCCGTTTCGCGGACCAGCAGCGGCGTGTACTCGTCGAGCGCGCCCCAGATCGCCGTCACCGCCGGGACCAGGAGCAGCGCCGCCCGGATCCGGTGGTCGGCGCGGGCCGTCGCCAGGCCGGAGCGCAGGGTCGCCGTCCAGCCGTCGCGGGGATCGTCGGCCGTGTGCCGGTGTTCCGGGAAGCCCGTGGCGACGGCCGCCGTCAGCAGGCAGGCGAGCACACTGGCCGCGCCGACCGCCGGGTAGCCGCCGGCCCGCAGGACGGGCCCGGCCAGGGCCGTCGCGGTCATCACGCCGAGCAGTCCGGCCGCCCGGGCCCGGCCCATCAGCCGGGGATAGCGGTCGGCCGCGCCGAGCCGGTCGAGTTCGTCGTGCACCAGCGCCTCCAGGGCGCCGGAGGCGAGCGCGCCCCGGGTGCCCCACAGGACGAAGCCGAGGGCGAAGGACCAGTACGCCGGGTACGTCACCCACAGCGTGAAGCCGGCCGCCGTCAGCAGCGGCCCGAGCCACAGCAGCAGGCGGCGGGAGAACGCGTCGGCCCAGGCGCCGGAGGGCACCTCCAGCAGGACGCCGGTCGCCGACCAGAGGGCGAAGAGGGAGGAGATCTGGCCGACCGACAGGCCGGTGTCGGTGAAGAGCAGGGCGTAGACGGGGTAGAGCAGGACGCAGTCGTCCAGGAACGCGTACGCGCAGAGGGTGAGCGCGAGCCGCCGCGCACGTGAGTGAGTCATGAGGCCTTCCCGCAGGGACGGATCGGATGCCGGACGTACGGCGTCCGAGGCGGCCCTCGGGAGGCGTGGCGGGGGGATCAATGTCGCCAGGTCATGACAGCGATGGTAGGCCCGGTGCGCTGCGTCGTACAGGTAGTTCTCAGGGAGGAGGCGCCCGGCCCGGGTCTCCGCCGTACGGGCGGTGAGGTCGGTCCGGGGGCGAAGGTGCCGGGTGGGGGCGGAGCGGGAGACTGCCGGGGAGCCGACCCCCTGGTGAAGGAGCCCTGATGGAGCATTTTGAGATTGCCGCCCTGCCGTTCGTCGACGAGCACACGGTGCTCGTCGCGGCGGAGCCGGACATCGTGTGGCGCGGGCTGTGCGACGCACTGGAGGGTTTCGGGGGCCGGGCGGGGCCCGTGGTGCGGCTGCTCGGGTGCGCCGACCGCACAGCGTCCGGGCCCCGGCCACTGGCCGAGGGGTCGACGCTGCGCGGCTTCCGGGTCGCCGTGGCGGACCCCGGCCGGGAGCTGGCCCTGGTCGGGCGGCACCGGTTCGCGTCGTACGCGCTGGTCTTCCGGCTGGAGGCGGTCGGTGCGGAGCGGACCAGGGTGCGGGCCGTCACCCGGGCGCGGTTCCCCGGTCCGGCGGGCGCCGTCTACCGGCGGATCGTCATCGGTTCGGGCGGACACGTCGTCGTCGTACGGCGCATGCTGTCGGCCGTGCGCACCCGCGCCCCCGAAGGGGCGCGGGGAACTGCGCGACCAGCCACGACGTAGCCGCGGACTACGCGGCCTCACCGGCGGAGCGTTACGTCGGTGAGCCCGACGAGAAGCGGCGCAGCAGCGGGGAGAGGACCAGGACCGACTTGGTGCGTTCCACGAACGGCTCTCCCGCGATGCGTTCCAGGACGCGCTCGAAGTGGCGCATGTCGGAGGCGAAGACCTGGGCGATCGCGTCCGCGTCGCCGGTGACGGTCGACGCGGCCACGACCTCCTGGTAGCGCTCCAGGCCCCGCCTGATGGTGTCCGGCGAGGTGTTGCGCCGGCAGTGGATCTCGACGAACCCCTCGGTCTCCCAGCCGAGGGCCGCCGGGTCGACGCGGACCGTGAAGCCGGTGATGGCTCCGGAGGCGCGCAGCCTGTCCACGCGCCGCTTGACGGCGGGCGCGGACAGTCCCACGAGCTGCCCGATGTCCGCGTAGGAGCGGCGGGCGTCCTCGGCGAGGGCGTGCACGATGCGTTCGTCGAGATCGTTCAGCACGGGCGGTTGTTCACTTCACTTCTGGTGGGGCGCGGCGAGTCGGGAACGGCGGTAGCCGTAACTGAAGTAGAACACGAGCCCGACGGCCATCCAGACACCGAAGACCACCCAGGTGACGGAGGACAGACTGCCCATCATCCAGACGCAGAAGAGGAAGCCCAGGGCCGGCAGCACCGGCGACAGCGGGACGCGGAAGGTGCGGTTCATGTCCGGCTTGGTCCGGCGCAGTACCACGACGGCGATGTTGACCAGCGCGAACGCGAACAGGGTGCCGATGCTGGTGGCGTCGGCGAGCTGGCCGAGCGGGATCGCCGCGGCGAGGACGCCGCAGAACAGGGAGACGATCACCGTGTTGGCGCGCGGCGCGCCGGTCTTCGGGTGGACCTTGGCGAACACCTTGGGCACCAGGCCGTCGCGGGACATGGCGAAGAGGATGCGGGTCTGGCCGTAGAGCACGGTCAGCACGACGCTGGCGATGGCGATGACGGCGCAGAAGGCGAGCAGGGTGCCCCAGAAGCTCTGCCCGGTGACGTCGGTCATGATCTGGGCGAGCGCGGCCTCGGAGTCGTTGAACTTGCGCCACGGCTTCGCGCCGACGGCGACGGCGGCGACCAGCACGTACAGCGCGGTCACGATGACCAGGGACAGGATGATCGCGCGGGGCAGGTCGCGCTGGGCGTTCTTGGCCTCCTCGCCGGCGGTGGAGGCGGCGTCGAAGCCGATGTAGGAGAAGAACAGCGTCGCGCCGGCCGCGCTGACGCCGGCCATGCCGAGCGGCATGAAGTGGGAGTAGTTGCCGGACTTGAAGCCCATGAAGCCGATCGCGCAGAACAGGATCAGCGCGGCGATCTTCACGCACACCATGACGGTGTTGGCCCGCGCGGACTCCTTGGCGCCGCCGAGCAGGAACACCATGGCGAGGACGACGACGATGAGAGCCGGCAGGTTGAAGATGCCGCCGTCGACGCCGGGCGGGTTGGCGAAGGCGGGCGGGATGGTCACGCCGATGGTGCCGTCCAGCAGCTCGTTCAGGTACTCGCCCCAGCCGACGGCCACGGCGGCGACCGAGACGCCGTACTCCAGGAGCAGACACCAGCCGCAGATCCAGGCGATCAGCTCGCCCATGGTGGCGTAGGCGTACGAGTAGGAGGAGCCGGCGACCGGGATGGTGCCCGCCAGCTCGGCGTACGACAGTGCCGAGAAGAGGGCCGTGAGGCCGGCTATGACGAACGACAGGGTGACGGCGGGGCCCGCCTTGGGGACGGCCTCGCCGAGGACGACGAAAATGCCGGTGCCGAGGGTGGCACCGATGCTGATCATGGTCAGCTGCCACAGCCCCAGGGAGCGGCGGAGGCTGCCTCCCTCGCCCTGGCCGCCCTCGGCGACCAGGTGCTCCACGGGCTTGCGGCGCATGAGGCCGCCCAGGGGGGACACGGGGGCGGTCTTGGTGCTGTTCTGCGGGGGTGCGCCTTGGTCGAGCACGCGCGGCTCCTTATCGCTGCCGTTCAGGGGGCGGAGACCAGCGGCACCCCATCCCACGGGAACCACCGAGCGGGGTCCCCGCCACACCACGTTCAGCGCGACACTCTATGAGGCCGGACGTTGCCGCTGTAATGCAGCAACCTTGCGCGCTTCCGCATGATCGTTGCGTTGCTCCGGGTCAGACGGGTTTTCGTTGCGCCAGGGGTTTCGACCATTGCACATGCACCCGTTTCAGCAGGTCGGGAACGTCCTGACGAGGAAGGTGCAGGGGTCGACGCACTCCAGGGCCGACCCGTCGTGGTCGGCGTACATCCAGCGGTCGAGGTAGTCGGTGAGGGGGGAGTAGCCGAGCCGCGCGTACAGCGCCGCGGCGCGGAGGTTGTCGCGGGTGACGCCGATGCCGGTGCGGGTCAGGCCGCGCTGCCGCGCCAGCTCCTCGGCGGCCCGGATGAGCGCGGTGCCGATGCCTCTGGAGCGCAGTTCCTCGGGCCACACGGCGAGGCCGTTGATCTCGGGGCAGCCGGGGGCCGCCCGGCGCACCTCGGGGGCCTCACAGCCGATCCAGCGCAGCTCGGTGTGCCCGACGGGCCGTGCGCCGAGCCAGGCGACGAGATACGTGCTCTGTCCGGCCTGCTGGCGCGCGTAGCGCCGGGCGTGCAGCGACGTCGCTCCCCGGGCGCCCAGGTGCTCGTCGAGGAGGGCCACGTCGGCGGCCCTGCAGACGGTGATCTCCATACGACGACGGTACGGCCCCGGAACGCCGGCGGCCCCCGCTTTTCGGCGGGGGCCGTGGCTGCGCGATTCGGCGGGTCAGCTCCAGCTGGCGTGCAGCGGCTTGCCCTCGGCGTAGCCGGCCGCGCTCTGGATGCCGACGATCGCGCGGTCGGCGAACTCCTCCAGGTTGGAGGCGCCGGCGTAGGTGCACGAGGAGCGGACGCCCGCGATGATCGAGTCGATCAGGTCCTCGACGCCCGGGCGGGCCGGGTCGAGGAACATGCGGGAGGTGGAGATGCCCTCTTCGAACAGCGCCTTGCGGGCGCGGTCGTAGGCGGACTCCTCGGAGGTGCGGTTGCGCACGGCGCGCGCGGAGGCCATGCCGAAGGACTCCTTGTAGGCGCGGCCCTGGGCGTCGTGCTGGAGGTCGCCCGGGGACTCGTAGGTGCCCGCGAACCAGGAGCCGATCATGACGTTGGACGCGCCGGCCGCGAGGGCCATGGCCACGTCGCGCGGGTGACGGACGCCGCCGTCGGCCCACACGTGCTTGCCGTACTTCTTCGCCTCGGCGGCGCACTCCAGGACGGCGGAGAACTGCGGCCGGCCCACGCCGGTCATCATGCGGGTGGTGCACATGGCGCCGGGGCCGACACCGACCTTGATGATGTCCGCGCCGGCGTCGATGAGGTCCTTGACGCCCTCGGCGGCCACGATGTTGCCCGCGACGATCGGCACCTGCGGGTCGAGCCCGCGCACCAGCTTGACGGCGCTGATCATCGACTCCTGGTGGCCGTGCGCGGTGTCGATGACGAGGGTGTCGACGCCCGCGTCCAGCAGCTGCTTGGCCTTGCCCGCGACGTCCCCGTTGATGCCGACGGCGGCGGCGATGCGCAGCTTGCCGTTCGCGTCCACGGCCGGGGTGTACAGGGTGGCGCGCAGGGCGCCCTTGCGGGTGAGGATGCCGGCCAGGCGGCCGTCCTGGTCCACGGCCGGGGCGTAGCGCCGGTTGTGGTGGTCCAGGGTGTTGAAGGCCTCGCGCGGGTCGATGTCCGCGTCGAGCAGCAGCAGGTCCTTGGACATGACGACCTCGAGCTGCGTGAAGCGGTCCACGCCGGACAGGTCGGTGTCGGTGACGACGCCGATCGGCCGCTGCTCCTCGTCGACGACCACACCGGCGTTGTGCGACCGCTTGGGCAGCAGTGCGAGGGCGTCGGCGACGGTCTGGTGCGGGGCCAGCACGATCGGGGTGTCCAGCACGTGGTGGCGGCTCTTGACCCAGGAGACGACCTCGGTGACGACCTCGATCGGGATGTCCTGCGGGATCACCACGATGCCGCCGCGGCGGGCCACCGTCTCGGCCATGCGCCGGCCGGCGATGGCGGTCATGTTGGCGACGACGAGCGGGATGGTGGTGCCCGTGCCGTCCGGGGCGCTGAGGTCCACGCCCTGACGCGAGCCGACCGCGGAGCGGCTCGGCACCATGAAGACGTCGTCGTACGTCAGGTCGTACGGGGGCTGGATGTCGTTGAGGAAACGCACGTGCTACATCCCAGTCGTTCAGAGGTGACCCCCGGACAGGTGTGCCAGGGGGAAAGAGCACGTACTTCATTCTCCCATGCCGACCGCGCCCCTGGGCACAGTCGGTTCGTCCAGGCTGGTCAGGGGCGCCTTTGGAGGATCATCCGAGAAGGAGGGCCACAGTGACGGCGGTGGCCTGGGAGAACACCTCCTGCGCCGTCTCCCACTCACCGGGGCGGGCCGCCGCGTACGGCCGCCAGTTCCGGACCACGACCAGCGGCGCGGCGTCCCCGGGCCACACGCCCGGGTCGCAGAGGACGTCGGCGAGGGCGTCCCAGTTGCGGCCGAAATAGCCGGGCAGCCGCAGGTCGCGGGCGCACCGGTCCATCAGGGCCGCCTTGTCCGTGACCCCGTCCAGGTCCAGGGTGACCACGGCTTTCGTCATCTCAGTACCGCCCTGAACGAGTCGTAGTGGTCGTCGGTGTAGTACGTCTCGCCGCCGCGCCCGGTGACCAGGCGCCGGGCCCCGCGGTCGCGTGAGCCCGGCGTCGGCACGGTGTACTCGTGGTAGTAGCCGCGCGGGTGCCGCGGCAGCCGCCCCTCGAGGTTGCCGAAGACGACTCCGTCCCTGGCGTACGGGAAGGGGCCGCCCCGGTCGACGAGGACGAGCGTGCGCCGGGCCTCGGCCGGCAGATCGGCCTCCTTGACGGTGGCCATGCCCTTCGCCCAGGCGGGGCCGCCCGACGTGCCCTGGGTCGGGGAGCACCCGACGAGCAGGGCGAGGACACAGAGCAGCACCCGGGGGACCCACCGCAGCAGCATGCCTGAGATGCCGCCACGGCCGCCCCCCGTCCCACGCACCGTCAGATCCCGTCCGGGTCCGCCCGGTTGAGGGCCGGCTTCGGCGCCGGGCCCGCGGTCATCAGGTAGTCCGCGGCCGAGGTGTCCGTCACCAGGCTGGTGACGAGCCCGGACCGCAGCACCGCGTCGATCGCCGACGCCTTGCGCTGGCCGCCCGCGATCGCCACGACCTCCGGGATACGGCGCAGCTGGTCGGCCTTGACCGTGATGCACCGCTCCCCCAGGTCCCGGCCCACCCGGCGGCCCTCGGCGTCGAAGAGGTGCGCGGACATCTCCGCGGCCACGCCGAGCGAGGCGTAGTGGGCGCGCTCCTCCTCGGAGAGCATGTCGTGCACCGTGGAGATGCCCGGCTCCCAGGAACCGATGGAGACGCAGGCGACGGTGACCTTGTCGAAGTACTCGAAGGCCCGGGCCAGCCCGGTCTGGTTGCGCAGCGCCACCGCGGTGGCCGCGTCCGGCAGCAGCATCGGCGCGTAGATGGGGTGGGCGTCGCCGCCCGACACCTGCGCGGCTCGGCGCACGGCCTCCACCGAGCCCCGCTCGGCGGTCCCGGCGTCGTACACGCCGGTCAGCTGCACGACCGTGCAGGGCGGCAGCCGGTCCAGGGCGGCCGCCATGTGGATGGTGGACCGGCCCCAGGCCAGGCCCAGCACGTCCCCCTCGTTGACCAGCTCGCCGAGCAGGTCGGCGGCGACCTCGCCCAGGTTCTCCGGGTCGGGGGTCTCCTCCGACTCGGGCGGGGACTCGACCACGACGGCGTGCCTGAGGCCGTAGCGGGCGCGGAGCGCGTCGGAGCGCTCGGCGTCCAGTTCGGCCGGCACGCGGATCTCGATGCGTACGAGGTCCCGTTCGAGGGCCGTCTCCAGGACCCGGGCCACCTTGAAGCGGCTGACGCCGAACTCCTCCGCGATCTGGATCTTGGACTTGCCCTCGAGGTAGAAGCGGCGGGCCATGGCCGCCGCCTGCACCAGCTCAGCGGGTCCCATCCGCATGGCTGACCGGCCCGCCGACATACCCGACACGGCGATCTCCTCACTGCTGTTCACACTCTGGATTCGCCGTTCATCCTTGCAGATCCGGCGCGGTCGATCAGCCCTGATGGCGGGCGTTCACGTTCCTGTTGGTCAGTGGTCGCATGCCCAGCTCGCCTTGGCGGATGCCGACTCCGCCTGCCGGCGCAGGGCACGGACCGCGTCGGCGGGGTCGTTCGCCCCGTAGACCGCGGACCCGGCGACGAAGACGTCGGCGCCCGCGTCCGCGCACTGCTCGATCGTGGACGCGGAGACACCGCCGTCCACCTGGAGCCAGAGCTGGAGGCCGTGCTTGTTGATCAGCTCACGGGTGCGGCGGATCTTCGGCAGCATGATGTCCAGGAAGGACTGCCCGCCGAAGCCCGGCTCCACCGTCATGATCAGCAGCATGTCCAGCTCGGGCAGCAGGTCCTCGTACGGCTCGATCGGCGTCGCCGGCTTCAGCGCCATGGAGGCACGCGCCCCCTTGGCCCGGATCTCCCGGGCGAGCCGTACGGGCGCGGCGGACGCCTCGACGTGGAAGGTCACCGAACCGGCGCCCGCCTCGACGTACTGGGGGGCCCAGCGGTCGGGGTCCTCGATCATCAGATGGCAGTCCAGCGGGGTGTCCGTCGCACGAGCCAGTGACTCCACGATCGGCACGCCGAGCGTGAGGTTGGGGACGAAATGGTTGTCCATGACGTCGACGTGGAGCCAGTCGGCTCCCTCCACCGCCTTCGCCTCGTCCGCGAGGCGGGCGAAGTCGGCGGACAGGATGCTGGGGTTGATCTGCACGGCCATGTGCCTAAGCCTGCCATGCCCGGGCACGGTTGTTCGCCCCCGGCCCGAAGGAGAGCGAGGTCAGCCGGTCCGGCGGATGAGGGCCAGGTACATCGCGTCCGTGCCGTGGACGTGCGGCCAGAGCTGGATGTCGGGGCCGTCGCCGAGGTCGGGGACGTCCGGCAGGAGAGGGCGGGCGTCGAGCAGTTCCGTGCCGGGGACCTGCTTGAGCACGTCGGTCACCACGGCCCTGGTCTCGGCCAGGTGCGGGGAGCACGTGGCGTAGCCGACGACGCCGCCGACGCGTACCGACTCCAGGGCCGTGCGCAGCAGGCCCCGCTGGAGGGGGGCGAAGGCGTCGAGGTCCTCGGGGCGGCGGCGCCAGCGGGCCTCGGGGCGGCGGCGCAGGGCGCCGAGGCCGGTGCAGGGGACGTCCACGAGGACCCGGTCGAAGCTGCCGGGGCGCCAGGCCGGCCGGGTGCCGTCGGCGGCGATCACCTGGTACGGCCCCGGATTGCCGGTCAGCGCCTTGGCGACCAGCCCGGCGCGGTGGGGCTGCTTCTCGGAGGCCAGCAGCAGGGCGCCGCGCCCGGCGGCGAGGGCGCCGAGGAGGGCGGCCTTGCCGCCGGGGCCCGCGCAGCCGTCCAGCCAGAACCGGTCGCGTCCCTCGACGGGCGCGTTCGCCAGCGCCAGCGCGACGAGCTGGCTGCCCTCGTCCTGCACGCCCGCGCGCCCCTCGCGCACGGCCTCCACGGCCCCCGGCTCGCCGCCCTCGGTCAGGCGTACGGCGTACGGCGACCAGCGGCCCGCGACGGCGGCGTCCTCGCGCAGCAGTTCCTCGGTCGTGGCGCGGCCGGGCCGGGCGACCAGGGTGACCTCGGGCCGCTCGTTGTCGGCCGCCAGCAGCCGCTCGATGCCCTCGCGGCCGCCGCCGAGGGAGTCCCACAGCGCGGAGACGACCCACCGCGGGTGCGCGTGCACCACGGCGAGATGGTCCTCGGGGTCGTCGTCGTAGGGCGGCGCGACCTCGGCGACCCAGGCGTCGAGGTCGCGCTGGGCGACCTTGCGCAGGACGGCGTTGACGAACTTGGCCCGTCCGTCGCCGAGCACCACCCGGGCGAGCTCGACCGTCGACGACACGGCGGCGTGGGTGGGGATGCGGGTGCCGAGCAGCTGGTGCGCGCCGAGGGTCAGCACGTCCAGCACCGGCGGGTCCACCTCGCGCAGCGGCCGGTCGACGCAGGCCGCGACGACGGCGTCGTACGTCCCCTGGCGGCGCAGCGTGCCGTAGACGAGCTCGGTCGCCAAGGCCGCGTCCCGCGCGTCGAAGTCGCCCTTCTCGCGGGCCTTGCGCAGCAGCGGGGGCAGCACGAGGTTGGCGTAGGCGTCGCGCTCGTCCACCGCGCGCAGCGCCTCGAAGGCGAGGATGCGCACGGGGTCCTTCTGGGGACGGCGGTAGGGCTTGGCGGGCCTGCGCGGCCTGCGGGAGGTGCCGGGGGTGTCGCTCACGAAGAAGGTGCTCCGGATGTCAGAACGGGCTGTCCACCCAGACTACGTCCGCAGGTGGCCCCGCTATGCCCCGAGGGTCTCCCCGGCGGCGATGCGCACACCGCGCGCCCAGTCGGCGGCCCGCATCGGCTTCTTGCCCTGGGCCTGCACCCACAGCAGCTCCACGGCGTGCGAGCCGGTGCCGACGTGGACGTGGTTCTTGCCGATGTCGAGGGTGCCGGGGGCGAGGTCGGTGCGCTCGGTCAGCAGCGCGACCTGGATCAGCTTCAGGCGCTCGCCGCGGAAGGTCGTCCAGGCGCCGGGGGCGGGGGTGCAGCCGCGCACGACGCGGTCGACGCGCAGCGCGGGGGCGGCCCAGTCGACGCGGGCGTCCTCGACGGTGATCTTCGGGGCGAGGGTGACGCCCTCAGCGGGCTGCGGTACGGCCTTCAGCGTGCCGTCCTCGATACCGTCCATGGTCGCGGCGAGCAGCCCGGCGCCGGCGAAGGCGAGCCGGGTGAGCAGGTCGCCGCTGGTGTCGGTGGGCCGGATCTCCTCGGTGACGGTGCCGTAGACGGGGCCGGAGTCGAGCCCCTCCTCGATGAGGAAGGTGGACGCGCCGGTGATCTGGTCGCCGGCCATGAGGGCGTGCTGCACGGGGGCGGCGCCGCGCCAGGCGGGCAGCAGCGAGAAGTGCAGGTTGACCCAGCCGTGCGCGGGGACGTCCAGCGCCACCTTGGGCAGCAGGGCGCCGTAGGCGACGACGGGGCAGCAGTCGGGGGCGATCTGCCGCAGCCGCTCCAGGAACTCCGGATCGCGCGGCTTGGCGGGCTTGAGCACCTCGATCCCGGCCTCCTCCGCCCGCTCCGCCACGGGCGACGCCACCAGCCTGCGCCCGCGCCCGGCCGGTGCGTCGGGCCGCGTGACGACGGCGGCCACCTCGTGGCGCCCGGAGGCGAGCAGGGCGTCCAGAGCGGGAACGGCGACCTCGGGGGTACCGGCGAAGACGAGCTTCATGGGCGGGTTCGGACCTCTCGGACGACGCGGGCGACGGGCAGCGCACCAGTCTATGACCACGGGCGGAGAGCCGCCGACGGCGAGCGACTTGAGGAGGACGGCCGGCCTCCTGGCCGACTGGAACCCGGTGGGCGGGTGGGAAAACACCCCCCGGCCGCGTCCAGGGTGGAGACGGTAGATGCCCCACAGCGGCGAAGCCGCAGGCGAGCCGAAACCCTCAGGGGCGCAGGCATATGCCCTCACGCCCCCCATGCGTGACCCGCGGAGCGATCCCGCGTTGGTCAAGAAAGAGTTGACCCCCCTTCTCTTCATCGCCGGTTCGAGAGGCTTGTTCATGGCCGACCACGCAACCCACGACGCCCAGGCCCGGGCCAGCCTGCACTTGCTGGTGCGGGACATCGAGCGGGTCCGCCGGCAGGTGGACGCCCTGCGCACGCTCACCGCCCAGCTGGGCAACGTCTACCGCCCGCGCCGCTCCGGCCCCTCCACGGGGTTCGTCGTCTACGGACGCGCTCCCGCCCCGACGGTGCGCCTCGCCCAGGAGCTGCGGGACAGCGTCGAGACCCTGGTGACGGCGGCGGTCGACTTCGACCGCTCGCTCGGTTTCTCGTGGGACGCGGTGGGCTCCGCACTCGGCGTCACCAAGCAGGCGGTCCACCGCCGTTACGGCTCGCGCCGGGCCCCCGTGCCGGCCCCCGCCGAGGCGGAGCACACCCCGGAGCCGGCGGGCGGCCGGACGGTGACCGTGGGCACGGGCATCCCGGTCGTGCCCACGGTCCCGGCCGCCCGTTCCATGCCGACCCAGCCGACGGCGGGCAGCACGACCCTGCGGGACGACGCCAGGCCGACGGCGTTCCCGGCCCCGCGCAACGGCTGACGCCCGCGCGCGGCCGCGTGAGGTGACACCCCGTCAACTGCCCTCCCGGAACAGCCGGGAGGGCAGACGTCTGTCCACGACACGGCGCTCAGCCGATGTCCGGCGGGTCGATCCGCACCCAGACCGGCTCCCCTCCCCCGCGGGCCGTCCGTGCCGCCTGCGCGGCCTTCAGCGCGGCGGCCAGCGCCGCCCCGCTGCCCGGCGGCACCCGGATCAGCGCCCGCTCCCAGTGCTCCCCCGGCGGCGGCGCACCGGGCCGCCGCGGCCGCCCCGGTGCGGTGACCGGAACCGGGACCGGCCCCAGCACCTCCGCCTCCCGCGGCAGGTCCACCGCGCCGAGGAAGTCCGTCAGGGCCGCCGCCGGTCCCGCCACGGCCGCCATCCGCGACACCGGCGGGAAGCCCAGCTCGGCCCGGTCGGCCAGTTCGCGCACCGCGTGCCCGACGGGGTCCCAGCGCACCAGCGCCTGCACGGGACGGGCGGTGGCCTCGGCGACCACGGCGACGGTTCCGCCGGCGCCCTGCGGCCGCACCAGCGCGGCGGCGGCGATCCAGCGCCGCAGAGCGTCCTCCTCGGCCCGCAGATCGGGCCGGCCGAGCATGGCCCAGCCGTCCAGCAGCAGCGCCGCCGCGTACCCGCCCTCGGCGACGGGTTCCGCGCCGGGAGTGCTCACCACCAGCGCCGGCGCGGCCGGCACGGTGTCCAGGACGTGCTCGCGGCCCGAGGTGCGCACCGGGACCGCCGGGAACGCCCGGCCCAGCTCCTCGGCCGTACGCCGCGCCCCGACGACCTGAGCGCGCAGCCGGAACGAACCGCACTCCGGGCAGTGCCAGCGGCTCTCCTCGCGGCCGCACCAGCCGCACCACAGCGCACCGCCGCCGGCGCCGTCCCGGGCCTCCAGCGGGCCCGCGCAGTGCCGGCAGCGCGCGGGCTCTCGGCACTGCGCACAGGCCATGCGGGGCACGTATCCGCGCCGGGGCACCTGCACGAGCACCGGTCCGTGCCGCAGCCCCTCGCGGGCCACCTGCCACGCGAGCGTCGGCAGCCGGGCGGCGCGGGCCGCCTCGTCGCGGGCGAGGTCGCCGTCGCCGACGGTCCGCACCAGCGGCGCGGCGGCCCGTACCTGCTCCCGTACGGCGACGACGGGCCGCGCCCAGCCGCTCTCCACGAGCTGCGCGGCCTCCACCGTGCAGCTCCAGCCGCCGAGCAGGAAGGCGCACTTGTCCTGGGCGGCGCGCAGCAGCAGCACCTCGCGGGCGTGCGGCTGCGGGGCGTGCTGTTCGCTGTGGCTGTCGTCGCCGTCGTCCCAGAGGGCGACCAGGCCCAGGTCCCGCACCGGCGCGAACATGGCGGCGCGGGTGCCGAGCACGGCCCGTACAGAGCCACGGCTCACGGCGAGCCACTCCCGGTACCGCTTCTCCGGCCCGGCGTCGGCGGTGAGGACCGCGTGCCGTCCCTCGCCGAGCAGGGCGGTCAGGGCGGCGTCGACGCGGGCCACGGCCCGGCCGTCCGGCAGCACGACGAGAGCGCCGCGCCCGGACGCCAGGGTGGCGGCGACGGCGCGGGCCAGCTCGTCGCTCCACTGCGGCCCCGGCAGCGCGTTCCACACCGCGCGGGGCGCGTTACCGGCGGCGAGCGCCTCCAGGAAGCCGGCCCCGCGCTCGTAGCGGGCCCAGGAACCCGCCTCGGGGGCCTGTGGCGGGGGCAGCGGGGCGGGCGAGGGCCGCTGCTCGGCCCGCGCGCTGCGCGGCGGTACGGCGAGCTGCAGCACGTCGGCGAGGCTGCCGGCGTAGCGGTCGGCGACGGCCCGGGCGAGGGAGAGCAGCTCGGGGCCGAGCACGGGCTCGGGCGAGACGACCTGGGCGAGCGCGGCGAGCGGCCCGGAGTAGTCGGACTCGGGGAGCCGCTCGATGAGGAACCCGTCGATCAGTCCACCGCCCTCGCGCCGCCCCTCGCGCACCCGGTGCCGGCCGGCCCCGAAGCGGACGCGCACCCGCACGCCGGGCTGCGCGTCGGCGTCCAGCTCGGCCGGTACGGCGTAGTCGAAGTACCGGTCGAGGTGCAGCACGCCCTTGTCGACGAGCACCCGCGCGACCGGCAGCGCCGGCGCGAGCGCGGCGCCCCGCCAGGTGCGCGGTTTGGCCCGCGGCTCCTTGGCCTTGCGCACGCTCTCCCGGATGAGCGCGAGCTGCTCCGGGGGCGCCCCCTCGGCGCCCCCGCCACCCGTCCCGTTCTCGCTGCTCACGCTTGCATTCTTACCAAACGCCACTGACAGCGGCGCCGGCCCGCACCCCGGCCGCCGGGCACACCGGCACACCTGCCCGGGCACACCGGCGCACCTGCCCGGTGACACGCCGAAGGCCCGGCTCCCCTGGAGGGGAGAACCGGGCCCGGGCGGGACCGGACGCCGCTTACAGGCCGGCGGCCTTGCGCAGCGCGTCGACGCGGTCGGTGCGCTCCCAGGTGAAGTCGGACAGCTCGCGGCCGAAGTGACCGTAGGCGGCCGTCT
>NZ_JBVOQE010000016.1:102791-110187 GCF_055668065.1 Streptomyces sp. NPDC097129 | reverse complement strand
AGACGGCCGCCTACGGTCACTTCGGCCGCGAGCTGTCCGACTTCACCTGGGAGCGCACCGACCGCGTCGACGCGCTGCGCAAGGCCGCCGGCCTGCGCTAGGACGCCCGGACCGGACAACAAGAGAGACGACAGCGACGAGGCTCCGCCCCTCGACGAGACGACCGATTCGCTCAGCTCTGTGGACGGGGCGTCGCGGTAGCCGGGCTCGCCGCCGGCGGCCTCCAGGACGCCCAGCTGCTGAAGCCGGTCGAGTACGAGGCGTACGCCAACGGGCTGCAGGAGCAGATCTCCGACGTCGTCCGCTGACAGGGCCGGCCGGGCCGGTCCGGCCGGCCGCACCCGCGAAAGGAACCACCCGTGTCCACGATCCCTGCCCGCCCGGGCACCCGCCTGCTCCCCGCGCCCGCCACCACAGGCGCGCACCGCGGCGCCGAAGACCTCCTGGCGGCTCTGCGCGGCGGCAGTTGGCGCCCCACCCCGCTCGAGGTCCGGGTCGCCGGTCTGCTGCTGACCTCCGCCGCAGGTGACGGACTGCTCACCTCGCGCCGTGTCCGGGCCGCCCTGTGGGAGGGGGCCGTCACCCTTGTCCAGGAAAACGGCGGCCGGTTCGCCCGTACCCTCGCCGGCCTCGCCCCCGTCCTGGACGAACCGCAGCTCGCCGTCCCCGGCACGGCCGAGACGGCGGGCGAACTGGTCGCGGCAGTGGCCGCGGCGGGCGGCTGAACGCCAGTGGGAACAGCCCACGGCCCGGCCGAACGTCTCCGGCCGGGCCGCATCAGGTGATGCACCGTCAGGTCACTTCACCCAGGGCGCCATCGGGTACCAGATCAGATCGCGGACAGCCAGGATCCGCACGTCCCAGTACAGGACCAGGAACGCGCCCGCCGCCAGGAAACCCGCCGCCATCAGCGCCGAGGCGCGGCTCGGCCGCCGCGCCGTCCACCCGTGCAGCCGATGACCGAACAGAGCGGCCACCAGCAGGAACAGCACCGACATGACGGTGATGTTGCCGATCGACTGAAGACCGAACGCCACCGCGCCGTACAGCGGGTTGTGACTCTCGGCGGCGTCGCGGAAGAGCTGGCGGAACAGCGGGAAGGGCCGCCCGATCAGGAACGCCCCGATCAGCGCGCCCATCACCAGCATCGGAGCGCCCGGAAAACGCCGCGACAGCCGCGCCAGCGGATCACGCACCACACCCAGCGCGGCCAGGCCCAGATACGTCATCAGCGCACCGATCAGGCCGTAGACCACCATCGCCTGCACCAGACGCCCGGAGAAACCTCCGCTCTGGCCGTCGTCGAACTGCGGCATGCCCGTACCGGCGAGGGACACCACCGTCCCGTACGCTGCGGACACCACGACCGCGCCGAGCGCGAGCCGGCCCAACGGACGCAGTGCGGCCGCCATCCGGCCCCGGCGGGAGGTGGAAGCGCCGCCGGCCAGCGGCGCCAGCGCGCTGAAGACGGCCACGTTGCACGCGGTGAAGGTGCCCGCGACACCGGTGGCCAGCGCGAACGCCAGACCGGCCAGCGCACCCGCGATGGGCGTGCCCTTGGCCGCGTGGCCGAGCAGGGTGTCCGCGACGTTGTCGCCGATGGTCCGGTCCACGAACTGAGCGGACCACACCACCGTCAGGGCGAAACCGAAGAGCGCGGCGACCACGCCGACCAGCGCACGGCGCCGCGGCGCATGGCCGTTGAAGAAGAACGAGGCCGATTGCGCACTCATGCCCGCGCTCTGCCGCGAGCGGGAGGGGGGCGCGGCAGGCCGCTGTGTTGTCTGCGCCATGACATATCGCCTTTCGGGAGGGTGGGAGACCGCACGTCACGCTAGGGCCGGCGGACACACGCAGTGACCGTCTCGGCCCGGAGCGAGCACGGGAGAAGAAGAACCCGGACACACTTCATGAAGTCCGTCACCGCACGCGGCCCGCCGGGGCCGCGCCGTCACCGCGGCAGCGGCCCCTCGTCCGCGGTGCCTCCACCGGCGGGCACGGTCCCGGGCCACAGCGCGAGCGGCGGGCCCGGCACCGAGCCTGCGTCCGCCGCGCCGGCCGGTGACCCGTCACCGTCCGGCAGCATCACGTCGAAACTGCGCCACATCCATGCCCAGGCCGCCACCGGCCGGAACCGGGCCCGAGCGGCGATGCCCGCACCCACACCGGCGGCGATGCCCTCCCCGGCCACGGCGATCAGCCCCTGGCACCCGTGACCGGACACACACCCACGGCAGACTCCACCGGCACCGGCACGGGTGCGAACCGGTAGCGCACCCCCGTCAGTTCCTCCGACAGCTCCCACAGCCGGGCCTGCGCCGCCACGCTGCGCGCCGCACGGCTCGAGCGCGCAGGCACCGGCGCCCCACGGCTCCCGAACCGCCGGGCGGGCCCCAGATAGGCGCCCGGCGGCACCTGCGGTTCCGTTGCCGCGCGCAGCGACGGCAGCGCCGCCGCCTGCGGCGGCTGGGCCAGCCAGCGCATCCCCGCCGCGACCACCGGCCGCAGCACCGCGGGAACGTCGCCGTGCCAGAGCCCGGTCGGTGACAGCCCCGGATGCGCGGCGAGCGAGACGGTGGCCGCACCCGCAGCGTCGAGACGACGCTGCAACTCCCGCGCGAACATCAGGTTCGCCAGCTTAGAGCGGCCGTACGCCGTCACCGACCGCCGCCCGTCGGACCGGGCGCGGGCCGCGTCGACGCCGCCGAGGCCCGCACGGTGCGCGAGACTGCCGACGGTGACGACGCGCGAGCCCGGCACCTCTGTCATCAAGCCGAGCAGCCGTCCCGTGAGCGCGAAGTGACCGAGGTGGTTGACCCCGAAATGGGCCTCGAAACCGTCCGCCGTCCACCCGTACGAGGGGAACATCACGCCGGCGTTGTTGATCAGCAGGTCCAAGCGCTCGTGCCGGTCGCACACCTGCGTGGCGGCACGGCGCACCGAGTCCAGCGACGCCAGGTCGAGTTCGACCACCTCGGAGCTGCCGCCGATCCACTCGGCCACGGCCTGCGCCCGCCGCACGCTGCGGCAGGCGAGGACCACATGTGCCCCGCGGGAGGCGAGCACCCGGGCCGTCTCCCGGCCGACGCCGCCGGAGGCGCCGGTGACCAGAGCGGTTTGGCCGCTCAGGTCGGGGACGTCCGCTGTCGACCATGTCATGTCGTCCTCCCCCAGACGCCGGCGAACAGCCGAGTCAATGTGCGGAGCCATAGCCGTGCTCGACGATGAGGCCGGCCGCCACGTCGTAGTACGCCGGGTCCTGCGGGACGTCGGTGGCCAGGCAGTTGACGTACCGGTTGAACATCGCGAAAGCAGCCGCGATCAACACCGTGTCGTGAAGGTGGGTGTCGGTGGCGCCCTCGGCCCGGGCGGCGGCGATCGCCTTGTCGGAGACGGGAGCCGCCTGCGCCTGCACCTCGGCGGCCACCGTCAGCAGCGCCCC
The DNA here is from genome assembly GCF_055668065.1 of Streptomyces sp. NPDC097129. Taxonomy (NCBI): domain Bacteria; kingdom Bacillati; phylum Actinomycetota; class Actinomycetes; order Kitasatosporales; family Streptomycetaceae; genus Streptomyces; species Streptomyces sp. NPDC097129. Next base: position 106,745 of record NZ_JBVOQE010000016.1, on the reverse strand, counting down.
CAGGAGAGGGGTGACAGGGGCCGTGCCCGGGTCGGCGAGCACCGCGGCGACCAGTTCGGCGCCGCCGTCGAGCTGGGCCGCCGCGAACGCGCTGTGCGACCCGGCGCAGAACTCGGTGCGGTTCAGGTGGGAGACGTAGGCGGCGATCAGCTCACGCTCCCCCCGGCTCAGCGGCGAAGGGCCGCTGCGCAGCAGGGTCTCCGCCACCTGCGACAGCACACCCGCGGTGTCGGGCCGCTGGGCGAACAGAGCACTGATGCCGGGAAGGTCATGGGTCAGCTCGATGTGAGGCACGATGAGCGTCCTTGTCAGCCACGTTACGAAGCGGGGCCTTCATCGTCGGAACCCGGGCACGGCCCGGCCAACTCCCAGAGTGCGCACTCGCCAAGCCGTCGACTCCGGCGCCGCACACACGGCCTCACACCCGACCGTGCAAAGCCACCGGCCACCAGCCCGCCGCAACGGCCTCAGCCGAGCAACTCCACCCAGCACAACCGAAGTTGCTCGCTGTGCCGCACGTGCCCACGATGAGATCCACCCCCCAGCAGCGAAGGACGCTCCGTGCCGCACATCCACCTCACCAGCGACCTGCCGGGCATCCGAGGCCTGATGACCGACCGCCCGGACACCGCAGCCCCACTCAACTCCCTCGCCGACTTGATCCTGCGGGGTGACTCACCTCTGCCCCGCGGCGAACGCGAACTCATCGCCGCCTATGTCTCCGAGCGCAACGCGACGCGCTTTTGCGCCGACACCCACGGCGCCGCCGCGGCGGCCCAACTCGACGGCGGCAACACCGTCGTCGACGCCGTACGCCACGACCCGGACACCGCACCGGTCACACCGCTCATGCGCGCCCTGCTGCGCATCGCCGCCGAGGTGCAGGACAGGGCCGCTCCCGTCTCCGACGAGGCGATCGCCGCCGCGCGCGCCGCAGGCGCCGGCGACACCCACCTGCACGACACCGTGCTCATCGCGGCCGCCTTCTGCATGTACAACCGCTACGTCAGCGGCCTGGCCACCACCCTGCCCACCGAACCCGGCTACTACGAGGAAGCAGGCCGGCGGATCACCGCGCACGGCTACGCCGCCGCCGTCTGAGGAGCAACGGACCGTCATGCCCAACGCCTCCCCGCACCGGGCGCACCGCCGCGCGGTCGCCGCCACCGTCGTCGGCAACTTCATCGAGTCCTTCGACTGGCTCGGCTACGGCCTGTTCGCACCCCTCTTCGCCACCCGGTTCTTCCCCTCCGGCAACTCCCTCACCTCTCTCCTCGGCGCCTTCGCCGTCCTCGGAGTCGGCGTCCTCGTGCGCCCGATCGGCGGCATCCTGCTCGGCCGCCACGCCGACCGGCACGGCCGCAGGCCCGCCCTCATACTCGCCGTCTCCCTGATGGCAGGCGGCTCCCTGCTGATCGCCCTCACCCCCTCCTACGCGCACATCGGCCTGCTCGCACCCCTCCTGCTGCTGCTCGCCCGCACGGCGCAGGGCATCTCCCACGGCGGTGAATGGCCCGCCGCCACCGCATACCTGATGGAAGTCGCGCCCCGCCACCGCAAAGCGACCTACGGCAGCCTGTTCTCCCTCTCCACCTGCGCGGGCGCGTTCACTGCCTCCCTCCTCGGCGGCGCCCTGACCACCGCCCTCGGCCCCGGCTCCATGGCCTCCTGGGGCTGGCGCGTGCCGTTCCTCCTCGGCGGCGTCCTCGGCCTGGTCCTGCTCGTCCTGCGCACCGGGCTCGCCGAGACAGAGATCTACCAGCGCGAGGCCCACTCCCGACACGACCGCGGTTCCCTTCGGCAACTGCTGCGCGCCCACCGGCGCAACGTGCTGATCGCCACCTTGTTCGTGGCCGGTACCGGTGCCGTCGGCGGCACCTGGACCGCGGTCGTGCCCGCCCTCGGCGGCCGTCTCGCGGGGCCCGGAACCATGATGTGGGTCGTCGTCACCGCGACCGCCACGATGATGGCGCTGAACGTGCCCATCGGCCTGCTCGCCGACAAGATCGGCGCCGCCCGGCTGCTCGTCGCCGCCAGTGTCCTGTTCGCGGCCACCGGCTCGCTGTCGTACCTCACGATGACCGGCACCTTCGCCAGCCTGCTGTTCACCTACGGCTCCGGAGTGGTCTACCTCGTCTGCGCGACCACGGTGCTGCCCAAGCTGCTCACCGACATCTTCCCCGCCAGGATCCGCGCCCTGGGCGTCGGCCTGCCCAATGCCGTCACCGGCGCCGTCCTCGGCGGCATCGCCCCGGCCTGCGCGGCCTGGGCCGCCGAGCACGAGGCGTCCGCCTGGTTCGTCACCGCTGTGATGGCCGCGGTTCTGCTCGCCCTCCCCGCGTCCCTGTTGTCACCGGCCGCTGCGGCCCTGACCACCGCCGCCGCTGCGCCGCCCGCCGAGACACGGCGCGACGACGTGCCGCTGGCCACGGCCGGCAGGTGACAAGCGCGAAGCCGGCTCCCCGCGACGGGGAGCCGGCTTCCTGCTGCCGCGGCGAGGCAGCGTCACTGGTTCAGGGGCGGTTGGCCTTGCCCTCCAGCCACAGCGTGTCGGAGTCGTCGCGGTGCGTGCCCTCCGAACCGACGTGCTTGGCGGAGATCTTCTCGCCGTTCTTGAACACGTGGACCAGCGCCATCCCGTGCCCCCGGCCCAGCCCGTAGTCCTCCTTGAGCCAGTCCAGAACCGGACCCGCCTTCAGCTCAGGCCCTTCAAAACCGCGCTCCTTCGCCAGCTCGATGAACTGGCGGGGCGTCAGGCCCGTCTTGTCCTCGATGTTGTCCAGGTACGCCTGAAACGACATGTGCTCCTCGCTTCCCGAATCGTCCGCGCCGGCGACGGACCCACACACCCAAGCGTGCACTGCCACAAGCCGCCGGCCTCCCCCTACGAGACACCTCACGGCGACTTCGCCACGTCGTGGCACCGTGGGGGGCGTGAGTTGACCTGCTGCGTTGCGTCCATTGGAATACCAAGGCACCCTCGCCACCGGCAGCCACTTCCGCTTTGTGCCGTTGCGGAACATGGGGGACAAGAAACCGAAGCGGTGGACATTCACAGCAGGGGGTACCCGGCCAAGAACGCTGAATGGTCACGTGGGAAGAGGAGCAGGCTGGCGCTGCCGTCACCGTCAGCCGGTGGAGGTCAGCGGTCGGTCTCCAGCACGCTGCGGCAGCGCGCTCCGGCCGACGCGGACAACAGCGGCTGCCGTCGAATGAAAAGGTCCAATAGTTCCGCACCATGGCGGACGCGGAACTCCGGACTGACTGAGGCGATGTCCAGCTCGTTGGCGGCGGTGAGTTCGGCGAAGTCCCGACGGGCTTCGATGCTTGGCGGTCCAGGGACAGCGGCGCGACCGGGAAGCCATCGGTTCGCCGTGGTGGTCTGAAGCAGGCCATGACGCAGGACGGAAAGCCGCCCACGGCCGTTGCGGAGATTACCGACGACCATGCCGGGACGGCCAGGAGTTGGCAGTTGGGCGCGGAAGCGACGCAGGGCGGGGTGGCATCGTCTGTGGGCGAGGTGAGCTGCGCGGGGCCGGCGTGGCCACACCGCCCATCCGAGCAATGCGGGTCAGGGCGCTGCGGCGACGCACTCACGGACCGGCCGCGGCCGTCAGAGTGTCAGGCGACGAGGTCAATACGACGGCTATGCCTCACCCACACGCGTGATGCGGTATTCCGCCGTCTTGACGGCGCGAGGTCATGGACGGGGCCCATGCCCGGCCACCAGGCGGGTAGACCAAACCAGCGTTTAAGGACAATCCCCTTGATCTGCCGACGAGTTGGCATTTCCGGAGGATCGTTTCCCTTGGGGATCGTTTGGGTGACAACTTCCGAACGGAAAGGAGTCGGTGAGCATGGCCGACTGGAAGCAGATCCCCGGCGGGCTGGTGCGGATCGCGGTGGGTTCGCGGACCAACGTGTGGGGTGTCAACGCGGGCGGCAACATCTACC
>NZ_JBVOQE010000016.1:0-102695 GCF_055668065.1 Streptomyces sp. NPDC097129 | reverse complement strand
ACCGCTACACCAACAACGACGCCAGTCCCTGGCAGCAGGTTCCCGGGGCGCTGACCGACATCGGTGCGGGCGCGGACGGCACGGTGTGGGGCGTCAATTCGGGCGGCAACGTCTACCGCTACACCGGCGACCAGGAAACCAACCACTGGAAGCAGATCCCCGGCGGGCTGGTGCGGATCGCGGTGGGTTCGCGGACCAACGTGTGGGGTGTCAACGCGGGCGGCAACATCTACCGCTACACCAACAACGACGCCAGTCCCTGGCAGCAGGTTCCCGGGGCGCTGACCGACATCGGTGCGGGCGCGGACGGCACGGTGTGGGGCGTCAACTCGGGCGGCAACATCTACCGCTACACCGGCGACCAGGAAACCAACCACTGGAAGCACATCCCCGGCGGACTCAAGGCGATCGCCGCCGGCTCCCGCACCTCGGTATGGGGTGCCAACGCAGGCGGCAACATCTACACCTACACCAACAACGACGCCAGCCCCTGGCAGCAGGTTCCCGGGGCGCTGACCGACATCGGTGCGGGCGCGGACGGCACGGTGTGGGGCGTCAACTCGGCCGGCAACATCTACCGCTACACCGGCGACCTGCCAGGCTGACCGGCCAGCACGCACCGCAGCACAGTGCGCCAGGCGGGGGCCGTCGGCAGCCCCCGCCTGGCGCACCTCCTTGCGTCCGCCGACTTCGCCAGCCTGCTCGACGCCTACCGATACCGTCACGGAGGCAAGAAGAGTTGCACTCCAACGAGCGGGCGGGCTGGTTTACGGCGCTGGTTTCCCGTCTCGGCGCCACGTCAATCTTGGACATGAACGGGCCTCTCGGAACGAAGCGACGAAGAACGCACTGTTCCAGAGGCACGCCGACCAACACATCCGCGCTCAGGTCGACAACCACTCATGCCTGAGAGTGATGCTGGTGTCGGCTTCCTCCCCAGTGAAGGGGAGGCCGGGCTAGCCCCAGCGGTCATCGTCTTGGAGGCTGCCCCATGCACCTGCCGTTGGGCATGCGCGGCGTGTGGCGTGGGCCAGCCACATCCGAGCCGTACTGTCCCGTCCGTCACTGATGCTCCGCGGCGCGGGATTGTGGGCCGTGCAAGGCGAGAGGGCGGCATCGTCGGCCGGGGAGCGTTCCCGAGTGACGGGCGCCGCGCGAAAGCCGTCCGTGGTCACACAGCCGACCCACCTCGAAGCCGCGTTCCATGCAGGTGCCGAGGATGCGGGGCAGGGCGCCGAGGGGCCACTGCCACCGCCCCGCGCAGCGGGTGGTGGCCCGCCGGCCGCTGTCGGGCAGCCCTCGCGGCAGCGGCCGGGGCATGGACCTGCACCCGCCGACTACCCCAGTCAGCGGCACCAACCCACATCACGCTGCAGGACCTGGAGCCCGAGCGCCGACCCTGCCCCCAGCGCCTCAGCCAGACGCTGCGCCTACCAGTAGTGGCGTCGGCCCCCGACGGCGTGTCCGATGGAGCCGAGGACGAAGAGGATGAGTCCGATCGCGAGGAGAATGATCCCGATCGTCCACAAGATGCCGATGTGCAGGACGAACCCGACGACGAGGAGGATGACGCCTAGGGCAATCACGGTGGTCTCCCTTCTCAGCGGTCGGTGACGCCTGCTGATGACCCGGCCTGGCAGGGTCGCCGATGTCTGCCGTGCAGATTCCATTCGGGTGATACCCGGATAATCGGGTAATCATGCCTGTGGGGGAGTTTGCTGCGCCTTGCCCTGCACCGAAAGCCGCGGTCACGCATTGCGGGCTCGCTGTGCCGGGTCAGCCGGGTGACGGCCGGCGCCTCCTGCCCCACGGTTGTTTCGCCGCTCGACAGCTGTGAAAGCCCCTCTGGAGCACGGAGGGGCTCTCGTGTCGCAGCGGACCGTCCTGCCGGCAGCAGGGCTACGTCGTGGGCGCTGCCGTCAGGGTGTCCTCGGGTGCGGTGGTCGCGTCTTTCCTCAGGATTTCGTCGATCGCGTAGGCGCCGGGGCCGATGCATGCGATCAACAGGAACGTCCAGCAGAACATGACGGCCGGCTCACCCCCGTTGTCGATCGGGAAGAGCGCGTGCGCCTGATGAACGCTGAAGTAGGCGTAGGCCATGGACCCGGAGCAGACGACCGCCGCCCCACGCGTGAACAGCCCCAGTGCCACCAGGGCGCCACCGAGCAGTTCGATGACCGCCGCCCACCACCCGGGCCACTGCAGGGGCTGCACCGTGCCGCCGCCGTGGGCGCCGCCCAGGACGCCGAACAAGGACGCCGCACCGTGGCAGGCGAAGAGGAATCCGGTCACCAGGCGGAAAACCGCCTGCACCACGGGGCGTGCGGTGGGTAACTTCAGGGCTTTAGAGAAGTGCATGGGGGTTACTCCTCGTGTTCTGAAAGCCTGGCGACGGATCAGACTTCAAGCCATGTGCATGACATTCGACATGTAGCGCGACGCTTGGGCCGGCACCAGTTTCCGGACGCTCTGAATTTCCTCTGAGTCTTCGCGGCGACGCGCTGTACAGGCCGTGACGACGCCGCCCGAGCATGTCCTCAGACGGCTCGTGACTGCCATCGGCAGGCCGCATGGTGCAGCCTGATATGGGCGAAGCGGCGGCCGGGTCTGCAACCCGACGTGGTCCTCCGGTCGCGAGCGTGCCGAGCAACCAGGCGAGTGTGAGTGCATCGATCGCGCCCTGGATCAGTTCGCCGCCCTCCTGCCAGATGCCAACGTCCTGGCCCTCGGCGCGCCCAGGTGTCTCGCCAGGCATCGGACGATCCAGACCTTCGCGGCGACCGGCGCGTGCGGCCTGCGGGAGGGCGGATGCGGGAGGGGGTCCGCTTCGACGTGCTCGCCCGTCGCGACGTGACGCCGACGCGTGCCGCAGTCGGAGCTGAGGTTTTGGCGAGGGGCCGGGACGGGCTGCATAGCCCGTCCCGGCCCCAGTGGTGCGGATCAGCTCTCCGTGTAGTGCTGGGAGACCGCTTCCCACTCCTTGGCCCACCAGCCGGCGAGGCGGTACACCTCGGCGGCTGTGGCGTCTTCTTCCTTCACGGACCGCAGATGGTCGAGCAGACCGACGTTGTGCCGCCGAGCCGCGATCACATAGGCGAGTACGTCGTCGCCGTCGACCCGCTCGTGGTCCGTCGCCCACAGCGCGTACTCCGGCCAGAGCAGTCCTAGGAAGTCGTGGAACTCTCCGAGGTCTTCCTCCGAGTCCTGCCACGTGTCGTTGTAGGAGTCGAAGTCATCGATGGTGGCCCGTCCCTGCAGGACGTCGTCGATGAATGTCATACCTTGATCTTTCGTCCCTTCACCTTCGGCTTATAGATGTGTCCGCCTTCGGGGTCGGCGCTGCCGAGGTGGTTGCCCTTGGAGTCGTAGACCTCGATGTCACCGTGGGTGTAGTCCCACTCGTAGTATCGGCGCGACTTGCCCGTCTTGCCGTTTGTCTTTGTTTTGCCCTTGTAGGCCCGCAGCTTCTTCCAGTAGGCGGAGTTGGCGGGGGTTGCCTTTTCGGTGTGCCCGTGATGATGGACGATCCACTGCGATCCCTTGTAGACCGCGTAGATGGTGATGCCCAGGGCCATGAGGCCGGCCACGATCCAGCCCAGCGGGTTCCACCAGTCGGCGACTGCGAAGAAGCCGAGCGCCGCGACCGCCGCGAAGCGGCCGTCCAGGTCGTAGCAGTTGACCGGGTCGCCGTTGCAGTACTCATAGGCGTTGGCACTGCCGCCGGGCACGGGGTCCAGGGACAGGAACCGGCCCGTGTCCGGATTGTAGAGGCGCACGCCCATCAGAAGCAGACCGGACGGAGTGTCGTCCGCGCGCTCCGCGCCGCCGAGCCATGCATAGCGGGCTGAAGGCTGACCGGTGCGGGGGTGGCCGAACTCGTCGTAGTCGAGAACGGTGGGCGCGAGCGTGGTGTCGGCGGGCAGTTGCAGGGTGATGTCGCCGTGCAGGTTGGCGAGCTGAAGGACGACGCCGCCCGTCTGGGTCGTGATGGCAGTAAGGCTGCCGTCCAGGCCGTCTTCGTCGGCGACTTCGACGAGCGGGACCTGGCCACGGCTAGGCGTGCTTATCCAGGCCGTCGTGCGGTGCTCAATGCCGACGGCGGCCTGGAGGTCCACCCAGCCGGGCCCGGGCAGCCTGTGCCGCTCGTGGGTGGTCCGGACCGCTGCTGAGCCCGTCACCCATACAGCCGGTGATCGTTTCGCGGCGACGTCTGGTACGCCCGCCATTTCAGGGGCGACCTCTGACTCGCTGCTCCTGAACGTTTGGCTGATCGAACGGAGTTGTTCACCGGGACGCCGTCGCCGCGTCGGCGGTGCGCTGCTTCGGTACGTGCCTGTGGACGGGCTGCGAGGCGGCGGTGGGCCTGGGCCCTCCGCGGCGCCCCTTACCGATGTCCTTCCATCGCAGGGCAGGGCGCTCGACGAGGTGCCAGGAGGCGGCTGCGAGCAGGGCGGTGAGGACAAGGGTGAGGGCGAGGTAGGCGGCAATGCCCCAGCGCGTGTACCCGAACAAGGCGAGGGCCTGTTGGACGGGGAAACCGTAGATGTAGATGCCGTAGGAGTAGTCGTTGCGGGCACCGATACGGCGGAAGGGTGCCGGGAGGCGGACGGCGAGCCAGACGAGCAGGTAGGCGAAGGCCGGTATGCCGACGGTGAAGAGGTAGCCGTAGTGCAGGCTGCCGACCAGGACCAGCAGGGATGCGATGCCCAGGGGGTCACTGACGGGTATTCGGTGGCGGGCGACCTCGATGAGCGCGCCGAGACCGAAGGCGAAGCCCAGGTAGATCATGAACGACACGCCGATCTGTCCCATGAAGGGCACATGCATGTCGTGCAGGTAGTGGGAATCGTACTGGCCGGCCCAGAAGGGGCTTCTGGTGGCGTGGCGTATGACCAGCCACCCGAGCACAAGTGTGACGACCAGGACAGCTCGGCGGGCGCGGGCGAGGATGCCAGTGACAGCGAGGACGGCGACGCCGACATAGCACATCACCTCATAGCGCAGGCTCCACAGCGCCCCGTTGAAGGACCCAGCGTGGATGCGTCCCACCGCCTGTCCGTCGGCCATGACGCGAGATATGTCCGGCTGCTGCGTCGCCACACCCCAGTTGACTTGCAGGTAGTGGAGGGGGCCGCGGGGTCCGTTGAAGCCGGCGAGCGTTGAGTGCAGGTGCCAGTACAGCAGCGGCGCCAGAACGAAGGCGGTGAGGGCGAGGCACACCCAGAAACCGGGGAGGATGCGTAGCGCCCGGTGCCACAGGAACCGGCCCACCGTGAGCCGGGTCCCGCTGCGGGTGACCAGGATTCCGGACAGGACGAAGAAGCCGTAGACGGCGAGTTTGCCGAGGTCGGTCTGGCCTCCGCTGAAGTAGTGGAGGTACTCCTTGCCGCCGTAGCCCAGGACCCGGGAGTGCGAGACGACCACTGCCAAGGCAAGGGAGAGGCGCAGCAGGCCAAGGCTGTTGTTGCGGCCGGTCAGGAGCTCCGCGACAGTACCATGCGACCACCGAGGCGCGAGCGCGCGGTGCATAAAATCCCCGATTTTCTTGTGATTATACGGTCACAGGTCAAAACAGGCCGACGATATCTTGTCCGCTTGGACCGTCCGGCACCGGGTCCGGCATGTACGTCTTGGAACAGGCCTGGTTTTATCCGCAGGGTCCTCTGGTGGGTGTCTCGCGCTCACCGGTCTCGGGCAGTGAGCCGTATGGGCCTGCCCAGGCAGGCCCATACGGCTTCGATCATGGTGTGGCACTCCGCATCCACGACCTGGAGGGCCTTGAGCAGGCCGCACGGATCAGTCCGCTACGCGTCCCCCTGTGCGACTGTGAGTCAGTTCCAGGTGCCGGTGATGGCGAGGGCCGCGGGGTTCGCCGGGGCGGCGGGAGGCGTGTCGGCGGGCTCCCACGTGCCGTTGACGTGGCGCATCGTGTACTTGATCACACCGTTACGGATGATCGCGGTGTGGAACTCACCGTCGACGGCAGTGGCGGCCACGCTGGTCACGGGGCCGGTGCCGAGGACGGATGCGCCGAGGTCACCGAAGGCGCTCCAGGTGCCGCTGGAGAGTCGCGCGACGTGCTTGATACCGCCGGTGGGTTCGGTCAGCACGGCCTGAAGGTCGTTGCCGGTGCCGGCGAAGGCCATGTTGCTGACCTTGGCGGGCGCGCCGGGCACCTTGGTGATCTCGCCCCACTTGTCCCAGGTGCGGTCGGCGTTGCGGATGGTGTGGAAGGCCCGGCCGTCGGCCAGCACGACGCCGACGTGGGCGGAGTCGCCGACCCGCGCGATGGTGACCTGGGTCGGACTGGTCAGGGCGCCGAGGGAGGCGGTCAGGTCGCCCCACTTGCTCCACTTGCCCGAGCTGTCCCGGGTGGCGTGGTAGACCCGGGTGTCCGTGATCGCGGCGAGCTGGAGCTCACTGCCCACGGAGGTGACAGAGATCTTCCTGATGCCGGCGAGGGTGCCCAGTTCGGAGGTGAGGGGGCGGAAGGCGACCCAGGTGCCGTTGCTGTTGCGGGTGGCCTGGTAGACGACGCCGTCCTTGCCGAGGGCCAGGACGTGGTTGGTGCCGGATATCGCGGAGTCGGCAGCGAGCTCGACGTCGCCGATGTCGCCGGCGGCCTGCTCGACGTTGCCGAACGCGGACCAGTCCCAGTTGCTGTCCCGGATCGTGTGGAGCAGCGTCTTGTCCGTGGTCGTGGTGACCATCTGCATGCGCCACGGCGTCAGCGTGGAGGCGGTGGACTGCTTCACCCAGGTGCCGAGGTCGTCGACACGCGTGGCGACGGCGCCGGTGCGTGTTTCGCTGGACCCGAGGCAGCCGCCCTGCCAGGAGGTGCTCGCTACCGCGGCGAGTTCCAGCTGACCGCCCTTGTCGCGGAAGACGGGTGCACCAGTGTCGCCCTGGCACACGGGCGTCCCGTCGATGGCGAGTTGGGTGTCGCCCACCTGGTTCACCGTGAAGGTGCCGGTGTGCAGGGTGTCGGGCACCCACGTGTCCTTGGTACGCCCGTAACCGGTGCCCTGGACCTGCTCGCCCTGTGTGGGGGTAGTGCTGCCAAGACGCAGGGGAAGCACACCGGTGACGGGAGCGGCCAGCTTGGCGAGCACGAGGTCCCGGTCTGCGCGCGGCACCAGTTCGACGACCTCTCGCACCTGCCCCGCGGTGGTGCCCAGGTCGGTGCGCCCGATGATGGCGGTGGTCTTCCACTTCGGGGCGCCAGCGGGAACCGTTACGCTCGCGGCGGGGTTCTCCGCGAAGCAGCTGCTTGCGGTCAGCACCCACTGTGCGTTGATAAGGGTGCCCGTGCAGGATCGGAAGGTGTCCCCGATGGCGAGCTTCGCGGTGAACGCGTAGGTGTTCGCGGAGACGGGCGAGCCGGCGAGGGCGGACGCGGGAGCAGCGGTCGACAGCATCAGGGGTACCGAGACCGCTGCGGCGGTCACGGCAGCGAGGCCGGCCGAACGGCCGGGTGTTCTGCGAAACATCAGTAGTCCTTGCACATAAGTCTGTTGACGAGTTCTTGCCCTGGAGGAAGTGCGCTGGCTACGCGCTGGTGCGGATCTCCACCAGGACGAACTCGCGTTCCTGCGGATCGATGGACTCACCGACCGAGGTCCACGTGTTCTTGGGAACCTCGACCTCCTGCGGATCGCTGTCGGGGACCGTCAGCTTGACGTCCGCGCTGTGGTCAGCGGCGCCCTTGACCACGTAGACGGAGGGCAGCTCCAAGCTGAGCCAGCCGGAGGAACCGGTGGCGCGGAAGCAGAATTTGTCGTGGTCCCGGGACCAGACCTCCATCAGGCCGGTGCCGGATGAGCAGTCCACCAGAGTGATGTGGCCGTCGCCTCGCTTGAGTGTGATGCCCTTCTCGGCCGCGATCTGAGCCGCGTTCGGATAGTCGAAGGTCTCGATGGCGTAGCCGGGCTGGGCATCGGCGACGGAGACCGATTCGTGTGCCGCGGAGTGTCCGGCGCCTGAGAAGGCAGTGGTGACGATTGCGGCAGCGCCAACTGCAGCCGCAGCTGTGGCGATGACCCGCCGTATGACTGACATGCAGGTTCCTTGCGTGGAGATGATGCGTGCACGGAGCCAGAGGATTCAAACACTTGTTCACTGCCAGAGCCATGGGCAAATCAGCCTGATTCTCCCGCAAAGTGGCGCGAAATGATCTTGCCTGCAGCCCCCGTTCCGTACACAGAACATACATGTAGCCAACAGGCTCTTCACATGCGTATCTTCAGACGGCGCGTCAACCGCAGGACGCAACACGACTGTCCGCGTACACCCATGACGCCAACTCAGCTCACTTGCGCGGCGGCGCGCTGTCGGCGTGCCACCGCTGCCCGCCATTCACCCTGAAGGAACGCTTTGGAGACCACCTACTGGAGCAGACGGCGCGTCCTCGGCGCCGTCGCGGCCACCACAGCGCTGGCGGCCACCTCGAGCCTCGTGCTCACTCCGTCACTGGCCATGGCCGCAACAGCGCCGCCACCCGACGGCGATGACGGCGACCCCTTCAGCCTGCCGGACACCGACCGCGCCCGGGCCGTACAGGCTTGGTTGACGGGTGGCAAAGCCACTCGCGCCGCGGCGGAACGCGTGCTGATCGGCTCTGATGCCGATGTCCAGAACTTCCTCGCCGTGGAACTGCCCAGGGCCACGGCGGAGGACAACCGTGTCGCCATCGCCGCCTCCCTGGCAGGTGCCGGGAAGGGCAGTCGGCGCGAAGCCGTCGCAGCGCTGGAAGGCGGCGACGCGACCATCGCCGACTACCTCAAGGGCGGTTTCAAGACTGCCCTTATGGAAGACCTTCGGGTGGCTACCGCCACGGTGATGGCCACCGGCGACAAGGCGGTGCGTCGCGAGGGCAACGCGGCCCTCAGCGCGGACACGCAGAGCGCCCTGGAGCAGTTCCTCACCGACGGCCAGTACACAGCTCGCCTCGAAGACATGCGCGTCGAGGTCTCCAAGCTGCTGGCGCAGGGCGGTCCCGAGGTGCAGAAGTATGCGTCACGTGCGCTGTCGGGCACCGAGACAGACATCGAGTGGTTCCTGGAGACGGGTCAGCACATCGCCCGCGCCCGCGATCAGGAAGCCATGAAAATCGAGGAACTGGTCGCCCTCGTCCAGCGCGAAGGCAAGAAGGCGGACGCGAAGACGAAGCAGGCCGAGGAGGCCGCTGCTCGCGCGGTCGAGGCCGCCGCCAAGGCCAAGGAGGCGGCTGACAAGGCCGCGGCCGAGGCGCAGGCGGCCAAGGACGACGTCGCCAAATCGGGTGCAGCAGCGCGCAAGGCGTCGCAAGCCGCGCAGGGAGCCGCGGACTCCGCCCGCGTGGCCATCCGTGCCTCCCATGCGGCGATCCAGGCATCCCGCCGTGCCGCCTACGCGGCGACGGCGGCGAGTCAGGCCGCGGCAAGCGCGGGCTCCGCCGCGGCCAGCGCCTACAGCGCGGCCATCGCCGCCTCGAAGGACGCCTCCCAGGCAGCCGCCGCCAAGAGTGCCGCCGTCGCGGCCCGCAACGCCGCTGCCAAGGCCCGCACCGCCGCGGCGGCCGCAGACTCCGCGGCCACCGCGTCGGCCCAAGCCGCAGGCGCCGGTGCGGCCGCCGCAAGTGCCGCACGCAACGCCGCCGCTGCCGCGAGTGCCTCGGCAGCGGCGGCCAGCGCTGCAGGGGCGGCGCAGGCCGAGGCGGCGGAGGCCTCCCGGCAGGCTCAGATCGCCACCGCCAACGCCCAGATCGCCACCAACGCCGCAGGAACGGCGCAGGCGTTGGCGAACACGGCGGCAGCCGCAGCTCGCACCGCGCGAGACGCCGCCAACAGCGCCGCGGCTCACGCCGACAAGGCAGCCGACGCTGCCGAGTGGGCCGCCCAGTACGCGGGACAGGCCGTCGAGTACGCGAAGAAGTCCACCGACTTCGCCAACGAGGCCACCAAGGCGGCGAACACCGCCACCGACGCCGTCGCCCAGGCCGTCGCCGTGGAGAAGCAGGCCCGCGAGGCCGAGTGGCAGCGTCTGGACCAAGACCTCGCGCAGGCCATGGAGGAGGCGCGCCTGCTGGCCCAGATCGAACAGCGGGAGAAGGCGGACCTCGCGCAGAAGCGGGCGCAGGCGGAGCAAGCCGCGCAGGCCACAAACGACCTCATCGCCAAGGCCGAGTCGGCGCTGGCAGCGGGGGACGAGAGTCTTGCCGTGACACTCGGCCGTAAGGCGGCCATCGCCGTGATGGACTCCCACGGCACATGGTCGCGTGAGGCGGCGCGCTTCGCCCTGTCGGGTTCCGCGGCCGACGTGCTGGCCTGGATCGACACCGACCGGCTGCTGGCCCAACGGCAGGACGATCGCGAAACCGCTCTTTATCTGGCTCAGGTCACGACACCGAACGTCGCGGACGCGGCGGCAACGGTACTGGAGGGGGACGATCCGGATGCCGCGACAAAGTTCCTCCGCACCGGCGTCATCTCGGCCGCGGCAGACGACAATCGCGTCGCCGTCGCCCGCTTCCTGAACAACAACCCAGGCGTCGCGGTCAAGAAGGCGGCGACCGCAGCGCTCGACGCCGGGACGCCCGAGGCGCTTTATCAGTTCCTCAGCACCACCGGCGAGCAGGCTCAGCAGGAGGACGACGCGGTCGCCACGGCGACGATCCTCGCCACCGCGGGCCCCTACACCAAGGCCCACGCCCAGGCGGCTCTGGAGGGGCCGGCCTGGATGCGCCGCAACTTCGTGGTATCGGTGCAGTACAAGACAGCGCAACTCGACAACGACTCGGCCGCGCACATCGCAGCCATCCAAGGCGCCATAGCCGCCGCCGCGAAGATCGCCCAAAAGGCTCAGGAAGCCGCCGCTCGCGCACAGGAAGCAGCTGCCAAGGCGCGCAACGCCGCGTCCGAAGCGGTGCAGTGGGCGGACAAGGCGAAGCAGGCGGCAGGCCAGGCCGCGTCCTACGCGACTCAGGCGAGCGCCAACGCCGACGCCGCCGAGCAGTCGGCGAAGAAGGCACAGGCGGCAGCGGACCAGGCCAAGCAGGCGGCTTCCACCGCGCGCCTGGCCGCCCGTTCGGCGAACTACTCCGCCAACCGCGCGGTGAACGCCGCGCGTCGCGCCGCCGCCTCCGCGAACTACGCCCAGGCCTCGGCCACTGCCGCACGCGCATCCGCCATCCAGGCCGGCCGGGACGCGAAGGCCGCTTCTGCCGCCGCCAGCCAAGCCCACCAGATCGCTTCCGCCAAGCGCCAGGCCGAACTGGCGGCAGCGGCCCGGCAAGCCGCTGCCGACGCACGCGCGGCCAAGGAGAAGGGAGCGAATCCGGCGGACAGTGCCGACAACGACACCGTCCAGGGCGACCTTCCATGGTGGAAGGAGGACGCC
The DNA here is from genome assembly GCF_055668065.1 of Streptomyces sp. NPDC097129. Lineage (NCBI taxonomy): Bacteria > Bacillati > Actinomycetota > Actinomycetes > Kitasatosporales > Streptomycetaceae > Streptomyces > Streptomyces sp. NPDC097129. Next base: position 91,319 of record NZ_JBVOQE010000016.1, on the reverse strand, counting down.
AGGTGGCTTGCCAACGCCACCAACTGGCTGAGCATCGGCACGGGCTTCGCCGCCGCTGTCCTCGGCGTAGCGGGGCTCGGCGCCGGTGTGATCTTCCCACCTGCCGTACCGTTCATAGAAGGAGCCGCGGCCTTCTTCGCCGGCGCCTCGCTGGCCTTCGCGGGCCTGAACGTGCTCTTCACCGGGATCGGCTGGGGACTGGACAGCCCCGAGTTCAGGAGTTCCGTGGCGAGCGCCGCGCTGGGCGTTCTCACCTTCGGTCAGTCGAAGTGGATCGGGGCCCTCGGCGGCACGAAGGTAGCCACCAAGATCACACAGTTCGGGCACGATCTCATATCGCCCGTTACCGGCCTGCTCGGGGAACTATTCTGAGCAGCTGAGCCGACAGTATTTCAGGGGCCGACGGGCTGCCCGTCGGCCCCTGACTACCGATGGGACCAACCATGCTTGCCCGACTCTCCTGGGCCTACCTGCTCATCATGGCGGCCTTCTCCACCTTCCTGCTCTGCTTCGCCGTGCACAGATGGATGAAGGCACGCGCGCTGACACTGGTGTTCCTCGGCGCCTCCGTCGCGTGCTGCGCCGGAATGGTCGCCGTCGGCCAGGCCGAGGCGCAGCACTGGAACGCCCGTCAGATGCTGGTGCTGTACTCGTTTACATGGACCGGTCTGGCGATCGGGTTTCTCCCCTACAGGAAGCTTTTGCTGCAGTACGGCGAAGAGTGGCGAAATGGGACAAAAAGGGCGGAATATGTATACCCTCGGAAATACCGGGCTTTCACGGGGTTTGCCGTGATCACCATGATGTTGCTTGCGTTCTTCCTTGCCACATAACAGCAGCCCAACGTAGGCAGATCCCTGCCGGACCCACCGATGCTCAGGGCAGGACCGCTGAGATCCCGGCGTACTTCGGCAAGCAGCTCGCCGACACGGACACGATCAGCATCTACCGCGGCTTCAACACGACGAGGTTCAGGAAGGGCGCTGACGCGAGCCGAGTGGCTACCGGAGCAGCGGCGGCCGCGGTACCTGCCCAAGGGCGGCCGGCACCCCTCCGACTTCCACCCGGATCCCAAGGCACAGGAACTTGCACCGAGGAACGACACGGATGAGATGTCGTCGAAGGCCACCAACGGAGCCGCTGCTTGCGCAGCTCCTGCTTCTTCACCGCCTTAGGGTTACGACTACGCCCACTTGCGCCGATGGTTATCGGGACGGGGCATCCGGCACCGGATCGCCCGCAAAGGAACGGACAGTTCCTAGCGGTTGGGCCGCCACCGTTGGGTCGTTGAACGGACCGTCTCCTGGCTGGCCGGCTGCCGCCGCCTTCATCGCCGATACGAACGCAAGGCGGAACACTTCCTCGCCTTCACGAGCATCGCCAGTACCCTCATCTGCCTGCGCCGCCTGACCCGCTGATGTGGCGCTCCAACAGCGTGACTGCCAGGTCATGGCCGTAGTGAACGGCAAGGTCCATGGGCGTTCGCCCGTCGGACCCCGGGAGCTGTGGGTCAGCGCCGAAGGCCAGGAGTACTGCGGTGGTATGCACGGTCAGCGGACAGCCGCTCTGCAAGGCGCCATCGCCTTCCGCGTCAATGGCGTGCGTCAGGAGCGTCATGCTGCCGCATACCTCATCGGGGTCGACGCCCTTGGCCAGCAACTGCGCCAGAGCCCCCGCGTCCTCGTCCTCCACCGCCTGGTGGGCCGGTGTCCAGATGTTCTCCACGGCGGCATTCAACCGTTGCTGAACCAGCCCGGCCAGCACCTTTCCCAGCCTCTGATCGCCAATTGAGATGGTCTGTTAGAAGCGTCGCGGGCGGTCACGATCGCGAGTCTGCTGACGATCTCCACTCTGACGCCGGGCGACAGTCTGGAGATCACCGAAATGGGCGACTGCGCAGGACCGCGCTTGACGTGTGTGTCTGCAACGAACAAAAGCTGAGGGCCTCCACCGGCTGGTGAAGGCCCTCAGAAGTCTGACCCCGGTCGCTTAGCGTGAGCCAGAGTCTGAACCGGGGAATCTGCCGACCATGATGCATCAGTGGGTGCAGCTACGTTGAGCGCGCGCATACAGGCTGCGCCGACTGCGGGACAGCGTGGCGGCGCGTTCGCTGGCCGATTGAGAGGATGCCGCGTATGCCTGGGCCGGTCCTGCCGCCGTCAGCGGGGCCCATAACGACTGAGGCGTTGCTGTGCCGGTGGCCCACTGCCACGCAGAAGGTGGAGCTCCTCCACGGCGTGCTCATCTTCGTCGGCGACTTCGACGAGCGGGACCTGGCCACGGCTAGGCGTGCTTATCCAGGCCGTCGTGCGGTGCTCAATGCCGACGGCGGCCTGGAGGTCCACCCAGCCGGGCCCGGGCAGCCTGTGCCGCTCGTGGGTGGTCCGGACCGCTGCTGAGCCCGTCACCCATACGGCCGATGGTCGTTTCCGGTGTGGATCAACACACCGGATGCGAAGGAGGCCCTGTGGGCCCGTCGTTTGTGATCGAGCGGCTTGAGTTCCAGCGCGGCGACGTCTGGTACGCCCGTCATTTCAGGGGCCTGGTGACCTTCCTGGTCGGTCACTCCAAGGCTGGCAAGTCCACCGCGCTCGAGGCGCTGCTCTACCCGTTGGGCCTGCTGACGGCAACGGTCATGCCGGAGGTCCGCAGCTGCGCGTACGTCCGGCTGGTCTTCCGCATCGCGGGCACCCGCTGGCAGGCCACCCGCAGTGGATCCAACCCGCGGGCCCGGGTGTCTTTGAAGAACCTCGACGATGAGGACGAGATCGAGCACCTGCTGCCGGTGACGAGCACGAAACCCGGCGAGACGACAGCCGGTGCCTTCGTCCAGGACCTGCTCGGCCTGCCCGCCGCCGTGCGCGGGGCAACCCGTGTCGGGCTGGACGACTTCTACGGCACCGTCATGGCGCTGCGGCAGAACACGATCGCCTCGCAATTCCTCGGCGGCGGGAAGGACGAGGCGCGGATCCTGGCCCTGGAAGTGCTCCTCGGGTTGTGGAACGAGGACTTGGCCGGCCTGGAGAAGAACGCCTCCGAGACAACGTCGCGATACCGGGCGGCCCGCTCCGCGCTGGCAGCGTTCAAGAAGCTGCGGGACAGCGGGGCGCTGGCCGACCCGGCCAGTGTCCGCGCCCTGTACGAGCAGAAGCAGCGTGAACACCGTGTGGCAACGCAGCGGTGGCAGCAGGCCGACGCGGCACTGAAGACCGCGATCGGAGAAGGCGGCCGACTCGTGGCCCTGCACAAGGCGGCCGATGCCGAACGCAGAAGGACCGCCAAGCAGGTCGTCGCCGCCCACGGCCGGCTGAACGGCGCCACCGCCGACCACGCGCGCGCCGAGGGCCAGCTCGCCGAACTGCTCAAGCCCCGATCGCAGGACTGCACGTGCTGCGGACAGCCGCTCCCGGAGCGGGAGCCGGGCCTGTGCCGGCAATGCGGGCGGCCGCACGAGGGCGCGGCAGACCAGCGTGAGCAGCAGATCGCCGCGGCCCGTGCGAAGGTGGAGCGGCTCCGGCTCAGGCTGCGCACCCTGGAGGAAGCCGCCCACGCAGCTGCTGCAGAGGCAGCAAAGGCCGACACCGCAGCCGCTGAGGCTCTTGCCGCCCGCGACGCCTACGACGAAGGCCATCTCCAGCCCGCCCGCAAGGCAGCGCAGCAGGCCGAGAAAGAGGCCCACGGCCTGAGCCGCGACGTCGCCCAGCTCAAGGAACGCCTGGATTCAGCCGACTACATCAGCGCCCAGGAGAAGGCCATCCAGACGGCCAAGGAGCAGATGGAAGCGGCGCAGGCCGCCCGGGACGCCGCGGTCACCGCCCACGACGTGCGCCGCAAAGAAGTCACCGCACGCTGGTCGGAGTTCTTCCTCGCCCGGCTGCAGCAGATCAACCCCGAGGTCGAGACCGCCTTCATCGACCCCAGCGACTTCACCACCCGCGTCAAGGAGCGCCACGCCGCCGACAAGACCTTCGCCGAGAGCTCGGTCGCCGGCAGCCCGAAGGTGGCCACCAACGTCGCGCTGCTCCTGGCCCTGCGCGACCTCGGCCGCATCGACCCGGCCGTCCGCGTGCCCCCGCTGCTGATCATCGACTCCCCCCTGGCCGGCCTCGGAGCACAGGGACTGGACCACGCCACCGGCCTGCGTCTGATCGACACCCTGATCGACATCGCCGACGACGCCTCACCCGACGGCTACGCCTGCCAGGTCATCGCCGCCACCAACGACCCGCTCCCCCGCCCCTACCCGGGCGTACGGGAAATCCGTATCGACACCGACAACCGGTTCTTCGACCACGCGCCCCGCCGCGACAGCTGAGACCTGCCCTGTGTGGAACGGCCGGGCGGAAGCAGCCTCACGGATCCTGGCACGCTCAGTTTTGCGCTCGTGCCTCAGCCCGTGGCGTTGCCTTCCAGCCCGGCAGCAGGGAGGAGAGCACCGGATCACTCTCGATCTCCTTCTGCGTGAGTCTCATGCCCTCGTCGATGACCGCGTCCCACTTCTCCGTGGCGAAGTCCACCCGGCATGGCAGTTCCTTGATGACTCGGTGATCCACTGTCAGATGCAGGACCGCGCGACGCCCTCGCCGGCCGCCGTTGGCCTGCCCCGGATACAGCGTCATCAGCACCGCATCCCCGTCCTCGGCGATCCGGCGCGCCGGCCTTGCGTGCAGCACTCACTTCTCCCGTCGTGGGCGGCCGCCCAAGGGACTGCGCCAGGACTTCCCGCACATCGATCGTTGCGCGTTCTTCCAGAGCCGCAAGCAGGTACTGCCGGGACGAATCAACCATGGAACCCATGAGAAGAGTGTCGAGCTCCGCACACGGCATCGGTCTGAACACAACGCCGCGGGGCGCGTGTCGTGCCCTTCTTCCTCCCAAAGAGCAACACGGCCGCTGCGGGTTACCACCGGACCCGGGTTTTCGACGGTCGGCCAAGCCGCTCGGGCTAGGCCGTGTCTCTTGGAGCAGCCTGAGCCGGCCGTGCCGCCGGGGTCCGCGTGAGCGGACCGACGGCCTGCATGACGCGGACTAGTACTGCAACGGTGCTTGCCATGACTGATGGCCAGGTCAGGGGCTGTGTCCGCGGCGTTTGTAGTGGCTGGTGCGGGCCTGGTGTTGCCGCCGTCGGCGCCAGGTCGACCAGTGCAGGATGTGCTCGACGGGTGTGGGCCGGCGGTCGGTGAGGCGGGTAATCAGCCGTCGTATCTCGGCGAGGCTGAGGTGGATGAGCTGGGAGGATCCGTTTCTGCTTTCCCGGCATCCAGTTCCCGGGCTCGCAGGACGGTCAGGCAGGCATGCGCGGCCATGGCCAGGGTCATGTGGCGGTGCCATCCGGGATAACGGCGGACCTGGTAGTCGTCCAGGCCGCATTCCTGCTTCGCACTCTGGAAGCACTCCTCGATGGCCCATCGGCTGCCCGCGATGCGGATCAGGTCATCCAACGTGGTCTCGGCGGGGCAGTAAGCGATGTAGTAGGAGATCTCCTGAGGGCGGGCGACGCTGCGGCGGGCGATCACCCAGTGGCGGCGGTCGGGCCGGTGCCAGGGCCGCACCTCGACGCGGGCCCAGTCGTAGATCCGCAGGCCATGGGCGCCAGTGCCGCAGGAACGGCGCTTCCATTTCTGCCGGGCAAGGCCGTTGAACAGGTCGTGGACGGGATGGTCGATCGCCCAGCGGGTGACCACGGTGTCATGCCGAGTGGTGGCCATGACGTGGAAGACGTCCGCCCGCTCCAGCTCCGACCGCCAGCCCTTGGAGAAGCCGTAGGCGGCATCCGCGGTCACCCACCGAAACGGGATCTTGTCCACGATGGCGCGGCGGACCATCGCCTTGGCCATGGCCACCTTGGTCTCGAAGCCGACCTCGTCGTCGATACCGGCCCGGCGGCACCTTTCGCGGTCATCGGTCCAGGAGGTGGGCAGATACAGACGCCGGTCGATCAGTGTCCGCCCACGATCGGTGGCATAGGCGAGGAAGACGCCCACCTGGCAGTTCTCCGTCCGCCCGGCCGTGCCGGAGTACTGCCGCTGCACCCCGGCCGACCGCGTCCCCTTCTTCAAAAAACCCGTGTCGTCCACGACCAGGACGGCGTTCGGGTCACCGAGGTGGTCGATCACATACTGGCGGACGTCGTCGAGCACCTCATCGGCGTCCCACTCGATCCGGTTCAGCATCCGATGGATGCGGTCCGGACCCGTATGACCGGCTTCCTCGGCCAGGGTCCAGCCGTTCTTCCGCTGCAGCGGAGCAATCAGGCCCCGCATATAGGCAAGTGCCGATTCCCGCGGCTCCGACCTGCTGAAACGGTGCACGAACCGCTCATGCACGGCGTCCAGTTCACGCGCCCACAACCTGACATCAGCAAGGTCCCCACCCACAACCCCACCAACGACCGACCTGGCCATCAGTCACGACAAGCACCGTTGCAGTACTAGCCCTGGACCGCTTGCCTGGAGACGGAGGTCTACCCGCACACTGCCGCAGGGCCTGGGTGTGGATTCGGCAGTTGGGGCCGCGGCGGCAGTTCACCGGCCGCCGCGGCCGTGGTGATGTCGTTCATGTGGTTAGTTGACCTGGCCGACCGGGCGCATGGTGATGTGGTTGATGTCCATGCCCGTGGGCTGGTTGAGAGCGAACAGGATCGCATCGGCGATCTGTTCGGCAGTCATGGTCGGGGCTTGTTCGGGGAGACCGCCGCGGTTGTCCCAGAAGGGGGTGTCGACCATTCCGGGGGCGACCAGGGTGACGCCGACCCGGTCCTGGGTGACCAGCAGGCGGGTGTTCTCGGCAAGAGCGTGGGCGGCCCACTTGGTGACCGAGTAGAGGTTGCCGGGGGTGTTCTTGACGCCGGCGACGGAGCCGACGATGACGATGCGGCCCTGGGATTCCTTCAGGTGGGGGAGTGTCTCCCGGACGAGTAGGGCGGGGCCGAGGACGTTGGTGAGGACCATGGCGCGCATGGCTTCGGGGGTGTGGTCTGCCAGGGTGCCGGGGAGGGAGAAGCCGGCGTTGGCGATCACGTTGTCCAGGCGGCCCCAGGACTGGACGGTCTGCCGGACGACGGAGGTGACGTGCGCGTCGTCGCTGGTGTCGCCGGGGATGGTGAAAAGCCGGTCGCCGGCTCCGGCGGAAGCGGAGAAGGCGGCGAGCCGGTCGGCGTCGCGAGCGGTGATGACGACGCGGTGGCCCTGTTTGAGCAGCGCCCGGGCGGTGGCGGCGCCGATGCCGGTCGAGCCGCCGGTGATCAGGGTGACGGGTTCCACGGGTGAGCCTCCTCGTTGATGGCGGGCATCGGGGGTCCGCCGGGGTTCCAGGTGTCGATGAATGAGGGCTGGCGGGTGGCGTCGACCAGCTCGACGCCGGCGCCGATCCCGGGTACGCGGTGGTAGGCGAACGGCCGGCCGTAGGGGCAGCCGGAGAACTCCTGGGGCATGCCGCTGGCGGTCAGCCGCTCGGTTCCGGACCGGATGCTGGAGGTCCAGAAGCCGATGTGGTGGAAACCGGGCGTGCTGGTGTCTCCCCAGGGCCCGCCGGGGGGTGCCTCGATGAGTTCGATGAACGGGGCGCCACCTTGGGTGAAGACGATCCGGTAGTCCCACTCGCCGATGCTCGCCGCCACCGGTGCGTGCCAGGTGACCCCTGCTGCCGTGGTGAGGTCGTGCATGGCTGCTCCCAGGTCCGGCACGGTGAAGCAGACGTGGTACAGGGCGCTCACACGTTCTCCCGCACTGGCTCGGCCCGCGTGGGGCGGGGGGCGGGGAACGCGTTGCGGCGCGCGGTGACGGCAAGGACCAGGGCGATGGCGAACACGGTGAGGGAGACCCACGGCAGCGTCTTGACGCCGGCCAGGTCGAGGCTGAGGCCGCCGGTGACAGAGCCGAGGGACATTCCGGCGTTGAGAACGGTCACGATCATCGCCTGGGCCACTTCGGCCGCCGAGCCTGCCGCCTTGGCGGAGGCTGCCTGGAACATGGTGGGGGCGAGGCCCAGGGCGAACCCCCAGGCCGCGGTGGTGACCACGACGAGCCAGGCGGTGGTGCCGGCGATGGCGAAGACGGCCATGCAGGCGGTGAACAGGCCGAGGGTGCCGACGACCACGGCGCGCAGATTCTTGTCGATGAATGCTCCGGCGGTGAAGAGGCCGGCCATCGCCGCGATACCGAAGGTGAGCAGGACGACGTCGACGTGTCCGCCGAGACCCGCCCGCTTCAGGTAGGGGGCGATGTAGGTGTAGAGGTTCATGTGGCCGACCTCGAACAGCAGCGCGGTAGCGAGGATGGCGGCCAGACCCGGCAGGAGGAACACCTGCCGCACGGGGAGGCGGCTGGTGGCTGGCTCTCCTGGGAACGGGGTGACGGTGGCCTGGATCCACACGGCGACGATCAGGGCGAGGGCGCCGATGACGGCGAAGGTCCAGCGCCATCCGATGATGTCGCCGGCCCACGTCCCGACTGGCACACCGAAGGCGAGAGCCGTGGGCACACCGGCCATCGACACGGCCAGAGCCCGGCCTTTGAGGGGCTCGTCGACCAGGCGCATGGCATAGCCGGCGATCATCGCCCACTGGACTCCTGCGGCCATGCCGGCCAGGGCACGGGCCGTCATGGTCAGCGCGTAACTGGACGAGACCGCGGTGAGGACGTTGACCAGGGCGACGGCGGCGACGGTGGAGACGAGAACCGGTCGCCGGGGCAGTCCGCGGGTGAGCGTGGTCAGGGGTATGGCCGCGACGACGGAACCCGCGGCGTAGACCGTGAGGAGTTGCCCGGCCTGCGCTTCGGAGATGCTCAGGCCATCGCTGAGGTGCGGCAGCAGGCCGGCCGGCACCGTTTCGGTGAGCATGGTGAGAAACCCTGCGGTCGCGAGTGCGAGCAGGGCTGCGAGCGGAAGACGGTTGCTTTCGTGTGATGTCACAGCTGTGGCTTTCCCCCTTGATGATGTTGGCTCGGGCCCCGCTGGGCGAGGCCGTGCCGGAACCCGGCGTTTGCGGATGCACGGGTTCCGGCGAACGACCGTAGTGGGTGTCACGCGCCGTTGGTGTTGACGAAGCGCGGCCCGTAGAAAACTGGCTGATTCAGATCGGTGTACCGGGCAAGGGTCTTGAACTCGTCGAGGTAGAGACGGTCGAGTGCCTGGACGGCGGTTTCGGGCACCTGGTGCCGCATGATGTTGAAACAGGACCGCACGCGCATCTGATCCATCTGCGTCACTGCGGCGCCGAGCGAGGGCCACCAGGTCTCGACGGGGCCGTTCCATGCCCGGTCCAGGGCGTCCATCATCAGGGTGTAGGCGTCGTCGAACCCCTCGAGTTCCTTACGGACGTCGGCCGCGTCGGGATCGGCGGCGAGGAGTTTGGCGTATCCGTCGGAGGGGACGGCGAGGGTGTTGATGACGACAGGCCAGACGATCTCTTCGCCCCGGAAGAACTCCGGTTCGTTCTCCCGTGAGATCGGCGCCCCGTTGTCCGGGGCCAGGTAGCGGCGGCCGTAGCGCAGTTCGGCGAAGCGGGCGTAGTGCGAGCCCTCCTTCTGGAAGTCTGCGCCGGCTTCGACGGTTCCGTCACCCTCGCCTTCGCCCTGTTCGGTGATGATGTCCAGGGCGTGGTGGAACTTCTCCACCGGGTCGACGCCCTCCTGCGGGGCGAAGGTGAGATAGCCCAGGTTTCCGCCTACCTGGTTGGCCGGGCCTCCGCGTTCAACCGTGCGCCGTACGGAGTCCTTGTGTGCGTCGACGGCCTCGCGGACGGCATCGTAGAAGGCACCGATGGTCGGGTAGGCGGTGCTGCGCTGCCGGGAGTTGAGCATGAACGCCGGGGCTTCCAGGCGCATGAAGTTCTCCAGCGAGCGCGGCGATAGCTGGGCCAGGACGACCGGCAGGTCGGGCGCCACCGCCCCGGGCAGGCCCCGTGTGGCGTACTTCGGCGCGAGCGTGCGGATACGCGGGCTGCCACCGAGGGCGGCGACCATGTTGGCGGCGATGGCCATATGGACCATCTCCTCCATCAGCACGCTGCGGATGGTGTTGTACGACGGGTAGTTCTGCACCTCCAGCGAGTACATGGCTGCGCAGTACAGCGGCATCGTCGAATGCTCCAGGGCCACGGCTGTCTGCAGCGCCCCGCGTATCCAGTCGAGATCCCGCAGCGTGACGGGGGTGACCTGGCCGGTCATGGGTGGCCTCCTGCCGGATCTCAGAGGCTGTCGTCGGCCGTGGCCGGGAACAGCATCGGCTGGAACAGGTCCTGGAAGGAGTTCTCCAGCTCGGGGTGGTGGTAGAACTCGGGTCCCTGTTCCTCGAAGATCGCGTCGCCGATGCCGCCGTAGGTGTCGAACATCATTGCCACGATGGTGCCGACTTCCCGGCCGAAGTAGTGGGCGACCAGGGCGACGGTGCCGCCATTGATGCCGTAGGAGCCGGTGAACGTCCAGATCCGGGAAGAGGGGTTCGACACCCACATGCGCCGGTTCTCCGGGACGTTGAAGCCTTCCTCACGCATGCCGCGGGCGATCGCGGCCACGGAGGTGAGGGTCTCGTCGTTGACGATGCCGGCGCGGACGACGGCGCCGACGCCCGAGCAGTTCGCGGCGATGATCTTCCCTGCTTCGTGGTGCCTGCGGATCGCCTTGAGTACCCGTTCGTCGGAGAGGACCGCGCCGGAGCCGACACCGCCCGGGATGTAGAGGATGTCGAACAGGTCGTCCTCGGTGAGCACACCGTCTGCGACGACATTGGTGCCCATCTGCATCTTGATCACGCCCGGCTCCAGGGAGACCAGCCGAACGTCCAGGTCGCGTGGGGCGGCCTCTCGCTGCCAGGGCGCGATGGATCCGTTCAGCACCATCGCGGTGCCTTTGAAGATCTCGGTCGGTGTCAGGCAGTCCTGCTCGGAGACCGACTCGTAGCCGAGGACGCCGATGGAGTTGATCTGCGTGGTGATCGTGCCCGGAACCTGCTGCGGTTCGGGCCGGCGTCCACGGACAGGAGTAGGAGTGCTCACGTGTGTCACCCTTCGCTTGAGTAAAACGGCCAGAAGCGTCCGCTCGCGGACGGCTGCCGTTCAGACACTCACACCGGCCGGTGCCCGGCTTCAAATAAGGACAGGGCCAGGGGGCCATCACCGTTTTGCGGAGCCCCCGTTCGGTTATCCCTGACCGTTCGGTTCCTTATTTGGATCTCTTCTCGCATCTCCCTAGGTTCGTTGTCGGCCGGGGACACCGAGGCCACCGAAGGGGGACCCATGTCTGAGCTGACGCAAAGCCGGATAACCACTGCCCAGGACCGGCAGCACCACCACGTTGTCCGGATCGACCCGGGACCGCGGGACTTCTCCGCGCTAAACGAAGTCGTCCGCAAGGGTTCGCGGATCGGCAACGAGCGCCTGGACGGCGACGACCACCTCAACGAGATCATCCCTAAGCCCTGGGGGATGGAGTTCCGCATTTACGTGGACGACTTCATCGATGTGTGGAACCTGAAGATCGAACAGGGTCAGTCCACCTCCATGCACGTACACCCCCGCAAGCTCACCTACTTGCTGTGCCTCGCCGGCCAGGGGGTCACGGACACGCTCACCGAGCAGTACCCCGTCGGCGCCGGCACCATCCTTCGCATCGGCGGTGGCGCGTTCCACGCCACCCGCAGTCTCGGCCCCGGCCCGCTGTGGCTGGTGGAGGTCGAAGCCCCGCGCAACAAGTTCGATCTGATCCGGCTGCGTGACAACTACGCGCGGGAGAACACCGCCTACGAGACCGAGCACGCCGAGGCCCCGCATCTGCCGGCCCAGCCCGTGTCGTACCTGCCGCAGGCCCGGTTGCGGGAGAAGTCGCCCGGCGGCGAGTTCGCCTTCGGTATCCGTGCGGGCATGGACGTCTTCTACCGCCGCCAGCAGCAGGACCTCTTCCACATCCCGCTCGGCCTGACCGGTGTCGTCACCGGCGAGGTGGACATCATCGCGCCGGCTCAGGGCGACAGCCGCCGCCCGGCGCTCGACCAGTACTACCTCTCCCTCGCCCTCGCCTGAGCACCTTCCCCGGACCGAGTCGCTCGTATCCCACCCAGAACGGAGTCACACCCATGCCCAGTGCCGCGATCATCACCGGACCCGGCTTCCAGGACCACGACGTCGTCTACACCTACTACCGGCTCCTGGAAGAGGGCTGGCACGTCGACGTCGCCACCAAGAACGGCGCGGACGTCACCGGCAAGTACGGCATCCCGCTGCCGATGGACAAGACCGCCAAGCCCCTCGTCTCCTTCGACCAGCTCGACGCCTCCCACTACGACGCCGTCATCCTCACCGGCGGCCACGAGGCCCCCGACCGGGTCCGACAGGACGCCGACGTCATGGACTTCGTCCGGGCCATGGACCGCGAGGAGAAGGTTGTCGCCGGTCTCTGCCACGGTCCGTGGATCATGGTCTCCGCCGGAGTGCTCAAGGGCCGCACCGCCTGCGCCTACATCGGCCTGCGCGACGACGTCATCAACGCCGGCGCGAACGTCGTCGACTCCGACGTGATCGTGGACGGCCACATCATCACCTGCTCCTACTACGCCTACGTCGGTCGTTTCATGCGCAAGGTGTTCGACACCGTCGCCGAGAAGACCGCTAAGACCAGGGCGGCAGCCGCCTGACCCCGTCCCCCGGCAACGCCGGCAAGCCGGGGTGCGCTGCCGTCCGCTGAACGCGGGGCGCCGGGAGGCACGTTCCCCCGGCCGCATTCCCGGCGCCCCGTCCGCCACCTCACGCCCATCCCTCCGGGGGAGCCCCGTGCTGATACTCGACTTCGACGGCGTCATCGCCGACGCCTTCACCGAATGCGCCATCGTCACCTACTACGCCGACCAGGACCCTGGGCAGATCGCGCTCAAACCCCTCACGGAGCTGGCCGCCGCCCTGCCCCGTGGATTCCTCGCACGCTTCCGCACCGTGCGCAAGTACGCCCGGCTGCTGCAAGACTTCATGGTCGCCCGCGACCCCCAGGCCGAGTCCATCACCGGCGTCGGCGACTACGAGGCCATCCTCGCCCGCATTCCCCCCAGGCAACTCGCCTCACTCAACCAGGGAGCCACCGCCGTCCGCGCCGCCCTGCGCGCCGCACAAAGCCCGGAGTGGCGGGCGATGCACACCCTCTACCCGGGCATCCGCGATCTGCTGGAACGCCACCGGGGACGCGGCACCTCCATCATCACCGCCAAGGACGCCGGCTCGGTCTGGGAGATCCTCGAACACCACCGTCTGCAGACGACCGTGGTGGAGGTGATCGGCGAGTGCTCCGACAAGCGCTCCGCCGTTCTGGAACTGGCCGGTAGTGACGGAATCTCCCCTGAGGCCGTCACCTTCATCGACGACCACATCATCAACGCTCTGGCCGTGCGGGACACAGGCGCCCAGTCCCTGTGGGCGTGGTGGGGCTACCACACCCCGGACCACATCGACCGGGCCATTCAGCGCCGCCAGCGCCGCATCTACCTCCCCGAACTGGCCACTCTCACGGCCTGACCCACGAAAGGATCACGAGAACCATGCCGAAGGTACTCTTCGCTCTTACGTCCAACGACCGGCTCGGCGACACCGGCCGCAAGACCGGCTTCTACGTCCCCGAAGTCGCCCATCCCGCCCAGGTTTTCGAACAGGCCGGATGGGACATCGCGTTCGTCTCCGTCGAGGGCGGAGCGGCACCCAAGGACGGGCTGAAGGAAGGCGACACCATCTCTGCCGCCTTCCTCGCCAAGTATGCCGACGCCCTCGCCACCACCCCCACGGCCCAGGTCCTGAAGGCCGAGGACTATGACGCCATCTATTACGCCGGCGGCCACGGCACCATGTGGGACTTCCCCCACGCCACCGACCTCGCCCGGCTCGCCGCCGGCATCCACCAGCGAGGCGGTGTCATCGCCGCCGTCTGCCACGGCCCTGCGGGGCTCCTGCCCATCACCCTTCCGGATGGACGTCCCCTGGTCGACGGCAAGCAGGTGTCCACCTTCACCAATGAAGAGGAGGCGGCCGTCGGCCTCAGCGACGTCGTCCCGTTTGCGTTGGAAACCGCTCTCATCGAGAAGGGTGCGAAGATCACGAAGACTGGGAACTTCGCCGAACACGCCGTGGCCGACGGACGCCTGGTCACCGGTCAGAACCCGGCCTCTGCGGCCAAGGTCGCAGAACTGACTGTCAGCCAATTCTCGGCGGCCACAGACTGATCTGCGGGTAGCGAATAAAATCGGTGTCGGCGGGCAACCGCCAGTACGTCACTGCGGCAACCGCACGGGAGCCCGCCGACACACAGAGTGACCATGTACTGTCAGCGGTAAACGGGGATGGTATGGACCACACTGCCGCGTGCGTCACATCCCCTGCCGGCTACGGGGGGCCGGTCGATATGCAAATGGGATGGTTGCACACCTTCATAACCGTCTACCACAAAGGATCCTTCACCAAGGCCGCCGCGCACCTGGGCATCACTCAGCCCGCCGTGACGCAGCAGATCCGCAGCCTCGAAGGAGAACTCGGCAAGGCTCTCTTCGACCGCACACCACAAGGGGCCGTGCCCACGCCTGAAGCCGAAGCGCTGGCACACGACATAGAAGGCCCCATCGCCGGGTTGAAGACCGCAATCAACCGGCACTTCGACACCAGCCCTTCCAACCGGCCCATACGGCTGGGTGGGCCGGCAGAGCTCTTCGCCGCACGCATCATGCCCTCTCTCGGGCGCCTCATCGCCGACGGACTGGACCTGCGCATCACGCTGGGAGAATCGTCCTGCCTTCTGGATAACCTCAAAGCCGGGCATCTCGACATGGCGATCTCCATCATCCAGCCACGCAGCCGCGGCCTGGCCGGTACCCCACTGACCGACGAGGAGTTCGCACTCGTCGCCTCACCAGCAGTCGCGGACAGCCTCCCGCTCGGACGCCTCGCCGTCGACGGGCCCCGTGCACTGGAAAAACTGAAACTCATCGCCTATGCCGAGAGCCTGCCGATCGTCCGCCGCTACTGGGAGAGCGTCTTCAACAGTCCGCCACCCGGCCCTGCGGCCGTAGTCATGCCCGATTTGCGTGGCGTCGTCTCCGCTGTGGCATCGGGAGCCGGCATCTCCGTCGTCCCTACCTACCTGTGTATGCAGGAGCTAGCCGACGGCACCCTCGTGATGCTGCTGGAACCGGAAATCCCACCGATCAACACCTTCCACCTGGCTGTCCGCTCAGGAACACTCACTGATGCACGACTCGCCCAACTCCACGCTCACCTGGTCACTGAAGCGCCGAAGTGGACCGCCATGCCCGCCTCACCAGGCCAGTCCGCCGTATGGGCACGGAAGGCGCCGCGCTAACTCACGCCGTCCGGACCGGACTCGCGGTTCCGAAGGGAAGCCGGCCTCCGGTTCCCGTACTGGTAGGGCAGCCCGTCATGGCCTGGTGGCAACACAGATGTTGTACCGCCATGTGTCCTGGTGCCGGTACATCTCCACCCCGCTCATCGCGTTGACCAGGAAGTCGCCGCAGCCCACGCCACGTGCGTTGTGGTTCAGCCTGCCCTCGCCCTGCCGCTGGTCGCGTTTCGGCGAATAGTTGTCTCCTGACAAATAGCGGAAAGTCATTTCATGTATGTGAGGGCGGGTGTGTTCGGGGTAAACGAGGCCGAGCACTGGTCGACGCTTCGGAAGTGAGGCGGCCGGCATGGGAATGCCTGTCCGAGATGGCGGTCGTGAGTCACGCACGGATCGCGTGATCACGGTGTCCGCGGCCTTCGAGGGCAGGGAGGACATCGCTGAGGCCCGGCACTTGGCCCGCTCGTTCCTGGGGGACGTGCAGGCGGTGCACGGGGTGTTCGTGTCCGACCGCGCCATGGGCATGGTGCAGTTGGTGGTGAGTGAGCTGGTGACCAACGCCCGCAAATACGCTCCCGGGCCGTGCCTTCTGACTCTGGAGGTCCGTGAGGGTGCGGTGGAGGTGACGGTGTGGGACAGCGAGCCGTCCCTGCCTGTGGCCCAGGTCGCCGACCCGGGCCGGGTCGGCCAGCACGGCCTGGAGATCGTGATGGCGGTCTGCCGCAGTTTCGAGATGCACCGGGAGCCGGTGGGCAAGCGGATCGTGGCGGCCGTGGTCCTGGCCGACGATCCGGTCGGGGACGAGGGCAGTGATCACGTGTGCTGATGTTGAGCGGCCCGCTGACGGGGGCAGAGGCCGTCCCGCAGCCGCTGCGGGGACCTTAGAACTGCCGCCACACCAGCTGATGGGAAGCGCGTCATGACCGATGCACAACGCGGTGCCGGTGGCCATTCCGTATGGCTGTGGTTCACGGTGTGGGCCGTCGTTGGCGGTGCCTTCGCCTTCTGTCTCGCGGCCGTGCTGTCCGTCGGGCTGTTCGTCCTGCCGCTGGTCGTGGGGGCCGCGGTCGTGGTGGGCACCCGCCGCGGATCGGCGGTCGGCCTGTCAGGGCTGCTGACCGGACCAGCCGTGCTCCTGCTCTACGCGCCGTGTGCAGACCGTGTCGGCGGTGTCGTCGAAATCGGGTGGGCCGTCCACTACAACATCCAGGTGAAACCGGGCACCCGCATCTGGACATATGGGGCGGTCTTCGTCTCCGGCTGGAACGGATTTGTGGCCGACATGTCCTACTCCTGCATGGCTGCCAGCTGACGAAATTCAAGGGCGGCTGGCCCCCACCAAGTGGGCCAGCCACCCGGCAACTCAACCTGGCAGTATCGGTGTGGCGCGCCTGTACGGCGCGCCACACCGGCACCGACCCGAGCGGCACGGCGAAAGCCGAAGGCACGAGGAAGCGCACTCACATGACACAGGCCAGGGCCGACATCGCCAGATATGCCCTTCAGCAGGGGCGCACGGCCATCGCCGGCGTAGCGGCCAAGCAGCCGGCCATTATCTCTTTTGGCTTTCCAGTTGTCGCCGACGTTTGGATCAGCGGACGGATCGGCTTCGTTCTCCTCCTGCACCGCAGGCATGACGGTCTCGTGGCTGAAGAGCTGTACTACTCCCTGCGCAGCGAGGACGGCGTCTGGGACCGACCCGACCACCTCAGCGGCGGCATCGTCGGGTGGGAGATGGCATATCTGCCCGCTGTTGAAGAGACACTCGCCGGGGCGCCTATGTCCGTGGTCGCCGAATCCGAGTCCCTGATCTACACCGGACGCGCCCCGAACGCTGATGACGGCGAGCTGGTCAAGGTTTGTGAATTGCTGGTAAGTAGCGACGCTGAGCTCATCGAGATCGAGTGCTTTTCACCTACCTCTCCTACTCCGGCACTCATCAGCCGAGAGGTGACAGGTCCCTTGATGCTCCTCGTTCTGCTGCCCGGTGAACGCATGCGCGTCCACACAGCGCGCCGAGAAAAGTCGTCACTGAGACGACTTGGTGGCGTACTGGACCTGCACAACCCGGAGCAGTGAGCCTTTTCAGAGCGGCCACCGGATGGGTGACGAGGCCGGCACCCGCAACACACGAGGCTCCCGTTCCGTTGAGAGAGGTGTTCGACGTCTCAACTCAGCAGCGCGGGAGCCTCGTTGGTCCCATATCCTGCCGCACTCGACCTGCCTCACGCTCTGGTCGAGTGGGTAACCATGCTCATCGTCACCCGTGAGGGTGACCGTCGCTGCAAGCTCCCGCCACACCAGCGTGCTCTCGTCGCCCTGGTCTACCTCCGGCGGCACGACACCCTCACGCAGCTCGCCGCGGGCTTCGGCATATCGGTCGGCACCGCCCACGCCTACGTCACGACAGTCGTCCGGCACCTGGCGGACAAGGCGCCGGGCCTGCTGAAGGTGCTGCGTGAGACGGACCCCGACTACGCGCTCCTGGACGGCACCCTCGCCGAGTGGGACCGGGTCGGCGACGGGCAGGCCGACTACTCCTCCAAATACAAACGGCACGGAGTGAACGTGCAAGTCGTCACAGGTCCGGCCGGGGAGATCCTGTGGCTATCGCCGGCGCTGACGGGCCGGACTCACGACCTGACGGCCGCCCGCACCCACAAGATCATCCGCATCTGTGAGCGTCAGGGCGTCCCGATCCTCGCCGACATGGCCTACATCGGAGCCGGAGACTGGGTCACCACCGCCAAGCGCCGCCCGCCCAACGGCGAACTCACCCCCACCGAGCGGACCGTCAACCGGGCCCTGTCTGCGGCCCGGGCGCCCGTCGAACGCGGAGTTGCCCGACTGAAGTCCTGGCGGATCTTCCGCCGAGCGCGTTGCAGCCCCAACCTCATGGCCGTCATCGCCAAAGCCGTCCTCACTCTGGAGAGGCAACGCTGAAAGAGCTCATTGTCAGTCAGGATGTCCAGTTCACCCTGTACCCGGCCTGACCTCGTACGAGCGTTCCCCAGCTACGAGTGGAGCGTGACGTACGACTTCGGCCTCCACTTCACCCAGGAGCTGGGCAACCGCTTCGGCTCGCTCACCGACGACTGGCCCGCAGCTGCGGAGCGGGTGGCCCCGTTCTTCGCGATCGTCGTGGACGCGTTGGGCGTGGACGACGGGCTGCGGTGGTTCGAGGCCGCACGAGAGGCCCACCGGCGCGTGGCCGAGGCGGAGCGCGACCGCAGCTACAACCTCGGCTTCGCCCACTACCTGGACACGGCGGCCGAGGCGTACGAGAACGTCACCCTGCCCGTGGTGGCCGCCTTCGAGGCGATGAAGGGTGCGTACGAAGTCACCCGCCGCGAGGACCGCGCGGACGTCGACGTGTACTTCGACTGCGCGATGCAGGCGTGCTCACGCCTGGGCGGCGTGGCGCCGGCGGCAGCGGGAGCAGCCGAATAGGCGACGGGACTGCTGCATGGTGGGGTCGGCCTTGCTGCACGAGCAGCACCCATGTGCCGATTGGACCGTGCGAATGCTGCGCTGCATCCGGAGCCACGATGCAGCATCCGGGCAGCACGCCGAGGAGCACGAGCAGCACCAGGAGCAGTGGGCGGCTGCTACACCTCGATGAAGGCGACGACGACCACCGTCTTCAAGGCCGTCACCCAGTACACGAGCCGGACGCGCTCGACGTCGTCGACGTACTGGCGCAGCCGCGGCCCGCTGCTGTCGCCGGGGAGCGGCTCGCCGGCCTCGGGGTCGACGGAGATGACGACCAGGGCGCGGTCCAGGGCGTGCAGCTCGGCTTCGCTGGTGATGGCGTCCAGCTGCTTGGCGGCGGAGTCGGAGAACGCGACCCGGGCGCGGCGCAGGCCGTGCGGTGCGGGCATCAGGCGACGGCCGGGCGCTGGGCAGCGAGCCGGGCGAGGTGGGCCTCGCGCAGCTCCTCCCACGGCGTGCAGTCCTCCACCGATGGCAGGCCGTTGGCGGCGATGTCTTCGAGGACGGCGGCGAGCTGGTCGGCGCTCTCGCGGGTCCGGGCTGCGTACGCGCGCAGCCCGTCGGCGGCATCGGGCTCCAGCTGCTGCCGGGCATGGTCGGCGGGGGCCGGCTGGTCGCTCATCGTGGCCTCCAGGGCGCGAACGGGCGTGTGCCACCACGATATCGGCCGCACGGCGGCCATGGGACCGCTCCGCTCACTCAGGCCCGGGACGGGCGGTCGCGGCGGCTCCCTCCACCTTGAGACACCAGCGTTCGCCGGCGCACCGCCCTCCCACTCCGGGGGTAGCACAGGTGCACTCCGGGTCGCGCTCGGTCACCTGCGTGATGCGGTAGAGCCCCGGAGTCATCTTGTCCAGGCGCAGCGCCTGCACCTTCGCCGCCGCCTCTTCGATCGAGGTGGCGTAGGTGGTGTAGATCAGGGTGGTGGCGCCCGGGTGTGACGGGTCGGTGCACCGTGCCACGACCTGGTAAGGGTGCTTCGTCATCGCTCCTGCCGGGTTCTCAGGCGGGCAGGCCGGGGAGAACCTGGCCGTCGGTGATCTGGGCGCGGGCCGTCAGGGCGTGGCCGTCGCAGACCACGTAGCGGTCGCCGTTGTCGGCCTGGACGTGTGGGTGGCCGGCTCGGTGTAGGCCGCTTCCAGCCGGTCGTACGACCAGGCATTGAGGCAGGCGAGGTTCATGCACCAGGCCCGGCCGCCGCTGGACTGGAGTGTGCCGCCGTGCTTGGGGCACACGCCCCACGGCACGGTACAGCGGCTCGGGTCGGCGGCGGTGCTCTGCAGGGCCTGAGCGTAGAGCGCGGCGGTGGCGCTGTCGGTGGTCACCCCGGGGTTTGTTCCCTGACCCGCCGGCTCGCTCGGGACCGATCGCGGCGGTTACGTTCCGTGCGGATCGCGTCTGTTCGGCATGATCGGCAGTCTCACGCTCGACCCCGGATTTGCGGCCATGGAGGGGGCCTCAGCAGCCTCCGACCCTTGAGAAACGGACAGAACGGGCATTTTTGGACTGGAGTGTGATAGCCAGCGAAGTTGCATCCTCGCCGCCGAGGGGATGCTGGCGGCACCGCCCGTCGCCTGGGCCGCGACAGCAAGGGATTCGACGCCGACACCACCGCCGCGCTGGAGGAGGTGACCGCATTCTTCACGAACGCCGACCCGTCCAAGGGCGGCGGCCTGCACCGCTTCGCGATCGTCGCCAAGCTCGCCGCTTCGCGATCGTCGCCAAGCTCGCCGCTTCGCGATGTGCCCGGGAAGAAGGCTGAGTGGTACCCGTCGGCCGAACCCCCGGTGACCTGGGCGCATCGCCCACGTTGCCCTACCGTGCCCGCCAGCCAAACGTGTCCCTGGGGGCTCTTCGGGAGGTAGTGGTGAGGCGAGCGGTGCCGCCGGCCGTCCGTGAGCGGGCTCGCGCCAGGAGTTGCCCGAACTGCCGCGGGGGAGAAGTGCGCGCCCGATCGGGCCGGCCGCTCCCGGGAAGGTACGGCACGACGAACTACCTGACGCGCCTGACCGACGGCAAGAAGATCAGCGAGAACCGGGCGAAGGCAAGCCCGTCGAGCTTGCCGCGCCCGCCGGAATGGCTATGGGCCAAGCACATCGGTGTCCGTATCGCCCGCAAGGGAGTGGAGTCCAGCGAACGGTTAGGGCGCCGGCGGTGGGTCATTGAACGGACCATGCCCTGGCTGACCGGCTACCGCAGACTCAACCACCGCTACGAACGCCATCCCCGCAACTACCTGGCGTTTCTGGGCCTCGCCGCAGCCCTCTGCTGCTACAAGCGACTCGTCCGCCTCACCACATAGGACACGGTCTAAGAAGCTTGAGGGAGGACTGGTCCTCGACGACGGCGGCCGCTGGGGCCCGGGGTGGGAGCTGTATCGGTACGGCTCAATGGACTTCACCTTCTTCATCGTCTCGCCCTCCGACCCCATCTCACCTTCAGAGGGCGCTGAAAGGGAGCTGTGGGCTGTCCCGGAGCCCGGAAAGAGCGGCCAGGTCGAGGTCAAGAGGGTGACTTCAATCAGCTGGTGCAGGAGCAGATTGACGTGGCTTCGTACGTCTTCTCCCTGAATCCGGCCCGCATCGGTTAAGGGCCTGCCGCGGTGATGTCGCCGGAGCACTTGTGGTGATGTCGGGGCGGTGTGCTCGGGCGCGCTCGGCGGTGAGCACATAGGTGCCGTCTCGCGTCCGAGGATGCCGCCCACAGCGGGAGCCTGGTGGTGGCGAGGTCCTGTTCCGCTTCCGCGAAGGCACGGTTGCGGGCGTGCCGCCGTACGGCTGCCTGCACCACGCTGTACTTCCTCGCATGCGGTCATCATGCTGCTTCCTCTGCCCACTCCAGCCCGAGGCCGGCCAACGCGGCGAGCTTGTCCGCGGTGAGTTTCCCGCGGCAGCCTCGCGTGGAAGGACCCAGACTCGAACCACGCGACTACGACAGATCGCCCTCCAACTCACCGGGCACGCCCGCGCGGTGGCCGCCGACGTCCGCCGCCACGTCGCCGCACTGCCCAAGAGCGACGGCCGCGGAGCCCTCGCCGAAGTCGTCCTGCGTGAAGCCGACGGACGCCTGTCCGCCCCGCTGGAAGGCACCGGCCGCTGCGCCCAGAACCGCGCCCGCCTCGTCCGGGCCCTCTACACCCGGCTGGACCGCCTCACCGAACCCGCCCCGGCCGCCACGTAGTTCGCTGGGGGAGCGCCCCAAGATCCCAGGGCCTACACGCACACCAGTACGATGCCGCAACTCAGAGCGCATCTCAGTGCGTGTAGGGCCTCCAAGAGCGAGGTCTCGCGGATCTGCGCCGCCCTGGACGAGCAGCTGACAGCCTTCCGTACGAGGCCGCTGGACCACACTCGCTCCCCCTACATCTACCTCAACGCCACCTACTGCAAGGCCCGGGTCAACCACCAGACCGCCTCCCGGGCGGTGGTGATCGCCACCGGCATCACTGAGGACGGCGGCCCGGAGGTCCTCGGCGTGATGGTCGGCGACAGCGAAACTGAGGCGTTTTGGACCGAGTTCCTGCGTCACCTGCGCGAACGCGGCCTGAGCGGGGTCCGGCGGCGACCCCGAGCTCTTCGCCACGTACCGGGTGCTGGCCGGCGAGAGCGGTGAGGCGGTCGGTGCGCACATCGCCGAGCTGCTCTCCCAGCTCACCCGGATCGTGCGGGCGGGCGTCGACGCCGGCATCTTCACGGCGGACGACCCGGCGGCCACCGCCCGCGCCGTCTTCCAGGCCACCGGCCGCTTCCACGATCCCGACTCCGCGCGGACGTGGGAACAGCCTGAAGCCGGGACGGAGTTCGAGGTGCTCGTGGACCTGCTGACGCGGGGATTGCGCGGCTGAGTCCGCCGTTCGGACCGGGCCGGATCCCGCGAGCCGGCCCCATCCGACCCCGGCGGCCGAAGCGGTGCGTGCCCGGCCCCCTGCGACGGAACCGCCCGTCAGCTTGATGCGGGCGGGATGCTCTGCTCGTACTGGAAGAGGTTGGTGGGGTCGTACTTCGCCTTGATCTCCCGCAGCCGGCCGACGTTGGATCCCCAGTAGGCGGCCTCCCAGTTCGCCATCCCGACGTTCGGCACGTTGACGTAGGCGCCGTTCACATAAGGCCGCAGTGCCTGGCTGAACTCCGCGATCCAGGCCTGGGCCTTCGCAGTGGTGCCGGCGTCGCTCGACGGATTCCCACGAGTGCCCCAGCCGGCACCGGGTTCCGAGTAGAAGAGCGCGTCGCGGTGCGCGAACGCCGCGCCGCCGCGGGGCTCGCTCGTCCTGACCGCTCCGCCGAAGGCCTGGGTGAAGAAGTTGCTCTGGTCCGAGGGAGCCCGCCCCATGTACGAGGCGATCACGTCGATCGCCTCCTTCGGGAAAGGCTTGGTGGTGAACTGGGAGAAGAACTTCCAGTTCGCGGGCTCGTCCTTGGTCGGAACCTGGAATCCCGCGTAGATGTCGCCCCAGCCCCCGGTCTTCACCGAGACGTCGGGGTTGCCGACCGACAGGACCGGCGCCAGCAGCTTCTTCGCGTCCGCCTCCGAGCCGTTGGCGACCACCCCGAACAGCAGGATCTGGGACCGGTGGATCTCCACCTGGGTGCCGAGACGGCTGTCCGCGCTCGGGGCCGAGCGCTGCCACGCGTCGAAGATCCCCTGCAGATCACCGAGGCCTTTCCAGGTCGCCTGCAGATAGGCGACCTTCGTCAGGGGAGCGGCCTTGTAGGTGAGTGACGTGACGATCCCGAAGTTGCCGTTTCCCGCCCCGCGCAGCGCCCAGAGCAGGTCCGCGTTGTTGTTCTCGTCGACCTTGATCGCCTTGGCGCCGTCGGCACCCGACGTGACGACCACCTCGGCTCCCATCAGGCTGTCGCAGGCCATGCCGAGGTAACGGGTGAGGAAGCCGAAACCGCCGCCGAGCGTCGCGCCGGACAGGCCCACCGTGCCCTCCGTGCCGGTGGTCACCCCCAGGTTGTGCTTGCCGAGCGCGCTCACCGCCTCCAACTGGGTGAGCCCCGCACCGACCGTCGCGGTGCGGGAGGCGGTGTCGATGTGGACCGACTTCAGCTCGCTGACGTCGATGACGATGCCGTTGTCCACGTTCGACCAGCCCTCGAGGCTGTGACCGCCGCTCCGCACCCGCAGCGCGACATCGTTCTGCCGCGCCCAGGTGAGGGCATTGACCACGTCCTGGGTGTCCTGGGCGTAGACGATGACCAGCGGGTAGTGGGTGAAGAGCTCGTCCCAGCCGAGGCTTGCCTTCTGGTACCCGGAGTCGCCGGGACGGACGACGCGGCCGGTCAGCTTCGCCGGCGGGCTTTTCCTGCCCGTGGAGCCGCTGCTCGTACTGCTCGTACTGCTCGCGCTGGAGAGCGCGTCCGTGTCACAGCCCGTGAGAGCCGGAAGAGTGACGGCTCCGGCTGCTCCGGCAGCGGTCACCTTGAGCAGGTGACGGCGAGATGGCTCGTCCACTGATTTGTCCCCTTTCAGTAGTTTGAGGCAGTGTCAAACTAGCCAAAGGAGTTCCGGCGGGAAGCCCGGACACGCTGGCCGTCGAGCCAAGCAACGATCCCAAGCCGTGGATATGGGTCGACCTCACGGCACCCAGTCCCAGCGAAGACTGGACCCTGCCCCCGGCATGCCCGACCGAGCGGGGAACACAGGGAACGACGGCCATCCACGGCCATCGCGCGGCACGACGGCCCCTAGAGCTACGGATCAGATGGTCGCGGGCCCGGGAGTCTTTGCCGTGGCGGTTGAGCTTCGGTGCTCCGAGGCCGGACTTGCGAAGTGTCCACTCCACCAGCTCCACCACCGTGGTCGCGGGGCAGTCGAGCATGATGCCATCGATGCCGTAGGCGCAGCCGTCACCGTCCAGGACCGCGAGGGGCCCGTAACGGCCGTTGGCCTCGGGCACCTCGCTGTAGAGGACGGCGCGGGTGACACCGAGAGCCTTCGCGGCGCCGGCGATCGTCTGCTTGGGGTCGGCGAGGAGTTCTCGCGCCTGTGCGACCTGTTCATCCGTCATCCTTCGTGGCGGGACGAGCGCGATGGGGTTTCCCTTCTCATCCCGCTGGATGTACGGGTGCTTCCTCCCCGTTGTCACCTCCATGGCCGCGGCCTGCGCCAAGTCCATGTCGACTTCGCCGCGCAGCCCATCGGCGAAGGCGCGGAAGGCGTCGTCTGCGGCGATCAACTCCTCCAGTCCCACCTCCTTGTTGCCAGCCGTCACGCCGTAGGCGTCCTGGGCTCGGTTGAGTCGAATGCACACCGCGATGGCTTCCCGCAGGGTCTTCTCCACGTCCCGTGAACCTGGTGCCGGGGGGAGGTCACGAAGCGTTGCGCTGTCCGGGGAAGGTGTCCTGCGAGCTGAGGGACCTTTGGGTCGCGCTCTGGGACACGGTGCGGACATGACTTCGGTCACGGACAAACTCGGACTGCAAGGGGCGGTCAAGGAGGAATCGGATGCCTAACGGTGGTGGCCGTCAGACCGCGGTCAAGGGGTGGCTTCACACGGTGGCCCGGGCCCGTGCGTAGATCCGCGCGCGGGCCGGACGACCGCCGACCCGGCTGCAGGCCGGAGAAACCGAGGACACCGTGCCCACCGAACCCACGCCCGACCTCGCCCGCGCGGCCCGCGCCGCCCGCAACCGCCGGCCTTCCGAGGACGTCGACCAGGTCCCTCAGGCCCCCTCCACGGGCCCCTCCATCGCCCCCTCCACGGCCGCTTGGCCCGCCCGTCGCGTCTCCGCAGGTCAGCCCGGGAAGTCAAGGTCCCGAGACGCGTTCGACGCGTTCGACAACCCTCCTAGGTCGACACAGGTCTGGAAGCCGACCGGAGTGCGAAGGAAGGAAGTGCTGAGGGCTCTGGGAGTCTTCCAGAGGGCAACCGCCGATCAGCTCTGGCGGATGCTGCGCCCCACGGACCGGCATGACCGGATCACCAGGGACACCCTGAACGCGTTGAAGGAGTCGGGCCTGGCCCGGGTGGAGACGCGACTGGAGTCGGGACACCAGCTGTGGGTGCTCACCGAGAAGGGCCACAAGGAGGCCAAGCTGCTGCTGCCGAAGTCGGTACGGATCTCCGCGCTGCGCAAGCTCGAGTTCGACGACGAAGGCTGGCCGGTGGAGTCCGACGGCTACGACGAACACGCCGCCGCCGTCACCTCGACCGCGGCCGTGCTCACCGGGGCCGGGTACGGCACGCCGCTGTCGTGGCAGACCGAGATCGCCCACAAGCTGCCCTACGGCTACACCCAGTACGCCGACCTGACGATGCGCGCCCCGGACGCCGGAGTGCCCGCGATGCTCCTAGAGGTCGACCGCGTCAACGAGCCCGTCGATGAACTGGTGGACAAGCTGCGCCGCTACACCGAGTGGTTCGAGCTCCTGGCACCGAAGGCCGACGCGATCAAGGCGAAGGCGGCCCGGGGCGCGGCGGTGCACGACTTCCGGCTGTGGTCGCGGATCTATCCGGCGACCGGCCGCGAGGGCTACGCGCCGGTGGCATTCGTGTTCACGGGAAAGACCGCGGCGCAGCGTGAGAGCCGGATGCTGCGGCTGGAGCAGGTCACCCGCCGCTACTTCGCCGGGGAGCCGTATCCGGGCCGGGGTGCGGGCATCACGGCCGTCGACTACCACCAGGCGGTGCCCGTGGTCGTCACCGAGCTGGAGCGGATCACCGCCGACCCGGCCGGGGCGGCCGGGAAGGTGTGGCGGCGGCTCGGCAGGGAGGAGTGGCAGACGCTGGGCGAGGCCCTGGATAACCCGGACGGTGACCGCCTGTACGCCGTGCAGTGGAAGGAAGCCAAGCGCCGCAAGGCGGAGCGTGAGGCCGCGGAGCGGGAGGCGCAGCGGCCGGTGTGCACCCGATGCGGGGAGAGGTTCACTGATGAACGCTGGCAGCTGGTGAAGCGGTCCTCGTGGCCGGGGAAGTGGGACGACCTGTGTGGGCCGTGCGCGACGGAGGCCGCCGGCCGCGCGGAGGCTGAACGTGTCGCGCGCCGCCAGGCGGAGGAAGCCGAACGCGCGGCCGCCGAAGCGCCGGCCGTGAAGCCCCGCAGCCGGTTCGGCATCGGCCGTCGCCGATAGCTGCGGCCACCCCGGACGTGCCCGCGACGGGCCCGGCCACCGAGGCCGGGCCGGACGTCGTCCCCGGGCCCCCGGTTGTCGGTGGCGGCTGGAAAGCTGATCGGATGAACGGTGACGAGCAGCTGCTGAACGGCCGTGTCTACGGCGCGGAGCACGACGACCCCAACCCCGGCCCGCTCCCGAACCGGACCTACGCCGAACTGGTCGGCGGGCCGCTGGACGGTTTGCTGCTGGACATCCACGGGTGGCGGACCGAGGAAGTCGACGACGGTGTCGCCCTGACCACCGAGCTCTCCCGGTGGCCCGGCGGCCGCGTTCTGTACGACCCGGGCCCCGGCGAACCCCGCACGCCCGGCCCAGGTGTGAGCTGCCGCTTCTACTACTCCGGCGACACACCCTGACCACAGGCCCGACCACGGCACAGGTCGCCCCGACCACAGACCCGACCACGGCAGGTCAGGAGTCGGTGATGTGGTCGAACCCGCTCAGTATCGGAGTCAGCTCCTGAGCGCACCCGCACAGCGTGCACAGCCGCGTCCCCGGGTTCTCCGCGACGTTCAACGCGTGCTCCACATCGAGCAGCGGTGCGCCCTGCGGAGCCTCTTCGCAGTCCGGCGCGTGCAGCACCCCGCGGGCCGGGCCCCGCCCCTCGCGCAAACTTTGCCAGCACCCACCCCGAAGGCCGGCGCTCCCCGAGACCTCACGGACCGCCGACTTCGGCGACGGCTCCAGCCACTCGGTGGCGACCTGGTCGTAGTCGACGCCGTCGACCGGCCGCACATGGTCGGGCGCGCGGACCCACACCCGGTACTCCGCCGCCTCCACCCCGCCGTCCTCGCGGTCCCGGTACGACGGCAGCCCCACCAGGTACAGCCAGCCCGTCTCGGTCTGCCGCCGCCTCCACAGCCGCGCGACGACCTCCTGTTCCGGATGACCGAGCACCGGATCGGCGGGCAGCGCGACCCGCACCGGCACCGGCTGGGCTGCGTCGTCGGAGGGCGTGGTCACGGCCTCACGGTAAGCGGAGTGGTTACTGCGGCCCCGTCACCACCCGGGCTCATAGGCTCTCGGCATGACGATGACACCGGCTGAACTTGAGGCGCAGAAAGACACGCTGGAACTCCTCAACAACGAGGTGGCCGCCCGTCTGACGCGCCAGTCGGACTCGCTGGCGAAGATCGACACCAAGGCCGTGTTCCTCATCGGGTTCGCGGCCACCGCCGCTCAGTTCCTGGCGACGCACAAGCACCACGACGTCCTGGCGTATTGCGCCTTCGCCGCGTACGCGGTCTCTTTGCTGGCAGCGGTGCATACGTTCCGGGTGGCTGAGTACAAGGACCTGGAGCCGCGTCCTCTGGTCGTCAGGTACGTCCGCTTGCCGAAGGAACTGGCCTTGATCCGGCTGGCCTCGTCTCGGGCGTCGCTCTTCGAAGAAAACCAGCGGCGCCACCAGAAAAAGGCCAGGTGCTGGTCGGTGAGCCTCTGGTTGCTGATCGTCGGCCTTGGCCTGTCGACTGTCGCCCTGCTGCACACTTGAGCTCATGAGCAACGGACAGAACCAGGGGACCGGCCAGCCCGCTCCCGTGCCGGCCTCTCCTGCCCCGGCCCCGGCACCTCAGCAGGACATCGTCGATGTCTACACCGACCCCGAGCTGATCGGGACCGACAAGAGGAACGACACCCAGCCCGTGGAGACCAGGGTGGTGCGACCGCAGGACAAAATCGAGACCCGCTGAGAGAGCTCCGTAGGCCAGCCGGGCTCGGACCTTCCACGGAAGGTCCGAGCCCGGCTGGCCTACGGGTGGTCAGAAGTTGCCGGTGATGAACTGCTCCCACCTGTGCAGCCAGTCCCCGTGTTCGGGGCTGCCGGGGGCGGGCACGGTCTGCAGGTCCTCGGGCATGGCGATCTCCTCCGGGGCCAACGTGCCGTCGTTGAAGTAGCAGGCCCAAACGCTCTCGCGAGCGGAATTGATGACGACGGCGCCCACGGCCCCGCCGTTGAGCGCACCTTCGTCCACGGCGGTGCGGCCGGCCTCAATCGCCTTGCCGCTGCTGCGGAACACCTGGGTGCTCATACCGTGCGGACGGCTCTTGCCCATGAGGGTGTACAGGGTCCACTGGGTGCCGACGGCGTCTGGCCACCGCTTGCGCGCCGCCTGCCGGGAGATCCCTGTGGTCAGACCCAGGTCCGCGTAGCTGGCCCCGGCGCGGCCAGCGCGTGCGGCGGCCTCGGCGGCCAGGCGCTGCGCGACGTCGCCGACCTGCGCCGCGACCTCCAGGTACATCAGGTGGACCGCCTGCGCCGCCGCGGAGGTGGGGGCGAGCGCGTTCGGGCTGTGAGGGCCCTCCTGCTCACCCAGGCCCACCCGCTTCTTCGTCTCGCGCCACACCAGGTCACGGAGCTGCGCCGCGAAGGCAACCCGCTCCTCGACGGCCTCACTGTCGAGATCCCACATCTCAGTCATGCGGCAACCATACATCACGCAATCGATACGCGACAACTAAAGTTTCACGCGTTAGAGATGAGGATCGCCTGGATTTATCCACAGGCAGATCGTTTTAGCGTCCTGCCACGGCCTCTAACACCGGAAGCGCCTGGCCCCGATAGCCGGCCCCGCCCCCAAGTAGCGCCGGTCCCTGCAGGGCCGCGTCCACGTCGTCCAGCAGGGCGACGCTCAGGCGGTCTGGATGACCGACGCCGACGTCGTCGACTGGCTCACCGACCCGGACGACCACGAGAGCTGACCCCGGGCAGCGCCTCCGGCCGCCGATGAGGGGGTGCCCACCCGTGAGGTGGGCACCCCCTCGGCGTCCCGCTCAACGGAAGGCCCGTTGTCAGACCTGGTCCGTACCCTTGATTGAGGTACCTGAGACAGGAGGGCAACGTGGCCCGCAGCGGCATCAACAAGCGCGAGATCGACAAGTGGGCAAATGACCTTGTCAGGGAGACCAACAAGAGCCTGGAGCGGGCTCAACGACGGAACCCTCCTCGCGTCTCCGCACAGATCGAAGCCACCTCCGGCGCGGTGTTCGGTGAGGTGACCGGCTACCTGGCCCGGCTGCTGCTGTGGCTGGACGACCGCGAGAAGCAGAACCCGGGCCGGTACATCGACGTCGCAGCCTTCCCCGGAGAACTCCAACTGGAAGACGAGGACCCGGCCATCCTGGCTCTCCAGCTCGACCAGCACGACCTGGTGCAGATCCTCCGCGTCATGGGGCCCCAGACCCATGTCCGTCTCACCGATGCCGGCCGCGTCGCCGTGCGTGAACTGAAGGACCTGCAGAAGGACCGCGCCGCCCGGATCCGTCACACGATGGACGCCTTGCTGCGGTGGCTCTTCGACACCGGCAGCGACCAGACACCCGTCAACCCCGCCGTGTTCCTCGCGACACCTGGCTCCTACTTCGCCGGAACCGAGATCAGCGGGGCCGATCTGCACCAGGCGCTCGCCTACCTCGCAGAGCACAACCTCATCGAACACATCGACACCGACCCGGCCACGGTCGCCATCACACCCCAGGGCACCCACTGCGCTCTGGCAGGAGGAAGCGTGCAGGACCACGTCAACCAGCCCCGCCCCGGCACCACGTACAACACCTATGTGCCGAACGCTAAGGGTGTCATCATCGGCGAGCAGCAGAACTTCACGCAGAACAACACCGACGGCGTCGACCCGACGCTGTTCGTCCAGCTCGCCGGGTACGTCGGCCAGGTCAGTCCCATCCTGGGCCTGTCCGACGAGGACCGCGTGGAACTGGAGCGTGTCGCCCAGGACCTCCATGACGAGGCGACCTCCGCCAACCCCGAGCCGGGCCACCTGCGCCAGTTCGCCACCCAGCTCAAGGACAAGCTCCTCGCGGGCGCCATCACCATGGCGGCCACGCAGGGCATCCAGATGGCTGAGCAAGCCCTCGCCGCGCTGATGCAGTAGCCGCTACAGCACCACCACGGGCTCCGGGGGCCATGACGACGTCCCCCGGGCCCGGCTCGGGGGTCGCACCGTCCAACGACGCCGCGGCCCCCCGCCGTCAGGCCGCGGCCCCCCGCCGTCACGCGGTGGCCGGCTGCGGCTCGGTGGTTACTCGCCTACGTAGTCGTCGTCGGCGGGCGTGTGACGGCCGTGCCCGGTCGCGGCGGCTGCGGCCGGGCCGTAGACCGGACGTATGGTGCTGCGGCCGCCGGTGGAGCCGATGCTGGCGCAGGCCCGTGACACGGTGCCTGCGCCCGGCGCGCTGCCCGGCCGGCTGGTGTTCCAGCCGAAGTTCGACGGTGCTCCAGACACTTGAAGTTGTCTCAGCGAGTTGATACCCCGGTGTCTCCAGACACACCCTCTCCTGCATCACACACCCCCCATACCAGGTGCATCCTGCGAAGATGGTGGCGCATGCCGGGTGGCAGGTGCGCTCTCGACATGGACAGTTGCCTTGGCCTGGGGGCCGTTGCGCCGTGACCCGCTCCGCGCGCCGGCTGAGGACAATCCGCGCCGGAACCGCAAACAGCGGCGCACGTGTCTGGTGAAGTGATGTGGGCAAGCCCTAGTACGGCGCGTGCCACAGGACGGGCCTGAGAAGAAAGGGGGCAAGGATGCTGCCGGAGGCGATGACCGCGTTGGCCGCGGTGGGGGGCACCACGGTGGTGCAGGCCGCAAGCACTGACGCATGGGCGGGGCTCCGCCAGCAGCTAGGCCGTTGGCTCGGCCGAGGAAACCTGCAGCGCGAGAACGCCGAGCTCGAGCGCCTCGACGAGACCGCAGGCGAGCTGAACACGGCTATGCCAGCGGAGCTGGAGCGGGTGCGCATCCGTCAGGAGGCGGCGTGGCAGGTCCGTATCGAGACGGTCTTGGAAAGCCTCGACGACACCGAGCAGGCTCAAGCCGCTCAGCAACTGAGTGCTCTGCTTAGCCAGTGCATTCCCCAAGGCGGGGTATCGGCCAGCCAGAGCGGGCAAGCCGTCGGCGGGAACGTAGACATCCGTGCTGACAATGCCTCCGCGGCCGCCTGGAACATGGGCAGCGTGACTTTGGGAAACCCTCCGCAGCCGGGCTCGCCTCAGGGCTGAGCGGGCCCGGTGCCACCACCGCTTCGAGCCCGGCCTCATCCGCCTTCGCCCAGGCGACACGTGGCGGGGTCGTCGCCTACAGCATCGGGCAGCTCCATCAGAACATGTCCGGATATCAGGGCGTTGCCCGGATCGATCGTCCACGGCCTGTCGCCTCGTGGAGGGCGCAACAGCTCGGCGTCCACCCCGCCATCAATGGCACGCCCCGACCGGCTGGCGAGCGCGCCTTCATCCTCCCGGACTACATCGAACGCGACCACGACCGGCAACTGCGCGACCAACTGCTGAAGGCAGCTTCCGCCGACCAGACAACGCTAGTACTTGTACGCGGCGAGTCATGCACGGGCAAGACCCGTGCATGCTTCGAAGCCATCCGCACCTGCCTGACCGACTGGCAGCTGATCTTCCCGAAGAGTTCCAGAAGGCTCATAGCTCTGCTCGATGCCGACGACGGCCTCACCTCACGCACCGTCCTGTGGCTCGACGAAGCCCAGACCTTCCTCATTGGGACCGACGCAGAGGAGGCCGCCGCCGCATTGCGCAATCGACTGGAGCACCCCGGGCCGTTTGTCATCCTGGGCACGCTGTGGCCCGAATATCACCGCACGCTGACCACCACCCCAAAGCATGGCAACGACACGTACCCGAACGCCCGAGCCCTACTTAAGCAGGTGAAACTGGTCGACGTTCCGGCATCTTTCAACAGCACCGCCCTGCAAAGTTTGCTCGTCCGTCACGACCGATCGCTGGCCACGGCCGTGAGCACCAGCGCCGGCGGAAGGATCACTCAGACCCTTGCGGCGGGCCCGCAATTGGTTGATCATTACAACCAGGCCACCAGCCACAGCCCCTACGGCCACGCTGTCATCACCGCCGCTATGGACGCCCGCCGCTTCGGCCACAGCTCACCCCTGCCAGCTGCACTCCTCAAGGCCGCCGCCCCTGGCTACCTGACCGAACAACAACGTGCCGCCGCGGACCCTGACACCTGGTTCGCCCACGCTTTCGACTATGCGTGTGAAAGGGTCATGGGCGTCGTCGCAGCCCTGGAGCCGATCGCCAACCCTGATGGCATGGGTGCCCTCCCAGACATCTACCGTCTGAGCGACTACCTCGACCACCACGCACGCACCGTCCGCCGCTTTGCCTCCCCGCCGGCCTCCTTCTGGACTGCAGCACGGGACCACGCAGCTGGCACAGCAGACGTGGAAGCCCTGGCAGAAGCGGCCGATCACCGGGGCCTTTACAGCATCGCGGCAGACTTGTACCAGCGAGCTGCCGACGCCGGCGGCGTGAGAGCCATGGCAGAGCTTGCGTGGCGGCGGGCGCGGGTCGGGGACCTCGATGGCGCGGAACAACTGCTCCAGCGGCTGATCGACGCTGGAGACACGGGCGCCCTGGCGCAGCTGGCGCATTTGCGACAGCGGACTGGAGACCTCGATGGCGCGGAAGCTCTCGCCCGACTGGCCGCCGACAGTGGAGACACCGGACCCCTGGTGGAGCTGGCCTGGCTGCGCGGAGAGGCCGGTGACCTCGACGGTGCAGAACGACTCGCCCAACGGGCCGCTGACGCGGGAAATATCAACGCTCTGGTGCGGCTGGCACGGCGGCGCGAGCAGGTTGGGGATGTCGACGGTGCAGAAAGACTCGCCCAACGGGCCACCGAGATCGGAGGTAGAGACGCCCTGAGACGGCTGGCGCGGGCATATGAGCGTGCCGGAGACGCCGAACGCGCGGAAAGGTGGCGGCGATTCGGGCTGTAGATCGCAGGTCCGGAGCCGTGTTACGTAGGTGGCCTTCGCTGTGAACGAATGTGGATCTTCTGTAAGGCGAGTCAGCGATACCCAGCGCCCTGTCTCATGAGACACATCAAAGTCTGGAGAACGACGGCTACCGCGCCCTGCTCTTCACCGCACCCGTCCAGCTCCAGTCCCGCCGGGGCAGCCTGATCCAGGGCCGTTTCCCCGAGCTGGTGCGCGCGGCCGCGGATCTCCCCGCCGGCCTGGTCCTCGATGGTGAGCTGGTCGTGTGGGCGGGGGACCGGATGTCGTTCGAGGCGTTGCAGCGGCGTGCGGCCGCCGGCCACCGCAGCGCCCCACGGCTCGCGGAGGAACTGCCCGCCCATCTGATCGTCTTTGACGTCCTCCAGGTACGCCGAGCGCCGCGCCCGCCTGGAACAGCTCTTCACCGGCCACGATCTACGCGCCCCCTGGGTGCTGTGCCCCGAGACGGACGACCCGGTCACGGCTCAGGAATGGCTCACGTCCTTCACCCAGGTCCCCGGCGTGGAAGGCCTCATCATCCGGGGCACCGAGCAGCACTATCTGCGCGGCGCCCGCGCCCTCTGCAAGGTCCGCCGCCGCGACACCACCGAAGCGGTCATCGGCGCCATCACAGGTCGCCCGGAACGCCCCCAGACCCTCATCCTGGGCCGATACGACGACACCGGCCAACTCCATCCGGTCGGGCGCAGCACATCGCTACGCCCGGACGCGGCGCGCGGGCTCGCCGAGCAGCTGGTGCCGGCCGCGCCGGGACACCCATGGCGGGGCGTCCGCTTCACGTCGTCATGGGGGTCGAGAACGCCGCTCGACGTGACCCTGGTCGAGCCGGATCTGGTCGCTGAGATCGCGGTCGACACCGCCCAGGAACGCGGCGCGTGGCGGCACCCCGTCCGGTACGCCCGGCTGCGCCTGGACGTGACCGCCGGGGACGTGCCCGCGTTCGGTGAAGGCGCGCTACCGGCCGCCTGGTGATCATCCAGGCTGCGCGCCTGCGTCCTGCCCAGCGGCGCGGCAGGCCGGGCAGATGACCTGAGCGTGGAGACCCGTAGCGCACCGTGAGCCCCTGGCAGCGCGCGCAGTAGCCGAACTGGCCTGTCGGCAGACCAGGAGTAGCGTCCGCCCTGCCCCGTCGTGGGGCGCACTCACGTGCTGAGATGGAGCTCGTGGGCTAGTGCCCGGGTCGAGGCGGGTGGTATTCGGTGTCGGTTGCGGTCAATGACGTGATGTCGAAACCCACGCGCTGGTTCCGGCCAAGAAACAGGCGACGGTGTAGCTGCCCAGTGCGGGCAGCAGGAGCGCCACAAGCATGACCCACACGCCGAAGAACAAGTGCACGAAGCGGGGAACGGGGGAGCGCGGCTCCAAGCCCAGGCGGCTACGGGCATGCCTGGTCACCTTGACCGGTGCGCCGGACGGTTGGGCATCCGCCCTCACGACGACGCGGCGTATGGAGTCCTCCGCCCGCGTGTCACGGCCGATCGTCAAGCGCAGCCCGTGCCGGTCCCGCAGGCGCAACTCATCGATTGTGCCGCCGTATCGGCCCATTGCAGCGAACCGGCGGACACTGGCCAGAGCGTCCAGCTCAATCGTGCGGATGCCGGTGAGCGTGCGGGCAGACACGAGCCGTCTCCCCTCAACGGTGCAGACGTGCGGCGTGCCCGCGTCCCCGAACCAGATCACGTATGCCAGCACTCCGGCGACGAATCCGGCCCCGGTGGCGATCCCGGTGTCCGTCTCCTTCAACACATGGGTTCGGATCAGCCCCGCATCCGCGAGGACGACCGTCGCCCACGCCGCACCCACGATCCCCAGCCCCAGCCGCATGCGGCGACGGGCAAACCATGGCTCCACCGGGGAGGGCGGCAACTTTCGCCGCGAACGACGCACATGCCGGTCGAGCCGACAACGTTGCACTGCGAAAGACGCCTTGTTCTTGTTCCATGAAGATCCCTGCCCCCACATGGCCGCAGGTTAAGCCCCACAGCAGACGGGAGGCCAGCATTTCCGCATCACTCACGGCAGCGGACCTTGAGCCGGCGGATCTCGCGTCGGCCGTGGCCCTGTTCGCGGGTGCGGTGCCGCAGTGGGACCTCACGCCGGGGAGACCATCGCCCGCTACGGCCGCGTCCACTTACTCTGCATCGACGAACTCGGCTACATGGAACTCGACCGTCGCGGCGCCGAACTCCTCCTCCAGGTCCTGACCGTACGCGAGGAGAAGAACAGCGTCGCCATCGCCTCCAACGAGTCCTTCAGCG
The DNA here is from genome assembly GCF_055668065.1 of Streptomyces sp. NPDC097129. Taxonomy (NCBI): domain Bacteria; kingdom Bacillati; phylum Actinomycetota; class Actinomycetes; order Kitasatosporales; family Streptomycetaceae; genus Streptomyces; species Streptomyces sp. NPDC097129. The sequence continues at coordinate 55,327 of NZ_JBVOQE010000016.1, read as the reverse complement.
GCTGGACCAAGACCTTCACCGACCCCCGCCTCTGCGCGGCTATCGTTGACCGCCTCACCTTCGGCGGCAACATCATCGAAACCGGCACCGACTCCTACCGTCTCGCCACCACCCGAGCCCGTGCCTGACAGCAAGCAGTCGGCTGAACCTGACGCGGGAGTGCCTGTGAGGGAGCGATCGTGGGAGACCTACCCCTGGCCCAGGAATTCCCGCAGGTCCGCGGCTGCAGCCGTCATGCCTTCACCGGCTTCGATCACGGTCGTCACCGTGCACTTCCAGTCACCGGGAAAGAAGCCGGACCGAAGCGTCCAGCTCAGATACACATGACCACCCGAGCCGAAGGTCGCCGTCACGACCAGGTGGTTGTTGATCCAAACCCGCTCCTCCTCCCAACCACGGAAATCGCGCGCGAGGCCGTCGAAGAACTCGCTCATGTCGTCCCAGACGGTGACGGTCACGTTCTCGAGCCGTGCACGCACACCCTCAGCAACGGCCTCCACCGCGAAGACGGTCTCGTACTCATCCGCACGTGACCAGTCGAACAACCGGACAGAGGTCGACAGCGCCCCGGGCCCCCGCACGACGAGCTCCACCTGCCCGGGACCCACCTCGATCAGACTCACCCGCCGAAGGATACGGACGGCAACACGTTGACGACATCACGATTCCGTGGCACGCGACCGCTTCTACTTCTCATCAACATTCGGAGGCCCAGCAGGAACCAACTGTTCGCAGCTCCCACCGACAAGTGCTCTTCGTTTGGTGATGCGTCCGAAGGTGTACCGCCAGGAGACTCGGTGCCGTGCCGGGTCGACCTGGGTATCCGGTCGGCCCCCATGGCAGGGCAGGTGCCCGTCTTCCGGCAGCAGGTCTGCATTTGGCCGTGTCTGTTGTTACTCACTTTCGGGTGATCGTGTTCCGGCCGGTGGGGTGGCGGGATCTGGCGGATCATCACCTCCGCCCAGGCGCTGCAAGGCCTGTGCGCGAAACGGGTCGTCAACTTGGCGCATTCGCCGCTTTGATGGCTATTAAATGTGGGAGTTAGAAAACTCTGTTGAATTCGTAATAACGCTCCGCATTTCCCACACGTGCCGGGCGTGGGGGCTGCATGGTGTGCGTGTGTGGCCGACCGGCCGCACACCAGCACAACGCACCCGCTGGACCTGCGGCAGCGCCGCCTGAACCCGGCCGGGTGTGCGCACCCTGAAGGGGGACCTTGGTGTCCGTTTCTTCTTCCGCCCGTCGCCTGACCGCCGCCACTGCCGTGGCCGCCGCCCTGGTCGGCGCCACCGCGCTGCCGGCCATGGCCGCCGGCCACCACCACCCCTCGCGTGAGCGCGCGGCGGTGACAATCAGCGCGGTGCAGTACGACTCCCCGGGACGTGACGATCGTTCCAACCGCTCCCTGAACGCCGAGTGGGTGGAGATCACCAATCACACGCGCCGGGCGGTGAACCTCGACCGCTGGACCCTCAGCGATGAGGCCGGCCACACCTACACCTTCCACCACTACCGCCTGGACGGCCGCTCCACCGTCCGCGTCCACACCGGTGAAGGCCGCGACGCCCGGCACGACGTGTTCCAGGACCGCCGCCACTACGTCTGGAACAACGACCACGACACCGCGACCCTGCGCAACGACCGCGGCCGCTTCGTCGACGACCAGTCCTGGGGCCACCACCACCGCGGCGGCCACCACTGACCCGCACACCTGACGTGAACTGACGCTCAGCCAGCACTGACGTCTCACTGTGGGGCCACCCCTAGTCGGCGGGGGGTGGCCCCACAGTCGTGCGCTCGCCTCAGGCGGCGAGCGCCAGGCCGGGGGAGTGGAGCGGAGGCGCTCGCACAGCCCCGTGCACAGGCTCTACCGTCTCCTGGGGTACCCGGCAACGGTGAAGGTGATGATGGGCGCACGGCAGACCCGCTTGGAAGTTCTTCGCTACCTCCGCGAGCGGGAGGAGCATTCCGCGTACGGCTGGGCCCTGTCGACCGGTGTCGAGCCCGGCGTGCAGCAGTCCGTCCAGACCGCCGCGGGCCAGGGCCTGGCCGAGCTGGCGGACAGGGAGACGCGCGCGGAGCTGTCCGCCCACGAGGGGCGCCCTGTGCTGTGGGCGGCCCGCCTCAGCCCGCAGGGCCACGACGTACTGGCCTACCTGGAGGCGTCCCCCGCCCCCGCCCCGCAATCCGCCCCGCCTGCCGAGGGGGAGCAGGTGGTCGAGCTGTGGCCGTCACAGATGGACGCCCTGCGGGTGTACGTGAACCTGTGCCCGGTGCTGCGGGTGCCGCCGGCAGACGGCCTTGTTGAGCGAGTGCGTACCGCGCACTTCGACCGGCCGAACAACCGCTGGCGGATGACGCTGACGCCGGAGCAGGTCGAGACGGTGGCCTACGCGTTCTACCTGCGCGCTCTCAGCGGCTCGGTCGCCGAAGCCAACCGGTTCGCCCGCGAATACGGGGTCTCCTACCGTGTGGATGCGGCGACAGGCCGTCAGGGTGCCGTGCGTCTGCCGTGGAAGCGGCCCTCCACTCCCGCGAATCAGGACGACCGGGTTACCCGTAACTGAGGATCTCCAGCAGTGCCGCGCCTTCCGCCACGACCTGGGCGGCGAGCGCCACCCGCCGCACCCGAGCGGCCGGCGCGGCCAAGGCGACGACGCAGGCAACAGCGCCCACACCGATCCCCCAGAAGAAGAGCCAAGCAGGCACGGTTGGGCCGCACCCGTCCCCGCCGTACATCACGCAGTGCGTCGCGCGCTCGGTGGACAGTGCCAGCGCAACGGCCGCCACGGCAGCCGGCAGGAAGAGACCGGCGCACACAGCGGACCAGAAACGGGAGCGGTCCCGTGCCGCAGCCGCCTGCACGCCGGGCGTCGGAGAGTGGACGGTCTCGTTCATGCCCCGATCTCATCCCGTTCGCCGGACACGGAACACCAGGCACGTACTCAATCCGCGGTGCGCACAGTACCCAGACTGGGCCCACGCGCCGTCAGCCCGTACGGGGCGCGAGGTCGTCGACTTCAAGTGCCGGGCAGGCCGAGCCGCGCTTCACGACCGCGGATCCGGCAGCGTTCCCGGCTTGACCTCCACCAGCTCCACGTCCGTGCACCCGGCGTCCTCGAGTCCCTGCTTCTGCCTCTGCCCGCTCGGCTTGTCGTACGCGACGGCCGACGCGCGCGCCGTGCCGCCGCGGTCGGTCCAGGTCAATCCGTAGTTGCGCATGGTGATCGTCATACCGGCATCATCGCCGCTGGCACTGACAATCCAGCTGGGCACAACCCGTCACCCGTTCAGTCCCGGCCGACCGGCCGCTGTCCCGCCGGCCGGGGGACGCTGGGCGGCATGAGCGAGAGCAGCGAGAAGACCTACCACCCGGGCGAGATCGTCCCTGAGTCCGGAATCTATGAATGCGACTGCGGGCAGCGTCACGAGTACAGCACCGACGTGAAGGGCCACCGGTTCCCGCCCCTGCACGACAGCTGCAGTGGCAGCGGCTGGCGGCTGAAGGCCGCCTCTCACCCGAACCCGTGAGTTCCCTTACCCCCACAAGTCCGGGCCGCCGCCGCGCCACTCGATCATCTCGGTGTCGGCGGCCACATCGATCTCGTCCCATCCCAGTTCCAGGCCCGCCCGCTCGAGAAAGACCGCGATGTCGTTGAGCGAGTACGCGGTGCCGGCGCTCTTTCCGCTGATGCGGACGCGGCGGCCACCGTTCTCGTTGGGCGGGTAGATCACGACTGGGCGCTCACTGGCCAGCCAGCCTCCCGCCCTGCCCCGAGGGGCGCACGGTGTGGTGCGCCGGCGGCGCGCCCTTCGTAGGCTGGGTCGTGTGGAGGACACGCATGCCCCGCACGATCTGGAACGGCGCCATCTCGTTTGGCCTAGTCACTTCTCTGAACTACCGCTCTGTTCCCTCCGAATGAGCGGTCGAGCTCATCCATGCCGTAGGCGCGGGTCTCACGACTTCAGCACATCTTCCCGATCTTCAGTGCTCGCGCCCGCTCTCCGCTGTTCTCCGGGCGGATACGCTCGGCAAGGCAGTGCCGGTGGGAGATGACGGTGTGGCTTCCTGGACCGTCATTGCTGCGCGAGTCCAGGACGAGGGCGTCTCCACCTGGGCCCAACGTGATCGGCTCACCACAGAAGTCGCAGCTCCAGACCAGCGACTCCAGGTCGGCAGGTCGGATGGTGAGCCGCACTGATACCGGCGGATGCCAGCGGTGGATTTGCTCGATCACTGCATTGAGCTGCGAACCGATGGGTGGAAAGAGCGCGAGTAGTTCGTCATGGCTGCTCGTCGTCTGGGAGAACTGCTGGATCATGTCGATAGAGGCCGAGAGACCAGCGTTCTCGTAACCAACGATCTCAACGAGCACACCCCATGGGTGATGGCTGAGGATCCTGGCCTGCACCGTCTGGCCAGGCATGAGCGCCAGACTCTCCGTCTCGAACCTTTCCATGAACCACTTCCCCATCCCTTAGCTCAGCAGGCCGCGCCTGGTGGCGCTCATGCGCACGTGTCGTCGGCGTCGGGGCCGATCACCGCGCTCAGGGCTTGCAAAGCGTCATCGTATTGGCGCCGGTCGAAATGGAACGGACCGAATGCCACATAGTCGCGGCTCTTGCGGTGCGGTTGCTCAAAGGCGTCCCAGGTCACGAAGTCGGCCGTCGCGGTGATGCGGGCCATGAGGGGCCAGCATCCCCACTCGCCGCATTCACAGCCGAGAACGGGTGTCTTCGGCCCAATCGCGTTGGTGGACCGTCCGAGGAAGTGATCCTGCATCGGGCCGAACCGGAAGAACTCCGGGATCAGACCGCCATAGGCGTCGCCTGCGGGCTGCATCCCGGCGGCGATCTCGAACCCGTCGATCAAATCGGCGAGTGGTGCTTTGTCGATGAGGGGGACGATCACGAGCGGGCCACCGTGGTCACGGTGCCGGCAGTCGAACCTGATGTCATTGCTGGTCATCCAGTGATTGTGGCAGCGACGCTGTTCCTTCCGCCTGGGCGGGTTGAGCTGCGGCAATGCGCGGCATGCCGAGGTTGATCGCCGTACCGCCGGAAGCTCGTCGGTCCATCTGAGCAAGCTTGTCCTCGGCTCCAGCCAGGCTGATCCGGAGCCCTTCGACCTCCCCGAGCCAGCCCTCGCGCTCGGCCTCGGCGATGCGGTCGACGAGGTTGTCGCGGATCTCTTCCAACCGGTCGCGCTGGCCCGGGTCCGGCCGGAGAAGCGAGCAACGAACGCAAGCGTGTTCGTGGATGCAGGCGGTGCCGTAGGCGCGGGCGGAGAGCTTGCGGCGTTCGAAGTGGCCGAGGAAGTCCTCCCACTCGGCGTCGGTGGGGGTGCGATATTCCTCTGCCGGCCGCAGGGCGCGGCGGCGGGTGATGAAGCTTCGATGGTCTCTTCTGGGTAGATCGCGTTGTAGCCCATTGTGGTGTTGATGTTGGCGTGGCCGGCGATGACCTGCGCGATGTGAGGCGGGAGGCCGGAGCGGATGGCATCGGTGATGAACAGGCGGCGGAAGTCGTGCGGCGCGAAGACCAGAGGCTGGCCGGTTGAGTCGGTGAGGCCGATGAAGGCGAGGACCTCTCCCAGCGCGCTGCGGATGAACTCGCCCGACATGCGGGATCTCTCGCCGCCGCGGTCCCACTGGAACAGCAGCGGGGACGGCGGGTTCCAGACGCGCTCCTCATAGTCGTAGGCGGACAGGAGCGGGATGGCCCCGGTCCGCGGGTCGCGAACGCGTCGGATGATGGTGGCCACGACGTCGGCCAGTTCTGGGCTGACGAACGACTCGCTCCTGGTCGGTCTTGGAGGGAGCGATCTGCAACAGGGGGACGATCTCGCCGGTGGTCGGCAGCCGGTACTGGATCATCGCGTGATGGCTGATCTCCAGCATCTCCTCGATGCGGGCGCCCGTGTGGCGGAGAAACTCCACCGCTGCCCAGGCCCAGAAGGCGCGATGTTCGGCCTGATCGAAATAGCGAAGAGTGCCCTGCTCGTCCCTCGCGCCGGCGGTCGTCGCGTTTTTGGTGCGGACGAAAACCGCGTCGCCGATCGTGAAGGGGGCACCAGGTGGGACGGCGAGCAGGGCCTGCAGGCGGGCCGATTGCTCGGCGTGGTGATCAGCCGCAGCACGGACGAAGGTCTCCAGGACGGGCAGCCGCTCGCGCGTTCGCTGGTCCATGCGGGCCTTGCGCCGCTTGACGCGCTTGCGGTTGGAGACTTCAGCCTCCTTGATCGGGCAGGGCGCTGCCCAGGGTCCCCACCGGGTGGGTTCCTCAGCCGCCCAACGCGCGATGTCCAGGTACAGAGCCCGCACCGCCACGAGCAACTGGTCGTATTCAGCGCGCTCGACGAGCGTCTCTTCCACGGTGCCGTCCGGCCGTTTCCGCCGCTGGATCCTGGTGCGGAACCGCTCCTTCCACGCGGCGGTGACTCCAGGCGGCAAGTCGAGGGAGGCGATGCCTGGATGATGTATCTCCAGGTCAGACCAGAAGTTCCTGGTCAGGTTGCGGGCAAGGTTGTCGAGAGTGCTGTAGTCAAGCCGTGGTCGGCGCTCCTCCAGGTAGTCGATCAGCAGCTCGCGGATCGGTGGGCAGGCCACGCCGTGCCGGTCGACCAGTTGCGTGCAGGTGAGCTGACCCGTGACCTTGTTGAGGAAACGCAGGGTCACCGGGGCGTCGGACGGCATGTTCCCCAGGTCTCGCAGCCAGGAGTAGAAGAGGGTGCCGCCGGCCTGGCTACGGACCAACTTCCGTAACTCGGTGTAGTACTCGAAGGCGTCTCCGGCGGTGATGTCCGCCAGGCCTCCTCCCTTGGCGAGCATGATCCGAGCCAACGCCAGGCGGGCGCGGCCGCCTCCGACGGATGCCCACCGCTTCGGGCCGACGATCTCTTGCAGACGGGTCAGCCCTTCAGGGTCCCGGGTGCGTTCGACGAGGGGACGCAGATGCGTAGTGCGGTGGCCGAACTGCCAGGGAATCGAGAGGCGCAGCGCATCGATGCTGGCCAGCATCAGTAGCCCTGTCTGCACGTACCTCCACTGCGCATCGGCCGCAGTACTCACCCATGCCAGCCCCTCCTCGGCCCAGGCCTGAGAACTGGCAGCTGCCGGGGATGCCTCCCATCGCTCCTGCCAGGTCTCGCCCGAGAAGCCGGACAACCACGCCAGAACCGCATGCGCACCATGCCTGCGCTCCCACCGGGTGTGAGCCTTGTCCGCTCGAAACGGCGGGCGATCGAGAGCGGCCAGCACCTCCTCGACGGACGAGCACGTCATCGTCCATCGTGTGCCGGCGGATCGAGCCGGGAACTGAGCCTGTGCCTGCCGCATCACGCCGCCTGCGGCCGCCCGCACCGGTGGACGGTCGTCCGCCCGGAGGGGTGTGCCGCCGGTCATCTCCCGGACTCGAACATTCACCGGGCCCCTCCGAAGAGGTCGTGGAGCGACTCGGCTCGGTATCCAGCGGCGGGTACTGCAGGGACTTGCGCCAGCCGCTTCTGGCGCTGGTGATGTGCACGGACCGCTTCAATGATCTCGTCGCGTCCAGCCGGCAGGTAGATCTGGGTGGTGCTCAGGTGCGCGTGGCCAAGAACCCACTGCACGTCCGTCAAAGCGAGCCCTGGATCGCGGGCCATACGGTAAGCGGCGGTGTGCCGCAGGTCGTGCAGCGTCCAGTTCGCCCCAAGTAACTCGTTGGCTCGGTTCAGCATCGCCCGGGCCGCGTGGTAGGCCAGCGGTCGAAACGGCCGCCGCAGCGTCCACCACAACGCCTGGTGTCCTCCCCGGGGCGCCCCAGCTCGCCAGGCCTCCTCCTGATAGAGGCGCAGCCATACGAACGCATCAGGCGAGGACGGCAACTGCTGAAATGCCCTGGTTCCCTTTCGGATCACGCCCAGCAGCTGCTCTCCGGGCAGCGGATCACGCTGCCGACTGGTCAGCAACTCGCTGGCCCGGGCCCCGTTGGACACCCAAAAGCCAGAAGAGCACGGTCGCGGTTGTAACGCAGCGCGGCGAACAGCTCGTTGAAGCAATCGTCGGGCAGCCGCCGCGGCAGACGCTGAGGAAGCGAGGGCCGGTACCTGCCACCCGCCGACTGCCGGGTCGCCCGGCCGGCTGCCGCCGGCAACCGGCGGCGTACCCCCGCTGGGGGAAACGGGTTGATGATCGGGCCGGTGCCCTCCTCCAGATGGAAGTCGTAGAACGACCTCAGCACCGTCTCGCAGTGCACCCGCGTCGAGGCCGAGTACAGCGAGCCTGGCGCAGCCCGGCCCGTGACGGGGTTCGGCACGCCTGCCGCGGGCCGTTTCACCGGCTCCGAAGGCTGCTCTCCGGAGGCCCGGTGGCGCCAATGCACCCGGGAAGCCTTCGGCGCGATCTGCATCCACCGGGCGAAGTCCCGCGCATCCCGTCGGCTCGCTCGATCCCACGCGACGCCCCATCCGGACAGGAACCGCCACCACCGCAGCAGGTCCATGCCGTAGGAGCGGATCGTCGTTGCTGGACGCGCGTTGGCCTGGAGTTCCGCGAAGAACCTCTCAACCGGGGCGACGACGGTCCCGTCCGCGTCGAGCAGGACCCATGGCCGCAACGGGTCCGTCGTCTCGATCAGTGCCCCGGTCTCTGGCAGCACGAAACCTGCTAAATCCCGGGCATCATCATCCGTTTCAAGCATGGCCGGGAAGCTAGCAGATATAGCCTCTGACCAGCGAATATTCATCGTTTAGTTCAGTCAACGGCACGGTGCCGATCAACGTGGTCGGCGCGACCGAGGACCACAGCATCCGGTTCCACCAGTACCACCGTGAGGACGGCGGCCGCGTCCGCGTGCGGAAGTTCTGCGACCTCGAGGACCGCGAGGTATCCAGCGCCGAGATCGGCAAGGGCTACGAAGTGACCCGCGAGACGAAAAACCAGGCGGCACAGATCGTGGCGATCTCCGACGAGGAACTGCGCGACCTTCCCCTGCCGACGGCGAAGGCCATCGAGATCGTCGCGTTCGTCCCCGCCGCGGACATCGACCCGATCCAGATCAGCGACGGCTACTACTTGCAGTCCTACGGCCAGGTCGCCGCCAAGCCCTAAAAACTGCTGGTCCAGGCCCTGGGACGGTCGGAGAAGGTCGCCATCGCCAAGTACGCCTGGAGCGGCCGCGAACGCCTCGGCATGCTGCGGGTCCGCGACGACGCCCTGGTGCTCCACGCGATGCGCTGGCCGGATGAGATCCGCAGCCCGGCCGAGTTGCTCCCGCCACCCGTAGAGGTCTCCGATGAGGAGATCGAGCGCGCGCTCGCCCTCATGGACACCATGAGCGTCGAAGACCTCGACGAGCTCGACGCGCACGACGAGTACACCGAGGCCATCGCGCAGATCATCGAAGCGAAACGGGAGGACAAGCCGCTCCCGCAGGCGCCGGAGGTGGAGGAGCCGGCGCAGGTCCTGGACCTGATGGCCGCACTGAACGCCTCGGTGGACAAGGCCCGCGAATCCCGCGGCGAGCACGGGGGAGAGGCCGAGGTGCACGAGCTGCCGAAGCCGAAGAAGAAGGCCGCCGCGAAGAAACCGCCCGCCAAGAAGACCGCAGCGAAGAAGACGGCGACGAAGAAGGCAAGCAGCCGCAAGCCGCGCAGCGCCTAACCGCGTCCTGCCCGGCGGCGCGGCAGGCAGGGCACACGGACCAGGCGTGCCGCCCGTACCGCGCCGTGAGCCCTTGGCTTCTCCGCACTCCACCCGGATGGCACGGTCTGTCCTGCTCGAGGCGGGAGGGACTTCTTGCGTTGGCGAGCCGCGAATCTCTCTGTGGGCCGTGCTTCGCGCGCCGGTATGTGCGCCCTGCCTGACGTGTCGCGTACACCTCACCCTAGAGCGGATTTGGCGGTGACCTTCAGAAGTGGGGCCCGAGTGGTTGGCTTACCGCGTGACTGCGCGAAGATACTGGCCCAGAGTGCGACCGCGATAAGCCCGTTGATCCGCTCCAGGATCAACGGCCTGCCTGCCGAAGTCCGGCATGTCGCCGGACTCCACTTCGGCTGGTGGACCGACCAAGGTGCCGTCCTCGACTCTCCGGCCAGCCAGAAGTCTCTGCGCCCGGCATTGGCCCTGCTGGCCTGTCGAGCCGTAGGCGGCGACGAGGACGCCGCCCGGCCCGCTGCGGTGGCAGTGGAACTGGTCCACAACGCCAGCCTGCTCCACGACGACATCATCGACCAGGACCCACTGCGGCGCGGCCGGCCCGCGCTGTGGGCGGCCAAGGGCGTCCCAGCGGCGATCCTCGCGGGCGATGCCCTGTTCTTCGCCGCCGTCCAAGCCCTGACCGACGCACCTGGGGCCGACCGCAACCTCCCGGTGCTGCTCGCCGCCGTCCAGGCCCTGATCGAGGGCGAGTATCTGGACACCCTCCTCGAGTCGGGCACCGGGATCAGCGAGGATCGGGTCCTGGCCGTCGCCACCGGCAAGACCGGCGAACTCCTGGCCTGTGCGTGCGAGCTCGGAGCCCTTGCCGGCGGCGCGGACCACGAGCGGGCCGGGCATCTGCGGGCGTTCGGCCGACACCTCGGCATCGCGTTCCAGTGCGTCGACGATGTCCTCGGCATCTGGGGCGACGAGGAAGCCATGGGCAAGCCCGCCCGATCCGACCTGCGCTCGCGCAAGGCCACCTTCCCCGTGGCTGCCGCGCTGACCGGCCACACCCCGCAGGCCGACGCCCTGCGCGTTCTCTACAACCAAGACGGCCCACTCGACGACAAGCAGTGCCGGTACGCGGCCGACCTGATCGAGCAGACCGGCGCAAAGAGCGCAACCCTGACCCGGGCCCATCGACACACCGCCGATGCCCTGCACCGTCTCGCTCTCGCCGCCCCCGAACCTCTGGCCGAAGCCGAACTCACCGCCCTCGCCCACCTATTGACGCGACGCGACCGCTGACAGCGATGCCAGCCTCGAAGTCGCCACCCCGGGCTGTCGTCACAGTGCACTCAACACCTCTGGAGCGAACGCATGCCTGGCATCCTGTACTGCCCCCTCACTCCGACCACCCACGCCCGGGCGGATGAGATCAACCGCACTGTCTGCGACTGGTTCACCGACCGTGCTCCTGGCTTCCCCACCCCCGACCAGCACAAGGGGCTGCTGGCATCCGGGGCCGCCGCCTACACCGCCAACTGCGGCCCCACCGCGGGCGTGGAGGCGATGACCTGGGTGGCCAAGCTTATGGTCGGCGGGTTCGCCCTGGACGACTGGCTGGAGACACTGTCCACGGTCCACGAGGCCCTGACGGTCACCACCGTCATGCAGGAGCGGCTCAGGACCCCCAGCACACTGCCTCCACCGGGCGTGCCCTCTGGCGCATGGAACCTGTGGTGCGACATCGCCGACGGAGCCCGCCGCCTGGCGACCTCAGCCCAGTTCACCCGCTTCTGCGCGGCCTACGGCCGCTACTACCACCACATTCCCTTGGAGATCTCGCACCGACTTGGGCGGATCACTCCTGCCGTCGACGACCAGCCTTTCCTGCGGCTGGGCGCCGGAGGGCCGTTTGTCCCGGGCATTGAAATCGGTATCGGGGCGGACATCCCCGTACAGGAAGCCGCGCAACCCGGCTTCACCGCCCTGTGCGATGCCGTCTACCTCCTCCTCTTGTGGTTCAACGACATCGCCACTTACGAGCCCGACGATGGGTACAATCTGCTCAACACCCTGATCGCAGACCGTGGCTACACCACCCAGCTCGACGCCACCATCGAGGCCATCACCCTGTGCAATCGCGTGATGGTGCTCATCCTGTCCCTGCACGAGCGGCTCGCGGCCGGACACCCCAGCCCCGCCATGACCGCGTTCCTGGCCAACATCCTCAACCTGATCGCCAACATCGTGACGTGGCACACCGGCAACCCCCGCTACGCCGGCTCCGGCCATCAGGTCACCGACCTGATCACCTACACCGTCCCCGCCGGTCTGGAAACAGGACCGGTCCCCATCCGCTCGATCGCCTGGTGGTGGGACCTGATCTGAGTCCCGAGCGAGTCCGCGACGGAGGTCCTCCATACCCCTCCAAGAGGCTCGGATGTCCTGCCCAGCAAACCAGAGAAGGTGCAGTTAACACACCAGCGCGCGCAGTACCCGACCTGGTTCGGCCGGCCGGCATCCCAGGAGCAGCGCCGCGGCGGCCCGGTCCGTCGCGTCCGTCGCGGGGTCGATACGTCTGGGCGCATCGTTCACGCTCACGACGCTACGGCGCCGCCGTCCCCGCCGCCCGAGGACACCGGCCGGGCAGGGGGCCGCGCCCGCCCGCCGGGCGGGCGCGGCAGTCCGCCGCCTTGCTGCGCGTCGCGAGAGGGAGCCAGTGTGCTGCAGTGTGCGACCCGCAGACCTTCTTGCGGCCACTGATACGCGCGCGTGCCCTTTGAGCCGGATTCATCCGTATCCACAAGCACCTGGTAGATGACGCGTGCGTCGGGCCAGTCCTGCCTGGCCCGTACCTCAGCCCGCCGCCAGTGGCCCGCCGACATGACCCACAAGGCAGGCGGGTCAGACGAAGGCCAAGTCCACACGACCGGCTCTCGCCCATCCTCCCGGCGCCACGGCCGGGCCGGCACCGCCTCCGGAACTGCATCGCTCATGAGCTTGATCTAGAAGCGCAGGATCAGGAGGCGGGAATCGGCCGCATGACTCAATTCAATCATGTGTTCGATTTTCTTCGCTCGTCGACACCCGCACGCGGTGCCCGATGTGACTGAGCGCGATAGCTGGCCCGCAGGGGCGGCCGGAAGGGGAGCCGCCCGCGGTGATCCCGGCAGCCATCACTAGGCTCCAGCACCATGACCAGCGATTTCGGCTTCACCTGCTCGTGCTGCGGGTCCCACCACCCTGAGCTGCCGATGAACTACACGGCCGAGGCTCCGGCTGTGTGGGATCCGGCCTTCGCCGTCGCCGAAGACTGTCTGCTGTCCGCGGATCAGTGTGTGGTCCGCGCACAGCACTACTTCGTCAAGGGCATGATCGAGATACCGGTCATCGACAGCGACGAGCCGTTTTCCTGGGGCGTCTGGGTCTCGCTCAGCCGCGAGAACTTCTCCCGGGCCGCAGATCTGTGGGACACCCCCGGCCGCGAGACCGAGACGCCGTACTTCGGCTGGCTCACCACCGACCTGCCGGTCTACCCAGCCACGACCCTCAACCTGAAGACGCACGTGCACACCCGTCCGGTCGGCGAGCGCCCCTTCGTCGAGCTCGAGCCCACCGACCATCCCCTCGCCGTCGAACAGCGCGCGGGGATCACCCTGGACCGCGTGCGGGAGATTGCGGCGGCTGTACTCCACTCCAACGCGGGCAAGCAGGAGTGACGGCCGGCGCGATGAGGGTGGTCTCCACGGCCGCTGACTGGCGGGCGCGGATCTGAGCACCTACTTGGCCAGACGGGCCAACTATCGCGCTCGGTCACACCCGAGGCGACCATCTGACTTACTGCCCGCTCGAGTGGACCCACCGCCGCTTCCCGGGCGCGTCGGCTTCCGGGGCCGCTACGAAGATCAAGACCAATCGCTGATCTTCGAGAGGACCCGCGTCGAACCGGTCGAAGGCGGACCAAGACCCCACCACGTGGCTGCCGCCGGCCGAGGGCTACCGCTGCCAGTACGTCACCGACTGGATCGCCGACAAGATGCGCTGGGGACTGAGCATCGACGCAAGCGAACAGACCGCCCTGTCGGAGAACCTAAACAGGTGCCCCGACGTGCCGGTCACCGTGGTGCTCGCCAGGTAAAGCGCAGTTACCGGCGGCCGCAGCGGCCGGCGTCTGCCGCCCTCACCGATGGCTCGTGCTCGCACTGCTACGAGTCCGGCTCCGGGTGGAGGCGCACAAAGCAGCGCAGCCGTACGCCCGGCTCGCCTGGTTCGCGGGTCCGTACGGTCCCGCCGGTGCGATGGCGTACCGCGCGCCGAGCAACGCCTGGACGGCGAAGGCGGTCGTATCATCGGCGGCCGCCACCTCCACTACGGCCAGGTCCGGACCTGCCACGTGTGCGTCATGGATCTTCCTCACGCACGGCGGGACATGCCCAGGCTGCAGTAGTTGTGCCACGGGTGCTTCTTCACCCGACTGATCCCGAGGCGGTCGCCGTACGGCGCCGAGGGCGCCCCCCTGTGTCAGAGGGCGCCCTCGGCGTTTGTACAGGGCCCTGCGTTCCGGATCACACCGGGCAGGTCACGGCAAGTCGCCGGCGAGGCGCTCCCACGCCTCGTACTCGCTGTAGCGGGGATGTCCGGTGAGCAGCGGGGCGATCCAGCGCACCGGGCTCAGCAGGCGCCGGATCATGCGCAGGGCCAGGATCCGTTCGGTCTCCAGTTCCTGCCACCGCGGTGCGAGCGCAGCGGCCTCCTGATGGCTCATGGGCATGGCGTCCAGCGCCTGTTCGATGACCGGCCGTGGATCCAGCAGCGGCTCATCCGCACGCGGCCCCACCTCCTCCACGAGGCCGGCCCGCAGCCAGAGGTCGCGCAGCAGCCACTCGTTGCGCTGTTCTCCGGTTGCCGCCCGGGCCGCTGCGAGCAGTGATGCCCAGGCCTGCGCGAGCTCGCCCCACTGGTCGTCGCGGATCCGGCTCGGATCATGCTGGATCCGGGCCGCGAACTGCTGCGCCGCGAACTCCCACTGGCTCACTGCACCGTCGACCGTCCCGGGCTGGAGCGCCGACCAGCGGCGGATGTGCTGCCCGAGATCGAGCCGGCCGAGGTCGTTGAAGGGACTGGTCATTTGAACCTCACCCCGGCCGCAGCGAAGGCTTCCCTGCCGATCTGCTCCGCGCCGCCGCCGGGTGCCCAGAACGGGTCACCGGGGATGTAGTAGTGACCGCTGTGGCTGTCGATGCGCAGGCCGAAGTACTGACCGTTGCCGCCCGCGAGATCCGCCTCACCTGCGGCCCTAACCGCCCCGCCACCGCTGAGTACCGGAGGGGAGAGCTCTTTTTGGCCGACTGTCTTCGGCATGATGACCAGTTGTCCGTCCTCCAGTACGGCCCACTTGACGGGCTCGCCGTCGAAGTCGATGTACCGCTCCCAGTCCGCCGATCCCGGCTTGGCGGGCCGTATACCGAGCCGCTCCGCCAGGGAGAGTTCTTCCTCGAGGGTAGTGGCCATCCGGTTGGGAAAGATACGGCAGCTGTTGTGCACGAGCAGCTTGCTGCCGCCCACGAAGTAGGTGTGCTCGCCCTCGACCTCGAAGTTGAACACCTGCGTCCGCACGGCCGCCCGGCGCACCGAGGCCACCTCTGCATCGCTGTCGTCCAGCGTCCGCAGCCGGTCGCCCGGGCGCAGGGCCTGCGCCTCGGTCCACCCCTTGCCCTGCACCCAGAAGGGGTGCTCGGGGGTGGCCCGCACCGACTCGCCGGCCAGGCCGACGGAGACCAGGGACTGCGTGGTGCGCTGCATCACCCCGGCGACCCGGCGCAGGCTGCGTTCACCCGTCTCGTGGGCTTCAGCCCTTCGCTGTCGTGTGTGTTGCCGGCCGAGACGCCGACAAGGAGGGGCAGTCCGTTCGCGTCCGACAGGACGTGCATCTTGGAACCCAGCTTGCCCCGGTCCACGGGGCTCGGACCCGTGTGTTCGCCCCCTTTTTAGCCCGAACGTGGGCGGTGTCCAGGACGACACGGGTGACGTCGATGAGGCCAGCGTCGTCGAGCCGGTGCAGCACGGCCTCGTGTAGCCGCCCCCAGACGCCGGCTCTCGACCAAATCAGGAACCGACGGTGGGCGGCCGACCTCGATATACCGAAACAGGGCGGTAGTTGGCGCCAGGTAGGTAATGGCCGCGAACAGCGTCTCATCCTGCGTCTCGCCGCCCTGCGGCCCCACCCTCGGCGGCGGGATCAGCGGCTTCGCGATCTCCCACAGCCCGTCCGGAACAATTCAACTCCACGTACCCCGCCCCATACCGAGTCAACGAGGCCTCACCGTAGGACACGGTCTGAAACCCGGGTCGCCCGCTCCCGGTTCCTCTACGAGGGTGGGCACCGCTATGTCGACCTCGTGGAGGAGCCCGTCCTGCGCTACCGCATGGCCGGCCCCGACGCGATGCGCGGGCAGCTGCGCCACCTCCTGGCCGTGATGCCGCTCGCCTCCGTCTCGTTCGGGTTCATCGCGTTCACCGCGCAGCGCACCGTGTGGCCGCTGGAGGCGTTCTACGTCCACGACGACACCATGGCCGTGGTGGAGACGCTGACGGCGGAGGGGCACGCCCGATGACGTCGCCGAAGCCGTCGCCGCTCCAGGCGTGGGCGACGGCGGCCGGCGTCTTGGCGAAGTTAATCACCCAGGTCGGCTTATAGGCCGAGAACACGCAGCCGGGGCTCGTGGTGGAGGCGACGACGTCGCAGCGGATATCGAATTCCGGGGTGGAGTTGCCCAGCCACTGCACGTGATCTTCTGGCCGTGGTCAGTACAGGTCTCGCTGCCCTTACCGGCGTCCTTCGCGACGCCGGTAACCTCGGGCCGGTTACGGCGCCCGACCTGGGGTGCCTGGTACTTGTCCAGGTCCACCGCCGGTGCGCTCTTGTTCGGCTCCGGGAGCTTGATGTCCACGGCACGGCCACGGGTTTTGAACTTCGCCCACGCCGACCAGGTGGTCTCGTACAGACTGCCGTCGTAGGCGCTGGTGCGAAAGGCGTTGGTGGTGTTGGGCTTCAGGTCGCCGTACCTGAGGGTGACGTTCGCCCAGCCGCCGGACGTCACGAAGTCGGACACCACCACGCCGTAGGCTGCGGGCTTTCCGTGTCGGGGTCAGTGAGCTGGACCTGGTCCTTCGGGTTGCCGCTGGCATCCGTGGTGTAGACCTGGAAGGAGCGGTCAGCCTTGTCGCCGTCCGCATCCGTCACCGTGTTGCGCAGGGTGACGGTGGTGCGATTGACCTGCCAGACGCCGGCGGAGTCCTTGGTGGGAGGGGGACGGGCCTGCGGGTTCTTGCCTGACACGGGCCAGCTGCCGCCAGCCAGGAGGGGTTTGGCGTTGGGCCTTGCGGCCGGAGTCGCTGACGGCGGCGCAGTGATCCCCGGACTCGTATCCGTCGCGGGAAAGCAGATCGTAGCGAATGCGGTCCGGTGGGACTCCACGCCGCACGGGGGTGCTCCACTGCGGCAAGCGCCGGGACCAGCAGCCGCACCGGCGCTCTGGTCGGGCCCGCGCGGCCGCTGGCCTTCGCCAGCCGTCGCAACCGCGGGATGCGGGAGGCCCATGCTCTTCTCTCGTGTCGCCCGTGAGCTATCGCACGGCACCGGAGACCTTCCTACGCGCAGATCTCGCTTCCTCCGCAGCTGGGCGCCAGCCCGACCGAACATCTGGCACTCTCCCTCAGCCTGTCATCGGCCACGTCAGCCGTACCGCTACGGAAGAGTCCTGCGACCGCTCTGATCCCGCCAATTACACAATGTGTTGAGGAAGAACGCTGTGCCCACATGCGGATCCTTCAACTCGGATCCTCGGTAAGCCCGTTGTCTTCCGCCGTCCTATGAATCGGGTGGCCAGCGAAGCGCTGCGATGCCGGGAAGAAGAAGAGCCCCCGCCGTGGGAACGGCGAGCGGCGAACTGCGCTGCACTAGACAGACGGTCAAATTCCAGCCAGGAGCAGTAAGAAGATGTATGGAAGAGGTAAGAACTACGTGTGAGGATCCACTGCTCGGAAACGCAAGAGGAGGGGGATCCTTCACATGAGTAGGCGCCTCAGAAGAGGCATACGACACCCGCTAGGTACGGAGCAGCCTTTCAGGCCGCTGGCGTCCGCGCGACGTCTTCGCCCTCTCGCTGCAGCCTTGACGCTGCTGATGGCGACCGAAGCCGCTGTGGTCATCGAATCCACAGGCCAGGCTGTCGCTCTGTCCCAGCAGACGCGGGCCAGCGACGCCCCTGCTGCCAAGACGGCTAAGACCCTCGGCCCCGCCACTGCTCCAACAGAAGCGGCCGCGCGGTTGAAGGCGAAGATCCAGAGCCGCCGGATCGAGGTCACCGACGATCGCACCGAGACGTCAACGACCTACGTCAACCCTGACGGCACGGTGACGGAGGAGGCATACGCCGGCCCGATCCGTTTCCAGACCGACTCGGGCGCCTGGCAGGACGTCGACCCGTCGCTGGTGCAGGACGAGGACGGCTCGATCAAGGCCAAGGGCCACCCGCACGGGCTGAAGCTTGCGGGCAAGGAGGCGGCGCCTAAGGGCCTGAAGGCCTCCGGCGCGAAGGCTGCCGCCGCGGCAGCGGTGCCGCTGGTTACAGTTGAGGACGGCGCGGGACGGCAACTGCAGTTGGGCTGGTACGGCGCGCTGCCGCAGCCGGTGATCGAGGGTGCCGATGACACGGTTGCCCGGTACAAGGACGCCCTGCCTGCGACCGATCTGCTGATCGAGTCCACGCGGACCGGCTACGAGCAGTTCCTTCAGCTGAAGGACCGCTCTGCCGTCGATGCCAACGGCCAGATCACCTATAGCCTGACGGCCAAGGGCCTGACCGCGAAGGCGCACGAGGACGGCTCGGTTACGTTCACCGACGCCAAGGGCAAGAACGCTGGCCTGCTGCCGGCGCCGGTGATGTGGGACGCCCAGACGAACAAGAACTCCGGCGAGCACACCCACACCGCGAAGGTCGGGGTGAAAGTCGCGCAGGACGGCGACACCATCACCATCACCCTGACCGCGGACGCCAAGTTCCTGGCGGACGCCAAGACGCAGTTCCCTGTGACGATCGACCCGTCGATCAACGTCGGGACAAGCTTCGACACGTTCGTCCAGCAGGGCTACGGCACCGACCAGTCGACGTCGACCGAGCTCAAGCTCGGCAACAACGGCTCCGGTCAGGTGGCGCGTTCGTTCCTGTCCTTCCCGATGAAGAACATCACCGGGAAGCAGATCAGCGCGGCGAAACTGAACCTGTACGAATTCCACTCCTGGTCCTGCACGGCCAAGGGCTGGGACGTGTGGTCGACGGGGGCCGCCTCCACCGCGACCCGCTGGACCGCCCAGCCCACCTGGGGCACCAAGTACGCCACCAGCACGCAGACCAAGGGCTTCTCCAGCTCCTGCAATGACGGCTGGGTCAACGCCGACGTGACCTCGATGGTGCAGGCGTGGGCCTCCAACGGCAACGGCTCCAACCACCTGGGCCTGCGCGCCTCGGACGAGTCCGACCCGTACGGCTGGAAGCGGTTCAACTCCGGCAACGCCGCCTCCAACACGCCGTATCTGTCGGTGACGTACAACTCCATACCGGGTGTACCGACGCTGATATCCCCGGCGGACAAGGGTGCCACCAACGACACCACGCCGACCCTGTCGGCGAAAGCACTCGACGGCGATGGTTCCCAGGTCACGCTGAACTACGAGGTCTGGGCCTCCAACGGCACCACGGCCTTGCAGTCCGGCTCCAGCGCCGCGGTCGCCTCCGGCGCGACGGCCACCTGGACGCCCACGGCCCTGCCGCAGGGCACCTACAAGTGGCGCGTGCGTTCGAGTGACGGCAGTGCGACCAGTGCCTGGTCGTCCTTCCGTACCCTCACGGTCGACACGACGGCTCCGGCCACGACGAGCGTGTCCTCTACCGACTACCCGGCCGGCCAGTGGTCGGGCACGCCCAATGACAACGGTGACTTCACCGGCGCCTTCACCTTCACCCCGCCCACCAGCGACGTGAAGGAAGTCCAGTGGAACCTGGACGGTGCCGCATGGCAGTCGGTCGCCACTGCCGGCAGTGCGGTCACCGCCAAGCCGGTCTTCCGCGCGGGCAAGCACACCCTGACGGTGCGCACCAAGGACGCCGCTGGCAACGTCTCGGCCGGTACGGGCTACACCTTCTACGCCGGCTCCGGCGCCGCCCTTCTCACTCCGGGCGACGGTGACCGTCCCGCCCGGCGCACCGAGCTGACCGGCCAGGGCAAGAGCACTGACACCGGCGTTCGGTACCAGTACCGGCGCGGTGAGACGGACACCTGGAAGGACATCCCCACCCAGGACGTGCGTCGCAAGGCGGACGGCTCCACCCTTCCCGCCTGGCCTGCCACCGTGACCGGAGGCAACGCCGCGGCACTGACCTGGAACGTCACCGACACGCTCAGCGAGGACGGTCCGGTGGACGTCCGGGCGGTCTTCACCGACAGCACCACCACGGACGCATCCCCAGCTACGCGGATCACGGTGGATCGCAACGCTGGCCAGGCGCCCAGCGAGCAGGTCGGTCCGGGGAGCCTGAACACTCTCACCGGTGACTTCAGTTTCTCTACCACGGACGCTTCGGCCTTCGATATGAGCGTCTCGCGTTCGTTCTCCTCTCGCCTTCCGTCCGCTGGTAGCCAGCAGGAGGGCCAGGCTGCAATCTTCGGTCCTCAGTGGACTGCTGGCACGACAGCCGAAATCTCGGATAGCGACTGGGCCTACGTGCGCAAGACGTCGGCCACGTCTGTCGCAGTCGTGGATGTTGATGGTGAGGAGACCGGTTTCACCGCGACCAGCGGTGGCGGCTGGAAGCCTGAGGCCGGTTCGGAGGACCTGACACTGACCGGCTCGCTGACCGGATCTTTCACCCTGAAGGACTCCGAAGGCATCACGTCGGTGTTCAGCAAGGTTGACTCCACCGTCACCACTTGGCAGCTGGCCACCACCTTCCTTCCAGCAGACCAGTCGACCACGAAGGTGATCTCCGAGAAGGTCACGGTGGGCGGCAAGACCCTCGCCCGGCCCAAGTACGTCATTGCCCCCACGTCCGCGGTTTCCTCCGATACGTGCGCGGTCACGCCCTCCACTAAGGGCTGTCGGGTCCTGGAGTACGTCTACGGCACCTCCACCACCGCCACGTCCACCACATTCGGCGACTACACCGGTCAGGTGAAGCAGATCCGTCTGTGGGCCACTGACCCTGGAGCCTCGGCTGCTACGGCCACGGCTATTTCCCAGTACACCTACGACGACTCAGCTCGCCTGCGCGAGCAGTGGGACCCGCGCATCTCGCCTGCGCTGAAGACGGTCTACGGCTATGACAGCGCTGGTCGAGTGACCACCCTGACCCGGCCCGGTGAGCTGCCGTGGACGCTTGAGTACGGCAAGGCCGGCAACAGCGCGGTGGCTGGCGACGGCATGCTGCTGTCCGCCTCCCGTCCGACTCTCAAGGCTGGCACCAAGGACCAACTCGACGGCGCCAAGGCGATCACTTCGGTCGTCTACGATGTGCCGCTGTCGGGCACTACGGCGCCCAACCAACTGGCCCCCGGGGATGCCGCCGCGTGGGGGCAGACGGACGCGCCCACTGACGCCACGGCCGTATTCCCCGTCGACCAGGTCCCGCTTTCCCACACCGGAAACGACCTCGCCGCGACCGGCTACGACAAGGCGACGATCACCTACACCAACGCGTCCGGACGCCAGGTGAACACTGGCTTGCCCGGTCGCCACGTGACCGTCACCCAGTACGACCGGTTCGGTAACACGGTCTTCGAGCTGACCGCGACCAACCGCGAACTGGCTCTCGGCACCGCTGACTATCAGGTCAACACGCAGAGCGAACTCGGCATCCTCGCCGACTCCCCGGCCGAGCGAGCACGCCAGCTCGCCACCGTTTCCGTTTATTCCACCGACGGCAAGCGGCAACTGGAAGAGTTCGGCCCCCTGCACCTGGTCACCCTGACCCAGGCCCTCGCTGGCGACTCGGACAGCCCCAACATCCCGGCCGGTACTCAAGTCGCTGCGCGCCAACACACGGTCAACACCTATGACGAAGGCCGCCCCAACGACGGCACCGCCACCGTGAGCGATCAAATCACGACCACTAGTGTGGGCGCATGGGTCGACGGCTACCCGACCGACGGCGACGTGCGCAGCACAACGACGGCCTAC
Source organism: Streptomyces sp. NPDC097129 (assembly GCF_055668065.1). NCBI lineage: Bacteria > Bacillati > Actinomycetota > Actinomycetes > Kitasatosporales > Streptomycetaceae > Streptomyces > Streptomyces sp. NPDC097129. The sequence goes on along the minus strand of NZ_JBVOQE010000016.1, from coordinate 33,466 downwards.
GACTGGGCCAAGGGTCTCCCCACCAGCACCGTGACCGACCCAAGCGGTCTGAAGCTGACGAAGACCACCAGCTACGATGCTCTGGGCCGCGTGGTCAAGGCGACCCTGCCCAAGTCCAATGGTTCGGACGCCGGTGCGACGGTGACCAAGTACTGGTCTGCCACCGGCACAGGCGAGTGCGCCGGCCGCCCGGAGTGGGCAGACCTGGTGTGCTCGACAGGCCCGGCAGGCACAATCACCGGTGGTGGCTCCAACCCGAGTGAACTGCCCACCACGACAAACGAGTATGACCGCTGGGGCAACCCGGCCAAGATCACCGAGACGGTCAACGGCGTTACCCGCACTACCGTCACAACCCGTGATGCCGCAGGCCGTGTGACACAGACACAGGTCACCGGTGGCGTCGGCACCGCAGTGCCCGCGCAGACCACAACCTACGACCCGGCCAGCGGCGACATCGCCACCGTCTCCAACGGAACGAAGACGATCACCCACACCACCGACCTCCTGGGCCGGGAGATCGCCTACGACGATGGCGTCGGCAACGTTACCCGCACCGAGTACGACAACCGCGACCGCAAGATCCGCGTCACCGACTCGGCTCCGTCCACGGTCACCTACGACTATGACAACCCCGCTGGGCTCCCCAGCCGCGTCCACGACTCGGTCATGGGCACCATCGGTGACGTCACCGGCTTCTACGACTCCGACGGCCGCCTGTACAAGGAAGTCCTGCCGTGGAACATCAACGTCGAATTCAACCTCGACACCACTGGCACGGAAAGTTCCCGCTACTGGCACTGGGAGTCCGGCTGGACCGTCCAGGGGGAGTCCACCACTCAGTCCATCCACGATCAGGACGTCAGCCGTACGGTCTACACCGGCGGCGGTGCCTACCAGCAGTACACCTATGACGCGGCCGGCCGCCTGACAAAGGTGGACGACTCGGAAGCAGGTGTCACCACGCACCGGGCGTACACCTTCGACAACAACACCAATCGCACGGCAGTCACCACCACCGTCGACGACGTCGACGGAGGCGCTCCTACCACCAACACCGCCAACTACACGTACGACAGCGCGGACAGGCTGATCGCCGCAGGTACCGTCTACGACGTCTTCGGCCGCACGACCGCTCAGTCCAGCGGTGCGCAGAATGCCTTCTACACCAACGACCTGGTGCGCCAGATCACCGCAGACCGCAAACGCACGACGTGGAACCTGGACGCAGCTGGACGCCTCGCTTCGTGGACCACTGAAGAACAGGCAGAGGACGGCGCCTGGAGCACGACGGGGAACAAGACCAATCACTACGGCGGCGATGACGACAGTCCCGACTGGACCTCGACGGACAACGGCACGATCAGCCGTAGCCTCGAGGACCTGGCCGGCAACCTGATCGCCACTACGAGCGCTACTGGCGACGTCGTCCTGCAGCTCGCCAACATGCACGGCGACATCGCCACCCAGATTCCGCTGGTGGACAACACCACCCCAGTGGTCAACAGCTACGACGAGTACGGCAGCCTGCTGCCTGGCACCGACCCCACTCGCTACGGCTGGCTGGGCGGCAAGCAGCGCTCCAGTGAAACGCCCAACGGCGTCACGCTGATGGGGGTCCGCCTCTACGACCCGACGATCGGACGGTTCCTCTCCGTCGATCCTGTCCCTGGCGGCTCAGCCAACGCGTATGAATACGGCAACGGCGACCCTGTCAACAACTACGACCTTGACGGTAAGAGCTGGTGGCGTAAAAGCCTGAAGTGGGCGGCCATTGGCGGCGGTATCATCGGTGGCATCGCGTGTGGCGCCTCCATTGTCTGTGGAGTGGCCGTCGGCGCTGCGGCAGGCGCAGGGGCGTACGCCGCCATGCACGCAGGAAGGCGCAGCTGGCGGTGGAGCCGATTCGGTCGTGCGGCCGGTTTGGGAGCCCTCTCCGGTGCCCTTTACGCTGGTATCGGACGTGGTATCGGTCACCGGATGAAGGCATGGAAGTACGGCGTAAAATTCAGCCACAAGGCAACCGCGCGAGGAACCGACTTCATCTGGAAGCACAAACGGATTTTCGGTCTGCATAGCCACCGGATTAAGGGCATGTCCTGGTGGAAGATCCTGCATTACCACCGGCGTGGCCCGGGCGGAATCAAAAACCACCGTCCGTGGCAAGGGCACTGGTAGAAAGAGCTGAGATGGGCAACGAAGAGTTCACCAGCCCCATCATCGTGGTGGACGACGATCAGTGGATGTACGTCTACTCGTCCACTGAACAACTAAGCCAGGATATGGAACCGGCATTCCTGGACGACGTTACAGCCGCTTTTGACGGGCGCGCCAGGGCCCTGAAGCTCACTCTGGACGAGTCCGGAGAAGAACTCGGCATCGAGGCAGAGAGCTCCGCTTCTCAACTCGAACAGCTACAAAGCTGTGTCGAGGAGTTCTTCGCGGTGTGGACACACGATGCCCCACCAAAGAGACTCAACGATCCTCAGCAGTACACGCAGTCAGTAGCATCCGCCTACGCGCTAAGGCGTGATCGAAGAAGAAAGAACGCCTGACCGAAGGGGCCGCAGGCCGAACACCTGCGGCCCCTTACTGCGTCGACGACGCCCTCGGTGAAACGCGCGCGGTGTTAAGTAATCAGCGACACCCGCAATGCCTGCGATGCCTAGTTCTCAACAGCACCCAGCCGACGGAAACCCAGCGGCAGCGTCGGGCGCATGCAATCACGCACGTCAGACGCCGCGTCGTCGCGAGGCCTCGCCGCCGTCGGACATTCACAGATCCGTCCCTCCAAGCGACTGCAGCACTCTGAGGGAGCAGCAAACGACATTGCACAGAAAGCTCTTGCTGTAATTAAATTGTAAGAGGGCTCGGTCAATAACAATCACTGCTGGCGCTTCAAAGGTGAAACGCTTCCCCCGCCAGCGGACGACTTCTACAGATATTGGCTCACCGGCGTCCCCCACCCCGCTGCCAATCTCTAGGAGCATCGATGCGTTGGCGCAAAAATCCACAAATCTCCAATTCCTGTGATCGGCAGGAAGACCAATTCGCAATGTCGCTCAAGGTTCGAGAATTGACCGCTCTCGTGACGATTCTTGAACATGCCTATTCTCAGATTGCCAAGCTGAGCGATGTCGATCGAGAAACGGCCGAAAAGGCCAGTGGCAGTCACATCATATCCACGCTTTATGCGAGGGCTGGGCTGGCCACCACCCGGGGGGACGATGAACTGCCATTACTACCCAGCGAGTTCGGTCTACTGGAAGCCGCAGTCGTCAACCTTGAGTCATACGAGGGATATGAAGTGATCCTGTGCTCCGGGTACGAACTACTTGCTGCCCTATCGCTCAGGAGGAAGGAAAACCGTCCGGTGCACCGGGTGCACGGCATCCTGTCCTTCCTTCGCGGCGACCAGGGCTTGGTAAACGGCATGACGATCCCACCAGCACCCGAGAGTGGAGGTCCTAGAATCTCCTCCTGAGCATTCACAACTGTGGCGTAGCTGTCGTGGTTGCTTATTGATCTTGGTTGTTGCCTGGTGTTGCTCAGTTATGCTGAGCGGTGGGTCTGTTCCGTGGGTGAGGTGTACGCGGAATCGAGTGTCTGGCGCGGGGGTATTCGTGGGTTGAGCTGGTTGTTTGGTGTTGCGCAGTGAGCTGGGTGGGTCAGTGCTCTTGCGCAGGGTGGTTGGCGCGCCTAGGGCGTGTTGTGAAAGTGCTGGTCGCAGCCACTCGTTGATGGCTGCGACCAGCACTGTCGCTTCGTAGCGGACGGCGAGTTCGTCATACCGAGTGGCAACCGCCCGGTGGCGCTTGAGCCGGTTGATCCCGCATTCGACCGCGTGCCGCTGCTTGTAGTCGTCCTTGTCGAACCTCGGTGGCCGTCCGCCGTGCGAGCCGCGCTTGAGGCGGTTGCGGACCCGGTCCGCCGGAACCGGGATGGTGGCCTTGATCCCGCGTCTGCTCAGGTAGGAGCGGTTGCCACGGGAGTCGTACGCCTTGTCGGCCCGCACCCGGTCCTGCCTCCTGCGCGGCCTGCCGAGCCCCAGCCGGGGAACCCGGATGGCCTCCAGGACCGCTTCGAACTGCGGGGAGTCGCCCCGCTGCCCGCCGTGATCACACGGACAAGGGCTTCTGCCCCTGCTCAACCGCGAGGTGGATGTTACTGGTCAGCCCGCCACGGGAGCGTCCGAGGCCGTGGTCGGCCGGCTCGACGAAGATCCCGCCGGGTGGTTCCTTCTGCAGGTCCCCCTTTTCACCGCCCCGGCGGCGTGCTGGTGGGCCCGGCAGACGGTGGAGTCGACGTTCACGTCCCAGGTGATCAGGCCATTCGCGTCCGCCCCGGCCTGGAGCTGAGTGAGGATCCTCGCCCAGGTGCCGTCCCGCTGCCAGCGGCGGAACAGGTCATAGACCCGGTCCCACGGCCCATAACGTTCGGGCACATCCCGCCAGGGAGCACCGGTCCGGGGCCGACACCGTATGCCGTCTATCAGCTGCCGCCGCGTCCACACCCGCGGCCGACCCGGCTTCATGCCCGTCGGCAACAAGGGCTCAAGCCGGGCCCACTGGCCGTTCGTCAGATCCCCACGTCCCACAGAACTCCGCGCGTGGACATCGCGAGGGCCTGGCAGCTCCCGGCCGTCCACACACCATCCACTATGTGAGCCGGAAAGCTCAGATCTTACTCAAGTTCTTCACCTGGGGGGAAATTCATGTCGAAGCGCGAACGCGTTTCACCAAGAAATCTGGCAGTCGGTGTACTGACCGTTGCGCTGACATGCAGCACACTGACCACCCTGCCGGCCGTAACTGGCGTTTCCCAGGCAGCGGCAGCGACTTGCTCCACTAATACGGCGACGTATCTTCTGCAGCCGTTGCCCGGCCGGGTGAGCCCCGCGCCCCCGCGTACGCTTCGCAAGTACATGGGCTGGGACCTGGCCAACACCAATGCCGATAACCATCTCCTCGATACCGGAATAACCGCCAGTCTCCCGGGCGGCAGCCGCATTTTCGGCGGTGACTTCGGCGTGATCTACGAGATCACCAAGGACGGTGTTCTCAAGTCGTACAAGGACAACAGCGACACCGGCGGCAGCCTCCTCACCCCGGTCAAGACTTACGGCAGCGGCTGGGGCGCCTACCAGCGGGTGTGGGCCAACGGCGGTCCGTCCTCCGGTGTGGGCATGGGCCGCATCTTCGCTCAGGCGAGTGACGGCACCATCACCGTCTTCGTGCAGAGCAGCCCGGCCACCGGCGACGGTACGGTGACGGCCTTCAGCGACAAGATTGCCGCTACGGTCCCCGCGGCGGCGGCGATGGCTGCCGCCGATGATGTCTGGGCGATCGGAACCGTCGTCTACACGCTGGCCGCCGGCGAGGTGCGGGGCTGGAACTACAGCGAGCCCGTAGTCACCTCCACCAGCGGCAGAAAGGCGCTGCCGAGCTTCGCCGCCCGTGGCGGTACGGTGAACCCCGGCGACAACGTGGCCGTTACCGGCCTCGGCCAGGCACGCGAGGCATGGAGCCCAGGGCCCGGCGTCATCTACACCCAGGGTGCTCTCGGCGACGTCAAGAGCTACGCGGGCACCCCATTCGCCCAGACCAACTCCGAGGTGGGCGTCGGATTCAACGGGACGGTCCTGGTCGACCCTGCCGAATGCCTCGCCCCAGCGCTTGAGGAGAAGCCTCTCCTCGCCGGGCAGCCGGCGCCGGAGCCGGATGACTTGCCGGCGCCCACTCCGGAGGAGACGCCTGCTGAAGGTCCGGCCACGGTCTCTGGACGATTCACACTCGGTGACGGAAGTCCTGCGGCCGGCTTGACCGTTCGGATCGAACCCGTCGATGCCTCGCTCGTCCCAGAGGACGGCTCCGAGGTGGAGGTGAAAGCACTCGGTACGGCGGTCACGGCGGCTGACGGCACCTGGTCGTTCACTCTGCCGTCACAGCTCCCTGCTGATCTGCAGGCCATCTCGGATGCCAACAGCGGTGTACTGAATGTCAGTGCGGGGGTTTTCGCCCACACAGCCTCGGGCGTGCCCATGTTCGCGGCGGACCATCTCGTGGCCGCTCCTGAACCGTCCCAGCAAGCCGCGGGAACGCAGGCACGCTCCGCCCTGGCCGTGGCTGCAAGTACTGAGGCCGCCCACACTGTGGCATTGCGGCCTGCGGTTGCAGGCGCCGACGCCGATACCTCCGGCCCCACTGCCGCCCAGGAGCGAACGACCTACGCCGCTCAGTATGAGCAGCTGCCGACCGCGTCGCCCGACGATGCCGCTCAGACACCCCTGTGGCAGAACGACACGGGAGCTTCGCCCGGGTCCGAGTACAACCCTTATCTGGTAGCCGGCACAGACACCAGGTCGATGCCCGTCACGGACGACGCGCGGTCCTCCCGCATCGACACCTGCTGGACGAAGACTCACGCCATCTCCAACTCCATTGCGTACACCACCGTCGGTGAGGGACACGCGTACTGGGATGCGAAGGCTTCCGTCGACTACAAGAACAAGATGTCGACCAGTGTCGAGGTAGCTCTCAAGGGTTCTGGGAACTGGAGCATCGGCGGGTCGGTAACTCTGGGCGGATCGGCCGGTTCCTCTTCCGGTTTCGCTAACCGGGGCCCGTACTTCGGAAAGCACTGGCGCGTCCCAGTTAATTACCAGAAGCAGCAGGTCACGGAATACTGCTCGGGGCAGCCCAACGTCTACTACCAACGAGTTTTCGCCACGGGTTACAGGATTCCTGCGGGCGGCTACCCGGGTATCTACGGCAAGGATGTCTCACACCTGGACGGAACGAGGTACTACTACTCGCCTTCCTGGAAGCGCGCTCGCGTCGCCCCAAACACTTACTATTCCCTGAACAGAGGAAGAAGCGCGAAGATCACGGGCTCGGTTTCCGTCTTCGGCCTGTCGCTGGGGGCGTCCAGCCAGTTGGACAACGACCACGAGCAGAGGATCACCGCCGGCGGCAGCACGGTGGGCACCCACAGCATTTGGGGATATTATGACCGGGCAGGATCGGGCCGAGAAGGCGTCTTCTACTCTTACTAGTGGGGTAATCCTCGCCGCCCTGCTGGCGCTCACTTCCTGTTCCACGCAGGGAAACTCGCAGCCTGCTCAAGGTAATGCTCTGGACGATCCGGGTTCACAAGCACTCGTGGGAAGCGAGCATGCACGAATCGCGGGCAGTCCTGGTGGTTCGCACTGCCCATGGTGCAGAACAAGTCGTCGAAGCCAATGGAACTCACTGACGCGAAGGTTCTGGACCTTCCCAAGGGCCTCAAGGTCAGCAAATATGCAGCGTTCAGCAGCAAGGAGACCGATGGCGTAGGGCTGATCTTTCCGGACGGTGACTCCCAGTTCCCCGTGGCCAAATACACGGACTACTCGAAGCACCCCATCAAGCTCAAGCCCAGGGAAGACAACGTCTACTACTACTCGGTGAAGGTCGTCGTGACAGGGAAGATCTCGGGAGAGGCATCCCAATGCCGCTTCACTTACGATCAGGACGGCTCCCGGTACATGCAAGACATCCCATGCCGCTTCACCTTGAGCCTCGAAAAGTGATCACGGCAGTCCCGCCCGCACGGTGAACCACCGCCTCAAGCCATGCCCCGGCTCCCCACCCGCAAAGGGACGCTGTTGGTTAATCCGGGGCCGACTCCGCCCCGTCGATCATTGGATCGGCGGGGCGGAGTGCTGCAAAGTGGCTGGTCCGGGTCCGGGTGAGTGGTGCGCTCTACAACCAGGTGCGCACCTATCGCCAGACGGCCAGCCGATGGCCGCGCGAGCACCGGGCGGAGAGTGTCTCGTTCGACATCCACCACATCCCTCTCAAGGAAGGCCGGCAGGGCCAAGCCAAACCAGCACCTCTCAGCCGATGCCGGTGGCGGCAAGGGCGGTGGTCCAGTTCGTGGCGATGGCATGGCGGGCGTCGTCAAGGCTCACTTGGCCGTTGCAGACGGCGGTCTTCAGTTTGTTCTCGATGGTGTCCTTGTTTCCGGCGGTCTTCCCGCCGGTGCTGTAGCGGGGCTCGGGCCACAGGTTGGCCGGGTCGCGGGGTGCGCCACCGAGTTCCAGCGGGACGAGATGGTCTTCTTCGTAGTCGGCGGTCGAGGTGTCGCTGTAACCGTAGGCGGTGATCTGCTGGACTTTCAGCGGGTTGGTGTACGAGGTGGGCGGCCGGACCGTGCTGGTCCATCCGGACACACAGATCGTGGAGTTGATGGTCGCCTGGGTGACGTCGGGGTTGTAGGCGCCGGGCTGGCAGGCCGGGTCCGGCAGCGGCAGGTACGACTGCGAGCACGAGGCTGTCGGGACGGCCTGCGCGCTGGTGGTCGACAAGACCAGGCCAGCCGCGGCGAGAGCCAGCGCGGAGGATGCGGCGGCGATTCGGCGTGTCCGTTGCATGGGGGGCTCCGTCAGTCACGGCACGGCATGGTGCGCCGGGCATCTGACGGCATGACACCACTGCGGCGGTCTATGCGAGTAGAGCCAACAAGTGAACAACTGGCGACCTGTCCAAACCTTGCCGTCCCGTGGTCAGACCCTGGCTGAAGGTTGAGGAACCGTTGGCCGGGCGTACCCCGCTACGACTGGCGCCCCCTCATCAGCCTCGCACTCGCAGCACTGGCGGTCGTCCCCATGGCCTACCATCTGCGCGGCGCCCGCGCCCTCTACAAGGTCCGCCGCCGCGACACCACCGAAGCGGTCATCGGCGCCATCACAGGCCGCCCGGAACGCCCCCAGAGCCGTGTCTGTTGTTACTCACTTTCGGGTGATCGTGTTCCGGCCGGTGGGGTGGCGGGATCTGGCGGGTCGTCACCTCGACCCGGGCGCTGCAACGCCTGTGCGCGAAACGGGGCGTCAACCTGGTGCATTCGCCACTTTGATGGCTATTACATGTGAGAGTTAGAAAACTCTGTTGAATTCGTAATAACGCTCCGCATTTCCCACACACGGCGGGGTGCGGACTGCATGGTGTGCGTGTGCGGCCGACCGGCCTCACACCAGCACAACGCACCCGCCGGACCTGCGGCAATGCCGCCTGAACCCGGCCGGGTGTGCGCACTTTGAAGGGGGACCTTGGTGTCCGTTTCTTCTTCCGCCCGTCGCCTGACCGCCGCCACTGCCGTGGCCGGCGCCCTGGTCGGCGCTGCCGCGCTGCCGGCCATGGCCGCCGGCCACCACCACCCCTCGCGTGAGCGCGCGGCGGTGACGATCAGTGCGGTGCAGTACGACTCCCCGGGACGTGACGATCGTTCCAACCGCTCCCTGAACGCCGAGTGGGTGGAGATCACCAATCACACGCGCCGGGCGGTGAACCTCGACCGCTGGACCCTCAGCGATGAGGCCGGCCACACCTACACCTTCCACCACTACCGCCTGGACGGCCGCTCCACCGTCCGCGTCCACACCGGTGAAGGCCGCGACGCCCGGCACGACGTGTTCCAGGACCGCCGCCACTACGTGTGGAACAACGACCACGACACCGCGACCCTGCGCAACGACCGCGGCCGCTTCGTCGACGACCAGTCCTGGGGCCACCACCACCGCGGCGGCCACCACTGACCCGCACACCTGACGTGAACTGACGCTCAGCCAGCACTGACGTCTCACTGTGGGGCCACCCCTAGTCGGCGGGGGGTGGCCCCACACTTATGCGCTCGCCTCAGGCGGCGAGCGTCAGGCCGGGGGGAGTGGAGCGGAGTCGTTCGCACAGTGCCGTGCACACCCTCTACCGTCTCCTGGGGTACCCGGCAACGGTGAAGGTGATGATGGGCGCACGGCAGACTCGCTTGGAAGTTCTTCGCTGCCTCCGCGAGCGGGAGGAGCATTCCGTGTACGGCTGGGCTCTGTCGACGGGCCTTGAGCCGGGCGTGCAGCAGTCCGTCCAGACTGCTGCGGGCCAGGGCCTGGCCGAGCTGGCGGATAGGGAGATGCGCGCGGAGCTGTCCGCCTACGAGGGGCGTCCGGTGCTGTGGGCGGCCCGCCTCAGCCCGCAGGGCCACGACGTACTGGCCTACCTCGAGGCATCCCCCGCCCCCGCCCCGCCCACCGAGGGGGAGCAGGCGGTCGAGCTGTGGCCGTCGCAGATGGACGCCCTGCGGGTGTACGTGAACCTGTGCCCGGTGCTGCGCGTCCCTCCGGCCGACGGCCTGGTCGAGCGGGTGCGCACCGCGCACTTCGACCGGCCGAACAACCGCTGGCGCATGGCGCGGACGCCGGAGCAGATCGAGACGGTCGCCTACGCGTTCTACCTGCGCGCTCTCAGCGGCTCGGTCGCCGAAGCCAACCGGTTCGCCCGCGAATACGGGATCACCTAGCGCTTCGATGCGGCGACAGGACGCCCGGCCGCCGTGCGTCTGCCGTGCCCGACGCCGCCCTCCACTCCCCGCGCATCAGGACAACCGGGTTACCCGTAACTGAGGATCACCAGCAGTGCCGCGCATTCCGCGACGACCTGTGCGGCGAGCGCCCCCGCCGCACCCGAGCGGCCGGCGCGGCCAAGGCGACGACGCAGGCAACAGCGCCCACACCGATCCCCAGGGGAAGACCAAGTAGTAGGCCGCGCCCCTTCCTGCCGTACATCAGGCAGTCCGTCGCGTGTTCGGTGGACAGCGCCAGCGCATCGGCCGCACAGGCGGCCGGAGCTAGGCGCGGCGCTCCGGCGGTTCACCCTGCCCTCGTCCTGCCGCTGGTCGCGCTCCGGGCAAATAGTTGTCACCTGACAAATGCCAGAAAATGATTACATGTATGTGAGGGCGGGTGTGTTCGGGGTAAACGAGGCCGAGCTGTAGTCGACGCTTCGGAAGTGAGGCGGCCGGCATGGGAATGCCTGTCCAGGATGGCGGTCGTGAGTCACCCACGGATCGCGTGATCATGGTGTCCGCGGCCTTCGAGGGCAGTAAGGACATCGCTGAGGCCCGTCACTTGGCCCGCTCGTTCCTGGGGGACGTGCAGGCGGTGCACGGGGTGTCCGTGTCCGAGCGCGCCATGGGCATGGTGCAGCTGGTGGTGAGCGAGCTGGTGACCAACGCCCGCAAATACGCTCCCGGGCCGTGTCTTCTGACCCTGGAGGTCCGTGAGGGTGCGGTGGAGGTGACGGTGTGGGACAGCGAGCCGTGCTTGCCCGTGGCCCAGGTCGCCGACCCGGGCCGGGTCGGTCAGCACGGCCTGGAGATCGTGATGGCGGTCTGCCGCAGTTTCGCGATGCACCGGGAGCCGGTGGGCAAGCGGATCGTGGCGGCCGTGGTCCTGGCCGACGATCCGGTCGGGGACGAGGCCGGTGATCACGTCTGCTGATGTTGAGCGGCCTGCTGGCGGGGGAACGGAGGACGCCCAGCAGCCGCAATGACAGAGGCGCCGCGTTACCATCCACGGCCGGCTTGGGCATAACCCGGTCACCCGTTCAGCCCGGGCCGACCGGCCGCTGCCCCGCCGGCCGGGGACGCTGGGCGGCATGAGCGAGAGCAGCGAGAGCGAGAAGACTTACCACCCGGGTGAGATCGTCCCTGAGTCCGGGTCTATGAATGCGACTGCGGGCAGCGCCACGAGTACAGCACCGACGTGAAGGGCCACCGGTTCCCGCCCCTGCACGACAGCTGCAGTGGCAGCGGCTGGCGACTGCAGGCCACCTCTCACCCGACCCCCTGACGTCCCCTAGCCCTACACATCCGGGCCGCCGCCGCGCCACTCGATCATCTCGGTGTCGGCAGCCACATCGATCTCGTCCCACCACCGTTCCAGGCCCGCCCGCTCCAGGAAGACCGCGATGTCGTTCAGCGTATAGGCGGTGCCGACGCTCTCTCCGCTGATACGGACGCGGCGGCCGCCATACTCGTTGGGCGGGTAGATCACGACTGGGCGCTCGCCGGCCATGACGCCAGCCTCCCGCCGTACCCTTCAGGGGCGCACGGTGTGGTGCGCGGACGGATGGGCGCCTCCGCCTGCTGCGGTTTCGTCGCCGTCCCTCGCCGATGGAACGTCGAGCGGACGCTGGGCTGGCTGATGAACGCCCGCCGCAAGGTCCGCGATCACGAGCGCCTGCCCTGCACTTCGAGGCTCGCCTGACCGGGTCCCTCATCACGGTCATGACCCGCAGACTCGCCCGGCGCCGCTGATCCGCCGGCCAGAACCACGACGCCGTGCTGATCGTCGGCTTCCGTGACCGTGTGTCCGCACTGCAGCAGCACGCCCGCCACGGCGGCGTGCACGATTATCTTCATGCCGTCCGAGGAGGCTTTTGGCTGGTCAGCCGCCAGGGCAGTGAAGCCATCCGATGCCGTCCACCGCACCAGGACACCTGCGGGGACCTCGAGGACCCGGAGCCCCGGCCCGTCGTTGGCCTGATCATGGGGGCAGAGGCCTGCCTGCTGCAGGGCATACCTCACCTGATCAACAAGTTCGACGGGCGCATGTGGCACCGGGGCCGCCTGCCCCGAGCCGGCTGAGTCATGCCGAATCGGAGCCGACGACAAGCGCCACTTCCCTGCCCGATCACAAGGGGTCAGCACCGGGCGTCCTCGAGCTGACTCGCCAGCGGGCCCTATTCACGGTCGGCGCGTTCCACGAGTCCCTGGATGCCGTCGAGTACGCAGGTGAGGCCGAAGGCGAGGGGGTCGTCGTCGGTGGGGACGAAAGCTCCCTCGGCGACGGCCCGGGTGAGGGCGGGGAACCGGTCGGCGTGCGCGGTGAGCTGATCAGTGGTGAGGCGGTCCCATTCCTCGTCGCCCTCCTCGGTGCTGTCGAGCGCCTCCTGAGTGAGGCTGCGCACCAGGCTCAAGACGAGGATGGCGGCGTCGTGGCGGCGGCGGGCGGTGAGCCCGGTCGGTTCGAGGGCGGCCAGGGCCGTGTCCAGCCAGGCCACCTGGTGCGGGCCCATGGCCTGTCGTCGCAGGCCCGTCGCGGTCAGGATCCAGGGATGGGCTCGGTAGACGTCCCAGCAGGCGCGTGCCCAGGCTTCGAGGCGGGGGCGCCAGCCGCCCGGGATGCGGCCGAGGTCGGGCGGATCGCCGAGCACCGTGTCGACCATCAGGTCGACGAGGTCGGATTTGCCGGGGACGTAGCGGTAGAGCGCCATCGTGGTGACCCCGAGTATCTCGGCCACTCGGTGCATGGAGAGGGCCTCGAGACCTTCGGCATCGGCGATCTCGACCCCACGAAGAGCCACTTGGGAGGGCGTGAACTTCGGTTTGGGCCCCCGTCGCGGACGGCTGTCGGCCCGGCCCCACAACAGCGCGAGGCTGGCGCCCGGGTCCCGCTTGCTCTCCTTGTTCGCCGGCACGGTACCGGCCTCCTTTCCTGCGGCCAGGCCGCCAAGGGATGCCAACGGATGCCAGAGGTGTTGTCATCCACCCATCAACTGTGTATAACATACACAGCAATAAAACGTGTATCACGTACACAATTCTTGGTCCGTGCAGTTTCTGGGGGTGTCCATGCTTGCCACCGTCATCACCGCCGTCGGCGCCACCGTCGCCGCCCCTGTGATGGGTCTCCTCGCCCACCGCGCGATCGTCCGCTCGGGCAACGCCCGCCGTCTGCGCATCACCGGGGGCCATGGCATCGACGAGCAGTACTTCACTCGGATCGGCGGGCTCGACCAGTGGCTCTCCCTCCGAGGTGAGGACCACGCCAACCCGGTCGTGGTGGAACTGCACGGCGGTCCCGGCTCGTCCAACTCCGTCCTGGCCAACCTCTCCCGCGACTGGGAGCGGCACGTCACCCTGGTGCGCTGGGACATGCGCGGCACCGGGAAGACCCTGCGCCGCTCCGGCGCCGAGAGCCAGGGCGAGATGACGTTCGAGCGGCTGGTGCAGGACGCCGTAGAGGTGGTGCAGCACATACGGGGGCGCCTCGGCGTGCAGCGGGTCGTCCTCCTGGGATGCTCCTTCGGCAGTGCCGTGGCGATGCGCGTCGCGCGCAGCCACCCCGGACTGGTCAGCGCATACATCGGAACCGACCAGAAGATCTTCGACGGCGGCCGGGACACCTCCGACTACTACGCCGCGCTCGAGCGGCTGGAGCAGGCGGGCAAGAAGAAGGAGTCGGCCGCCGTACGCGAGATGGGCCCGGACCGGCGGACCTGGAGCGCCGAACAGTTCAGCCACTTCAACCGCTTCGCCTCCGCCACCGACCCCCACACCTTCGCCGCGATGAAGTCCGTGGTGATGAAATCGCTGTGGTACTCGCCGCTGCACTCGCTGCGCGAGATCATCACCTTCTTCAAGAGCTTCATGGCTTCCGCCTCCGTCCTGCCGGGCACTGCCTCCTTCGACGACTGGGCGGACGGCACCCGGTTCGACGTCCCGTTCTTCGTCGTCCAGGGCGCCTGCGACATGGTGAACACACCTGCTCGCGCCCGTACCTTCTTCGACGACGTCCAGGCCCCGGTCAAGGAGTTCGCCCTGATCGAGGACGCCGGTCACTTCGCCGCCTACAAGCGGCCCGAGTTCTTCCTCGACTTCCTCCTGACCCGCGTCCTGCCCACCCTCCCCAGCACCCGATAGGACCGTGTCCTATGCGGTGAGGCGCGGTGCGAGGGCCGGGCGCCGGTGGACGAGGTAGGCGAGGCCGCCGATGACGATCAGTTCCTGACTGGATCAGAAGCAGCATGACGAGCGTGGACGAGAGAAGTCCCCTTCGGGACGGGCACCGTACACAAGGTCTGCCAGGAGCCATAGCGTTCTGGCACATCACGCCAGGCCAATCCGGTCCGCAGCTTCGACACGTCCAGCTCACCGGGCACGCCCGTGCGGTGGCCGCCGACGTCCAGCGCCACGCCGCCGCCCTGCCGAAGAACGACGGCCGCGGCGCCCTCGCCGAAGTCATCCTCCGGGAAGCCGCCGGTCGCCTCTCCCAACCGATCCAGGGCACCACGACAGCGCATCCGGCCAGGCGGAGCCACTGCCGTTGACGGGTGGCACGCGCTCAGCCTTCGCCGCCACAAGACGCAAGATCACGATCTACAGCTGGAGTACTAACCTGAGGCGCGGGCCATTCAAGGGACAGCACGCCAAGTGGAAGAGGAGAGGGACAGTTGGAAGGACGACGGGCGACGCTCGACACCGTGGCGGCCCGTGCGGGGGTCGGCCGCGGAACGGTCTCGCGTGTCATCAACGGTTCCGGCAGGGTCAGCACGGCCTCCCGCGAGGCCGTGCTGCGCGCCGTCCGCGAACTGGGCTACGTACCCAACCCAGCCGCCCGCGCACTCGTACGGCAGCGCACCGACACTGTCGCCTTCGTGGTTGCCGTCGAGGAGGAGCGGGTCTTCTGGGAAGAGCCCTATTTCTCTGCCGTCGTGAGGGGAGCCACCGCCGGCCTTGCTGACGAAGGCGTCCAGTTGCTGCTGGCCATAGCCCAGACCCAGCAAGACCATCATCGGCTCACAACCTTCCTGAAAGCTCGCCACGTCGACGGAGTCCTGCTGAGCTCGTTCCGTGGTGACGACCCACTGCCCGGTGAACTTCAGCGCTCAGGCATTCCGACTGTGCTGGTGGGCCGACCGACCGGTCACATGCCGCAGTGGTCGGTCGATGTTGACAATGTGCTCGGTGCGCGATTGGCCGTCCAGCATCTCGTCGAGCAGGGCCGACGTCGTATCGCCACCATCACCGGGCCCTTGGACATCCAGGCGGGTGTCGACCGCCGCACCGGGTACTTCGACGTGCTACAGGAGAACGGGCTGTATCCCGTCGCGGAGGCCCACGGTGACTTCACCCGAGTCTCAGGCATCGCTGCGATGCGCGAGCTTCTCACTCGCTGTCCGGAACTGGACGCTGTTTTCGCCGCCTCAGACAGCATGGCGGTGGGTGCTCTGCACGTTCTGCGGCAGGCACAGCGTCAAGTGCCTCGTGATGTGGCCGTAGTTGGCTTCGACGACTCTCCGGTTGCTGCGGAAGCCGAACCGCCGCTGACGTCCGTGCGCCAGCCTTTGGAGGCGATGGGCCTGGAGATGGCGCGTTTGCTGATCGCGCAAATCAACGACGAGGCAGTGCCGGAATCAAACGTGGTACTCCGGCCTTCTTTGACCGTCCGAAAGTCATCCTGAACGCACCACCGCACTGGCCGCCGGCACCTTCTATTGTTCGGCCGGATTGCCCGCTGTCCCGCAAGAGCGCCAACACTCCCGTCATGGTGGCCGCAGGACACTGCTTCACCCAGTCGCAGAGGATTTATACCGGGGCCGGTCCCACGCCCTCCTTCGGCGCCTTTTACGACTGCTCAACGAACTGCCCATCCTCGAGCTGGACCACCAGCCCGCCGGCACGGACGCGGGCAACCCGATGGCCACCGCTCTCGCTGCCCATTACGGCTACGACGGATTCACCCTGTGCGGCACCGGTACATCACCGGCGACAGCGGCGGGAGCGACACCGTCACCGGCATGGAACGCGACGCCTTCGACACCCTGCACCACCGCTGCACGATGCGGCCGGCACCGCTGGGTTCGCGCGTGAGAACCGGTTTCTTGGGTGCTTCCTCAAGATTGTTGGGGCGTGCCCGGGCGCTGTCAGAGTGGACTCCCGGCGTAGGGTGTCCACTCCGGGGGAGCTACTGCTTGTTCCCGTGTTGCACGTCCAGGCACAGGGCCCAGACGTCGGAGTAGCTGCCGGGGGAAGGCGATCCCCCGCTGTGTGTGGCTGCCGTCCAGTACGAGGGGTTGGAGCTGCCGTCGCCGAACGGGTTGCCGGCGGCGTCGCTGGGGAAGCTGCCGTTGAGGTGGGGACCGCCGGAGGTGGCCTTGGTGAAGTCGGTCGTGGTCACGTTGCCCCCGCTGATGGCGGCGCCGCCGCTGACGAGATTCCCGTCCTCGCGGGAGCAGCCGGCCGTCGCGGTCTGTGCTGTGGATGCCGTGTTCGGTCCGCTCACTTCGGTGAAGCGGACCGTCGTCGCAACGTGCTTGAGGTCGGTGTCGTGTCCGCTGCAGATGGCGTAGGCGTAGGTCATGTTGTTCTGGTCGCGTCCGCCGCCGATCCCGCCGACGGCCGTCCACGAGTCGGGGCCCCTCTCGCCGTCGCCCGCGGCGATGGTGCCGAAGTGGTGCTCGGCGTCGTTGAAGGTGGGGAAGACGGCGATCGGCTTGAGGCTGCCGACGTTCGCCGGGGTGGTGCGGGCGCCGCCGCCGATCAGGACCGTGCCGGCCGGGCAGGTCGCCGTCACGATGCGGGCCGACAGCCCGGTGGAGGGCCCGGGGGCTTTGTTCATGACCACCTGGGTGTGCCTGATCAGATTGCTGTGGAGGCACATCGCGTAGGGGGTGGTGGAGAAGTCGGGGCTGCTGTGGCTCCCGCTTCCGCCGAAGGCCATCCAGTGCGTTGGGTCGGTTCCGACGATCCCGGGCGTGTCGGTGTACTCCGTAATGCCGTCGGCGCTGGGCGCCATGCCCATCACGTGGTTGCCGTTGGAACTCCCGTCGTTTCCGATGGTCTGGCCGGCACCACCGCCGGAGACGAGGCCCCGCGCGCAGTCCGCATGCGAGGAGACTCCGGTGAAGGGGGTCGCGGGGCCCATGGTGGCCCCGGGGGTGCTGACGGTGAGGTCGACGGTCTTGGCGTATGCGGCTCCCGGCACTGCCACGGTCAGCAGGGCGGCCAGGACCAGGGCCTTGCGCGTGGCGGAGCCACGCCGAAATCTCATGCTCATGCGTTCTCTCTCTTGTTTCCTCGTGTGTGGCCGGTCGGCGGCAACCGCTGCCTCAGACACCGTCGTTGGCGCACAGCGCCCAGACGTCGGTGTGGGTACCGGGCGACGACTGTCCTCCGGTGTGGGCGGCGGCCGTCCAGTACGCCGCCGTGGTGGCCCCGTCGCTCACCGCGGCGCCGCCGGAGGTGCTGGGGAAGCTTCCGTTGAGGTGGTCGCCGCCCGAAGCCGGGCCGGTGAAGTCGGTGGTGGTCACGTTCCCTGCACTGATGGCGGCGCCCCCGCTGACCAGATTCCCGTCACCCGCGGCGCAGCCCACGGTCGCCGTCTGCCCGGTGCTCCCGGAGGTCGGGCCGCTCACCTCGGTGTGGCGGACCTTCACCGTTGCGCCGCTGACATTGATGCCGTTGCCGCTGCAGACCGCGTATGCGTAGGTGGTGTTGGCACTGCTGGGGCCGGAGTCCCAGCCGACGGCCGTCCAGGAGTCGGGGTTGGACTCTCCGTCCCCTGCGGCCTTCAAGCCGAGGCTGTGGGCTGAGTTGTTGAAGGTGGGGAAGCTGGCGATCGTCTTGAAGGTGCCCGTAGTGCCGGGGGTGGTCCGGGCTCCGCCGCCCAGCAGGCGGGTGCTGGCCGGACAGGTCGCCGTGACGGCGCTCACCGTCGTTCCGGCGGTGGGCGCGTTGGCCTTGTTCATGACGACCTGGGTGTGCTTGATCAGGGTGCTGGTGATGCACATGGCGTAAGGGGTGGTGGAGAAGGAGGCGTTGACCTGGCCCCCGCTTCCGCCGATGCCGAGCCAGCGGGTCACGTCGGTGCCGACGACACCGGTGGAGCCGGTGTATTCGGTGGTGCCGTCGGAACTGGGTGAGGTGCCGTTGACGTGATTGCCGTTCACTCCCGTACCGGTTCCGGCGGCCTGGTTGATCCCACCGCCGGAAATGAGGCCGCCAGCACAGTCCCCGTGGGTTGATATCTCGGAGTTCGAGGTGGCGGGGCCGCTGTTGGGCCCGGGGGCCTTTACGGTCATGCTCACGGTGTTGGCGTACGCGGTTCCCGGCACTGCCAGGGCCAGAACGGCACCCAGGAGCACCGTTCTGCCTGCGGAGAAGCGGTGCAGAAGTCGTGCGTTCATGCGGGATCTCCCCCTCTATCAGGTGACAAGCAACAAGGGGCGGGTGGCCAATGGGCATCAATGGCGGCATGACGCAGCTCAGAGCGGTACCCGGTGGGGCACGGGCGTCGTCGGTACGGAAGTGTCACGGCATCACGACGGCTGACTGCCTCGCGGATGTACGCCGCTGAGGGGCAGACCAGGGTTCGGACCGGCCATCTCGCCACCCTGTCCCGAGCAGCAAATGCGGACTCTAGCAGCCGTTCAGCCAGGCATCTACAGTCCACATTCGGTCCTGTGGGTAGCGTGTGCGGAGATGTGACATCGCCCTCGCTGGTCAGACGAAGACCCGGTCCGTGGCCTTTCGCCCACCACAGTGGCCACGCCTCTGCTGGTCCGGGGGCGGTCGAGGTGAACAAAGCGCTAGCTACGCGACCTGGGACTGCGCATCCCTCAAGGAACTCTCCGCCCGGTGCGGCTGGCACCCCGCCAAGACCACCCGCATCCAAAAAGGCGCGGCCCTGCCCTCGGACGCGGACATCCGTACATGGTGCGCGGCGTGCGGCGCCGGCGACCAGG
Organism: Streptomyces sp. NPDC097129; assembly: GCF_055668065.1. NCBI lineage: Bacteria > Bacillati > Actinomycetota > Actinomycetes > Kitasatosporales > Streptomycetaceae > Streptomyces > Streptomyces sp. NPDC097129. The sequence goes on along the minus strand of NZ_JBVOQE010000016.1, from coordinate 14,129 downwards.
CCGACGACCTCATCGCCACCGCCCGCGCGGTCGACTCGATGTACATGGAGTGGCGCCGCCTGCACCGCAACGGCATGCGCCAGGTTCAAGAGGACTGGTACGCCCTGCACGAGCAGACCCGCCACTGCCGGGTCTACGTCTCCAACGTGCCGCCCGGCTTCCTCCAGACGCCGGCGTTCGCGACGGCCCTTATGGAGCAGATCACCCGCTTCCAGGGCACCCCCGACGACGTCGCCGAAGCCGTCGCCGCCCGCGTCGCCCGCTCCCGGTTCCTCTACGAGGGCGGCCACCTCTACGTCGTCCTCCTCGAGGAGTCCGTCCTGCGCTACCGCCCCGCCGACCCCAAGGCGATGCGCGGGCAGCTGCGCCACCTCCTGGCCGTGATGCCCCTCGCCTCCGTCTCGCTGGGCATCATCCCCTTCACCGCGCAGCGCACCGTGCGGCACCACCATCACGGAGCTGCTGGAAGAGCTCGCCACCCGCGAGCTCACGGAGGGCGAGCGGGAGCAGCGTGCTGCCGAGGCGGCCCGTGAGCTCGGCATTGAGTACACCGAGCAGGTTCAGCAGGTCGGCCGGGACGCCTGGGCGAAGATTCGCGCCCATCAGGGCGGCGCCGCCACATGAACCTGACGGCCGTCTTGGACCACACGGCTCTGGCCGCTCTGTACCGCGCGGACTCTTTCTTCACGGGCCTCTACATCGAGGCCTCGCGCGGCACCGGCCGTGTCATCATCCCTTCCCTCTCCGTGCTCGCTGCCGAACGGCAGGTTGCGGGCGCCGACAAGCACGCAGCATCCCTGCGCTTCGCGGAGAACGTTCCGTTCACCGCGGCGCACGCAGTGGATGCGATGGACTGGACAAACGTGGACTGGCCAGTGGCCCATGCTGCTGCGATCGCCTGGCACGCGGTAAAGGCGGGAGAGCCGCTGACGGTCCTCTCGTTGGAACCTGAGCTGTACGCGGGTACCGACATCACTCCGCTGAACCCCACTTGACCCGCGCCGCCTCTACCAGGCAGTTGGACCTGCGCCCAGACTCCCCGGCCTACGCCACCCAGCTGCGCCTGATCACCGCGCGGATCGTCACCACGGCGCACAGCACGGTCGGCACCGACGCGGTGCGCACGGTCCGGGTCCTGCCCCTCGAGGGCAGCTCTCGCGCCCCAGACCGCGCGGAGGCCACGGCTGCCGCCCGGACGTTCCGCAAGCGCCGGTGACAAGGCCGGGGCTGGTGAAGGCGAGTGTGAAGGCATGTTGCGCCTGGCGGATGGCGCGTTCGCCGGCCGATTGCGTGGTCTTCGGCTTCGGTGCGGGCGGCGGCGTGGGCGGTGGCCGAGCGGTTCGTGGCGCCGTGAGGCCACCAGACGTCGCCTTCGACGTGGTGGTGCCGGCCTTCCCAGCCGAGAGTGAGGGCCGTATCGAGGACGGCAGGGAAGTCGTCGGCCGCGCGGCGAGATGGGCCAGGCTGCGGCGGCGGAGGCGAGACGACCGTGGCCGTCGGCGACGCGCTGCATGCCGTGCCGGGAAGCGGTGCTGTCATCGACGGGCCGTCGAGTCCGGCCATCGCGTCGCCGCCGAGGTTCTCCCTGCGCTCGCCTGGCGCCGGAACGCGGGTGGCTACCGGTGGACCGGTGGCCACCTGCGTGACCTGCGAGGCGTTCGGGCTACGCCTTGAAGACGCCCCGGTTGCAGCGCAGCACCGCCACGACGACGGCGACGATGATCGCCGTGATGACGGCCGTCCCTACGACCGAGCCGGTGGCGGCGAAGATGCCGCCGAAACCCGCCACGCCCAGCGCCGCACCCACCGCGAGGGCCGTCTCCTGGAGGGCCGCGGCGCGCGCGACGTCCTTCGGCGGGACGCTGCCCAGCAGGTAGGCGTCGCCGGAGGCCATGGAGACGCCGACGCCGAGGCCGATCAGGAAGCTGGCGGGCCACAGGCCGACGAAGGCGGCCACGACGAGGCCGACGGCGCAGGTGGCCAGGCTGACCTGGAGCATGTGCACGGCGGTGAAGCGGGCCTGGAGCTTGTGGAACGCGAACCCGCCGAGGGAGACCCACAGGGCCAGCACCGACACCGGCAGGATCGACAGGAGCGAGTCGGCCTCCGCGCTGAACAGGAAGACTGATCCCGTGTAGCTGGCGGAACTCACGACGAGCGCGAGCGAGGGCGCGCCGAGCCGGGAGAAGCTGAGCATGCGTACGTCGATGAGCGGGTCGCGCGAGCGGAGCTGCCGCGTGCAGAAGACGGTCAGGACCAGGCAGCCCGCGGCCGTCGCGAGGACGCGCCCGAGCGCGGCGCCATGGCTCTGCAGACCGGCCACGAAGAGTCCGAAGCCCACAAAGGCGAGGGCAGAGGAGGCGACGTCGACCTTGGTCGACGAGGCCTGTCCCAGGGTGATGCCGCGCAGCAGCGCGGTGGCGAGCACCCCGCATACCAGGGCGACGGCGGCGGGCAGCCAGAAGAGCATCGCGTAGGCGTCCATGCCGACGAAGGCCCGGCCGATCAGAGGTGCCGCACCGGCTCCGATGCTGTATGTGGTGATCCACAGGGAGTAGCCGAGAGTGCGCTCCGACGTCTCGGGCAGTCCGCCGATGACCGAGGCGACGCTGGAGACGATCAGGGCGTAGCCGAAGCCCTGGATGAACCGGCTCGCTGTCCACGTCGCCGCCGAGTCCAGCAGTGCGGGACTCGCCCCCGCGAGGGCGAAGACGAAGAGGCCGGTCGCCAGCGTCACGCCGGGCCCCAGGCGTGCGCCGAGACGCGAGCCGAGGACGACGCTGGAGGCGAGGGCGATGGTGTACCCGTCGATGAACCACAGGCGCCATGAGTCGGTCAGGACTGGCAGGTCGTAGGCGATGGAGTTGAACAGCGTGGAGTCCACACCGCCCAGGAACATGGGGACCAGCAGCAGCGGGAAGAGGACCTTCTTCGACACGGCGGTGGACCGCGCTGGAGCAAGGACAGTTGCGGTCATGGCAGACCTCGTCTCAGTTGGCTTTCTTCGGCGAGCGCAGCAAAGGGGGGGACCACTGCGACGACGCCCGGCAGGACTGCTAAATCCGCCGTCGGTCTTCTCTCTACGAGCCCGGTGGGGCGTGCGTGCGCCGCAGGGCACTCAGGGCTGGTTCTCGAGGGCGCCATGAAGTCTCCGAGTCGATATGGAACCACCTAAGACGGTTCTACCAGTCCGTGATTCTCGTGGCAACCAGCCAAGCCGGTTCCACGCTCCTGCCCGGGGCGCCTCGCGAGTAACGTGCCGGAGCCGACCCCGCGGCGGACCGGCGGCCGGAACTACGCAAGCCGGGCCCCGGCCCGTGCGGCGCCCGCAGAGGGGGCGCGGACACGGCCGGGGCCAGCACGGCCTCACCTGTACGGCGACGGGCGCGGGCGCCTACATGCCTCGCGGGGAGGAGAACTCGCGGTTGCTGAGGTACTGCGGACGCGGCGCGTCCGCGGCGTAAGGCGCCTCCAGCGTGTTCTCCGCGCTGTTGTAGACGATGAAGATGTTCGAGCGCGCGAACGGCGACAGGTTCCCGTTGGAACCGTGCAGCAGGTTGGAGTCGAACATCACCGCGGAGCCGGCGGGACCCGTGATCTGCTCGATACCGTGCTCCTCCGCCATGCGCGTCAGGTGCTTGCGGTCCGGGGAGCCGACGCTGGGGGCGGCCACGCGCAGCGACTCCTTGTGGTAGTCCTGCGGAGTGGCCCCGACCGTGGGGACGAACGTCTTGTGAGTGCCGGGCATGACCATGAGCGGGCCGTTGAACGGGTGGTTCTCGGTGAGGGAGATCGAGACGCTGAACGCGCGCGGCCGGGGCATGCCGTCCTCGGAGTGCCAGGTCTCGAAGTCGGAGTGCCAGTGGAACGGGGCGCCGCCGAACCCCGGCTTGTAGTTGACCCGGCTTTGGTGAATGTAGACCTCGGAGTCGAGTACCTGGCGGGCGATGTTCACGAGCCGGGGCGACCGCAGCAGCTCGGCGAAGATCTCGCTGACCTTCTCGACCTCGAAGACGGAACGGACCTCGTCGGAATCCGGTTCCAGGATGACGCGCTCACTCGCGCGCAGCTCCGGGTCCTCACCGAGGCGCCGGAGTTCGGAGAGGTAGAGGTCCACCTCGTGCGCGGAGAGCAGGTCGTCGAGGACCAGGTAGCCGTTGGACTCGTACTGCGTGAGCTGCTTGCCGTCGAGCGGGCCCGGAGCCTCTCCCCACACCGACGGGTCCGTCCGCGGCTGAGGAACGGCCTCGCCGAGGACTCGGGTCGGATAAAGGTCGGGGCGCTGAGCGACAGTCATGTGCTGTTCTCCTTTTCAGGCGAGCGGCGGCTTTTTCTGCCCGCATAGGGGCGTGATTCATCGGCTTGCGGGGCGAGGTGCCGGAATTCCAGGCCTTTTTTCCTGCGGCTCACTGGTTCGTCCTCCGGCTCTTTCGATACTGCAAGATCGCAGAGGGCAAAGGAAGGGCCTACGAGTGTCCTGAATCGTCCTTGACCTAATCAGGACCGCGAATTGCGTGTCCGTCCACGGGGATGCGGACGCAGGGGCCGTGCCCTCCAGCAGTACGGAACCGCCTGGAGCGGTTCTCTTGCTTGTTCCCCACGTAGCAACCGGCTAAGGTGGTTCCATGTCCGTCAAGCAGTTCCCCGAGTTCCGTCTTGGCAAGGTGCTGGCGACCAGCTTCACGGCGACCCTCACGGAACGCTGCGGTGAACCCGTCGAGCGGGTTCCCGTCCCCGAGCGGCTGGTCGACTGGTTGGCGGTCAACGGGCTCCGGGTCGATTCGTGCAGCGACTCCCAGCTGGAGCATGCTCGGCAGCTGCGTGAAGCGATCCACGAAGCCGCTACCGCCGTCGCGACGCAGGCCCCCCCTCCCGCCGCGGCCGTTCAGGTCATCAATGACTGCAGTACGGGCGGCCGGGCCTCGGCGGTCCTTTCGCCCCAGGGCGGACGGGAGTGGCACCTGGATTCCGCCTCCGTCGAGGACGCCCTCAGCGTGATCGCCGCCGACGCGGTCGACATCGTTTCGGGCGCGCGCGAGGGGGCGATGGCGTTGTGCGCGTCCCCGACGTGCCGGGCCGCCTTCTTCGACACCAGTCGGGGCGCCACGCGCAGATGGTGCGAGATGAACACCTGCGGGAACCGCGCGAAGAAGGCGCGTTTCCTCGCCAACAAGCGCCAGGACCCGAGGCGCGCCGGCTGAAGTCGCACCGGCGCGGCCTCACCCCCGCGCGCCTGCCTCTTGGCCGTTCCTCTCCACCGGGCAGGTGCCCGACCTGGTTTGCACGGTGGCCGGAACGCCCCCCTTTACGACCGTCCCGAGCGGGTAGCCGCGCCGTCGTGGCTCACCGCGATCGTGTCCAACGCCAGGAACCGCCCTGTGCGTTGGAAGCGGCCCGCGCCGCGGAGTGCTGCTCGCTAGTTCGGAACGCTGCCGCTCGACGACCGTCGAGCACTGTTGACGACGAGGGCAGGGCGTAGTTGCCACCAGACTCCCGCACCCCTCGTCCCGCCACCGCACGCAGGTGCAGAGAGGGAAGTACATGCTGGACGTTCTGGGAATCGACGCCACGGCGGAAATGGTCTACCGCGAGATGCTGGCGCATCCTCAGGAGGGCGTGGCCGAGCTGGTGCACAGGCTCCAACTGAGCGAGCAGGAGGTACGAGGGGCGCTCGACACCCTCGGCGAGCTGGCCCTGGTGTGGCACTCCCGCGAAGACTCCCAGAGCTTCCACGTCGTGGAACCTCACCTCGCCGCGGAGATCCTGCTCGCCAGGGAACGGGCCGAGCTCGCGGCACAGCAGCAGCGCGTGCAGGAGGCCCAGGCCGCCGCCGTACAGCTGAAGTCCGAGTTCACCCAGGACAGTCCCAAGGACGAGATGCATCGCCTGACCGGGGTCAACTCCGTACGCGACTACTTGGCGGCGCTGCACGACGAGGTCCAGGACGAGCTGCTGACCTTCGCCCCGGGCGGAGCGCAGACGGAGGCCAACCTGCGCAGCTCGCGCCCGATCGCGGACGCCCTGCTCGCGCGCGGAGTGCGGATGCGCACCGTGTACCTGGACAGCGTCCGCAACGATCCCCTCACGGTCGCGCACGCGGAGTGGCTCGCCGAACGTGGGGGTCGCATACGCACCGTGCCCTCGCTGCCGAACCGCCTGATCATCTGCGACAAGAAGATCGCCATCGTCGCCGTCGACTCGGACGACACCTCGGCTGGGGCGGTGGTTCTCCAGACGGCTGGAGTAGTGTCGTCCCTGTACGCCCTTTTCGAGAATATTTGGCAGGCTGCCCAACCTATGGGGGAGACCGCCCAGCCGAGTGAGGAAGAGGGCCTCAGTCCGCAACAACTGGAAGCTCTGCGGCTGTTGTCCCTCGGGCACACCGACGACTACGTCGCGGCGCGGCTGGGCGTGTCAGGCCGCACGGCCCGCCGGATCGCCACGAAGCTCATGGACCACCTCGGAGCGCGAAGTCGATTCCAGGCCGGCTTGCACGCGGCTGTTAGGGGCCTCATCCGGCCGTGACGGCCCTACGTCGCCGATCGATCGACAGGCAGCCGAAAGGGAATGACCATTCGAACAGGACACCCCACTCATGTATCTCGTGCAGCTCACCCTCGCGCCCCCGGGCGATGCCCACCCGCCCGCTGAGGCTGAGCTCAAGCAGGCGCTCCAGGTCGCGGCGCCGGACATCGTCGAACACGTCAGCGTTCACACTCAGACGCGGCCCCACCTTGTCGTCAGCCTCTTCCTCCGCTCCGCCTGCCTGGACGAGGCCGAGGCGGCGGCGAAGCGGATCTGGCAGCATGCGACCGCCAGCTGCACTCCCCTAGCCGCCTGGTCCCTGCGGCGGGCCGAAGTGCCCCTGCACCCCTACGACGTGGAGTGAGCCCGGCTCCTCCCGACGCCCGTGTCACGCCCCGCCACTAAACGACGTCCCGTAAAGCGTGTTGGGTCATGACTGGGATGGCCTTGGGTCGAGGTGTGCTTTCCCAGCGAGGGCCAGGTTGCGCAGTCGGGCCACGCCGAGAACGGCGTGGTGGACGCCGTCGCCGCGTAGCCGGCAGTCGCGGAGGATCTTGTAGGTCTTCATCCGGGAGAAGGCGTGTTCGACACGGGCTCTGGCCCGGCGGTGGACGGTGTTGTCGCCTGCCGCTCAGGTGTAAGTGGTCTGTCTTTGCGTGGCCAGTGCGGGATGAGGGCAGGGGTGCCGCGATAGCCGCGTCACCGAGAACCGGGCGCGGTCTTCACAACACGGTCCACGCCGGATTCCCGGTAGGCACGGGCGTCATGACGGTTGCCGGGCAGGGGCCGTCCGGCCGCTACGACCAGCCGGGTGTTGGCGTCGATGACGACCTGAGGGTTGGTGGAGTAGCGGTAGTTCTAGCTGGAGGCGGCCACACTCCGGTCGCGGGTCGGGATCAGGGTGCCGTCCACGATCAGCACAGTGCCGCCGGGTGCCGGCCCCGGACGGGGGACAGCGCGAGACGCGGGCAATGAGCCTTTTCCATCATCCGGCTGAGCAGGCCAGACGCAGGGCAAGGACGGACTGGACGAGAGCGGTGGCTCGGGTGGTGGAGCAGCGCAGCTTGCGGAGGAGCCGCCAGGACTTGAGGGTGGCCATGGCCTGCTCGACAAGTGCACGGATCTTCGCGTGGGACCGATTCACAGCCTGCTGTCCGGCGGAAAGCGTCTCCCACCGTCCCCAGTGCGGGATGCGGACCGTGCCGCCGGCGCCCCGGTATCCCTTGTCGGCCCAGCACATGACGTCGGCCTCGGCCAGGGCGTCGCTGATGCCGTGCTCGCGGGCTGCGCGGACGTCGTGTACAGCTCCGGGCAGGGCAGGTGAAGCCCACAGCAGTCTGCCGAAAGGGTCGGTGAGGACCTGCACGTTCATGCCGTGCTTCCTGTGTTTGCCCGAGTAGAAAGGCCGGTCCGCGGCGATGCGGTCGATCGGCAGGAGGGTGCCGTCAAGGAGCACGAACACCTTCGTCGTCGCATTGCGGACGGCATCGGCCAGAGTGGATGCGAGGTCGGCCAGGAGGTCGACGGCCTCGGCGACGTAACGGTACGCGGTGGTGATGCCGACGCCGAATCCGGCGGCGAGTTGGGCGTAGGTGTGTCCCACGCGCAGGTGAGCGAGTGCGAGGAGGGCTTGGCGGCCGGCGCTCAGACGCCGCCAACGAGAACCGATCGCGCGGCGGTGCCGCCGCAGTTGCTGAGCGAGGAAGCGCAGGGAAGAGGTGGACACGTCCACGCCGGACGGGTAAACAATCATGTGAAGCCTCTGGTGGAGACGGTTCTCTTGGTCGAAAACCCATCTACCAGGGGCTTCACCACGTTGTCAGCCCAACTGCTCAACAAGCCACCCAGATTGGAAAAGGGCTCACTGTGACAGAGGTCAAAGTCACCTACGACAAGTCCGTGGACGCAGCGTACGTGTACTTCACCGAACCCCAGGTCCGCGTACGGTCTGCGCACTACCCCTGCGATCCGGTGGACGTCGACGGCATGATCAACCTCGACTTCGACAAGCACGGCCGCTTCATCGGCATCGAGGTGCTGGCCGCCAGTTCAAAACTTCCCGAGTACCTGCTCAAGTCCGCGGAGCGGTTGGACGCCGACGTCATATGAAGCAGTCAAGTACGGCGATCGCGCCACCCGCCGCGCTCTGCCGCAGGTTGGAAAAAGCTCAATGTCGTCAATGACGGGGGCAGCGGCGGGTTTCGAGACCCCAAACAAGGGGCCGAGCTGCCGCATCGTGAGGTTCGTCCGCCAGTAAGCCGCCACGAGCAGTATGCGGTTTTCCAATGACAAGGCCCACGGCCGTCCGCCGGTGGGCTTGCCGCCGCCCCGGCACCGTACGAGTCCCACGAGCCTGCGGAACTGACGTCCGTTCAGTCCCACGAACAGGCCCACCCACTGCGGCTCTGCCGCCGTCACCACCGCACCCACACCAAGATCATCACAGGTCTGATCAGGGCTTACGGGACGTCGTTGACCCGTGCCGGGGCGATGCGTGGGACCTACATGCGCATTTTTCCGTGTCCCAAACGGTCCAGCCCGGAGAATGTCGCGATCGCTGTGGCCCTTTGGCCGGATGACTAATCCGACCGCGGTCCTAAACAGGTCAGGGACGATTTATGCCAACCGTCCGCCCTTCCCTCGCCGCTCCGAAGTTCGCAGACTCGTTATCGCCGGACAGCAAACCAGCGAGAGAGGCGAGTCATGAAAGAGCGAATGTTCATCTCCGATGGCTTAGCGGTGGAGCAGCGAATTCTTTGCCTCTCACCCGAAGACGACGGCGGATGGCAGTGACCGTATGACGACCTCGAAGAACAGTGTCCAGGGAAAGTCGATGGCGGACCTCGCCGAGGAGTACGGCACCCCGCTGTTCGTCTACGACGCGGACGTCCTCGCGGACACGTACCGCACGTTGCGCGGCCTGCTCCCCGACGGTGCCGACATCTTCTACTCGCTCAAGGCCAACCCGAACATCAGCGTCTGTGCCCTGCTGAACTCGTTCGGTACGGGAGCCGAGGTCTCCTCCTACGCCGAGCTGGCCACCGCCCTGCGGGCGGGGGTCGACCCCGGCGACATCATCTTCCTCGGCCCCGGCAAGGACGAGCGGGAACTCACCGCGTGCGTCGAAGCCGACATCCACGCGATCGTCTGCGAGTCACTGGACGAGCTCGACCTGCTCGACTCGCTGTTGGCAGCGGCAGGACGTGACGACTTCCCAGTGCTCCTCCGGGTGAACCCGGCCTTCGGCAGCAAGGGGTCCGGGCTGGCCATGGGCGGCAAACCTCGGCAGTTCGGCATCGACGAAGCCGAACTGCGCGGTTCCAAGCACCGCCTCGCGGCCCTCCGCAACATCCAGGTGAAGGGCGTGCACGCGTACATGGGGACGCGGTTCCTCAACCACGAAGACGTCGTCGAGAACACCCGGCGCATCCTCGCCACCGCGGAGGACCTGGCCGGACAGCTCGGTTTCCCCCTGGAGACCGTCGACTTCGGCGGCGGACTCGGTGTCGCCTACTTCGACAACGAGGAGGACCTAGACCTCGACGCGCTGGGCGCCGGCCTCGCGGAGGTCATCACCCCCTTCTCGGTGCGCAACCCGGACTGTCGAATGATCATGGAACTGGGTCGCTTCCTCACCGCCACGGCCGGTACGTACGTCGTACGCGCCCGCTACGTGAAGGAGTCCATGGGGGAGAGCTTCGTGGTCGCCGACGGCGGCACGAACCACCACATGGCGGCCGTCGGCGTCGGCAGCTTCGTCAAGCGCAACTTCCCGGTCCGCCACCTGGAGGACCGAGCCGCAGGAGCCTCGCGCCCCTACAGCGTTACCGGGCCCCTGTGCACGCCCAACGACGTGGTGGCCAAGAAGGTCCGCCTGCCGGAAGTGCGGCCGGGAGACCTGCTCGCGGTGGAGCGGTCCGGGGCCTACGGGCCGACCGCCTCGCCCGGCCTCTTCCTGAGCCACGGCTTCCCGGCCGAGGTGCTCGTCCACGGCGGGCGCGCCCACCTCATCCGGGAGCGCGACACGACGGAGGACCTGCTGGCGAAGCAGCGCCTCGTCGATCTCCGCGCCGCCTCCGCCTGAACACGTGATCCGTATGGACACCTGATCCGAACGAGAACCTGATCCGAATGAGAACCGCAGCGAAGCAGGTCGCGCGAGTCGGACTGGACGTACTCGACCGCTCCGAACTCCGCCGCCTCATCGAAAGACCCTGGTTCTTGCGCTTCAGTTTCGCCCCGGAGGAAATAGCCCACGCCGAGACCCTCGGCGAAGACCGCCGCCTGGAATTCCTGGCCGGTCGGTTCGCCGCCAAAGAGGCCCTCCTCAAAGTCCTGGGAATCGGTTTCCTGCAAGGTGTGACGCCACGGGAGATCTGCGTGGAGCACACCGCGCACGGCGCCCCCGTCGTCCACCTCCGCGGACGAGCAGCGCAACTGGCCCCGTCATCCGTCTCGGTCTCCATCACCCACAAGCAGAACGTCGTGGCCGCCGTCGCCGTCAGCCTCCCCGAGGCCAATGGTGCGACCGCCGGCGACGCCACCAGCGAAGCCGCCAGGAACGGACGAACCGAACCCACTGCACCGAAGGAGCTTGACGCCGTGCCGCCGCCGAACACCCCCGCGACCGCGACCGTCGGGACCAGTACCCGCGACGAGCGAGAAGCGCCGACCACCGCCCTCCTCCGTGTACGCATCGGTCAGGAAGAGGCCCACTACGGGGGCAACCTCGTCGACGGTGCGCGCATCCTGCGCCTGTTCGGCGACCTCGTCACCGAGATCACCCTCCACACGGACGGCGACGAAGGGCTGCTGGCCCAGTACAGCGACATCCGCTTCACCGCACCCGTGAGGCCCGGCGACTACATCGAGGCGCACGCACGGCTGGTCCGCCAGACCCGACTGCGCCGCGTGGTCGAGTTGGAGGCGCACAAGGTCATCCGCGCCAGTCCCGAAGAGGCCGACAGCGCCGGCGAGGTCCTCGACGAGCCTCAACTCGTGTGCGCCGCGACCGCCACCACCGTCGTACCCCACCGGCGGGCGCACATGGCGACCGCCCGCACCCCCACGGCCGAGGAGGCCTGATGCCCCGCACTCCGCAGCTCCTGCACGAGATACTGGACCGAGCCGCCGACCGCGATCCGGAGTCGGCCGCACTGAGCTCGCGCGATCACGGCCTCACCTACCGGGAACTCGCGACCGCCACCACCGCCATGGCCGCCCGCCTGCGGCGCGAGGGCCTGCGGCGCGGTGACCGGATCATCGTCACCGCTTCCGACGGCATCAGCATCGCCATCCTGGTCTACGCCGCCTCGCGCGTCGGCGCCGTCTTCAGCGTGCTCCACGAGCAAGTACGCGGCGGGCCGCTGGAACACGTCCTGCGCGACTGCGAGCCCGCACTCCTGGTCTCCGATGACCCGGACGCCGGACGGACCGCCGCCGAGCACGGCGTCCGCTCCCTCGCGCTCGACGAGCTCGTGCGCACGGCACTCGACGCGGACACCGCCGAGGCCGCTACCTCCGCCGGCCCGAGCGCCCTGGGCGTGGACCCCGTCAGCCTGATCTACACCTCGGGCACCACCTCCCTGCCCAAGGCCGTGGTCAGCACCCACCAGCAGGTTCTCTTCGCCGCCACCGCGATCCAGGAGTGCCTGGACTACCGCAGCGACGACGTCGTCTACTGCCCGCTTCCGCTCTCCTTCGACTACGGCCTCTACCAGGTCTTCCTCGCGGCCCTCAGCGGCGCCCGGCTCCACCTGGCCACGGTCGCCGAGGTCGGCCCCCCGCTGCTGCACAGTCTGGAAGAGGCGGGCGCCACCGTCCTGCCCTCCATGCCCTCCGTCTCGGACCGGCTCGCCTGGCTGCTCGGCCGCAGCAGCGGAGGCCCGAGCCGCCTGCGCCTGCTCACCAACACCGGTGCGGCGCTCTCCGAGACCACCATGACCGCGCTGCGCGCCGCCCTGCCCCGCCTGCGAATCCAGGTCATGTACGGCCTCACCGAGTGCAAGCGCACGACGATCATGCCCCCCGACGGAGACCTGGACCACCCGGGCTCCTGCGGGCTGCCGCTGCCGGGCACCGAGGTCTTCATCGTCGACGACGACGGCGACCGGCTGCCAGCGGGAGAGATCGGCCAGGTCGTCGTCCGCGGACCCAACGTCATGGCCGGGTACTGGCGCCGCCCCGAGCTGACCGCCGAGCGCTTCCCGCGCACAGAGGGGTTGTTCCCCGAGCTGCGCACCGGCGACTACGGCTGGCAGGACAAGGACGGCTACCTCTACTTCTCCGGCCGCAGGGACGACCTCTATAAGGAGCGCGGGTTCCGCCTCAGCACCACCGAGGTCGAGGCCGCCGCGACCCGGGTCGACGGAGTGACTTCTGCCGCCGTACTGCCTCCTGAGGGCAAGCGGACCGCGCTCCTCGCCGTCGTCGCGAACATCACCGCCGACCAGGTGCGCGAGGGCATGCGGGACCACATCGAGCCCTTCAAGATCCCGCGCCGCTGCGTCCGCCTCGACGCCCTGCCCACCAACGGCAACGGCAAGGTCGACCGCAAGAAGCTGACCGCCCTGATCGAACAGGACCCGCCCGCCTCGGTCACCACCGAGGCCCTCCAGGCACGCCTGGCCCACTGACCCCCTCCCATACGCCCCACCAGAACAACGTCCGAGAACGACAACCAACCCACGTGAGGAACTGATCATGGACCGCCAGCACGTCGTCACCGCCCTCGAGAACGCCCTCACCGACGTCCTGGAGCGCCCCGTCACCAGTCTCACCGGCGACGTGAAGCTCTTCGCCGACCTGCACCTGGACTCCACCACCATGCTCGAGATGCTCATGTTCCTCGAGGACTCCATCGGCCTGGTCGTCGACCCGGAGGAGCTGGACGCGGACGACTTCGTCTCCGTGGACACCTTCACCGACTTCGTCCTCGCCACACGGGGTGAGCAGGTCGCGGCATGACGCTCACCCAGCCCGACCTCAGCGTCTTCGAGACCCTGGAGTCCGAGGTACGCAGCTACTGCCGTGGCTGGCCGACCGTCTTCGACCGCGCGCAGGGCAGCCGCATGTACGACGAGGACGGGCACCAGTACCTCGATTTCTTCGCCGGTGCCGGGTCACTGAACTACGGCCACAACAACCCCGTACTGAAACGGGCGCTGATCGACTACCTGATGCGGGACGGCGTCACGCACGGCCTGGACATGTCGACCACGGCCAAGCGGTCCTTCCTGCAGACCTTCCAGGACCTGGTGCTGCGCCCCCGTGACCTGCCGTACAAGGTGATGTTCCCGGGTCCGACGGGCACCAACGCCGTGGAGTCGGCGCTGAAGCTGGCCCGGAAGGTGAAGGGCCGCGAGGCGATCGTGTCGTTCACGAACGCCTTCCACGGCATGTCGCTGGGCTCCCTCGCGGTCACCGGCAACGCCTTCAAGCGGGCCGGCGCCGGCATCCCGCTGGTGCACGGCACGCCGATGCCGTTCGACAACTACTTCGACGGCCAGATCCCGGACTTCCTGTGGTTCGAGCGGCTGCTGGAGGACCAGGGCTCCGGCCTGAACAAGCCCGCCGCGGTGATCGTGGAGACCGTGCAGGGCGAG
>NZ_JBVOQE010000015.1:0-126743 GCF_055668065.1 Streptomyces sp. NPDC097129 | reverse complement strand
CGCGCGTCCTTCGGCGCGACCTTGGAGGGGTCCGCGATCTCCGGAACGCCCACCGTCTGCACCGCGGCCCGTGTGGTCGCCGTCGTCATAGTGCGTCCCTCCCGATCGATGTGCCTGCACTCGCCGGTCCGTCGTCCGGCAAGCTCGCGGCTACCCCCGATCCCCGCCGGCATTCGTTGAACTTCCTCAGTTTCCGCTCGGCTCTCCGCGGCTGCGTACGACGTCCTTCCCCTTGCGGGGTGACCTGCGCAAGCTGACGATCGATCAGCTGACTCGGCCAGGGGTCAGCATGAGTCCTGCCGGACATGGTTACAGATGACTACCTGTGCGACAGCGGACCTGCCCGTGTGAGGAGAGAGCCGTGTTCTACTTCCTGCTGAAGTACGTGCTGCTGGGTCCGCTGCTGAGGGTGCTCTTCCGCCCGCGTATCGAGGGACTGGAGCACGTCCCCGAGTCCGGCGCGGCGATCGTCGCGGGCAATCATCTGTCGTTCTCGGACCACTTCCTGATGCCGGCGGTGCTCAAGCGGCGCATCACGTTCCTGGCCAAGGCCGAGTACTTCACCGGCTCGGGGCTCAAGGGGCGGCTCACCGCTGCCTTCTTCCGCAGCGCCGGGCAGATCCCGGTCGACCGCTCCGGCAAGGAGGCCGGTAAGGCCGCGATCCGGGAGGGCCTCGGCGTGCTGGGCAAGGGCGAGTTGCTCGGCGTCTACCCCGAGGGCACCCGCTCGCACGACGGCCGGCTCTACAAGGGCAAGGTGGGCGTGGCCGTGATGGCGCTCAGGGCCGGGGTGCCGGTCGTACCGTGCGCGATGATCGGCACCTTCGAGGCGCAGCCGCCCGGCCGGAAGGTGCCCCGGCTGCACCCGGTCGTGATCCGCTTCGGCGAGCCGCTGGACTTCTCCCGGTACGCCGGGATGGAGAACGAGAAGGCGATCCTGCGGGCCGTCACCGACGAGATCATGTACGCCGTCCTGTCGCTGTCGGGGCAGGAGTACGTCGACGAGTACGCGGCCGTGGTGAAGGAACGGCAGGCCGAGAGCGGTGAGCGCCGCTTCCCGTGGATGCCGCTGAGCTGAACTCTGCCATGGGCAGAACACCCGCGCCGGGCCGGGCAAGCGGCCCTACGGTCGGATCATGAGACGTGCACTGGTGATCGGAGCGACGGGCCAGATCGGACGGCCGACGGTACGGGCCTTGGCCGAGGACGGCTGGGAGGTGCTGGCCGCCTCCCGCGGCGGCGGCCGGGACGCCGGGTGGCCCGAGGGGGTACGGCCGGTGCGGCTGGACCGGGAGGACGACGCGGCGCTGGCCTCGGTGGTCGGCGACGGCTGCGACCTGGCCGTCGACCTGGTCTCCTACGGGGCGCGGCACGCGCGGCAGTTGACGGCGCTGGCCGGCCGGGTCGGCTCGGCGGTGGTGATCTCCTCCGTGGCGGTGTACGAGGACGGCCGGGGCCGGTCCTTCGACACGCAGGAGCGGCCGGACGGCTTCCCGCGCTATCCGGTGCCGCTGGCCGAGGAGCAGCCGACGGTGGCGCCGGGCGACGCCTCCTACAGCACCGGGAAGGTGGCTCTGGAGCGCGAACTGCTGGCGGTGGGCGAGAAGTTGTCGACGACGCTGCTGCGCCCGGCTGCGGTGCACGGGCCGTACAGCCCGCTCCCGCGCGAGGCGTACTTCGTGAAGCGGAACCTGGACGGGCGGCGCCGTCGGGTGCTGGCCCACCGGGGCGTGAGCCGGTTCCATCCGTCGGGCGCGGGCACGATCGCCGAGCTGGTGCGGCTCGCGGCGGCCCGGCCGGGCTCACGGGTGCTGAACGCCTGCGACCCCGAGGCGCCGACCGTGGCCGAGATCGGAGCGGCGGTGGACGCGGCGATGGGGGTGGAGACCGAGACGGTGCTCATCGACGGTCCGTCGCCCTCGCCGTCGGTGGGCCGCACACCGTGGTCGACCGAGTGGCCGGTGGTGTGCGACATGTCCGCCGCAGCCGGGGAGCTGGGGTACGGCCCCGGTGTCCCGTACGCCGAGAGCGTGCGTGCGTCGGTGGACTGGCTGGTGGAGCGGCTGACGGGCCGCGACTGGCGGGAGGAGTTCCCGCTGCTCGCCCGGGCCTACCCCGAGCTGTTCGACTACGCGGCGGAGGACGCCTGGCTGCGGGCGTGAGAAGGGACTGTGAGAAGAGGCTGTGAGAAGGGGCGGCCCCGTAGTACGGGACCGCCCCTCGTCGTCGTATGCCTTACGGCTTCGGCGTGGCGTGCGGGCCGCACGTCACGTCGGCCGCGTCCAGCTTGCCGGTCAGCAGGTAGTCGTCGACCCGGCTGTTGATGCAGGAGTTGACCAGGCCGGTCACACCGTGCGAACCCGCGCCCTTCTCGGTGATCAGGCGGGAGCCCTGGAACCGCTTGTGCAGCTCGACGGCGCCGGCGTACGGGGTGGCGGCGTCGTTGGTGGACTGCACGATCACCACCTGCGGCAGGCCCTTGCCGGTACTGACGTTCACCGGGGTCTGCTGCTTGGTGTGCCAGGTGGCGCACGGCAGGTTCATCCAGGCGTTGGCCCAGGTCATGAACGGGTAGTCCTTGTTGAGCCGCGTGTTGTCGCGGTCCCACTTGCGCCAGCTGGTGGGCCACTTGGCGTCGGCGCACTCGACGGCCGTGTAGACGGCGTTGCCGTTCTCCGCGGAGATGTTGCCCGCGGTGTCCGACATGTCGGGGGCGGCGGCGTCGACCAGGGCCTGGGTGTCACCCGCGACGTACTTGCTGAACACCGTGGCGACCGGCACCCACGACGAGTCGTAGTACGGGGCGCTCTGGAAGAAGGAGATCAGCTCGGCCGGGCCGACGACCCCGCCGATCGGGCTCTTCTTCGCGGTGGCGCGCACCTGGAGCCACTTGGCCTGGACGGCGTCGCGGGTGGTGCCGAGGTGGAAGGCGGCGTCGTTCTTGGCGACCCAGTCCTCCCAGTCCTTCCAGCGGCCCTCGAAGGCGACGTCCTGCTCCAAATTGGCCTGGTACCAGATGTTCTTCCGGTCGGGGTTGACCACGCTGTCCACGATCATGCGGCGCAGGTGGCCCGGGAAGAGGGTGCCGTACACGGCGCCGAGGTAGGTGCCGTAGGAGACGCCCAGGTAGTTGAGCTTCTTCTCACCGAGCGCCGCGCGGATGACGTCGAGGTCGCGCGCGGTGTTCGGCGTGGTCATGTACGGCAGCATCTCGCCGCTGCGCTCGTAGCAGCCGTCGGCGTACTCGCGGGCCAGCTTGCGCTGGGCGAGCTTGTCTGCCTCGGAGTCGGGCACCGGGTCCATCTTCGGCGCCTTGACGAACTCCTGCGGGTCGACGCAGGAGATGGGCGCGGAGTGGCCGACGCCGCGCGGGTCGAAGCCCACGAAGTCGTAGGCCTTGGCCACGTTGGCCCAGATGGGGTTCTTGGTGGTGACGCGGCGCGGGAACTTCATGCCCGAGCCGCCGGGGCCGCCGGGGTTGTAGACGAGGGCGCCCTGGCGCTCCTGCTTGGTCCCGGTGTTGCCGATGCGGTCGACGGCGAGCTTGATCTGCTTGCCGAAGGGGTGCGCGTAGTCGAGCGGCACGCTGACCCAGCCGCACTGGATCGGCTTCTCCAGGCCCCAGTCGGCCGGGCAGTCCTGCCAGGTGATGCCGGCCTGTGCGGCCCGCGCGGCCGCGATCGCGGCGCCGCGGGCCTCGCGGTCCTGCCCGTGCCCGGCGCTGGCACTCGCCGTGGGCGCGGCGACCGCGCCGGCTATCAGGGTGGCTGCGGCGACGACGCTCGCCGAACCGAGCGTCGCGGTCCGCTTCTTCGCTCTGATGTCCCTCAAGTAGAGCCTCCCCGTACCTTGTGAGTACCTCGTGACGACAGGTACGGGGATCCTTGCTGCTGTGAGGGCCCTGAGAACAGGGGTTGTTGACCTTCTTTGCCAATCCGATAACCGGAAATTCGTGTACCGCTCAGCGGACCGGGGGCGTGGGCCGTTCGACCAGCGCCAGTGCCGCGTCCAGCGCGCGGCGCAACAGCAGTCCGTCGCGGGCGACGGCGGTGACGAGCGCGGCCGGCCCGGGCAGCGGTACGACCGTGCACCCCTCCCCCACCGTCCTGGCCGGCACCGGTGCGCCGGCGAACTCCGGCCGAACGACGAGGAGCTGCCCGACCGCCCGGTGTCCGGCCAGCACGGCCGGTCCGTCCCAGCCGCCCGGGGCGCCGGGGCCGCAGGCCAGCTCCTGGTCCAGGACGGTCCGCTCGCCGATCCGCACGGTGAGACGGCTGGTGAGCCGTCCGGGGTGCTCGGCGGCCCGGCCGAGGATCTGTTCCTCCCGGAAGACGAGCCGGGCATGCGGGGCGAGGTCGAGCCGGGTGGTGACGGACAGTTCGCTGCCGGCGGCGGAGATCAGCGGTTCGGGCAGCCACATCAGCTCGCCGCCGTCGGCCACGCGCAGCCGCACGTCGTAGCGGGCCTCGCCGCCCGCCGCGCCGGGCAGCGCGATGGTGGCGGCGGCCGAGCCGACGCTCAGCCGGGCTCCGGCGGCCACGTCGGCGGCGACCGTGAGGTGGTCGCCGCCGAGCGGGGCGCTCATCGCGCCGACGAGCAGGACGCGCGCCTCGTCGCCGGTGCTGCGGGTGCGGCGCAGGGCCAGCGGGCCCTCACCCTCCAGTACGGGCAGCGCGGTGCCGCCGCGGCCGTCGGGGCGGGCGTGGACCCGGGCGACGGCCCGGACCCGGTAGGCGCTGCCAGGGGCGGCGCTGTTGTGGTCGGCGCTGCTGTGGTCGGCCCGGGGGGCGGTGCCCGCACCGGGCACGGTGGCGTCGTCCGGGCGGGTGGCCGGGGCTGTCAGCTCCTGCGCCCGTGTGGCCACCGCGGACCCGGTCGTCGTCACGCCGTCCACGCGGTGAGCCGACCGCGTACCCAGGCGGCCACGTCGGTGACGCCCTTCTCGCCGCGCAGGGACTGGAAGACGACCGGCAGGTCGCCGCGCTGCGCCTTGGCGTCGGCCGCCATCCGGGCGAGGTCGGAGCCGACGTAGGGCGCGAGGTCGGTCTTGTTGACGATGAGCAGGTCGGCGGTGGTGACGCCGGGGCCGCCCTTGCGCGGGATGTCGTCGCCGCCGGCCACGTCGATGACGAAGATCTGCGCGTCGACCAGGCCCTTGGAGAACGTCGCGGTGAGGTTGTCGCCGCCGGACTCCACGAGGATCAGGTCGAGCGGACCGACCTCGTCCTCCAGGTCCTCCACGGCCTCCAGGTTGGCGGAGATGTCGTCGCGGATCGCGGTGTGCGGGCAGGCGCCGGTCTCGACGGCGGCGATGCGCTCCGGCGGCAGGACCGCCTCGCGCAGCAGGAACTCGGCGTCCTCCCGCGTGTAGATGTCGTTGGTGACGACGGCGAGGGACAGCTCGTCGCGCAGCGCGCGGCACAGCGCGGCGACGGTGGCGGTCTTGCCGGACCCGACGGGGCCGCCGAGTCCGACGCGCAGCGCGCGCCGCCTGCCGTCGGGACGGTGGGCGTCGGCGCTGACGGCGGCGGGACCGTCGTGGGAGTGGTCGAGGTGCATGTACGGCTCCTACGTTCGGGGGGCGCCGGGGCGTGGGATGCGCCGGGGCGCCGGTGTGTCAGGACGCGAAGAGGCGGACCGGCCAGGCGGCGTGGGCCTCGGCGCCGATCTCCAGCAGCGGGGCGGAGGCCGCCGGGAGGGCGTCGGTCCCCTCGTCGGCGACGCGGCGGGCGGCGCGGACGGCCCGCTCGACGACCTGGTCCAGCTCCGGCGCGAGCCGTGCTAGCACGGCCGTCGCGTCGAAGGGGTCCAGGCTCAGCAGCCGCACGGTCGCCGTCGCCGGCCCGCCGACGCTCTCGTACGCCGCGCAGTAGGCGGCGTCCTCGGGCGCGCAGCCGGCCGAGCGCGCCGCGAGGCCGAGCACCACCGGCTGGTGGGCGCCCTTGGGGAAACGCGCCGCGAGGGCGTCGAGGTCGGCGGACGGCCAGGTCGCCCGCGCGGCCCGCATGAGCTGCCGGCCGAGCTTGCGCGCGGCCGTGCGCAGCGCCGGTGAGGGGGTGCGGGCGTCGGCCGCCGCGTCCAGTGCGGCGGGGTCGGCGCCGAGGGCGGCCGCCGCGGCGAGCGCGGCGGACACCAGGCCCGTGGTGTGCAGCCGGCCGCGGCAGAACCGCTCCAGGCCGGCCGCGTCGGTGATCCGCCCCGCGCGGACGGCTTCCTCGGCCCCGCCGGAGTGCGCGTGCCCTCCGGCGGGGAAGCGGCCGTCGGCCAGGACGAGTAGTGCTGCTCGTGTCATCGCCCGGCCGTCAGAAGAGGAAGTACCGCTGGGCCATGGGCAGTTCGGTGGCGGGGGTGGACTCCACCAGTTCGCCGTCGACGTGCACGGCGAAGCTGTCGGGGTCGATGTCCACGCGCGGGCGGGCGTCGTTGTTGCGCATGTCCGCCTTGCGCACGCCGCGGGTGGACTCGATCGCCGTGAACCGCTTGCCGAGGCCGAGCCGCTCCGGCAGCCCGTCCTCCAGGGCGAGCGGGGCGACGAAGTTGACCGAGTTCGAGGCGGGCGCCCGGCCGATCGCCCCGTACATCGGGCGGGGCAGGATCGGCTGCGGGGTGGGGATGGAGGCGTTGGCGTCGCCCATCTGCGCGTAGGCGATCTGGCCGCCCTTGATGACGAGCAGCGGCTTGACGCCGAAGAACGCCGGCTCCCACAGCACCAGGTCGGCGAGCTTGCCGCTCTCCACGGACCCGATCTCGTGGGCCATGCCCTGGGCGAGCGCCGGGTTGATCGTGTACTTGGCGACGTAGCGGCGCACCCGCTGGTTGTCGGCGCGGCCGTCGCCGGGCAGGGCGCCGCGGCGGCGCTTCATCACGTGCGCGGTCTGCCAGGTGCGCATGATCACCTCGCCGACCCGGCCCATGGCCTGCGAGTCGGAGGAGATGATCGAGATCGCGCCCAGGTCGTGCAGGACGTCCTCGGCGCCGATGGTGGAGGGCCGGATGCGGGACTCGGCGAACGCCAGGTCCTCCGGGACGGCCGGGTTGAGGTGGTGACAGACCATCAGCATGTCGAGGTGCTCCTCGACGGTGTTGACGGTGAACGGCCGGGTCGGGTTGGTCGAGCTGGGCAGCACGTGCGGCTCGGAGACGACCGTCATGATGTCCGGCGCGTGCCCGCCGCCCGCACCCTCGGTGTGGTACGAGTGGATGCCGCGCCCGGCGATCGCGGCGAGCGTGTCGCCGACGAAACCGGCCTCGTTGAGGGTGTCGGTGTGGATGGCGACCTGAACGCCGGTCAGGTCCGCCACGGTCAGCGCGGCGTCGATGGCGGCCGGGGTCGCGCCCCAGTCCTCGTGGATCTTCAGGCCGGCGGCGCCGCCGCGGATCTGGGACAGCATCGCCTCGTGCGAGACGGTGTTGCCCTTGCCGAGGAAGCCGACGTTGACGGGGTAGGCCTCCATCGCCTCGAACATGCGGGCGAGGTGCCAGGGGCCGGGCGTGACGGTGGTCGCCTTGGAGCCCTCGGCGGGGCCGGTGCCGCCGCCGACCAGGGTGGTGATGCCGGAGGCGAGGGCCTCGTCGGCGACCTGCGGGCAGATGAAGTGCACGTGCGCGTCGATGGCGCCGGCCGTCAGGATGCGCCCGTTGCCCGCGATGACCTCGGTCTCGGGGCCGAGGACCAGGTCGGGGTGGACACCGTCCATGGTGTCGGGGTTGCCGGCCTTGCCGATGCCGGTGATGCGGCCGTCGCGGATGCCGACGTCGGCCTTGATCACACCCCAGTGGTCGACGATGACCACGCCGGTGATGACGGTGTCGGGGGTGCCGTCCGCGCGGGTCGCCCGGGACTGGCCCATGGACTCGCGGATGACCTTGCCGCCGCCGAAGACGGCCTCGTCGCCGGAGCGTCCGGGGCCGCCGGAGCGGTCCTCCTCGATCTCGATCAGCAGATCGGTGTCGGCGAGCCGGATGCGGTCGCCGGTGGTCGGGCCGAACAGGTCGGCGTAGGCGCCGCGGGAGATCTCAGGCATCGAGGGCACCCCCGGTCGCGCCGCGCAGGCCGGGCACCACACGGGCGCCGGCGAGGGGAACGAGTTCGACGTCGGCCGGCAGCCCCGGCTCGAAGCGTACGGCGGTGCCGGCGGCGACGTTCAGCCGCTTGCCGTGGGCGGCGGCGCGGTCGAAGTCCAGGCCGGGGTTGGCCTCGGCGAAGTGGTAGTGGGAGCCGACCTGGACGGGCCGGTCGGCGGCGTTGAGGACGGTCAGCCGGGTGACCTCGAGCCCTTCGTTGCACACGACGGGGTCCTCGGCGAAGAGGATCTCTCCGGGAATCATGGCGCTCCCCCCGTCAGATGATCGGGTCGTGGACGGTGACGAGCTTGGTGCCGTCCGGGAAGGTGGCCTCGACCTGCACGTCGTGGATCATCTCGGCGACGCCTTCCATGACGTCGTCGCGGGTGAGCAGCTTGCGTCCGGTGGCCATGAGCTCGGCGACGGTGCGGCCGTCCCGGGCGCCCTCGAGGATGTGGGAGGTGATGAGGGCGACCGCTTCGGGGTGGTTGAGCTTGAGGCCGCGGGCCCGGCGCTTGTCGGCCACGTCGGCCGCGACATGGATGAGCAGTCTTTCTTGCTCGTGCGGGGTCAGTTGCACGTCCCACCTCACAGTCCTTGCTCCGGACCGTGCGGGGTCCGGTTGCCGCAGCCACCGCGACGGGACAGGTGTAACACACAGACAAATTTCCCGACCGCGCTCAATTACGGGCAGAAAAGCCCCTGGTGGCGTGGGTCGGAAGGCTAGCTCGTCGGAGTTTCAACGACGTTAACCAGCCCTTGATCAACACATGACCGGCGGCAGACCTTCCCCATACCCGGAACAGGGCCGCCAGGTCAGCGTGCGTCCGGCCGCCGGTGCTCCGCCGCGATGCCGAAACGCTGCTGTTCGCGCGGAGCGGACGCCACATCGCGCACCGCCGAGACAGAGCTGATGACCTGCTCCCGCGCGGCCTCCTCCGCCTCTCGCAGTTCCTCGAGTCGCTCCAGGTCAGCGGCGGAGACGAGGGCGACGAGGGGCTTGCCGTGGCGGGTCACGACGACACGCTCACCGCCGTAGACCACCCGGTTGATCAGATCGGCGAGTTCAGCCCTGGCCTGCGTCACCGGAATCTCGTAGGACATGAGCCCATTCTAACGTCACGTACGTCCTGTACATTTTTTACAGATGCAGGGCGCGCACCCGCGCTTCGCTCCGAGGAGGCTCGCCATGTCCCGACCGTCCGTGCCCCGACCGTCCGCCCGCCACGTCATGCCGGAGTTCACCGAGCACACGGCCTTCGGGCGCCGCACCACGGATCCGTACTCCAAGCTGCTTCAGGGGCGGATCGTGTTCCTCGGGACGCCGATCGACGACACCGCGGCGTGCGATGTGATCGCGCAGCTCATGCAGCTGGAGCACCAGGACCCGGACCGGCCCGTGCAGCTCTACGTCAACTCGCCGGGCGGCTCGTTCCACGCGATGACGGCGGTCTACGACACGATGCGGTACATCGCCTGTGACGTGGAGACGTACTGCATGGGACAGGCGGGCTCGTCCGCCGCGGTGCTGCTGGCCGCGGGCGCGCCGGGGCGCCGGTTCGCGCTGCCGGGCGCCCGGGTGGTGATCCGTCAGCCCGCACTGCCCGAGCCGGTGGAGGGCCAGGCCAGTGACCTCGCCATCCAGGCCGCGGAGTTGACGCGTACGCGGGCGACCCTGGAGGAGATGCTCGTCCGGCACACGGGACGCGGCCCGCGGCAGATCGCCGCGGACATCGAGCGCGACCTCGTCCTCGACGCGCACGGAGCGCTGGCCTACGGCGTGGTGGACGAGATCATCACCACCCGCCCGCGTCCCGGCGGGAAGTGAGCCGCCCGATGCTGCCCGACCTTCCACCGCTGCCCGCCCTCACCCGGGCCGAGGGCGAGTTGATCGACCGTTACCTGGAGGTCGTGGACCTGCTCGGCCGGATCAACCCCGCCTGTCCCGGCGACACCTACCGGGGACTGCGGGCCGCGCAGGCACTGGTCGCCAAGGCGGTGGCGCTGCGCGACGCGCTGACGCTGATGCACCAGCGCGGCGAGAGCGAACTGCACGCCGGCACGCTGGCCCGCGCGTTGCGGGTGCTCGACGGCGAGCGCCGCACGGCGAGGGTCACCGTGCCGCCGGGCGCCGGGACTTGAGGAATCGGCCGACCGGGTTCAAACGGACCAAATGGCGTACCCCCTGTCGGCCTATTCGCACGCCCTTTTTCCGGGGGGTCCGAGTTGCGCAACGCGCGGGCCACGAGGGCGGAATGGGAGGTTCCGCCGCTGGTCCGGGCGTCGCCGGTCCGGTGGACGGACCATCGAACACAGGGGTGTCCACCCGAACGGGCGAGTGGTGAGGAACAACACAAATACCCGGTTCCGTTGGGATTTTCGGACAGATGTGAGCCAAGATCCCTGACTGACGACAAGCCCCCGCCACAACGGCGGGGCGATCCGGGCGGACGCCGAGTCCTGCCGCCGCCCGGATGACCGGTCGACAGGAGTGGATCGGCAGGAGTGGAGGACCCAAGCACGACGGGTCGCCGGAACGGTCACACCACGACCGGACCGAGCAGCCCTTGGGGTGAAGCCGCGTCAGCGGCCGGGCTACTTCGCCAGCCCGAATCCGACAGGTCATCCTTCACAGGCGGCTGACGAAGGGTTGCGCATGTCTGCGCTCAATCGTGTCCCGTCGCTGATGGCCCGGGCCGGTACGGCCTCGGCCCTGACCATCGCCGCGGTGGGCGGCTCGATCGTGGTCCCGGGCTTCGCCTCGGAGGCCGCCGCCGCGACACCGGCGACGAAGGCCCTCCAGATCGCCGCGTCCAAGAAGGGCGCGCCCTACCAGTGGGGCGCCATCGGACCGCGCCGGTTCGACTGCTCGGGGCTCACGCTGTACTCGTTCAAAAAGGCGGGCAAGAAGCTGCCGCGTACGGCCGCACAGCAGTACAACAAGACGCACCACATCTCGGCCCGCAGCCGCAAGGCCGGCGACCTGGTGTTCTTCCACTCGGGGTCGAACATCTACCACGTCGGCATCTACGCCGGGAAGAACAAGATCTGGCACGCCCCGAAGACGGGCTCCGTGGTGCGCCTGGAGAAGATCTGGACCAGGAGCGTCTGGTACGGCCGGGTGAGCTGACGGTCCCGGTCCTCCTCGGCCGGGCCACCGCCAGGTGTCCGGGGCGGCCGAGGAGGACCGGCAGGGGCCCCGCAGGCGCACGGAGCGTGCCTGCGCCCCGTCTCCGGGGAGCGCCCCTGCTACGCGCCGCCCGCCTGCCGCTCCGGCTGGACCGGCCGGCGCCCGGCAGGCTGCTGGACGCGAACGGGCGTGATGCGGCCGAGCCGCCCGGCCGAACGGGTGACCGACGGCGTCCTCTCCGCCGGCGGCCGAAGAGAGCGGCGCGAGCCTCACCCACCCTCACGCCGCCCGCATGCTCAAGTCGTAGCGGAGACGGGGCGCCGCGGGACGTGCGCTGCCGCGCGGGAAGCGCTCGGCGCGTCCGGCGTACCGCGACGGTCTCCCGGCTCCTGCTGAGCCGTACGGCTCAGCAGGGCTGGGTGTTCGGCTCCTGCCGGCCCGTCGTGGGGACCGGTTCCGGTGGGATCGCCCAGGGCAGTTCGATGGCGACCGTCTTGCCGCCCTCGCGCGTGGGGCGGACGCGGAGTCTGCCGCCGCATTCGGCGGCCAGCCAGCGGATGATGACCATGCCGCGGCCGTTGTCCTGCTGGACGGCCGCCGGCAGCCGCTTGGGAAAGCGGGGGTGGCTGTCGGTGACGCCGATGCGCAGCAGCTCGTCGCGGTCCAGGACGACGTCCACCGTGAACGTGGGGGACTGCCCGAACGTGTGCTGCACGGAGTTGGTGGCCAGTTCGGAGACGATCAACCGGATGCTGTCCGCCAGTTCGGCGTCCGACGGCAGACCCCATTCCGCCAGCGTGCCGGCCACGAAGCCGCGGGCCGCGGACACCGAAGCGGGATCGCTCGGCAGAGTGACGGATGCTTCCAGGTGGTCTGCCATGGCGACGTCGTCCCTTTCCCACGGGACCGCAGTCCGGCACGGAGCCGGTGGTTCGAGTACGGTCCCGGACTGGTGCTTCGCCGCCAGACTGCCATCACCGCGCCGGTCACGGAGGCGATCCACCAAGATATGCATATATCTGTCGCTCGAAGCGGTGAACTCTGCCACGGCAGAACGTATCCGGGCGGCTCGGACGGAGTAAGGAGGGGCCCATGCAGCACGGTCCCGCGGTGCGCCGCCGGAAGCTGGGCGCCGAACTGCGCGCGCTGCGCGCCCGGGCGGGGCTCACCAGCGGGGAGGCGGCCCGGCTGGTGGGCTGGCACCAGTCGAAAGTCAGCCGGATCGAGACGGGCTCGAGTGGCGCGAAACCGTCCGACGTGCGGTTACTGCTGGAGGCGTACGGCGTCGACGACGACGAACTGCGTGACCTGCTGCTGGTGCTGGCGGGCTCCCAGGTCGGCGGCCGGGAGCACTGGTGGCACGCCTACCGCGGGGTGCTGCCGCCCACGTACCGCGATTTCATCAGTCTGGAGTCGCAGGCCAGCGCGATGCGCACCCTGGAGACCTCGGTGGTGCCGGGCCTGCTGCAGACGCCCGCCTACGCCCGCGCCGTGACCCGGGCCGCGGTCGGCGCGGTGGACGAGGAACGGCTGGACGCGCTGGTGGAGGTACGCCTGGCCCGCCAGGACGTGCTGCACGCGCAGCGCCCGCTGAGGCTGAGCGCCGTGCTGGACGAGGCGGTGCTGCGCCGGGAGGTGGGCGGTCCCGGGGTGATGGCGGAGCAGCTGCGACGGCTGCTCCAGGCGGCGCGGCTGCCCCAGGTGCGGCTGCAGGTGCTGCCGTTCTCCGCGGGGGCGCATGTCGGCATCACCGGGCCTTTCGTTATTTTCTCATTTCCGCGCACTTCCGATCTGGACGTGGTTGTTCTCGACCACATGACGAGTAGCCTCTACCTCGAACGGAAAGAAGACCTCCGGGCCTACGCGGAGGCCTTCAACTCCCTTCGGATCCACGCCCTTTCCCCCGAGGACTCGTTGGATTTCATCGCCTCACTAGATGACGGCGTGTAAGGAGGCACCATGACTGCACTGCCTCGGAACCTCCCCTCCAGTACCGATCTGCACGGCGTGCGCTGGCTGCGCAGCAGCTACAGCACCGGAGCGAACAACTGCGTCGAGACGGCACGGCCGGCCTTCGGGCCGTGGTCCGGGCTGCTCGCCGTACGCGACTCCAAGGCCCCGGACGGGCCCGCGCTGCTCTTCTCCGCCAGAAGCTGGGCGGCGTTCACGGCTGCCGTGCGTCCCGACTGAGCACGGCCCGCACCGGGCGAGGGCACGGCCGTGCACGCCGACTCATGGCCGCGTCTCGCCGATCACCGCTACGGCGCGCTCGATCTGGTCCCCGGTCAGGTCCGCACGGGCGGTCAGCCTGAGCCGTGAGATGCCGTCGGGCACGGAAGGAGGCCGGAAGCAGCCCACGGCCAGGCCGGCTGTTCGGCAGTCGGCCGCCCAGCGCACCGCCTGCTCCGGGGACGGAGCGCGCACGGAGACCACCGCGGCGTCCGGTCGTACCGCCTGATGACCCGCGGCCGTCAGCCGGGCATGCAGATCGGCGGCCACCGTGCGCGCCCGCGCCGCCCGCTGCGGCTCGCGGCGCAGCAGCCGCAGCGCCGCGAGGGCGGCGCCCGCCGCGGCCGGGGCGAGCCCGGTGTCGAAGATGAAGGTGCGGGCCGCGTTGACCAGGTGGTCGATCACCCGGGCGGGCCCCAGCACGGCGCCGCCCTGGCTGCCGAGCGACTTCGACAGCGTCACCGTCACGACCACGTCGTCCGCGCCGGCGAGCCCCGCCGCGTACGGCGCGCCGCGTCCGCCCTCGCCCAGGACGCCCAGCCCATGCGCGTCGTCCACGACCAGACCCGCTCCGGACTCCCGGCATGCTGCGGCGAGTTCGGCGAGCGGTGCGGCGTCGCCGTCCACCGAGAACACGGTGTCCGACACGGCGATCGCGGTGCCCTCGTGCGTGCCGAGCGCCTTGCGCACGGCGTCCGGTTCGGCGTGCGCGACGACCTGGGTGGTGCCGCGGGCCAGCCGGCAGCCGTCGATCAGGGAGGCGTGGTTGCCGGCGTCGGAGACGATCAGCGAGCCGTGCGGGGCCAGCGCGGTGACCGCGGCGAGGTTGGCGGCGTAGCCGGAGGAGAAGACCAGGGCCGACTCGAAGCCGCAGAAGTCCGCCAGCTCGCGTTCCAGCTCCGTGTGCAGCTCGGTCGTGCCCGTGACCAGGCGGGAGCCGGTCGCGCCGCCGCCCCAGGTCCGCGCGGCCCGCGCCGCGCCCTCGGTGACCTCGGGATGGCGGGCCAGGCCCAGGTAGTCGTTGCTCGCCAGGTCCAGCAGCGGCGTGTCGGCGGGGCGGGGACGCAGGGTGCGCACGAGTCCCGCGCGGCGGCGCGCGTCCGCCTGCTCGTCGATCCAGCCGAACGCCATGGGTCCTCCGGGGATTTTGTAGGCAGTGCACAGACACTAGCGGGACGCACCGCAGCTCATGATGTGGCAATACCCACACCTCGAACGGCCTTGTTTGTGCGAACTCTCCTTGGCCTGGCCTGCCCCCGTAGGACAGGATCAGCTCCCATGGACCTGCTGAACACGCTGGTGGACAAGGGACTGCGGCGCGAGCTGCCGACCCGCGAGGAAGCCCTGGCCGTCCTCGCCACGAACGATGACGAACTGCTCGATGTGGTGGCCGCGGCCGGCAAGGTGCGCCGGCACTGGTTCGGCCGACGGGTGAAACTCAACTACCTGGTCAACCTCAAGTCCGGCTTGTGCCCCGAGGACTGCTCGTACTGTTCGCAGCGGCTGGGCTCCAAGGCCGACATCCTGAAGTACACCTGGCTCAAGCCCGACGAGGCCTCCCAGGCCGCCGCCGCGGGCCTGGCGGGCGGCGCCAAGCGGGTCTGCCTGGTGGCCAGCGGCCGCGGCCCGACGGACCGGGACGTGGACCGCGTCTCCGAGACCATCAAGGCCATCAAGGAGGGCAACGAGGGCGTCGAGGTGTGCGCCTGCCTCGGCCTGCTCTCCGACGGCCAGGCCGAGCGGCTGCGCGAGGCGGGCGCGGACGCCTACAACCACAACCTCAACACGTCCGAGGGCACGTACGCGGACATCACGACCACACACACGTTCGCCGACCGGGTGGACACGGTGACCAAGGCGCACGCGGCGGGTCTGTCCGCGTGCTCCGGCCTGATCGCCGGCATGGGCGAGAGCGACGAGGACCTGGTGGACGTCGTCTACTCGCTGCGCGAGCTGGACCCGGACTCCGTTCCGGTGAACTTCCTGATCCCGTTCGAGGGCACCCCGCTGGCCAAGGAGTGGAACCTCACCCCGCAGCGCTGCCTGCGCATCCTGGCGATGGTCCGCTTCGTCTGCCCGGACGTGGAGGTCCGTATCGCGGGCGGCCGCGAGGTCCATCTGCGCACGATGCAGCCGCTGGCGCTGCACCTGGCCAACTCGATCTTCCTCGGTGACTACCTGACCAGTGAGGGCCAGGCCGGCAAGGCCGACCTGGAGATGATCGCGGACGCCGGGTTCGAGGTGGAGGGCGCCGGCGAGGTGACCCTGCCGCAGCACCGGGCGGGCGGCGCGGGCGGCTGCGGATCGCACGAGGCGGCGGGCGGCTGCGGGGCGCACGATGCGGCGGGCGGCTGCGGCTCGCACGAGGGCGCCGAGGGCTGCGGCTCGCATGCCCCGGCCGGCGGCTGCGGGTCGCACGAGGGCGGCGGCGTCTGCGGTACGGCCGCCCCCGCTCCGGCGGCGGGCGAGCCCCGTACCGACCTGGTCGCCGTGCGCCGGCGCGGCGCGGGAACGGACCTCGCGCCCAATGCCTGACCTGAGCGTGCCCGAGCTGCTGGAACTGGACCGGCGGCATGTGTGGCATCCGTACGGCCCGATGCCCGGGCAGGCCGAACCGCTCGTCGTCGAGGCGGCGAGCGGGGTCCGGCTGAAGCTCGCGGACGGCTCGGGTGACCTGGTCGACGGCATGTCGTCGTGGTGGTCGGCGATCCACGGCTACAACCACCCGGTGCTCAACGAGGCCGCGGCCGCACAGCTGGGGCGGATGAGCCATGTGATGTTCGGCGGGCTCACGCACGAGCCCGCCGTGCGGCTCGCGAAGCTCCTTGTCGACATGTCGCCCGACGGCCTGGAGCACGTCTTCCTCGCCGACTCCGGTTCGGTGTCGGTCGAGGTCGCCGCCAAGATGTGCCTGCAGTACTGGCGTTCGCTGGGCCGCCCGGAGAAGCAGCGGCTGATGACGTGGCGGGGCGGGTACCACGGCGACACCTGGACGCCGATGTCGGTGTGCGACCCCGAGGGCGGCATGCACGAGCTGTGGGCGGGCGTCCTCCCGCACCAGGTCTTCGCCGACGCGCCGCCCGCCGGCTACGACGAGGCGTACGCCGAGCATCTGCGCGCGACGGTGGAGCGCCACGCCCATGAACTCGCCGCCGTCATCGTCGAGCCGGTGGTGCAGGGCGCGGGCGGGATGCGGTTCCACTCCCCCGCCTATCTGCGGGTGCTGCGCGAGGCGTGCGACGCGCACGACGTGCTGCTGGTCTTCGACGAGATCGCGACCGGGTTCGGCCGCACGGGCGCGCTGTTCGCCGCCGACCACGCGGCGGTGTCCCCGGACGTGATGTGCGTGGGCAAGGCGCTCACCGGCGGCTATCTGACCATGGCGGCGACGCTGTGCACCGCGCGCGTGGCCGACGGGATCTCGCGGGGCGAGGTGCCGGTGCTGGCGCACGGGCCGACGTTCATGGGCAACCCGCTCGCGGCGTCCGTCGCCTGCGCCTCGATCGAGCTGCTGCTCGGGCAGGACTGGCTCGCCGAGGTCAAACGGATCGAGGCCGGACTGCGCGAGGGGCTCGCGGCGGCCTCGGAGCTGCCCGGAGTGACGGACGTGCGCGTCCTCGGCGCGATCGGCGTCGTCCAGCTGGACCACCCCGTGGACATGGCCGCCGCGACCCGCGCCGCGGTGCGCGAGGGCGTGTGGCTGCGGCCGTTCCGCGATCTGATCTACACGATGCCGCCGTACGTCACGTCGGACGCGGACGTGGCACGGATCTGCCGCGCGGTGTGCGCGGCGGCTCGGGAGGGATGACATGCCGGTACTGGTGATCACGGGCACGAACACGGACGTCGGCAAGACGGTCGCGACCGCTGCGGTGGCGACCGCGGCGCTCGCGGCCGGCCGCTCGGTGGCCGTGCTGAAGGCCGCGCAGACCGGGGTGGGCCCCGGCGAGCGCGGGGACGCCGACGAGGTGGCGCACCTCGCGGGCGCGGTGACGGTGGCCGAAGTCGCCCGCTATCCGGAGCCGTTGGCGCCGGCCACCGCCGCGCGGCGGGCCGGGCGGGCGCCGGTGCATCCGCAGGACATCGCCGAGGCGGCCGCGAAGCTGGCCGCTGAGCACGATCTGGTGCTGGTGGAGGGCGCGGGCGGGCTGCTGGTGCGGTTCGACGCGGCGGGCGGCACGCTCGCGGACGCGGCGGCGCTGCTGCGGGCGCCGGTACTGCTCGTGGCCTCTCCCGCGCTCGGCACGCTGAACATCACGGAACTGAGCGCGCGGGAACTGCGGCGACGGGACGTGGAGCTGCTCGGCCTGGTGATCGGCAGCTGGCCGGGCACCCCGGACCTGGCCATGCGCTGCAACCTGGAGGACATGCCGGTCGTGGCCGGCGCCCCGCTGCTGGGCGCCCTGCCGGAGGGCTCGGGCGCGCTGTCCCCGGCCGACTTCCGCACGGCGGCCCCCGGCTGGCTGGCCCCCCGCCTGGACGGCACGTGGGACGCGGAGGCGTTCCGGGCCCGCGAGGCGCCCTGACGGGTGCGGGCAGCGGGTTCGCGGCGCGGACCCGGGTGGGCTCGCGGCGCGGGCCCGGGAGGGCTCGCGGCGCGGGCACGGGTGGGTTTGCGGCGCGGGCACGCCCGGGCCTGGCTGCGGACGTGCGGCGCGGGCGCGAGTGGGTTTGCGGCTCGGGCACGACCCGGCCGGCTGCGGGCTCGCCGCTCGGTCCTGCCCGGACCGGACTGCGGGCTCACGCGCGGGCGCGGGTGGGCTTGCGGCTCGGGCACGGGTGGCTGGCGGCGCGGGCACGCTCGGGCCGGGCTGCGGACTCGCGGCGCGGGCGCGCTGGGTTTGTGGCCCGGGCACGACCCGGCCGGCTGCGGGCTCGCCGCTCGGTCATGCCCAGACCGGGCTGCGGGCTCGCACGCGGGCGCGGGTGAGCTTGCGGCTCGGGCACGTGTGGCTGGCGGCGCGGGCACGCTCGGGCCGGGCTGCGGACTCGCGGCGCGGGCGCGCTGGGTGTGGCCCGGGCACGCCCCGGTCGGCTGCGGGCTCGCCGCTCGGTCATGCCCGGGCCGGTCTGCGGGCTCACGCGGGGGAGCGGGTGGGCTTGCGGCTCGGGCACGCGCGGGCTTCCGGCGCAGGCACACCACCGAGCGGCTACCGACCCCCGGCCCGGACACGAGCGGACTTCCGGCGCAGGCATGCCTCCAAGCGGCTGCCGGCACGCGGCCCGGACACAGGTGGGCTCGCGGCGCGGGCACGCCCCGGCCGGCTGCGGGCTCGCCACTCAGTCATGCCCGGGCCGGGCTGCGGGCCCGCGCGCGGGCGCGGATGGGCTTGCGGCGCGGGCACGGGTGGGCTCGCGGCGCGGGCACGACCCGGCCGGGCTGCGGACTCGCGGCCCGGACACGAGCGGGCTTCCGGCGCAGGCACACCACCGAGCGGCTGCCGCGGCCCCCGGCTCGGGCCCGAGCGGACTACCGGCGCGGGCACGACCCGGCCAGCTGCCAGCACGCGGCCCGGGCAGAAGCGAGGTCCGGGGCGCGGGCCCAGGAGGCGCTCTGGGCGCGAGTTCCCGGCGCGGCAGGGGGATGTTCGCGGCCACCTGACGGCGCGCGGCGCAGTCCGGCGGCCCCGGTCCGCCTCGCATCGGTCCACGTGCCGGGTGTGCCGCAGGTCAGGGACGTACAGCCGACGGCATGGGCCGGGGTGTGCGATCGTCTGTGACCGGCGCGAGGCCATTTCCCCGCGCGCTCGGTGCGGTCGGTGGCGGAAGGGGTGGCTCCGCCCGGTGCGGGGGAGAATCGGCGTAAGGCCCGTCCTGCCGAGGAGGTCTCCCATGCCAGCGCGAGCCACCGGCTCCGGCAAGGTGCCGCCGGACGCCGTCCACCATCCGCTGTTCGCCCGCTACTACGCCCGTGTGAGCGTCGCCATGGAGTCCCGGGCCGGCATGGCCGGGATCCGCGGGCGGCTGCTGGCCGGGCTGTCGGGGCGGGTGATCGAGGTCGGCGCGGGCAACGGGCTGAACTTCGCGCACTACCCGCCGGCGGTCGCGGAGGTCGTCGCCATCGAACCGGAGCGCACCCTGCGGCAGCTGGCGCGGGAGGCGGCCCTGCGCGCCGAGGTGCCGGTCGACGTGGCGCCGGGCACCGCGGAGGCGCTGCCAGTCAAGAGCGAGGCCTTCGACGCGGCGGTGGTCTCGCTGGTGCTGTGCAGCGTGCGGGATGTGCCGCGGGCGCTGGCGGAGGTGCGGCGGGTGCTGCGCCCGGGCGGGATGGTGCGGTTCTTCGAGCACGGCGCCGGCGGCGGTACGGCGATGAGGTTCACCCAGCGGGCCCTGGACCGCACGGTGTGGCCGGCGCTGAACGGCGGCTGTCATGTCGCGCGCGACCCGGTGGCCGCCCTGCGCGCGGCCGGGTTCGAACTCGGACCGTACCGGCAGGTGCTGATGCCGGAGAAGGGCCCGCGGCTGCCCCCGTCGTACTGCGTGCTGGGCACCGCCTGGCGGCCGGTGGAGTGACTCACGCGCTCCACTGCCGCGGTTCGCGCGCGATGTCGTCGACGGAGACCTCGCCGCTCTTGACCAGCCGGGCCAGTTCGCGCACCTGCTCGGGCGAGGTGACGACCTTCAGCCCGCTCGCGACCAGGTAGGCGTAGGCCACGGCGGAGGCGAACAGCGCGTTGGAGCGATCCAGCGCGGGCACGTGGATCAGCAGGTACAGCAGGGCGGCGGCGCGGTCGTACGCAGTGTCGTCGTAGACGGGCACGTCGAAGATCTCGGCTTGATGGCGGGCGACGGCGGCGACCAGCGCGCCCCGGTCGGTGACCCGGGGATCTCCCGGCGTCTGCTGCTCGGCGAGCATCAGCAGCCGGGCGAGATCGATACGGAGGCTGCTCAACGGCATGCGGATCTACGCCGAGCGCACTCGACCTGCGGCTGTTGCCCTCGGACGGATCAGCGGCGGTCTTCCCGGGCGCCGTCCCGCGCGCCCTCCCGGACCTTCCCGCGCCCCCTCCCCATCCGCGCCGAACTCCTCGGCGAAGACCGGCGCGTAGCTCTTCATGACGTCGGCGGCCGCCTCGACGAAGGTGTGCCCCGCCTCACCGGCGTCCTGCCGGACCAGTTCCTCGACGCAGCGGTTGACGCTCATCCCGCGGGCCGGCGCCCGCTCCCGGGCGGCGCGGGCGGTGTCCTCGTCCACGCGCACGTTCAGCTGGGTCTTCGCCACACCTCGACGCCGGCGCCGATGCGCCGGCCGCGGCAAGGGCGCGCGGATGGCCGCACGTGTACCGCGTGTGCGCCGGGTCACACTACGCTCGGCCTGGGACGACCGCCCGGGCCGTACCGTCGCGGGTCCCGGGCCGCCACGAGGAGGCATTCGTGTCCAGAACCGCTACGGAGCACCCGCCCGGCTCCGCCCCCGCCGACACGACCGCTGCCCGCGCCCGCGGGCTGACCAAGGCGTACGGCCACGGCGAGGCGGCCGTGCTAGCCCTGGACGCGGTGGACGTGGACATCGCCCGGGGCCGTTTCACGGCGGTGATGGGGCCCTCGGGCTCGGGCAAGTCCACGCTGATGCACTGCCTGGCGGGACTCGACACCGTCTCGGCCGGCCAGGTGTGGCTCGGCGGCACCGAGATCACGGGCCTGCGGGAGCGGGAGCTGACCCGGCTGCGGCGGGACCGGATCGGGTTCATGTTCCAGTCGTTCAACCTGATCCCGACGCTGAACGCGCTGGAGAACATCACCCTGCCGATGGACATCGCGGGCCGGCGGCCCGACCGGCAGTGGCTGGACCGCGTCGTGGACACCCTCGGCCTGCGCGACCGGCTCAGCCACCGCCCGGCCCAGCTCTCCGGCGGCCAGCAGCAGCGCGTCGCGTGCGCGCGGGCGCTGGTGTCCCGGCCGGAGCTGATCTTCGCGGACGAGCCGACCGGGAACCTGGACTCGCGGGCCGGCCTGGAGGTGCTGGGGTTCCTGCGGGAGGCCGTCGACTCCCTCGGCCAGACGGTCGTCATGGTCACCCACGACCCGGGCGCGGCCGCCCACTCCGACGTGGTGCTCTTCCTCGCCGACGGGCGGATCGTGGACCGGATGGAGCATCCGACGGCGGAGGCGGTGCTCGAACGCATGAAACGGTTCGACGTGCTGCGCGCCCAGGCCGGCAGCGGCGCCCAGGCAGGCAGCGCCGCCCTTCCCGTCGAGGAGGGCTGACGCGTGCTCCGCGCGACCCTGCGCAGCTTCCTCGCCCACAAGGGCCGCCTGCTGCTGTCCGCGCTGGCGGTCGTGCTGTCCGTCGCGTTCGTCGCGGGCAGCCTGATCTTCTCCGACACGGTCACCCACACCTTCGACCGGCTCTTCGCCTCCACCGCCGCCGACGTCACCGTGGCGCCGAAGGAGGACCTGCGCACCTCCGGGCCCAGCGGCGCCGTGCAGACCCTGCCGGCCTCGCTCGCCGCCCGCGCCGCGAAGGCACCCGGGGCCGCCTCGGCGCACGCGGACGTGAGCGTGCAGAACATCACCGTCGTCGACAGCCGGCACCGGTCCGTGAGCCCGACCACCGGCGCGCCCACCATCGCGCGGGACTGGCGCCTCACCGACCGCAGCCCGGTCCGGCTGACCTCCGGGCACGCCCCGCACGGTGTGCACGAGGCGCTGCTGGACGCCGACACCGCGGGCAGGAGGCACGTGCGGATCGGCGACACGCTCACCGTGCTGGCCCAGCCGGGCACCTTCACGGTCCGCGTGGCCGGCATCGCCACGTTCACCACGACCAACCCCGGTTCGGCCCTGCTGTACCTCGACCCCGCGCACGCGGCCCGGCTGTTGCTGGGCTCCGCCGACCGCGCCACAACGATCTCCGTCACGGCGGCCCCGGGCGTGCGTGACACCGTGCTCAAGCGTCAGGTGTCGGCGGCGCTCGGCGCGGGCCCGTACACCCTGAAGACGGCCGGTGAGCAGGCGAAGTCGGTGGCGCAGCAGCTCGGCACGTTCCTGAAGGTCATCAAGTACGTCATGGTGGGCTTCGCCGGCGTCGCCGTGCTCGTGGGCGTCTTCCTGATCGTCAACACCTTCTCGATGCTGATCGCCCAGCGCACCCGCGAACTGGGGCTGCTGCGCGCGCTGGGAGCCGACCGGCGGCAG
This sequence comes from Streptomyces sp. NPDC097129, assembly GCF_055668065.1. NCBI lineage: Bacteria > Bacillati > Actinomycetota > Actinomycetes > Kitasatosporales > Streptomycetaceae > Streptomyces > Streptomyces sp. NPDC097129. Next base: position 104,182 of record NZ_JBVOQE010000015.1, on the reverse strand, counting down.
GTGCGCCGCTCGGTGCTCACCGAGGCCCTCCTGCTCGGGCTGGTCGGCTCCACGCTGGGCCTGGCGGCCGGGATCGGGCTCGCGGTGGGGCTGATCCACCTCATGGCGGCGTTCGGGATGCATCTGACGACGGCCGAGCTGGCCGTCGGCTGGGTGACCCCGGTGACGGCCTACGCCGTCGGGGTGGGCGTCACGTTCGTCGCCGCGTATCTACCGGCCCGGCGGGCCGCCACCGTCTCCCCGATGGCGGCGCTGCAGGACGCCGAGGTCGCCGGGGTGGGCCGGCCGCTGAAGGCGCGCGCGATCGCGGGGGCGGTGGTGGGCGCGCTGGGCGTGGCGGCGCTCGCGGGCTGCGCCGCGTCGTCCCGTACGGCGACGGCGGCCTCGCTGCTCGGGCTCGGTGTGGTCCTCACCCTGATCGGGACCGTCGTCGCCGGTCCGCTGCTGGTGCGTCCGGTGATCCGGGTCCTCGGCGCGGCTTTCCCGGCCCTGTTCGGTTCCGTAGGCCGGATGAGCCAGCGCAACGCCCTGCGCAATCCGCGGCGGACAGGGGCGACGGCGGCCGCTCTGATGGTCGGGCTCGCCCTGGTCGGCGGGCTGTCGGTGGCGAGCGCCTCGATGTCGCGCTCGTTCGACGAGCGGATCGACAAGACGCTCGGCGCCGACTTCGTGGTGCAGAGCGGCCGGTACGCGGCGTTCTCCAAGGACGTCACGGCCCAGGTGCGGGCCACGAAGGGCGTGGGCCTGGTGGTCCGGCAGCGGTTCGCGCCGGTCGCCGTGCGGCTGCCGGACGGCCGGCGCGTCGTCTCGACGGCTTCGGGCTACGACTCGCGGCTCGACGACGTCGCGCACCTGACGTACGCCGCGGGCGGCACGGCGGGCGCGCTGGCCCCGGGCGGCATCGGCATGGACGCCGGCTTCGCGCGCGACCACGGAGTCCGGCTGGGCGGTGTGCTGCCGGTGGAGTTCCCGGGCGGACGCAGCGCGCGGCTGCGGGTCGGCGCGCTCACCGAACAGCAGGCCGCCGAGGGGTTCGGGATGAGCGGCGGACTGTTCCTCGGCATCGGGACGGTGGAGCGGTACGTGCCCGGCGGGCAGGACGCGGCGCTCTATGTCAACGCCGCACCCAAGACGGCGCCCGACGTGCTGCGCTCCCGGCTGGAGCGGTCGCTGGCGGCGTATCCACAGGTACAGGTGCGCAACCAGGCCGACTACAAGAAGCTGGTGCACGACCAGATCGCGGTGCTGCTGTACCTCGTGTACGCGCTGCTCGGTCTGGCGATCGTCATCGCGGTGCTCGGTGTGGTGAACACGCTGGCGCTGTCGGTGGTGGAGCGCACCCGGGAGATCGGCCTGCTGCGGGCGATCGGGCTGAGCCGGCGTCAGCTGCGGCGGATGATCCGCCTGGAGTCGGTGGTCATCGCGGTGTTCGGTGCGGTGCTGGGGCTCGGGCTGGGTCTGGTGTGGGGGCTGTGCATGCAGCGGGTGCTGGCGTTGCAGGGCCTGAAGGCGCTGGCCGTGCCGTGGTCGACGATCGTCGCGGTGGTGATCGGTTCGGCGGTGGTCGGGGTCGTCGCGGCGCTGCTCCCGGCGTTGCGTGCCTCACGGATGAACGTGCTGGCGGCGATCGCGCACGAGTGAGTTCCAGGGTGTGCGACCGGTGCCGGTCCGGATGCTGGAATTCCGGGTCGGCGAGGGCCCGACCTGATGTGATCACCACATGTCTGATCTACGGATACGGGCGGCGGCGCCCGACGACCTGGACACCGTGCTGGCCTTCTGGAAGACGGCGGCCGAGGGAACGAGCATCAGCGACGACCGGGACGGGGTGGAGCGGCTGATCGCCCGCGACCCCGAGGCGCTGATCCTGGCCGAGCAGGGCGGCGAGCTGGCCGGCACGGTGATCGCGGGCTTCGACGGCTGGCGTTGCCATCTGTACCGGCTCGCCGTCCACCCCGAGCTGCGGCGCCGCGGCATCGGTTCCGCGCTGCTGGCGGCGGCCGAGGAACGGTTCACGGCGCTGGGCGGGCGGCGCGCGGACGCGATGGTGCTGGTGCGCAACGAGAGAGCCCATCGCGTGTGGGGCGCAGCCGGGTACGGGCCGGAGGAGCACTGGCGGCGCTGGGTCAAGCCACTCCCCTCCTGAGCCTTTTTGCCCATCCTTTACTATTGGTGGATCACTCGGTCCTCCATGAAAGGTTGTGAGCGTCCGCCCATGGGCGAGCCCCCCAGTAGCCGACATCGCGCGATCCTCCCTGCCCTGTCCGACGATGGGACGGAGGTGACCCGATGATCGAAGTGCTTCTGCTGCTCGTGGCCGTGCTGCTGTCGCTCGCCTGCGGCGCCTTCGTGGCGGCCGAGTTCTCGCTGACCACGGTCGAACGCAGCGAGCTGGAGCGGGCCGTGGAGCGCGGCGAGCGGGGTGCCGCGGGCGCGCTGAAGGCCGTACGGAACCTCACCTTCCAGCTGTCCGGGGCCCAGCTCGGCATCACGGTCACGAACCTGGTCGTCGGCATGCTCGCCGAGCCCTCGGTCGCCAAGCTGCTCGCGGGTCCGATGCAGGCGCTCGGCCTGTCCCGGAGCGCGGCGAGCTCGGTCGCGCTCGTGGTCGGCACGGCCCTGTCCACGGTGTTCCTGATGGTCGTCGGCGAGCTGGTGCCCAAGAACTGGGCGATCTCCGCGCCGCTGGCCATGGCCAAGCGGGTGGGCACCCCGCAGCGCTTGTTCAGCGCCGCGTTCCGGCCCTTCATCACCCATCTGAACAACACCGCCAACCGCGTGGTGCGCCGCTTCGGCATCGAGCCGGCCGAGGAGCTGGCCTCCGCCCGCGGCCCGCAGGAGCTGGCCGCGCTGGCCCGGCACTCCGCCAAGGCGGGCGCCCTGGAACCGGACACCGCCGAGCTGTTCGTGCGCACCCTCAACCTCGCCGACCTCACCGCGGAGAACGTCATGACCCCGCGCGTGCAGGTCATCGCCCTGGACGCGCAGGCGACCTGCCAGGACGTGGCGAACGCGACCCGGGCGACGGGCCTGTCCCGCTTCCCGGTCTACCGCGGCAGCCTCGACACGGTCGTCGGCACCGCGCACGTCAAGGACGTGCTGGCCGTCCCGGCCGACCGGCGCGCGCGGGTGCCGGTGTCGGAACTGATGCGCGAGCCGCTGCTGGTCCCGGAGTCGCTGACCGTGGACCGGCTGCTGGACCGGCTGTCCGGCAGGCGGACGATGGCCGTGGTCATCGACGAGTACGGCGGTACGGCGGGCGTGGCGACGCTGGAGGACATCGTCGAGGAGGTCGTCGGCGAGGTCCGCGACGAGCACGACCCGCACGAGACGCCCGACCTGGCCCCGGCCGGCACCGACGAGGACGGCCGCGCGCTGTACTCCGCCGACGGCGCCGCCCGGATCGACCGGCTGACCCGGGTGGGCCTGAAGGCGCCGGACGGGCCGTACGAGACGCTGGCCGGGCTCGTCGCCGCCGGGCTGGGCCGCATACCGGCCGTCGGTGACGTCCTGCACGTCGCCGGGTGGCGGATGGACGTGGTGGACGCCTCCGGGCGCCGGGCGGCGCGGGTACTGCTGCACGCGCCGCTGGACGACGAGCAGCCGCACGGCGAGAAGGGGGTGCCGCGGTGACCGCGGTGCAGTTGCTGATCGGCCTGGCGACGCTCGTCGTCAACGCCTTCTTCGTCGGCGCCGAGTTCGCCCTGATCTCGGTGCGGCGCTCGCAGGTCGAACCGCACGCGGAGGCCGGTGACCGGCGGGCGCGCAGCGTGCTGTGGGGGCTCCAGCACGTCTCGGCGCTGATGGCCGCCGCGCAGCTCGGCATCACGCTGTGCACGCTGGTGCTGGGTGTGGTCGCCGAACCGGCGATCGCGCATCTGCTGGAGCCGGTGTTCCACGCGGTGGGCGTGCCGCAGAGCGCCGGGCACGCGGTGTCCTTCGTGATCGCGCTGGCCCTCGCGACGTATCTGCACATGCTGCTCGGTGAGATGGTGCCGAAGAACATCGCGCTCGCGGAACCGGTGCGCAGCGCACTCGTGCTCGGGCCGCCGCTGGTGGCGGTCGCGCGGGCCCTGAGGCCGGTGATCTTCGCGGTCAACGCCTTCGCGAACGCGCTGCTGAAGCTGATGCGGGTCGAGACCAGGGACGAGGTGACGGCCAGCTTCTCGGACGCCGAGCTGGCGCAGATCGTCAAGGACGCCGGCGAGGCCGGTCTGCTGGACGACCGCGCCACGGAGCGGCTGCACGACGCGCTGGAGCTGGGCCGCCGCCCGGTGCGCGACGTGGTGCTGCCGCTGGAGCAGGTCGTCTACGCGCGCGTGGGCGTCACACCGGAACAGCTGGAGCGGTTGTCGGCCGAGTCCGGGTTCTCCCGCTTCCCGGTGGTGGACGAGGGACGGCGGATCGTCGGCTATCTGCACGTCAAGGACGCGCTGGACGCCACGCCGCGGGATCTGCCGTTCCGGTTGCGGGACATGCGGTCCATCGCGCGGGTGCGGGAGACGACGCCGCTGGACGACGTGCTCACCGCGATGCGGGGCAGCCGGACCCATCTGGCGGCGGTGCTGGGCGGGGACGGCCGGCTGGCCGGGCTGGTGACGATGGAGGACGTGCTGCGGGAGCTGTTCGGGCAACGGGCCTGACGGCCCGCCCGGATGCGGCGCGTACGTCGGCGCCGCATCCGGCCTCGCGCAGGTGCCGCCACGGGCGCGTTCGGTGCCGCCGCCTGGGCGTCCTCCCTGGAGCCGAGGGCGACCGACCGCTGGGTATGCCGCGCGGGTTACCATCGCTGACGCCATGGACACGAACCCCGCCTACACCAGCCTGGTCGCCGTCGGCGACTCCTTCACCGAAGGCATGTCGGACCTGCTGCCGGACGGCTCCTACCGCGGCTGGGCCGACCTCCTCGCGGCCCGGATGGCCGCCCGCACGCCCGGCTTCCGGTACGCCAACCTGGCCGTGCGCGGCAAGCTCATCGCGCAGATCGTCGAGGAGCAGGTGCCGGTGGCGGCCGCGATGGGCGCCGATGTGATCACCCTGGTCGGCGGCCTCAACGACACGCTGCGGCCCAAGTGCGACATGGGCCGGGTCAAGGGGCTGCTGACGGAGGCCGTGGAGACCCTGGCGCCGTCCTGCAAGCAGCTCGTCCTGATGCGCAGCCCCGGCCGCCAGGGCCCGGTCCTGGAGCGCTTCCGGCCGCGCATGGAGGAACTCTTCGCCTGCGTCGACGACCTGGCCGCGCGGCACGGCGCACTGGTGGCCGACCTGTACGGGGCGCCCGGGCTGGGCGACCCGCGGATGTGGGACGTCGACCGCCTGCATCTGACCCCCGAGGGGCACCGGCGGGTCGCGGAGGCCGTGTGGCAGACCCTCGGCCACGAGGCGGAGGACCCCGACTGGCACGCCCCGCTGCCCACCGCGCTCCCGCCGAACTGGATCGCCCGCCGCGTCGCCGACGCCCGCTTCACCCGGCAGCACCTGCTCCCCTGGATAGGCCGCCGCCTCACCGGCCGCTCCTCGGGCGACGGCCGCCCACCGAAGCGCCCGGATCTGCTGCCGTACGACGAGCGGGCGGCTCCGCCGAACTGAGGACGGGGCGGGACGCCGGTCGCCGGGCCGCCGAGCTGGGCCGACCGAGTGTCCGCGCCCAGGCCGGGTTCCCTGCGGCGCCGCCGCCCCGGGGCCGCCCCGCCCGGCACCGTGACGGGGTCCAGGCCGGGTCGCCACGGCGTTCGCCTGCCGCGTGCGATGGTGTTCCGGGTGCGGGCCCGGTGGGGGCTGGTCGCGCAGTTCCCCGCGCCCCTTCTTGGGTCGGCCACCGCGCCCGGCGCTCGAGGGTGCCGTCCGGCTCCGGCACCGAGGGCGCCTGAGGCCACACGGCGGGATCGGGCCACCGCCCGGGCCCGGGGCAACCACTCCGGCCCCCGGGTTCCGGGCGCCCCCCTGCCCCCTCTGACCTGCCCGCGGCCGTCCGTCGCCCGTGGCATCCGTCGGCCGGGGTGGGAGGGCCCGTCGTGCCGCGCGCGGGCGTGACCGGCGTCTCGTAGGTTCCGCTGATCGGCACCGCGGGGCTGGCCTGCAGGAATCGCCAGTAGAATCTGGTCACGTGACTTCTGCGCCCGCCAAGCCCCGTATCCCCAACGTCCTCGCCGGACGCTACGCCTCCGCCGAGCTCGCCACGCTCTGGTCGCCCGAGCAGAAGGTGAAACTGGAGCGTCAGCTCTGGCTCGCCGTGCTGCGCGCCCAGAAGGACCTCGGGATCGAGGTTCCGGACGCGGCGATCGCCGACTACGAGCGTGTCCTCGACACCGTCGACCTGGCCTCCATCGCCGAGCGCGAGAAGGTCACGCGGCACGACGTGAAGGCCCGCATCGAGGAGTTCAACGACCTCGCCGGGCACGAGCACGTGCACAAGGGCATGACCTCCCGCGACCTCACCGAGAACGTCGAGCAGCTGCAGATCCGGCTCTCGCTGGAGCTGGTGCGCGACCGCACGGTGGCGGTGCTGGCACGTCTCGGCAAGCTCGCGGGCGAGTACGGCGAGCTGGTCATGGCCGGCCGCTCCCACAACGTCGCCGCCCAGGCCACCACCCTCGGCAAGCGCTTCGCGACCGCCGCCGACGAGCTGCTCGTCGCCTACGGCCGCATCGAGGAGCTGCTCGGCCGCTACCCGCTGCGCGGCATCAAGGGCCCGGTGGGCACCGCGCAGGACATGCTCGACCTGCTCGGCGGTGACACCGCGAAGCTCGCCGACCTGGAGAACCGGATCGCCGGGCACCTCGGCTTCGCGCAGGCCTTCACCTCCGTCGGCCAGGTCTACCCGCGCTCGCTGGACTACGAGGTCGTCACCGCGCTGGTGCAGCTGGCCGCCGCGCCGTCCTCGCTGGCCAAGACGATCCGCCTGATGGCCGGCCACGAGCTGGTCACCGAGGGCTTCAAGCCGGGCCAGGTCGGCTCCTCCGCCATGCCGCACAAGATGAACACCCGCTCCTGCGAGCGCGTCAACGGCCTCATGGTCATCCTGCGCGGCTACGCCTCCATGACCGGCGAGCTGGCCGGCGACCAGTGGAACGAGGGCGACGTGTCGTGCTCCGTGGTGCGCCGCGTCGCGCTGCCGGACGCGTTCTTCGCGCTGGACGGCCTGCTGGAGACCTTCCTGACGGTCCTGGACGAGTTCGGCGCCTTCCCGGCGGTCGTGGCCCGTGAGCTGGACCGCTACCTGCCGTTCCTCGCCACCACCAAGGTGCTGATGGGCGCGGTGCGCGCGGGCGTCGGCCGGGAGATGGCGCACGAGGCGATCAAGGAGAACGCGGTCGCCACCGCCCTGGCGATGCGCGAGCAGGGTGCCGAGCGCAACGACCTGCTGGACAAGTTCGCCGCCGACGAGCGCCTCCCGCTCGACCGTGAGCAGCTCGCGGCACTGATGGCGGACAAGCTGTCGTTCACCGGCGCCGCCGCCGACCAGGTCGCCACGGTCGTCGGCCGTGTCGAGGAGATCGTCAAGCAGCACCCCGAGGCCGCGGGCTACACTCCCGGCGCGATCCTCTGACCCCGCGTCGCACGATGCCCCGTTTCACCCAGGCGGAGCTGGAGGCCGCCCGCGACCGTCCGGTGCCGGACGTCGTCACGGACGGCCTCCGCGTGCTGTTCTGCGGCATCAACCCCGGGTTGATGTCCGCCGCGACGGGCCATCACTTCGCCCGTCCCGGCAACCGCTTCTGGCCCGTCCTGCACCTGTCCGGCTTCACGCCCCGGCTGCTCACCCCCGCCGAGCAGCAGGAACTGCCGCAGTACGGGCTCGGCATCACCAACGTGGTCGCCCGGCCGACGGCCCGCGCCGACGAACTCGGCGCCGGGGAGTACCGGGAGGGCGGCCTGCTGCTGAGAGCCAAGGTCGAGCGGCTGCGGCCGCGCTGGCTGGCCGTCGTCGGCGTCACCGCCTACCGGGCCGCCTTCGCGGACCGCACCGCACAGGTGGGACCGCAGGACGGCACGATCGGGGACACCCGCGTGTGGGTGCTGCCCAACCCGAGCGGCCTGAACGCGCACTGGACCGTTGCGACCATGGCCGAGGAGTACGCCCGGCTGCGGCGGGCCGCCGAGGAGTAGCGGCTCAGGGCGGGTCGATGTCGGTGACGACGACCAGCAGTTGGATCTCGTCGTGCGCGTCCCGGTCGGCCACCCCGAGGGCGACCCAGCGGCCGGTCTCGTCCGGGTCCCACAGGTCCACCTCGTCCACCCGGACGCTGACCGTTCCCCACGGCTCGGGTATCTCCTCCCCCCGCGCGGCCCGCACCCGCAGGCCCTGCATGCCCAGGGGCGGCGGATGCGTGCCCCTGCGCTCGTCCAGGTCCCGCGCCACTCGGTCCTTCAGGGCGTGGAAGTCCGCGGTCGTCGGCGTCCGCTCCCCCGGGTCGCCCTCCCGCAGCCCGTGGCTGGTCACCAACTCCGCTATGAAGTAACCCGGCCCGGCCGTGCCCACGTCCGTCCGGCCGCGCTGCCCGGGGAAGACCCGGGAGCGCAGCCGGTCGATCACGGCGAGATGCTGCGCGCTGTCCATGCGATCCAGTAAAGCGGCCCCCACTGACAATTGGCGGGGCGTCAGGGCCGGGCCCGGCCGGGGCGGGCCCGGCTGGGGCGGCCCTCACCGGCTCTTTCCGGCTCAGGCGTCCCGGCGCCGGACGCTCCAGGCCCCGGCCCCCAGCGCGGCCGACGTCCACGCCGCGGTCACCGCGAGCCCCGGCCACGGGCCGAGCAGCCCGTCGGAACCGTGATGGAGTACGACCTGACCTGCGCGGTCGGGCAGGAAGTCGGCGACGCCTCCGGACATGTCGCCGATGACGAAGGAGACGATGAGCAGGAACGGGACGAGGATGCTCAGCGTCGCGACGCCGCTGCGCAGCACGGTGGTGAGCCCGGTCGCGAAGAGCGCCATGAGCATCAGGTAGATCCCGCAGCCCACGACGGCGCGCGCTTGTTCGGCCGCCGCCAGGCCGGCCGCCCGGTCGCCGAGGACCGCCCGGCCCACCGCCAGAGCGACGAGGCCGGTGAGCAGGCCGACGGCCAGCGCGGGCGCGGCCACCGCCGTGGCCTTGGCCGCGAACCAGCGGCCCCGCTGGGGCACGGCGGCCAGGGAGACGCGCAGGGCGCCGTTGTGGAACTCCGCCGCCATGGCCGTCGTACCGAAGGCGATGGCCGCGATCTGGCCGAAGCTGATGCCGAAGAAGGTGGAGAAGAGAGCGTCGAAGTCCGCGCCGCCGGTGTCCAGCGCGGCGAGCGCGGAGAAGGCGGCGGTGGCGGCCACGACCGCGCCGAGGCTCGTGAGCTGCGAGCGCAGCGTCCGGATCTTGATCCACTCGGCGTGCAAAGCAGGGGTGAATGCCATGGTCAGGCCTCCTGACGGGGTGCGGTGAACTCGGCTTCGGCCGCGGTGAGATCGAGGTAGGCCTGCTCCAGCGTGCCCTCGTCGGCGGTCAGTTCGAGCAGGGGTACGCCCGCCGCGGACGCGATCCGCCCGATGTCCTCCACCCGCGCGTGCGGCACGCTCCACGCGCCGTCGTCCGTCTCGGCGGCCTCGTGGCCGTGCCGGGCGAGCGCCTCCTTCAGCGCGACGCCGTCCGTGGTGCGCACCCGGACGCGGGGCTGCACGCGCGCGTCGATGAAGGCGCGCATCGGCATGTCGGCGAGCAGCCGTCCGCGTCCGAGGACGAGGAGGTGGTCGGCGAAGGACGCCGTCTCGTGCATCAGATGGCTGGAGACCAGGACCGTGCGTCCTTCGGCGGCGAGCCCGCGCAACAGCTCACGGATCCAGACGATGCCCTCGGGGTCGAGGCCGTTGGCGGGCTCGTCGAGCATCACCACGGGCGGATCGCCGAGCAGCGCGGCCGCGATACCGAGGCGCTGACGCATGCCCAGGGAGTACGTCCTGACCCTGCGGTGGGCGGCCGGCGCGAGCCCGGTCTCCTCCAGCACCTGCTCGACCCTGCGGGGGGCGATGCGGTTGCTCGCGGCCAGAGCGAGCAGGTGGGCGCGGGCGGTGCGGGAGCCGTGCGCGCACTGCGCGTCCAGCAGCGCGCCGACCTCGCGGAGCGGTTCGCCGAGCGTGGCGTAGGGACGGCCGCCGACGGTCGCGGTGCCGGCGGTCGGCCGGTCCAGGCCGAGGACGAGCCGCATGGTGGTGGACTTCCCGGCGCCGTTGGGGCCGAGGAAGCCGGTCACGCGGCCGGGTACGACGCGGAAGGTGAGGTGGTCGACGGCGCGCCGGGAGCCGTACTCCTTGGTGAGGTCGTGGACGTCGATGCTGGTCATGTCCTCACTCTGACGGGCCGTCGGGGTGCGGCTCCTCCCCCGCCGGTGGAGATCGTCTCCCCCGTGCGGGGGAGGTCCGTTGTCAGTGGCGGCTGGCACGATGGCGTCATGATCCGCTGGTTGCGCCCGTTCGGACGGGCGGTCACGTACACACGGTGGCTGCATCTGTTCGTGGCCGTCGTGTGGCCGGCGATGTGGCTGTTCATCGACGAGGCCTGGTGGGCTCCGGCCACGGCGGCCGTGGTGCTCGGACTGTCCGGTCTGATCCCGGCGGTGCGGACCGTGGAGGGCTTCCAGGCCCGGCTGCTGCTCCTCGGGCGCCGCCGGGACGCCGGGGCCCCGGAGATCGTCACCGAGCCGGCGAGGACGTGGGGCGACCGCGGGCGGACGGTGCTCTGGCTGGAGGCCCGGCTGCTGCTGGGCGCCCTCGTCTCCCATCTGACCTTCCAACTGTCCTTCACCACCGTGGATCTGCTCCAGGCCGCGCTGGGCCGTTCGGCGGACGGCAGCGGGTGGGTGCCCGTGCCCGGCCATCACTGGTGGTACGCCGTCCTCGTCCCGCTGCCCCTGATCCTGCTGGCGGCCCTCGTGTGGGCCGGTGGTGAGCTGATCACCCGTACCGCGCTGCGGCTGCTCGGCCCCTCTCCCGCCGAGCGGCTCGCCGCGCTGGAGGAGCGCACCGAACAACTGCTGGAGCGCAACCGCATCGCCCGCGAGCTGCACGACTCGATCGGGCACGCGCTGACCGTGGCGGTCGTCCAGGCGGGCGCGGCCCGGGCGGCTCGCGATCCGGAGTTCACCGACCGGGCGCTGGCCGCGATCGAGGACACCGGCCGGGCGGCGCTGGAGGACCTGGAGCGGGTGCTCGGCGTGTTGCGGGAGGCGGAGCGGCCGGTGAGCGGCCGGCCGACGCTCGCGGACGCCGGCCGGCTGCTGGAGTCCGCGCGGGCGTCGGGCGCCGACGTCGACGCGGAGCTGAGCGGCCCGTTGGAGACGGTGCCCGGCCCGGTCTCCCGGGAGGGGTACCGGATGCTGCAGGAGTCCCTGACCAACGTGCTGCGGCACGCGGGTTCGGTGCCGGTGCGGGTGCGGGTCGCCGCGGACGGCGCCCGGCTCCTGCTGGAGGTGCGCAATCCCCTTCCCGGCGAGATACCCGGGCCCGCCCGGGGCAGCGGACTGCGCGGCATCCGCGAACGGGCGGCCCTGCTCGGCGGCCGGGCACACACGGGCCCCGACGGGCCCGACTGGCAGGTGCACGTCGAGCTCCCGGTGCGGTGATCCAGGCCCCGCGACGCCGGGATGATCCACGACAGGGCCTAAGCTGGCCGGGTGCCCGTGCGTGTGCTCCTGGTCGATGACGAACCCCTGGTCCGCGCGGGGTTGCGAGCCGTGCTGGAGGCGCAGTCCGACATCGAGGTGGTCGGTGAGGCGGCCGACGGTGCCGCGGTGATCCCGCTCGTGCGGCAGCTGCGGCCCGACGTGGTCGCCATGGACGTACGGATGCCGCTGCTGGACGGCATCGAGGCCACGCGCGCCGTGCTGCGTACGGTGACCGACCCGCCGAAGATCCTCGTGGTGACGACGTTCGAGAACGACGAGTACGTGTACGGGGCGCTGCGCGCGGGCGCGGACGGTTTTCTGCTGAAGCGGGCCCGGCCTGCGGAGATCGTGCACGCCGTGCGGCTCGTGGCGGAAGGCGAGTCGCTGCTCTTCCCCGCCTCGGTGCGGCGTATGGCAGCCGAGTACGGGGACAGCGGCGGCAACCGCGCGGCCCGGGAGGCGCTGGAGCGGGCGCGGCTGACCGAGCGGGAGGGCGAGGTGCTCCGGTTGATGGCCCGCGGGCTGTCGAACGCGGAGATCGCCGCCCGGCTCGTCGTCGGCACCGAGACCGTGAAGTCGCATGTGAGCGCCGTCCTGGCGAAGCTGGGGGCGCGGGACCGTACGCAGGCGGTGATCGTGGCCTACGAGTCGGGCTTCGTCACCCCGGGCTGAACACGGCCGTGGCACCTGGGGGCCGGTCCGGCGAGGCTGGGCGCGGCCCGCGTCTCGCCGGTGCCCGGCGTGCCGAGTACGATCCGGCCAACACGCGCACGAGCTGGGAGGACGGACGGTGGGGCGGCTGACCGGCGGGGATCCCTCGCTGCTGCGAAGGATCAATTCCGCGGTGGTGCTGCACGCGCTGCGGACCACGGACTGCGCGACGCTGACGGAGGTCACCCGGGTGACCGGGCTGTCCCGGCCGACCGTCGAGGGCGTCGTGGACGATCTCATCCAGGCCGGCCTGGTCGTCGAGAAGGCGGCCGAGGAGGGCACGGCACGGCGGCAGGGCCGCCCCGCGCGCAGATTCCGCTTCCGCGCGGAGGCCGGGCATCTGCTGGGTGTGGAGATCGGCGCGCACCGGGTGGCCGCGCTGCTGGCCGACCTCGACGGCCGGGTGGTGGGCGCGCAGGCCAAGGACGTCGAGGAGAGCGCCGGGGCGGACGAGCGGCTGGAGCGGCTGCGGACGACGGTGGCGGAGCTGCTGCGCCGGGCCGGGGTGCCGCGCAGCTCACTGCGCGCGGTCGGGGTGGCGACCCCCGGGATCGTCGAGGCCGACGGGACGGTCCGGCTGGGCACGGCGCTGCCGGGGTGGACGGGGCTGCGACTGGGTGAGCGGCTGAGCCGTTCCTTCAAGTGCCCGGTGCTGGTGGAGAACGACGCGAACGCGGCGGCCGTGGCCGAGCACTGGAAGGGCGCCGCCACCGAGTCCGACGACATCGTGTTCGTGCTGGCGGGTCTGAGCCCGGGCGCGGGCGCGCTGATCGGCGGGCGGCTGCACCGGGGTTACGGCGGCGCGGCCGGTGAGATCGGCGCGCTGCATCTGCTGGGGCGCGAGGTGACACCGGAGACGCTGCTGTCGACGACCGACGAGCCGCTGCACCCGCTGGACGAGCAGGCGGTGGCGGCGGTGTTCGCCCAGGCCCGCGAGGGCGACCGGCGGGCCCGTGCGGCGGTGGACCGTTTCATCCGGCGGCTCGTGCACGACGTGGCCGCGCTGGTGCTGGCGCTCGACCCGGAGCTGGTCGTCATCGGCGGCTGGGCGGCCGGTCTGGACGGGGTCCTCGCCCCGCTGAGCAAGGAGCTGTCCCGTTACTGTCTGCGGCCGCCGAAGGTGACCTTGTCGCTGCTGGGCGAGGCGGCGGTGGCGACGGGCGCGCTGCGGCTGGCACTGGACCACGTGGAGGAGCAGCTGTTCGCGGTGGACGGCACGGTGACCGCCCGCCGGTGAGCCGGCCGTGGGCGTTCTCGTCCGGCGCTGTGCCGGGAACTCGGCTCGGACGCGGAGAGAATGCTCCGGTGGCACCGGGTCCGTCTCCTGTCGAAGCCACGGTGGAAAGGGGAAGCGTGCGGGATCTGCCCAGGTCGGCGACGGAGCCCGACGGCTCCGTGGTCGTGCGCGTGCTCAGTTACAACGTCCGCTCCATGCGCGACGACGTCGCGGCCCTCGCCCGGGTGATCCGGGCCTGCCGGCCCGACGTCGTCTGCGTTCAGGAGGCGCCGCGGTTCTTCCGCTGGCGCAAGGCCGCGGCCCGCCTCGCCCGTTCGTCCGGACTCGTGTACGTCTCGGGCGGCGCCACCGCCTCCGGTCCCATGATCCTGTCCTCGCTCCGCGCCCACGTGGAGCGCACCGAGGACGTCCTGCTGCCCCGCACCCCGGGCCTGCACCAGCGCGGCTTCGCCACCGCCGTACTGCGATTCGGCGGGGCCCGGCTCGGGGTGCTCAGCGCTCACCTGAGCATTCAGGAGCAGGAGCGCTATGAGCAGGGCCGGATGCTCCTCGACCGGCTGTCCGCGCTGGACGTGCCGTACGCCGTCGCCGCGGGCGACATCAACGACCGGCCCGGCGGCCGTACGTTCGGTCTGCTCGCGGACGCCCTGCAGGACTGCTGGGCGACGCAGCCGTGGGGGCGCGAGCACACCACCCGGCTCGGCGATCCGCTCCAGCGGATCGACGCGGTCTTCGCGACGGAGGGGGTTCAGGTGCTGGGGTGCGGGGTGCCGATGGGGCTTCCCGGGGTCGTCGAACAGGACCTGCGGGCAGCCACGGATCACCTGCCGGTGCTGGCCGCGTTGCGGGTGCCCGCCACCGCGTGATTTCCAAGCTCGGCAGGGCATGGGCCGCTCCGGCGCGCCCCGGTGAGCCGGGGCGCGCGTGCGTCGGCCGTGGGTCAGGACGCCCGGCGCTCCGGGTCGTGGTGGATCTCCACGCCGCCGGCGTCGCCGAAGGTGAGCCGGCAGGTGTCGGCGCGGTAGGTGGCGACGGACAGCGCCGCGGTGCGGCCCTCGGCGAAGTACCGGGTGGTGACGACGAGGACGGGCGCGCCGGGAAGCCGGTCCAGCGCCTTGGCGTCGCCGGCGCCGGCCGAGCCCAGCTCGACGGCGCGGTCCTGGCCGGCGGCCTCGCGCCGCTGCAGTTCGCGCAGCACGGCACGCGCACGGGCCGGCCCCGCGGGCGCGTCGATGCCGGTCAGCTCGGGCACGGAGACCCGCGGCACGTAGAGCAGTTCGGCGGCGACCGTCTGACCGTGGTTCACCCGCGTGCGGCGCACGATGTGCACCTCCTCGTCGCGGCCGGTCTCCAGGGCGTCGGCGACCGACGCGGGCGGCACGGCCAGGTCGCAGTCGGCCGGCTGCCAGTCGTCGCCTCCGACGCTCGGCCAGCCCTGGCCCCCGTTGCCGACGGCGACGCCCATGCGGGGCGGTGCGACCGTGGTGCCCACGCCGCGGCGGCGCTGGAGCCTGCCTTCCAGTTCGAGCTGCTCCAGGGCCTGCCGGAGAGTGGCCCTCGCGACGCCGAAGCGGGCGGCGAGCTCACGCTCGTTGGGCAGGATCTCACCGACCGCGAACTCGGAGTCCAGCGCCTCGGTGAGCACGGTCTTGAGATGCCAGTACTTGGGTTCCGGCACCGTCTCCAGCTGCGTGGTCCCCACCCTGTCCTCCGCGATGCCTGGTCCGGCGGCGTTTTAGCGCCCTTGTTTATTAAAGATTGTTGCACTTGTCTGCGACCATAGGGCGGCCCACACCCTTGGTCAAGACCAATCCTCGATCACTCGTCGGGTGCACCGGCGCCACCGCGGAGCCCACCGGGGGCTACCGGCGGGTAGCAACTACTGACAAGCTGCCTACCTGGCGTCCGTCCGTGAGTCCCCGAGGAGCCCCGCATGTCCGCCACGCTCTCCTTCAAGGTCCCCTCCCCGCACGGCCCGCAGCCGGTGACCGTCTCCTACGCGCGCACCGGCCGGGGCGCACCGCTGCTCCTGCTGCACGGCATCGGCCACCACCGCCAGGCCTGGGACCCCGTGGTGGACATCCTCGCCGCCGACCGGGACGTGATCGCCGTGGACCTGCCCGGCTTCGGGGCCTCCCCCGCGCTGCCGCCGGCGCTGGCGTACGACCTGCCCACGACGACGGCCGTGTTCGGCGTGCTGTGCGAGGCGCTGGAGCTGGACGGCCCGCACGTGGCGGGCAACTCCCTGGGCGGGCTGATCGCGCTGGAGCTCGGCCGCGGGCAGCTGGTGCGGTCGGTGACCGCGCTGTCCCCGGCCGGCTTCTGGTCCGAGGCCGAGCGGCGTTACGCGTTCGGCGTCCTGCTGGCCATGCGCGGCATCTCCCGCCGGCTGCCCCTGCCGCTCGTCGAGCAGCTGTCCCGCTCGACGGCCGGCCGGACGGTCCTGACGAGCACCATCTACGCCCGGCCCGGTCGCCGCACCCCGCAGGCCGTGGTCGCCGAGACCCGGGCGCTGGCCGAGGCGGCGGGTTTCGCGGCGACCCTCGCGGCCGGCGCCACAGTGCGGTTCGACGGCGACATTCCCGGCATCCCGGTCACCGTGGCCTGGGGCAGCCGGGACCGGCTGCTGGTGCCCCGTCAGGGCGTGCGCGCCAAGCAGGTGATGCCACGGGCCCGGCTGGTACGACTGCCCGGCTGCGGGCACTGCCCGATGAACGACGACCCGGCCCTGGTCGCGCGGGTCATCCTCGACGGCAGCCGAGACTGACGTCACACCGGCACTCTCCAGGGGCTGACGCCACGTCAGCCCATTTTGCGTGAAACGGAGAACGAGAAGACCACGACGGCCGGCCGCGTCCCGGTGCCGCCTGCTTCCGTCGCGTCAGCGGGAGTTGTTCACTTGTGGTTTCCGTGTGCGCCGGGGAGCGCCAGTAGGTGTGGAGTGCACATCGGCTGATTCCCGCCCCTGGAGGCCCTCCATGTCGCACCGTCCGCATCCCGGCCGCCGCAGTGTGCTGCGCGGTTCGCTGGCCGCGTCGGCGGCCCTGTCCCTGCCCGCCGGGCTCGGCGCCGCGCCGGCGTTCGCGCTCTCCGGGCGCCCCGAGGCGGGCTGGGGTGTGCAGGCGGGGGACGTGACCTCGGACTCCGGGCTGATCTGGGTGCGGTCGGACCGTCCCGCCCGCATGGTCGTCGAGACGTCGGCGACCGGGTCGTTCCGTGGCGCGCGCCGCCGGCCGGGGCCGCTGCTCGGCCCGGACACCGACTTCACCGGCACGACCCGGCTGCACGGGCTGCCGCCGGGCGAGCAGATCCACTACCGGGTGCTGCTCGCCGACCCGGACGACCCGCGCCGTACCGGGGAAGCGGTGGCCGGAACCTTCCGTACGGCGCCGGTGCGGCGCCGGCAGGGCGTGCGGTTCGTGTGGTCCGGCGACCTCGCCGGCCAGGGCTGGGGCATCAACGAGTCCATCGGCGGCTACCGCATCTTCGACGCGATGGCCAAGCTGGACCCGGACTTCTTCCTGTGCAGCGGCGACAACATCTACGCCGACGGCCCCATCGCGGCGACCGCCGCGCTGCCGGACGGCTCGGTGTACCGGTCGGTGACCAGCGAGGAGAAGGCCCACGTCGCGGTGACGCTGGCCGACTACCGCGGCAACTTCCGCTACAACCTGCTCGATCCGGCGCTGCGCCGGTTCAACGCGCAGGTGCCGAACATCATCCAGTGGGACGACCACGAGGTCCGCAACAACTGGTATCCGGGCGAGGTCATCGCCTCCGGCACCGCCTACCCGGCCGGCACCCGGCTGGACGACCTGGCGGCGCGGGCCCGGCGCGCCTTCGCCGAGTACTTCCCGGTCTCCACGCTGGGCGCCCGCGGTGACGGCCGCATCTACCGGGTCGTCCACCACGGCCCGCTGCTGGACGTGTTCGTGCTGGACATGCGGACGTACCGCAACGCCAACTCCCCCGACGACCAGACCACCGACCCTCAGGGCATCCTCGGCCGCGAGCAGCTGGAGTGGCTCAAGCGGGAGCTGGCCCGCTCCCGCGCGGTGTGGAAGGTGATCGCCGCGGACATGCCGCTCGGCCTGGTCGTGCCCGACGGGGTGGAGGGCAGGCCGAACTTCGAGGCCGTGGCGCAGGGCGATCCGGGCGTTCCGCTCGGCCGTGAGCTGCAGATCGCCGAGCTGCTGCGGTTCGTCAAGCACCGGCGGATCACGGGCACGGTGTGGCTGACGGCGGACGTGCACCACACCTCGGCCCAGCACTACGACCCGTCGCGGGCCGCGTTCAAGGACTTCGAGCCGTTCTGGGAGTTCGTCTCGGGTCCGCTGAACGCGGGCGCCTTCCCGGCGAGCGCGCTCGACGGCACCTTCGGTCCCGACCGGGTGTTCGTGAAGGCGCCCGCCCGGGGGAACGTCTCCCCGGCCGAGGGCTACCAGTTCTTCGGCGAGGTCGACATCGACGGCGACAGCGGTGAGCTGACGGTGCGGCTGCGTGAGCAGGACGGCACCGTGCTGTTCACGCAGGTGCTCCAGCCGGGCCGCGTCGGCCAGTGAGGACCGTGTGACAGCTCGCGTACCCTCGGTGTCCGTGCCGCGCGCCGGCGTCATCCCCCGGAGCGCGGCGCGGGTCAACTCCCCCTCGGCCGACGGCCGTCGGCGCACCCGCAACGCGACTGTGACACAACGGACAAAAACTCTAGAAGCACGCTTTACCCATCGGTCACAAGACGTTCGTGATCACGCAACACCGTTCCTTCACAGTGGATGCATGAGGAGAGAGATTCCCGATGTGAAGCGTTCCCGGCACGGCCGGCCCGTGCACCACTGGCGGCGCGACGTGGTGGAGCTGGCCGCCATGTTCACGGCCGTGGCGGTCGCGGACGGCGTGGCGAACCTGATCGGGCACGGCCCGGACGGGCCCGTGCTGCTGGTGGCGTCGGCGGCGGTCCTGACGGCCACGGCCGGCTTCCACACATGGTGGTCACGCAGGCACGGACACGCCCCGCCGACCGGTGATACCGGCGCCCGGCCGGGCTCCGCCGAGCCGCCGGCCGGGCAGGTCTCCCCGGCGCCGCGAACCGCGGACGCGGTGGGCGCCGAGAGCACCCTGTGGCGGATGCGTACGACCGTGCGGGACCAGCCCGGCTCGCTGGCCGCGCTGTGCACGGCCCTGGCCGGGCACCGGGTCGACATCCTGAGCCTGCAGGCGCACCCGCTGGGCGACACCGCGGTGGACGAGTTCCTGCTGCGCTCCCCCGGCACGCTGACGTCCGCCGAGCTGACCCGGCTGGTGGCCCTGGCCGGCGGCACGGGCACCTGGATCGAGCGGGCCGACGCCCACGATCTGGTGGACGCTCCCACCCGGGTGCTGGGCCTGGCCACGCGTACCGCCCTGGACACGGCGGAGCTGCCGCTGGCGCTGCGCCAGTTGCTCGGCCGCTGCACCATCCGGTCGCTGCCCGCGTCCACGGCCGGCGGCGGCGCCGGCGCCGTCGCCGTCCCGGTCGAGGGCGTGCTGGAGGACACCGTGATGCGGCTGCGGGCGCCCGAGGGCGGCGTCCTCACCGTGGAGCGGCCCTATCTGCCGTTCACCCCGACCGAGTTCGCGCGGGCCCGCGCCCTGGTGGAGCTGGACGCCCGGCTCGGGCCGCGGGTCCCGGTCGGCTCGGACGTCCTGACGCTGCCCGAGGGCAACCCGATCACCGTGCGGCGGGCCGACACCGGGGACCTCAAGGCCGCGAAGGCGATGCACGAGCGGTGCTCGGCGCGCACGCTGTCCCTGCGCTACCACGGGCCGGTCAGGGACGCCGACCGCTATCTGAACCACCTGCTCAGCCCGCGCTTCGGGCGCACGCTCGCCGTGCAGACCACCTCCGGCCGCATCGTCGCCCTCGGTCACCTGCTGTGGGACGGCGACGAGACCGAGGTCGCCCTGCTCGTCGAGGACGAGTGGCAGCGGCGCGGCATCGGCGGCGAACTGCTCGGCCGGCTGGTGGCGATGGCGGCCGAGGCGCGCTGCGAGAGCGTCTACGCGGTCACGCAGGCCTCCAACACCGGGATGGTCGCCGCGATGCGCGGCCTCGGACTGCCCCTCGACTACCAGATCGAGGAGGGCACCCTGGTCATCACCGCCCGCCTGGACGCGACCCCGGCCGGCTCGCGCCCGCCGTACGACCGGCAGCGGCGCGGTATCGAGGAGCGCGAGGAGAGCGTCGCCCGGGACTGAGACGTCCCGGCGAGGGCGGCCCGGCGGTGTTCCGCCGGGCCGCCCTCGCGTCGCCCGCCGAAGGTCGGCGCGCGGTCGCGGCCGTCCGCTGCCGCCGGGGGTCAGTGCGCGGCCGAAGGTCAGCGCGCGGCCGCCTGGGGTCAGCGCGCAGTCGAAGGTCAGCGCGCGGTCGCGGCCGTCCCCGGCCGCCGGGAGTCAGTGCGCGGCCGAAGGTCAGCGCGCGGCCGCCTGGGGTCAGCGCGCAGTCGAAGGTCGGCGCGCGGCCGCGGCCGTGCCCGGCCGCCGGGGGTCAGTGTGCGGCCGGGGGTCAGTGTGCGGCCGCGGCCGTCGCGGCCCGGTCTCCCGCACCGGCGAGCGCCCCGTCCAGGTCGGCCCACAGGTCGTCCACGTCCTCCAGGCCCACCGACATCCGCAGCAGCCGGTCGCTCACGCCGGCGCCGCGGCGGTCGTCCTCGTCCACGATGCGGTGGCTGATGGACGCCGGGTGCTGGATGAGCGTGTCGACGCTGCCGAGGCTGACCGCCGGGGTGATCAGCCGTACCCCGGCGATGACCTCGTGCGGGTCGCCGTGCACCTCGAAGGCCACCATGGCGCCGCCTATGCGCGGGTAGTGGACGCGGGCCACGCGCGGGTCGGCGGCGAGCCGGCGGGCGAGTTCGGCGGCGCTCGCGGAGGCGGCCCGCACCCGGACCGGCAGGGTGGACAGGCCGCGCAGCAGCAGATAGCCGGCCAGCGGATGCAGCACACCGCCGGTGGCGAACCGCACCTGGCGCAGACGCCCGGCGAACTCCTCGTCGCAGGCCACCACGCCCGCCATCACATCCCCGTGGCCGCCGAGGTACTTGGTGGCGCTGTGCAGCACGAGCCGCGCGCCCTGCTCGGCGGGCCGCTGCAGCACCGGCGTGGCGAACGTGTTGTCGACGAGCAGCGGCACCGAGCCGCAGGCGTGGGCGACGGCACGCACGTCGATCTCGGCGAGGGTCGGATTGGCCGGGGTCTCGACCATGACCAGGCCGGTGTCCGGGCGCAGCGCGTCAGCGATGCCGGCCGGATCGGTCCAGGTCACCTCGGTGCCGAGCAGCCCGGCGGTGAGCAGGTGGTCGCTGCAGCCGTACAGCGGCCGTACGGCGACGACGTGCCGCAGGCCCATCGAGGCGCGCACCAGCAGGACGGCGCTCAGCGCGGCCATGCCGCTGGCGAACGCGACCGCGGACCCGGTGCCCTCCAGCTTCGCCAGCGCCGTCTCGAAACGGGCGACGGTCGGGTTGCCGAGCCGGGCGTAGACGGGCGGACCGTCCGGCTCGGCGCCGCTGGTGGCGAACGCGTCGATCCGGGCGGCCTCACCACGGCTGTCGTACGACGGATACGTGGTCGACAGGTCGATCGGCGGGGCGTGCAGGCCCTGGCGGGCGAGGTCGTCACGGCCGGCGTGCACGGCCTCCGTGGCCAGTGCTCTGCGGGTGGTACGGGCGGTGTCCACGGGCGCCTCCACAGGGGTCTCCTCGGGGTCCCCGCGGGCACCCCTGGCCGTTCCAGGGGTCCCCCGGGCGGGCCGGCTCCGATCAGCTCGGCCCCGACGGGAAGGGTGAACAACGGCCGGTATGAAGTGGCTGAAACCCGTGCTACGTTCGGCGCATGGCCGAATCCGTCGTACTGGATCCGGTCGATCTGCATCTGCTGCGGCTGCTGCAGAACGACGCCCGGACCACCTATCGGGACCTCGCCGCGCAGGTCGGGGTCGCGCCGTCGACGTGCCTGGACCGGGTGACACGGCTGCGCCGCTCCGGCGTGATCCTCGGCCATCAGCTGCGGCTGAACCCGGCCAAGCTGGGCCGCGGCCTGGAGGCGCTGCTGTCGGTGCAGGTCAGACCGCACCGACGGGAGCTGGTCGGGCCGTTCGTCGAACGCATCCGGGCGCTGCCTGAGTCCCGGACCGTCTTCCACCTCACCGGCCCGGACGACTACCTCGTGCACGTGGCGGTCGCGGACATGGCGGACCTGCAGCGCCTGGTCCTGGACGAGTTCACGGCCCACCGCGAAGTGACCCGCGTGGAGACCCGCCTGATCTTCCAGCAGTGGGACTGCGGCCCACTGCTGCCGCCGCAGCGCCCGGGAACGCCGTGAGATGACGGTGGGGCGCCCGCCGGAACCGCCGCGGCACCCCGGCGTGCCCGGAGCCGAATCCGGCCGCCGCCGGCATCCGTAGGGGAAACCCGGCAGACGCGGCAGCGGTGGGCGTACGAGGATGGCCGCATGTCAGAGACCAACAGCCCGCTGCCCCGCGAGGTCGCCGACGCCTACGTCGACGAGCTCATCGCCCTCGATCCGATCACCGGCACCTACCTCGGCGTACCGGAGAGTTCACGCCGGATGCCCGACACCTCGCCGGCGGGCGCCGACGCGCTGGCCGGGCTGGCGCGGGCCACCCTGGCGAAGCTGGACGAGGCGGAGCGCCGCCCCGGCGCCGACAGCGACATCGAGCGGCGCTGCGCGCGGCTGCTGCGCGAGCGGCTCACCGCCGAACTCGCCGTGCACGAGGCCGAAGAGCACCTGCGCGCCGTCGGCAACCTGCACACCATGCCGCACCAGGTGCGCGAGGTGTTCACGGTGACCCCGCAGGAGACGGAGGAGGACTGGGCAGCGATCGCCGAACGGCTGCGCGCGGTACCGCGGGCGCTGGCCGGGTACCGCGAGTCCCTGACGCTCGGCCTGGACCGCAAGCTGTACGCCGCGCCCCGCCCGACCGCCACGTTCGTCGGGCAGCTCACCGAGTGGGCCGACACCGGGCAGGGCCGTGGCTGGTTCGAGGACTTCGCCGCCGCCGGTCCCGAGGCGCTGCGCGCGGAACTGGACGAGGCGGCGCGCGCCGCCACCGCGGCGGTGGCCGAACTGCGCGACTGGATGCGCGACGTGTACGCGCCCGGCATCGAGGGCGCCCCGAACACGGTGGGCCGCGAACGCTACGCCGTGTTGTCCCGCTCCTTCAACGGCACCGACATCGACCTGGACGAGGCGTACGCGTACGGCTGGGCCGAGTACCACCGCCTGCTCGGCGAGATGCGGCAGGAGGCGGAGAAGATCCTGCCCGGCGCCGCGACCCCGTGGGTGGCGCTCGCGCACCTCGACGAGCACGGCCGGCACATCGAGGGCGTCGAAGAGGTCCGCGCGTGGCTCCAGGGCCTGATGGACGAGGCCATCGACGCGCTGGACGGCACCCACTTCGAACTCGCCGAGCGGGTGCGGCGGGTGGAGTCCCGCATCGCGCCGCCCGGCGGTGCCGCGGCCCCGTACTACACCTCCCCGTCGGAGGACTTCTCCCGCCCCGGCCGCACCTGGCTGCCGACGATGGGCCAGACCCGCTTCCCGGTGTACGACCTGGTGTCGACCTGGTACCACGAGGGCGTCCCCGGCCACCATCTGCAGCTCGCCCAGTGGACGCACGTGGCCGGGGACCTGTCCCGCTACCAGTCCTCGGTGGGCATGGTCAGCGCCAACGCCGAGGGCTGGGCACTGTATGCCGAGCGGCTGATGGACGAACTGGGCTTCCTCAAGGACGCCGAGGAGCGAATCGGCTACCTGGACGCGCAGATGATGCGGGCGCTGCGGGTCATCGTGGACATCGGCATGCACCTGGAGCTGGACATCCCGGCGGACTCGCCGTTCCACCCGGGTGAGCGCTGGACTCCGGAACTGGCGCAGGAGTTCTTCGGCTCGCACAGCAGCCGGCCGGCGGACTTCGTGGAGAGCGAGCTGACCCGCTATCTGACGATGCCGGGCCAGGCCATCGGCTACAAGCTGGGTGAGCGGGCGTGGCTCACCGGCCGGGAGAACGCCCGCGCGCGGCACGGTGACGCCTTCGACCTCAAGGCATGGCACATGGCCGCCCTCTCGCAGGGTTCGCTGGGCCTGGACGACCTGGTGGAGGAGCTGTCCCGGCTGTGACCGGCCGCCACGCGGGCCGGGCGGCGAGCTGCCGCGACCGCCGCCCGGTCAGCACCGGAAGCCGCCCTCACCGAGGGGTGGCGCCCCGGGGCCGGGCGTAGGCCTGGACGAGGCGGCAGCACCGAGCGGGTGCGACGGCCCAGTGGGCGTCCGGCATCGCCGCGTCGACGGCGTCGAGCGTGCCGTCGCTGCCGCTGAGGGCGTGACGGTCAGCGAGGCCGTGGTGGGCGACGAGGATGTCGAGCCGCCCGCCCAGCGCCGAAGCGGCCGTGTCGATCAGTTCGCGGGGGCGCCGGGGCCGCAGGACGCCGGGAACCAGCCGCCGCCACCATCCCGGGATCGGCGCGCGCGGCGCGCCCCGAGGCGGTCACCTCCTCGGGGCTGTCCGCGCCCCAGGGCTGTGCCGCGTCGTGCGGGGACCCGTGGTGCAGGTTCCCGCTCGCACCGTGGGCGGCGAGCCGCCGGGCCACGGCCTGCCCGATCCCGCCGCGCCGGCTCGGCCCTGTCACCCCTTTCCTTCTCCGCGTCCCGTTCCCGGTCAGCAGCCGCAGTCGTCCGCGTCCACCGGCGCGGTCAGCGGGTCGGCGGCGCGCTGCTCGCGGCCCTGCCAGGTCTCGTACGCGAACCCCTCGCGCACCCAGTACTCGAAGCCGCCGAGCATCTCCTTGACCTGGTAGCCGAGTTCGGCGAGGGCGAGCGCGGCGCGGGTCGCGCCGTTGCAGCCGGGCCCCCAGCAGTACGTCACGACCGGCGTGGTCTTGTCGAGGAGCCGCTCGGCCTGCTCGGCGATGAGCGCCGTGGGCAGGTGGACCGCGCCGGGGACGTGACCCTGGTCCCAGGAGGCGGTGGAGCGGGAGTCCAGGACGACGAAGCCGGGGTCGCCGCCCGCTTCGAGCGCGACGCCGACGTCGGAGACGTCGGCGTGGAAGACGAGCGAGGCGCGGAAGTAGGCGGCGGCCTCGGCCGGGGCGGCGGGCGCGACACGCAGGACGGGGTTGGCGGCGGTCGTGGTGGTCATGGGCCGGCCTTTCAGTCGGGGTCGCCGATGCGGCGGACGTCGTCGATGCGGCGGAGGTCGCCGATGCGACGCAGGATGTCGATGCCACGGGGGCTGTCGTGCGACGGACGCTGTCGTGTGACGGAGGCTGTCGTCGATGTCCTGAAATCTACGGCCGGTTGATCATCTTCCTGAAGGGGCGTTCCCCGGCGTGAACCTTGTGCGACCGTCGATTCCCCTGCTATCCCTCGGGGATGACCGCGTTTTCCCCGGACGCCACCGACTGGCGCATACTCGACGTCCTCCAGCGCGACGGGCGCGCCAGCTTCGCCGAGCTGGCACGTGCCGTCTCCATGTCCGCGAGCGCGGTCACCGAGCGGGTGCGCCGGCTGGAGGAGGCCGGGGTGATCAGGGGGTACGCGGCGGTCGTGGACCCCGAGCGGCTGGGGCTCGGGATCCTGGCGTTCGTGCGCCTGCGCTACCCCAACGGCAACTACAAGCCGTTCCACGACCTGGTCGCCGCCACCCCGGAGATCCTGGAGGCGCATCACGTGACGGGCGACGACTGTTTCGTCATCAAGGTCGCCGCCCGGTCCATGCGGCACCTGGAGGAGGTCTCGGGCCGGATCGGCTCACTCGGCTCGGTGACGACGAGCGTGGTCTACTCCTCGCCGCTCGCCCGCCGCGCCCTCGGTCAGTGACCGCGTCTGCGCAGCGCCGACCCGGATCTGCCCTTGACCACCTCGAGCTGGGCGTGGATGCGGCGGCGCAGGTCGGCGACATGGCTGACGATGCCGACGCTGCGGTCCCGCTCGCGCAGTGAGTCGAGCACGTCCAGGACCTCGTCGAGGGTCTGGTCGTCGAGGCTGCCGAAGCCCTCGTCGATGAAGAGGGTGTCCAGCCGCACTCCGCCCGCCTCGTCGGTGACGACGTCCGCGAGGCCGAGCGCGAGCGCCAGGGAGGCGAAGAAGGTCTCGCCGCCGGACAGGGTCGCGGTGTCGCGTTCGCGGCCGGTCCAGGCGTCGACGACGTGCAGTCCGAGTCCGCTGCGGCCGCGCCCGGCGCGGTCGTCGGAGTGGACGAGGGTGTAGCGGCCGGACGACATGCGCTGCAGCCGTGCCGTCGCCGCGGCGGCGACCTGTTCCAGCCGGGCCGCGAGCACATAGGACTCCAGGCGCATCCGGCGTTCGTTGTCGGCGGCGGTGCCGGCCGCGAGGGCGGCCAGCCGGGCCACCCGGTCGTACTCCGCACGCAGCGGCGCCAGCCGTCGCACGCCCTGCGCGGCGCGCGCGGAGAGGCGGTCCAGTTCGGCGCAGCGGCGGGTGGCGGCGTCGCACGCGGAGGCGGCGGCGCGCAGCCGCTCGGCGGCCGATGCGGCGGCCCGCTCGGCGGCGGCGAGGTCGGCGGGCGGCTGCTGGGCGGCGGCCGCGGCGTCGGACTCGGCGAGCATCGCGCGGACGGCGGCCTCCTCGGACTGCCAGGCGTCCAGCCGCCGTTGCAGCTCGCGGTGTTCGGCATCGGTGAGCAGCGCCTCGGCGGCGGCCTGCGGGGTGTCGAACCCGGCGCGGAACGCGGCGTCCGCGAGCCGCGCGTCGGCGTCCTTGAGCCGCTGGGCGGCGTCCTCGGCGGCGCGTACGGCGTCGGCGGCGTCGGTGAGCAGGGCGGTCCGGCGCTCCAGCTGCGCGGCGCGCGCGGCGACGCTGCCGGCGCCGCCGCGGGCCTGCGCCAGCTCCTCCTCCAGCAGCGCCCGTTCGTGTTCCAGGCGCTCGCGGTGGCCGACGCGGGCGGCGGCGCGCACGGCCGTCTCCTGCCGGTCGGCGCTGCGGCGCTCGCGTTCCTCCTCTGCCCGGCGCAGTTCCTCCTGGGTGGCGTGCAGCGCAGAGGCGTCCCGCCGGGCCGCGGCGAAGAGGCGCTCCACCTCGTCGGCCTCCCGGGCGAGCCGGTCGGCGGGGTCGTCGCCGGCCTCGGCGGTGGCGGCGGCCAGCGCCTCGCGGACGGCGGCCAGGCGCCGCTCGGCGTCGCCCTGCCGCTGCTGGGCCTGCTGGTAGGCGGCCAGCGCCGCTTCCTCGGCCTCCCGGTCGACATGCCCGGCGTCCTTGCGGGCGGGCGCGGGGTGCTCGGCCGCGCCGCACACCGCGCAGGGCTCGCCGTCGACGAGGCGGGCGGCGAGTTCGGCGGCGATGCCGTCGAGCCGCTGCTCCTTGACGTCGAGCCAGTGCTCCTTGGCCGCGAGCACGGCCTGTTCGGCCTCGCGGGTCTGCCGGGCGGCCACGCCCGTCTCCTCGGCGAGCCGGTCGCGCTCGCGGGCGGCGCGCAGCCGCCGCTGGGCGGGCTCGCGGCGCTCGGCGAGCTGCTCGGCGCGGGTCGCGGCCTCCTGCGCGGCATCGATACGGCTCTGCAGGCCCGCGCGGGTCTCCTCCCATCCGGCGAGCCACTGCTCGGCGTCGGTGAGGACGTCGCCGTCGGCGCGCTCCTGCCGGTCCAGGCCGGCGCGTTCGGCGAGGAGGGCGGCGAGGCGCTGTTCGGCGCGGCGGGCGGACTCCAGGCCGCCCAGTTCCTCGGTGGCCCGGCGCGCCGCAGCGGCGAGCCCGGCCGCCCCGGCGTCCGCGTACGTCTCGGGCAGCAGGGCACGCGTGCGTGTCTCCTGCCGGGCGGCGCGAGCATGCTCGCTCTCGGCGTCGTCCCGCAGCTCCAGCGCCGGGCCCACGGCCTCCGCCTTGCGGGAGCGCTCCATGCGCGCCTGTGCCGCGTGGTACGCCTCGGCGCGCTCCTCCAGCAGCCGGGCCCGCTCCTGTGCCTGCGCGAACCGGGCCTGGAGGCGCGCCAGTTCCCGTGTCCTGGACAGGGCGCGGTCGGCGGCGGCCTGCGCGGACTCGGCGGCGGCCTGCCGGCAGCGGGCGATGGCGAGCTGCTCGCGGGCGGTGGAGCGGGCCACGGCGGCGGCGCCCAGCACGGCGTCGGCCAGGCCCGGCTCGCCCGGCGTCAGCTCGGGCAGTTCCATGGCGTCGCCGGCGGCCTGCTGCATGCGGTGCGCGTCGGCGAGGAGCGCCGCGTCGCCCTCGCGCACCTGCGCCTCGGTGGTACGGCGGCGCTCGGCGAGCCGTTTCTCGACGTCGGCGAAGCGCTGGGTGTCGAAGAGCCGGCCGAGCAGGCGGCCGCGGGCCTCGGCGTCGGCGCGCAGGAAGCGGGCGAAGTCGCCCTGGGGCAGCAGGACGACCTGGCAGAACTGCTCGCGGCTCATGCCGAGCAGCTGGGTGACCTCCTCGCCGATCTCCTGGTGGGAGCGGCTGAGGTCCTTCCAGGCGCCGGCCACGGCGTCGTGCTCCCGCAGCCAGGTCTGTGCCTTGTCGACGGTGGTGCCCTTGCCGCGCAGCTTTGGGCGCTCCCACGGCGGCTGCCGGGTGATCTCCAGCCGCCGGCCGGCGACGGTCAGCTCGAGAGTGACCTGGGTGCGGGTGCGCAGGTCGGCGTGGTCGCTGCGCAGGGTCATGCCCTGGCGGGCGCCCGGAACGGAGCCGTACAGGGCGTAGCAGACGGCGTCGAGCACTGACGTCTTGCCGGCGCCCGTCGGGCCGTGCAGCAGGAACAGCCCGGCGGTGGAGAGGGCGTCGAAGTCCACGCTCTGCTCGCCGCCGAAGGGCCCGAAGGCCGTGATGTCCAGCCGGTGCAGCCTCACCGGACCACCTCCCCCACCGTCGCCTCACGCGACCCCACCGTCGCCTCACCCGGCCTCGCCGTGACCGCGCGCCCACTCACCGCGCGCCCGCTCACCGCGCGACCTCCCGCACCACCGCGTCGGCGCGTACGGCGTCGAACGCCTCGCGCAGGACGGTCTGTTCGTCGGCGTCCGGTCCCGCGCCGCGCACATGCGCGACGAAGTCCTCCGCGATCTGCTGGTCGCTGCGCCCGGCGAGCCGCCGGGCATAGGTCACCTCGGTGTCCTCGGACGTCCGCTCGGGTGCGAAGACCAGGCTGAGGGTGTGCGGGAAACGCTCGGCGAGCCGGGCCATGGGGTCGGCGGGGCGGACGGCGTCGGTCAGGGTGGCCTCGACCCACGCCTCCTGATACCGGTCCAGGGAGGGGTCGTCGAGCAGCTCCTCCAGGGTGCCGCGCAGCCGGGCCAGCGGGCGCGGCACCGGGCAGTCGATCCGCTCGGCGGTGAGCGCGCCGCCCTCGCCGAGGTCGATCAGCCACATGCTCTTGCGGTGGTCGGTCTCGGAGAAGGAGTACGCCAGCGGGGAGCCGGAGTAGCGCACGCGCTCGGTGATGGTCTGGCAGCCGTGCAGATGCCCGAGGGCCGCGTAGTCCACCCCGTCGAAGACGCCGGCGGGCACGGCGGCGACCCCGCCGACGGTGATGTCCCGCTCGCTGTCGCTGGCCTGGCCGCCGGTGACGAAGGCGTGCGCGAGGACGACGGAGCGGGTGCCGGGCGGGCGGGCGGCGAGGTCGGCGCGGACGCGGTCCATGGCGGCGGCGAGCACCGCCTCGTGACTCGCCCTCTCGACTGCGAACTCGTCCTTGACCAGGGCCGGTTCGAGGTACGGCAGCCCGTAGAAGGCGACGTCGCCGAACGCGTCGCGCAGCACCACCGGGGTGGCGCAGCCGGCGGGGTCGGTGCGCAGGTGTATGCCGGCGCGGTCGATGAGCCCGGCGCCCACGCCGAGGCGGCGGGCGGAGTCGTGGTTGCCGGAGATCATCACCGTGGGCACGCCGAGGCCGGCGAGCCGGTGCAGGGCGTCGTCGAACAGCTCGACCGCGGCGAGCGGCGGCACCGCGCGGTCGTACACGTCTCCCGAGACGACCACCGCGTCGACGTCGCGCTCACCCACGGTGGCGACGAGGTGCCCGACGAAGGCGGCCTGGGCGTCGAGCATGTTCGCCCGGTGGAACGCCCGGCCCAGGTGCCAGTCGGAAGTGTGCAGCAGCCTCATGATCCCCGAGACTAACGGCCGGGTCTGACATCACGGGCGGTTACTCCCGTAACGGCCCGCCATGACCGCTCCCCGGCAGGCCAGTTACATCACCTTTGCCCGAATTGTCATGCGTCGCCGTAGGCCTCCCCGCCCAGTTCGAGACCGGCTGTGCCCGCCGTCACGTCCGCCAGCCAGGCACGGAAGGCGTCCACGTCCGCGTCGGGCAGCCCGATCTCGATGGTGACCTCCTCGCCGTAGCGCACGTCCCGCACCTCGCGCCCGGTGGCCCGCAGGTCGTTCTGCACCTTGCCGGCCCGCTGGTGGTCGACGGTCACGGTCGCCAGGCGGAACCGCCGGCGCGTGATCGTCCCCAGCGTGTCCAGGGCCTCGCCGACCGCGCCGCCGTAGGCACGGATCAGTCCGCCGGCGCCCAGCTTGACGCCGCCGTAGTAGCGGGTGACGACGGCGACGACGTAGCGCATGTCGCGGCGCAGCAGCATCTGGAGCATCGGCACGCCCGCGGTGCCGCCGGGCTCCCCGTCGTCGCTCGCCTTCTGGGTCGAGGCGTCGGCGCCGATGACGTACGCCCAGCAGTTGTGCGAGGCGTCGGCGTGCTCCTTGCGGACCGCGGCGATGAACTCCTGCGCCTCCCGCTCGGTGGCCGCCGGGGCCAGCGCGCACAGAAAACGGGAGCGGTTGACCTCGGTCTCATGCATCCCGGCCCGGCCGATCGTGCGGTACTCGTCCTGCATCCGGCCAGCCTATGCGCACCGCGGGACGCGCTCCGCCGCCCTACTTCCTGCCGCCCCGCGGCACCGTCACCGCCGTCAGCAGGGCGGCGCCCGGGGCGAGAGCGGACCAGTGGTGGCCGTACCAGGTCAGGACCGCGATCGCCGAGGTGGGGAACTTCACCCGGACCCGCTCCAGGGTGTCGTCGATGCCGTCGCCGGCCAGCGTCAGGACGAGGTCCTCCAAGCCGGGGTTGTGCCCGACGAGCAGCAGGGTCTCCACCTCGGGCGGGGTCTCGCGGGCGACCTCCAGCAGGTCGCCCGCGTCGGCGGCGTACAGGCGCCGCTCGTGGCGGACCGGGGGCGGGGTGCCCCACTGGGCGGCCGCCAGCTCCCAGGTCTGGCGGGCGCGCAGCGCGGTGGAGCACACGGCGAGGTCCGGCAGCAGGTCCGCCTCGGCCAGCGCCCGCCCGGCGGCCGGGGCGTCGCGTCGTCCGCGCGGGCGGAGCGGACGCGCGTGGTCGGGCACGCCCTCGGGCCACGCCGACTTGGCGTGCCGCAGGAGGACCAGCCGGCGCAGCGGCCCCGCACCGGAGCGCCCGGCGGTCACCCCCGCCACCTCGCGCTCACACCGCCCCCAGATCACGGACGAGGTCCAGGCCGAGCAGCCGGTCGGCGTAGGCGTACGTCTCGAAGCGGGCGCCCTCGGCCAGCTCGGGCCCGGCCGCCTCCACCCTGCGCAGGACGTCCAGCACGGCCGGCATGTCCAGGTCGTCCTCCCACGCGGCGCGCAGAGCGCCGCGCACCTCTTCGGGCATGGGCCGCGAGGGGTGACGCGCCCAGTCGGCGACGGCACGCCGCCAGCGGGTGAGCGTGCCGCGCGCGGCGGCCAGGGTGTCCGGGTCCAGCCGGGCCGGCGCGGTGCGCGGCTCGGCCAGCAGCGCGAGGCGTACGGCGGCCGGGTCGGCGTCCGCCCGCAGACAGTCCCCCGCGAGGGCGTCCGCAGGCGTCACGGGACCCACCGCGAGCCGGACGCCGTCGGGGACCACACCGCCGTCGGACACCACATGGATGACCTGGGCCTCGCCCAGGCCGGCCCCCGCGTCAGGGCTGTCCTCCAGCGGCCGCATGCCGAGGGCCGCCGCGCTCGCGCGCAGCTCCGCCTGCTCACCGCGGCCGGCCAGCAGCGCCCACACGGGCGTACCACCGAGTTCGAGGGCGCGCACGAGCAGGTCGGTGACGAGCAGGACCCGCAGACAGGCGGCGTCGTGCCGGGGCGCGTGCGCCTCGATGCGGGTCAGGCCGCGGCGCACGGGGGCGGCCTCGAGGGACTTGCCGGTTCGGGCGTCGGTGATGCGCAGCACGCAGTGAGCCTAGGCCCGTCGCCGTCCGCGCGCAGGTGGAATCCCGGCCGCGCCTCATCCGTTGTGCTTCCACAGAGCGTTTTGCTTCACTTTCGAGGCCGAGGGAGGCCGCCGGTGTACGGCGACGAGGCAACCATCCGCACGATCCTCACCCAGCTGGGGGACACCTGGGCCGTGGTCGGCCTGTCCGCGAACCGCGACCGTGCCGCGTACGGCGTGGCGCAGGTGCTCCAGCGCTTCGGCAAGCGGATCGTGCCGGTGCACCCGAAGGCGGAGACGGTGCACGGCGAGCAGGGGTACGCCACGCTCGCGGACATCCCCTTCGACGTGGACGTCGTCGACGTCTTCGTCAACAGCGACCTGGCCGGCGGCGTCGCGGACGAGGCCGTCGCGAAGGGCGCCCGCGCGGTCTGGTTCCAGCTGGGCGTGGTCGACGAGGCCGCCTACGCGCGCGTGCGCGCCGCGGGACTGGAGATGGTGATGGACCGCTGTCCCGCCATCGAGATACCCAGGCTGCGCTGACCGGTGGGGCCGTCGCCATAATGACCGCGTGATCCCCAACTCCCCTGACATACAGCACGTTCCCGTCGTCGTCGTGGGCGCCGGCCCGGCCGGCCTGACGGTCGCCAACCTCCTGTCGGCCGCCGGTGTGCGGTGCGTGGTGCTGGAGACCGAGACCCGGCAGTTCGTCGAACACCGGCCCAGAGCCGGGGTGCTGGAGGAGTGGGCGGTCCGCGAGCTGGACAAGCGGGGCCTCGGCGAGGCTCTGCTGGCCGGCGCCCAGCGGCACACGGCGTGCGAGTTCCGCTTCGACGGCGGCCGCTACCGCTTCGCCTACGGCGAGCTGACCGGGCGCCATCACTGGGTGTATCCACAGCCGTTGCTGGTGACCGACCTGCTGCGCGCCTACGCCGACGAGCGCGGCGGGGACGTCCGGTTCGCGGTGCGGGACGTGGCCGTCCACGACGTGGACTCCGACCGGCCGTCGGTGTCGTACACCTGCCCCGAGACGGGGGTACGGCGGGTGCTGCGCTGCGACTTCGTCGCCGGGTGCGACGGGGCGCGCGGGGTGACGCGGGCGGCGCTGGCGGGCGGCCGGGCCCGGGTGGCCCGGCACGACTACGGCATCGGCTGGCTGGCGCTGCTCGCCGAGGCGCCGCCGTCCACGGACTGCGTGCTGTTCGGCGTGCACCCGCAGGGGTTCGCCGGGCAGATGCCGCGCAGCCCCGAGATGACCCGCTACTACCTGCAGTGCCGGCCGGGCGACGACCCGGAGGGCTGGTCGCACGCGCGCGTGTGGGACGCGTTGCGGCTGCGGCTCGCGGCCGAGGGCGCCCCGGAGCCGGTCGAGGGGCCGCTGATCGAGAAGCGCGTGCTCGACATGCACGACTATGTCGTGGAGCCGATGGCGTCCGGCCGGCTGTTCCTGGCCGGGGACGCCGCCCATCTCGTCGCGCCGATCGCGGCGAAGGGCATGAACCTGGCGCTGCACGACGCGTTCCTGCTGGGTGACGCGCTGGTCGCCCGGCTGACGCGGGGCGACGACAGCGGGCTCGCGGGCTACTCCGAGGCGTGTCTGCGCCGGGTGTGGGACTACCAGGAGTTCTCGCAGTGGCTGGCGGAGGTCTACCACGGGCCGGCGGCGGGCGACGCGTTCCGCGCGGGCACCTCCCTGGCCCGGCTGCGGCGGCTGTTCAGCTCCCCGGTGGCGGCGGCCGCGTTCGCGGAGCAGTACCTGGGCGGCGCGGAGCGCTACTGAGCGAGCCTGCGGAGCGCGACCGGGTCAGTCGTGCGGGGGCCGGTCGGTGAGCCGGTGGTCGGCGACGCTGAGCGCCTCGTCGACCAGGCGGCGCAGATGTCCGTCGCGCAGGGAGTAGATCACCCGGCGCCCCTCCTTGCGGGTGGTCACCAGTCCGGCCAGACGCAGCCGGGCCAGGTGCTGGCTGACCGCCGGGCGGGCCGCCCCGCACGCCTCGGTGAGGGTGGTGACATCCGCCTCCTGTCCTGCCAGGGCGTGCAGCAGTGCCAGCCGGGTGCGGTCACCGAGCAGCGCGAGCAGCTCGGCGGCGAGCGCGAACTGTTCCTCGCCCGGAGTGCGCGAGTGCGCATCGTCCGCAGGTGAGAGGTGCATGCGTGCGCTCATACGCACATAATGGCGCCGTGGGCGGGGTACGTCCACCTCCTGGACCGGAAGGGGAGACGCGTGAGCGACCGGCACCACCACGAGCACCGGCACGAGCCGCACGGCGGGCACCCGCACGACGGGCACGCGCCCCACCCGCACGGCGAGCACCCCCACCACGGGCACGCGCCCCACCCCCACCAGCACTCCGGCTTCCGGCACCGTCTCGCCCACCTCCTCACCCCCCACTCCCACGAGAGCGCCGACAAGGTGGACGCCGCCCTGGAGTCCTCCGCCCGCGGGATGCGCGCCCTGTGGGTCTCGCTGGCCGTGCTCGGCGTCACCGCGCTGTCGCAGGCGCTGGTGGTGGCGGTGTCCGGGTCGGTGGCGCTGCTCGGCGACACGGTGCACAACGCGGCGGACGCGCTGACGGCCGTACCGCTGGGCATCGCGTTCGTGCTGGGCCGCCGCGCGGCGACCCGGCGCTTCACCTACGGCTTCGGGCGCGCCGAGGATCTCGCCGGACTGGCGATCGTGCTGACCATCGCGGCGTCGGCGGCGTTCGCCGGGTGGACGGCGTTCGGGCGGCTGCTCGATCCGCGGCCGGTCGAGCACGTCGGCGCGGTCGCGGTGGCCGCGCTCGTCGGGTTCGCGGGCAATGAGGGGGTGGCCCGCTACCGGATGTGGGTGGGGCGGGAGATCGGCTCGGCCGCGCTGGTCGCCGACGGGCTGCACGCCCGCACCGACGGGTTCACGTCCCTGGCCGTGCTCGTGGGCGCGGGCGGCTCGGCGCTGGGCTGGGACCTGGCCGACCCGGTGGTGGGTCTGGCGATCACCGCGGCGATCGCGCTGGTGCTGCGGGACGCGGCCCGCGAGGTGTTCCGGCGGGTGATGGACGCCGTCGACCCGGCCCTGGTGGACCGGGCGGAGGCGGCGCTGCGCGCGGTGCCGGGGGTGCGCGGGGTGGGTGAGCTGCGGCTGCGCTGGATCGGGCACCGGCTGCGGGCCGAGGTCGCGGTCGTCGTGGACGGCGAGGTGTCGGTGCGCCGGGCGCACGCGATCGCCGTGGACGCCGAGCACGCGCTGCTGCACGCGGTGCCGCGGCTCGCGGCCGCCCTGGTGCACGCGGACCCGGCGCCGGTGCCGGGTGAGGCGGACCCGCATCTGGCGCTGGCCCACCACGCACGCGCCGCCTGACGCCGGATCACCGGCGCGTCAGGCGACGCCGAGGCCCTCCAGCACGACCGCGCCGGGCAGTTCGGCGAACGCCTTGCCCGGCACCAGCAGCTTGCCGCGCCGCCGCCCGCTGCCGACCAGGACGTACGGCAGGTCGACGACGGCCGCGTCCACCAGCAGCGGCCAGCTCCCGGGCAGCCCGACCGGCGTGATGCCGCCGTACTCCATGCCGGTCTCCCCGGTCGCCGTGTCCATGGACGCGAAGGAGGCCTTGCGCACGCCGAGGTGGCGGCGGACGACACCGTTGACGTCGACCCGGGTCGTGGAGAGGACGACACACGCGGCGAGCGTGGTCTCACCGCCGCGCTTGCCGGCCACGACGACGCAGTTCGCGCTCTGCTCCAGCAGCTCACGGCCGTAGTGCTCGACGAAGACGGCGGTGTCGGCCCACTGCGGGTCGGTATCGACGTAGACGATCTCCTCGGCGGGGACGCTGCCGCGCCAGTGCCGTACGGCGTCGGCGACGGGGCGGGTCAGTTCGCCGAGGCAGTCGGGGGCGGGAGCGGCCTGGTCGAAGTGTCCGATGGGTGCCTGCATGACCGCACGTTAGCAAGTGCGGCGGGCGGGGCGCGGGGGCATCTCAGCGCACGAGCGGCACCGAGACGGCCATGATCATTTCCATCGGCTCGTCCCCCTCGTTGCCGTAGGTGTGCGGGGTGTTGGCCTCGAAGGAGGCGCTGGCGCCGGCCGGGATCCGGTGGGCGACGCCGTCCACGGTGAGGGTCAGCTCGCCGGTGGTGACGTGCACCAGCTCGACCGTGCCGGCCGGGTGCGGGTCGGAGGGGCTGGACTCGCCCGGCATCAGCCGCCAGTCCCACATCTCCAGCGGGCCGGGGGCTTCCGTGCCGGCGAGCAGGCGGTTGTAGCTGCCGGCGTCGGTGTGCCACAGCCGTACGGCCTGCTCCTCGGGGACGATGCGCACCTTCGGGCCCTGCTCGTAGTCGAGCAGGGTGGTGATGCTGATGCCGAGGGCGTCGCCGATCTTGACGACCGTGCCGATGCTCGGGTTGGTGCGGGCCTGCTCGATCTGGATGAGCATGCCGCGGCTGACGCCGGCCCGTGCGGCGAGCGCGTCGAGGGTGAAGCCGCGCTCGGTACGCCAGCGCTTGACGTTGCGCGCCAGGGACTGGGTCAGCAGGTCGAGGTCTGACACATTCCGTCCAATATCCGGGAAGTCAAATATTCTGCATGACAGAGTTCAGCAGACTGAACTACGGTGTGGTG
Source organism: Streptomyces sp. NPDC097129 (assembly GCF_055668065.1). NCBI lineage: Bacteria > Bacillati > Actinomycetota > Actinomycetes > Kitasatosporales > Streptomycetaceae > Streptomyces > Streptomyces sp. NPDC097129. The sequence continues at coordinate 67,846 of NZ_JBVOQE010000015.1, read as the reverse complement.
CACCCGATCGTCCACCGAACTGTACTGCGAGGGGAACCGTGACAGCATTCTTCGCCCTGGCCACCAGCCTGCTGTGGGGCCTGGCCGACTTCGGCGGCGGGGTGCTGACGCGACGCGCGCCGGCCCTGACCGTGGTGGTCGTCTCGCAGACCGTCGCGGCGGCCGTCCTCGGCGCGATCGTGGTCGCCACCGGCGGCTGGAGCGAGGCGGGACCGCGGCTGTGGTTCGCCGTCGCGGCCGGGCTGGTGGGCCCGGTGGCGATGATCTGCTTCTACCAGGCGCTCGCCCGCGGCCCGATGGGCGTCGTCTCCCCGCTCGCGTCGCTCAGCGTGGCCGTGCCGATCGGCGTCGGGCTGGTGCTCGGCGAGCGGCCCGGACTGATGCAGGTCGCGGGTGCCACCGTCGCGGTGAGCGGCGTCGTCCTGGCCGGCGGACCCCAGCGCAAGGGGGCGCCCGTGCAGCGGCAGACCATCGTGCTGACGCTGGTCGCGGCGGTCGGCTTCGGCGCGGTGTTCGCGCTGATCGCGGAGGCGTCGACCACCGTCACCGGTCTCTTCCTCGCGCTGTTCGTCCAGCGGCTGACCAATGTGGCCGCGGGCGGCGCCGCCCTGTACGTCTCGGTGAAGCGGGGTACGCCCGCGCTGCCCGGCGGCCGCTTCCCGTGGGATGCGCTGCCCGCGCTGGCCTTCGTCGGGCTGGCGGACGTCTCCGCCAACGGCACGTACTCCATCGCCGCCCAGCACGGCCCGGTCACCGTGGCCGCGGTGCTCGCCTCGCTGTACCCGGTGGTGACCGCGCTCGCCGCCCGCGGCTTCCTGCGCGAACGCCTGCGTGGCGTGCAGGCGGCGGGAGCGGGTCTGGCGCTGCTGGGAACGCTGCTGCTGGCGACGGGGTGAGCGGGGCCGTCCGAGCTCAGGCGTCCGTCTCCAGCCGGGCCAGGCCCGCCGCCTCTTCCTCGTCCAGCTCGGCGAGGCGCGCCACCGTCTCCTCGTCCAGCCCGGACAGCGCCAGCAACTGCTCCGGCGTGACGCCGTCGGGTATAGGCACCGGCGCCGGGGTGCGCAACGGCGGCTGCCAGCCGTCCTCGGGCGTCCAGCGTCGTACGACCCGGGCGGGCGCCCCCGCCACCACGGCGTGGTCGGGCACCGGGCCGCGGACCACGGCACCGGCCGCGACCACGACGTTCCGGCCGATCCGCGCGCCGGGCAGGATCACCGCGCCGGTGCCGATCCAGCAGCCCGGACCGATCTCCACCGGCTCCATCCGCGGCCACTGCCGTCCGATGGGCTCGTGGGGGTCGTCGTAGGAGTGGTTCGTGGACGTGACGTAGACGTAGGGCCCGAAGTAGCAGTCGCTGCCGATCGTGACGGTGGTGTCGGCGATGACATGGCTGCCGCGGCCCAGCACCACACCGTCGCCGATGCGCAGGATCGGCTCGGGGCCGAGGTCGAGGTCGGGCATCAGGCCGGCGGTGAGGGTGACCTGCTCGCCGACGATGCAGTGCGCGCCCAGGTGGATCCACGGCTCGCCGAAGACGGTGCCGAGCGGGAAGGCGAGCCTGGTACCTGTTCCCATCGCGCCGAAGCGGAAGCGCCCGGGGCGCTCCGCCGTCACCGAGCCCGTGCGCTGCACCCAGGCCCAGCCGGCGTGGACGGCGCGCTGCGCGAGGCGGCGCCGCCAGGACGAGAACGTGTTCTTGCGCATGAGCACCCGCTCACCGTAAACCTCGCGCCGGGCGCCCATCAGCTCCGAGCCCTGTGATCTTCACCCCACCGGGTGGCGTACGGTGCTGCCGAACGACGATCGAGGAGGCACCCATGACGCACCAGGCGCTGATCACCGGCATCGGCGGCAAGGAACCGGACATCGACGACGAGGCGTTCGTGGCGCCGACGGCGTCGGTGATCGGCGACGTGACGCTGCGGGCGGGCGCGAGCGTCTGGTACGGCGCGGTGCTGCGCGGCGACGTCGAGCGGATCAGCGTCGGCGCGCAGAGCAACATCCAGGACAACTGCACGCTGCACGCCGACCCCGGTTTCCCGGTCACGGTCGGCGAGCGCGTCTCGGTGGGCCACAACGCCGTCGTGCACGGCGCGACCGTGGAGGACGACTGCCTGATCGGCATGGGCGCGACGGTCCTGAACGGCGCGGTGATCGGCGCGGGCTCGCTGGTCGCGGCGCAGGCCCTGGTGCCGCAAGGGATGGTGGTGCCGCCGGGTTCCCTGGTGGCGGGCGTCCCGGCGAAGGTGCGGCGGGAGCTGAGCGAGGAGGAGCGGCACGGAGTGACGCTGAACGGCACGATGTACGCGGAACTGGCGAAGGCCCACGACGACGTGCACCGGGGCTGACGCCTACTCGGCGGCCGGGACCGGCTCCGGCTCGGCCGCCTGCTCCTGTGCCGTCTGCGCCTTCTTCGCCTTGCGCTTCAGCACCAGCATCGAGCCGAGGCCGATCAGCACCGCGAGGACCAGGCCCAGCCAGGAGAACTTCTTCAGCCAGGACTCGGCGACGACACCGACGTAGTAGATGACGGCGGTCGTGCCGCCCGCCCAGACGACGCCGCCGAGGAAGTTGGCGGTGAGGAACTTCCAGTACGGCATGTGCAGCACGCCCGCGAGCGGCCCGGCGAAGATGCGCAGCAGGGCGACGAAGCGGCCGAAGAAGACCGCCCACATGCCCCACTTCTCGAAGGACCGCTCGGCGGTCGCGATGTGCCCCTCGCCGAAGTGCTTGGGGAACTTCCTTCCGAGCCAGGCCAGCAGGGGCCGTCCGCCCTTCCGGCCGATCGCGTAGCCGATGGAGTCGCCGACCACGGCGCCGGCGCTGGCGCAGGCGCCGAGGACGAGGGGGTTGATGCCGCCGCTCTGGGAGGACAGCAGCGCCGCCGACACCAGGACGATCTCGCCGGGCAGCGGGATGCCCAGACTCTCGAGGCCGATGACGAGGGCCACCATCGCGTAGACGGCGCCGGCCGGTACCGTGTCGAGCCATTCCTGGACGTGCACTGCCGGTCCCTCCCGTTTCACTGCCCTGCCTGTCCCCGTGCGCGCCGCGAAGGCGCACGTCGGGAAGCCTACCGGGTCGGCGTGCGGCGGCGTCGGGCCGCGGATCGCGCCGACGGCGGCGCGAGCGCCCCCGCAGGGATCACCCGCCGACGTACGCGCCGGTGCGCAGCCGCAGGTCACCGGAGGACGCGCCGATCCACACCGTGCGGCGGCCGGTGCCGAGCACCCAGTCGTGGCGGGCGGTGTCCCAGCAGGACAGGGTGAGCGGATCCACTCGCACGGTGACCCGGCGCCGCTCCCCCGGCTCCAGGGTGAGCCGCCGGTAGCCGCCGAGCAGCCGCACCGGCTGGTCGAGGGGCACGTCCGGGGAGGGTCCGACGTACACCTGCGGCACGTCGACGCCGGTGCGCCGGCCGGTGTTGCGGACGGTGAAGCCCACCTCCAGACCGTCCCGGGTCCAGCGCGCGGAGGGCTCGCCGTAGGCGAAGGAGGTGTACGACAGTCCGTGGCCGAAGGGGAAGAGCGGGCGCACACCCTCGGCGTCGTACCAGCGGTAGCCGGCGTGGACGCCCTCGGAGTACTGCTCGATGCCGCCCGTGCCCGGGTAGCGGTGCGGGTCGCCGGCGACCGGGTGGTGGTCGTCGTCGACCGGGAAGGACTGGGTGAGCCGGCCGCCGGGGTCGCAGTCGCCGAACAGGACGGCGGTGGTGGCGGCCGCGCCCTCCTGGCCCGGGTAGTACATCTGCAGGACGGCGCCGGTGCGCTCCAGCCAGGGCATCGCGGTGGCCGATGAGGTGTTGAGGACGACGGTGGTGCGCGGGTTGGCCGCGGTGACGGCCTCGATCAGCCGGTTCTGGTGGCCGGGCAGGGCGATGGTGGTGCGGTCCTGGCCCTCGGTCGCGTCCTCGTAGGCGAACAGGACGACCTGGCGGGCGGCGCGCGCGGCCCGTACCGCTTCGGCGCGGTCGGCGTCCCCGGTGGCGCCCGTGCTGTGCCGCAGCCGGAACTCCAGACCGGCCGTTCCGCCCTGCGCGGTGATGTGCAGCCGGTGGGCGCCGGGGGCGAGGCGGAGCGTCGCGCGGCGTACGGCGAGGCCGTCCGGGGCGGTGCCGAGCAGGCCGCCCGAGAAGGCCTCGCCCCAGCCGGACGCGATCGGGAACAGCTCGGCGCCGTCGAGCCGCACCTTCGGGCGGCCGGTGGGGAGCCCGGAGAAGTGGAGCACGAAGGTCCACTCGTCGGCCTCGCCGACGGTGAGGGTCCCGTCGTACGACCAGACCGCCCCGGCGTCGACCCGGGTGCCCTCGCTGGTGAACCCGGGGGTGAGCGCGCCCGCCGGGATCGGCTTGCCGAAGACGTCCTCGCCGAGGGCGTACGTGACCTCGCCCGTGGCCCGGGAGCGCAGGGCGGCCAGCGGGCTGCCGGCGTGGTCGGGGACGACGTGGGCGCTGCCGCCGCCGCTGACGAAGGGCAGGGCGCCGGTCGGACCGATCACCGCGATGCTGCCGGCGGTGAGCGGGAGGGTGCCGTGCGCGTTGTGCAGCAGGGTGGCCCCGGCCTTGGCGACCTCCAGGGCGACGGCGGCGCCTGCCCGGGCGTCCCGTCCCGGGCGGGGCGGCGCGCTGCCGTCGAGCAGCCCGAAGCGGTCCATGACGGCGAGGACGCGGCGTACGGCGCGGTCGACGTACGACGCGGCGACGCGGCCCTCGCGCACCGCCGTGCGCAGCGCGGCACCGAAGTAGGCGCCGTTGGGCATCTCCATGTCGAGCCCGGCGGTGAGGGCCTTCTCCGTGCTGTGCGCGGCGTACCAGTCGGTCATCACCCAGCCGTCGAAGCCCCAGCGCTCGCGCAGGATGTCGGTGAGCAGGGCCTTGTTCTCGCAGGCGTAGGTTCCGTCGACCTTGTTGTAGGCGCCCATCACGGCTCCGGCGCCGGCCCGGACGGCGGCCTCGAAGGCGCGCAGTTCGACCTCGTGCAGGGTGCGTTCGTCGACGCGCACGTCGACGGACATGCGGTCCTTCTCCTGGTTGTTCAGCGCGAAGTGCTTGACGGTCGCGATGAGCCCCTCGCCCTGGATGCCCTCGATCTCGGCGGCGACCAGGTCGGCGGCGAGCAGCGGTTCCTCGCTGAAGGTCTCGAAGTTGCGTCCGGCGTACGGGGTGCGGATCAGGTTGACCATCGGGGAGAGCAGGACGTCCTGGCCGAGGGCGCGGCCCTCGCGGCCGATGACCCGGCCGTAGCGGCGGGCCAGCTCGGGGTCGAAGGCGGAGGCGAGGAGGACGGGTGCGGGCAGCGCGGTGGCGTGCCGGGTGACCCGGACCCCGGCCGGGCCGTCGGCCAGGCGCAGCGGCGGGATGCCGAGGCGGGGGACGCCGGGGACGTAACCGGCCTCGCCGAGCGTGTCCGGGTCGGTGGCGCCGTGCAGCAGGGCGACCTTCTCGTCGAGGGTCAGCGCGCCCAGGAGGTGGTCGACGCGGCGGCCGGGGGTGCGGGCGCCGGATCTGCCGCGCGCAACGGCGCGGGGGGCGAGGGAGAGGGAACCGGCGGCCGCCGCGACGACCGCGATCGTGCCGCTCAGCAGAGTCAGGGCGGATCGCCGGGAGACCGTGTCGGACATGGGCCGTCGCTCCTTCGGTGCGCGGGCACGACGAGGGCGCCGGAGAGTGACGACCCGTCAGAAACGGCGTACGCGTCGGCAACGTACGACTCGGGATGACGCGAGTCAACGAGGCGAGGCGGTCGGACGCCGGATGCCGGCCGCGGGAGGAACGGAAAGTGGGGCGGGGGCCGCCGGACGGGTGGCCCCCGCGAGTGGTGCGGTCGGATCAGCGCGCCGGTGTGGCGGTCCGCACGGCGGCGGACACGACGGGCCGGGCGACGGCGGCGAGGGACACGATCGTGGTCGCGGCGACGGGAGCGGCGGCCGGTGCGATGACCGGTGCCGTGCCAGGTGCCGTGGCAGGTGCAATGACCGGTGCCGTGGCCGGCCGTGGTTCCACGACCGGTGGGGGCTCGGCGCAGCAGCCGACCGGGGCGAAGCGCGGCGTGGCGGGCCGGCCGCCGGGGACGGCGGAGGGCTGGGGCCGCCGACTCGGCGCGCTCGGCTCGCTCGGCCGGCTCGGCGTGCCGGGTGGGACGGCCGCCGGGTCCGACCGCGGCTGCGGCGGGCCGTCCTGCGCGGTCCCGGTGTCGAACAGCCACCGCCCGCGCGCCGATCCGTCCCGCCGGGCGACGGTGACGGTGGCTGCGGAGCCCTGTGCGGCCGCGAGGTCGAGGCCGACCCGCCCGCGCGGCAGCAACTCGCCGCGGACGGTGAGGTCGTAGCCGGTCGCGGCGGTGCAGTCGGCGAGGGTGACGCGATGGTCGAGCGGGTCGGCGCGCAGGCACAGGGCGGGGTCGGCGGCGCTGCGCAAGCGGCCGTCGGCGCCGTAGGTCCAGCGCTGGGAGCCGGCCGGTGAGCAGTCGGCGAGCACGACGGCGACTGCAGGCCACACCCGGCCGGCGTCGGCGTCGAGGCAACGGCCGAGGGCGGCGTTGCGCAGGCGGCCCCGCAGGAGCGGGGCCGGGGCCGGGCGCGCGGCGGAGGCGGCGGAGGGGGAGCCGGGTGACGGCGGGGTGGCGACGGACCCGACCGGCCGGGTGGCGGTCCCGCCACCGGTCCCGGCACCGGGCGGGCCCCATGTGCGCACCGACCGGCGGCCGGTTCCGGAACCGGGGACAGCGTTGTCGGCGGAGCGGCTCTGGGTGGCGAGCACCGTGACGAGCAGGGCCAGAGCGGTCAGCCCGACACCGGCCACTACGGCCTTGGTGTGCCGCGCGGAGGCGGCGGGACGGCCCGCCGGTGGCGCCCCGCGATGGCGGCCGCCGGGACGGACATGCGCGGCGCCGGGACCGGCGTGCGCGGCGCCGGGACGGGCACCGCGCCCCGGCCGGGAGTCGAGGTAGCGCCGGGCGCCCCAGCCGAGCACGGTCTCGGCGAGCAGGACGCCGAGCGCACCGTCGAAGTGGGCGAGTTGTTCGGCGGCGTGACGGCAGTAGCGGCACTGCGCGAGATGCCGGCGGACGTCGGGCAGCAGATGTCCGCCGCGGCGCAGCGGGACGTCGAGGAGGCGGCTGTGGAAGCGGCACTCGTCGGTGGGGGCGAGTTCGCGGTGGGCGCGGACGCAACCGGTGCGGAATTGTTCCCTGGCCTGTTCCAGAGCGGTGGCGGCGGTGCCGGGATGCACGGCCAGCAGACCAGCGGGTACGGATATCGGTTCGGCTTCGACCTCGGTGTGCCACAACAGGCATTGGGCGGCACCGGGAAGGGCGCGGAATGCGCGTTCGGCGAGTTGTCGCTTTTCCGGGGTTCCGCCTCTGGTCGCGCGTAGTCCGCGACCACCGGTGGTTTTGCGCAATTCCGGCAGGAGTACGGAAATACCGTGGTCCGCGGCCCAGCCGCGTACGGTGTCGCGGACGGCGACGAGGATCTGCGGGCGCAGCGCGCCGCCGACCCGGCCGGCGGCGAGCCGGTCGAGCACCTGATGGACCGCTGCGGTGGCCACGAGCTGGGCGGTTTCGCCGGGTGAGGCGAGGCAGACGGCCGCGTAGTCGTGGGCGGCCGACCAGTGCCGGGCGAGCAGCAGGGCGACGGCGCGGCCGTGCCCGTCGGACGTGGCCAACTGGGCGACGAGGTCGCGGTCCGACTCTCCGGGCGTCCCTCCCGGACGGGGCGGATATGGGGGGCGTGGGGGGTGTGGGGAGTGCACGGAACCAATTCCTTCCGAGCCGAAGGGTGGCACTGCGTTCCCGCGGGGGGCTCACTTTCGCACATACGGCTCAGGGGAAACAAGGAGTCCGAGTGACGTCTCCTCAGAAAGCCGCGCTTTCCCCTTGGTTACCGCCGGTATCGGTTTCCGTATTCGCCTGCAATGGGCGACGGACGGCTTAAACGGCGGATACGGAGGGCCGCGGTGGCGGGTTACGTCCAGTTCTCGAACCTGGACGCGGAGGCGGCCCGGTGGCATGACGATGGCCGAGGCTCCGCACCAGCGCGGGCCTCGGCCACACTCCCCGCAACGTCCGCTCAGCCGTTGGGCCGCAGGGTCCACACCACGGTCATCTCGCCGGTCACGGCTCCGTCCTCGCGCCGGATCTCGATGGCGACCGGGAACTCGGGCCGCTGACCCGCGTCCAGCTCGGCCACGACCTCGGCGGCCGGCCGCCCCAGCGTCGCGGTCGCGGTGACGGCGCCCATGGCGAGCTTCTTGTAGGCGATCTCGGCCCGCACGGCCAGCGGCACGGCCCGCGCGAGCTGGTCGCCGAACGCGGCGAGCACGATGGCCCCGCTCGCCGACTCCCCGAGCGTGAACATCGCACCGGCGTGCGGGCCGCCCACGTGGTTGTGGAACTCCCCCTGATCCGGCAGGGCCACCACCGCCCGCTCCGGCGTGGTCTCGACGAACTCGAGCTTCAAGGTCCGGGCCATCGGCACGGTGGCGGCGAGCATCTCGCCGATCGACATCTGATCTGCGCTCATGGCGGCATGTTACCCATGAGTAGCCTCAGTGGGCCAGACCTCCGGGCCGCTCACCCCGCCAACCGCTCCCCGTATGCTTGCCGACCATGTGGCCAGGAGATCAGTCGTCCCCGGGCGGCCGGGACAACCCGACCGGGCAGCCGAACCCGTACCAGCAGCCCGGCTACCACCAGCCCAACCCGTACGCCCAGCCCTCTCCCGGCCCCTGGAACGCGCCCACCGTCACGGCGCCGCCCCCGCCCGGCGGTTCGGGCCGCCGCACCAAGGTCCTCGCCATCACCGTCGCCGCGGCCGTGGTCGTGGCCGCGGCGGTGACCGGTGCGGTGCTGCTGGGCGGCGGCTCGGACGGCGAGGCCGCCCCGGGCCCGACCGCCTCCGCCGCGTCGGCCTCCCCTTCCGCTCCCGCCGACCCGAGGAACGCCGACCCGAGGAACGCCGACTCGGCGCCGAAGCCGACGATCGCGGGCTGGAAGGTCGTGGTGAACAGTGACCTGGGGGTCGCCTTCGACGTTCCCGCCACCTGGACGCTCAAGGCGCCCGACTGGGTCAGCTACGTGGCCGACCGGAACGACCCGCAGGACAAGCCCCTCGTCGCCATGAAAGCCCCCGCGACCCTGAACGAGAAGTGGTGCGGTGAGGACACCGACCGGGACGGCACCATCGACTACACCGCGCTGGCCGACGTGGGAAGCCGGGGCAACAACGGCGCGAAGAGCACCGAGGACATCGCCCGTTCCGACTCGGCGAGCTGGGTCTACGGTTCCTACACTCAACCGGACCGCAAGAAGATCACCACATCCCCGGTGACGTCCTTCACCACCGCCTCCGGGCTCACGGGCAGCCTCGCCACCTCGCAGTCCTCCGGAAACGTACGGCGGCACAAGTGCGACACGGACGGCAAGGCCACCACGTTCGCCTTCAAGGACGCCGAAGGCGACTTCGCCTCCTGGTCGTTCACCGGCGCAAAGGGGGTCCGCGAGGAGGTTCCGGACACGACGGTCCGGCAGATCCTCAGCACCGTCCGTCTGGTGAAGACCACGGAATCCTGATCTGGTACGTCCCTGACAAGGCCCGGTGACCGAATCGTGTCCGGGGCGGCACTAGGGTGGGGCGCCATGTGGCCAGGACAGCAGCCGCCCGGGGGCGAGCCGAACCCGAACGCGCAGAACAACCCGTATCAGCAGCCGAGTCAGCCGGGGTACCAGCAGCCGAATCCGTACCAGCAGACCGGATACCAGCAGCCCAGCCCCTATCCGCAGCAGCAGTGGGGCACGCCCACGCCGGCCGGTGTTCCGCAGCCGGCGACGCCGCCGCCCGGGAACCTCGGCAACGGCGGTGGCGGTGACGGCAACCGGACCAGGCTCGTGGCGATCATCGCGGCCGGCGCGGTGGTGCTGACCGCAGCCGTCACCGGGTTCCTGGTGCTCGGCGACGACAAGGACGACACGGCGAAGGGCGGCTCGGACAAGCCGACCACCGCACAGTCGGTGTCGTCCTCGCCGACCCCGTCGCCGCAGCCGACCTCGTCCGGGGCGGCCGACAACCCGCGGGGCGGAGAGGCCGAGAAGGCGACCGTCCCGGGGTGGAAGGTCGTCATCAACCCCAAGTACGGCACGGCGTTCGACGTCCCCGCGAACTGGGTGGTCAAGGACCCGGGCCTGTTCATCGGCTTCGAGGACGAGCAGAAGGGCGACGGCTCCGCCTACATCGGCATGAGCGCGCCGGCGTTCTACAACGAGAAGTGGTGCTCGTCCGTCCACGACGGCAGGACCACCGACAAGGAACTGGCCGCCGCGGGCACCAAGGGCGAGAACGGCGCCAAGGACACCGCGAGCGTCGCCCGCGGCGACTCCGCCACGTGGGCCTTCGGTGGTTACACCGACCAGAACGAGAAGACCTCGCGCAAGTACCTGAAGATCGGGCAGGCCGCGCCCTACACCACCAAGTCGGGCCTCAAGGGCGACGTCGCGACGAGCTTCACGGCGGGTGCGCCGAAGAAGACCAAGTGCGACACCGACGGCAAGGCCACCACGTTCGCCTTCAAGAACTCCGCCGGCAACTTCGTCGCCTTCACTCTCTACGGTGTCAAGGGCGTCAAGGAAGAGCTGCCGGACGCGACGATCCAGCAGATCCTCAGCACGGTCCGGCTGCACGGCGACCCCGTCGTGAGCTGACCCGATCCGGGTTCCGTCCCGCACCGCGTGCGGAGCGGGACCCGGTTTGGCGCGGCGGTGTCCCAGAAGCCATAGTCACTCGGTGACCACCCCCGCCGACACCGCTCCCCGTTCCGGTCGGCCCCGCTGGGCCGGCCGGAACTACCCTCTGCTGACCGCTGCCGCCTTCCTCACCAACGGCGGCAGTCAGGCCGCTCTCATCGCCTCCGCGTTCGCGGTGCTCGGCGCGGGCGGGGACGGGGGCGACGTGGGTCTGGTGGCGGCCGCGCGGACGGTGCCGCTGGTGCTGTTCCTGCTGATCGGCGGCGCGGTGGCGGACCGAGTGCCGCGCCACCGCGTGATGGTCGCCGCCAACGCCGTCAACTGCCTGTCGCAGAGCGCCTTCGCCGTCCTCGTGCTGGCCGGTGAGCCGCGGCTGTGGCAGATGATGCTGCTGACCGCGCTCGGCGGCGCCGGGCAGGCGTTCTTCAGCCCGGCCGCCGAGGGCATGCTGCTGTCGTCCGTGGAGGGCGAACACGCGGGGCGGGCGTTCGCCGTGTTCCGGATGGCGATGCAGGGCGCGGCCCTGGGCGGCGCGGCCGCGGGCGGCGCGCTGGTCGCCGCGGTCGGCCCGGGCTGGGTCCTCGCCGCGGACGCTGCCGCGTTCGCGCTCGCCGGCGCCCTGCGCTCCTTCCTCGACGTACGGCACCTCCCGCCGCGCGCACCGGGCGGCGGCATCGTCGCCGATCTGAAGGAGGGCTGGCGGGAGTTCACCGGCCGGCCCTGGCTGTGGGGCGTCGTCGCGCAGTTCTCCGTCGCCAACGCGGTCGTCGGCGCCGCCGACGCGGTCTACGGCCCCCTCGTCGCCCGCGACCACCTCGGCGGGGCGGGCCCCTGGGGCCTGGCGCTCGGCTTCTTCGGCGCGGGCACGGTCGCCGGCGCGCTGCTGATGACCCGGTGGAAGCCCCGCCGGCTGCTGCTCGCCGGGACCCTGTGCGTCTTCCCGCTGGCCCTGCCGTCGGCCGCCCTCGCCGTACCGGTGCCGCTGGGCGTGCTGTGCGCGGTGATGTTCGCCACCGGTGTCACGCTGGAGGTGTTCGGCGTGTCCTGGATGACGGCGCTGCACCAGGAGATCCCCGAGGAGAAGCTGTCGCGGGTGTCGGCCTACGACTGGTTCGGGTCCGTCGCGCTGGTGCCGGTGGCGATGGCGCTGGCGGGGCCCGCGGAGGGCGCCTTCGGGCGCGCCGCGTCCCTGTGGGGGTGCGCTGCGCTCGTCGTGGCGGTCACCGGGGCCGTGCTGTGCGTGCCGGACGTGCGCCGGCTGCGCCGCCGTACCCGGGCCGTGGCGGCCCGCGGCGCGGAAGGTTCAGCCGATGCCGAACGCCCCGTCGGGCGGCACGGGTGAGGGCACCGCGTCCTCGTCCGTGACCGGGCGGGCGTCCCCCGTGAAGTCGCGCAACGACCGCCCGTGCTCCACCCGCGCGGGGAAGGCGTCCGCGGCGGTCAGCCGGGCCAGCGCGGCCGTGTCCACGGGGTGGTGCGCGGCGACCAGGATCGCGTTCCCGAACCGCCGGCCGCGCAGCACGCCCGGCTCGGCGATCAGCGCCAGTTCCTCGAAGAGCGCGGCGAAGGTGGCCAGTTGGGAGCGCAGGAAGGCGAACGGCGCCGCGTCCGCCAGATTGGCGACGTAGACGCCGTCCGTCCGCAGCACCCGGTCGGCCTCGCGGGCGTAGGCGAGGGTCGTCAGGTGCGCGGGGATGCGCGAGCCGCCGAAGACGTCGGCGACGAGCACGTCGGCGCTGTCCGCCGGCGCCGCCTCCAGCCAGGCCCGCGCGTCCGCGGTGTGCAGCGCGACGCCCGACCCGGCGGGCAGCGGCAGTTGCTCCACGACCAGCTCGAGCAGCCCCCGGTCGGCCTCGACGACGTCCTGCCGGGAGCCGGGGCGGGTCGCGGTCACGTACCGCGGCAGGGTGAGCGCGCCCCCGCCGAGGTGCAGCACGTCCAGCGGCCGTCCCGGCTCCGCGACCGTGTCCAGCACATGCCCGAGCCGCCGCGCGTACTCGAACTCCAGGTACGCCGGGTCGTCGAGGTCGACGTACGACTGGGGTGCGCCGTCGACCGTGAGCAGCCAGGCCCGCTCACGGTCGACGTCGGGCATCAGCTTGGCGGTTCCGTGGTCGGTGGTCCGGGTGACGGGTATGGCATCGCTCACGACACCATTGTCACCTCAGCCGACGGACGTCACCGTCCCCGCGCCGACCGTCCGCCCGCCCTCGCGGACGGCGAACCCGAGCCCCGGCTCCAGCGGCACCTCGCGCCCCAGCTCGACGGTCACCTCCACCGTCTCCCCGGGCCGCGCGACCGCCGCCTCGCCGAGGTCGACGCAGCCGACGACGTCGGCGGTGCGGACGTAGAACTGCGGCCGGTACCCGGTGGCGACCGGTGTCGTACGGCCGCCCTCGCGCGCGGAGAGCACATACAGCTGGGCCGTGAAGCGCCGGCTCGGCGCGACGCTGCCCGGCGCGGCGACGACGTGCCCGCGCCGCACCGCGTCCCGGGGCACCCCGCGCAGCAGCAGCGCCACGTTGTCCCCGGCCTGCGCCTCCTCCATCGGCTTGCCGAAGGTCTCCAGCCCGGTGACGACCGTGTCGACGCCGGCGCCGAGCACCTCGACCCGGTCGCCGACCCGCACCGTGCCACGCTCGACGGCGCCGGTGACGACGGTTCCGCGGCCGGTGATGGTGAGCACGTTCTCCACCGGCAGCAGGAACGGCGCGTCCAGGTACCGCTCCGGCATCGGCACGTAGGTGTCCACCGCGTCGAGCAGCGCCTCGACGGACGCCGTCCAGCGCGGGTCGCCCTGAAGCGCCTTCAGCCCGGAGACCCGTACGACGGGCGCGGCGTCGCCGCCGTAGCCGTGCGCGGTGAGCAGGTCGCGGACCTCCAGCTCGACCAGGTCGGTCAGCTCCTCGTCGCCGGCGTCGGCCTTGTTGAGCGCGACGACGATGTGGTTCACACCGACCTGACGGGCCAGCAGCACGTGCTCGGCGGTCTGCGGCATGATCCCGTCGAGCGCGGAGACGACGAGGATCGCCCCGTCGAGCTGGGCGGCGCCGGTGACCATGTTCTTGACGTAGTCGGCGTGACCCGGCATGTCCACGTGGGCGTAGTGCCGGGTGTCGGTCTCGTACTCGACGTGCGCGATGTTGATGGTGATGCCGCGGGCGGCCTCCTCCGGGGCGCGGTCGATGCGGTCGAACGGCACGAACGTGCCGGTGCCGCGCTCGGCCAGCACCTTGGTGATGGCGGCGGTCAGCGTCGTCTTGCCGTGGTCGACGTGGCCCATGGTGCCGATGTTGAGATGCGGTTTGGTGCGCGTGTACGCCGTCTTGGGCATGGCTGTACCTCGAAGCCTCGTGGGAAGGAAGGGGGCCCCCAAGAAACCGCCGACCCTCCCCTGCGGGGTCCGCGGAACGATCCGGGGAGGGTCAGCTTCGGGCGCCGTCGACAGCGGCCAGGATGACGGGAACGGCAGCCTTCGGGGCATCCGCGACCGCGGATGCTGCGAGGAGGAAGGCGTACCGGAACATGTCGTCGATCATCGCCGGGCCACGGCACGCCGTCGAACGATTTATCGCCGTACGGCCGGTGCCGGGCGTCCCTTACGGCCTGTCAGGCGCCGATGTTCTTCAGCGCCTCGCGCACCGTCAGCGCCGCGAACCGGCCCCGCTCGCGGGCGAGGAAGCCGCGCACGGCCTCCGGGTCGGTCCTGGCGTACTCGCGCAGGGCCCAGCCGATGGCCCTGCGGATGAAGAAGTCGGGGTGGCCGCTGCGACGGAGGCAGTGGCCGAACAGCCGCTCGGCGTCGGTGTCCTCCTTGAACCGCAGCTGGTGCAGCAGGGCGGCGCGGACCGGCCACAGGTCGTCGTCGGCGATCCAGGCGTCCATGGTGTTCGCGAGGGCCGGGTCGGCCGCGACGAGCGGGCCGACGACATGGGCGGCGAGCAGGTCGACGGTGTCCCACCACGGGACGGTGGTGATCAGGTGCCGGACCACCGGCAGGAAGGCGGAGGAGCAGCGGCCGACGTGGCGGCGCAGGTAGTCGACGGCGAAGTAGTGGTACTCCCGCTCCGGCAGCTCCCAGCAGCGCAGCGCGATCGCCGCGCAGTCGGCCTCGCCAGGGCGCGCCGTACCCGCCAGGACGGTACGGGACAGGGCGCGGCGCTCGGGGGTGGGAATACCGAGGAAGGGGGCGACATCCTTCATGTACGCGCGCATGGGCCCGGCCCGCTCGGGGTCGGCCGCGGCGCCGTACGCCTCGGTCAGCCGCGCCAGGACGACGTCGGCGAGCGCACTGCGGGGCACGGCGATCGCTCCCGTACCTGTGACGGTCATGAGACAGACCATACGGCGATCAGACACCCGCGTCGGTTACTGTCGCCGGATGCCCGATGCACCCACCCGCTCTGGGGGCACCGCAGTGGCCTCTCCCCCGGCCCCCGCCATGGAGCTCGCGATCGCCGCGCCGCCCGTGTCCCTGCCCGGCACGCTCGCCGCGCGCTGCACCCGGGTCCTGCGCTCGCCCTGGTCCCGTTTCTCCCTGCTGCTCGCGCTCCTCGCGGCGGCCGGCTGCTCGGTGCTGCTGTTCCAGCCGCAGCGGCTCCTGGCGCACGGCTGGCCACCACAGCTGGGCGGTGCGGCGGCGGCCGCGGTGTTCACGGTGGCGTACGGGCTGTGCACGGTGGCGTTCGTGCCGCGGCCGCTGCTGAACCTGGCGGCGGGCGCGCTGTTCGGCACGTCGATGGGGCTCACCACGTCGCTCGCCGGCACCGTGCTGGGCGCCGGGGTCGCTTTCGGCCTGGGCCGGGCGCTGGGGCAGGACGCGCTGCGCCCGCTGCTGCGGGGCCGGTTGCTGACGGCGGCGGACGGCCAGCTCAGCCGGCACGGGTTCCGCTCGATGCTGATGGCCCGTCTGTTTCCCGGCGTACCGTTCTGGGCCGCGAACTACTGCGCCGCCGTCTCCCGGATGCGCTGCCTGCCCTTCCTGCTCGCGACGGGCATCGGTTCGGTCCCGAACACCGCCGCCTACGCACTCGCCGGCGCCCGGGCCGGTTCCCCTACGTCTCCGGCCTTCCTGGTGGCGATGGCCGGCATCGCACTGCCCGCGGTGGCGGGAGCGGTGGTGGCCTGGCGCAAACGGCACCATCTGCGCCGCGGCTGACCGCGACGGAGCCGCCGCCCCCGCCAAGGGGCCGTCATCCGGGGGCGCTACGCTGCCCTCGACACACGTGATCATCGCGTACGGCGGCCCGGTGCCCCGTCGCCCCTCCACGACCGGCACTTGGACTGACGTACCTTCATGTCTTGGTTTGAATCGCTCGTCCTCGGACTCGTCCAGGGGCTGACCGAGTTCCTTCCCGTCTCCTCCAGCGCGCATCTGCGGCTGACCGCGGCCTTCTCCGGCTGGAACGACCCGGGCGCGGCCTTCACGGCGATCACCCAGATCGGCACGGAGGCGGCGGTGCTGATCTACTTCCGCAAGGACATCGCGGGCATCCTGTCCGCGTGGTTCCGGTCGCTGTACGACAAGGGCATGCGCGGCGATCACGACGCCCAGACGGGCTGGCTGGTGATCGTCGGCTCGATCCCGATCGGCGTGCTGGGCGTCACGTTCAAGGACCAGATCGAGGGGCCGTTCCGCGATCTGCGGATCACCGCGACGATGCTCATCGTCGTCGGTGTCGTCATCGGCATAGCCGACCGGCTGGCGGCCCGCGACGAGTCGGGCGGCCGGCACCGGGCGCCGAAGCAGCGCAAGACGCTCCAGGACCTGGGCGTGAAGGACGGTCTGGTCTTCGGCCTGTGCCAGGCCTGCGCGCTCGTCCCGGGTGTCTCCCGCTCCGGCGCGACCATCAGCGGCGGCCTGTTCATGGGCTACCGGCGCGAGGCCGCCGCCCGCTACTCCTTCCTCCTCGCGATCCCCGCGGTGCTGGCGTCCGGGCTGTTCGAGCTGAAGGACGCGATGGAGAGCGATCACGTCTCCTGGGGGCCGACGATCTTCGCTACGGTGATCGCGTTCGGGTCGGGATACGCCGTCATCGCATGGTTCATGAAGTACATCTCCAGCAAGTCCTTCATGCCGTTCGTCTGGTACCGCGTGATCCTGGGCGTCATGATCATCGGTCTGGTCACGGCGGGCGTTCTCAGTCCGCACGCGGCGGAGTCGGCGGGCTGAATCGCCGGGCGGCGTACCGGGGAGGAATGAAGCCATGGCTCTCACCCAGCAGTTCGCCCGTGTGACCCCCGCGTACCTGGAACGCTGCCGTGAGTCGGCGCTCGACTCGCCGGGTGCCGCGCCCGGCTGGGACCCGCCCGCCTCGGACCTGCTGGACACGGGCTGGGCGAGCTGGGGGCTCGCCGCCTACTGCCGCTCCCACGGCGCCGATCCGTCCGTGGCCGGCCTGCTCGACCGCGCGGTCTCGGCCACGTTCGGCCAGACCGCCGGCTACCTGGACCACGACGAGGTGTACGACGGCTTCAGCGACCCGCCGCGCGTGCTCGACCCGGCCGAGGTCGAGAAGATCGCCCGGGATCTGCGGGACGTCGACGTGGACGCGGTGCTCGCCGGCCTGCCGGGCGACCCCGCCGAGGCCGCGGCGCTGTGCGGTCATCCGGAGAGCTTCAGCGGTGACGTCCGCGCTCATCTCACCGAACGGTTCGTGGCGCTGCGGGAGTTCTACGAGTGTGCCGCGCGGCGGGGGCTGTGTGTCGTGGTGTGGATCGACTGACGGCGCTCGCGGCGCGTCGCGTACCGGTTCGTGACCGACTCCGTACGGGTTGCGTAGCCAATCGGTAGCGCAGTGTCAGTTCTTGCCCCTAGGCTGAGGCGCATGTCCCCCGATTCCATGATCCGTGGTTCCGTGCGCTCCGCCGCCGAGGTGAACGAGGAGATCCGCGCGCTGTGGCTGCGCGCGGGCGGCATATTGTCGGCACAGGAGCGCGCGGAGTACGAGCTGCTGGTGGTGCAGTGGGCCGCGGCGGTACGCAGCGAGGTGGTCGAGGCGGCGTGAGCGGCGGGCGCAGGTCACCGCCGGCCTTCGTGACCGTCGGCCGCCCGCTTCCCGGCCACCCGGCCTTCGCGACCGTCAGCCGCCCGGCTCACCGCCGGCCCGCCCGAGACCGTCAGCCGCCCGCCCGGCCTTCGCACCGTCAGCCGCCCGTCTCACCGTCCGCCCGACACCCGCAGCACCGCGCCGGCCGTGTACGCGGCGTCCGGGGACAGCAGCCAGGCGATGGCCGCGGCGATCTCCTCCGCCCGGCCGGGGCGGCGCAGCGGGATCGCGGCCGCCGCACGGTGCGCTCGCTCCGGATCGCCCATCGCGGCGTGCATCTCGGTGTCGATCATGCCGGGCGCGACCGCGTTGACCCGGATGCCGTCCGGGCCCAGCTCCTTGGCCAGCCCCACGGTGAGGGCGTCCACGGCCGCCTTGGTGGCGGCGTAGTGGACGTAGTCGCCGGGGCTGCCGAGCGTCGCGGCGGCCGACGACACGTTCACGATCGCCCCACTCCCCCGCGCGGTCATCAGCTGGGCGGCACGCCGCGCGCACAGCAGCACGCCCAGCAGATTCACCTCGACCACCCGCCGCAGATCGGCGGTGCCGGTGTCGGCGAGCCGGCCGAGCGGCCCGGTGACACCGGCGTTGTTCACCAGCCCCGTCACCTGCCCCAACTCCCGTTCCACCACGGCGAAGAGGTGATCGACGTCCGCCTCAGCGGACGTGTCCACCCGCACCGCGACACTGCGTCGCCCGACCGCGCGGACGGCGTCCACGACCCGCTCGGCGGCCTCGGCGTCCCGGACGTACCCCACCGCCACGTCGTGGCCGTCGGAGGCGAGCCTGAGACAGGTCGCGGCGCCGATACCCCGGCTGCCGCCGGTGACGACGGTGAGCGGCTGGGCCATGCGTACCTCCGGAGGCGGTTTGATCGATCATCGATCACTCTAGGCGCACAGATGATCCAGCACATCCCCGTCCACGGGATACGGCCGCTCCACCGGCAGCTTCGCCGCCGCCGCGTCGAGCTCCCCGGCCCGCACATGGGCGTGGATCTCGGCGGCCAGCGGCGTGACGTCCTCGATGCCGACGACCCACTCGTCGGCGTACCGGGCCGCGGCCTGCCCACCGAGGCCGAGTTGCAGCGAGCGGTGCGGCAGCGCGGTGAAGTGCAGGTCGCGCTCCGGGTCCCACTGCACCCGCGCCGGCGCCTGCCGCAACTGCCGCTTCCAGGCGGCCCGGTCGCCGTGCAGGTCGGGCACATGGTGCGACAGGCACGCATGACGCAGCGCCCACTCGAACCCCTCGCGGGCGATCTCGACGGCGAGGACGGTCTCCTGGTCCTCCTTCGTCCCCCAGCCGCAGCGGTACATCATCCAGAGGAACGACGGCTTGATCCAGGTCATCCGGTCCCGCTTCCAACTGGAGGGAAAGCGTCCGGCACGGGCCGCCGGGAGTCCGATCTGCGGGCGGTACGCCTGGTAGACGGTGACGGTGGTGTCCGTGTACCGGGCACGAATACGGAACCGGGGCTCCGTTGCGACGTTCTGATCATTCACGCAGGCAAGGCTGCACCGCCCCGGCCGGGACGGCCACCAAATATCCCGGCGCGGCCGGTGAGCGGGCCGTCGCCGACGGCGGGGGGAATCGGCGGCGAGCGGCAGGCTGAGGCGTGGTCCTCTGTCGCCGGGTCGCCCCTGGCGCGCACACTGGAGCCCCCACCGGGTAGGAGGGCGGCATATGAAGACGTTCAGCAGTTGGCTCGCCTCCCCCTGGCGACGAGGGGCCCTCGCTGCGCTGGCCGGCGCCCTGCCCGTGCTCGCGTTCCCGGCGCCCGCCGCGTGGTGGTTCGCGTATGTCGCCCTGGTGCCGTGGATCCTGCTCGCGCGCGGCGCCCCGACCCAGCGGCGGGCGGCGTACGACGGATGGTGCGGCGGGTTCGGGTTCATGCTGGGCATGCACCACTGGCTGCTGCCGGACCTGCACGTGTTCACGCTGGTGCTGGCCGCCCTGCTCGGCGCGCTGTGGGCGCCCTGGGCGTGGCTGGTGCACCGCTTCCTGGCCGGGGTGCCCTCCCGGGGCCGGGTCGCGGCGGCGCTGCTGGTGCTGCCGTCGGCGTGGCTGATGGTGGAACTCGTGCGGTCCTGGCAGGGGCTCGGCGGGCCATGGGGCATGCTCGGCGCCAGTCAGTGGCAGGTGGGTCCCGCGCTGCGGCTCGCTTCGGTGGGCGGGGTGTGGCTGCTCAGCTTCCTGGTGGTGGCCGTCAACGTGGCGGCGGCCGTGCTGCTGGCGGTGCGGGAGTCGCGCATGCCTGCCGTGGCCGGGTTGGTCGCCACCGCGGCGGCGACCTCGGCGGCCTGGGTGTGGTCGCCGCGTCCGCACGTGGACGGCCGGGCGCGGATCGCCGTGGTCCAGCCCGGGATCGTGGACGGCGCCGACAGCGGCGACCGGCGGTTCGCCGTCGAGGAGCGGCTGACCCGGCAGCTGGCCGGGCAGGGCGTCGACCTGGTCGTGTGGGGTGAGAGCAGCGTCGGCGTCGACCTGTCCGCGCGGCCCGACCTGGCCCGGCGGATCGCGGCGCTGTCCCGCGAGACGGGCGCGGACATCCTGGTCAACGTGGACGCGCGGCGCTCGGACCGCCCCGGGATCTACAAGAGTTCGGTGCTGGTGGGGCCGGACGGGCTCACCGGGGACCGCTACGACAAGATGCGGCTCGTGCCGTTCGGCGAGTACATCCCCGCGCGCTCGCTGCTCGGCTGGGCGACCTCCGTCGGCAAGGCGGCCGGCGAGGACCGCCGGCGTGGCAGCGAGCAGGTCGTGATGAACGCCGGACACGGGCTGCGGCTGGGCCCGCTGGTGTGCTTCGAGACGGCGTTCCCGGACATGAGCCGGCGGCTCACCCAGGACGGTGTGGACGTGCTGGTCGGCCAGTCGTCCACGTCGTCGTTCCAGCACAGCTGGGCGCCACAGCAGCACGCCTCGCTCGCCGCGCTGCGCTCCGCGGAGACCGGCCGGCCGATGGTGCACGCCACGCTCACCGGGGTGTCGGCGGTGTACGGCCCCGACGGTGAGCGCGTCGGCTCCTGGCTGGGCACGAGCGCGAGCCGGGCCGCGGTGTACGAGGTGCCGCTCGCCCACGGGGTCACCCCGTACGTCCGTTACGGCGACTGGCCGGTGGACGTGGCGGTGCTGGTGCTGGCGGCGCTGGGGGTGACGGAGGGCGTGCGCGCGGTCAGGCTGCGCCGGAGCGCTCCTGCACCGCACGTACCACCCGCTCGCACAGTTCGTGAGTCTCCAGTGCGTCCCGGGCGCTGAGCGGCCGCCCGGCGCGCACGGCGTCCAGGAAGGCGAGCACGGCCTGTTCGATGCCGCGCTGCCGGGCCACCGGCACCCAGTCGCCGCGCCGGCGGACGGTGGGCTGGCCCTTGTGGTCGATGGTCTCGGCGAGGTTGACGACCTGGCGCTTGGTGTCCTGCCCGGACACCTCCAGGATCTCCTCGCTGGAACCGCTGAGCCGGTTCATCACGCCGAGCGCGGTGAAGCCGTCGCCGGCGAGCTGGAGCACGACGTGGTGCAGCAGCCCGTCCTGGACGCGGGCCCGCACGGTGACGTCGTCGACCTGCCCGGGCACCAGGAACCGCAGCGTGTCCACGACGTGGATGAAGTCGTCCAGGACCATGCTGCGCGGCTCCTCCGGCAGCCCGATCCGGTTCTTCTGCAGCAGGATCAGCTCGCGCGGGTGCTCCAGGCACTGGGCGTATCCGGGCGCGAAACGCCGGTTGAAGCCGACGGCGAGGGACACGCCGCGCTGCTCGGCCAGCTCCACCAGCCGTGCGGAGTCGGCGAGTTCGTAGGCGAGCGGCTTGTCGACGTACGTCGGGACGCCCGCCTGGAGGAGCCGGGTGACGATCTCGGGGTGCGCGGAGGTCGGCGCGTGCACGAACGCGGCGTCCAGGTCCTCGGCGAGCAGCGCGTCCAGGTCCCGGTGCCGCTGCGCGGCGGGCAGGTGCAGGCTGTCGGCGACCCGGTCCAGCGTCGCCGGGGTGCGGGTCTGCAGGTGCAGTTCCACACCGGGCTGGAAGGCGAGCACCGGCAGGTACGCCTTCTGCGCGATGTCGCCGAGTCCGATGACGCCGACCTTCACTGCGGGCTCCTTCACTGCGTGTCCGCTGCTGACGTAACGGCAGCATACGGGTCCTGCGGCGGCCGCCAGTCGGCGATGCCGTCGAAGCTCCGCAGGAACAGGGCAGGTCCGGCCTTCGAAAGGGAGGCGATCGCCGCGTTCCGGACGGCGATCACGGCCCGGTTGGTGCTGAGGTTGAGGCTCGCGACCTTCACGGCCCGGCGCGTGATCGCGGTCGTACGCGGCAGCCGGGCGGCGGTGTAGGCGGCGAGGTCGTCGCAGTGGTGGGCGAGCACGATCGCGTCCTCGACGGCCTGGTTGCCGCCCTGGCCGAGGGTGGGCGGCATGGCGTGCGCGGCGTCGCCGACAAGGGCGACGCGACCGCGGTGGTAGGAGGGCAGCGGCCGGTCGATGTGGTGGACGTCGTGGCGCAGCACGTCCTCGGGGCGAACGGCGGCGAGGACGGCGGGGATCGGCTCGTGCCAGTCGCCGAAGCGGCGCAGGAGTTCGGCCCGCTCGTCGTCGGGGGCGGATGAGCCGGCGGGGGCCATGGCGGCGGCGTAGGCGTAGACGCGGCCGTGCTTGAGCGGGTGGGTGCCCCAGATGCGCCCCCGGCCCCAGGTCTCGTGCGAGGGGAAGGCGACGCCGGGCAGGGGGACGACGACGCGCCAGGTGGTGAACCCGGAGTAGACGGGTCCGGGGTGGTCGGGGAAGAGGGCGCCGCGTACGGCGGAGTGGATGCCGTCGGCGGCCACCACGAGGTCGGCCTCCAGTTCGCCGCGGGCGGTGCGCACGACGGCCGGCCGGCTCGCGTGGCCGGGGTCGGTGACGGTGGCCTCGGCGTCGGTGCGCACGGTGCCGGGCGGGAGCAGTAAGGCGAGGCGGTCGACGAGGGTGGCGCGGTGCAGCAGCACCAGGGGACCGCCGAACCGTGCGGCGGCGGCGTCGGCGTCGGAGCGCGACAGCCAGCGGCCGCCCGGGGTGCGAAGTCCGCCGTCACCCTGCCAGGCGGCGAGGTCGCGGATCTCGTCGCCCAGCCCGATGACGTCCAGCGCGCGCAGGGAGTTGGGGGCGAGTGAGAGGGCGGCGCCGACGGGTTGGAGGGATCGGGCCCGCTCCAGGACGGTGACGTGCAGGCCCCGCCGGTGCAGGGCGGCGGCCGCGGTCAGCCCGCCGATGCCGCCGCCGATCACGACGGCGCGCTGTGCCTGGCTCATGGCTCCTCCAGAGGCAACTACATCTGTAGTACACGTCGAAGGTACTACAGGCGTAGTGGTCCGGGTAGCGTGATCTCCATGTCCGTACGCACCCCCGGCGCCTCCCGCGCCGACCTCGTCGCCGACACCGCCCTGGCCCTGCTCGCCGAGCGCGGGATGCGCGGGCTGACCCACCGGGCGGTCGACGAGACGGCCGGGCTGCCGCAGGGCTCGACGTCCAACGTGGCGCGGACCCGGCAGGCGCTGCTGGAGCTGGCCGTGCGCCGGCTCGCCGAGCGGGAGGCCCGGGTGCTGGCGCTGCACGAGATGCCTGATCCGAGCGGGGGCGCCGACGCGGTGGTGGACGCACTGGCCCTGGCGCTGCACCGCGCCCTGACCCGCCACCGCGACCTCACGCTCGCCCGCTACGAACTCGCCCTGGAGGCCACCCGCCGCCCCGCGCTGCGCACCTCCTACGACACCACCGGCGCCCGCTTCCGCGATCAGCTCACCACCCTGGTCACCGCCCTGGGCTCGCCGGACCCGGACCGCCACGCGCTGTCGCTGACGGCCTGGGCGGACGGGCTGCTGTTCTCCTGCGTGGCGGGCGCCTACGAGCCGCCGCCCCCCGCGGCCGTACGGCAAGGGCTGCGCGAGCTGCTGGCGGGCATGCTCCGCAGCTGAAAATCCGCTGGCCCGCCCCGCCCCGCCTGCACGAGGATGCGGGTATGACGACGCAGCGCCGCACCCCCGCACCCGACGCCGACGAACGCACCATGCTGGAGGGCTGGCTGGAGTACCACCGCCAGACGCTCGCCGTGAAGTGCGAGGGCCTGACCGACGCCCAGCTCAGGACCGCTGCCGTGGAGCCGTCCGAGCTGTCCCTCATGGGGCTGGTGCGGCACATGGCGGAGGTGGAACGGATCTGGTTCCGCAAGGTGCTGGCGGACGACGGCGCCGGGCCGATCTGGTTCAGCGACGACGACCCCGACGGCGAGTTCCATCTGACCGGCGCGGACACCTGGCAGGAAGCGCACGCCACCTGGCAGTCGGAGATCGACTTCGCCCGTCGCCACGCGGAGGGATACGCCCTGGACGACCTGTCGAAGGGCGTCACCCGACACGGCGGCGGGCAGTGTGTCAGCCTGCGCTGGATCTACACCCACATGATCGAGGAGTACGCCCGCCACAACGGCCACGCCGACCTGATCCGGGAGCGGATCGACGGCGCCACGGGCGACTGACGTCAGCCGGGACCCACACAAGACCTCCGTACGGGGCGGTAGATCACCCGTGCGGGGCATCCTGCGCTCGTCCGCTGTCCTTGCGCGGCGCGAAACCAGCAGAGTGACGCGCGTGCATCGAACGACGACCACCGCAGCGCTCCTGGTCACCGTGGCTGTCTCGGCCCTCTCCGGCTGTGTGACGGTCCAGCGTCCGCCCGCCCCGGTCCCGCCGGTCGCCCCGGTCCGCTCCTCGTCCCCGGCCGTCCCACGGCCGGACGGCGCCACGGAGCAGCGGATCGTGCAGGCGCCGGCCCGCGAGGCGCTGGAGATGGTCGGGCCGTCACGCCGCCCGGAGACCCCGAAACCCCAACAGCCCCGCCGCCCGGCGCACGCCGAGCCCCCGGCGCCCACGCGGACGCAGCACCGGCACCAGCAGACTCCGCACCCCACACCCCGGCCCGAACACCACCGATCGCCGGGCCGCCGCGCACACACCCCGGACGTGCCCGGCATCGCACGCCGCAACGCCGACGTGTGCGCCCTCGGCGAGCAGTACGGCGGCTGGCGCCCGGACAGCCCGCAGGCGCGGATCTGCAAGCAGACGTACGGCCACTGAGAGGGGCCCCGCCCGGGAGAAGCCCCGTTCGTCGGCCGGCGCCCGCCTCACTCCCCCAGCCGCAGCTCCATCCGCCGGATCGCCGCCCGGACCCCGTCGCCGTAGCCGTCGTCGGCCAGGGCGTCGGAGGCGTGGCGGGCGCGGACGAGGTGGGTGCGGGCGTCGTCGGGCCGGCCGAGGCGGACGTAGTCGGCGGCGAGGTTCAGATGGAGCGAGGGATACAGCGCCCGGGCGGCGGGCGCCCCCTCGTGCCGGTCGAGCCGGTCGCCGGTGATTTCCTCGGCCGCCGTCAACGCCCTGAGGTCCCAGGCGAGTTCGTCGGCCGGGTCGTCCTGGGTGTCGGCGAGGTAGTGCGCGAGGGTGCAGCGGTGCAGCGGGTCGCCGTCCTCCCCGATCTCCGCCCACAGGCCGAGGAAGCGGTGCCGGGCCTCCTCGCGGTCCCCGCCGTGCAGCAGCATCACCACCTGCCCGATCCGCGTCAGCACGGCGTCCGACGCCGTCCGCTCCTGTCGCTCCGCCACCGCGTGCCCTCCGTCGGCCGTCGTGCTCCTTGCCCCGACGCTAACGGCAGAGACCGGCGATCACGCTCAGGCGGCACCGGCACCGGCACCGGCACCCCCGCCGTCGGCTCACCGCGGTCACGCTCACGCGGCGAGGGTGATCGGCAGTCGCGCTCGCACCACCCCCAGGCCACGCCGGGCCGGCCCCCGGGGAACCGGCCCGGCGGCGGCTCAGCCCAGGTTCGGCACCGTCCAGTCGATCGGCTCGTGGCCCTGGCGGGCCACCGCCTCGTTGATCTGGGTGAACGGGCGGGAGCCGAAGAACCTCTTCGCGGACAGCGGGGAGGGATGCGCGCCCTTGACCACCGCGTGCCGGCTCTCGTCGATCAGCGGGAGCTTCTTCTGCGCGTAGTTGCCCCACAGGACGAACACCGCCGGGTCGGGCCGCTCGGCCACCGCGCGGATCACCGCGTCGGTGAACTTCTCCCAGCCGCGGCCCTTGTGCGAGTTGGCCTCGCCGCCGCGCACGGTCAGCACCGCGTTGAGCAACAGCACGCCCTGCTGGGCCCACGGCATCAGATAACCGTTGTCCGGGACGGGCGTGCCCAGTTCGGCGTTCATCTCCTTGTAGATGTTGCGCAGCGACGGCGGGATCTTCACACCCGGCCGCACCGAGAAGCACAGGCCGTGGCCCTGCCCCTCGCCGTGGTACGGGTCCTGACCGAGGATCAGGACCTTCACCTGCTCGTACGGCGTGGCCTCCAGCGCGGCGAAGACCTGCTCGCGCGGCGGGTACACGGGACCGTTCGCCCGCTCCTCCTCGACGAACTCCATCAGCTCCTTGAAGTAGGGCTGCTGCAGTTCCTCGCCCAGAACCCCGCGCCAGGACTCGGGCAGCATGGCGGTGTCGGTCACGTCAACGTCCTCAAGATTCGTGCGGTCGCTTCCTGACTTCAGAACCTACCGGCACCCACTGACAACGCCGCCCGCGCGGTCCCTACCAGCTGGTCTTGCGGGACAGCTCCCACATCATCATGATCGTCGAGGGGTCCAGCGCCCGCTCCGGACCGGCGATGTCCTCGCTGGCCGCCACGTACTGCTTGCCCTGCCACAGCGGCAGCAGCCGGGCGTCCTCGACCATGATCTTCTGGGCTTCCTCGAAGTCCTTGACCACGTTGGCGCGGTCGCTCTCGCGGCGGGAGCGGGGCAGCAGGATGCCGGTGATCTCGGGCTGCGGGTAGGGCGTGCCGAGGGCGTTCTGGTCGCCGACGAACGGGGCGATGAAGTTCTCCGGGTCCGGGAAGTCCGGGAACCAGCCGCGCCCGAAGACCGGGTACTCGCCCTTCTGGTAGCCCTCGACGTAGGTCTTCCAGGGCCGGCTCTTCAGCGTGATCGTGAACAGGCCGGACTCGTCGAGCTGGCGCTTGAGCTCCTGGAACTCCAGGGCGGTCTCGGAACCGTAGCGGTCGGTGGTGTACCACAGGGTGAGCGGTACGGGCGTGGAGATGTTCGCCTCGGACAGGATCTTGCGGGCCTTGGCGGTGTCGGGCTCGCCGAAGTCGTCGAAGAAGCCGGTGGTGTGGCCGGTGAGGCCCTTGGGGACCATCGAGTAGAGCGGGTCGACGGTGTCCTTGTAGATCTTGTGCGCGATGGCGCCGCGGTCGACGACCTGGGCCACGGCCCGGCGCACGGCGGCCTTGCCCGCCCACTTGTCCTTGGGGTTGAACACCAGGTAGTTGATGTCCGCGCCGGTGCTCTCGACCAGTTGCAGGCCGGGCGCGCTCTCCTTGCGCTGCAGGGCGACGATGTCGTCGGCGGCGAGTCCGCGGTAGGTGACGTCGATCTGCTTGTCCCGCAGGGCCTTGACCATGACGGCGGAGTCCTGGAAGTAGCGGATCGTCACCGCGTCGTTCTTGCGCTGGGCGTACCCCTGATAGTTCTCGTTGCGCTCGAGCCGGGCCTCCTTGTCCTCCTCGTAGGAGGCGAGGGTGTAGGGGCCGGAACCGAAGACCTTGCCGTCCTCGCGCAGCTTGTCGGCCGGGTAGTCGTCCGGGTCGACGATCGACATGGCGGGGGTGGCCAGCACGAACGGGAAGGTGGCGTCGGACTTGTTGAGATGGAAGACCACCTCGTCCGCGCCGGTGGCCTCGACGCTCTGCAGGCTGCCGAGCAGTCCCGCGGGGCCGCCGGGGACGTTGATCCGGCGGATGCGGTCGATGGAGTAGGCGACCGCCTTGGCGTCGAGGGTGTCGCCGTCGGCGAACTTCATCCCGGGCCGCAGCCGGCAGCGGTAGGTGCGGTTGGAGCTGTCCGTGAAGGAGCACTCCTTGGCGGCGTCCGGCTGGGGGGTGGTCGCGCCGTTCGGGTAGGCGAGCAGCGTCTGGTAGATGTTGCGGAACAGCTCCCACGAGCCGTCCCAGGAGGCCGCCGGGTCGAGGGTGCTGGGGGCGCTCGTCGTGCCGACGACGATGGGTCCCGCGTCCTTGGAATCGCCCCCGGACAGCAGGCCGCAGCCGGCCGTCAGGGACGTTATGGAAGCGATCGCCGCCACTTGCCGCAGGCATCGGTTCCGGTTGAACACGCGCACGCTCCTCGATCTGCCATGCCAAGGGTCGGCAGACCATACCGCAGTGCGACGGTTGTTGAACCTGGTTCGTTCACCCTGTGAACACTCTGTTGATGACGACGTTGTCATCCACCCCGGAACAGCCCGTTTGGGTATGCGGGCGCCGTTTCCGTCAAGAGTGGGACGGTAACGGCGCCCGAATCGTCATACGGCCACGGGGCGTCAGGCGACGCCGGCGTTGAGGAACAGTCCTCCGTCGACGACGAGGGTCTGGCCGGTGATCCAGTCGGACTGGGCCGAGGTGAGGAACTCGGCCGCGCCGCCGATGTCGGACGGCACGCCGAGCCGCTTGAGCGGGTACACCGCGGAGGCCTCCTCCTCGCGGCCCTCGTACAGCGCCTGGGCGAACTTGGTCTTCACCACGGCCGGGGCGATCGCGTTGACCCGTACCTTCGGCGCGAACTCGTGCGCGAGCTGGATGGTCAGGTTGACCATCGCGGCCTTGCTGATGCCGTACGCGCCGATGAACGGTGAGGGGGCGAGGCCCGCGACGGAGGCGATGTTGACGATCGCGCCGCCGTTGTCCTTCTGCCAGGCGTGCCAGGTGCGCTGGGCGAAGCCGAGCGCGGAGACCACGTTGGTCTCGAAGACCTTGCGGGCCACGTTCAGGTCGAGGTCGGCGATCGGGCCGAAGACCGGGTTGGTGCCGGCGTTGTTGATCAGGTGGTCGACGCGGCCGAAGGCCTCCATCGTGCGCTCGACGGCCTCGGCCTGGTGGGCCTCGTCGTGGGCCTTGCCGGCGACGCCGATGACCCGGTCGGCTCCGAGCTTGTCGACGGCCTCCTTCAGGGCGTCCTCGCCGCGGCCGGTGATGCAGACCCGGTCACCGCGGGCGACGAGCGCCTCGGCGATGCCGTAGCCGATGCCGCGGCTGGCGCCGGTGACGAGGGCGACCTTGCCCGACAGCTCGGGGAGTTCCACGGAAGTCATGTGCGCTGTCCCTTAGTTGAGCGGTCCGCCGGCGACGTACAGGACCTGGCCGGAGACAAAACCGGCCGCGTCGCCCGTGAAGAAGGCGACGGCGTTGGCGATGTCCTCGGGCTCGCCGACGCGCGCCACCGGGATCTGGGTGGCGGCCGCGGCCTTGAAGTCCTCGAAGCCCATGCCCACGCGGTCGGCGGTGGCCTTGGTCATCTCGGTGGCGATGAAGCCGGGGGCGACGGCGTTGGCGGTGATGCCGAACTTGCCGAGTTCCTTGGCGAGCGTCTTGGTGAAGCCCTGCAGGCCGGCCTTGGCGGCGGAGTAGTTGGCCTGGCCGCGGTTGCCGAGCGCGGAGGACGACGACAGGTTCACGATCCGGCCGAAACCGGCGTCGACCATGTGCTTCTGCACCGCGCGGGACATCAGGAAGGAGCCGCGCAGGTGCACGTTCATGACGGTGTCCCAGTCGGCGACGCTCATCTTGAACAGCAGGTTGTCGCGCAGCACGCCCGCGTTGTTGACCAGGATCGTTGGCGCGCCGAGCTCCTCGACGACCCGCGCGATCGCGGCCTCGACCTGCGCCTCGTCCGAGACGTCCGCGCCGACCGCGATGGCCCTGCCGCCCGCCGCGGTGATCTTCTCCACGGTGTCCTTGCAGGCGGCCTCGTCGAGGTCGATCACCGCGACCGCACGGCCCTCGGCCGCCAGTCGTACGGCCGTGGCGGCGCCGATGCCGCGCGCGGCACCGGTGACTACGGCGACCCGCTGCTCAGTGGTGGACATTGCTGTTTCTCCTCGCCCTCGAGAAAGCCGGAACGCCGGCCGGCCCAGTGCTGCTCCTACGGTACGCCCGTCAGGTGAGCGACCGCTTAGTACCTTCACCACGGCTGACGCTAGAAGCGTTGGCACCCGGTGTCAACGGCACACCGGCGGTGTGTGATCCATTACCTGCTTCCTCGCCCGTGCAGGGGCGCCGGAACACCCGATCGGCCGACGGCCGCGCGCCGTCGGCGCGCCGCGCCCCTAGCGTCGAAGCGCGAGCCAACCGTGCCCGGAAAGGAGGCGCTTCATGCGCCGCAGCACGACAGCCGCCGGCACCCTGATCGCGATGGCCGCGCTCGTGCCACTGGCCGGCCCCGCCCACGCGCGGGATCTGGACTGCCGCGACTTCCGCTACCAGGAGGACGCCCAGGCGGTCCTGGACGCCGACCGCAGCGACCCGAACCGGCTCGACGAGGAGCAGGGCCCGGACGACGGAATCGCCTGCGAGGCGCTGCCGCGGCGGTCACAGGGCCTCACGTCCTCCACGTCGAGGCCGCTCACGCCGGCGCCGGTCACCCCCGTGCCGGTCACGCCCACGCCCGTCGAACCGACGCGGGGCGTGCAGGGCGGAGTGGGCGGGGGCTCCGCCGTCGGGGCCACGGACTGGGACATCGCCATCGGCCTGACCTTCGTCACCGGCGCGGTCCTGGCCACCGGGTACGTGGTGAAGCGGCGCCGCGGCTGAGGCGGCGCGCGAAGGCCCCGGGCCCGCGCCGGGTTCCCCGCCCGGACGTGACCCGCCGCGTCAGCGCACCAGCAGGTCCAGCAGTCGTTCCGTCTCCGCCGCCGGGTCCGTGGTGAGCCCGGTGTGGACCGGGCCCGGCTGGACCACCGTGGAGCGCGGGGCGATCAGCCAGCGGAAGCGGCGCCCGGCGTCGTCGCTGGCGGCCTGCCCCGCGCCGGTGCCGCCGCCGCAGACCTCCTCCACGGCCCGCAGCGCCGCCCGCACGCCGGTGACGTCCGCGTCGGGGTCCAGGGCGAGCAGCCGCGCCTCGTCGAGGTGCGTACGGGCGCCGACGTAGCCCTGGGCGCGGCAGTAGACCAGCACGCCGGCGTTGATGCACTCCCCGCGTTCGACCCGCGGCACGACCCGCAGCAGGGCGTATTCGTAGACGTCGCGTCCGCCGCCCTGCCCGGCCCGGATGATGTGGCGCTCGGCGACCCCGCCGGCCACGTGGATGTGCCGCTCGCTCACTTGTCCCCCTCGATCCCCGTGCCGTGCCGCTCGCTCACTCGTCCGCCTCGATCCCCGTGCCGTGCCGCTCGCTCACTCGTCCTCCTCGATCCCCGTGCCGTGCCGCTCGCTCACTTGTCCCCCTCGATCCCCGTGACGCGTTCGTGGATGACGGCGGCCCGGGCCAGCAGCGGGCGGGCGTAGGCGCGTCGCAGGTCGTCGGGGTGGTCGAAGCCGGGCTCGCCCGTCAGCCAGGCGTCGGGCACCTCGGCGGTGACCTCGGCGAGCAGGTTCTCGGTGACGAGGGGGGCCAGCTCGGCGGCGGCGCCCGCGAGGTCGGGGGCGAAGCTGCGCAGGGCGTGGTCGCCGGCGTCGTAGGGACGCGCGGCGGAGGCCTCGGCGCCGGGCCAGTTGTGGTGCCAGATCATGGTGGCGCCGTGGTCGATGAGCCACAGCTCGCCCCTGCGCACCAGCAGGTTCGGGTTTCGCCAGGACCGGTCGACGTTGTTGATCAGCGCGTCGAACCAGACGATCCGCCCCGCCTCCTCGGGCGTGACCGCGAAGGCGAGCGGGTCGAAGCCGAGCGCGCCGGAGAGGAAGTCCATGCCCAGGTTGGTGCCGCCGCTGGAGCGCAGCAGCCCCTGCACCTCGGCGTCCGGCTCACCGAGGCCGAGTACCGGGTCGAGGTCGAGCGCGACCAGACGCGGCACGCGCAAGCCCAGCCGGCGGGCGAGTTCCCCGCACACCACTTCGGCGACGAGCGTCTTGCGCCCCTGCCCGGCTCCGGTGAACTTCAGGACGTACGTCCCGAAGTCGTCCGCCTCGACGAGTCCCGGCAGCGAGCCGCCCTCCCGCAGAGGCGTGATGTAGCGGGTCGCGGTGACGTGCTTGAGCATCGCCCCAGGTTACTTGGGGCCGCGCGGTGAACCGCCGGTCCCCCGGGCCCGTACTGGTCTGCAGTTCTCCAGGCATCCGGCGAAGGGACATCGGCATGACCAGCGAATCGCTCCAGGCCTCCTCGGGCCCCACCCGCCGTACCGTCGTCGCCGCGGTGGGCGTGGCCGGGGCCGCGGTCGCGCTGAGCGCGTGCGGCTCGGGCGACGGCGGCACCACGGCCGCGAAGCCGGGGACCGCGCTGGCCAAGACCTCGGACATCCCCGAGGGCGGCGGGAAGATCCTCCCCGACCACCAGGTGGTGGTCACCCAGCCGACGGCGGGCTCGTTCAAGGCGTTCTCGTCCACGTGCACGCACCAGGGCTGCGCGGTGACCGGTGTCCGGGACGGTGTGATCAGCTGCCCCTGCCACCACAGCGAGTTCTCCATCGCCGACGGCAGCGTGAAGCGGTCCCCGGCGACCCGGCCGCTTCCGGAGGTGCGGATCGCCGTCAGCGGCGACGACATCACCCTCGCGTGACGCCCGGCCGCGGCGGGCGGGCGCCCTTGCGCGGCCCGGGGGGACGGCCCAAGATTCCCGGCGTCACGTCGGACGGCGGAGGGGGCCCGATGACCGCCGCACAGCGCCGGGGCCGGAAGATCATGATGACGCCCGGCGAGCTGGACGCGTTCCTCGCCGAGCAGCGCACCTGCCGGGTGGCGACGGTGTCGGCGGACGGCGCCCCGCATGTGAGCGCCCTGTGGTTCCTGTGGGACGGCACGGCGCTGTGGCTGTACTCGGTGGTGCGCAGCAGGCGGTGGGCCGATCTGCGCCGCGATCCGCGGGTGGCGGTCGCGGTCGACACCGGCGAGGAGTACGGCGAGCTGCGCGGCGTCGAGCTGTCCGGGGCCGTGCGGACGGTGGGCGAGGTGCCGCGCACCGGGGAGCTGTGCGCCGAACTCGACGCGGTGGAGACGCGGTTCGCCCGCAAGTACTTCGGTCTGGACATGCTGCCGCACGACGGCCGCCACGCCTGGCTGAAGCTCGTGCCGGGCAAGGTCGTCTCCTGGGACTTCCGCAAGCTCAGCCCGCGGTAGCCGTGGCCGCGCCCTCGACGTGCTCGGCCGCCGCCCGCAGCGCCGCGACGGCCGCGCGGATCGAGGGGCGGCGGTCGGCGTCCGAGCGCCAGACGACGTACACATGGCGGCGGACGCGCTGCTTGAGCGGCACGGTTACGACGCCGTCGGGCACCGGGTGCCGGCCGAGCAGCGGCGCGATGCACACGCCGAGACCGGCGGCGACCAGGCCGAGCTGGGTGTGCGTCTCGCCGGCGCGGTGGCCGACGATCGGCTCGACGCCGCGTGAGCGCAGGGTGTACATCAGCCACTCGTGGCAGAACTCGCCCTCGGCCCAGGTGATCCACTCGTCCTCGGCGAACTCCCCGAGGTCCACCTCGGCGCGGTCGGCCAGCGGATGCCCGGCGGGCATCGCCACATCGGCGGGGTCGTCCAGGATGGACGCCTTGACCAGCCCTTCGGGCAGCGGCATCGGCTTGTTGTACCAGTCCAGGACGACGGCCAGATCGAGGTCGCCGCGCACCACGGCCCGGATGCCGGCCTCGGGCTCCAGCTCGCAGGAGCGGATCCGCAGCGCGGGATGTTCGGCTCGCAGGGCGGCGAGGGCGGCCGGGAAGAGGCCGCGCGCGGCCGTCGGGAACGCCGACAGCCGCAGCTCGCCGACCACCCGGCCGCGCTGGGCCTCCAGATCCGACTGGGCGAGCTGCACCTGGGAGAGGATGCGCGCGGCGTGCTCCGCGAGCAGCCGGCCGGCATCGGTGAGCCGGACGCCGCGGCCGTGCTTGGCGAGCAGTTGCTGACCCACCTCGCGCTCCAGCTTGGCCAGTTGCTGGGACACGGCGGAGGTGGTGATGTGCAGCCCCTCGGCAGCGCCGCTGACCGAGCCGTGCCGGGCGACGGCGTCGAGGGTGCGCAGACGCTCGAGGTTCAGCAAGAGGGGCTCCTTCGACGACGGACAACGCGTTAGCAATGCTACGAGATACCGGGTGCGAATTCTCGATTGTGCTACGAGATGGCCGTGCCGCATGGTTACCTGCATGAGCACCGCCTCCGTCACCCGCCCCCGGTCGCGCACCGGCGCCCCCGAGCCCCGCTCCCCCCGCCTGGACTGGCGGCTGCGCTTCGCCGCACTGTCGCTGATCTGGGGCTTCAGCTTCCTGCTCATCAAGGTCGGCACGCACGGCTACGCCCCCTTCCAGGTCACCCTGGGCCGGCTGGTCTTCGGTACGGCGGTGCTGGCGGCGGCGATGGCGGTGAAGCGGGAGCGTCTTCCGCGCGGGACGCGCACCTGGGCGCATCTGACGGTCGCCGCGTTCCTGCTGAACGCGCTGCCCTTCTCGCTCTTCGCCTACGCGGAGCTCACGATCCCCTCCACGCTGGCCGGCATCTGCAACGCCACCTCGCCCCTGTGGGGCATGGCGCTGTCGCTGGTCGCGCTGTCCGAGGACCGCCCGACACGGCTGCGGGTGGCGGGCCTCGGCGTCGGCTTCCTCGGTGTACTCACGGTCCTCGGCGCCTGGCAGGGCTTCAGCGGACTGGACGCCAAGGGCACGGCGCTGGCCCTGCTGGCGTCCTTCAGCTACCCCGTCGGCTGGATCTACGTCCGCCGCACCCTGGCCGGCAGCGGTCACTCCAACCTCTCACTGACCGGTGCCCAGCTGCTGCTGGCCACCCTGCAACTGGCCGTCGTCACCCCGCTGTTCACCACCGTGCCGACCCACGTCTTCGCGCTCCCCCTGCTCGCGATCGCGGCCCTGGGCGCCCTGGGCACCGGATTGGCGGTGCTGATCCAGTACGGCCTGGTCGGCGAGGTCGGCCCGACGACGGCCCAGATGGTCACGTACTTCATCCCGGTGATCGCCACGGCCGCGGGCGTCGCCCTGCTGGACGAGTCCCTGCGGTGGTCCACCCCGGTGGGCGCGGCGATCGTCCTGGCGGGCGCGGCACTGACGCAGGCACGGTCGAGGCACTGAGAAGCAACCGCCGCCCGCGGGGACGGGGTTCCCGGCGGCGGCCCTACACCGGCCGCCCCACTCCACCCGCCCCCAGAGCCGTCGCGATCGCCTGCGCCAGCGGGCCCGCTTCCCCTTCCGGCAGGGTCGAGACCGTCACGCGGATGCCCGGCGTCGCGCTCATCCGGAAGCGGGCGCCGGGCGCGACCGCCCAGCCGGCCTGAAGGAGCCGGGCGACGGCGCCGGTCTCGTCGGGGACCGGGATCCACACGTTGAGCCCGCTGCGCCCGTGCGCGCGCACGCCCCGCTCGGCGAGCGCGCCGATGAGCGCGTCCCGGCGGCGGCCGTACGCGCCCGCCACGGCCGGCACGTCCACCGCGCCCTCGGCCCACAGCCGGGCCACCGCCCGTTGCGTGATCCGGCTGACCCAGCCGGGCCCGAGCCGCTGCCGCCCGCGCACCCGGTCGAGCGTGACGTCGTCGCCGGTGAGCACGGCGAGCCGCAGGTCGGGACCGTAGGCCTTGGCGGCCGAGCGGACGAGGGCCCAGTGCCGGGTGACGCCGGCGAGGGGATGCAGGGGCAGGTCGACGATCGCGTGCCCGTGGTCGTCCTCGATGAGCAGCGTCCCGGGATGCTCGCGCAGCACCGCCCGCAGGGCACGCGCGCGTGCGGCGCTCACCGCGGCGCCGGTGGGGTTCTGCGCGCGGTCGGTGACGATCACCGCGCGGGCGCCGGCCGCGAGCGCGCCGCGCACGTCGTCCGGCAGCGGCCCCTCGTCGTCCACGCGGACCGGCGCGGTGCGCAGTCCCAGCGCCGGGACGAGGTCGAGGAGGCTCCCCCAGCCGGGGTCCTCGACGGCGACGGTGTCACCGGGCTTGAGATGTGCCGCCAGTACCCGCTCGATGGCGTCCAGTGAGCCGGAGCAGACGGCCAGCGGCCCGTCCGGCACCCCGTCGGCGTGCAGCGCTGCCCGCGCCCACGACTGAAGTTCCGGCTCGACGGGCGCGGCGCCGTACAGCACCGGCTCCCGGTCGCCCTGCGCGGCGGCCGCTGCGAAGGCGGGGCCGAGCGGCGGCAGCAGCGCCGGGTCGGGGTTGCCGTTCGTCAGGTCCCGCACCCCCTCGGGGATGTCCACGCCGATGTACTCGCGCCCCGTCGTGGCCGGCCGGGGCCGCACCCGGCTGCCCCGCCGGCCGGCGGTCTCGATGACCCCGCGCTCGCGAAGCGTGCGGTACGCGGCCGCGACCGTGTTCGGGTTCACCCCGAGCCGTACCGCCAACTCCCGCATGGGCGGCAGGAGTTCGCCGGGGGTCAGGGCCCCGGCGGCCACCGCGCGCTCGACATCGGCGGCGATGTCTGCTGCACGCCGCCCCTGGATCGGATATTCTCCTAGCACAAAGCCGATTATGCACTAGTGCAATACAGATCGCCAGTTCCACGACGCCGCCTCAGGGAGAGCGCCATGCAGGGGACCTCGACCACACCGTCCACCGCCTACCCCCCGACCGACCGCACCGTCCCCACCCGCTCCGCCGAACGCGCCCGCTACGACGCGGAACTGGTGCACGCGATACTCGACGAGGGCTACGTCTGCCACCTCGGCTTCGTCCGCGACGGCGCACCCGTGGTGCTGCCGACGCTGTACGGCCGGGTCGGCGACCGGCTCTACGTGCACGGCTCGACCGGCTCGCGCCCGCTGCGGATGGCCGGCCAGACCGACCCGGGGCTCGCGGTGTGCCTGACCGTCACCCATGTCGACGGGCTGGTGCTGGCCCGGTCCGCCTTCCACCACTCGATCAACTACCGCTCCGTGGTGGTGCACGGCATCGCCCACGACGTGACCGACCCCGAGGAGAAGCGGCTCGCGCTCGACGCGCTGGTCGACCACGTCGTCCCGGGCCGCGCCGCGGACTCCCGGCCGGCCAACAAGAAGGAACTGGCCGCCACCGCCGTGATCCGCCTCGACCTGAACGAGGTGTCCGCCAAGCTGCGCACCGGCGGCGTCAACGACGAGCCGGAGGACCTCGCCCTGCCCCACTGGGCCGGCGTGGTCCCGCTGCGCAAGGGCTACGACGCCCCGGTGGCCGATCCCCAGCTCGCCCCCGGCACCGGGCTGCCGGACTACCTCGCGGTGCTGTGATGCTGATCCACCCCTGGGACGCGCCCCAGGACGACGCGGAGTGGCAGAGCTGGCTCGCCGCCCACGACTTCGGCCAGCTCGCCGTCAACGGCCCGCCCGGCGAACCGCCGTTCGTGCAGCCGCTCCACTTCGCCTACGACGCCGAGCGCGGCGAGGCGGTCACGCACCTGGCCCGCCCCAACCCGCTGTGGGCGGCTCTGGAGGCGGACCCGGAGGTCGTGCTGAGCGTCGTGGACGACTATGTGTTCATCCCCGGTCCCTGGCAGGCGCCGGCCGGCGTGCCGCCCGAGCACGGCACGCCGACCAGCTTCTACGCGGCCGTCCAGCTGCGCTGCCGCGCCCACGTGGTGGACGACCCGGCTGCGAAGGCGGAGCTGCTCAACCGGCAGGTCGGCCACTTCCAGCCGGAGGGCGGCTCCGCCCCGGCAACGGTGGGCGAGGCGCCGTACGGGCGGCTGCTGTCCGGGATCCGCGGCATCCGGCTGGAGGTGACCGGCGTACGCGCGAAGTTCAAGTACGCCGGTCACCGCCCTCAGGAGACGCGGGAGCGGATCGCGGCCGGGCTCGCCGACCGGGACGGCCCCCGGGACACGGTGGCGCGGGAGCACCTGCTGCGCAGGAAGAGCGCCTGAGCCGCCCGCACCGCCCGGCCTACGCCGGCGCCGGTGTCCGTGCCTCCGCCAGCGCGAGCCCGGTGACCGAGGCCAGCATCAGGACGGTGCCGGCGCACGTGGCGGCGGTGAGCCGTTCGCCGAGGAGGGCCACGGCGAGCACGGCCGCGCTCACCGGCTCCAGCAGCATGATCACGGACACCGTCGCCGACCGGACCACCGCGGCGCCCGCGAAGTACAGGGCGTAGGCGAGGGCGGTCGGCACGGCGGCGATGTACGCCAGCAGCCACAGGGTCCGGACGGGGTCGGCGGTGTGCGGGATCAGGCCGTCGGCCAGGGCGAACGGCAGCAGGCACAGGCTGGTCACCGCGAACGCCCCGACGGACGTACTGGCGGCGTCCGCGCCGCCGTCGCGCCCCCACCGGCGGGTCAGCAGCGTCATGGCGCTGTAGCCCGCGGCGGACAGCAGCGCCAGGCCGACTCCCCACGGCCGTACCGCCGCCGCCCCCGAGCCGAGGACGAGGACGCCGAGCCCGGCGAGCGCGCCCGCCACCGCGGCCAGGCCGCCGCGGCCGAGCCGCTCGCCCAGGGTCAGCCGGGCGCCGAGCGCGATCAGGACGGGACCGGCGCCGAGCGTCACGACGGTCGCCACGGCGAGGCCGGTGGCGGCGACGGCGGCGAAGTACGCCGTCTGGAACACCGCGAGCCCGACGCCCGTGGCGCCGGCCCGCAGCAGCCGGCGGCCCAGCGGTCCGGGCGTCGCGGCGACCGCGGGGCGGGGGCCGAAGCGGCGGGCGGCCAGCAGCAGGACGAGTCCGGCGGCGCAGCGCCAGAAGGACAGGGTGACGGCGCTCATGTCGGCGGCCCGGTAGACCAGGGAGGCGGCCGCACCGGCGGTGCCCCAGGCGGCACCGGCGACGATCAGATACAGCAGGCCTCGCCCAAGGGGCAGGCCGGAAGCAGGAGTGGACACGCGTTCTCTCCGCAGAAAACAGAAGTTCGTGGAAGGACCCCGCCCGAGCGGGATCCGCTGACGTCTTCTGCGGGCAGCACCGTTCGGCCCGGCGGCGTGCGCCGGGCGTACTTCACCGGAGGGCCCGCCTCAGGCGGCCGGAGGCGGAAGAACGAGTGCGTCCGAAGGCATGGGCCGCACCTTATGCGGCCGTTCCGCGGGCCGACAACTCCCTTTCGGCGCCCCCGGCGGCGACCGGCTCCGCCGAGCCCTTCGCGGGCGTGGACGACTGGGCGATGAACGCGCCGACCAGGACCACCGCGCCACCGGCGATCTGCGGGGCGGACAGGTGCTCGCCGAGCAGCACCCAGGCCAGGACGGTCGCGATGACCGCCTCCAGGCAGGCCACCACGCCGGCCACCTGCGGGGAGAGCCGGCGCACCGACAGCACGCCGGTGACGTAGGCGACGACCGTGGCGAGCAGGACGATCCAGGCGAGCAGCAGCCAGGCCGCGACGGGTGTGCCGTTCATCGGGGCGGTGTGCGCGAGCACGGACCAGTCCATGCCCCAGGGGCGTGCCACGACGGTGAGCACGGCGGAGCCGACGAGCAGGCCGTAGGCGATGACGCCGAGCGGGTCGGGGGCGTCGGCGCCGGAGTCGCTGCCCTGGTCGGACAGGACGAAGTAGCCGACCTGGCAGCAGGCGGCGCCGAGCGCGAGCAGCAGTCCGAGGGCGTCGAAGCTCAGCCCCGACCACACCTCGACGACACAGGCGAGGCCGCCGACGGCGAGGATCACTCCGAGCGCCGCGGCCCGCGTCACCGGCCGCCGCTGCACGAACCGCACCCAGCCCAGCACCAGCGCCGGGGCGAGGTACTCGATGAGCAGCGCGACCCCGACCGGGATCCGGGACAGGGCGGCGAAGTAGAACGCCTGGACACCGGCGACGGCGAGCAGCCCGAACCCGGCGAGCAGCACCGGGCGGCGGCGCAGGAGCGCGCGGTGGCGGACGGCGAGCGGCAGCATGACGAGGGCCGCGCCCGTCACCCGCAGCCACACCACGTCCAGCGGGTCGAGTCCCGCCTCGATCAGCGGTTTGGCCGCGACGCCGGAACCACCGAAGGCGAGGGCCGACACGAGCGCGAGGGACAGCCCGGCGCCCTTGCCGCGACTGCCCTGATTGCTTCCAGACGTATGCACCGGCACATGATGGCAGGGCACGACAGGAGCGTCATCCTCTGTGGCTGCTGTCTCACCGGCTGGACGATCCGGCGTCTCCGGACGGTTCCTGAGCGAGGGTCGGCTCCGCGGGGAGGCCCGGCTCGGGGGCAGGGTGCGACTCGGAGGCCAAGCGCGACTCGGGGGCCAGGCACGATTCCGGATTCAGGCGCGATTCCCGAGTCAGGAGCGATTCCCGAGTCAGGCGCGTGGCCAGTTCGTGCGCGTCGATCCCGGCGTGGCCGAGCACCTGGACGGCGCGCGCTTCGGTGTCCGCGACGAGGGCGGCGAGCAGCTCGACACCGCGGGCCGCGCGCCCGTGCCGCGCGGCGCGCTCCTCGGTCCGCGCGACGGCGAGCGCCGCCAGCGGCGAGTAGCCCTCGGCCCGGACCGTCGCGGGCGGCGCGCCGGAATCCTCCACGGCGGTCTGCCAGCGCAACCCGTAGCCGATGCTGCGCTGGACGAGGTAGCCGAGCAGCCGGGCGACCTGCGCCGCCTCGAACACGGCGCGCACGTCGGGGTCGGACTCCAGCAAGGAGTGCAGGAGGTGGGCGGTGTCGATGTGCCGGTCCCCGTCCCGTACCGCCCGGCGCCGGGCGCCCGCCACGACAGCGGCCAGTCCGGGGCCCAGCGGGACATCGTTGTCGTCGCGGCGGACGCCCTGGTCACGGCTGGCTTGCTGGGGTATACGGGGATGCACGCCCCCTACCCCATCACTCCCCCCGGGGCGTCCGCATCCACGGCACGAAGCATCTCCGCGTCCCACGAGGAGTGGACTCCGCCCACCGTGATCTCCTCCTTACGGATGAGATCACGCCGTTTCCCCCCGAGCGGCGCGCCGGCCGACCGGACGCACGAAGGCGCCCCGCACGACCGCGCGGGGCACCTTCACCGCCGTATCACTCAGTCCTCGTCGGCGAGGATCAGGTAGAGCTTCTTGCGCGCGTCGTTGAGGACGGCCAGCGCCTTGTCGCGCTGCTCCTTCGTGCCGGTCTTCCAGACCTGGCCGAAGGCCTCCATCAGTCCGACGCCCGCCTGGCGGATCTCGCCGAGCGCCTCGAAGTCGATCCCGCGGGAGGCCTCCTCCCACGGAGCCTCGGGGCCCTCTTCGGCCGCCGTACGGCCCTCCTCGGTGAGCGCGAAGAGCTTCTTGCCGCCCTCGGACTCACTGGCGATCAGCCCCTCGTCCTCCAGCAGCTGGAGGGTGGGGTACACCGAGCCGGGGCTCGGCTTCCAGGCGCCGCCGCTGCGTTCGGCGATCTCCTGGATCATCTCGTAGCCGTGCATCGGCCGGTCCTTCAGCAGGGCCAGGATCGAGGCCCGTACGTCTCCGCGCCGTGCCCGTCCGCGCGGTCCGCCACGCCCTCGGCCGCCCCAGGGGCCGTGCCCGCCGAAGCCGGGGCCGAAGCCGCCGGGGCCACCCGGACCGAAGGGGCCGAAGGCCGCGCGCCGGCTGTCACCGCCAAATCCGCCGAAGCCGCGCTCGGGGCCGCCGTGCCGATGTCCGTGCTCGAAACCGTGGGTACGCATCGCGATCACTCTCCTCTTTCATCATCATGTTCGCATTCGATCGTCGATCATTCGCGATGCTTCAACGATATATCGGAAGCGTTCGCATGACAAGGTCCCTGGAGCCCTGCCTCGCGGCCGACCGGACGCGCCTCCCCCGCCGCGGACCGGTCCAGCACCGCCGAATTGGCCTTGGCCTGCGGCTTCCCGCCGCCGCTACCGTCGGGACATGCGCATTCGAATCGTCGACGCCTTCACCGACCGCCCCTTCGCCGGCAACCCGGCCGGGGTGCTCCTGCTCGACTCGTTCCCGGCCGACGAGTGGCTGCAGAACGTGGCCCTCGAGGTCAACCACGCCGAGACCGCGTTCGCGCACCGCCTGCCCGAGGGCGGCGAGGCCGACTGGGCCCTGCGCTGGTTCACCCCGGCCACCGAGGTCGCGATGTGCGGCCACGCGACCCTCGCCACCGCCCACGTCCTGCACACCACCGGCGCCCACGAGGGTCCGGTCCGGTTCGCCACCCGCAGCGGCGTCCTGACCGCCACCCCCCACGAGGACGGCTCGATCACGCTGGACTTCCCCACCGCGCCGCTCACTGCGGTCCAGGTCCCGGCCGGGGTCGCCGACGCCCTCGGCGCCGAGCCGCGCGCCGTATTCGACACCGGCCCGAACATCGGCGACCTGCTGCTGGAGCTCGCCGACGAGAAGACCGTGCACGGCCTGACCCCGGACCACAAGGCCCTGGCCGCCTTCTCGGAGCGCGGCAT
Organism: Streptomyces sp. NPDC097129; assembly: GCF_055668065.1. Taxonomy (NCBI): domain Bacteria; kingdom Bacillati; phylum Actinomycetota; class Actinomycetes; order Kitasatosporales; family Streptomycetaceae; genus Streptomyces; species Streptomyces sp. NPDC097129. The sequence goes on along the minus strand of NZ_JBVOQE010000015.1, from coordinate 25,813 downwards.
CATCGCCACCGCCCGCGCGGAGGACCCGGCGCGCGGCTACGACTTCGTCTCGCGGTGCTTCTTCCCCAACGTCGGCATCGACGAGGACCCGGTCACGGGCAGCGCCCACACCGCGCTGGCACCGTTCTGGGCCGAGCGCCTCGGCCGCCCCGGCCTCACCGGGCTGCAGGCGTCACCGCGCTCCGGCCGTGTGCGCACCGAGGTGCGCGGTGAGCGCACGCTGCTGAGCGGCCGGGCGGTCACCGTGATCGAGGGCGACCTGCTCACGCAGCCGTGACGGCGCGCTGCCGGCGGTTCACGGCGTCGGCAGCCAGCCCACCTTGCCGGCCAGCAGCGCGTATCCGACGAACGCCCCGATGTCGAGCAGGGAGTGCGCCACCACGAGGGGGCCGACCCGGCCCCAGCGGCGGTAGAGGCAGACGAAGACGACGCCCATCACCATGTTCCCGAGGAAGCCGCCGATGCCCTGGTAGAGGTGGTAGGAGCCGCGCAGCACGGAGCTGGCGGCCAGCGCGGTGCCGGGCGTCCAGCCCAGCTGGCGCAGCCGGCGCAGCAGATAGCCGACGACGACGACCTCTTCGAGGACGGCGTTCTGCACCGCCGACAGGATCAGCACGGGGTACTTCCACCACACGCCGGGCAGCGCCTCGGGCACCACGGTGAGGTTGAAGCCGAGGCCCCGCGCGGCCAGGTAGAAGGCGATGCCGGTGCTGCCGATCACCGCGGCGATCGCGGCGCCCCGGCCGAGGTCGGGCCAGGGGCGGGAGCGGTCGAAGCCGAGCGTGCGCAGGCTGCCGCCCTCCCGCAGCAGCAGGTGCGCCACGAGCGCGACCGGCACCAGCGCGGTGGCGATGCCGAACAGCTGCCAGGCGAGGTCCAGCCAGGGCCGGCCCGGCGCGGCGGAGGCGTTGAGTGTGGCCGCCTGCTCCTTGAGGCCGCCCGGCTTGGTCACCGAGCCGACGAAGCTGATCAGCGCGGACACGCCACTCGCGCCGAGCGACAGCCCCAGGACGAGCAGGGTCTCGTCACGGAAGATCCGCCGTGAGAGCCGCTGTTCGGGAAAAGTCTCGGTCACTGACCCGCCTCCGCCTGCACACCGTGGGAGGTCACAGCATGCCCGATCACGGCAGCGCGGAGTCCGTCGGCCCCCGTCGCGGGGCGCGCCCCGGCCGAGCCGCCGAGGAGCGCCGCTCACCGGCACGCAGTGCCGCTCAGCCCGGAGCAGCGCGGCTCACTCGCGAGGAGCGCCACTCACCCGCAAGCAGCACCGCTCACCCCGGAGCGGTGCCGCTCAGCCCGGAGCAATGCGGCTCACCCCAGTGGCACCGGCTCCCGCAGCCCCACCGGCCAGCTGTGGACGGGGTCGCCCTTGCGCATCAGCTCGCAGTAGCGCCGGGTCGTGGCCGCCAGGGCCGCCTCACGCGACAGCCCCTCCTCCAGCGCGTTGTGGAAGGTGGCCGCCTGCCAGGTCGCCCCGTTCGCGCGCCGCCGGCACCGCTCGTCGATCACACCGAGGTACAGATCACGGTCGGCGGGCTCGATGCCCCACGCGTCCAGCCCCGCCTCCGCCAGCGGCAGCAGCTCGTCCCGGACGAGGGTGACCGCGTCGACGGTGGTCGTGCCGCCGAGCCGGCCGCGCCGCGGCCACTCCAGGCGGGCGTCGATGCCGTACCGGCACGCGGCGTCGAAGTTGGCGGCGGCCGCCTCGAACGGCAGCCGGGTCCACACCGGCCGCGTGTCCTCGGCGAGGGCGCGCACGACGCCGTAGTAGAACGCCGCGTTCGCGACCACGTCCGTCACGGTCGGGCCGGCAGGCAGCACCCGGTTCTCCACGCGCAGGTGCGGGACGCCGTCGGCGACGTCGTAGACGGGCCGGTTCCAGCGGTAGACCGTGCCGTTGTGCAGGACCAGTTCGGCGAGCTTGGGCGTGCCGCCGGCGTCGATCACCGCGAGCGGGTCCTCCTCGTCGCAGATCGGCAGCAGCGCCGGGTAGTAGCGCAGGTTCTCCTCGAACAGGTCGTACGCCGAGGTGATCCACCGCTCGCCGAACCAGGTGCGCGGCCGCACGCCCTGCGCCTGGAGTTCGGGCGGGCGGGTGTCCGTGGACTGCTGGAACAGCGGGGGCCGCGACTCGCGCCACAGCTCGCGGCCGAACAGGAACGGCGAGTTGGCGCCGAGGGCCACCTGCACGGCGGCGACGGCCTGCGCGGCGTTCCACACGTCGGCGAAGCGGCCCGGGGTGACCTGGAGGTGCAGTTGCACGGAGGTGCAGGCGGCCTCCGGAGTGATCGACCTCGAGGTGCACCGCAGATGCTCCACGCCCTCGATGTCGAGGGTGAAGTCCTCACCGCGGGCGGCGACGATCTGGTCGTTGAGCAGGGTGTAGCGGTCCACGTCGGAGATATTGGACGACACCAGGTCGTCCCGGTCCAGGGTGGGCAGAATCCCGATCATCGCGATTCCGGCGTCGACCTCTCCCGCCTTGCGGTCCGCGTAGGCCAGGGCGACGCGGAGTTCCTCGGCGAGCCGGTCGAATACCCGGTCGCCGAGCCGGTGGGGGGCTATGTTGACTTCCAGGTTGAACATGGCGAGTTCTGTCTGGAAGTCCCGGCTCGCGATCCGCTCCAGCACTTCCGCGTTCAGCATTTTCGGCAGCCCCTCGGAGCCCACCAGATTCAGCTCGATCTCCAGCCCCATCAGGTTCTTCGGACGGTCGAACCGCTGCTGGGCCAGAAGCCGCTCGAGCCCCGTCAGGCACTGTTGCAGCTTCTCGCGATAGCGCTGGCGATCGGACAGGTCGAACGAGCCTGCCACGACCTTCTCGCCCATCGAAGCGTCCCTTCCTCAGGTGGGGCGGGGCCCGGTCATCGGGCCTCCGGTGTCCGGTGCACGGGGGATGATGCCCAGCCGAAGCGATCCATAACGCATGCGCGCGAGAGCGTGAGCGGCTAGGCTTGCCGGGTTGTCCGGCGGGTTGTCCAGTGGCACATTCCCAGGGCATGCGGCGTCAGGCACTTTCCACGGGAATGGATCTCGTGAAAAACACCGACGAGAATTGGCCGACCCCTGGACCTGCACTTCCCGAGGTCATCGCCGTTCAGCCTCCGCGGAATCGGGATGATTCCCGCGAATCGCCGACCGAATAGGCTCTTGCCGAGTAGTCCGGAAGCGGCTAGACGAAACACAGGCTGAACACGTGTCGTATAAACTCGCTGGACAGGGCAGCAGGTTGGCGCCCGCGGTCGAAGGCTTGTCGTCGGGGTGACGGACGACGAGCCACCAGCGCACCTCTTTCACACTCCGACCCCGGCCCCTGCCTCGCCGAGCCCTGATCCCGAGAGCTGACAGCGTCGTCCGCCCACGCCCGCCCTCACGCCACCATGCCTGCCGAATGAGAGGCGACCCACCATGCCGCTGCATGTACCCCCGGCTCCCGCGCCCGCACTTCGCTCCGTCCTCACAGCACTCGGTTCCCCGACTGCGGTCCGTCAAGCACCCACTCCTTCCCTCCGCAACGCCGAGGGGCCGGCGACGCCCGATCTGCCGCTGCCCGTGCATGTGCTGGACGCGATCACCCCCGAGGGGGTGCGGGCCACGCGGCTGGCCGGGTGGCGGTTCCTGATCCGCTGTGGCGACCGCGCGGTGGCGGCGGCCGAGACCCGGCTGACGCCCGACGGCTGGGCCTTCTCCCACTTCTTCGAAGGGCCCTACATCGCCTCCACCGAGCGCGCACTGCGCCAGGCCGAGTCGGTGCCGCAGCCGTACCAGGCGCGGCTGCTGTCCGTGCCCGGGCTGTACATGCTCACCCTGTGGCTGCACGGGGACTGCACGGCGGACGGGGCGACGGGGCATCCACAGGCGACGGATCTGCTGGTGCCGCTGGCCCCCGCGCCACCGGGGATCGCCGCCCACCGCCCGCACCGCGTCTCCGACCTGCTGCCGGTGCTCACCCTGCGGGCCACCCCGGCCCCGCTGCTGGGCCAGCCCGCCTGACGTCCTTCACCACGCCCTTCACCACGTCCTTCACACCGGGCCCCGCCTCCGCACCGGGAGCGGGGCCCACTCATGCCCCCTCATGGGCGCCCCACCGGCAAATCCGCTCCTAAGAGCAATTCATCGCTCGAAGGAGCCGAAATACCCGTCCGATCCCATACGGACTAGTCACCCAGGGCCACGGCGAACCACCCGAACGTGCAGGTCAGTTGGACTGAACCAGCCGCCCGGGTGATGCGTACTCAATCTGTGAGGGAGCGGTGCTGCGAAATCCCTGCGGATTGTCGCCCATGGGGCAACACTGGATTCCGACCGACTTTCCAACGGGGGCGGACATGACCACAACAGAGCGAGAGATCTCACCCACCATGTGCCAGCACCAGCCGCCGTGTCCCTCAGCCGACTCAGCCGACAGGGAGTCCGCCCGTCTCGTGGCGCACCACCCGGAGCAGGGCTGGAGCCTGCTGTGCAACGGCGTACTCCTCTTCGAGGACACCGGCGAACTCCTGCCCAACGGCAAGATCATCGCACCGCACCGCCCGCTGGACACCGGCCGGGTGATGACGGCCGCCTGAGCCACCGGCTCCCGGGGCCGGCCGCAGCCACCGGCTATGCACCGGCCCCCCACACCGCGCAGTCCGAGGTCGCCGTCGGCGCCGCACCCGCCAAGGTCAGCGCCACTCCATCAGCTCGCTCAGGGCGTTGTTGAGCTACAGCACCTTGACCCGGGGCTCGCCGATCAATGGCAGCGGTGGTGGCCCGCCCCCACCCCGGTCCACGTCGTCCTGCGCAGACGGACGGTCCCCGTCCACGTCAGAACCCCGTAAGAGAACCTTCCCGGGGCTTGTCGGCGCCCCCACCGCCCGCTTCCATGAGCGCGGGCACAGCGCCCGGCATCTCGACCGACCGACGTCGCGGTCCGGCTCCGCCGCGGCGCTCGCGGGTACGCCGGCCTCCCCGCCGACGCGCGTTCCGTGCCCGAGGGGCGCCGAGGCCCGTCCCGGCGCCCCTCCCGCCACCTTCCGGGGCCCGCCCGGACGCATCCGGCGCCCCTCGCGCGATCATCCCGACGCCCTCCCGACGCCCTCCCGCGATCGCCGGGCCACCCTCAGGTGCTGCATCCCCCGTCCGGCCCAACCCCTTCCCTCCCAGCTCACCCCGCCGACCAGGCCAGTCTTAACGCAAGATTGACGCCGCCCGGCCCTTGATCCGAAGGCCCGGGCGTCACGCTCCGCATACGCTGGTGCCGCCGACCGCGTGATGGCCGAATCCACACGCCGAGCCGCACTTCAGGAGCACCCCGATGGCCACCACCGAGCACCCCCCTCCCAGTCGCCTGCGCGCGTGGATGCTGGAGGGGCTGTCCGACATGGGCAAGGGCGGCGGCGGCCTCAGCGGGCCGCACGCCGCGCCGGAGCCCCCGCACAAGGGACAGCGCTGGTACCGGGTGATGTGCCTGACCGGCGTCGACTACTTCTCCACCCTCGGGTACCAGCCCGGCATCGCCGCGCTCGCGGCGGGCCTGCTCTCCCCTGTGGCGACCCTCGTGCTGGTGATCGTCACCCTCGCGGGCGCGCTGCCGGTCTACCGCCGCGTGGCGAAGGAGAGCCCGCACGGCGAGGGCTCGATCGCGATGCTGGAGAGGCTGCTGTCGTTCTGGCAGGGCAAGCTGTTCGTGCTCACCCTGCTCGGCTTCGCCGCCACCGACTTCCTGATCACCATCACCCTGTCGGCGGCCGACGCCTCCACGCACCTGGTGGAGAACCCGCACCTGACCAGCGCCCTGCACGACAAGCAGATGCTGATCACACTGGTGCTGGTGGCCCTGCTCGGCGCGGTGTTCCTCAAGGGCTTCCTGGAGGCGGTCGGCGTCGCGGTCGCGTTGGTCGGCGTGTATCTCGCGCTCAACGTGGTCGTCGTGATCGTCGGCATGTACCAGGTGGTCACCGCCGGACACCTCGTCACCGACTGGACCAGCGCTCTGACCGCCGAGCACGGAAACGTTTTTGCAATGGTCGGCGTGGCTCTGCTCGTCTTCCCCAAGCTGGCCCTCGGCCTCTCCGGCTTCGAGACCGGCGTCGCGGTGATGCCGCACGTCAAGGGCGATCCCGGCGACACCGAGGCCAACCCCGCCGGCCGTATCCGGGACGCCAAGAAGCTGCTGACCACCGCCGCCCTGATCATGAGCTGCTTCCTGATCGCGACCAGCTTCATCACCACGCTGCTGATCCCGGAGCGGGAGTTCAAGCCGGGCGGCGCCGCCAACGGCCGCGCGCTGGCCTACCTCGCGCACCACTACATCGGCGGCGCGTTCGGCACGGTGTACGACATCTCGACCATCGCCATCCTCTGGTTCGCCGGCGCGTCCGCGATGGCCGGACTGCTCAACCTGATGCCGCGCTACCTGCCCCGCTACGGCATGGCCCCGCACTGGGCCCGCGCGGTGCGCCCGATGGTCCTCGTCTTCACCCTGGTCGCCTTCCTGGTCACCTGGATCTTCGACGCCAACGTCGACAAGCAGGGCGGCGCCTACGCCACCGGCGTCCTCGTGCTGATCAGCTCCGCGGCGATCGCGGTGACCATCGCCGCCCGCAAGGCCGGCCAGCGCGGCTGGACCATCGGCTTCGCGGTGATCTCAGCGGTGTTCCTCTACACCACCGTCGTCAACGTCATCGAGCGCCCGGACGGCGTGAAGATCGGCGCCTGCTTCATCGCCGGCATCATCCTCATCTCCCTCCTGTCACGGCTGCTTCGCGCCTTCGAACTGCGGGTCACCAGCGTGACGCTCGACCCGCTGGCCGAGCGGTTCATACGGGACATGGCCAGCCGCAAGATGCGCTTCATCGCCAACGAGCCCGACCGGCGCGACAAGGCCGAGTACCGCGAAAAGATCAAGCAGATCCGCGAGGACAACGACATGCCGGAGCAGGACGACTTCGTCTTCGCCGAGGTGACGGTCACCGACCCGTCGGAGTTCGAGGGCGGTCTCACCGTGCGCGGCGAGATCCTGCACGGCCGCTACCGGGTCCTGACGCTCGAGTCCCCGTCCGTGCCGAACGCCCTGGCGGCGCTGCTGCTGTACGTCCGCGACACGACGGCCTGCACCCCGCACATCTACTTCGAGTGGACCGAGGGCAATCCGTTCACCAACTTCCTGCGCTTCTTCCTCTTCGGTTCGGGCGAGGTGGCCCCGGTGACGCGCGAGGTGCTGCGCGAGGCCGAACCGGACCGCGAGCGGCGCCCCCGCGTCCACACGGGCTGACGTCCCCGCGTCCACGCCGGCTGACGTCCCCGCGTCCACGCCGGCAGACGCCCTCGCGTCCACGCCGGCTGATGCCCCCGCGTCCACACGGGTTGACGCCCCCCGTGGCCACGCAGGCTGACACACCCACAGCCCCGGATCAGGTGCGTGCCCGCGGCGCCCTTATGGTGACCGGCATGCAGTCCTACACAATCGGCCAGGCAGCACGGCTCCTCGGCGTGAGCCCCGACACCGCGCGCCGCTGGGCGGACGCCGGCCGCATGACCACCCACCGCGACGAGGGCGGACGGCGGCTGATCGACGGACGGGACCTGGCGGCGTTCTCCGTCGAGCTCGCGAAGGCGGGCACCGACGAGGAGGAGACGCCGTACACCTCCGCCCGCAACGCCTTCCCCGGCATCGTCACCGCCATCAAGCTCGGCGACGTGGCCGCCCAGGTGGAGATCCAGGCCGGGCCGCACCGGCTGGTCTCCCTGCTCACACGGGAGGCCGTCGAAGAGCTGGGCCTGGAGGTCGGCATGGAGGCCACCGCCCGTGTGAAGTCGACAAACGTACACATCGACCGCGCCTGACCCGCCGCCGCGGGGGAACGCGACTCCGCACCGTACGAACGCACATGCCAGCCGGCACCTCGGCGGCCATAGCTCATGCGATGAGACAGCAGACTTCTCCCTCGCAGATGCGTCAGTATGATCGACGCATGGGAGGGGTCCTTTCGGGCTGCCTCCGCCTTGAGCACAAAGGGAGTCAACCCGTGATGACCCGTCCCGCCCGCCGGACACTGTGGATCACCGGCGCGTCGGCCGCCGCGCTGCTGGCGCTGAGCGCCTGCTCCTCGCCCTCCGGCTCCTCCGACTCATCCGGCTCCTCCGGCGCGCCGGGCACGTCGAGCGCCTCGTCGTCGCCGAAGCTGTCCGGCACGGTCACCGTCTTCGCGGCCGCCTCCCTCAAGGAAAGCTTCACGGCCCTGGGCAAGCAGTTCGAGAAGGAGCACCCCGGCACCCAGGTCAGCTTCAACTTCGGCGGCAGCGACTCCCTCGCCGCGAGCATCACGGGCGGCGCGCCCGCCGACGTGTTCGCCGCCGCCAGCCCCAAGACCATGAAGATCGTCTCGGACGCCAAGGACACGGCCGCGGCGCCGACCACCTTCGTGCGCAACCAGCTGGAGATCGCCACCCTGCCGGGCAACCCCGACAAGGTCGCCTCCTTGAAGGACCTCACCAAGTCCGGCCTGAAGGTCGTGCTGTGCGACAAGACGGTGCCGTGCGGCGCCGCCGCCCAGAAGGCCCTCAAGGCGAGCAACCTGACCCTCACCCCGGTCTCCTACGAGCAGGACGTCAAGAGCGCCCTGACGAAGGTCGAGCTGAAGGAGGCCGACGCCGCCGTCGTGTACAAGACGGATGTGAAGTCGGCCGGTGACAAGGTGCAGGGCGTGGAGTTCCCCGAGTCGGCCAAGGCCGTCAACGAGTACCCGATCGCCCCGCTGAAGAACGCGCCCAACGCCACCGCCGCCCAGGCCTTCATCAACCTGGTCAAGTCCGCCGAGGGCCAGAAGGTGCTGACCGAGGCGGGGTTCCTCAAGCCGTGACGTATCCGGGCAGGACCGGCGCCGCGGACAGCCTTCAGGGCGGTCCGCGGCGCCGCCGCGCCCGCACGGGCGTCGTCCCCCTGCCCCTGCTGCTGCCGGCGCTGCTGGGTCTGGCGTTCCTGGTGCTGCCGCTGGTCGCCCTGCTGATCCGAGCGCCCTGGAGCACCCTGCCGGACCAGCTGACCAGCACCGAGGTGTGGCAGGCGCTCCAGCTTTCCCTGCTCTGCGCCACGTCCGCGACCGCGCTGAGCATCCTCGTCGGCGTCCCGCTGGCCTGGCTGCTGGCCCGCACGGAGTTCCCCGGACGGGGTCTGGTGCGCGCCCTGGTCACCCTGCCGCTCGTCCTGCCGCCGGTGGTGGGCGGCGTCGCCCTGCTGCTCGCCCTCGGCCGCAACGGGGTGATCGGGCAGTGGCTGGACTCCTGGTTCGGCGTCACGCTGCCGTTCACCACCACGGGCGTCGTCCTCGCGGAGACCTTCGTGGCGATGCCGTTCCTCGTCATCAGCGTCGAGGGCACCCTGCGGGCCGCCGACCGCCGCTACGAGGAGGCCGCGCAGACCCTGGGCGCCTCCCGCTTCACCGCCTTCCGCCGGGTCACCCTGCCGCTGATCGCGCCGGGCGTCGCGGCCGGCGCGGTACTCGCCTGGGCGCGGGCGCTCGGCGAGTTCGGCGCCACGATCACCTTCGCCGGCAACTTCCCCGGCCGTACCCAGACCATGCCCCTCGCGGTCTACCTCGCGCTGCAGAACGACCCGGCGGCGGCCATCGCGCTCAGTCTGGTGCTGCTCGCGGTGTCCGTCGCCGTGCTGGCGGGGCTGCGGGACCGATGGATGAGCACCTCATGACCGGCACCGAGAACGACACCGAGAACCCGGCGACCGCCGCCCCCGCCCAAGGCGCCGCGGGCCTGGACGCCCACCTCGTCGTCGACCGCGGCACCTTCCGGCTCGACCTGACCCTCGCCGCCGCACCCGGTGACGTGGTCGCCCTCCTCGGTCCCAACGGCGCCGGCAAGACCACCGCCCTGCGCGCCCTGGCCGGCCTCGCCCCGCTGCCCGGCGGCCGGCTGCGCCTCGACGGCACCAGCCTGGACCGTACGCCGCCCGAATCCCGCCCCGTCGGCGTCGTCTTCCAGGACTACCTGCTCTTCCCGCATCTGACGGCCCTGGACAACGTGGCGTTCGGGCCGCGCTGCCGGGGCGCGGGCAAGGCCGAGGCCCGCGCCGAGGCCGCCGCGTGGCTGGAGCGCATGGGGCTCACCGAGCACGCCGGCGCCAAACCGCGCCGGCTGTCCGGCGGGCAGGCCCAGCGCGTCGCCCTCGCCCGCGCGCTCGCCACCCGCCCGCGGCTGCTGCTGCTCGACGAGCCGCTCGCCGCCCTGGACGCCCGCACCCGGCTGGAGGTGCGCGCCCAGCTGCGCCGCCATCTCGCCGAGTTCGAGGCGGTGGCCGTCCTGGTCACGCACGACCCGCTGGACGCCATGGTGCTGGCCGACCGGCTGGTGGTGATCGAGCACGGCCGGGTGGTCCAGGAGGGCACGCCCGCCGACATCGCCCGCCACCCGCGCACCGACTACATCGCCCAGCTGGTCGGCCTGAACCTCTATCGCGGCCGGGCCGACGGCCACACCGTGAAACTGGAGGCGGGCCCGGAGATCACCACCACCGAGCACCTCACCGGCGGGGTCTTCGTCGCGTTCCCGCCGGGCGCGGTCACCCTGCACCGCGAGCGGCCGAGCGGTTCCAGCGCCCGCAATCTGTGGTGCTGTGAGGTGGCCGGCCTGGAGACCCACGGAGACCAGATCCGCGTCGACCTCACCGGCGAGCTGCCGCTGGCCGCCGACCTCACCACGGTCGCCGCGGCCGAGCTGGACCTGCACCCGGGTGCACCGGTGTGGGCGACAGTGAAAGCGGCACAGACCCACGCATACCCGGCCTGACCGGACACCGGCACTACGGTGGGTGCCATGACCCTGAGCATCCGCAACCAGCTCTCCGGCACCGTCACCGCCGTCCAGACCGGCGAGGCGATGGCCACCGTCCGGATCCGGCTGACGGGCGGCCGCGAACTCACCGCCGCCGTCACCCTGGACGCCGCCGAGGACCTCGGCCTCGCACCCGGCTCCCCCGTCCGCGCCCTGGTCAAGTCCACCGAGGTCTCCCTCGCGACGGGCCCCGTCGGGGGCCTGTCGATCCGCAACCAGCTGCCCGGCACGGTCACCGACGTCACCAGCGGCGGCGCCATGGCCACGGTCAGGGTCGCCGTCGAGGACACGGAACTGACCGCCGCCATCACCAAGGACGCCGCCACCGACCTCGCCCTGGCGGCGGGCTCCTCCGTCGTCGCCCTGATCAAGGCCACCGAGGTGGCCGTGGCGACGGCCTGAAACGGATGAGGGCCCCCGAAGCGGGGGCCCTCACTCACCTCAGCGTGCCTCAGTCCTCGTACGCGTCCAGCGGCGGGCACGAGCAGACCAGGTTGCGGTCACCGAAGGCCTGGTCGATCCGGCGCACCGGCGGCCAGTACTTGTCCGCGGCCGACACGCCGGCCGGGAAGACGGCCTCCTCGCGGCTGTAGGCGTGCTTCCACTCCCCGCCGAGCGCACCGGCGGTGTGCGGGGCGTTCCGCAGCGGGTTGTCCTGCGCGGTCCACTCGCCGGAGCCGACCTTCTCGATCTCCGCGCGGATGGCGATCATCGCGTCGCAGAACCGGTCCAGCTCGGCCAGGTCCTCGGACTCGGTCGGCTCGATCATCAGCGTGCCGGCCACCGGGAAGGACATCGTCGGCGCGTGGAAGCCGTAGTCGATGAGCCGCTTGGCGACGTCGTCCACGCTCACGCCGGTCGCCTTGGTCAGCGGGCGCAGGTCGATGATGCACTCGTGCGCGACCAGCCCGCCGGGGCCCGTGTAGAGCACCGGGTAGTGCGGCTCGAGGCGCTTGGCGACGTAGTTCGCGGACAGCACGGCGACCTGCGTGGCCCGCTTCAGGCCCTCGCCGCCCATGAGGCGGACGTACGCCCAGGAGATGGGCAGGATGCCGGCGGAACCCCACGGCGCGGCGGAGACCGGGCCGACACCGGTCTCCGGCCCGGCGGCGGGCTGCAGCGGGTGGTTGGGCAGATACGGCGCGAGGTGCTCGCGGACCGCGACCGGGCCGACGCCGGGACCGCCGCCGCCGTGCGGGATGCAGAACGTCTTGTGCAGGTTCAGGTGGGAGACGTCGCCGCCGAAGTGGCCGGGCTTGGCGACGCCGACCAGCGCGTTGAGGTTGGCGCCGTCGACGTAGACCTGGCCGCCGGCCTCGTGCACCTGGGCGCAGATGTCGGCGACGTGCTCCTCGAACACGCCGTGCGTCGACGGGTAGGTGATCATCAGCACCGCGAGTTCGTCGCGGTACTGCTCGATCTTCGCCCGCAGGTCCTCGACGTCGATCTCGCCGTCCTCGGCGGTCTTGACGACGACGACCTTCATGCCGGCCATCACGGCGCTCGCGGCGTTGGTGCCGTGCGCGGAGGACGGGATGAGGCAGATCGTGCGCTGGTCGTCGCCGTTGGCGCGGTGGTAGCCACGCACGGCCAGCAGACCGGCCAGCTCGCCCTGCGAACCGGCGTTCGGCTGCAGCGAGACCTTGTCGTAGCCGGTGACCTCGGCGAGACGCTCCTCCAGCTCGTGGATGAGCGTGAGGTAGCCCTCGGCCTGCTCGGCGGGAGCGAAGGGGTGCAGCTGACCGAACTCCGGCCAGGTGACCGGCTCCATCTCCGTGGTCGCGTTGAGCTTCATCGTGCAGGAGCCCAGCGGGATCATGCCGCGGTCGAGCGCGTAGTCGCGGTCGGACAGCTTGCGCAGGTAGCGCAGCATCGCGGTCTCGGAGCGGTGCTGGTGGAAGACCGGGTGGGACAGGTAGACGTCGCCGCGCAGCAGGTCCTGCGGCAGCGTGTCCCCGGCGGAGGCGTCCAGCGCCTCGATGTCGCCCTCGACGCCGAAGGCGCTCCACACGGCGGCCAGCTGGTCGCGGGTCGTGGTCTCGTCGCAGGCGAGGGAGACGTGGTCGGCGTCGACGAGGTGCAGGTTGACCCCGTTGTCCCGGGCGGCGGCGACGACCTCTGCGGCCCGCCCGGGCACCCGCGCGGTGACGGTGTCGAAGAAGGCGCCGTGCACGACCTCGACGCCGCCGGCCTTCAGGCCCTCGGCGAGGATCGCGGCGTACCGGTGCGTGCGCCGCGCGATGCCCTTGAGGCCCTCCGGCCCGTGGTACACGGCGTACATGCCGGCCATCACGGCCAGCAGGACCTGCGCGGTGCAGATGTTGCTGGTGGCCTTCTCCCGGCGGATGTGCTGCTCACGCGTCTGCAGCGCCAGCCGGTAGGCCTTGTTCCCGTCCGCGTCCACGGACACGCCCACGAGCCGCCCGGGCAGGCTGCGCGCGAACTTCTCCCGCACGGCCATGTAGCCGGCGTGCGGGCCGCCGAAGCCCATCGGCACACCGAACCGCTGCGTGGTGCCGACCGCGATGTCCGCGCCCAGCTCGCCCGGCGACTTCAGCAGCGTCAGCGCCAGCAGGTCGGCGGCGACGGTGACCAGCGCGCCCAGCTCGTGCGCCTGGTCGATGACCGGCTTGAGGTCGCGTACGGCACCGGAGGCGCCCGGGTACTGGAGCAGCACGCCGTTGATCTCGCGGGCGGCGATGTCGGCCGGAATACCCTCGCTGAGGTCGGCGACGACGACCTCGACGCCGGTCGGCTCGGCCCGGGTCTCGATGACGGCCACGGTCTGCGGCAGCGCGTCCGCGTCGACCAGGAACAGACCCTTCTTGTTCTTGCCCATGCGCAGGGACAGCGCCATCGCCTCGGCGGCCGCCGTGCCCTCGTCGAGCAGGGAGGCGCCGGAGGTCGGCAGACCGGTCAGGTCCGCGACGACGGTCTGGAAGTTGAGCAGCGCCTCGAGACGGCCCTGGGAGATCTCCGGCTGGTAGGGCGTGTACGCCGTGTACCAGGCCGGGTTCTCCATGACGTTGCGCAGGATGACCGGCGGCGTGAAGGTGCCGTAGTAGCCGAGGCCGATCATGGAGCCGAGGACCTGGTTGCGGTCGGCCAGGGAGCGCAGCTCGGCGAGCACCTCGGCCTCACTGCGGGCGTCCGGCAGGTCGAGGGCGTCGGCGTTCTTGATCACATCCGGCACCGCGGCGGCGGTCAGCTCGTCCAGCGAGCCGTACCCGACCTGGGCGAGCATCTTGGCCCGGGCCTCGTGGTCGGGCCCGATGTGGCGCTGCTCGAAGGGAATCCCCTTCTCGAGCTCGGCAAGCGGAATGCGATGGGCGGTCATTGCGGAGGCCTCCTGGTCTGACACGACCTTCGAGGGGCACCACGGCGCGGGTACCCGGACGGCCTCCCCCTCTGTCATCTCGACCTGAGAGCTTCACCGGACGCCCGAGAGCACCCGGCTTTCACCGTCGGTGAGAGCGGGAGCCGTCGACACCCGCCCTGCTTTCCAGAGTGACCTCGTCCGTGCGGTACGTGAGCCTGAGAGATTCCGGGGAGGATTTGCTCCTTCGGCGCCTCCGATGATGTCTGGAGGACTCTCCCGCACGGGGTCAGCAGCCGCTGTCAGCCTACCAGCGAGGTCGACGCCGGAGCCTTCGAGTGGCCGCCATCACCATTGTGCTCTTTCGTAGTGCTTACAACCGTCTTGCGACCAAGTGGAGGGCCCGTGCAGACCGAGATCGATCCGCGCAACCTGATCGGCCGCAAGGCGTTCGACCGCAGCGGCGTGAAGATCGGCACCGTCGACGAGGTCTACCTCGACGACGCGACGGGCGTCCCGGAGTGGGCCGCCATACGAACGGGCCTGTTCAGCCGGGACGCCTTCGTCCCGCTGGAGCCGAGCGAACTGATCGAGGGCGCGCTGCACGTCCCCTTCGAGCGCGCCCTGATCAAGGACGCCCCCGACTTCGGCGTGGGCCGCCACCTCTCCCCGGAACAGGAACTCCAGCTCTACCACCACTACGGCCTCGACATCGCCGCCCCTCCCCCGCTGCAGGATCACGACTTCGGCAAAGTGGCCGGCACGGACGAGATCTGACCCACCCGCCGCGACGCCCGGGCCCGGGCCCGTGCCGCGCCGGGGCGGCCGGCCCGGCGGACCGGCCCGAGCCGACGCCCGGCACGCTCCCTACGCCTTTCACCCCGTCCCACCCCTTCCCTCCGGCGAACCCTCTACGCTGCCGACCGCGGCCGGCACCCGCACGCACCGGGCCGCACGCACCGGGCTACGGGCGCCCCCGTCGTACGGCGGCGCTCGCAGCGGAACCACGTCCGGTCGATGCCCGAAGCCCCCAGCCCCGGGCCCCGGGCGGGCGCGTTCCGCCCGAACCGAGCCTCTGCCAAGGGTGGCTGCCACCCCTCGGCTACGAGTGGACGACGCCTCGACCTACCCGTCACCTGCTTGGCGCCCCCCTGGCCCGGCCCACCCAACCGCCGACGGCTGCGCACCAACACCTGATCCCTCGGTCTCCGCACCCGCCAGGCCACCCTCGCCCGGTCTTCGCCGTACGAGGGGCAGGGGTTCCGTCGGCTCCAGCGCGGGGTCGTCCGTCCGGAAGGTCCGGACCCGGCCCGGGGCAGAGTCCGGTGTCTCGAAACGGACCGTGACCCGGCCGAGGCCGCTGCCCTGGACCCACCCGTGCCCGTACTCGGTGTGCCGCACGTCGTGCCCCGGCAGCCAGGGCCGCTGTGCCGGCTCCGGTTCCTCCGGCGGCGCCGGCGGCGCGTGCGCGGCGTCGTCCTCCTCCGGGCCCTCCGTCCGCGCCCGCTCCCGCTCCCCCGCCGCCTGCGCGAACAGGTCCTCCTGGGTGTAGTCGGCGAGCCCGCTGACGCCGACGCCGAGCAGCCGCACCCCGCCCGTCGTGTCGACCGCCTCCAGCAGCCGCAGCGCCGCCTCCCGAACGACGGCGGGGTCGTCGGTGGGCCCGCGCAGCGTCTCCGACCGGGTCAGCGTGGAGAAGTCGTACCGCCGCACCTTCAGCACGATGGTCCGTCCGGACAGCCCTGCGGCGCGCAGCCGCCGCACGCACCGCTCGGCCAGCCGCTGGACCTCGAGCCCGATCCGCAGCCGGTCGTGGATGTCCACGTCGTAGGTGTCCTCGACGGAGACGGACTTCGCCTCCCGCTCCGCCACCACGGGCCGCTCGTCGTGCGCCATCGCCATGGCGTACAGACCGTGCCCGTGGGCCTTGCCCAGCAGCCGGACCAGCTCGTCCTCACCGGCCTCCACGATCTCGTCGACCGTGGTGATCCCGGACCGCCGCAGATGGTCACCGGTGGCCGGACCGACCCCGGGCAGGGTCCGCACCGACAGCGGCCCGAGCATCGCCCGCTCGGTCCCCGGCTCGATCAGCACCAGTCCGTCCGGCTTGGCCTGCTCCGAGGCGATCTTGGCGAGCATCTTGGACGCGGCGAGCCCCACCGACCCGGTCAGCCCGGTGACCGCCCTGATGTCCCCGCGCAGCTTCAGCCCCGCCCGCTGTGCCGACTCGCTGTCCCAGGCGACTCCCCCGGCCTCCAGGTCCACGAACGCCTCGTCCAGGCTGAGCGGCTCCACCAGCGGCGACAGCGCCCGCAACAGCCCCATCACCTGCTCGCTGATCGCCCGGTAGAAGGCGAAGCGCGGCGTGAGGTACGCGGCGTTCGGCGCCAGCCGCCGGGCCTGGGCCGTGGGCATCGCCGAATGGACCCCGAACACCCGCGCCTCGTACGAGGCGGTGGCCACCACACCGCGGGGCCCCAGCCCGCCGACGACGACGGCTTTCCCGCGCAGGCTGGGCTTGGACGCCTGCTCCGCCGACGCGAAGAAGGCATCCATGTCCAGATGCAGAATCGTGGGCGCGGTCCTCACATGTCCGATCCTGCACCACACCACTGACAACGCCGCTCCCAGGCGGCCGAGCGGCACCGCCGCCCGCGCGGCCGGGCCCCGCCCGCGCGATGGCCCCGGTCAGACCGCCCGGTTGCGCCGCCGCGCCAGCTCGTCCGCGGGGTTGTTCCCGATGAGGGTCTCCCCGGTGTCGACGCGCTCCCCGTGCAGCTGCGACAGCGCGTGCTCCACATCCCGCCACACCACGCCGACGGCGATGCCGAAAATGCCCTGCCCGCCCTGCAGGAGGGCGTGCACCTCGTCGGGCGAGGTGCACTCGTAGACGGTCGCGCCGTCGCTGAGCAGCGTCATGCGCTCCAGGTCGCTGAATCCCCGCTCGCGCAGGTGCTGGACGGCGGTGCGGATGTTCTGCAGCGACACCCCGGTGTCGAGGAACCGCTTGACGATCTTCAGGACGACGACGTCCCGGAAGCTGTACAGGCGCTGCGTTCCCGAACCGTGGGCCGGGCGCACGCTCGGTTCGACGAGTCCGGTGCGGGCCCAGTAGTCGAGTTGCCGGTAGGTGATCCCGGCGGCCGCGCAGGCCGTCGGACCCCGGTAGCCGATCTCCTCGGACGCCATGGACGTCGCCTCTCCGCCGCTCGGCACGGCCGTCGGTCGCTGCGGAGCGTGATCGGCCGCACTGCCGGGATGGGGACACCCGCTGCTCGAACGCAGCCGAGAGCCAGGGGAAGGAAGGGGACCGCTCCCGCCGAAACCGCGTTCGGGGGCACCCCCGGCCCAACCGCCGCCGCTGCTTCCCACGCCGACCTCCGTCCTCGACCTGCCTTCTCGAAGGTAGGCAGCCACCAGGGGTGCGTCAACGACCGCCACACTCGGCACGCCGAGTGATAATCACCCTGAGAGTGGTTTCCCGTACCCCACCGCGGGGAAAGGCTAGCCGAATGCGCTCGGGACAGGGCGTAGGACGCTCTCACGCGCCATCGGCACATGCCGTCATTGTCGACCGCCGCGCCGCGTACCGCGACCTGCGCGGACCGGACCTCCCGGCCCGCGCCGGCCCCCGTCTCCCACGGGCTACTGGCTGCTGCTCCCGAAGTCCTCCGGTGAGATCTGGTCGAGGAACTCGCGGAACTTCTCGACCTCGTCCTCCTGCTCGTCCGGAATGGCGATGCCCGCGTCGTCGAGCACCGCGTCACTGCCGTAGATCGGCGTGCCGGTGCGCAGCGCCAGCGCTATGGCATCGGACGGACGGGCGCTCACCTCGACCCCGCTGGCGAAGACCAGCTCGGCGTAGAAGACGCCCTCACGCAGGTCCGTGATGCGTACTTCGGTGAGTTCCTGGCCGACGGCCTCCAGCACGTCCTTGAACAGGTCGTGGGTCAGCGGCCGCGCGGGGGCCATGCCCTGCTGGGCGAAGGCGATCGCCGTCGCCTCCCCTGGCCCGATCCAGATGGGGAGGTAACGGTCGCCTCCCACTTCGCGCAGGAGCACGATCGGTTGGTTGGAGGGCATTTCGACCCGGACACCTACGACATCGAGCTCGTTCACACAGCAACCCTAGGCCGTGCCCGGGATGTTTGGGTAGTCGAGCCGGTAACGCATGGACGATCATCACATCCCGCGCCCGCCCGGCTCAGGGCAGCCGCACCCCGAGAGCGGTCTGCACCAGCGCCGCGTGCAGCTTCACCGCCAGGTCCGCCAGCTCTCTGGTCCGGTCCTCGGCGTGGGCCCTGGTCTGCGGGTTGCGGTGGCGCTTGAGCGGGGCCACCACCTGCTCCACGAGCCCCGCCTCCCGGTCGGCGGCGGCCTTCATCACCCGCAGATGACGCGGCTCGATCCCGAACCGGCCGAGCTGGACGATCAGCGAGGCCACCGTGATCACCTCGGCGTCGTACAGGCCCTCCTCCAGCGGAGCGATCAGGCCGTACGACTCCCACTCCTGAAGTTCCTGCTCGCCGATCCCGGCAGCGGCCAGCAGCTCGGAACGGCCGACGCGGGCCACGGTGTGTTCCTCGGGCACCTCACGCAGCTGCTCGCCGTCCCGCTGCCGGCCGAGCGTCGGCAGCCGGACACTCTCCCCGCGCTCCAGGGCGTCCAGGTGCTCGCGGATCACCTTCAGCGGCAGATAGTGGTCACGCTGCATCCGCAGCACCCGGCCGAGGCGCTCGACGTCCTGCGCGCTGAACTTGCGGTACCCCGAGGGGGTCCGCCGCGGCTCGATCAGCCCCTCCGACTCCAGGAAACGGATCTTGGAGATGGTGACCTCGGGGAACTCGTCGCGCAGCATGTTCAGCACGGTGCCGATGCTCATCAGCCCACTGTCCGCCGCGGCGGTGCCGTGGCCGGCACCGCCGCCCGGTGTTCGAAGCATGGACCTTCCCTGGGGGTGCCCCCGGACTCAGTCCGAGGGAGGGTCAGTAGCCCCGCTGGCTCGCGTAGAAGACCAGCCGGTACTTGCCGATCTGCACCTCGTCGCCGTTGTGCAGGGCGACCTGGTCGATGCGCTCACGGTTGACGTAGGTGCCGTTGAGGCTGCCCACGTCGGCGACCGTGAACGTGCCGTCCGGGCTGCGCCGGAACTCCACGTGGCGCCGCGAGACCGTGACGTCGTCCAGGAAGATGTCGCTCTGCGGGTGACGGCCGGCCGTGGTCAGCTCACCGTCCAGCAGGAAGCGGCTGCCCTGGTTCGGCCCGCGGCGCACCACCAGCAGCGCGGAACCCAGCGGCAGCGCGTCCACGGCCGCCTGCGCCTCCGGGGACAGCGCAGGAAGCTGCGTCTGACCGGTGACCTCGGCGTCGTAGGCCTCGATGCCGGAGATGGAGATCGTGGACGTCGTCTCGGAGGCGCGCTCCGGCACCGCCCCCGCACGCAGCGGCGCGCCGCAGTTGTTGCAGAAGCGGCTGTTCTCCGCGTTGCGGTGACCGCACCTCGTGCACACCAGGGCCGACATGGACGGATCCTCCTGCCGCGGCTGCCCCGCCGGGGCATGGGACGCGTACGGGTCGGACGAGAACCCTCCACCCGTACCTGAGGTTGACGGTTGGCCGAAACCTATGCCGCCGGCCTGGGCAGGGTCAACCGACGGCGCGCCCTGCCCTCCGGAAATGCCACCGCCCGGACCAGCCACCTGGTCCCGGAACAGCGGACGCTGTGCCTCTTCCTCCGGCTGGGCGCGATGGCGAGCGGTCGCGTTGCTGTCGCTGCCCTCTCGCGCGCTCTTGCCGAACAACCTCGCAAACAACTTCACGGGCGATTCCCCTTGACCGAAACAGACCCGCCCGTGGGGCAGGACGAACCCTGACTGAACACACCGGTCGACCCGGACATCCTCACAACGTCCGTATCCACCAAACAGTTTCCACCACGCACCACCCCTTCGGTGCGCCGACCCCCCGCAACCTCATGCCCTCGTGCGACGCCCCGCATGCACCACCGGTTCACTGGGAGGACGACCGAGCGTAGTCAGGCTGCTTCGCCGCTCGCAAGGCGTCCACGACGATCTTGCTCGATCGCTCGACCGTCACGGTGGCCTGCTCCTTCTCCAGGGTCTGCACCACGCCTCCAGGGATGTTGAGCGCCGGTTCCAGGTCCTGCGGCTTGCCGATGACCTTGAAACGATAGGGCGCGGTGATCTTGTTCCCGTCGACGCTCACACTCTTGCCCGAGTCCGTCAGATAGGTACCGGCCACCACCCGTACGTCGTTCACCTGGATCGCCTCCGCGCCCGCCGCGCGCAGCTCCTGGATCGCGTCGAGCAGCATGTCGGCCTGGACCGTCCCCTTCGTGTCGTCGACGGTCATCGTGATGCCGGGGCCCTGCGCCGCCACCGTGCCCGCCAGAATGCCCAGTTGCCGTTCCTTCTCCACCGTCTGCTTGCGGGCCTCCTCGGCCTGGTCGGAGCTGCTCTCCAGCTCCTGGCGCTGCTTGTCGAGCCCCTGCTTCTCGTCCTCAAGACGCTGGGTGCGGTCGTCGAGTTCATCGAGGATCCGGACAAGATCCTCCTGCCGGGCACCGCGCAGCGCGCTGTCGCTGTCGCTGTTGGAGGCGACCTGGACGGCGAGCCCGAAGCCCAGACCGAAGAGCAGCACGGCCACGATCAGTTGGGCCCGCGTGACACGCGGCGGCCACAGCCCCTTCACGAGCCGCTGCCGGCCGCTCGCCTCACCGCGCGGCGCGGCCCCGGCGCCGTCGCCGGCCCTGGGCCCCTGCGCCGGCACCTCTTCGGGCAGCTCCCGGCGCAGTGAATTCTCGGGGACCCCGGGCTGTTCGCCCTTGTTTCCGGTGTTTCCGGGTGTCTCGTCCTCGTTGCTCATCGCTCTCACGCCCGGAACACGTGCCGTCGGATCGCCGCAGCGTTGGAGAAGATCCGGATACCGAGCACGACGACGACACCCGTGGAGAGCTGCGCGCCCACGCCCAGCTTGTCCCCGAGGAACACGATCAGCGCAGCCACCACCACGTTCGACAGGAACGACACCACGAAGACCTTGTCGTCGAAGATGCCGTCGAGCATGGCCCGCAGGCCGCCGAAGACGGCGTCCAGCGCCGCCACGACGGCGATCGGCAGATACGGCTCGACGACCGCCGGAACCTCCGGCCGGACCAACAGGCCGGCCACGACTCCCACGACGAGGCCCAGTACGGCGATCACGATGTGCCCTTCTCAGTCTTTCCCGTGTCCGGTTTTCCCGTGTCCGGCTGTGCTGTACGTACGATCACGCTCGGTGCGGCGGGCAGCTGGAGGTCGCTCTGCACGGAGATGCTGGTACGGATGCCGTAGTTCTCCTGCAGGGCGTTCAGATACAGCCCGTCCGCGCTGTCCTGGAACCGCGTGCTGAGCTGCTCACCATCCCCCACCGCCAGCACCGTGTACGGCGGCACCAACGGCTTGTTGTCGACCAGTATCGCGTCCCCCGCGGCGCGGATCGCGGACAGTGCCGTCAGCCGCTGTCCGTTGATCGCCACGGCCTCGGCGCCGGACGCCCACAGGCCGTTGACCACCCGCTGCATGTCCCGGTCGCGGACGCGGCCCGTGTCGGAGAACCCGCTGGTCTCCCGCGGGTTGCCGGCCTGGCCCGAAGTGGCTTCCTTGGCGTCGTCGACGACCAGTTTCACCCCCGGGCCGTGCACCGCGCTCGCCCCGGACAGGACGCCCACGAGTTCCGCCTGGTCGCCGCCCCCGCTCGTCTTCAGCGCCTCGCGCTGCCGTGCGCTCACGTCGTCACGCAGCTTGTCGACGGCGCCCTCGAGGTCGTCGGCCGTCTTCGTCTCCCGGTCGATCCGGTCGATCAGCTCCTGGCGCTCCTTGGCGACGACCGGCGCCGCCACACGCGCCTGTGCGGCGCCGACGGTCACCACGAGCGCCGCTAGTACCAGCCCGGCGGCCAGCCCCAGCTTCGCCCTGAGCGTCTTCGGCAGGCCCCCCGAGCCGACCGCCGCCTTACGGGCGGCGGCCTCCGCATAGCCGTCGTCGAGGCTGTGGTCCATGACGTTGGTGAGCAGCGACATGGACGCGTCCGGCCGCGACGGTGGCGTACGAGTGCTCCGAACGGGGGGCTGCTGCGGCATGCCGCACATCGTCGCACGTCGCGACGGATTCCTCCGAATGGCCCCACCGGCGTGCCGGACAGGCCCCCGTTGGGGGTACTTGTCCGGCACGCGCGTGTGGGGTCGCGGTTACCGTCCGGCGCTGTCCACGACGGCCGCCCACTCGTCCAGCAGGGCCTGCGCGGAGGCGTCGTCGGGGCCTTCCGCCCACAGGTGGGTGACCGCCTCGGCCGGGTCGGGCAGCACCATCACCCAGCGCCCGTCGGCCTCCACCACGCGCACCCCGTCCGTGGTGTCCACGGAGCGGTCTCCGGCCGCCTCGACGACCCGCCGCATCACGAGTCCCTTGACGGCCCACGGGGTCGCCAGATCGCGCTTGAGCACGTGTGCCCGCGGAATCCGCGCGTCGATCTGGCTGAGCGTGAGCTGCGTCCGCGCCACCAGACCGATCAGCCGTACGAAGGCGGCCGTACCGTCGTAGACGCTGCTGAACTCGGGGACGATGAAGCCGCCCTTGCCGTCACCACCGAAGATGGTGCCCTCCTCGCCGCCGACCCGCGTCAGGTCGTCCGGGGAGGTGGTCGTCCACTCCACCTGGGTGCCGTGGTACGCGGCCACCTGCTCCGCGATCCGCGTGGTGGTCACCGGAAGCGCCACCCGGCCGCTGCGCCGTTCTGCGGCGATCAGGTCGAGCATCACCAGCAGGGCCCGGTCGTCCTCGATGATCCGGCCCTTCTCGTCGACCAGCGACAGCCGCTCGCCGACCGGGTCGAACCGCACACCGAACGCGGCACCCGAGGACGCCACGATCTCGCCGAGCCGCACCAGCCCCGCCCGGCGCATCTCCGTCGTCTCGGTGGGCCGGGACTCGTCGAGACCGGGATTGATCGTCAGCGAGTCCACGCCGAGCTTGCCGAGCAGGCTGGGCAGCACCAGGCCGGCGCTGCCGTTGGAGGCGTCCACGACGACCTTGAGGCCCGACTCGGCGATGCCGGTCGTGTCCACGTTCCGCAGCAGCGAGCCCGTATAGGAGTCGAAGACGCTGGCCGGGAAGTGCAGGTCACCGATCTCACCGGGGAACGCGCGCCGGTACTCCTGCCGCGCGAACACCCGGTCCAGCTTGCGCTGACCTCCTTGCGAGAGATCGGCGCCCTGCGAGTCGAAGAACATGATGTCGACCGAGTCCGGCACCCCGGGCGTCGTCCGGATCATGATGCCGCCCGCGCTGCCCCGAGCGGTCTGCTGGCGCGCCACCGGCAGCGGCACGTTCTCCAGGTCGCGTACGTCCATGGCGCTGGCCTGCAGCGCGGAGATCACCGCCCGCTTCAGCGCCCGGGCACCACGGGAGTGGTCGCGGGCCGTGGTGACCGTGGAGCCCTTCTTGAGGGTCGTGGCGTACGCGCCGGCGAGTCTGACGGCGAGCTCCGGCGTGATCTCCACGTTCAGGATGCCGGAGACACCTCGGGCCCCGAAGAGGTGCGCCTGCCCGCGGGACTCCCAGATGACCGACTGGTTGACGAAGGCACCGGCCTCGATCGTCTTGAACGGGTAGACCCGCACATTGCCCTGCACGATCGATTCTTCGCCGACCAGGCACTCGTCACCGATGACGGCCCCGTCCTCGATACGAGCGGCCCGCATGATGTCGGTGTTCTTGCCCACGACACATCCGCGCAGATTGCTGTGCTGCCCGACGTAGACGTTGTCGTGCACGACGGCCTTGTGCAGGAAGGCCCCGCTCTTGACGACGACGTTGGAGCCCACCACGGTGTGCTCGCGGATCTCGGCGCCGGCTTCCACCTTGGCGTAGTCACCGATGTACAGCGGCCCGCGCAGGACAGAGTCCGGGTGCACTTCGGCGCCCTCCGCGACCCACACGCCCGGCGAGATCTCGAAACCGTCGATGTCGACGTCGACCTTGCCTTCGAGGACGTCGGCCTGCGCCTTCACATAGCTCTCGTGCGTGCCGACGTCCTCCCAGTAGCCCTCGGCGACGAAGCCGTAGATCGGCTTGCCGTCCTTCATGAGCTGCGGGAAGACGTCACCGGACCAGTCGACGGGCACATCGGGCTCGACGTAGTTGAACACCTCGGGCTCCATGACGTAGATGCCCGTGTTCACGGTGTCCGAGAAGACCTGGCCCCAGGTCGGCTTCTCCAGGAAGCGCTCGACCTTGCCTTCCTCGTCGACGATGGTGATGCCGAATTCCAGCGGATTGGGCACACGGGTGAGGCAGACCGTGACCATCGCGCCCTTTTCCTTGTGGAAATTGATCAGCTCGGTGAGGTCGAAGTCGGTCAGTGCGTCACCGGAGATGACGAGAAAGGCATCGTCCTTCAATGCCTCTTCGGCGTTCTTGACACTTCCGGCGGTACCGAGTGGCTTCTCCTCATTGGCATAGGTGAGCTCCATGCCGAGCTCTTCACCGTCACCGAAGTAGTTCTTGACCAGTGACGCCAGGAACTGCACTGTTACGACGGTC
This sequence comes from Streptomyces sp. NPDC097129, assembly GCF_055668065.1. Lineage (NCBI taxonomy): Bacteria > Bacillati > Actinomycetota > Actinomycetes > Kitasatosporales > Streptomycetaceae > Streptomyces > Streptomyces sp. NPDC097129. Next base: position 1,069 of record NZ_JBVOQE010000015.1, on the reverse strand, counting down.
TCATTGAGCCCATGCCTTTTGAGCAGCCGCAGCACATGCTCCATGATCGGTCGGTTGGCGACCGGCAGGAGCGGCTTGGGCATGCTTGAGGTCATGGGGCGAAGGCGCGTGCCTTCGCCTCCGGCCATCACGACGGCCTTCATGTCGGAAGCGTCCTCCTCTAAAGACGACGGTCTGGCCGACTACTCCCCTCCAGATTCTCCCGTACTTTTCCGGAGCGGGCCATCGGGGACCGCGGTCGCCGTCGACAGCGGGAGGAGTCAGTCGGCCGTGGCATCCGCTCGGACCAGGCGGCGGACTTGTACCACGTAGAGGACTCCTGCCCACCAGTACAGCGTTGTACCCCATCCGGCGAACGCCCATCCGAAAATAGCAGCGAGTGACGGCAGCCAGCCCGATCCGTCACTGAGCAGCAGCAGCGGGAAGGCGTACATCAGGTTGAAGGTCGCGGCCTTGCCGAGGAAGTTCACCTGCGGCGGCGGATAGCCGTGCCGGCGCAGGATGCCCACCATCACCAGGAGAACCAGCTCGCGCGCGAGCAGTACAGCGGTCAACCAGAGGGGCAGAATCTCGCGCCAGGTGAGGCCGACGAGGGTGGAGAGGATATAGAGCCGGTCGGCCGCCGGGTCGAGCAGCCGGCCGAGGCTGCTGATCTGGTTCCAGCGCCGCGCGAGCTTCCCGTCCAGATAGTCACTGACACCACTCAGGGCCAGCACGAGAAGTGCCCAGCCGTCGCTCTTCGGGCCGCCGAACTCGGGCCGCAGGATGAGCCACAGGAACACGGGCACGCCGACGAGCCGCGCCATGCTGAGGATGTTGGGGATGGTGAGGACCCGGTCCGTCTGAACACGAGTCTCCTGGACCTCCACCCGGGGGCCTCCAGTAGAAAATGAGCCAACGATGCCCCCTGACCCTACCTCAACGCAAAAAAGCTCTGGCTCTTGGGCTGTATACCCAAGAGCCAGAGCTCCAATAATTGTTCGGCGGCGTCCTACTCTCCCACAGGGTCCCCCCTGCAGTACCATCGGCGCTGTAAGGCTTAGCTTCCGGGTTCGGAATGTAACCGGGC